>NZ_PYPS01000171.1 GCF_003027925.1 Micromonospora sp. RP3T
TATGCTGTAGGAAATTGCTCTTTTAGGCTGGATTGCCCAGGGTAGGACCACAGCAGTCATCTGAGCACAGCAGGGCGATCTCTCCGCTGAATGCAAAGAAAGGATGTTCCACACAGCCAAGAAACTCCCGCATTGATGAAAGTTTTCTTTCTTCTTTGTAGAAGCAGCTCATGAAGCAATCGGCTCTGAAGCAAAAATCTAAATGAGTGGATGCATGCCACCATCTTATACACCCGTGTGTACGGGGGAGTGGCTTGGCATGCAAATTCCACTCGGCAATGTTCACTGGCCTTTTCATCTTAAGCTCAGAAGTGATTGGGCCTCCAAGTGGGACTCCAAATACATCAGTTATGATGTAATGTCTTCTTCCCCTCCTTCAGGGAACGAATCTTCTATCTAATGCACTCTGAGAGTTCACAATTATAAGCTTCAACCCATGCTCTTGACTAAGAAAACTTAAGTCAGAATTGACTTGTACCTTAACTTTAAAGGGGACTCAACTATTT
>NZ_PYPS01000017.1 GCF_003027925.1 Micromonospora sp. RP3T
TCCCGACCGGCCCGGGACCGGCCGGCGCCGCCCGGGCGGGCGACGATCCCGCGCCGGACGGGGCGGGCGACCCACCGGACCGGCCGACCCGCCGACGCGCCGCGCTGGCCTCGCTCGTGCTGGCCGCCGCCGCCTCGGCGACCCTCCTGGTCGCCGGCCTGCCCGGCGCGTCCCCACCACGGTCGGACCCGACGGACCGCCCGCTCACCACCGACGAGGCCGAGCGGGTCGCCGCGCTGCGGGTGACCAACGTGCGGGACCTGCGCGCCGGCGTCCGGGGCACGGTCGGCGCCGGCCGGGACCGGATCGAACTGCTCGGCTGGGTCGACTGGGCCCGGCCGCTGCTCTACCTGGACATCGGTGGCCCCGGCGCGGGCGCCGACCGGGGGCTCGTCCAGGCCACCGCGGCGGCGCTGCTGATCCGGCCGGCCCCGGCCGCGCTGCCCACGCCGGCGCGACCACCGCTGGTCCCGCCGCCCGACCGGTGGCGGCTCCGCGAACCGGCGGCCGGCCAAGGGCTGGCCGCCGTCCGCGACCTGCTGCTCGGGCTGGGCGCGGACCGGCTCGACCCGGTCGCGCGGGACGGCCGTTGGCTGCGCCGGGAGAACCTCGCCGGCGTCCCGGTGGACGTGCTCCGGGCACCGCTGGCCGCCCCGTCGGGCGAGTCACGGCCGACGCTCTGGCTGGACCGGGACGCCCGACTGCACCGGTTGGCCGGCCGGCTGCCCGACGGCACGCCGGTCACCGTCGACCTGGAGCGCGCCGACCGGCCCGCACCGCACCCGGTGGACGCGCTCGGCGGCCGGGCCGGGCAGCCCCGGCAGCTGACCGACGACGAGGCGGACCGGTTGGCCGGGCTGCCCGCCCGGCTGCGGCACGTCGGCGGCGCGGCGGTGACCGTGGCCGCCCCGCTCGACCCGTCCACCACCCTGCACGGGGTGGGCACGCTGAGCTGGTCGACGCCGTCGGCGTACCTCACGGTGACCGACGACGACACCGGCCGGCGTACGCTGCGCCGGGCCGGACCGGGCGGGGTGGCGCACGCGCAGGCGTCCCCGGACGGACCCGGCACGCCGCCACTGCCGACGCCCGGCGGGCTGCTCACGGCCGCCGCCCAGCCGCCCACCGACGCCCTGGACCGGCTCCTCGAGGCCGCGCTACGGGCCGGCACCCGACCACCGGACGGACCGGCGCTGCGGATCCGGGCGGACGAGACCGCCGGCCGTGCGGTGGACGTCATCGAGGTGCCGGGCGGCCTGCGCTGGTGGCTGGACCGGGCCGGACTGCCGCACCGCCTGGAACTGCGCACCACCCGAAACGTGTGGATCCACCTCACCCTCACCCCCGCCCCCTCCCGCACCCCGCCGAGGCACGCAGATTCCCGGAAAGTGCGGCCATCCGGCGCGGAATGAGCACACTTTCCGGGAATCTGGGGGCGAGGGTGGGGGTGGCGGGCCGGGGTCAGGGGCGCCAGCCGGTCTGGGCGGCCCAGTCCTCGGCGCGCAGGTGCTCCTCGTCGAACCAGGGATCGGTGAGCGTGCCGTGCTCCGCGCTGTCCGGCGCGGCAGCCACCAGGTCCCGCTTCACCTGGAGGTACGCGGCCCGGCCCGCCGGGTCCGCGCGGAGGTGGTCGCGCATCAGCAGCGCGTACCGCCAGCCGGCCGAGCCGGCCACCCGCAGATGCAGCAGCACCGGGCGACCCGGGTCCGCGCCGCCGTGCAGCCGCTTCACCCACTGCACCCGGTCGGGGCGACGCGGCGCGTCCCGCCACTCGCCGGGCAGCCGGGGGAAGCCCGCCTCGGCCAGCCGGTCGGCGAGCGGACCGTCCGCCTCCGCCAGCGAGGGAACGGTGAGCTGGATGTCGATGACGTCCGGCGCGGCCAGGCCGGGCACGGCGGTGGAGCCGACGTGGTCGACCCGGAGGTCGCCACCGGCCGCGTGGTGGATCCGCGCGGCCAGCCGGGCGTACTGCGCGGGCCAGGTCGGATCCGGCTCGGTCAACGTCGACGGCCCGGTCAACGTCGACGGCTCGATCAGCGTCGACGGCTCGGCCCGGACGGCGTGCCGCTCGCGGACGTTGCGCTCGTAGGGCAGCAACCGGTCCCGCCAGAGGTCGTCCACCGCGTCGTGCAGGTCGGTCAGCGTGCCGTCGTTGGTGAGCAGCACGTCCGCCACCGCCGCCCGGCGGGCGTCATCGGCCTGCGCGGCGATCCGCCGCCCGGCCTCGGCCGGGTCCATGCCCCGGTCCCGGGACAACCGCGCCAGCCGGGTCGGCACCGCCGTCTGCACCACCACCACCAGGTGGTACGTGGGTGCGAGCCCGACCTCGACCAGCAGTGGCACGTCGTTGACCACCACCGCGTCGGCGGGCGCGGCGGCGAGCAGCGCGGCGGCCCGCGCCCGGACCCGGGGGTGGGTGATCGCCTCCAGTCGGCGGCGGGCGGTCTCGTCGCCGAAGACCAGCGCGCCCAGCGCGGCCCGGTCCAGCGAGCCGTCCGGGCCCAGGACCCGGTCGGAGAACGCGGCGACCACCTCGGCCAGTCCTTCGGTGCCGGGCGCGACCACCTCGCGGGCGATCCGGTCCGAGTCGACGACCACCGCGCCGAGCGCGGCGAGGCGGGCCGCGACCGCGCTCTTGCCGGATCCGATCCCGCCCGTCAGCCCCACCTTCAGCATCCGGACAGTCAACCGGATCATCGGACACATGCCAAACAGGCCGGCGCTTCCGAGCCGACGCGAGCGGCGTCCGCAGGTGTCCACGACGCGGGCCCCGCCCCCGGCGCTCCACTGGTGCGGAACGCGGGGACGGGGCCCGTCGTCAGAGGCAGCCGCTGGTGCGTCCGGGTGGACGAACCGGCGTCAGCGACCGGTCACTTGCCGCCGGCGAGCTTCTCCCGCAGCGCGGCGAGCGCCTCGTCGGTGGCCAGCGTGCCGGCCGGCTCCTCGGCCTGACGGCTCGGGGCCGACGAGGTCGAGGTGGTGGTGCTGGTGGCCGGCGGAGCCGGGTTGGCCGCGGCCTCGGCGTCGGCGGCGCGGGAGGTCTGCACCTGCTTGGTGTGGGCCTCCCAACGCTGACGCGCCTCGGCGTACTGGTTCTCCCAGGTCTCGCGCTGCTTGTCGTAGCCCTCGAGCCACTCGCCCGTCTCCGGGTCGAAGCCCTCCGGGTAGATGTAGTTGCCCTCGTTGTCGTACGTCGCGGCCATGCCGTAGAGGGTCGGGTCGAAGTGCTCCTCGCCCTCGACGAAGCCCTCGTTGGCCTGCTTGAGCGACAGCGAGATCCGGCGGCGCTCCAGGTCGATGTCGATGACCTTGACCATGACCTCGGAGCCGACCTGCACGACCTGCTCCGGGATCTCCACGTGGCGCTCGGCCAGCTCGGAGATGTGGACCAGGCCCTCGATGCCGTCGTCCACCCGGACGAACGCGCCGAACGGCACCAGCTTGGTGACCTTACCCGGCACGATCTGCTGGATCGCGTGGGTGCGGGCGAACTGACGCCACGGGTCCTCCTGGGTCGCCTTCAGCGACAGCGAGACCCGCTCGCGGTCCAGGTCGACGTCCAGGACCTCGACCTCGACCTCCTGGCCCACCTCGACGACCTCGGACGGGTGGTCGATGTGCTTCCAGGACAGCTCGGAGACGTGCACCAGGCCGTCCACGCCGCCCAGGTCGACGAACGCGCCGAAGTTGACGATCGAGGAGACGACGCCCTTGCGGACCTGCCCCTTCTGGAGCTTGTTGAGGAACTCGGTGCGCACCTCGGACTGCGTCTGCTCCAGCCAGGCCCGGCGGGACAGGACCACGTTGTTGCGGTTCTTGTCCAGCTCGATGATCTTGGCTTCGAGCTCGCGGCCGACGTACGGCTGCAGGTCACGCACCCGCCGCATCTCGACAAGCGACGCGGGCAGGAAGCCGCGCAGACCGATGTCGAGGATGAGACCACCCTTGACGACCTCGATGACCGAGCCGCGGACGACACCGTCCTCGTCCTTGATCTTCTCGATCGTGCCCCAGGCCCGCTCGTACTGCGCCCGCTTCTTGGAGAGGATCAGCCGACCCTCCTTGTCCTCCTTCTGGAGGACGAGGGCCTCGATGTGGTCGCCGACCGAAACAACCTCGGCCGGGTCCACGTCGTGCTTGATCGACAGCTCCCGAGAGGGGATCACGCCCTCGGTCTTGTAGCCGATGTCGAGCAGGACCTCGTCCCGATCGACCTTGACGACGGTGCCTTCGACAATGTCGCCGTCGTTGAAGTACTTGATGGTCTCGTCGATAGCGGCGAGGAATGCTTCCTCAGAGCCGAGATCGTCGTGCGTGACCTTGTTGGCGCTCGAGGTGGCCTCGATGCTGCTCGTCATGTGGGCGGTTGCTCCGGTCGGATGGGTTGTCACAGCGGGCATGGGTGTCGCGGTGACTCTTCCGCGCCAGCGGATCCGTCGCCGGGCACACCGAACGATCGACGCAAGAAGATCATTAGTGGCTCCGGTGACCGCACACCTGCTCCCTGCCGAGGCACACGATCCGCGAGCGCATCGTCTAGCCTACCCGCTGCATTACCACAGCGTGCAAGCCCTCCCGGGTCCGTGCGACCTCATCCGCTGCGAAAGCGGAGATTTCGCGCGGTAAGGGGCCACTCCTGTCTCGTCCGTCACATCCGCCCCACCCGCGACACGCCCGGCCCGCCCGCGACGCGGCACCCGACCGGCCCTAGCGTGGACTCCGTGGACGACGACAGGGTGACCCGCCGGCGGGTCGGGGCCGCCGAGATCCGCCGGGCCAACCGCGGCTGGTGGGACACCGACGCCGACGCCTACCAGGCCGAGCACGGCAGGTTCCTCGGTGACGTCGACTTCGTCTGGTGTCCGGAAGGGCTGCGGGAGGCCGACGCGCGACTGCTCGGCGACGTCACCGGCCGCCGGATCCTCGAACTCGGCGCCGGCGCGGCCGCCGCCGCCCGCTGGCTCGCCGCCCAGGGCGCCCGGCCGGTCGCGCTGGACCTCTCCGCCGGCATGTTGCGGCACGCCGCCGACGCCGCCGACCGCAGCGGGGTACGCGTGCCGCTGGTCCAGGCCGACGCGCTGGCGTTGCCCTTCGGCGACGCCGCCTTCGACGTGGTCTGCACCGCGTTCGGCGCGATCCCGTTCGTCGACGACTCGGCGGCGGCGATGCGCGAGGTGGCCCGGGTGCTGCGCCCCGGCGGCCGGTGGGTCTTCTCGGTCACCCACCCGATGCGCTGGATCTTCCTCGACGACCCGGGCGAGGGCGGGCTGACCGCCGTGCACTCGTACTTCGACCGCTCCCCCTACGTCGAGCAGGACGCACGCGGCGTGGCCACCTACGTCGAGCAGCACCGCACGCTGGGCGACCGCATCCGGGAGCTGGTCGACGCCGGGTTCCGCCTGCTCGACCTGGTGGAGCCGGAGTGGCCGGCCGGCCACGAGGGGATCTGGGGCCAGTGGAGCCCGCTGCGCGGTCGGCTCTTCCCCGGCACCGCCATCTTCGTCGCGGAGAAGCCGGCGCCCTGAGCGCGTCGCACACTCGGTCCGCCACGGGTGCGGTTCCCCGGCGGTACGCTCGCCGCATGAGCGCCGAGCCCATCCCGACATCACCTGGCCCCTGGTGTCCGGACCCGATGCGGCAGCAGCGTGCGGACTACACGCTGGAGGACCTGCTCACCCTGCCGGACGACGCCCCCCGCGTCGAACTCGTCGACGGAGTCATCCAGGTGACACCCTCCCCCACCCTGGGCCATCAGACCATCTCCAGCCTGCTGTGGCTCTGGCTGCGATCCCACTCACCGGCTCACCTGCGGGCATCCCAGGCCGTCGGAGTCGGGCTCAGTCCGAACACCAGCCGGCAACCGGATGTGCTGCTCCACCACGCCGGACTACCGACCGACCGGTCCCGCCTGCGACCGGCCGACGTCGTGCTGGCCGTGGAGATCGTCTCGCCCGGCACCCGGCGGGTGGACCGGTTCGCCAAGCCGGGCGAGTACGCCGCCGCCGGCATCCCGTTCTACTGGCGGATCGAGCAGGACCCGGTGCACCTGTACGCGTACCGCCTCGGTGACCGGATCGGCCCCGGCGGCGAGCGCCAGTACGAGCTGGTGGCCGACGGCAGCGAGGTGGTCGAGTTGGCCGAGCCGTTCGACATCAAGCTGCCGGTCGCCGAGATCCGGCCCTGACCGCACCGTTACTCGGTCCGGCGAGCGGGTAACCGCCGGCATGGCCGAGAAGGAGTTCCGCGTCGGCGACCACGTCTCCTGGGCCAGCCACAGCGGCCGGGCGTACGGCGTGGTCAAGGAGAAGCTGACCGAGCGCACCCACGTCCGCGGGCATCCGGTGCACGCCTCTCCGGAACAGCCGCAGTACCGGATCACCAACGACGACTCCGGCCGCGACGTCGCCCACCGACCGGAGGTGCTCCGCGATGAGTCGCCGTGAGGACCCGCAGCAGACGTACCGCGAGTTCACCGACGCGGTGAACATGAAACCCGCCGAGCTGACCCGCTGGCTGGAGACCGACGAGTCCAAGCACGTCGGCTGGCACAAGCCGGGCACCAAGGGCGGCGAATCGGTCGGGCACGACTCCGGCCGCCGGATCGTGGACCTGCTGCGCCGCAAGCGCGACCAGCTCACCGCCGCCGATTACAAGCACATGCGCAAGGTGGTCGGCTACGTGCACCGGCACCTGGCCCAACGCCCGTCCGGCGACGTGCGCGACACGAGGTGGCGCTGGTCGCTGATGAACTGGGGGCACGACCCGCTCAAGAGCTGAGCGTCCGGCCGCTTGACCCTGCCGTTGACGGCAGGGTCGCAGGATGCCCGACATGGAAAGCCGAACGTCACGCGTGGTCGTGGTCACCGGCGCGGGCACCGGCATCGGCCGGGCCACCGCGCACACCTTCGCCGACGCTGGGGACGCCGTCGTCGCGGTCGGCCGGCGGCCCGCGCCGTTGGCGGAGACCGCTGCCGGTCGGCCGGGCATCGTGCCGCTGACCGCCGACGTCACCGCCCCGGACGCGCCCGCCCGGATCGTCCGCGTCGCCCTGGACCGGCACGGCCGGCTGGACGTGCTGGTCAACAACGCCGGCGTGGCCGGCGGCGGTCCCCTGGCGGAGCTGGACGAGGACGCCGCCCGCCGGCAACTGGAGACCAACCTGCTCGCTCCGCTCCGGCTGGCGCACGCCGCCGTGGCGGCGCTCGCCGAGACCCGTGGCGTGCTAGTCAACGTCACCACGTCCGTCGGCATGCGTGCCTGGCCGGGCAGCGCGGTGTACGCGGCCGGCAAGGCCGCGCTCGACTCGTTGACCCGCAGTTGGGCGGTGGAACTCGCGCCGCGTGGCGTCCGGGTGGTGGCGGTGGCGCCCGGCGCAGTCGACACGCCCATCGGGGCGCACCGGGGCCTCTCGCCGGAGCGGCGTGCCGCGCTGCGGGACTGGCAGGTGGCGCACACTCCGGCGGGTCGGGTCGGCCGGCCGGCAGAAGTAGCCTGGGCGATCCGGCGGCTCTGCGACCCGGAGGCGGCGTTCCTCACCGGCGTGGTGCTGCCGGTGGACGGCGGCGCGGTGGTCGCCTGAACGGAACGGTGGTGACGGGTGCGGATCGGTGCGGTGGCGAGGGCGACCGGCTGCACGCCACGCGTCCTGCGGCACTACGAGGAGCAGGGCCTCATCACGTCGACCCGGGCGGCGAACGGCTACCGCGAGTACGACCCGGCGGCGGTCACCCGGGTCCGCAACATCCGCCATCTGCTCGACGCCGGACTGACCCTGGACGACGTCCGGGTCTTCCTGCCCTGCCTGGACGGAGACGTCACCGCCGCGCCGCCGTCCCCGACCGGCCTCCGGGTCGCCCGGGAGCGGCTGGCCGTGCTGGACGCCCGGATCGCCGCCCAGGTGGCCGCGCGGAACCGCCTGGCCGCCGCCCTGCACGCCGCCGCGCTCACCGTCCCCGCACCCCCGATGTCGATCAAGGAGTTTGCGTCGCCCGCCGGCCACTCCACGACGCAAACTCCTTGATCGACGCGGGGGGCGTGGGGGTGGGGGGTCGGTCAGTGGTCGGCGCTGTTCCAGTCGCGGCCCTCGCCGACCGACACCTCCAGCGGCACCGACAGCGGGTACGCCGCGCCCATCTCCTTGCGCACCAACGCCTCCAGCGCCTCCCGCTCCCCCGGGGCGACCTCGAACACCAGCTCGTCGTGCACCTGGAGCAGCATCCGGGAACGCAGCCCGGCGTCGCGCAGCGCGCTGTCGACGTGCAGCATGGCGACCTTGATGATGTCGGCCGCCGAGCCCTGGATCGGGGCGTTGAGCGCCATCCGCTCGGCCATCTCCCGGCGCTGCCGGTTGTCGCTTACCAGGTCGGGCAGGTAGCGGCGGCGACCCAGGATGGTGGAGGTGTAGCCGTCCTGCCGGGCCCGGGCCACCACCTCGTGGAGGTAGTCGCGGACGCCACCGAACCCGGCGAAGTAGTTCTCCATCAGCCCGCGGGCCTCCTCGGCGGAGATGCCGAGCTGCTGGGACAGGCCGAACGCGCTCAACCCGTACGCCAGGCCGTAGTTCATCGCCTTGATCTTGCGGCGCTGGTCGGCGGTGACGTCGCCGACCTCGACGGTGAAGACCGAGGAGGCGGTCGCGGCGTGGAAGTCGTGCCCGGAGTTGAACGCCTCGACAAGTGCCTCGTCGGCGGACAGGTGCGCCATGATCCGCATCTCGATCTGGCTGTAGTCGGCGGTGAGCAGGCATTCGTAGCCCTCGCCGACCACGAACGCGCGCCGGATCCGCCGCCCCTCCTCGGTGCGGATGGGGATGTTCTGGAGGTTCGGCTCGGTGGACGACAGCCGCCCGGTCGCGGCCACGGTCTGGTTGAACGTGGTGTGGATCCGGCCGTCGTCGGAGACGGACTTGAGCAGCCCGTCGACCGTCGACTTGAGCTTGGCGACATCGCGGTGGCGCAGCAGGTGGTGCAGCAGCGGGTGCTCGGTCTGCGCGTAGAGCCACTGGAGGGCGTCGGCGTCGGTGGTGTAGCCGGTCTTGATCCGCTTCGTCTTGGGCAGCGCCAGCTCGGTGAAGAGGATCTCCTGCAACTGCTTCGGCGAGCCCAGGTTGAACTCCCGGCCGACCACGGCGTACGCGCTCTGCGCGGCGGCCTTCACCTCGGCGGCGAAGTGCGCCTCCAGCTCGGACAGGTATTCGGTGTCGGCGGCGATGCCGGTGCGTTCCATGGCGGCGAGCACCCGCATCAGCGGCAACTCCACCTCGGCCATCAGCCGGGCGGACTGCTCGCCGTCCCGGGACAGCTCGGCGTCGATCGCGTCGGCGAGGTCGAGCGTGGCCCGGGCCTGGAGCATCAGGTTCTGCTCGGCCGCGTCGTCGTCGCCGAACCCGTCCAGGGTGAGCTGGCCGGTCTCCGGCGCGTCGACACGCAGCTCCCGGTGCAGGTAACGCAGCGCCAGGTCGGTGAGGTCGTAGGAACGCTGGTCGGGACGGGCCAGGTAGGCGGCGATCTGGGTGTCGCGGGCGATGCCCCGCAGCTCCCAACCGTGCGCGGCGAACGCCAGCACCGCCGGCTTGCTGTCGTGCAGCACCTTGGGCCGCCCGGCGTCGGCCAGCCAGCCGGCCAGCGCGGCCTCGTCGTCGGCGGCCAGCCGGCTCGGGTCGAACCAGGCGCCCGCGCCGTCGGTGGTGGCCAGCGCCATCCCGGTCACGGTCGCGGTGTGCCGGCGGTTGGGCCCGGTGTCGAGCGTGGCCGCCAGGCCGACCGACGTGCCGGCCGGGGCGTGCGTGCCGAGCCAGCCGGCGAGCGCGCCCGGCTCGGTCAGCACCTCGCCGGCCAGCTCGAAGCCGGCCTCGGCCTCCGGCTCGACGGCTTCCAGATATTGGTAGAGCCGGTCGCGCAGGATGCGGAACTGGAGCGTGTCGAACACCTGGTGCACGGCCTCGCGGTCCCAGCCCTGCCAGCGGGCGTCCTCGGGACGCACCGGCAGCTCCAGATCGGTGACCAGGCGGTTGATCTCGTAGTTGCGGATCACTTCGGCGAGCCGCTCGCGCAGGCTGTCGCCCGCCTTGCCCTTGATCTCGTCGGCGCGCGCCACCACGCCCTCGACCCCGTCGTACAGGTTGATCCACTTGGCCGCGGTCTTCGGGCCGACCCCGGGCACGCCGGGCAGGTTGTCGCTGGTCTCGCCGACCAACGCGGCCAGGTCGCGGTAGCGGCCCGGGGTGACGCCGTACTTCGCCTCGACCGCCGCCGGGTCCATCCGGGCCAGGTCGGAGACGCCCTTGCGCGGGTAGAGCACGGTGACCTGGTCGCCGACGAGCTGGAACGCGTCCCGGTCGCCGGTGGTGATCAGCACGTCCATGCCCTGGTCGCGGGCCTGGCAGGCGAGCGTGGCGATGACGTCGTCGGCCTCGTAGCCCTCCTTCTCGACCACCGGCACCCGCAGTGCGGCGAGGACCTCCTTGACCAGGCTGACCTGGCCCTTGAAATCGGTCGGGGTCTCGCTGCGGCCGGCCTTGTATTCGGAGTACTTCTCCGTGCGGAAGGAACGGCGGGAGACGTCGAACGCCACCACGATGTGGGTCGGCTGCTCGTCGCGCAGCACGTTGATCAACATCGAGGTGAAGCCGTAGACGGCGTTGGTCGGCTGCCCCGTGGTGGTGGAGAAGTTTTCCACCGGCAGGGCGAAGAACGCCCGGTATGCCAGGGAGTGTCCGTCGACGAGGAGCAGGCGCGGCGTCGTAGCTGTCACGGCAGCGACTCTAGTCCGTGACCCCGACATCCCCGGCACCCGCAACCCCCACGGATCGCGACCGAACCACTACGGTATGGAGATCAGTCGATAGCACAGACGAGGAGGACCCGATGCGACGATGGGGTGTCCGAATTCTGGTACCTGCGCTCGCCACGGCCGGCGCGCTGACCGTGCTGAGCGGGCCGGCGTTCGCCGGGTGGGTCAGCGGCGGGGTCTACACGCTCCAGTCGAAGTGCATCTCGGTCGGGCAGTCCCGGGTCAGCAGCGGCATCTACCAGACCTACGTCTGTGAGCCGCAGAGTCCCGGCTGGCTGCTCCGGGGCTTCGTGAACTGACCGGAGGGGTCCGGTGCGACGCACGCCGCACCGGACCCGTCAGAGCACCTTGGCCAGGAACGCCTGGGTCCGCTCGTGCTTCGGCGCGGCGATCACCTCGCGCGGGTCGCCCTGCTCGACGACCACCCCGCCGTCCATGAAGACCAGGTGGTCGCCGACCTCCCGGGCGAAGCCGATCTCGTGGGTGACCACGATCATCGTCATGCCGTCGCGGGCCAGGTCCTTCATCGTGTCCAGCACCTCGCCCACCAGCTCCGGGTCGAGCGCGCTGGTCGGCTCGTCGAAGAGCATCAGCTTCGGTCGCATGGCCAGCGCCCGGGCGATCGCCACCCGCTGCTGCTGGCCGCCGGACAGCTGACCCGGGTACGCGCCGAGCTTGTCGCCCAGCCCCACCCGCTCCAGCAGCTCCGCGGCCCGTTCCCGGGCCTGCGCCTTCTTCTCCTGCCGCAGCAGCAGTGGCGCCTCGGTCACGTTGCCCAGCACTGTCATGTGCGGGAACAGGTTGAACCGCTGGAACACCATGCCGATCGCCCGGCGCTGCGCGGCCACCTCCCTGTCCCGCATCTCGTGCAGCTTCCCGCCGCGCTCCCGGTAGCCGATCAGGTCGCCGTCCACCCAGATCCGGCCGGCGTCGATCTTCTCCAGGTGGTTGATGCAGCGCAGGAACGTCGACTTGCCGGAGCCGGAGGGCCCGAGCAGGCAGCACACCTCGCCGGCACGGACCTCCAGGTCGATGCCCTTGAGCACCTCCAGCGGCCCGAACGACTTGTGCACCTGCTCGGCGCGCACCATGAGGTCGGACCCGGCCGTCGGGGCGGTGGCCTGCGTGGGCACGATCAGCTCGGTCACTTCACCACCCCCGCACTGCCGCCGGCCTCCGCCGTCATCCCTCGCAGCCGCATCCGGGCGCGGCCGCTAGTGCCGTAGCCCTTGCCAAAGTGGCGCTCCAGGAAATACTGCCCGACCAGCAAGATGCTGGTCAGGAACAAGTACCAGAGGCAGGCGGCGACGTACATCGGGAAGATCTGGAACGTCCGCTTGCCGACGGCGTCGAGCTGGAAGAACAGTTCTACGCTGACCGGCACGTAGAGCAGCAACGACGTGTCCTTGAGCATGGCGATGGTCTCGTTGCCGGTCGGCGGAATGATCACCCGCATCGCCTGCGGCAGCACCACCCGGCGCAGCAACTGGCCCCGGCTCAGGCCGAGCGCCTGGGCCGCCTCGGTCTGCCCCGGATCCACCGACTGGATGCCGGCCCGGACGATCTCCGCCATGTACGCGGCCTCGGAGAGCGCCAACCCGAGCAGGCCGGCCATGAAGCCGGTGAGGATGTCCCGGGAGGAGAACCCGAACAACCGCAGTTGCAGGTTGTCGATGCCGAACAGCTGGCCGAGCTGGGTGTCGAACGGCACGCCGAACTCGACCCGGCTCCACAGGATGCCGATGTTGCCGAAGACGGCCAGCAGCACCAGCCGGGGCACGGCCCGGAAGAACCAGGTGTACAGCCAGGCCACGCCGCGCAGGATCGGGTTGTCGGAGAGCCGCATCACCGCGATCACCACGCCGAGCGTGACGCCGATCAACATCGCGCTGACCGTCATCAGCACGGTGCCGCGCAGCAGCCCCTCGATGATCGGCGGGCGGAACATCTTGTCGACCATGAAGGACCAGTTGAAGGCCTTGTTGGTCACCAACAGGTGGACGAACATCGCGGTCAGCACGGCAAGCACCGCCACTGCGATCCAGCGTCCCGGGTGCCGCACGGGCACGGCCTTGATCGGTTCCGGCCGTGCCCGCGCGGTTGTCGCTTCCTCGGTGGTCATGTCGTCACGGGTTGATCGCGGGATCCGTGATCGCGCCGTCCCCCACCTTCCACTTGTCGAGCACCTGCTTGTAAGAGCCGTCGGTGATCAGCGCCTTGGTGGCGTCGCGCACCGCCTCCGCGAACTGCGCCTGCTCCTTGGCCACCACGTAGCCGTACGGGGCCGCCTCGTACTGCTTGTCCAGCAGCTCCAGGGCGTCGTTGGACTGGGTCACCGCATACACCCCGACCGGGTAGTCGGCGAGCATCGCGTCGTCCTTGCCGGAGACGACCGCGGCGGTGGCAGCGTCCTGACCCGGGAACTGGTCGATCGTGATGGCCGGCTTGCCGGCGTCGGTGCAGGTCTTAGAACGCTTCTGGATGTCCTCGACCTGGACCGTGTCCTTCTGCACCGCGATCTTCTTGCCGCAGGCGTTGTCCAGCGCCACCCCGGCCGGGTTGCCCTTCTTGGTCACCCACTGGGTGCCGACCTGGAAGTAGCTGACCATGTTGGCCTGGCCCTTGCGCTCGTCGTTGACGGTGAACGACGAGACGCCGACCTCGTACTTGCCCGAGTTGACGCCGTTGATGATGTCGCCGAACGGCGCCGAGACGAACTCCGCCTTCAGGCCGAGCTTGGCCGCCACGGCGGTGAACAGCTCGACGTCGAAGCCGATGACGGTCTTGCCGTCGGAGTCGAGGAACTCGGCCGGGGCGTACGTGGAGTCGGTGCCGACCACGATCTTGCCGTCGGCCTTGATGGCGTCGGGCACCTTGGCGGCCAGCGAGGAGTCCGCCGTGGCGGTCACGCTCGCGCCGCCGCCGGGCTGCTCGGTGCTCTCCTCCTCACCGCAGGCGGCGAGGGAGAGCAGGAGGACGGCCGCGCCGGCGACGCCGCGCGCCGCCCGACGGCCGGGGCTGCTGTGGAACATGGGGGTACTCCTTTTGCGAGGGGGGCGTCGGTCAGGCCACGCCGAGGTAGGCCTCTTTGACCGAGGGGTCGTGCAGCAGGTCCGCGCCGGTGCCGCTCTTGACGATCCGGCCGGTCTCCAGCACGTACGCCCGGTGCGCGCGGGCCAGGGCCTGCTGGGCGTTCTGCTCCACCAGCAGGATGGTGGTGCCCTGCTGATTGATCTCCGTGATGATGGTGAAGATCTGCTGGATGAGCATCGGCGCGAGACCCATCGACGGCTCGTCGAGCAGCAGCAGCTTCGGCCGGCTCATCAGCGCCCGGCCGACCGCGAGCATCTGCTGCTCGCCGCCGGAGAGCGTGCCGCCGGCCTGCTTGCGCCGCTCGGCCAGCCGGGGGAACAGGTCCAGCACCCGCGCCAGGTCCTGCGCGATGCCGGCCTTGTCCCGCCGGGTGTACGCGCCCATGTCGAGGTTCTCCAGCACCGTCATGCCGGGGAAGATGCCCCGACCCTCGGGCGCCTGGCACAGCCCGCGCCGGACCCGCAGGTCGGCCCGGAGCTTGGAGATGTCCTCACCGGCGAACTTGATGCTGCCGGTGGCGATCGGCCGGATGCCGGAGATCGCCCGCATGGTGGTGGACTTGCCGGCGCCGTTCGCGCCGATCAGCGCGACGATCTCGCCCTCGTCCACGGTCAGGCTGATGCCGTGCAGCGCCTGGATCCGCCCGTAGAGCAGGCTCACGTCCTCGATCTCAAGCAGCATCGTCCGGCACCCCCAGGTACGCCGCGATCACCTTCGGGTTGTCCCGCACCTCGGCGGGCAGCCCCTCGGCGATCTTCTTTCCGAACTCCAGCACCACGATCCGGTCGGTCACGCCCATCACCAGGCGCATGTCGTGCTCGATCAGCAGCACCGTCACGCCGGTGTCGCGGATCTGCCGGATGAGCTGGAGCAACTCCTCCTTCTCCGCCGGGTTGAAGCCGGCGGCCGGCTCGTCCAGGCAGAGCAGCACCGGGTCGGTGGCCAGCGCCCGGGCGATCTCCAGGCGCCGCTGCTCGCCGTACGACAGGTTGCGGGCGAACTCGTGCATCCGGGGCCGGATGCCGACGAACTCCAGCAGGCGTTCGGCCTTCTCCCGACCCTCGCGCTCCTCCTTCCAGTGCCGCGGCAGCCGCAGCAGCGCGGAGATCACGCTGGTCTTGTGGTGCGCGTCCGCGCCGACCTGGACGTTCTCCAGCGCGGTCATCTCCGGGAAGAGCCGGATGTTCTGGAACGTACGGGCCATGCCCATCCGGGTGATCTGGTGGCGCTTCTTGCCACTGATCTTCTCGCCCCGGAACCGGATCTGCCCCTCGGTGGGCTGGTAGATGCCGGTCATCGCGTTGAAGCAGGTGGTCTTGCCCGCGCCGTTGGGCCCGATCAGCCCGAGGATCTCGCCCTTGTAGAGCGTGAAGTCCACGTCGTTGAGCGCGACCACACCGCCGAAGCGCAGCGTGACGTGGTCGACCTCCAGCAACGGCTCGCGCTTGTCCACCGTCTCGACGGCGGGCGCCGCGGCCTGGGCCGGAACGGCCGGGGTCTGTTCGGTGTCACTCACCGACGATCACCTCCTTGCGACGGTCCTTGAACTCCGCCGCTCGTCGCCGGTTCGGGATGAGGCCCTGCGGCCGGAAGATCATCATCACCACGAGCACCAGACCGAAGAAGAGGAACCGGTACTCGTACAGCTCGACGCCGAACAGCTCGATGCCGCGGAACCGCTCGATCATGTACGCCACCAGGCCACCGCCGACGATCGCGCCGACGATGTTGCCGGAACCGCCGAAGATGACCGCGGCCAGGATGATGATCGAGTTGAGCAGCTCGAAGTTCTGCGAGTTGACGAAGTTCTGCTTGCCGGCGAACAACGCGCCGGCCAGGCCGGCGATCGCCGCGCCGGAGGCGAACGCCCACAGCTTGAACTTGAACGTCGGAACCCCCATGAGCTGGGCCGCGTCCTCGTCCTCCCGGATCGAGATCCAGGCCCGGCCGACCCGGCTGTGGGTCAGGTTCCGCACCCCGATCACCACCAGGATGATCAGCGTGAGCACCAGCCAGTAGTAGGGGCGGGCGTCGAGCACACCGAAGAACGGCTTGCCGTCGGCGTACTTGCCGGGCGGGTGCGGGATCTGGTTGAAGCCCCGCTGCCCCTTGAGGAAGTCGGAGCTGACCGCCGCGATCCGGATCATCTCGGCGAAGCCGAGCGTCACCAACGCCAGGTAGTCGCCGCGCAACCGCAGCGTCGGCGTGCCCAGCATGACGCCGGAGACCATGGTCAGGGCGATCGCGATCGGCACCACCAGCAGCCACGGCCACAGCGTCTTGATGTTGCTGCTCGGCGACGTCAACACCGCGACCGTGTACGCGCCGACCGCGAAGAAGCCGAAGTAGCCCAGGTCGAGCAGGCCGGCGAAGCCGACCACGATGTTCAGCCCGACCGCCAGCAACACGTAGATCGAGACCGTGAAGAGCACCTGGGTGAAGTTCGCCCCGGGCGTCGGGATCGGCCCGAGGTACTGGTAGAACTCCTTGTTCGGCAACGCGTAGAAGAACACGATCACCGCGGCCAGCAGCACCCAGCGCACCCAGCGCGGAGCGTGGTGCCAGCGGTTCGCGACCGCCTCGCGGCCGTGCCGCAGTCGCACCCCGATCCCCTCCTGCTGCTCCGGGGTCGGCGGATTCACCGTCGTCGTCATGCGCGTGCCCTCCCCAGTGATTCGCCCAGCAGACCGGTCGGCCGGAACATCAGCAGCACGACCAGCACCGCGAACGCGGCGAAGTCCTTCCACTGACTGCCGAACAGGCCCGAGGCGTAGTTCTCCACGACGCCCAGCAGCAGGCCGCCGATCAGCGCGCCGCGGAGGTTGCCGATGCCGCCGAGCACCGCCGCGGTGAACGCCTTGAGGCCCAGCAGGAACCCGACGCTGTAGGTGAGCGTCTGGATCCGGACGTCGTAGAGCAGGCCCGCGACACCGGCCATGGTGCCGCCGGCGATGAAGACCATCAGGATGATCCGGTCCTTGTTGACGCCCATCAGCGCCGCCGTGTTGGCGTCCTGGGCCACCGCCCGGATACCGCGGCCGGTACGGCTGCGGTTGATGAACTGGTCCAGCGCGAACATCATCACCAACGCGGCGCCGATGGTGAGCAGCTGGATGCTGTCGATCGGCACGCCGGCGACGTGGAACAGCGGCTTGGAGCTGACCAGCGACGGCGCGCCCTGGGGCAGGCGTCGGGTGTAGACGCCGAACGCCTCGGAGATCGCGATCGAGGCACCGATCGCGGTGATGAGGAACGCCAGCGGCGGCGCGTTGCGCTTGCGCAGCGGCCGGTACGCCACCCGCTCGATCACCGTCGCGGTGCCGGCCGAGGCGATGGCCGCCACGATCATCGCCACCAGCAGATAGAACAGGATCGAGCCGACGCCGCTGACCTGCGAGTCCTGGTCGAGACCGAAGCCGTTCCAGGTCCAGATCGCGGCGAACGCGCCGGCGATGAAGACCTCGGAGTGGGCGAAGTTGATGAGCCTGAGCACGCCGTAGACAAGCGTGTAGCCGAGCGCGACCAGGGCGTAGATCGCGCCCTGCGTCAGGCCGGTCGTGGTGAGTTCCCCGAAGTTGGAGAACAGTCCGTCGAAGTTCAAGGGAGGGACGCTCCGTCGCTGAAGAGAAAAAGGGGGTGCGGCCGGGAGCCAGCTCCCGGCCGCACCCGCGATTCACAACTCAATCGCCAGTCGCAGCGATCGACCGATCAGGACTTGGGGATCTCCTGGTCCGGGACGACCTTGCCGCCCTGCACCTTGAACGCCCAGACCTTGACCTGCGCCGGGTCCAGCTCGCCGCCCTCGACGAACTTGTAGCTGGCCGCCACGCCCTCGCCGCTGTAGCCCTTCACGAACTCCAGCAGGTCGGCGCGGGAGGACTTGCCGGCCTTGATGCCCGCCAGCAGGATGTTCGCCGCGTCGAACGCGGTGTCGCTGTAGGTGCCCGGGTCGGCGCCGTTGAGCGCCTTGTAGTCGGCGGCGAAGGTGCCGCGCGCCTCGGTGGACGGCTGGCAGGGGCAGGTGAGGATGGTGCCCTCGGCAGCCGCCGCGCCGGCGGAGGTGATGTACGCGCCGTCGTTGACGCCGTCACCGGCGACCAGCGGGGCGGTGACACCGGCAGCGGTGAGCTGCTTGCGGATCAGGCCGGCCTCCTGGTAGTAGCCACCGTAGAAGACCGCCTTGACGTTCGCGGCCTTGACCTTGGTGACCACACCGGAGAACTCGGTCTGCTTGCCCTCGCCCTGGACCTTGTCGCTACCCACGACCGCCGGGCCGAGCACCTTCTTGACCTCGTCGGCCAGGCCCGCGCCGTACGCCGACTGGTCGTCGATGACGTAGACCCGGTCGGCCTTCATCACGTTCTTCATGTAGTTGCCGGCGGCCGGGCCCTGGCTGAAGTCGTTGCCGACCGCGCGGAAGAACGTCTTCCAGCCCTGCTCGGCGAGGCTGGGCCGAGTCGCGGAGGGGGTGATGGTGACCAGACCGGCCTCGCTGAACAGCGGACCGGCGGCCTCCGACTCACCCGAGTAGGCCGGACCCACCACGCCGAGGATCTTGGCGTCGTCGATCGCCTTCTGGGCCAGCTGCGGCGCCTGGTCCGGGCTGCCCTGCGAGTCGAGCTCGGCGAGCTCCACCTTGCAGTCGGCGTTCTCCTTGTTGTACTTGTCGACCGCCAGCTTGACGCCGTTCTTCTCGTTGATGCCCAGCGCGGCCGAGCTACCGGTCAGCGCGCCGAAGAAAGCGATCTTGCTCCCGCAGGCGCTGCCCCCGGACGCTTCGTCGTCGCTGCCGCTGGAACAAGCGGTACCACCGGCGACGAGCGCCAGCATGGCGACCCCGCCGATCACGCGTGCGAGCTTCTGCCTCAAGGCCCGAACCCTCCTCCGTCCATGGTCCGAACCACCCGCTGCTGATTGGCACTTGCGGGGGCGGACGAACCAGACCGTCGTCGCCGGTCTGGGCCGGGACGTTATCCCACCGGCCAGCGGTGGCGTAAGACCCGGAAAGCGGGGTTGACCGAACCGTTACACGCCGTGGCGGATTCCCGACGCTTCCCGTAAGAACCGAAGGCGGCACAAGGCGTTCACCGAGGTTTCATCGGTAACGGGTCAACCCGCCAGCACCCGCTACTCATCGACGGCCGACAACGCCGCCCACCAGGCACGGGAGCTTTTCCCGTCGTCCGCGACCACCAGCAATCCGGCCTTGCCGGCGGCCACCGCCAGCGCGGCGTCCCCACGGTCCGGCACCGACGCCGGGACGATCACCGGCCGCCACGACGCACCACCGTCCCCCGAGATCCACAGCCGCCGATCCGCACCGTCCCCGGTCGCCGCGAGCAGCCGGCCGTCGACGCCCACCAGACCCGCCACCGACAGCACCCCCGGACCGGCCGCGCCGAACCCGCCCACCCGCCGCCAACCGTCCGGCTGGCCGGCCGGCGCGCGCCACACCGCGAAGCCGCCCCGGACCGGACCCACCACGGTCGGCGCGCCGTCGCGCACCACCACCCGCTCCGCCGCCCCGCCGCCCGCCGACACCGGCAGCGCCGACCGCCGCCACGACCGGCCGTCCACCGACGACCAGGCCAACGGCATCAGGGCGGCGCCGCCGGTCGGCAGCAACGACCCCACCACCAGCCAGCCGGAACCCACCGCCACCGCGTCGTACGCCGTCGTCCGGCCCCGGGCGTCGCCGGCCAGCTCCGGCACCCCGTCGCGCAGCACGAACCCGCCGGCGTCCGGCGACGTCCACACCGCCGCCCCGTCGGCGCGCGCCCCGGCGATCAACCAGCCCGCCGGCCCGGCCGCCAGCCGCGCCGCGCTCACCGCGCGCGGCCCACCGAACAACTCGAACGCCGCCGGCACCTCCCGCACCGGCCCGCCCGGACGCCACACCCACGTTCCGGTACGCGGATTGCCGTGCACGCCGCCCGTCTTCGCGCCGAGCGCCGCCATTCCGTCGTCGCGGCAGGCCACCGCGTAGAGCACGTGCTGCCGGCCGTAGAACGTCTGCGCCCGCACCGGCAACGCCGACCAGCTCAGCCCGTCCGCGCTGGACCAGGCCGCCGGCCGGGTCTCCCCCGCGGCGTCGACCAGCCCGCCGACCGCGTACCAGCGGCTCCCACAGTGCGCCGCGTCGCGCAGCAGCGGCCGACCCGCGACGCCCGCCGGCACGGGCAACTCGACCGCCCGCCAGGCCGGGCGCACCGGGGCCGGATCAGCGGGCCGCCCCGGCGTCGACCGGCAGGCGGTCAACAGCACCGCCACGCCGGCGACCACGGCGAGGACCGACCTGAGGCGCGGAGAAGGCATGCATCCGATCCTATCGATCGGTCGCTCCCCCGCCCCTTGGGTCAGGAGGCGGGTTGCTGCGCCACCTCGCCGCCGGCGGTCTCCGCGAGGATCCGCTCGGCGACCTCCTTCATGGTCATCCGGTGGTCCATCGCGGTGCGCTGGATCCACTTGAACGCCTGCGGCTCGGTCATGCCGTACGTCGTCATCAGCGCGCCCTTGGCCCGCTCGACGGTCTTGCGGATCTCCAGCCGGTCGGTCAGGCCGGCCACCTCCGCCTCCAGGGCGGAGATCTCCGAGTACCGGGACAGCGCGATCTCCACGGCCGGCACCAGGTCGCTCTTCTGGAACGGCTTGACCAGGTACGCCATCGCGCCGGCCGCCCGGGCCCGCTCGACCAGGTCACGCTGGCTGAACGCGGTCAGGATGATCACGGGGGCGATGCGCGCGCCGGCGATCCGCTCGGCGGCGGCCAGCCCGTCCATGATCGGCATCTTGATGTCGAGGATGACCAGATCGGGCTTGAGCTCCTCGGCGAGCTTGACGGCGGTCTCCCCGTCGCCGGCCTCGCCGACCACCTCGTAGCCCTCCTCGACCAGCATCTCGGCCAGGTCCAGCCGGATCAGCGCCTCGTCCTCGGCGATCAGAACGCGCTTGCGCTCGGCATCCGTCTGCATCTCGCCCACGAGCCACTCCCACCGGTTCGAACCCGACACCCGCCGTGCCGGGTGTCGCCGCCCCTAGCCTAGTGGGTAGTCTGTGAAGGTCGAATGACGCAAGGCCCCCGTAGCCCAACCGGCAGCAGGCAATGCACTCAAACTGCATACAGTGTGGGTTCGAATCCCACCGGGGGCACCAAAATTGTCATACAGGCGTTCGACTATGGGGTGGTGCATCCACCCGAGTTACGCGCGAGGGCGCGACGTCTCTACCTCGGTGGCGCGACCGTCGCCGAGGTGGCGCGCACCGTGGGGCTCTCGTACCCGACGGTCCGCCACTGGTGCAAAGATCGACCGGAGCCTAAACAGCAGGGCACCGCACTGCGATGTTTTCGCTGTCGTGACGGTGTCCACGTTCCGACAGACCCGGCGGCGTATGCCTACCTTCTCGGTCTCTACCTGGGAGACGGGCATCTCGTCACCAGGGCTCGGGTGCCGGTGCTCCGGATCTCCTGCAGCGACTGCTGGCCGGGGCTGATCGAGGCGTGTGACGACGCCATGCGCGCGGTGCTGGCCGAGAAGGTGCAGCGCGTTCAGCAACAGGGCTGTGTCAACGTGCAGAGCTACGGCAAGCACTGGCCGTGTCTCCTGCCGCAGCACGGACCCGGCAAGAAGCACGAGCGTCCGATCGTCCTGACCGACTGGCAGCGAACCATCGTCGAAGCCCACCCGGGTCACTTCCTGCGCGGCCTCTTCCACTCCGACGGCTGTCGGGTCAGCAACCGGGTGACCGTGCGCGGCAAGAAGTACGTCTACCCCCGCTACATGTTCGTCAACGAGTCCACCGACATCATGGGCCTCTGTCAGTGGGCGCTCGACCTGCTCGGCATCGCTTGGCGGATGAATCGCCGCAACTCGCTGTCCGTCGCCCGCCGGGAGGCGGTCGCCGCGCTGGACCGGCACGTCGGCCCGAAGTCCTGACCGGACGCCACGGCCGGGCGCGCGCCTCGACCGGACGCGCGGCGGCGTCGCGTCAGATCGACGCCAGCGCCCGCGCCAGATCGGCCCGCAGGTCCTCCGGGTCCTCCAGCCCGACCGACACGCGCAGCAGCGCGCCGCCCGGCTTGGCGTCGCCCTCGACCGGCCGGTGCGTCAGCGACGCCGGGTGCTGGATGAGCGTGTCGACGCCGCCGAGCGAGACGGCGTGCGTGATCAGTTCGCAGGCGCCGGCGACCGTGGCGGCGGCGGGCGCGCCGCCGCGTACCTCGAAGGCGAGGAGGCTGCCGCCGCCGGACATCTGGCGGCCGACGAGCCCGGCCGGGTCGTGGCGGGACGGGTGGTGGACCCGTTCGACGGCGGGGTGGCCGGCGAGCCAGGCGGCGAGTTTCTCGGCGCCGGCCTGCTGGGCGCGGACCCGCAGCGGGAGGGTCTGGAGGCCGCGGTGCAGCAGGTACGCGCCGAGCGGGTGCAGGACGGCGCCGGTGACGGCGCGCACCTGGCGCAGCCGGGCGGCCCAGTCGGGCGCGCAGGCGACGACGCCGGCGAGGACGTCGCCGTGGCCGCCGATGCTCTTGGTGGCGCTGTGCAGGACGAGCGCGGCGCCGTGCCGGGCGGGTTGCTGGAGCACGGGTGTGGCGACGGTGTTGTCGACGAGCAGCGGGACGTCGCCGGCGGCGGTGGCGAGCGCGGCGATGTCGACGAGGTCGAGCGTCGGGTTGGCCGGGGTCTCCACCACGACGAGCGCGGTGTCGGGGCGGATCGCGGCGGCGACGTCGTCGGCACGGGCCCAGGTGACAGCGGTGCCGAGCAGGCCGCTGGCGAGGACGTGGTCGGTGCCGCCGTAGAGCGGGCGGACGGCGACGACGTGGCGTTTGCCGTCGCGGGTGGCGGCGAGCAGGGTGGCGGTGAGCGCGGCCATGCCGCTGGCGAAGGCGACCGCCTCGGCGGTGCCTTCGAGGTGGGCGAGCGCGGTCTCGAAGCGGGCCACGGTGGGGTTCCAGAGCCGCTGGTAGACGGCGCTGCCGCCGGCCGGGAGCGGGTTGCCGGTGGCGAGCGTCTCGTAGTCGTCGCCGCCGCCGGCGACCGAGGGCAGTGGGTTGGTGGTGGAGAGGTCGATGGGCGGGACGTGGACGCCGAGCCCGGCGAGGTCGTCACGCCCGGCGTGCACGGCTGCGGTGTCCACGGCGGTCATGCCGAAAGCGTCGAACATGACGATAGGCCAGAGCAAGGGAAGCGAAGAAGATTCTGATGATCTCGCTTCCGCCCGGAGCTTGTTCGGTGGAGGATGTCGGCATGCCTCTCGCACCGAACGATGTACGGCCGTTCTCCGCCCTCGACGACGTCGACCGCGCGATCCTCGCCGAGCTGACCGCCGACGGCCGGCTGCCGAACAACGCGCTCGCCGAGCGGGTCGGGGTGGCGCCGTCGACGTGTCTGACGCGCACGCGGGCGCTGCGGGAGTGCGGGGCGATCCGCGGGTTCCACGCCGAGGTGGACCCGGCGGCGGTGGGCCTGCCGTTGCAGGCGTTGGTGTCGGTGCGGTTGACCGCGCACGAGCGGGCCGCGGTGGACGCGTTCCGGGCCCGGTCGGTGCGGCTGCCCGGGGTGGTGTCGGTGTTCCACGTGGCCGGCGCGGAGGACTACGTGCTGCACGTGCGGGCGGCGTCCGGGGACGCGTTGCGGGACTTCGTGCTCGATCATCTGGCGGTCGATCCGGCGGTCCAGCACACCCAGACCAGTCTGATCTTCGAGCAGGCCCGGGGTATGGGCTGACCCACTCGACGGAACAATTCCGGCACGTCGCCGGTTGCACCATCGCGTGATCGACGTACCGATGTCTGTCCTTGACCTTGCCCCGGTGGCCGCGACCGGCAACGCCGGTGAGGCGCTGCGGCACACCACCGAGCTGGCCCGCCGCACCGAGGAGCTGGGCTACCGCCGGTTCTGGGTGGCCGAGCACCACAACATGCCGGCGATCGCCAGTTCGGCGCCGGCGGTGCTGCTCGCGCACCTGGCCGCGCACACCAGCACGATCCGGTTGGGCTCGGGCGGGGTGATGCTGCCCAACCACGCGCCGCTGGTGGTGGCCGAGCAGTTCGGCACCCTGGAGGCGCTGCACCCGGGCCGGATCGACCTGGGCATCGGGCGGGCGCCCGGCACCGACCAGGGGACCGCGCTGGCGTTGCGCCGCACCATGGAGGGCCTGTCCGCCGAGCACTTCCCGCGCGAGCTGGCCGACCTGATGAACTACTTCAGCGGCGCCGAGCCGGGTCCGATCACCGCGACGCCGGGACGCGGGCAGTCGCCGCAGGTATGGCTGCTCGGGTCGAGCGGCTTCAGCGCCCAGCTCGCCGGCCTGCTCGGGTTGCCGTTCTCGTTCGCGCACCACTTCAGCGCGCAGAACACCATTCCGGCGTTGCAGCTCTACCGGCAGCACTTCCGGCCGTCGCAGTGGCTGGACCGGCCGTACGCGATGGTGGCGGTCAACGCGGTCTGCGCGGAGACCGACGAGCGGGCCGAGTGGCTGGCCGGGCCGGCCGGGCTGTCGTTCCTGAAGCTGCGGTCGGGGCGGCCGGAGCCGCTGGTCACGCCGGAGGAGGCGGCGGCCTACCCGTACTCCGCGCTGGAGCGGGAGTTCGTGGCGCAGCGTCGCGACGGTCAGGCCACCGGTTCGCCGGAGACGGTGGCCCGGCAGCTCGGGACGCTGCTGGAGCGCACCGGCGCGGACGAGCTGATGCTGACCGCGATGGTCTACGACGTGGACGACCGGGTCCGCTCGTTCGAGCTGATCGCCGAGAAGGTGGCCGGTGGGCTGCGCCGCGAAGGCTGAAACACGCTCTTCATAGCCACGTCACCGCAGCGTCGCGTGGGACGCATAGCTTTGTCCCCGGTGGTGGTACGGCATTCCCGGTCGGGACGGGTCGGGAATGCTGCGGTGTGGTGCACCGGGTCGCCGGCTGAGCGGATTCCGCGGCCGGCGACCCGGTGCCTGCCGTTTCAGCGCAGGTAGATGTTCGGCGCGGCCGGCGTGCCCATGCCGTCTCCGAGGTGGAAGCCCGGGTGCGGCGGCTGGTTGTAGGCGGTGTTCTGCCAGGCGACGGCGACCCGGTACTGCGGGTCGTGCATCAGCGTCGGCAGGCGCAGGCCGGTGGTGACCGGCGTGCTGTAGATCCGCAGCGCCGAGCTGTCGGCGGTGCGCCAGACCACTTCCTCACGCCAGTCGCCGAGGAGGTCGGCGGAGAGCGCCGGGGTGGACTTGGTGCCGTTGTTGGACGCGACGTTGCTGCCGGTGAGCAGTCGCGTCTCGCCACCGGTGCCGTACTTGTCGATCTTGGTGCCGTCGAGCAGCTCGCGGACCGGGTCGCCGTCCCACCAGATCAGGAAGTTGGCCGAGGACGGCTTGCGGCCGACGTTCTGCCCGCGCGTGTTGAGCAGGCCGTCGACCGCCGAGGACCAGGACTCGGCGCCGGGGCTGCCGGCCCAGATGTCGTCGGAGACGCCGCGACCGTTGTCGCCGTTCGGCGCGGTCTGCCAGAGGAGCTGACCGGTACGCGCGTCGGACATCCACGAACTGGGCTTGCTGCCGTCCTCGTCGACCTTGAAGACCTCCAGGCCGGCGCGGGACGGGTCGAGGTCGCCGACGTGCAGCGCGTCGCCGTGCCCGTTGCCGGTCGAGTAGAGCAGCCGGCCGTTGTCGTCGATGGTGGCGGCCCCGTACACGATCTCCTGACGGCCGTCGTTGTCCACGTCGGCCACCGAGAGCTGGTGGTTGCCCTGGCCGGCGGCGGCGCCGTTGCCGGAGGCGTTGGAGTCGAACGTCCACCGCTTGCGGAGCGTGCCGTCGCGGAAGTCCCAGGCGGCGATCACCGCGCGGGTGTAGTAGCCGCGCGCCATGATCAGCGACGGGCGCTGCCCGTCCAGGTAGGCGGTGCCGGCGAGGAACCGGTCGACCCGGTTGCCGTACGAGTCGCCCCAGGACGAGACCGTGCCGCGCGGCGGGTCGTAGTCGACGGTGGACAGCGCCGCGCCGGTGCGCCCGTCGAACATGGTCAGGTACTCGGGGCCGGCGAGCACGTAGCCGCTGGAGTTGCGGTGGTCGGCCGAGGAGGAGCCGATCACCTGGCCGGTGCCGGAGCGCGAGCCGTCGGCGGTCTTCATGGCCACCTCGGCGTCCCCGTCGCCGTCGTAGTCGTACACCTGGAACTGGGTGTAGTGGGCGCCGGCGCGGATGTTGCGGCCCAGGTCGATCCGCCACAGCCGGGCGCCGGTCAGGGTGTACGCGTCGACGTAGACGTTGCCGGTGTAGCCGGACTGGGAGTTGTCCTTGCTGTTCGACGGGTCCCACTTGAGCACGAACTCGTAGCGGCCGTCGCCGTCGAGGTCGCCCACGCTGGCGTCGTTGGCCGAGTAGCTGTACGCCTCGCCGCTCGGCGTGGTGCCTCCGGGCGGGGCCTGGATCGGCACGTCAAGGTAGCCGTTGGCGAACTGGAGCGCCGGGGCGGACGCCGCCTGCTCGGCGCCGTTCACCACGGCCCGCACGGTGTACGCGGACCCGGCCGCCGCGCCACCGTCCAGGTAGCTGGTGGCGCCGGTGATCGGGCTCGCGTTGACCTTGGTGGTGCCCCGGTAGAGGTTGAACGACACGCCCGAGGTCTCGGTGCCGAGCAGCCGCCAGGAGACCAGGTTCCCGCTGCCGGAGCGGACGCTGACCAGCCCCCGGTCGAGCTTCTCCATCTGCTTCGCGCCGGCCGGCGGCGTGGTGGGCGGCGGCGGGGTGGTGGGCGGCGGAGTGGTGGGTGGCGGAGTGGTCGGGCCGGACGTCGTCGGCGTCGCGGTCGGGGGCGCGCCGGTGCATGTGGTGCCGTTCAGCGTGAACGTGGTGGGGGCCGGGTTGCTGGCGTTGTTCCAGGAGGCGTTGAATCCGAAGTTCGCGGTGCCACCGGTGCCGATGGCGGCGTTGTAGCCGGCGTCGCGGGCGGTGACCTGGACGCCGGACTGGCTGACCGTGGCGTTCCACGCCTGGGCGACCTGCTGACCGGCGGCGAAGCTCCAGCCGAGCGTCCAGCCGTCGACCGGGTCGCCGAGGTTGGTCACGGTGACGTCGGCGCCGAAGCCGCCGCCCCACTGGTTGGTGATCCGGTAGTCGACCCGGCAGGCGGCGGCCGCCGCCGAGGCGGTGACGGTGGTGAGCACGCCGGCCGCCAGCGTGGCCGCCGAGACCGCGGCGAGCAGGGCGAGCCGGCGTGAGGTGGTGTGGTGCACGGGGGTTGCCTTTCGCGAAGGTCGGGCACGCGGCGACGCCGGCCTGCCCGGACCGGCGGGAGTGTGCACGTGCGCTGACGCGACGGGAACGTCGACGCATCGACGTTGATGATTAGGCTCCGCGCTCCGCCAGCGTAGCCACCGCCGCGCACCCCCACAAGCGCGCCGCGCCCCGGCGGAACTCGCCCGCCACCCCAACCACGGAGAGTAACGCCTGGGGACCCCCACTCGCGGGACGGCGATATACCGCTGAGGCATAATTATGACGGAGTGGTATATCGCGCGCGAGCGCATCCGCCCCGAGCCGGCGACACGCCGACAAACACGGCACGCCGGCCGGGATGCCGCTCGTCAGCGTCGCGGGCGACTCAACCCCGACGCGGAAGGCTCAACCCCGACGCGGGCGGCTCAACCCTCGACGGCGGCGGCGAGCGGCCGGGGCTCCCCCGCCTCGACCGACGGGGTCGAGGGGTCGGCCGCCGCGACCGACGGAGCCGAGGGGTCGGCCGCCGCGACCGACGGAGCCGGCGCCGCGGCGAGCGCCGCCGCGGCCGTGGCCCGGGCCCGGCGGGCGCGACGCAGCGCGCGTACCGCCAGCGAAATGGCGACCAGCCAGCCGGCGCCGAGCACGGCGTAGACCAGGGCCGGCACCGGGCCGCCCAGCTCGCCGGCACGCAGCAGGGTGCGGGCGTTGGTCAGCACGATCACGCCACCGATCACGGCGCCGAGCACCTGGGCGGGCACGATGCGGACCAGCCAGGCCGCGATCGGCGCGGCGATCAGGCCGCCGATCAGCAGCGCGGCGACAGTGGGCAGCAGGAAGCCCTCCGAGCCGAGGCCGATCAGGAAGCCGACGCTGGCCGCGCCCGCCACCACGAACTCGGAGGTGTCCACCGAGCCGATGACCTTGCGGGGCTCCATCCGGCCGGAGACCAGCAGCGCCGGGGTGGCGACCGGACCCCAACCGCCGCCGCCGGTGGCGTCGACGAAGCCGGCGACCAGCCCGAGCGGGGCCAGGAAGCGGCTCCGCAGCCGGCCGGCGGCACGGTTGGCGCGCAGCGGCCGGGAGAAGCGGATCAGCAGGTACGCGCCGAGGGTGAACAGGATGGCGGCCATCCACGGGGCGGCCGACTCGGTGGAGATGGAGCTGAGGAACGTGGCGCCGGCGAACGCGCCGATCGCGCCGGGCAGCGCGATCCGGCCGACCACCTTCCAGTCGACGTTGCCGAAGCGCCAGTGCGACACGCCGGCGGCGAGCGTGGTGCCGATCTCGGCCAGGTGCACCGAGGCGGAGGCCGCGGCCGGCGCGACACCGGCGAACAGCAGCAGCGTCGAGGACGTCAGCCCGTACGCCATGCCGAGCGCGCCGTCGACCAGTTGCGCGAGGAGCCCGACGAGGGCGAGTACCAGCAGCTTGCGCACGAGCGCCCCCTGACTTTTCGGTATCTCCTATCAACTTGGTCGACAATGCGGCACGGAGGCACCCCGGGTCAAGTCCCCCATCCGGTTGGTGGGACACGCCGGACGGCCGTCAGCTCCAGGCGCGCGGATCGGCGGCCAGCTCGTTGACCCGGGCGGGCAACGTGCCGGTGGCCACGTCGGCGATCGTGACCAGCTCCAGGATCTCGCGCTCGCTGGCCCGCAGCGCGATCCACACGTCCTGCAACGCGCGGGCCGCGCCCTGGTAGCCGAGCTGCTCCGGGCGGTGGCCCCGGACGTGCGCCAGCGGGCCGTCGATCACCCGGATCACCTCGGCCAGGGAGATCTCCCCGGCCGGACGGGCCAGCCAGTAGCCCCCCTCGGGGCCCCGCTGGGCGTGCACGATGCCGCCCCGGCGGAGCTGGAGCAGGATGCTCTCCAGGAACTTCGGCGGGATGTCCTGCGAGCGGGCGATCTGCTCGGCGGTCACCGGCCGGCTCCGCCCGGCGGCCGTGCCCTCGGCGACCGAGGCCAGCTCGGCAGCCGCACGGAGGGCATAGTCGACCCGGGCGGAGAGACGCATGCCGGCAAGGTTAGTCGCCTGTTCAGCCGCCCGGTCTCCCGACCCTCGGCCGAACGGTCACGGCTGCCGGGTCAGCCACCCACCCGGCGCAGCAGCCCCTCCTGCACGGCGCTGGCGATGTGCCGACCGTCGGTGGTGAACATCCGGCCGGTGGCCAGGCCCCGGGCGCCCGACGCGGACGGGCTCCAGCAGTCGTAGAGGAACCACTCGTCGGCGCGGAACGACCGGTGGAACCAGAGCGCGTGGTCGAGGCTCGCGCCCACCACCCCGCCCGGCCCCCACACCTCGCCGTGCACCGACAGCACCGAGTCGAGCAGCGTCAGGTCCGAGGCGTACGTCAGCGCGCAGGCGTGCAGCAGCGGATCGTCCGGCAGCTTGCCGTCGATGCGCATCCAGACCCGCTGGTGCGGCTCGGCCGGGCGGTCGCCGGGGCGTACCCAGCCGGGCTCGCCGACGTACCGGACGTCGATCGGGCGCGGGATCTGCCCCCAGATGCCGAGCCGTTCCGGGTAGCGGGACAGCCGGTCGGTCATGGTGGGCACGTCGTCCGGGCCGGGCACGTCGGGTGGGAGCGGGGCGTGGTGGTCCAGCCCCTCCTCCTGCCGTTGGAACGACGCCGACATGAAGAAGATCGGCTTGTCGTGCTGCAACGCCACCGAGCGGCGCACCGAGAAGGACCGGCCGTCGCGGACGTTCTCCACCTGGTAGTCGATCGGCTCGGCCGGGTCGCCGGGCCGCACGAAGTAACCGTGCAGGGAGTGCACGGCACGCTCCGGGCCGACCGTGCGGCCGGCCGCCACCAGCGCCTGACCGGCGACCTGGCCTCCGTAGACCCGCTGCGGGCCCACCGGCGGGCTCATCCCGCGGAAGGCCATCTCGCCGGTCTGCGCGAGGTCCAGCACCTCCAGGAGCTGGTCGACGGCGGCCTGCCCGGTCGCCACCGGAGCGTCACTCACTGGAGGGCCCGGGCCGCCGCGGCGTCGACGAGCGAGCCGAGCTGGTGCACGCGCAGCGTGTTGGTGGAGCCGGGAGTGCCGGGCGGGCTGCCGGCCACGATCACCACGTAGTCGCCCGGGTTGGCCCGGTTCAGGCCGAGCAGCGCCTGGTCGACCTGGCGGAACATGTCGTCGGTGTGCTGCACGAACGGCATCAGGAACGTCTCCACGCCCCAGCAGAGCGCGAGCTGGTTACGCACCTCCGGCACCGGCGTGAAGGCCAGCAACGGCAGGTCGCAGTGCAGCCGGCTGAGCCGCTTGACGGTGTCGCCGGTCTGCGAGAACGCCACCATGGCCTTGGCGCCGATGGCGCGGGCGATCGACGACGCGGCGACGGTGAGCGCGCCGCCGTGCGTACGCGGGTCGTGCTGGAGCCGGGGCACGGCGATGGAGCCGGCCTCGGTGGTGGTGACGATCTTCGCCATGGTGCTGACGGTGAGCACCGGGTACTTGCCGACGCTGGTCTCGCCGGAGAGCATCACCGCGTCCGCGCCGTCGAGCACGGCGTTGGCCACGTCGGAGGCCTCGGCGCGGGTCGGGCGGGAGTTCTCGATCATCGAGTCGAGCATCTGGGTGGCCACGATGACCGGCTTGGCGTTCTCCCGGCAGAGCTGCACGGCGCGCTTCTGCACCAGCGGGACCTGGTCCAGCGGCAGCTCCACGCCGAGGTCGCCCCGGGCGACCATGACGCCGTCGAAGGCGAGCACGATCGCTTCCAGGTGGTCGACCGCCTCCGGCTTCTCGACCTTGGCGAGCACCGGGCGGCGGACACCCTCCTCGTCCATGATCGAGTGCACGAGCTTGATGTCGTCCGGCGAGCGGACGAAGGAGAGCGCCACCAGGTCGACGCCGAGGCCGAGGGCGAAGCGCAGGTCCTCGGCGTCCTTGTCGGACATGGCCGGGACGCTGACCGCCACGTTCGGCAGCGAGACGCCCTTGTTGTTGGAGACCGGACCGCCCTCGGTGACCAGGCAGCGGATGTCGTTGCCGGTGACGTCGCTGACCTCGACCGCCACCCGGCCGTCGTCGATCAGCAGCCGGTCGCCCGGCTTCACCTCCTGCGGCAGCTTGCGGTAGGTGCAGGAGACCCGCTCCTTGGTGCCGACGATCTCGTCGCTGGTGATCACCACGGAGTCGCCGGTGCGCCACTCGTGCGGCCCGTCGGCGAAGCGCCCGAGCCGGATCTTGGGGCCCTGGAGGTCCGCGAGCACGGCGACCGGCTGCCCGGCGGCCTCGGCCGCCTCCCGGACCATCCGGCAGACCGACTCGTGGTCGTCGTGACTGCCGTGGCTGAAGTTGAGCCTCGCCACGTTCATGCCGGCCTCGACGAGCCCCCGGATGCGCTCCGGGGACGAGGTGGCGGGGCCCAGAGTGCAGACAATCTTCGCGCGGCGTGTCACGCCCATCAGGCTAGTCTCTCCTCCGGGTCGGCTCACCAGCCGACCCCTTGCGGACTTGCGGAACAGTTGTCCAACGATGCGCGAACAAGCGCGCGGGCGGGCGGTAGGCGTACCGCACCGGAACGTCGTGTGGCGGGCATCGGCGACCGCGCGGCGGAAATCGTACCGCCCGTCGTCACCGCCCGACGCGGGGTCCGGGCCGGTCGGCCGGCGGCAGCGTGGGCACGGCGGAGAACACCTCGTGCGGGTCGTACCGGCGCTTGGCCCGGCGCAGCCGGTCCCAGTTCGGCCCGTAGGCGAGCCGGACCCGGTCGGTCTCCTCCGGCGCGAGCAGGTTCGGGTAGCCGCCGGGCAGCGCGTGCGGCGCCAGCGCCGCCGCGGTGCGCTCGGCCCACGCCCGGTGCGGCGCCGGGTCCCCACCCGGCGTCCAGACCGCGATGATCTCGACCAGCAGGTGGTCGGCGCGCAGCCCGAACGCGGTCCCGCCGACCGGCACCCGGGCCGCCGCGCCGTGGAAGTGGTGCAGCGCGATCGCCGAGAACGGCGAGCTGACCGCGCCGGCCGCCACGGTCAGCGCGGCCACCACCGGCTCGTCCACCCGGGCCAGCCACCGGGTCCGCAGCAGGTAGTGGTTGCCGTCGGCCATCCCGCCGTCGAACAGGCGCAGCGCGTCCTCGTACGCCAGCGTGCCGACCTGGTCGACGAGCGGTGTCCCGAGCGCGCGCAGCCGGTCCACCGCGGCCCGGCCCGCCGCCGGGTCGTCGCCGCTGACGAACGGGGCGAGGAAGACCACCGGTTCGCCGGCCGGGCCGGGCAGGAAGCCGGCCATCACGGTCACCTCGTCCGGCGCGTCCCGCACCACGTCGGCGTAGCCGCGCAGCACCGCCGTCGCCTGGTCGAGCGGGAACAGCAGCAGGCCGGCGAGCACGGTGGCCAGCGGGTGGGTGCGGTAGCGGAGCGCGGTGGCCACACCGACGTTCCCGCCGCCGCCACGCAGCGCCCAGTACAGCTCGGGTTCGTGCGCCGGGTCGGCGGTCACCAGCCGGCCGTCGGCGAGCACCACCTCGGCGCCGAGCAGATTGTCCAGCGCCAGCCCGTACCGGCCGCAGAGCGGGCCGTAGCCGCCGGCCATGGTCAGCCCGGCCATCCCGACCGCGCGCACCACGCCGGTGGGGACGACCCGGTCGTACGGCCGCAGGGCGGCCAGCACGTCACCGGCCGTCGCCCCGCCACCCACGGTGACCACGCCGGTGCCGGGGTCGAGGTCGACCCGGCGCAGCGCGGTGAGATCGACGACCAGTCCGCCCTGGCGCAGCGCCCGGCCGGCCCAGTCGTGGCCGCCGGCCCGGACCGACAGCGGCAGGTGGCAGCGCCGGGCGACGCGGACCGCCAGGGCGACCTCGGCGGCGTCGTGGGCGCGGGCCACCAGTGCGGGGAGCGCGCCCGGCGCGCCGTTCCAGAGCCGCACGGCGGCCGGGAAGCCGGCGTCGGCCGGGGTGAACAGGCGGTCGCCGAGCGCCGCGCGGAGCAGGTCGGTGGCGCGCGGGACATCCGGGGCGGAGGTCATGGCGGACTCCTCGGCCGACCCCGGGCCGGCGGGCGCCGGACGTGCCGGGGTCGCTGCGTGGGCCGGACCGTAGCACCGACCCGGGGCGGCCCGCCGTCGCCCGCGCGACAGTCCCTCAGCTCTCCGCCTTGACCAGCGGGAACTCCAGCGAGCCGGCTGGGCAGAGGAAGGTCAGCACCTCCACCCGGTAGAGCCCGGCCTGCACCGCCGGGTCGGCCTCCATGACGCTGCGGACGTCGTCCACCGAGCCGGTCCGGGCCAGTCCGAAGCCGATCGGCGGGTCGGGTTCCCGGGCCGGCCCGTCCACCGAGCCGTCGATCAGCACGATGCCGCGCCGCTGCAACGCCTGCATGTGCCGGAGGTGCTCGGACTGCAACCGCTGCACGGTCTCCTCCGGCAGCGCCCGGCCCGAGGGTCCGGGGTAGAGCACGATGCACTCGTAGGTGTCCAACGCGAAGTCGAGCCGGGGCGTGGCGCCCATGCGCACCTCCTGACCGCCGTCGCGTCCAGCCTCGCACGGGGTCGCGTCACCGCGGGGTCGCTCGCCGCAACTGCCCCGGGTCACCGCCGGAACCGGGCGTCCGTCCCGCCGTTGCCAGCACCTTCGGGGCATTGATATCTTTCCGCGTGCACATCGCCCGGGGCTCGACCGCGGCCGCCTCACCGTGGTTGGCCGGCCCGCCGGGCGACGCCGACCCGGAGCCGTCCTCGCTGGGCCAGGCCCTCCGCGGGTTCGCGACCCGTACGCTCACCGACTTCGTGACGCGCTACACGCCGCGCTTCCGGGTGCCCCGCGTCTTCGCCGGATTCCCGGTGCAGGCGGACGTGCACGCCGACTTCGCCCACGTCCTCGGGCTGCTGCACGCCGGCGGGGTGACCCGGCTCGCCGGCACGCCGATCGACGACGCGTTGCTGACCGTGCTCGGCGCGGTCGACGGCGAGCGGACCCACACGTTCGCCTCCTACCGGGTGGCGGAGACGCTGCGCCGGTTCGGCCCGTGGGCGGACAACGCGCTGCTCCCCCGGCTGCCGCCGGAGCGGCGGGAGCACCTGCGGGCCGCCGTGGACACCGGGCCGCACGAGAGCTGGCTGGACGCCCGGACGCCGCGCAACTACGCGGCCGTGCTGGCCCGCTGCGAGCACGCCCGGGCGGAGCTCGGGCTGCCGGTGGACGCCATGGCGCTGGACGCCCTGGTCCGCCGCACCCGCGACCTGATCGAGGAGACGCCGGGCCGGCAGTTGGACGATTCCACCGACGGCTCCGGCCGCTTCGACATCTACGGCCCGGCCCTGTATCCGGTCGCCGAGCCGCTGGCGGCCCGGATCGGCCCGGCCTGGGCGGCGGGCGCCCGCGACGCGCTCGCCCTGGTGGATCTCGTGGTGACCGACAGCGGGAGCGCCGTCGCCTGGGGCCGCTCCGCCGGGGCGCTGGCCCGCTGCCTCACCGTGGAACTGGCCGGGCTCGTCGCGCGTCGTCCCGAGCTCTCCCCGACCGGCCGCGACGAGTGGGCGGCCCGGGCGCGCGACGCGTTCGACGCGCTCCGCCCCTGGTTCGACAAGGGGCTGATCCAGGCCCACCGGTACCGGTCGACCTACGCGTACCGGGGCCCCGCACGGCGGCTCCAGATGACCCTCGACTGCCTCGGCAAGCTGCTGGACGCGGCGAACTCGCTGGACTCCGTGCCGATGCCGGGCCCGACGCCCCGTCGGCCGCGTGACGCGGTCTTCTTCTTCGACCGGGCCCGCCACGCCGGCGTCTGGTCGTACCGTTCGGCGCAGACCGCGTTCGTCCTGCCGCTGGTCGGGTCCACCGTCTCGGACTACCTGCCCGCCCCGCAGTGGCCCGGCCTGTTCGAGGTGCCGGTGGACAGCGCCCTCGCCACCGGCGTGCCGGTGGCGGTGCGGGACGGGCGTACGGTCGTGCCCGCCGGCCGGCCCGACCGGGTGGTCCACCGGCCGGGCGGCCTGGAGGTGGTCCACCACCGCTGGCAGGAGCCCGGAAGGCGGCAGACACCCGCCGACCTCCCGCCGGTGCCCGCGACGCGTCACGCCCGGTACGAGGTGCGCGGCCGGACCCTGCACGTGCACGAGGAGCTGCGCTTCGACCGGCCGCCGGAGGCGGTCGCGCTCCAGGTGACGGAGGCGGCGGCCCGGCCGCTGCGGGTCGAGTTCGGCGTCGGCCCGGCGGACATGGTCACCACCGTCGAGGTGGCGGGCGTGTCGGCCTACCGCAGCTACTTCGGCGAGCTGCCGGTCGTGCACCAGGTGGAGGTGGCGCCGGCCACCCGGATGGCGTTCACCTGGTCGGTGACGCCCAAGCTGCGGGTGGCCAGCTCGGCGTACGGGCACCACTACGACGCCCTGCTCTACGGTCCGCTGCGGGACCGGGTGCACGAGGTGGCGCTGGGCCGCGGGCAGCTCGACCGGCACCGGGAGATCCTGGCCGACGTCGACGTGTTCCACCTGCACTGGCCGGAGCGGCTGCTCCCGGCGGAGCTGGCCGGGCACCTCGCGCTGATCGACGCGATCCGGGACAGCGGGGTACGGCTCCTGCTCACCCAGCACAACCTCACGCCGCACGACCGGCAGCCACGGTGGCGGTCGGTCTACCAGGCCTGGGCGGCGGCCGCCGACGGCGTGGTGCACCACAGCGAGCGCGGCCGGGACCGGGCGCGTGACGTGCTGCCCTATCCGGACGACGCCCGCCACTGGGTGATTCCGCACGGGCACTTCGGCGACCTGATGACCGACATCCGCGCCGACGACCGGGCCCGCACCGAGCGGGAGTACGGCCTGCGGCCGGGCGCGCTGCGGCTGGGCGTGATCGGGGCGCCCCGCCCGGAGAAGGACACCGCGCTGGTCATCGACGCGGTGGCCGCGTCCGCCCGCGACGACATCGAACTGCTGGTCCTCTCCGGCACCCCGGAGCTGCCCCGCTCACCGGACCCCCGGATCCGGGTGGTGCCCTACGACCTGGTGCCCCGCCGCGAGTACAACCGGAGGCTGGCCGCGATCGACGTGCTGGTGCTGCCGTTCCGCGACGGCGAGATGCTGGCCACCGGCACCGTGGCCGACGCGATCGGGCGAGGACTGCCGGCGCTGGTGTCGCCGTGGCCCTTCCTCACCGAGATGCTCGGCGGGTCCGCCATCCCGTACGGCCGCACCCGGGAGGACCTGACCCGCTGCCTGGACTCGCTTGACGACGCCCGCCTCGACCGGGCCCGCGCCGCGAGCGGGCGGCTACGCGCCACGTACGACTGGGCCCGGGTGGCGGAGTCGCACCTCGCCGCGCTGGAGTCCCTGGGTCCCGCGAAGCTCTGAGGAGAGTGGATGACCGACCAGACCACCGACCGGGCCGCGTCGCCGGACCACACCGTCGACCACCCGGCCGCGTTGCGCGTCGCCGCCGCCTCGGTGGCGGCCCGGGCCACCCACGCCCGGCCGTCGTCGCGCCCGGTCGACGTCCGCTACCTCGACGAGCTGCGCCGCCAGCCGCCGGTGGAGTCCGGGCTGCCCGGGCTGCCGGACGAACGGACCCGGATCGGCTTCGTGATCGTCCGAGACGCGATCAACTTCGGCTCCGGCCTGCACCCGCACCTGGTGAAGCTGCCCGGCCTGTCCGGCGCCCGGACCATCGGCCAGCTCCTGCTCGACCGGGTGCGCCGGGACGGCGTGCCGACGCCCGCGTACCTGGCCGGGCTGGACGGGCGGGCCTGCGCGGAGATGTTCGGCCAACCCGCGCGGGGTCCGGCGTTCACCCTGATGACCATGTTCGCCGCCGCCTGGAACGAGCTGGGCGCGTACACCCGGGACCGGTTCGGCGGGGAGTACCCGGCGCTGGTGGAGGAGGCGGCCGGGTCGCCGACGGCGATGGTGGCGATCCTGGCCGGGATGCCGCACTGGCGGGACGTCTCCCGCCACGGTGACCTGGACGTGCCGTTCCACAAGCGGGCCCAGCTGGCGACGTACGGCCTGTCGTTGTGCCACGACCCCGGCGGCGCGCGACGGTTCACCGACCTCGGCCGGCTGACCGCGTTCGCCGACAACCTCATCCCGCACGTGCTGATCGAGGACGGGCTGCTGGAGATCGACGCGGAGCTGGCCGACTCGCTGCGGGCGGGCCGGCCGTTGGCGCACGGCAGCCCGGCGGAGGTCGAGCTGCGGGCCGCGGCGGTCGAGATCTGTGAGCGGCTGGCCCACCGGTCGGCGGCGGCCGGCGACCCGGTGCACCCGGTGGAGCTGGCCAGCCTGCTGTGGAAGAAGGGGCAGCAGCCGCGCTACAAGGCCCGGCCCCGGCCCCGCAGCGTCAGCTTCGCCTACTGAGGAGGACGTGGATGCTCCCGGCCGCCCTGCTGATGCGCGCGGACCTGCCCGACCAGCTCTTCACGCCCACCAGCCGGGCCCGGCTGGACCGGCTGGTCAGCCTCCCCCCGGAGCCCTGGACCGGCTGGTCCGACGCCACCCCGGCGGCGCTGCGCCGCACCGAGCTGCTGCTGACCGGCTGGGGCTGCCCACGCCTCGGCGTGGCGGAGCTGGCCGCCATGCCCCGCCTGCGGGCGGTGGTCCACACCGGCGGCTCGGTCAAGGAACTGCTGGACCCGGCGGTGTGGGAGCGCGGCGTGCGGGTCACCACGTCGGCGCGGGCCAACGCGGTGCCGGTGGCCGACTACACGGTGGCGATGGTGCTGCTGGCCGGCAAGAACGTCCTCGCCGCCGCCGACCGTTACCGGCGCAGCCTGGACCGCCGCGCCCTGCTGACCGGTTACCCGGCGACGGGAAACGCGGACCGGACGGTGGGGCTGGTCGGCGCGTCCCGGGTCGGCCGGCTGGTGGCGGCCCGCCTGTCGGCCCTCGGCTTCCGGCTGCTCTGCCACGACCCGTTCCTGGCACCGGACGACGCGCGGCGGCTCGGGGTACGCCCCGTCGAGCTGGGGCACCTGCTCCGGGAGTCGTCGATCGTCAGCCTGCACGCCCCGCTCACGCCGGAGACCGCCGGGATGATCGACGCGGCCGGACTGTCGCTGCTGCCCGACGGTGCCACAGTGATCAACACCGCCCGGGCCGGGCTGCTGGACCAGGAGGCGCTGCTCGGGCACCTGCGTACCGGTCGGCTCTCCGCCGTGCTGGACGTGACCGATCCCGAGCCGCTGCCGCTGGACCATCCCCTGCGCGCCCTGCCGAACGTGCTCGTCACGCCGCACGTCGCCGGCGCGCAGGGCAGCGAGCTGCGCCGGCTCGGCGACCAGGCGGTGGAGGAGGTGGACCGGTTCGTCCACGGTCTGCCGGCGGCGGATCCGGTCCTGGTGGAGCGGCTGCCGTTCCTCGCCTGAGCCGGGCCGTCCGAGCCGGGCCGCGTCAGCCGTCCAACTCCGCGCGGTACTTCCAGTAGCGCCGGCCGAACTCGCTGAAGTCGGGGAACTCGTCGGCCCAGAACTTCTTCGGCCCGACGCAGTGCACCAGGGACGCCTGCGCCGGGTCACCGCCGTAGGCCGGCTCCAGCCGCCAGCCCATCATGTGGTTCCACCGGTGCGGCAGCCGCAGCCAGCGTCCGAACAGGACGTGGTTCAGCGCGTCCTGGTCGGGGTAGCGCGCGGCGTCCGCGTGCCGCTCGATGTAGTCCAGCGCGCGACCGGTGACGTCCGCGTCGCGCCACCGCGCGAGGTCGATCAGCAACATGCCGGAGTTGAAGTAGGGCGCCTGCGGGTCCAGCGTGGCCTCCTCCCGCAGCCCCGGGAGCGCGCCCCCGTCGGCCAGCCGCCGGGTGTACGCGTCGCGCACCGCACCGACCACCGCCTCGCCGAGCGCGACGTCGGCGAGCCCGGCCAGCGACCCCGTGCAGAGCATGTCGCAGTCGAGGTAGACCAGCCGGTCCAGCTCGGCGGGCACCAGCCAGGGCAGGAACAGCCGCAGGTACATGCCCTGGGAGATGTGTCGCGCGCTGTCCCGGGTGGACAGCGGCAGGTGTGCGACCCGGTCCACCGGCCGGAAGCGCACCTCGCCGCGGTCGCCGACCTGCCGGCGGACCGCGTCGCGCAGGTCCGCCCCGAGTTCGTGATCGGTGACCAGCCAGAAAGTGGGCGTGGCCAGCGCGCCCTCGCGCAGGATGCTCTCGATGAGGACCCGTGCGTGCGGCACGTACGCCTCGTCGAAGCCGAGTCCGAAGTGCACCGCGTTCCCATCGTCGTCCCGACGCGCCCGGCGGTGGCGCCGCTGCCAGCTTCGGACACGGTGACCGGGATTGCCAACCCCGTACGACCCCTATCCGGCAGCGACGGGAGCCGATGTCCGGCCCGCCGGCCGGTAGGCTCGCCCGGTGGTGCCCTTCCCCGTTTTCTGGTGCTTCGCCCTGCTGTCGAACACCGCGGCGTCGGCCCAGTGGGTGAACATCGCCTGGGCGCTGGGCGACAACCGACTGCCGGCGGCGGTGCTCGCCGTGTGGCAGATCTCCGCGCTGCTGGGCACGATCCCCGGTGTGCTGCTGGGGGCGCGGGCGGCCCGCCGGCTCGGCCACGTCCGTACCCTGGTGTGGTCGTCCGCGGTCGAGGCGGCGAGCTGTCTGGCGGTGGCCGTCGTCGCCTGGGACACCGGCGACGGGCTGTCCACCCGCCGCGCGCTGCTGGTGGCGGTCGTCTGCTCGGTCACGCCGTTCGCGGTCGGCTTCGGCGGCCCGTCCTGGCTGGCCCTGGTCGGCGCCTGGCCGGGCAGCGCGAGCCGGACCCGCCAGTTGCTGCTGGACAGCATCCAGTTCCAGCTCGGCCGCACCGCCGGGCCGCCCGTGGCGGCCCTCCTGATCGCCACCGTCGCCCATCCGGTGCCGGTCGCGGCGGTGGCCAACTCCGTCACCTTCCTCGCCGTCACGGTGATCATGCTGGCCGCGGCGCGTACGCCCGGTGTCGGGCCGCCGCCGCCCCGGCTCGCCGACGCGCCGACGGCCCGGCCATCCTGGCGGCTGTTCGGCTCCACCGCCGTGCTCGCCGCCGCCGGATACGCGCTGGCCAGCGACACGTCCCGGCTCTACGTCGCCCGCCTCATCCGGGCCGCCGAGCTGCCCGCCGTGGTCTTCTCGGTGACCGTCTCGGTGGTGGCGCTCACCGCCGCCGGCGCCGCCGCCGTGGCCGCCCGGCGGCGGATACCGGACCGCCGGCTGGCCCAGCTCGGGCTCGGCCTGCTCGCCGCCGGCCTGCTCACCTGGGCGACCGCGAGCACGCTGGGCGTACCGGCCTGGATCGTCGGCGGGGCGCTGGTCGGCGCGTCGCTGCCGCTGGCGCACGCCGCGCTGACCTCGCTGGTGATGGGCGAGGCCGGCGACGCGGACCAGGCGACCGGGGCCGCGGTCACGATGGCGACGAACACCGGCGCGGTGGCGCTCGGCAGCACCGTGGTCGCTCCGCTGGTGAGCCCGCTCGGGCCGCTGGTGTTCCTGCCGCTGGCCGCCCTGGCGGCGATCGCGCTGGCCCGGGTGCGCCGCCGCTACCGGGCCGACGCCCTCGCGCCGCCGCCCGCCGTGCCGGTGCCGGCGGGCGGCGTCAGCGCCGGAGGCAGTCCGCCAGGTCGGCCGCGATGACCGCGGCACCGCTGACCGGGGCACGCAGCGCCGCGGGGAGCGGCCGGTCCCGCTGGTCGGGGTGCCGCCACGCCTCGGCGAGCGCCGCGCCGAAGGCCGGATCGGGCAACACCCGCTCGTTGAGGTCGTGCACCGCCCGGACCCCGTCGCCCTCCGGGAGGTCGGCCCCGATCGGGCGGTACGCGTCGTCCAGCACCCGCCAGGCGGGGCCCAGTTCCGTGCCGTGGTGGCGCAGCAACCGGCGCAGGTTGAGCACCTGCGAGTAGTTCTCCGGCGGCAGCGGCAGCATCGGACGGCCGAGCTGGGCCAGTTCCAGGATCGTGGTCAGCCCCGGGGGCGCCAGGACCCCGCCGGCCCGCCGGAACAACGCGAGCGCCGCGTCGTGGCTGAGCGAACGGGCGTCGACCCCGGCGAAGAGGTCACCGAATCGGTCGATGGCGCCCGCGCTGGTGAGCACCACCGGCGGGCCCGCCGACGCGTCGGCGACCAGGCGCAGCACCCGCGTGAGGTAGACGTGTTGGCTGCCCGGGTACGGGTTGAGCAGGCCACCGAGGCTGGCCACCCACGGCGCTCCGGCGCGGTCCGCCGGCCCGGTGTCGGCCGGCTCCGGCCCGACGTCGGTGATCGGCGGGACGGCCCGGACGTTCGGCACCCCGGTACGGGCCATCACCTCGACCGAGTCGAAGAGATCCTGCACCCAGTAGCGACGCACCGACCGGATGCCGGGGAAACCGGCGAACGAGTCCGGCCGCCACATGTAGGCCAGGCTGTCGACGCAGAACACCGGCAGCTCCGGCGCCAGGCGGGCGGCCAACGGCCGGTGCATCACCACGATCATCGCGTCCAGGGTCGGCCGCAGCTCACCGCCGACCTGCTCGGCCTCGTGGACGCTGCCGGTGTCCACGACCCGGGCCGACAGCCCGGTGCGCCGGAGCAGCTCCAGTCCGAGGCCGCTGGACACGAACGTCCAGCGCACCCCGTCGCCGAGCCGCCGGTGGACCGCCTGGGCGACGGCGACGGCCTTGCTCGCCGGCCCGTAGCCGAACGGCAGCGCGTACAGCCCGAGTCGCAGCGGCGTACCGCCCGGGCCGCTCATCGGATCGTCCCGGGCGTCCGGGCGGGCACCGGGGCGCCGGCGCCGACCGGGTCGGGACCACCACCGAGGCTGCGCAGCAGCGCCCGGAGCGAGCGGTCGAGGCTGAACCGCTCGGCGACCCAGGCCCGGCTGCCCGCCGGCACCTCCGGCGCGTCCAACGCGTCCCGCACCGCCGCGGTCAGCGCGTCGAGGTCACCCACCGGCACCGCGACGGCCGCCGGCCCGACGGTCTCCGGCAGGCCCGCGTCGGCGTACACGACCGTCCGCGTGCCGCTGGCCTGCGCCTCGATGGAGACCATGCCGAACGGCTCGCCGACCGACGGCAGGACCACCGCCGAGGCCGCCGCGAACAGGCCGGCCACCTCGGCGGGGGACGACGGCGGCGGGACCAGTCGGACCCCGGGCAGCCGGCGCAGCCGGTCCCGGAACCCGGCGGTCTCCGGGTCGAGCACGCCGGGGGTGACGTCGGTGACCCGCAGCTCCACCCCGAGACGACCGGCGACCGTCGCCGCGTCGGCCAGCCCCTTGTTCGCCACCAGTCGTCCCGCCCACACCACGTGCCGCCCCTTCTCGACGCGGGGTTGCCCGACGAACTCCGCCGCCACGAACGGGGTGACGACGTCCACCCCGGCGGCGACCTCGGCCTCGATCAGCCCGGCCAGCCACCGCGAGCAGGCCTGCCGCGACGGCGCGCCGGCGATGGCGGCGCGCAGCGCCCCCGGGTCGGCGGCGGGCGGCCACACCCGGCCGGGCGTGAAGCACGGCGGGTTGTGCATCATCAGGCCGGCCTGGGGGAGGTACGGCAGCCAGTGCGCCTCCTGGTGCAGCGAGACGAGATCCATCCCGGCCACCACCTCGGCGGCTTCCGCCGGGCTGCCCACCGCGTGCCTGCGGACCCCGGCCAACCGGTGCGCGTGCGCGGCGAACGCCTCGTCGAGGTCGTCGGGCACCGTGTCGTAGACGGCGACGACGTGCACGTCGTAGCGCCCGTTGAGCGCCTGCGCCCAGCCGGCCATGACGTTGGAGATGCCTCCCACCCGGAACCCGGACGGGTAGTGGCCCATGCTGACGAACGCGATCGATCCGGTGGAAGCGTGCACCCGGTCCCCTCCCCGAGGGCTCAGTAGACCATCCCCATGGCGTCGCGGACCTCGGCCAGCGTGGCGTCGCCGACCTCGTTCGCCCGACGGTTGCCTTCGGCCAGGATCGACCGCAGGTACCCCTCGTCGGCGGCCAGCTCCGCGCGCCGGCTGCGGATCGGGGCGAGCCGTTCGTTGACCGCCTCGGTGACCACGGCCTTCAGCCCCGCGGCGCCGGCGCCGGCCAGTTCGTCGGCGATGGCCTCCGGCGACCGGCCGCTGCTGAGCGCGGCGAGCAACAGCAGGTTGGCCACCTCGGGGCGACGTTGCGGCTCCCAGGTGATGGTGCGCTCACTGTCCGTGACGGCCCGGCGGATCAGCTTGGCCGTGACGTCGGCGCTCATCGCCAGCTCGATCGCGTTGCCCCGGGACTTGCTCATCTTCTGCCCGTCCACGCCGAGGATGCTCACCGCCTCGGAGAGCAGGGCGTCCGGGCGGGGGAACACGGCGTGCCGCTCGTCGGCCCGGCCATAGATCTCGTCGAACCGGCGGGCCACCACCCGGGTCTGCTCGACGTGCGGCAACTGGTCCTTGCCCACCGGCACCAGGTTGGCCTTGCAGAACAGGATGTCGGCCGCCTGGTGCACCGGGTAGGTCAGCATCAGCCCGGACATGGGCCGGCCGTTCGTCGCCGCGAGCTCCGCCTTCACCGTGGGGTTGCGGCGCAGCTCGGCGTCGGTGACCAGGGCGAGGAACGGCAGCATCAACTGGTTGAGCGCCGGCACGGCGGAGTGGGTGAAGATGGTGCAGCGGCGCGGGTCGAGCCCCACCGCCAGGTAGTCGGTGACAAGCGACAGGACCCGCTCCCCCACCGGGCCGACCGCGTCCCGGTCGGTGATGACCTGGTAGTCGGCGATGATGACGAACGTCTCCACCCCCGCGTCCTGCAACCGCACCCGGTTCTCGAGCGAGCCGAACAGGTGACCGACGTGCAGCCGGCCGGTCGGCCGGTCGCCGGTCAGCACCCGGAATCGGGACGGGTCCTCGCGCAACTCCTGCTCGATCGCCAGCGACCGTTTACGGGCGGCCGCGAAGGAGGCGTTGTCCGGCCCGCCGTCGGCCGGATCGTCCGGACCCGCCGCGGCCGGTGGGTCCATCAGCGAGCTGTCCTGCGCAGCGTGCATGAAACGGCAAGCCTCTCTCGTCACCGACGGCCGGGTGCGCCGTCCGTCCCTTTCGTACCGGGAATTGTAGGTGTTCGATCGACCGCCGGACCGGACGACCCGAGCGCCGCGAGGAAGTCCGCCCGGGTGTAGGCACCGTGGCGCAGGGTGCGTCGGAGCAGCCCTCGACGGACCAGACCCCGGTAGTCGGCGCTCAGGTCGGGAAAACGCTCGCTCCACCGCTGCCACAGGTAGGCGGCGGTGCGCAGGCCGTGCCCCTGCATCTCGGGCGCGGCCTGGAGGAAGGCGGCGGCCTCCGGCTGCTCGAACAGCTCGGCCAGGTCCGCGCCGGTGATCCGGCCGGCCGCGAAGCGCCCGACGGCGTGCAGGTACCCGGCGCCGTCCGGGAACGGCATCTTGACCCGGTGCGCCAGGTGGGACGGGAGGAACTCCTCCGCGACCTCCCGGAGCGCGACCTTCTGCCGCACCGGCCGCACCGAACGGTCGATCTTGCGGTCCGGCGGCAGGGCCCGCGCGTGGGCGATCACCGCCGAGTCGAGGTACGGCACCCGCGCCTCGACGTGGTGCGCCATGGCGCAGCGGTCCAGCCGCAGGCACTCCCGCGCGCCCAGGTCCTGCTGCTCGAACCGCATCCATGGCTCGACCATGGCCGGTGGCAGGTCGGCGTAGAAGCCGTAGCCGCCGAACAGCTCGTCCGCGCCCTCGCCGGAGAGCAGCACCTTGACCCCGGCGGTGTGGGCGAGGCGGGCGGTGAGCCAGGTGCCGACGCCGCCGAGCACGGTGAAGACGTCCGGGCTGACCGTGTGCGTGACGACGGCGTCGAGCAGGTCGGGGATCTCCGTCTCGTCGAAGATCACCTCATGGTGGTCGGTGCCCAGGTGCTCCGCCACCTCCCGCGCCGCGTCGAGGTCGGGGCTGCCCTCGATGCCGGCGGTGAAGGTGCTGACCCGGCCGGCCTCCCGGGCGGCGATCGCGGTCAGCAGCGAGCTGTCCAGGCCGCCGCTGAGCATGCAGCCCCACCGCACCTCGGTCGGGATCTGGTCCCGTACGGCGGTCACCACCAGGTCCCGCAGCGTCCCCTCGCGCGGGCGCGGCTCGATGGCGACGACCTCACCGCGCGACGACCACACGGTCCCCGGGGCCACCCGGCAGGCGAACGGTCGCAGCTCGGCCGGAATGGTCTCCGGGGTGCTGCTGACGAACGTGGACCCGCCCGTGCGCGCCACGTACAGCGGCTTGACGCCGATGCCGTCCACCGCCACCACCAGGACGTCCTGCTCCACGTCGTAGAGGCAGACCGCGTACATGCCCTCCAGGTGGTCGGCGAAGCGCAGCCCGTACTTCTCGTAGAGGACGCCCACGACGTGGCCGTCGTTGCCCGAGGGTGGGCGCACCCCCAGCTCGTCGAGGACCCGGCGATGGTTGTAGACGGCGCCGTTGAACGCCACCCAGGCGCGCCCGCCGGGCGAGCGCAGCGGCTGGTCCCCGTGCGCGACGTCGGTGATGGCGAGCCGGACCACCCCGAGGGTGAACCGGGGGTCGTCGAGCACGGCCGTCGCGTCCGGGCCGCGGTGGCGCATGCCGGCCAGGGCCGCCTCCACGGCGGCCCGGTCGGCGGGGAAGGCGGCAGCTATCCCGCACATGGGACCGTTCCCTCTCTCGTCTCCTCCGACCGGCGCCCCGACGCGCCGGTGCTGGTCACGCCGGCCGTCGGCCGGCCGAGGTCGGCGACGAGGTGTCGCCGGCGGTGCAGGTAGTCGAGGTACCCGTCCAGGGCCGGCCCCTCGAACGTCGGGACGACCACCAGCCGGGGCGGCATGGGCCGGTGGACCAGGTGCCGCCGCAGCTTCGCCGAGACGGCCGCCTCCAGGGCGGCCAACTCGTCGTCCCCCGGATCCCGCTCCGGCACGCGCAGGAAGAGCACGTCGTAGACGAGGCCGAAGCGGAGGCTTCCGGTCAGGCAGTCCTGCAGCGACCGTGTCTTCGGCTCCACGAACCCGCCCGGCAGCTCGGAGAGGAGCGCGGTGGTCACCCGGGCGTTGACCGGCGTGCCCAGCATGGCCAGCGCCGGCAGCACGTACGTGGTCAGCTCCTGGTCGAAGACCGTGCCCCCGAGCTCCACGAACAGGTGGTCGGGACGACCCGCGTCGACCCAGGCCCGGTGCAGGGTGAGCAGGAAGAACCGGCTCAGGTGCGGCACGAAGCTGAGATGTTCCCAGTCGGTGCCGCCGAACTCGCGCAGGAACGAGAGCAGGACGTCGCCGCCGAGAATCTGGTTCGGCCAGCCCATCACGATGTCCGGCAGGAACCGCCGGTAGGTGGCCAGGTCGTCGTTCGGCGAGGGATGGTTGCCGCGCTCGTTGGTGTTGAGGATGCCGTCGAACTTGACCACCGTCGCCGGGCCGGGGGCGATCGCGGCCAGCCGCGCCACCAGTTGACCCTTGCCGATGTCCGAGCGTGGGTGCCCCAGCAGGACGAACACCTGGCAGCCGGCGAAGTCGACGTGCCGGAACGCCTCGTCCAGGCGGTCGGTGACCGGGGTCGGTTCGCTCAACGGCCAGGTGCCGGTCATCGATTGGTTCCTTCCTGGACGGTCCGGGTGTGCGTGTCGACCCAGCCGAGCGCGCGGGCCCCTGTCACGTCGTACCGCAGGTCACGGGTGGCGCGGCGGATCCCGTAGCGGAGGTTGGGCCACCGGGCGGGCCGGCCCCGGGCCCGGGCGGCGGACCAGGTCAGCAGGCCCAGCGCCGCGTAGGCCGACCGTGGCACGGGCAGCACCCGCAGGCCGGGCGCGTGCCGGCGGCACCAGGCGCGGGCGAACGGCAGCGCCGCCGCCGGTCGGACCGGCGCGGCGTGGTACACCGCCGGGCGACCGTCCTCCACCGCCCGCCGGACCAGGTCGGCGACGTCCGCCGTGTGGACGAACGGCAGGTGGTTGCGGCCGGCGCCGACCAGCAGGCCGACCCGACCGACGGTACGGACGACCGGCGGGGTGCGCTCGTCGAAGAGGATCCCCGGGCGCACCACCACCAGGTTCACGCCGAGCCGCTCCGCCGACCCGCGCAGCCGGCGCTCCAGCTCGATCTTCATCGCCGGGTACGGGTCCAGCACCTCGGCGACGTCGGCCGGTGACCGCGTCTCGGGCACCGGATCCGTGCCGGCGCCCGGGTCCAGCCCGTACACCATCACGCTGGACACCTGCACGAAGGTCCGGACCCCGTTCGCGTGTCCGTGTTCCATCAGCCGCAGCGCGGCGTCCAGGTTGTCCCGCCGGTAGTCGGCCGGCGGGTGTGGGGCGAACCGGAAGGCGCAGTGCACCACCGCGTCGACGTCCCGGGTGAGGTCCGCCGCCGTCGCCGGGTCCGCCGGCGTGCCCTGCCGCACCTCGACCCGCCGGCCCGGGACCGGCGTCACCGGACGCCGGTGCTCCAGGGCGCGGACGTCGTGCCCGGCGTCGGCCAGGGCCGCGACGCAGGCCGCACCCAGCCGGCCCGCGGCGCCGGTCACCAGGACGCGCATCAGCCGACCGCCACGCGGTCGCGGGCGAGGCGCAGCACGTGCCCGGCGGTCACCAGGTCGGCCCACGGGTCGCCGGTCGAGCTGAAGACGGTGGTGCGGGCCGCCAGGTCGGCCGGGACGTCGGCGAGCAGCGTGCCGAGATCCGTCGCGTCCCGATGCGCCGGGCCCGCCTCGGCCAGGGCCAGGTCGAGATCCTCCACCAGGACCAGGTGCTCCCGCAGCAGGTCGGCGGCGACCTCCCGGCGGTCCGCCGCGTGCGCGCCCATGCAGTTGACGTGCACCGGCCCGGCCGGCAGCCGGGTGACCAGCGGTTCGGCCGAGCCGGTCGCGGTGCAGATCACGTCGCGCCCGACGAGCACGTCGTCCGGTCCCTCGGCGACCTCGACCGGGCACTCCGGGCCGACCAGGTCGACCGCCCACCTGGCGAACGCCTCGGCGTTTCCCACGCGGCGGCTGGCGACCCGGACCGACGCGATCGGCCGTACCGCGCGCATCCCCCGCAGTTGCTGCCGGGCCAGCACCCCGCTGCCGATCAGGCCGACGTGCAGCGGCCGGGAGGGGGTGCAGAGGTCGGTCACCAGCGCGGTGACCGCGGCGCACCGCAGGTCGGTCACGGCCGCACCGTCCAGCACCGCCAGCGGTCGCCCGGTCCGGGTCGACATCACCACCGAGAGCGCGTGGATCGCGGGCTCCCCCGCTGGCCGGTCCGGCACCAGCGCGGCCAGCTTCGTGACGAAGAGACCGTCCCGGGCACTGACCGAGGGCATGACGCCGAACATCGCCGGCGGGTCCGCGGCGGTCACCGTGGTCCGCAGCGGCGTACGCGCGGCGGCGCGCCGGCCCTCGGCGTACCCCTGGCGCAGTTCCTCGACCAGCGCGGGCAGGTCGGCCGCGTCGGTGACCGCGCGATGGTCGAGCACCAGCGGGACGAGACCGGTCTCGCCGCTCACGCCGCGCCGCTCCCGTCGGCGCACGGGATCAGCGCGCTGCGGGTGAAGGTCATGACCGGGGTGCCGTCGGACTTGAGCCCGCGGGTCCGGAACGTCACCACTCCGGTGCCGGGACGGGACCGGGAGAGGCGCTTGGCCACCACCTCGGACTCGGCGGTGAGGGTGTCGCCGACGAAGACCGGCGTGGTCAGGCGGATCTCCTCCCAGCCGAGGTTGGCCACCGCCCGCGCGCTGGTGCCGTTGGTGCTCATCCCACCGACGATGGCGAGTGTCACCAGACTCGACACCACGGGACGGCCGAACTCGGTCTGCTCGGCGTAGGCGGCGTCGATGTGCAGGGGGTGGGCGTTGAGGCTGAGCAGCGACATCCAGATGTTGTCGGCGTCGGTGACGGTCCGGCCGGGCCGGTGCTCGATGACGTCACCGACGTCGAACTCGTCGTAGTAGAGGCCCCGGGACTCGCGGTACCGCCCCGGCGAGACCTCGGTGAAGGCGCGCGGCGGCTTCACCGCGACCGCCCCGCCCGCGCGAGCGTGCTCTCGGCCTGCCGCAGGAAGGGTGGCCCGAGCATCCGGCCGTCCATGGTGATGATGCTCGCGCCGGTGCGGCGGAACTCCCCCACGATCCGGTCGGCCCGGTGGACGTCGGCCGCGCTGGGCGTGAACACCTCGTTGATGGCGTCGACCTGGCCGGGGTGCACGGCCACCTTGCCGGTGTAGCCGAGGCCGGCGGCGCGACGGGCGTCGGACTCGAGCGCGGCGGCGTCGTCGAGGTCGAAGGTCGGCCCGTCCACCGCCTCGATCCCGGCCGAGCGCGCGGCCAGCGCGACGCGGGACCGGGCCATCAACAAGGGCTCCCACTCCATGGCGGTGCCGGTGTCGGCGCAGAAGTCGGCCGCGCCGAAGGTCAACGCCACGAGGCGGGGACGGGACCGGGCGACGGCCATCGCGTTCTCCAGCCCGGCCGCGGTCTCCAGGATCGCCCACAGCACGGTGTCGATCCCCGCGCCGGCCAGGACCTCGTCGACGAGTTCGACGTCGTGCGGCGACTCCACCTTGGGCAGCACGATCATGTCCGGGGCGGTCCGGGCGTCGAGCACCATGTGCAGGTCGCGCACGCCCTCCGGGGATCGGACCGGGTTGACCCGCAGGCTGTAGCCGTCCGGCACCTCGGCCGGGTCGAGCAGGGCCACCGCCTGGCGCGCGCCGTGCTTGGCCTCCGCCGGCACGGAGTCCTCCAGGTCGAGCAGGTTGATGTCGGCGGGTCCCGCGGCGCTGCCGAGGAACCGTTCCATCCGGGTGGCCGGCGTGACGAGCAGGCAGCGACAGATCCCACGGGACCGGCTGCGGGGCACGCCCTCGACGAGGGTCATCTCGGGTCCCCGGCAGCCACGGCGCCGTCCGCGCCCACCAGGTGGGGGACCACCCAGTCGACGAGCAGGTCGACGAAGCGGCGCAGGTCGTCCTCGCCGAGGTTGGCCCGGATCATGACGCGTAGTCCCTCGCGGCCCCGGGAGGTCACCGGGAAGTACACCGGCGCGCAGTAGAAGCCCTCGGCCAGCAGCCTGCGGGACAGGTCCACGGCCAGGTCGCGGTCGCCCACCGGGAGCGCCCGCACCGGCAGGATGCTGCCGGCGGACTCGCTGGGCACCCGGGCGTCGAAGTAGTCGAGGTTGGCGCGCAGCCGGGCCTGCAGGACGGTCAGCTCCGGGCCGGCGTGCAGCCGGGCGGCGGCCAGGACGCTGCCCATGTTGGCGACGCTCGGGGACTGCGACCAGCACATCGGCCCGGCGAACGTGTTGACCAGGGCGGGGTCGACGGAGTCCGGGAGCATCACCACGCCGCCGGAACACCCGAAGCCCTTCTCCAGCGATCCGGTGATGAGGGTCAGGTCGTTGAGCCGGTCCACCGCCGACCGGATGTAGCCCTCTCCCCGGTCACCCATGACGGAAATGGCGTGCGAATCGTCCATCCACAGAAAGAGGCCGTAGCGGTCCTGGAGGTGCAACAGGCCGTCGAGATCCGCCAGGCCGCCCATGGAATAGGCGCCGTCGGCGACGTAGGCCACCCGCCCGTACTTCTTGCACGCGTCCTCGACGAAGTCGATGTCGTTGTGCGGGGCCACCAGCACGGGCGCCTCGTCGGCGCAGATCGGCTTCACGTAGTCCATGCAGAAGTGGCTGCGCTTGTCGAACACGGTGACCCGGGGACGGCCGTCGACGAGATGCCCCGAGGACACCAACGGGAGCAGTCCGGCGGTCGCCACGCTGCACGAGATCGCCAGCAGACACTGCGCCCGCCAGATCTCGGAGAGCTGGTCCTGGGCCTGCCGCAGCACCGACGGCCGCATCCGGGTGGGCGTGATGCCGAGGCCGACGCAGCCCTGGGCGGTCAGGGCGTCGATCGCCCCCTGCACCACCGCGGGGTGCGTGTTCAGCCCGAGGTAGGAGTAGGAGCTGAGGTTGAGGAACGAGCGGCCCGTGTCCGGGTCGTGCAGGGTGCCGTCGGGCCGGCAGTCGAGGTGCAGGTTGATCAGGCCACCGCTCTCCGCCTCGCGCCAGTTGCCCTGCGACAGACGCATCATCTTCGCGGTGTCGCGAAAACGGTGGGGACCTTCGGGAACGGCCGCGCCGGAATCGTCCGGCACCGTTTTCGCGGCAGTCTCCGCGACCGATGGACCGCTCATGCTCCCACTCCTTCAGGGGTATTATTAGGGGTCGCGTCGCACGCGATAAGGGTCGGCTATAGGGGTGCGAATTGAACACGTGCCGTCACGACCGTGGGAGGCACTCGGGATGCAATTACCATAAGGCCGGTGCCAGCGTATACGGGATTGAATGACGCGCAAGCATTGACTTGCGACAGTAGATCGGATACGAGTGTTGACTGACATGACGAGCCACCGGGGTGACCCGCCGCCGGCCGCCGGCCCGCCGCGCCGCTGCGACAACACGAGCGTCGGCGTGCTGATCGCCGATCCGGCCGGGCGGCTGTTGCTGCTGCGCCGGGCCACCCCGCCGGTGGGCATCGCCCCGGTCGCCGGTCACGTGGACGACCACGGCACCCCGGCCGACGCGGCCCACCAGGAGGTCGCCGAGGAGGTGGGCCTGACCGTCCGGACGCTGGACCTCGTGGCGGAGGGTTGGCGGCCCAACGCCTGCCGCCGGCCGGCCGGCCCGCGGGGCACGGGCCACCACTGGTTCCTCTACCGGGCGGTGGTCGCCGGAACCGTCCGGCCGGATCCGGCGGCGGCCCGCGAGGTCCGGTGGCACACCCCGGGCGAGGTCCAGGACCTCGTCCGGCGCACGGTGGCGTACGCGAGCGGACGCGTCACCGCGGCACTGTTCGCCGACGCGCCGGGCATCGAGCCGGTGTGGGTGCGGTTCCTCCACGACCTGGCGCTGACGGACGTGCCGGCCGGGGATCTCGCCGCGGTGGACGCGCTCGCCCGCGGCGGTGGGCCGTCGTCGCCTCCGCGCGGCTGACGCCGCGTCCGGCCCCGCCGGAGCCCACGGCTGCCGCCGGTCGGCCGAGTCGCCCCGGATCGCTCCCCGACCGGGCAGCGTGACGATCGCCGCCGGGGCGGGCCGCTGGTACGTTTCGGGTACTGCCGACGTCCACGCCCGAGCGGAGGTCCCGGGTGAGCAGCACCGGACCCGACGACGCCCGGTGGCCGGACGTCCTCGACACCACAGGCGGGGACGCGGGCAGGGCGATCACGGAGCGTGACTGGGCGGGGACCCCGCGATCGGCCGCCCCCGCCGAACCGGACGCCGACCTCACCGAACTCGACGCCGCCCGCGCCGAACTGGCGGCCGCCCGCGCCGAGCTGCGGCTGTTCCGCGTCCGGTCGGAGCAGGCTCTGCGGCGGGCCGAGGCGCTCGCCCGGTTGGCCGGCGCGCTCAGCTCGGCCCGGGGCCGGGACGCCATCGTCGAGGTGGTGACCACTGTGGCTCCGGCCGTGGTGGACGCCACCACGCTGCGGGTGGCGATCGCCCTGCCCGGCCGCATCGTGCTCGACGTGGCCGGCGCCGGCGCGTCGCCCGAGCGGCTGCCGGTCGACGCCGACGTCCCGCTGGCCCGGGCGGTACGCGACAACGCGACGCAGCCGCTGGGCGACGACCGGGGCACCGGGGTCTGCCTGCCGCTGCGGGACGGTGACGGCGGCGCGCTCGGCGTGCTGGAGGTGCGCTGGGCCGACCCGGTCGCCGACGACGAGGCGCTGCACAGTCTCCTCGACGCGGTGGCCGCGCTGTGCAGTCAGGCGCTGCAACGGGCCGAGCTGACCGGGTCGGCGCAGGCGATGGCCGGGTTCGCGGCCCGGTTGAGCATGACCCGGTCCACCACCGAGGCGATCGGGGTGATCCTGGACGCCGCCACCACCGCGTTCGGCGCGGAGCTGCCCGGCCTGGCCATGCGGGACGAGGGCCGCCGGGTCCGGCTCTGGTACCACGACGACGTGCCGGGCGAGCTGGCCGCCACGTTCCGCGACCTGACCGTCGACGACCCGCGCCCGATCGTCCGCGCGCTGCACCACGGGGAACGCATCGTGCTGCGGGACCGCGCCGACTTCGCCACCCGGTTCCCCGGCCTGCCCGACCCGGTCGGCCGGCACGGCATGGTGACCACCGTGGCGCTGCCGCTGTTCGGCGCCGAGCGCCGCCCGATCGCCGCGCTGGGCTTCGGCTGGCGGCGGGAGCGCCCGCTGCGGGACAGCGACCTGGCGCTGCTGGACACCGTCGCCGACCTGTGCGAGCAGACGCTGGAGCGGGTCCGGTTGGCCGCCGCCGAGCACAACCTGGTGACCCGGCTGGCCGGCCGGCTGCGCAGTTCCTCGCTGACCACGCCGAGGGGCCTGGAGGTGGCCACCCGCTACCGGCCGGCGATGAGCGGTCTGCACCTCGGCGGCGACTGGTACGACCTGGTCCGGCAGGACGGCGACCGACTGGCCGTGGTGGTCGGCGACGTGGTCGGGCACCAGGTCGAGGCCGCCGCCGACATGGCCCAGCTGCGTACCGTGCTGAACACGCTGATCCGGATGGGCGTGCCGCTGGAGGAGGTGTTCCTCCGGCTCACCGAGCTGCTCGGCGTCGGGTTCCTGGGCACCTGCCTGGTCATGGTGGTCGATCCGGCGGCCCGCGTGGCGCACGTGGCCCGGGCCGGGCACCCGCACCCGGTGGTGCTGCCGGCCGGGCGACCGCCGCGCACCGTGCAGACCGCCAACGCGATGCCGCTGGGCATGGTCGACCGACCGATGACGATCACCACTGTCGCGTTCTGTCCGGGGGACGTGCTGGTCGCGTACACCGACGGGCTGGTGGAGCGGCGCGGCCGGCCGTACGACGAGGGCGTCGCGGCGCTGCACCGGTCGCTGACCGCGGTGCGGGACGAGCCGGTGGAGGCGATCGCGGACGCGCTCCTGCACGACCTGGCCGGCTCGGAGGACGACCAGGCGCTGGTGGTGCTGCGACACCTCGGTTGAGCAGGCTTCGGCGGCCCGGTTCGGGGAATGATCCTCGGGTCGGCGGACCACCCACCTCAGGAGGACCATGATGGCCACCAGCAACCAGCCCGCCAAGGCGTCGGGCAGCTACCGGATCGGCGGTGACCTGCGGGTCGACCGTCTCGGCTACGGGGCGATGCAGCTCACCGGCCCGGGCGTCTGGGGCGACCCGAAGGATCCGGCGGAGGCGGTGCGGGTACTGCGCCGCGCGTACGAACTGGGGGTCACGTTCATCGACACCGCCGACTCGTACGGGCCGTTCGTGAGCGAGCTGCTGATCCGGGAGGCGCTGCACCCGTACGCCGACGACCTGGTGATCGCCACGAAGGCCGGACTGACCCGTTCCGGCCCGGGCGACTGGCGGGGGCCGCTGGGGCGGCCGGAGTACCTCCGTCAGCAGTGCGAGCTGAGCCTGCGCCACCTGGGCCTGGAGTCGATCCCGCTCTACCAGTTGCACCGGATCGACGCGCAGGTGCCGCTCGCCGACCAGCTCGGTGAGCTGGCGCTGCTCAAGCAGGAGGGCAAGATCCGGCACATCGGGCTCTCCGAGGTGACGGTGGAGCAGATCGAGGCGGCGCGGGCGATCACCCCGATCGCGTCCGTGCAGAACCTCTACAACCTGGCCGACCGCAGCGCCGAGGACGTGCTGACCCACTGCGAGCGCAACGACCTGGCGTTCATCCCCTGGTTCCCGATCGCCACCGGCAACCTGGCCCGGCCGGGCGGTCCGCTGGACGCGATCTCGACCGGGCACGACGCCAGCCCCGCGCAGCTCGCCCTGGCGTGGCTGCTGCGCCGGTCGCCGGTGATGCTGCCGATTCCGGGTACGTCGTCGGTGGCGCACCTGGAGGAGAACATCGCGGCGGCCGAGGTGGAGCTGACCGACGACGAGTACGAGGCGCTGGCGAAGGCGGCCTGAAACCCGACACTTGCCAACGGTGATCGAGAAACTACTGTCAGAAGGATTCTCGCGAGTGGGGGTCCTGTCAGTGGTGGAATTCGATTACGTCGTGGTCGGCGCCGGCGCGGCCGGGTGTGTGCTGGCCGACCGGCTGACCGAGGACCCGGGCACCCGGGTGCTGCTGGTCGAGGCGGGCGGCTGGGACCGTAGCCCGTTCGTGCGGGTGCCGAAGGCGTTCTCCCGGCTGATGGACGACCCGCGTACCGCCTGGCACTATCCGGCGGCCACCGGGCCGGGCCGGCGCGAGACGTGGCAGCGCGGCCGGATGATCGGCGGCTCGACGTCGGTCAACGGCATGATCTGGAGCCGCGGCGCGGCCCGGGACTGGGACACGCTGGCGCCGCTGGGCTGGGGCTGGTCGACGATGCGGCAGGTGTTCCAGCGGCTGGAGGACCATCCGCTGGGGCCGGCGCCGCACCGGGGCGTCGGCGGGCCGGTGCGGCTCTCCGTCGCCACCGGCACCGACCCGCTCGCCGAGGAGATGGTGGCGACCGGCGTCGAGCTGGGCTGGCGTCGGGTGGACGACCTGGACGCCGACGACGACGAGCGGATCGGCTACCCGACCGCGACCATCCACGGTGGCCGCCGGGTCAGCGCCGCCGACGCGTTCCTGCACCCGGCGCGGCGCCGCCCGAACCTGACCGTCGTGGTCGACGCCGTGGTGCTGCGCGTGCTGGTCGAGGGCGGCCGGGCGGTCGGCGTACGGGTGGCGCACCGGGGCCGGGAGGTCGAGCACCGGGCGGCCGGGGCGGTGGTCCTCGCCGCCGGCGCGCTGGCCACCCCGGCGCTGTTGCAGGTCTCCGGCATCGGGCCGGCCGACACGTTGCGCGCCGCCGGCGTACCGGTGCTGCTCGACCGTCCCCGGGTGGGCGCCGGCCTGCGGGAGCACCGGTCGATCGCGTTGCAGTACCGGCTCGCCGAGCCGGGCGGCTACAACGCCCGGCTGGCGAGCCCGCTCGGGCAGGCCGGCGCGACGCTGCGCTGGCTGCTCACCCGGGGCGGGCCGTTGGCGCTGCCGGTGCTCGACGTCGCGGCGCACGTGAAGTCCCGGCCCGATCTGGACCGGCCGGACGGCCACCTGCTGATGGCGCCGTTCTCGGCCGCCCCGCCCCGCCCCGGCCGGGCGCTGGAGCTGGAGCGGGAGCCGGGCGTGATGTGCCTGGGCACGGTGACCCGGCCGGACAGCGAGGGCAGCCTCACCGTCACCGACGCCGATCCGCGCGTCCCGCCGGCGATCGTGGCGAACTACCTGACCACCGAACCGGACCGACGGGCGGCGGTGCACCTGTTCCGCCGGATGCGGGAGTTCTTCGCCACCGGGCCGATCGCCAAGCGGCTCCAGATCGAGACCGTGCCCGGCCTCACCACGCGGACCGACGAGGAGATCGTCGAGGCGGCGGTGGCGCACGGCTACTGCGGCTATCACGCGGTCGGCACCTGCGCCATGGGCGCTGACGACGATCACGTGGTCGACCCCGAGCTGCGGGTACGCGGCGTCGACGGGCTGCGGGTGGTGGACGCGTCGGTGCTGCCGGCGATGGTGGCGGGCTGGACCAGCGCGCCGGTGACGGCGCTGGCCTGGCGGGCCGCCGACCTGATCCGGGGGTGAGCGCGGTCGGGCCGGGCCCACCCGGGGGCGGGCCCGGGCCGGTTCAGACCGCGAAACAGTTGGGTCGGATCGCGACGCCGGCCAACGCCTGCCGCACCGCCGTGTAGGTGGTGCCGTCGAGCACCAGACCGAGGTGGCCGACCACCCGCAGCGGGCACCACGCCTGCACCAGCACGTTCGTCGCGCCGTCGGCGAGCACCGCGTTGTCGACCGGCCGCACCAGCTCGTCCTGCCAGGTGCGCAGCGTGGTCCAGCGGACCGGTCCCGGGGTGTCGTCGCCGGAGTTCAGGTCGGCCAGGAAGCTCGACCCGATGGTCATCTGCTGGCAGGCCACGATGCCGGCGCAACTGCCCAGCCCGACGACGGCGAGGATGTTGGCGACGTACGTGCCGTACTGCGGGCTGCCGAGGCTGACGTACTGGTCGACCGCGGCGGCGCCGCCGAGGAACTTGACGTACCAGCGGCTCACCAGCCCGCCCTCGGAGTGGGTGACCAGGTCCACCCGGCTCGCGCCGGTGGCGGCGCGGACCTGGTCCACGTAGGACGACAGGGCCCGGGCGGACTCGCGGATGTCGCCGAAGCCGAGGTTCGGCAGCTGGTAGATGGAGACCCGGTAGCCGTCGGCGCGCAGCCGGGCGGCGATCGGCTCGTACGCGATGGAGACGCCGATCAGGCCGCCGACCACGATCACCGGGTCGGCCGCCGCGGCGGCGGCCCGTTCGGCGGCGGTGACGGTGCTGGCCGGGGCGGCGGCGGCTTCGGTGGCCGGGCTCGGCGCGGCGGCCTGAGCGGCGGTGGCCGGGACGAGCAGCGCGGTGGCGGCGACGGTGGCGGCCAGGATCGTTCGGAGCAGCATGGGCTGCACCTCCGATGGGAGGGGCACCCGGCGGGAACCGGGCGGGGCGGGTGGGGTCCGATCGATCGTGGGAACGATGATGCGTGTCTGATTTCACACACGTCAATGAAAAGTTACGCGCCGGTAACCAGTTGTTCCACCTGGCGCACGAACCGGCATTCGGGACGGGGCCGTCGCCCCCCACCGCCCGGGACCGCGATGGCATGCTGGGCGCCGTGTCCACCCCACCACCGCCGCCGGAGAAGCCACTGCGGGTGATGCCCTGGTGGTCGGCGCTGCTCGGGCTGTTGCTGGCCGTGCTGCTCGGCTGGCTGGTGCTGGACTGGCTGCTCGCCGAGGCCGACCGGGCCGGCCAACCCGACACCCGGGCCACGCTGCGCGTCGACGCCATCCGCACCGGCCTCACCGTGGTCGCCGGCACCGGCGGCGGGGTGGCGCTGCTGTTCGCCGCCCGTCGACAGTGGATCAGCGAACGCGGCCAGCGGCACCAGGAGGCGGTCGCCGCCCGCGACCAGACGCACCGCGACCGGGTGCAGGCGCACGCCGAGGTGGTCGCCGAGACCGCCGCCCGCCACCAGGACCGGCAGGCGACCGCCGCCGAGCACGACGCCGCCGAACGGCGGCTCACCGAGCTGTACGTCCGGGCCATCGAGCTGATCGGCAGCGACCACCCGGCGGTCCGCCTCGGCGGCCTGCACGCCCTGGAACGGCTCGGTCAGGACAACCCGGCGCAGCGCCCGACAACCGTGGCGGTGATCTGCGCGTACCTGCGGATGCCGGCGCCCGACGACAGGCGCGAGACCGAGGTGCGGCGTACCGCGCAACGGATGCTCACCCGGCACCTGCGCGCGGACCAGGACGACTGGTGGCCGGGCATCGCGCTGGACCTGACCGGCGCCCGGCTGGACAACTTCGACGCCGCCGGCTGCACGCTCGTGGACCTCGACCTCACCGGCGCGGTCTGCACCGGCACCACCAGCTTCGCCGGCGCGGTCACGCACGGCCGGCTGCGGCTGACCGCCGAGTTCGCCGACGTCGTCCTCGACGACCTCACCGGCGACGCCGAGATCGTCCTCGACGACGCCCGCCTCACCGGTCGGGTGAGCTTCGACCGGGCCGACCTCGGCGGCGAGCTGTCCTGCCGGGGCGCGAGCCTCGGACCGGTCTCGTTCCGGGACGCCACGGTGCGGCAGCCGATCAGCTTCGACCGGGCCAGGTTCACCGACAGCGCCAGTTTCCGGGAAACGGTCTTCCTCGGCGGGGTGTCCATGGAGCACACCACGTTCGCCGGGTACGCCGGCTTCCACCGGGCGCGCTTCGCCGACATGGCGTTGTTCCGGTGGACCGAGTTCGGCGCGGAGGCGTGGTTCGAGGGCGCCCGCTTCGAGGGCGCGGCCAACTTCGGCCGGGCCGTGTTCCACGGGCGGGCCCGCTTCGAGGGCGCCACCCTGGTCCGGCTCTTCCTGGTCGACCAGGCCCGGGCCTCGACGTCGGTCAGCCACGTCTGGCCGCCCGGCACCGCCGTCACCCGCCGCGACGACGACTGGCTGCTGCTGACCGACGAGTGACGCCCGGTCGGTCAGTTCCCCAGCGCCTGGACCTTCGCGATGGTCTCCTGCACGTGCTGGCGGGCCGGCTCGCCGCCCTGCGCGGCCTGGGCGAGCGCCTGCCGGTAGGCGTCGATCACCCCGATCAGCGGACCGGCCGTGGCGCCCTCCAGCGCGCCGGCCACCAGCGCCCGCGCCTCGGCCGCGTCCTGCGCGGCAGCGGCCGTACGGGCCTTCGCCTCGTCCAGCTTCCGGGCCGCCGCCGCCAGCCTGGCAATGACCTCAGCCGCACTCACAAGCCCTCCCCCTCCCACCCGTCCGTCCCCACCAACCCTACCGCCCTACCCACCTCCGCGATCTTGCACTTGCCGCCCCGACAGAAGCCGCACAAGCCGCATCATCCGGGCCGCAACCGCAAGATCGCCGAGGGCTCAGCGGAGGAGGCGGAAGAGGATCAGGTAGAGGCAGAACAGGGACGGGGAGACCAGGGCGCAGATCACGAAGCCCATCGGCGCGTACCGGCCGGCGGGGGCCTCGGGGTCGGGCAGCGCGGGGCGGCCCCAACGGGCCAGCACGACCTGACCGGCCACGAACGACAGCAACGGCACGCCGGCGCAGGACAGCGCCGCCACCAGGTCCATCCCGGACACCGGCAACGGCGAACCGAGCAGCGCGATCAGCATGAACACCGAGCCGACAAGCGCGCACCCGGCGTACACCGCGACCGCCCGGGCCGGCGCGGACCAGGTGGGCAGCAGCACCGGTCGCCGCGCCAACGCCTCCGCCTCCTGGCCGTGCCGGTCCGCCTCGTCGGCCAGCCGCCCGGCCGCCGCCAGCTCCGCCGCCGGGTCGCTTCCCGGCCCCGCGGGCGCACCGGCCGCCGCGTCCGGAACCGACCCCATCGGTACGCCGACCGCCTGCCCGAGCCGGTCCAGGCGCTCCCCCTGCGCGGCCAGCCGCCGCCCGACCCCGTCCACCCCGGCCTGGAGGCCGCGCCGGCGCTCCGCCTCGGCGGCGATGGCCCGCTCCCCGCCCCGCTGCCGGGTGGACAGCTCCCGGATCAGGGCCGCGTACTCGTCGAATCCACTCATGGGTTGTCGCTCTCGGGGGCGAACGGCACGATCAGGGCGGTCCGGTGCTCGTGCCGGTCGACCAGCAGGGCGCGGCCGTCGCGCGGCTGGTAGGCGAGGTCGTGCACGCCGAGGTGCAGACCGAGGTCGGCGGCCGGCACGTTCAACGCGACCAGCCCGGTCACGTCGTCGCGGTGCCCGCTGCCGCCGAGGTCGTCGGCGAGCCGGCGCAGCCCCCGCCACCAGCCGAGCACGTGCACGCCGCGCGCCGGACCGTGCCGCAGCACCGCGCGCAGGTCGTCGTGCCCGGAACGGAACGTGCCCGGGTCGGTGGCGGCCAGCGTGCCGGCGGCGGCGTCCATCCCGAACACCGTCAGGTAGGTGCGCGCCGGCCCGGAGGCGTCGCCGGTCAGCTCGGCGAGGAGCGCGCGCAGCGCGTCGGCGTCCAGCCGGCGGACCGGGTGACCGGCGGCGGCCAGCGTCATCGCCAGGTCGTCGGCGAGGTCGGTGGTGCCCGGCGCCAACGGCGCGAACAGGAACCGGGCGGCGCCCGGCGCGTGCTGCCGGGCCAGCGCCAGGACGGCCGAGCGGAGCACCTCCGCACCGGCCGCGGCGGTGCCCACCACGGCCAGGTGCCGGCCCGGGCTCGCGTCGAGGGAGAAGCCGGCCGGGCTGCCGGCGACGTCCACCACACGGCCGAGGAGCGCGTACGGCGGGTCGGCGCCGGGTGTCAGCGCCGCCCACGCCGGATCGTCGGTGAGCCGGGGTGTCTCGTGGCCGCGGAACACCGCCGGCGGCGGGGAGCCCTCCGGGCGGGCCGCGTGCAGCTCGTGGCGCAGCGCCGCGAGGTCGGCCGCGGCGGCGTGCGCGTCCGGGAAGTCCACCTCGATGTCCGCACCGGGCGCGCCGGCGGCGGTGTTCACCACGGCGGCGCCGACCGTGAGCCCCCGCGCGGCGTCGTTGCGCGGGTCCAGCACGGCGTCCCCACCGGGCAACGCGATGCGCAGCGGGAACTGGCCGAAGATGGCCTCCGCCCGGCCGTACAGGGCCTCGATGCCGGTGGTGCTCTGGCTGGCCAGCACCAGGTGCAGGCCGTACGAGCGGCCCTTACGGGCCAGTTCCTCGATCAGGTCGACGGCCTGCCGGGCCAGCGCGTCGTTGCCGGCGAACAGCACGTGGAACTCGTCCACGACGGTGACGACGCGGGGCGGGCGGGCGTTCGGCGGCAGGTCGGCGAGGCGGCTGACGCCGTGGCGCTTCAGCAGCTCGGCACGCCGGGTCAGCTCGGCGCGCAGCTCCCGGAGCACGGCCACGCCGTACTCCCGGTCGGACTCGATGCCGACCGCCCGGGCGTGCGGCAGCCAGGACTCGTCGCGCGGGGTCGGCACGAACTCGGTGAAGCTGACACCCTCCTTGAAGTCGAGCAGCATCAGCCGCAGCTCGGCCGGGGAGTAGCGGGCGGCCAGCCCGTAGAGCACGTCGAGCAGCAGCACCGTCTTGCCGGCGCCGGTGCGGCCCCCGACCAGCCAGTGCGGCGTGGCGTCGTCGAACGCGACGGTCAGCGGCTTCTTCCCGGCCCGGCCGAGCACCGTGCGCAGGCCGGCGCCGGCCGACTCGGCCCACCGCCGCGGCGGGAGCAGGTCGGCGAACGTGACGGCGGAGCTGTCGTCGGCGGCCTCGGCGAGCCGGCGGGCCAACGCGGTCACCACCGCGTGCGACGGGTCGTTGTCGAGCACCACCGGCGCGGCCAGCCCGCTGCCGTCGACGCTGAACGGGCGGCCCGGCGGGTCACCGACGAGCGTGTAGCGCTCGGTGACCCGGAGCTGGGTGGTGGCCCCCAGCGGCGGCACGGACACGCCCGGACCGGCCGCTGCGTAGCCGGCCAGCAGCACGCAGACCGCCGCGGCCGGGCCGGCGTGGGTGAGCGCGGCCAGCCGGGCCAGCTCCCGGGCCGGCAGCGTCGACGCGGCGACCACGACGAGCAGCTCCCGGTCCTCCGGGTCGGCCCGCTGGGCGGTACGCGCGTGTCGTTCCGCGGCGTCCAGCAGCGCGGCCGTCTCCGCCTCGGTGGTCGCCGCCGCGCCGAGCACCCCGGCGTCGTGCAGCGGGCGCAGCGGCAGGAACGCCGCCCCGAACGCGGCCTGGTCGATGCCGACCACCCGGACCGCGCCGGCCGGGGCGGCGGTGAGCAGCCGGACCACCACGGCGCGCAGCAGCTCGCCGACGCGCGGGTCGCGGGCGTCCACGTCGACCGCCAGGTGGGCGCCGGCCCCCACCGGCACCAGCACCGGGAACACGCCGTCGACGGTGGTCGCCTCGCCGAGGCGTACCGGCACGGGGTGGGTCGCGACGCGGGCGGTGCCGGGCACCGCGGCGGCCAGCTCCCCACCCAGGCGGGCCAGTCGGGCGACCAGCTCCGGGCTGCCGACCGGGGCCGGCCCGGCCGCCCCCAGCAGCCGCCCGGCGGTCGCCCAGTGGCGCCGCGCCGCCCGGTGCCGCTCGACCGCCTGCCGGTACGCCGCCGCGAACCTGTTCACCGTCCGCCCTCCGACGCCGTCTGCGATCGAGGGAACCCTAACGGACGCCCGCCATCGGAGCACGGGGCGCTCGGCACCCGGGATTCGTCCACTGTTCACCCCACCGCCGACGGGCCCGCCGCCCGCCGTTCCCGCGACCCGACTTGCCTGCCAGTGCAACCTCGACTGCACAGGAAGGCGACGACGTGACCTCCAATTCACCCCTCTCCCGGCGGTCGCTGCTGGGCGGCGCGGCCGGCGGCCTCGGCATCGTGGTGGCCGGCAACCTGGACGCCATCGCCGGGCCGGCGGCGGCCCGCGCCGCGTGCCGGCCCGCTGTCGGCTACGGCGACCTGGTGCCGGACCCGGCCGGCCTGCTGGCGCTGCCGCCCGGCTTCTCGTACACCGTCGTCGCCCAGGCCGGCGCGACGCTGCTGGAGTCGGGGCAGCCGACCCCGAGCGACGCCGACGGCACCGGCTGCTTCCGCGGCCCGCGCGGCTCGGTGCTGGTCAACAACCACGAGATCGGTGGCAGCGAGCCCTACCCGGTGCCGGCGCTGCCCGGCCTCACCTACGACCCGGGCGCCCGCGGCGGCACCACCACCATCGAGGTGGACAAGCACGGCCGGCGGCTGCGCGAGTACGTCAGCGTGGCCGGCACGCACAACAACTGCGCCGGCGGCATCACGCCGTGGGGCACCTGGCTGACCTGCGAGGAGACCGAGCAGCGGGCCGGCGGTCAGTTCCTCAAGGACCACGGGTACGTCTTCGAGGTCGACCCGCACGACCGGTCCGCCAACACCGACCCGGTGGCGCTGACGTTCCTGGGCCGCTACTCCCACGAGGCGGTGGCGGTCGACCCGTACACCCACTCGATCTACCTGACCGAGGACGCCAGCGGCCCCAACGGGCTCTACTTCCGGTGGACGCCGCCGCCCGGCTTCCGGGCCGGCAAGGGCGCGCTGCGGGCGCTCGCCCAGCGGCCGGACGGCGCCACCGCCGGCACCCTGGAGGCGATGCGGTGCCGGCGCGGCGACGGACACGTGGCCGACCTGTCCGAGGCCACCACGCCGGGTACCCGCTACCAGGTGGACTGGGTGGAGGTGCCGGACCGGGACGCCCGCACCGTGTCGGTGCGCAAGCAGTTCACCGACGACGAGGTGACCCGCAGCCGCAAGCTGGAGGGCGCCTGGTGGGGCGACGGCGGCGCGTACTTCGTGGCCAGCTACGCCCGCCACGACGACGGCAGCGTCAACGAGCACGACGGTCAGGTCTGGTTCTACGACCCGCGCCGACAGACCGTCACGCTGAAGACCATCTTCGGCGTGAACACCGACCCGGAGGCCGACACCGGCAACTACGACGGGCCGGACAACATCACCGTCTCCCCGTACGGCGGGGTGATCCTGGCCGAGGACGGCGAGGGCGTGTCGCACCTGGTCGGCGTCACCGAGCAGGGCAAGGCGTACGCGCTGGCCCGCAACGAGTTGAACGACAGCGAGTTCACCGGGCCGACGTTCAGCGCGGACGGGAAGATCCTGTTCGCCAACATCCAGACCCCCGGCTACGTCTTCGCCATCACCGGCCCGTGGGGCCGCCCCAGCAACGCCCACCGCTGAAGTTGCGGATCTTGGAAGGAATCGGCCCCTCCCGGGGCCGTTTTCTTCCAAGATCTACGAGCGTTGTCCACAGGGGGCGCGCGGCGGGTCCTGGGGGCGGCAACCTTGGGCGGGTGGGGAACTCCTGGGCGGGGATGGGGCGGGCGCTGCCGTCGGACGACGCGGACGAGTTGACCTGGTTGTTGTTCCGTCAGGACGACGTGCTCAGCCTCAAACAAGCGCAGGCGCACCTCACCCGCAAGGCGATCCGGCATCGGGTGGCCACCGGTCGATGGCGTCAGGCGCACCGTGCGGTTCTCGTCGCGCACAACGGCCCTGTGGGTACCGCCCAGCGCCGGTGGATCGCGGTGCTGGCCGCCGGACCGTCCGCGCTGCTCGGCGGCATCACCGCCGCCCAGGCGGGTGGCCTTGGGGGGTTTCCGGACCGCGTCGTCCATCTGCTCCTGCCCGCCACCTGCCGTCGTGCTCCGCTGCCGGCCGGGGTGCGCGCACACCGGACCAGCCATCTACCCGACGAGGATGTGGTGCGGGTCGGCCAGCCTCCCCGGACGACGGCTGCGCGCTCGGTGATCGACGCCGCTCAGTGGGCGCCTACCGACGCGCAGGCCCGGGCGATCGTCGCGGCGGCGTTCCAGCAGCGGTTGGTGGGCGGTGACGACCTGCACGAGGTGCTGGGTCGGATGCCACGAGTCCGCCGCCGACGGCTCCTCCTGTCCACCGCCACGGATGCGGCCGGCGGCGCGCATTCGCTGGGCGAGTTGAACCTGCTCGACCTCGTGCGTCGCGCCGGCCTGCCCGAACCGAGCCGTCAGGTGGTCCGGCGCGACGCCGCGGGCCGGAGACGCTACCTCGACGCCTACTTCGACGAGTGGCGGGTGCACGTCGAGGTGGACGGCGGGCAGCATCTCGACCCGGCACACGCCTGGGCGGACATGCGCCGGCAGAACGACCTCTGGGTCGAGGGCGACCGCATCCTCCGGTTCCCCTCCTGGGCCCTGCGCGACGATCCGCAAGCGGTGATCAACCAGTTACGGGCTGCCCTCCAAGCCGCCGGCTGGCCCGGATGACGACTGGCGGCGCGGGCGATCTTGGCGATCTTGGCGATCTTGGAAGAAAATGGCCCCCGGAGGGGCCTTCCGCTTCCAAGATCTAGCGTTCTTCCGGGTTGCTGCCTCACTCGTGGAGAACGTCGGTCTGCGGTTCGAGCACAGGTGGCGTGCTCAGTGGTTCCCGCAACCCCGGCACATCCCGAGCCGGACGATCGAGTGCGTCACCGAAGACGCGCCACGCGTCCTGCGCCGCGCGGCGCGATCGCTCGCGCACCGCCTTCCGACGGCCGGGCGGCCACTCCTGCTCCACCTGCGCGCGCTGTGCGCGTGCGCGTGCTCGACCATGATCGGAGACGGTCAGCCCACGCTTGGCCAGTTCAGCATCGAGATCCTCGGCTCGCATCCGCGCTCGCACGATGCCGACGATGTACTCAGTCGCGTTCGGTTCACGCTCCAAGCGCTCCGCGACGTCCAGCGGCAGCACGAACGACTTCCTGCGACCCGACCTGCTCACGCCTGCGATGCCAACCAAGTTCTCCACTCGGGGGAACCTGCGCCACACGCCGACGATCAGCTCCGAGAGCCAGCCTGTTCAGACAAGCTTGCGGCCAGTGGCCAAGCGGCAGCCGGGCTCCGCGACGCCGCGCCGATCCAGACCGCAGATTCCCACAGCCGTTGTACCGGCGGCACGATCCCGCCCATGCGGTCGCCTCAGCCGCAGATCTTGGAAGATTACGGCCCCCATGAGGGCCCTCCGCTTCCAAGATCTCATACCTCACCGTGATTCAGGGTGTTCGGCGACGAACACGCCTACGCCACCCACGCCTTCGAGTAAGCCTTCGACCTTGAGGGCATTGATCGCTTGGCGCACCACAATGGCCGACACACCGTGCTGACGGCACAGCTCGGTGGTCGATGGCAGCTTGTCGCCCGGCGCAAGCGCGCCGGACTGGATCTCGGCGCGGATGCCGTCGGCGATCTGCGCCCACTTCGCTTTGGCGGGCATGGACAACTCCCAGGTCTGCCCCGCCATTTGATCACGTGAAACTTTGTATAGCAAGCAATGTTCGGTTCAACGCTTGCCACGTCAAAGCCTGTTATATAAGCTCATGCATGGCCGGCTCCCAGGTCTGCAAGCCCGGAGTTGGTCCGTTCCCACCGCGCAGAGCGCTCGGCCGGCCAATCCCCCGGACGGCCGAGCGTGCGTACCTGTCCCCCGCACGTCGCACCCCGACGGGAGGCCCGATGGGCGAGCGCACCGACAACGAGTCCCCAGGTGAATCCTTCGTCTCGACGCAGGACGTCGAGGACGCCGACGACATCCTTTTCGCGCACCCGCCGCGCCGGGTCGTCCGCTGGGTGTGCGGCTGCGGCGAGGACTACCCGTGCCTGGAGGTGGTCTACGCGCGCCTGGTCAAGGCCGCCGCGACCGGCCCCGACGAGCCGCGATGAGCGCCCGTCCGATCCGGACGGGAGACCTGCTGCGCCTCGACCGTGCGGCGAGTGTGCAGTTCTGTCGCCCGATCACCGTGCGCGTCATTCGGGAGATCACCGACCGCCAGACGTTCGACGGTTGGACCTGGATCGAGGTGTACGAGTTGGACGGTAACGGCGATGCGGTCGCCAAGCGCGAGCTGTTCGTGCAGCCAATCGGGCTGCGCTGGCTGAACGCCACGGTCAGCGAACGCCCTGCCCTCAGCCGAAGCACCCCGACCGCTGCCCGGCTGCGGGTGCCGGCATGAGCACCAGCACCCGCCCGCATCTACCCATGCGCCCGCTCTGGATCTGCAGGCGCTGCGCGCACCCGTGGCCGTGCGCGGAGGCTCGGCTCGCCCTGCTGGCCGAGTACGCGGGTGACCGCCTCTCCCTGGCGGTCTACCTGTGCGGGCAGCTTTACGACGCGGCCCAAGAGCTGCACCGCCTCAACCCTGACGAGGCGCCGAGCCCGCAGGCGCTGTTCGCGCGGTTCGTCGGTTGGGCACCGGCGTAAGCGGGGCCTGGCCGTGGAGGCTCTGCGGTTGATCATCGCGGTCGTGATCACCGCGGCGTCGGTCACCGACCACGCCATCGGCGTGCAGCTGCCGGACCGGGTCCTGGCGCACACCCCCGGCCGGCTTCGTGCCGGTGAAGCGGCGGTGGGTGGTGGAGCAGACCAACGGCACGCTCATGCTGCTGGCGGTGGGCGTGGATCAGGTCAGCGAGGTGGTTCGACGATCTGTTGGACAACCATCCCCACCAGCACAACCAGTTGAAGAACGCTCAATGACTTCGGATCAGGTCCGCTTGCGGCGCGCGATCTCGTCAGAGAGTTGCTGCACGTGGGCAGGGTCCGCGTCCCGGGCAAGGGCGACGTAGTGGTCCATGACGGCCGGCCGGTAGCGCACGGGCAACGTCTGCCCTGGGGCGAGTCGGGTGAGCTCGGTGATCGTGAGGCCTTCGTCTGCGACACCGCGGAACGAGATGCCGTCGGCGGTCTCCACGTCAAACATCAGGACCACGCGAGGGTTGCTGTTCACCTCCCGCCAGTCGACGAGAACGCCGAGCGCAAGTGCCCCCGTACGCAGTTCCGCATTGCGCTTCCGCGCATCACTGCTCATCAGCGGGTTCGGGGCGATCCCGGGGAAGTCGGGCCCGACGCCGAGCGATTCCCGACTCAGGTCGGGCCTGAGCTGGTCCATCTGACCGCTGAGGTTGTTCGTCGAACCGATGATCCTGCCGATCATCGCGTCAAACATCCTGCCGAACAACCTGGCCCCTCCCCCACACCGGTGCCGGAATCTCGGCTTGGCGCTCCGCCTTACCGCGATTGTATGGCGGCCATTCCCGAGCGCCATCGCACCGCCCCGTCTCGACGGGGTCGCCGTCTGTGTTCCCGGACGGGCTCGGTCGGTGCACCTGTCTGTCGGACGAGCCACGTCCGCACGCCGACAACCGGGATCGAAACGTCTCCCGAGCCCGATGCGGCCTCGGTCCCGGGCGATCAGCTCGTCGTAGGAGAATGCGCGGAACCGCTCGGTCTCCACCCGCTCGGCACCGTCCTTGCCCGGCAGGTAGCAGTCGACGAGATGTGTTCACCTGTTCATCGGGCGCTGCTGACCACGCCGACCGCGATCGACCGGAGCGCGTCGGCGTCCACCACCTCCGGATCCACAAGCACGGTCACGGCGACTCCGGGCCCGGCGAGCCAGAACGCCTCTGCCGCACCGATCAGGCCGGGCCCGTCCGGGTGGGCGAAGTCGGCAAGCTCCCAGGTGTCCGGGTCGCGCTCCAGGTAGTCGGAGAGGAACTCGCGGACCGCGTCCAGATCGGCGAGACGCTCGCCCCGGAGCACGTGCACCCGCAGGTCGACGCGGTAGCCGTCGTCGACCTGGCGCTCCCAGACCCGGCTGGCGAAGCTGACGTCGTCCCATTCGGAGCCGAAGTCCGACACCGCGTCGCCGATCCCGCCCGGCAGTTCCCCGACGTGGAAGCCGTCGAGTTCCCCACCATCGTGCTCATTCGTCATCCCGCGTTCCAACCTTCCGTGGGCGAAAACGTCATCCACCAACCAGAGCCGTTACGCACAGTAATTCACCTGACCCCTGGGGCCGCCGCCGTGCGGCAGCCGGGGTCGGGGCCGGCGTCGGCGACGCCGCAGTGGAAGACCTCGACCGGGGCGGCTCCGACGTCGGGCACCTTCGCCACGGTCAGCAGCGCCAAGCGCTTGGCGAGCGGCTCGCCGGCGTCCGGCGCGTACCGGATCAGGCCGCTGACCCCCGGGTAGCCGCCGGCGGCGTTCTGGCGCAGCACCTCGGCGTGCACGCCGACCGGGTTCACCGCCCGCGGCTCCCAGCGGCGGCCGGTGTCGGCGTGCCGCAGCCGGGCGGCGAGACTCTCCAGCGCGCGCACCATCATCATCGCGGCGTCGTAGGCGAGGCTGACCCGCTCGCCGACCGGCGGGCCGGTCCCGGCGCGGCAGCGTGGCGGGTCGAGCAGGTCGTCCGCGCCGATCCAGGTGAGGAAACTGCCCCGGGCGTCGTCGCGGGCGGCCTGCGCGGCCCGTAGCGCGGTGCACGTGGCCAACGACGCCTTCGACACGTACGTGACCGGCAGGTTGCCCGGCGCGCTGGCCCGCAGCCCCGCATTCGCCATGTAGCGGTTCACCGAGTCGTCGGTGACCAGGTGCCGGGGCGGGTCCGCGCCGCATTCCTTCAGCGCCCGCAGGAAGCCGTCGAACTCCGACCAGCGGCCGGCGAAGAAGAGCATGCCGGGGTAGCCGCACTCCTGGGTCAGCCGTCGGCCGCTGCTCCACTCGTCGAGCCGGGTCAGTCGGGTGCCGAACCGTTCCCGCAGGCCGCCGACGAGCGTGGCGACGTAGAGGTCGTCGGTGAGCGAACTGCGCTCGCCGGTGGTCCAGTAGACGTGCGCCTCCCGCACCCGCAGCACCTGCCGGGCGTACGCCTCGACCATGGTGGCCTGCTCCCGGTTGGGCGCGGACATGGCCAGGTAGAGGCTGGAGTTCTCGTCCATCCGGTCGGCGGACAGCGTGGGCGCGAGCACCGGCAGGCCGACCCGGTTGAGTTCCCGCAGCGCCGCCGCGGTGCTGGCGCGGCTGTCCACCAACCCGACCACGCCGAGCACGGTCGGGTCGTCGCGGGCCAGCCCTTCCAGCATGCGTACCGCGTCGTCGGCGTGCCGCATCTGCCGGCCGGCGTTGGCCACCACGATGTGCAGCAGCGCCGCGTCGTCGGCCGCCGCCGACTCCTTCAGCAGCGCGTACTGGGCGGTGGCCATGCCCTCCAGCTCCTCCCGCTCGGAGACGTAGGACTCCTCGTCCGCACGCGTCCGGTTGCCGGTGAGGCTGCCCAGGTAGACGAGCGTCAGGTAGGGACGGCGGTGCTCGCTGCGCCGCCACACCTCCTCGGTGGCCCGGTTCTGCGCGAAGATGCGCCGCTGCACCGCGCGCAGCCGGTCCTGGCCGGGCTCACTGTTGAAGACCTGCCCGGCGGTGTCGCTGTAGCCGACGCACTCGCCGCCCACCAGGCGCACGCTCACCCGGTCGGTGGGCCAGGGCCGGCAGTCCGACGCCCACCGCCCGTGCGCCCAGACGCCCACGCCGGCGAGCAGCACCACGGCCACCGCCGCCGGCAGGAACCGCCGTGCCCACCAGGGCGGGTCCGGCGCCACCAGCGCCGGCGGGGCAACCCCATGGGGTACGCCGGCAGCGTCCTCCTCCGCCGTCAGCACCAGCAGCCAGGCGCCGGTACGCCGCAGCCGGCGACGTTCCGGCAGCACCTCGGCCCAGTCCTCGTACGCCTCCTCGGCCTGCGCCACCGGCCGGGACGCGGCCGGTTCCGGCGGCGGGTCGGTGGCGACGGCGACCACCAGCAGCGGGTCGTTGCGGCCGGTCTCGTTGCGGACCTCGCCGAAGATCCGGACCAGCGTGTGCCCGACGTTGTCCGGGCGGACGCCGTCGAGCAGCACCACCGGGTAGGCGGTGCGCCGCCAGTCCCCCGGTCGCCAGAACCGCCGGCGGTAGGCCAGCCGCAGGTCCTCCAGGAACGCGTGCAGCAGCAGCTTCTCCACCTGCGCGGGGTGTTCGCCGTCGCGCCAGCCGGCGGTGAGCCGCTCGGCGAAGCCGAGGAACGTCACCGACTGCCGGGGCGCGAGGTACTGCTGGCGCATGAACCAGCGGTACTGCCGGCCGACCACTGGCACCCGGCCGGAGACCGCGATCCGGAACACCACGCTGGGCACCGCCCGGCGCAACAGCCAGAGCAGCACCTGGAGCGCGGTGCCGAGCCCGGAGCCGCCGCCCACCTGCGGGTCCTCGCCGACGCCGACGCGTCTCCCCCGCCAGTCCCGCAGCCGGCGCACCAGCGAGGCCCGGCCGCTGTCCGCGGCGTCCACGTCGACCGTGAGCGTCTGCTGCATCAGCCAGTCGGCGAGCGGATAGTGCCGGAACCGCAGCCGGGGCGCGCCGAACGCCTCCAGCGAGAGCTGCCGGTGCAGCTCGCGCAGCGCGGTCGCGACGTCGTCGGTGGGCGGCCGGTCGGTCAGGTCCAGCACCGCGTGCGGCACCCGACGCCCGGCGCCCCGACCGGCGAAGCGGCGCAGCAGGCCGGCCACCGCGCCGTCGTCGGCCGGCCGGAGCAGCCAGAGCAGCGGGAGTCGGCGGTCCCCGCGACGCGGCCGGCGCAGCAGCCGGGCCAGCAGGGTGAGCAACTCCAGACCGCCGGCCGGGAGCTGCTCGCGGGCAGGCCGCGGCCGGGTCACCGGTTCGCGCATGGTCACCTCCAGGTGACGGCGAGTGTCGCACCATTGTCGACTCCCCACGCAACCGCCCTGGGATGCAAGGAGGGGGCCCTTCTTAACGCCTGAGGCATAGGAGGGGGCCCCGGTTAACACCCGCAGCTAGCGCGGCGGCGGGCGCAGGCCGTCCAGGGCGATGGCCAGCACGCGGTCGCGCTGTGCCGGGTCCGGGAACTGGTACGCGGCGAGGCCGCTGATCAGGCGCACCACGTCGTCGAAGTCGGCGTCGGGGCGGGCCGCCCCGGCGGCCTGGGCGCGGCGCAGCAGCGGCTCACCGGCCGCGTAGATCTCGGTGCGGCAACTCCGGAACACGTCGGAGTCGTGCACCAGTTCCTCGGCCAGCGCCCGCTTCGCGCCGACGTAGGCGACGAACCGGTGCAGCCAGCCGACCAGGGCGTCCCACGGGTCCAGGTCGGCGAGGTCGGCGGCGGAGGCGCTGAGCGCGCGCACCTCCTCGACGTAGACCGCCTCGAACAGGTCACGCCGCTGCGGGAAGTTGCGGTAGAGCGTGCCGATGCCGACGCCGGCGCGGCGGGCGATCTGCTCCAGCGACGCGCCGGCGCCGCGCTCGCCGAACACGTCGCGGGCGGCGGCGATCAGGGCGTCGTAGTTGCGCCGGGCGTCGGCCCGCTTGGGGCGGCGCGCGAAGACCTCGGTCGACTGGTCGGCGCTGGACATGACGCCTGTCACTCCTTCCGTCTTGCAAACGGAGGCACCCCTCCATTACGTTGGTGGAGGCACCCCTCCGGATAGCGTACTCCGGCGGGCCCCGGCCCGACGCGCCGCCATCACCGCCCAGCGCGCGAGCGGCCACCGACTCGTACCGAACGGGAGTTCTCCCACATGATCGACACCTTCCGGCGCGGCTCGCGCCGGATGACGTTCCTCGTCCTCGCGGCCGGCACCGGCTTCTTCGCGATGCTCCAGTCGCTGATCACCCCGGTGCTGCCCACCATCCAGCACGACCTGCACACGTCGCCGAACACGGTGACCTGGGTGCTGACCGCCTACCTGCTCTCCGCGTCGATCTTCACGCCGATCCTCGGCCGGGTCGGCGACATGGTCGGCAAGGAACGGATGCTCGTCGTCTCGCTCGCCGCGCTCGCGCTGGGCTGCCTGGTGGCGGCCGTCGCGCCGAACATCGGCGTGCTGATCGCCGCCCGGGTGGTCCAGGGCATCGGCGGCGCCGTCTTCCCGCTGTCGTTCGGCATCATCCGCGACGAGTTCCCCGCCGCCCGAGTCAGCTCGGCGGTCGCGTCGATCTCGGCGGTGGTGGCCGTCGGCGGCGGCCTGGGCGTCGTGCTCGCCGGGCCGATCGTGGCCGCGCTGGGCTACCGCTGGCTGTTCTGGATCCCGCTGGTCGTGGTCGGCCTGACCGCGCTGGCCGCGCACCGGTTCGTGCCCCGCTCGCCGGTACGCACCCCGGGGCGGATCAACTGGCTCAGCGCCGTCCTGCTCTCCGGCTGGCTGGTGGCGCTGCTGCTGCCGGTCAGCAAGGGCGCCGCCTGGGGCTGGGCCTCCGGCCGGGTGACCGGGCTGCTGATCGTGGCCGCGGTGCTGCTGACCGTCTGGCTGGCGGTCGAGGCCCGGGCCGCGAACCCGCTGATCGACCTGCGGATGATGCGGCTGCCGGCGGTCTGGACCACCAACCTGGTGGCGCTGCTCTACGGCGCCTCGATGTTCGCCGTATACGCCTTCCTGCCGCAGTTCACGCAGATCCCGACCAGCGCCGGCTACGGCTTCGGCGCCAGCATCACCCAGGCCGGGCTGCTCATGCTGCCCATGCTGGTCGGCATGTTCGCCGCCGGCCTGCTGGCCGGGCGGTTGGAGTCCCGGTTCAGCGCCAAGGCGCAACTGTGCACCGGCGCGGTGTTCAACGTGGCCGCCGCGGCGATGCTCACCGCCGCGCACGACACCCGCTGGCAGGTCGCCCTGGCCGGCGGACTGGTCGGGCTCGGCATCGGGCTGGCGTTCGCCTCGATGGCCAACCTGATCGTGGGAAACGTGCCGGCCTCGCAGACCGGCGCGGCGACCGGCATGAACGCCAACATCCGTACCATCGGCGGCGCGATCGGCGCGGCGCTGGCCAGCACCGTGATCACCGCCAACCCGCAGCCGAGCGGGCTGCCCCGGGAGGCCGGTTTCACCGCCGGCTTCCTGCTGCTCACCGGCATCTCTCTCGCTGCCGCGCTGGCCGCGATCGCCGTGCCCTCCGGGCGCCGCGCCCGGCCCCGGCGGCACACCGGGCCGACGCCGGAGGTCGCGCTGTCACAGGTGACGCCCGGCGCTCCCGCCGCAGCGACCGCGCCGCCGCAGGTGACATCCGGCGCTCCCGCCGTCACGACCGCGCCGCCGCAGGTGACATCCGGCGCTCCCGCCGTCACGACCGCGCCGCCGCAGACGGTCGGCGGGCTGGCGCCGGTGGGCCGCTGATCCGGCCGCCGGCGACCTGTTAAGAGGGGCCCCCTGCTATGCGGAATGCGTTAACAGGGGGCCCCTCCTTACACCTCAGCCGATGGCGGCGGTGAGGGCGGCGAGGTAGCCGTAGCGGTAGCCGTTGGCGTTCGGGTGGTACGCCTCGATCACGCCGCTGACGTCGCGGATCCACGGGTCGGCGGCGCACACCCCGTGCCCGGTGAAGAACGGCCGCGCGTCGACGAACGTGGCCCCGGCCGCGCCGGCCCGGTCGGCCGTGACGCCGTTGAGCACGTCGGCGGCCTGGTTGAGGATGGTGCGCTTGTAGCTGCTCATGGCGAGCAGGCCGCAGGAGCCGGTCTCGAACAGCCGCGGGTAGCCGAGCACCACCAGCCGGGCGTTCGGGGCCCGGTCCCGGATCGCCGCGTAGGTGGCGTCCAGCCGGGCGGGCAGCGTCGCGGTGGCGAACGCCTTGGCCCCGGCCACCGCGTTCTCGCAGCTCGACGTGCTGCCGAAGCGGCAACCGGTCATCACGTCGGCGAAGCCGGCGTCGTTGCCGCCGATGGTGATGGTGACCAGGGTGGTGGCGGTGCTGAGCTGGCCGACCTGGTTGTTCAGCACGTCCGCGGTGACCGCGCCACCGCAGGCCGGGAAGCGGAAGCTGGTGACCGCGTGCGCCGCGGCCCAGAGCGGGGCGTACGACTTCTGGCTGCGCAGGCAGGTGGAGAGGTCGTACGGCCCGGCGCCGACGCCGGAGGAGTAGGAGTCGCCGAGGGCGACGTAGTTGACGGTGGCGGCACGGGCGGCGCCGGGCAGCAGCACGGCGCCGAGGACGGCCGCCAGGACCGCGGCGAAGACGGTACGGACGCGACGGGGCATGGGGGGACCTCCACGGGACAGGGGTGGTGGAGCCCGTTGACCGCGCGCGTGGTCGAGGGGACGGGTGCTTGTTACTAGTCGGTAATGCTATCGAAACATCGACACTATTTGAATAGCCCCGGCCATCGGCTCGGGGCAGACCCGTTTACATGTGTCGATTAGGTTGGCGGTGCGTACACCCGACGGAGGGAGTCCCACCCGTGCCACGTGCACTCTCGGCGGCGATCGCCGCCCTGACCCTCACCACCGCCGTCACCACCGTGACCGGCGCACCCGGCCAGGCCGCCCCGACCGGATGGGGCCGCCCGCACGTCTCGGCGGCCACCCCCACGCCGGGCAGCCCCGGGCTGGGCGACAGCTACTTCCCCGACTACGGCAACGGCGGCTACGACGTCGACCACTACGACATCCGGCTGCGCTACGAACCGGCCACCGACCGACTCAGCGGCACCACCACGATCCTGGCCACCGCCACCAAGGACCTGTCCCGGTTCAACCTCGACTTCGCGCTGGCCGTCGAGTCGGTCCGGGTCAACGGCTGGGCCGCCGGGTTCGCCCGCGCCGGCGACCACGAGCTGGTCGTCACGCCGGCCCGCCCGCTGGCCAGGGGCCAGCAGCTCACCGTCGTGGTGAAGTACGCCGGCGTCCCGTCGGAGACCACCGTCTACGGCTACACCGGCTGGACCCGCACCGCCGACGGCGCGCTCGCCGTGAACGAGCCCGAGTCGGCCTGGTGGTGGTACCCGAGCAACGACCACCCGAAGGACAAGGCCACCTGGGACATCTCCGTCTCGGTGCCGACCGGCCTCGAAGTGGTCAGCAACGGCGTGCAGCCGCGCGACCCGCTGCCCGAGGCCGGCAACCGCACCCGGTGGAGCTGGCGCAGCGTCAAGCCCGGCGCCACCTACCAGGCGTTCCTCGCCATCGGGCAGTACGACATCGTCACCGACACCGCGCCGAACGGGCAGCCGGTGGTGAACGCGTACAGCACCACGCTGGGCGAGCGCCTGCCGGCCGCCCGGGCCAGCATCGAACGCACCGCCGAGATCGTCGACTGGGAGAGCGGGGTGTTCGGCCCGTACCCGTTCGAGGCGCAGGGCGGCGTGGCCGGCCCGGTCGACGGCATCGGGTTCGCGCTGGAGACGCAGACCCGACCGGTCTACGGGCCGGGCTTCTGGCGCCGGGGCGCCAACCCGTACGTGGTGGTGCACGAGAACGCGCACCAGTGGTTCGGCGACTCGGTGTCGGTGGCGGCCTGGCGCAACATCTGGCTGAACGAGGGCTTCGCCTCGTACGCCGAGTGGCTCTGGTCCGAGGAGCAGGACGAGGGCACCGCGCAGGAGCTGTTCGACTTCACCTACGACAGCTACCCGGCCGACTCGGAGTTCTGGCAGGTGCTGCCCGGCGACCCGGGTGCGAACCGGGTCTTCGACGACGCGGTCTACGACCGGGGCGCGATGGCGCTGCACCAGATCCGGCTGGCCGTCGGCGACCCGGCGTTCTTCCGGATCCTGCGCACCTGGACGGCCCAGCGGCAGTACGGCAACGGCACCATCGAGCAGTTCCAGGCGCTCGCCGAGCGGATCTCCGGCCGGGACCTCGACGCGGTGTTCACCACCTGGCTGTTCACCGCCGGCCGACCCGAGCTGGGCGCCGTCGCGCGCACCTCGGCGGCCCCGGCGCAGCCGGCCTCCTGGACGAAGATCCGGTCGGCGCACGAGCTGCTCGCCCGCTGACCGGTCCGGGTGTTAAGCGGGGCCCCCTCCTCTACCGAATGCGTTAAGAGGGGGCCCCGCCTTACACCTCAGCGGGCGGCGAGGGGCTGTCGGGCCGGGTCGACCGGGGCGGGCAGGTTGCCCACCCCGCCGAGGTACGCGTGCACGGCCGCGGCGGCGGCCCGCCCCTCGGCGATCGCCCAGACGATCAGCGACGCGCCCCGGTGCATGTCGCCGGCGACGAACACACCGTCGGCGGCCTGCCAGTCGGGGCGGGCGTCGATCGCGCCCCGGGCGTTGCGGGCCACCCCGAACTGGGCCAGCAGCGGCTGCTCCTCGGTGCCCTCGAAGCCGATCGCCAGCAGCACCAGATCGGCCGGGATCTCCCGCTCCGAACCGGGCAGTGGCGTGACGATGCGCCGGCCGTCGACCTTCTCCACGGTCACCTCGGCGATCCGCACGGCCCGGACCTGCCCGGTGCCGTCGTCCACGAACTCCTGCACCGCCACCGCGAAGACCCGCTCGCCGCCCTCCTCGTGCGCCGGGTAGGAACGCAGCAGCCACGGCCAGGTCGGCCACGGGTCCCGCGCGCCGTCGCGTTCGGTCGGCGGCTGCGGGTAGAGGTCGAGCTGGTGCACGCCGGCCGCGCCCTGCCGGTGGGCCACGCCGAGGCAGTCGGCGGCGGTGTCGCCACCGCCGATGATCACCACGTGCTTGCCGGCCGCGTCGATCGGCGTGCCGTCCGGCAGCGTGGCGAGCGCGGGCCGCCCGGTGCCGGCGGCGGCCACCACCCGGTTCGCGGCCACCAGGTGCGACATCGCCTGGTGTACGCCGCGCAGCGCCCGGCCCAGCGTCTGCGGGGTGTCCCGGCCCTGCAACGCGCCGCAGGCCAGCACCACCGCGTCGTGCTCGGCGCGGAGCTGCTCGGCGGTCACGTCGACGCCGACGTCGACGCCGGTACGGAAGCGCACCCCCTCGGCGGTGAGCTGGGCCACCCGGCGGTCGACGTGCTGCTTCTCCAGCTTGAAGTCGGGAATGCCGTAGCGGAGCAGGCCGCCGACGGCGTCGTCGCGCTCGTACACGGTGACCGTGTGGCCGGCGCGGGCGAGCTGCTGCGCGGCGGCCAGGCCGGCCGGGCCGGAGCCGACCACCGCCACCGACCGGCCGGTCGACGCGGACGCCGGCCGGGGACGCAGCCCGCCCCGGGCCACCGCAGCGTCGGCGATCTCCACCTCGACCTGCTTGATGGTGACCGGCTGCTGGCCGCCCAGGCCGAGCACGCAGGCCGCCTCGCACGGCGCCGGGCAGAGCCGCCCGGTGAACTCGGGGAAGTTGTTGGTGGCGTGCAGCGACTCCACCGCGGCGTCCCAGTTGCCGGTGCGGACCAGGTCGTTCCAGTCCGGGATGCGGTTGCCCAGCGGGCAACCGTCGTGGCAGAACGGGATGCCGCAGTCCATGCACCGGGTGGCCTGCTCGCGGATCAGCTCCTCGCCGGCCGGCGGGTAGACCTCCCGCCAGTCCGTGATCCGCACCGGGACCGGACGGCGGGCGGGCAGCCGCCGGTCGTAGCGCAGGAAACCGTTCGGGTCAGGCACGGGCCACCTCCTGGGCGACCACCCGCGGCGCGGGCGGCACGGACGCGGTCGAAGGTGTGGTGAGAGCACTCATCACCGCGTCGTCGACGTCGCGGCCGGCGGCTTCGGCGGCCCGCATGATCTCCATGACCCGGCGGTAGTCCCGGGGCACCACGGCGGTGAACTCCTCCACCGCCTCCGGCCAGCGCTTGAGCAACGCCTCGGCCACCGCCGAGTCGGTCTCGGCGAAGTGCCGCTGGACCAGCCCGTGCAGGCGGTCGCGTTCCTCGTCGCGCAGCGGCGACAGGTCGACCAGTTCGGCGTTGATCCGCCGCCGGTCCAGCCGGTGCACGAACGCGGTGCCACCGGACATGCCGGCGGCGAAGTTGCGCCCGGTCGGCCCGAGCACCACCACCGTGCCGCCGGTCATGTACTCGCAGCCGTGGTCGCCGAGGCCCTCGACCACGGCCACCGCGCCGGAGTTGCGCACCGCGAACCGCTCCCCGACCCGGCCGCGCAGGAACACCTCGCCGCCGGTGGCGCCGTACAGGATGGTGTTGCCGGCGATGATCTGGTCCTCGGCGCGGTGGCCGGGCTCGGCGTCGCCGCCGGCGAACGGCGCGGCGGCGTCCGGCCGGACCACGATCCGCCCACCGGACAGGCCCTTGCCGACGTAGTCGTTGGCGTCGCCGTGCAGGCGCAGCGTCACCCCGCGCGGCAGGAACGCGCCGAACGACTGGCCGGCGGTTCCCCGCAGCAGGAACTCGACGGTGTCGTCGGGCAGCCCGGTGCCGCCGAACCGGCGGGTCACCTCGCCGCCGAGCATCGCGCCCACGCTGCGGTGCTCGTTACGCACGTCGACCTCGACCCGGACCGGCGTGCCGTCGCGCAGCGCCGGACCGGCCAGCTCGATGAGCCGGTTGTCGAGCGCCACGTCGAGGCCGTGGTCCTGGGGCCGGACGCCGCGCCGGGCCGCGCCCTCTGGCAGCTCGGGCAGGTGCAGCACCCGGTGCAGGTCGAGCCCGTGGCCCTTCCAGTGGTTGATCGCGCCGGCCACGTCCAGCAGCTCGGTGTGCCCGATCGCCTCGTCGATGCTGCGGAAGCCCAGCTCGGCCAGGTAGCCGCGGACCTCCTCGGCGAGGAAGAGGAAGAAGTTCTCCACGAACTCGGGCTTACCGGTGAACCGCTCGCGCAGCACCGGGTTCTGGGTGGCGATGCCGACCGGGCAGGTGTCCAGGTGGCAGACCCGCATCATCACGCAGCCCTCGACGATCAGCGGGGCGGTGGCGAAGCCGAACTCCTCCGCGCCGAGCAGCGCCGCGACCAGCACGTCCCGGCCGGTCTTCAGCTGGCCGTCGACCTGCACGGTGACCCGGTCGCGCAGCTTGTTGAGCAGCAGCGTCTGCTGCGCCTCGGCCAGGCCGAGCTCCCACGGGGTGCCGGCGTGCTTGAGCGAGTTGAGCGGGGACGCGCCGGTGCCGCCGTCGTGCCCGGAGATCAGGATGACGTCGGCCTTCAGCTTGGCCACGCCGGCCGCCACGGTGCCCACCCCGACCTCGCTGACCAGCTTGACGTGCACCCGGGCGGCCGGGTTGACGCACTTCAGGTCGTGGACGAGTTGGGCCAGGTCCTCGATGGAGTAGATGTCGTGGTGCGGCGGCGGGGAGATCAGGCCGACGCCGGGGGTGGCGTGCCGGGTCCGGGCGATCCACGGCCAGACCTTGTTGCCGGGGAGTTGGCCGCCCTCGCCGGGCTTCGCGCCCTGCGCCATCTTGATCTGGAGGTCGTCCGCGTTGACCAGGTATTCGCTCGTCACGCCGAACCGGCCGCTGGCGATCTGCTTGACCGCCGACCGCCGCGCCGGGTCGTGCAGGCGCTCGACGTCCTCGCCGCCCTCGCCGGTGTTGGACTTGCCGCCGAGGCGGTTCATCGCGATCGCGAGCGTCTCGTGCGCCTCCGCCGAGATCGACCCGTACGACATGGCGCCGGTGGCGAAGCGCTTGACGATCTCGGTGGCCGGCTCGACCTCGTCCAGCGGCACCGCCGGGCGCACGCCGGTACGCAGCGTGAACAGCCCGCGCAGCGAGCCCGCCTTGGCGGCCAGCTCGTCGACCTTGGCGGTGTACTGCCGGAACACGTCGTACTGGCGGCTGCGCGTGGCGTGCTGGAGCAGGAAGACCGTCTCCGGGTTGAACAGGTGCAGCTCGCCCTCGCGGCGCCACTGGTACTCCCCGCCGATCTCCAGCCGGTCGGTGGCGGGCACGCCGGGCGCCGGCCAGGCCAGCGCGTGCCGGGCCGCCACCTCGGCGTGGATCTCGGCCAGCCCGATGCCGCCGATGGTGCTCGGCGTGCCGCGGAAGTAGCGGTCGACCAGGCGGGTGTCCAGGCCGACCGCCTCGAACACCTGCGCGCCGCAGTACGACGACACGGTCGAGATGCCCATCTTGGACATGATCTTCAGGACGCCCTTGCCGAGCGCCTTGACGTAGTTGCGGACCGCCTTGACCCGGTCCACCCCGGCCAGGACGCCCGTGGAGATCATGTCCTCCACCGACTCGAAGGCGAGGTACGGGTTGACCGCCGCCGCACCGTACCCGATCAGCACGGCCGCGTGGTGCACCTCGCGGCAGTCGCCGGACTCGACGACCAGCGCCACCTGCGTGCGGGTCTGCTCACGCACCAGATGCTGGTGCACCGCGGCGGTGAGCAGCAGCGACGGGATCGGGGCCAGGTCGGCGTTGGAGTCCCGGTCGGAGAGCACCAGGATGCGCACGCCGTCCTCGATCGCCTCGGAGACGTGCCGGCAGATCTCGGTCAGCCGGGCCTTGATGCCGGCGCCGCCGTCACGGATCCGGTAGAGACCGGAGACCCGGACCGCCTTGAAGCCGGGCAGGTCGCCGTCCTCGTCGATGGAGAGGATCTTGGCCAGCTCGTCGTTGTCGATCACCGGGTAGGGCAGCACGATCTGCCGACAGCTCGCCGGGCCGGGGTCGAGCAGGTTGCCCTCCGGCCCGATGGTGGACGCCAGGCTGGTCACCAGCTCCTCCCGGATGGCGTCCAGGGGCGGGTTGGTGACCTGGGCGAAGAGCTGGTGGAAGTAGTCGTAGAGCAGCCGCGGCCGGGTGGACAGCGGCGCGATCGGGGTGTCGGTGCCCATCGAGCCGAGCGGCTCCGCGCCGCTGCGGGCCATCGGGCCGAGCAGGATCTTCAGCTCCTCCTCGGTGTAGCCGAACGTCTGCTGCCGGCGGCGTACCGAGTCGTGGGTGTAGACGGTGTGCTCGCGGGCGGGCAGGTCGTCCAGCTCGATCAGGCCGGCGTGCAGCCACTCCTGGTACGGCTGCGCGGCGGCCAGCTCGGTCTTGATCTCGTCGTCGGAGACGATCCGGCCGTTGACGGTGTCGACCAGGAACATCCGGCCCGGCTGGAGCCGGCCCTTCGCCACCACGGTGGCCGGGTCGAGGTCGAGCACGCCCGCCTCGCTGCCCAGCACCACCAGGCCGTCGCTGGTGTGCCACCAACGGCCCGGCCGCAGCCCGTTGCGGTCCAGCACCGCGCCGACGACCTCGCCGTCGGTGAACGCGACCGAGGCCGGGCCGTCCCACGGCTCCATCAGGCTGGCGTGGAAGCGGTAGAACGCACGCTTGTCGGCGCGCATGTCCGGGTCGTTCTCCCACGCCTCCGGGATCATCATGAGCACCGCGTGCGGCAGGCTCCGCCCGGCCAGGTGCAGCAGCTCCAGCACCTCGTCGAAGTTGGCCGAGTCGGACGCCGCCGGGGTGCAGACCGGGAAGACGCGGCGGATGTTGCCGGACAGGTGGGGACTGCGCAGCAGCGCCTCCCGGGCCTGCATCCAGTTCCGGTTGCCGCGGATCGTGTTGATCTCGCCGTTGTGCGCGATGAAGCGGTACGGGTGCGCCAGCGGCCAGGACGGGAACGTGTTGGTGGAGAACCGCGAGTGCACCAGCGCGATGGCGCTGACCACGCGCTCGTCGGTCAGCTCCGGGTAGAACGCCGGGAGCTGGTCGGGGGTGAGCATGCCCTTCCACACCATGGTGCGACCCGACAGCGACGGGAAGTAGGCGGGCACGCCCCGCTCGGCGGTCTCCCGCTCGACCTGCTTGCGCAGGCAGAACGCCACCCGGTCCAGGTCGAGCCCGGTCAGCGGGGAGCCGGCCGGGCCGGCGGGCGCGTCGGTCAGCCGGTGCGCGGCGACGAAGAGCTGCCGCACCCGGGGCATCGCCGCGAGCGCGGTCTCCCCCAGGCCGGACGGATCGGTCGGCACCTCCCGCCAGCCGAGCACGTCGGCGCCCTCGACCAGCGCGTACTTGTCCACCACCCGGCGGGCGCGGGCCTCGGCGGCGTCGTCGTCGGGCAGGAAGACCAGGCCGGTCGCGTACTGGCCGGCCGGGGGCAGCGGGAAGTCGACGGTCGCGCGCAGGAACGCGTCCGGCACCTGGATCATGATGCCGGCGCCGTCCCCGGTGTTGTGCTCCGCGCCCCGGGCGCCCCGGTGGTCCAGCCGGCAGAGCGCCCCGAGGCCGTTCGCGACGACCTGGTGCGAACGCCGCCCGTGCAGGTCGGCCACGAAGGCCACGCCGCAGGCGTCATGCTCGTACGCGGGGTCGTACAGCCCCGTCGTCGGCGGGGCCGGTTGCGGGCTGAGAGGGTACGGAAAGGCCACCGGGCCTCCTGTCGTCACTCAGGATGGATCATGGAGGGGACGACGTCGGCCCACTGGGGTTTATTGAGTCTACGTTAGGGCGTGCCGCGCAAGGCCAGTTCAGATTGATCACACTTCCAGATGCTGGGACGTGTAGTCTCGCGCGGTGGATCTCGTGCGTACTGACGTACTCGACCGGTTGGAGCGGTTCTACGACGCGGTGCCCCGCGACGCGGCCCGGGTGGAGGAGTTCGACACCCTGGTGCTGTTCGTCCGGGACGGGGCCGGTTGGCCGTTCTACGCCCGCCCCCGGCCGGGCGCCCCCGAGGCGGCCACGCTCGCCGAGGTGACCGCGGTCCGGGAACGGCAGCGCGAACTGGGCCTGCCGGAGGCGTTCGAGTGGGTGCACGAGCACCAGCCGAGCCTGCTGGCGGTGGCCCGCTCGGCCGGGCTGACCGTGCTGGAGGCGCCGCTCATGCTGCTGGAGGCGGAGCGGCTGCCCGACCCGGGCACGCTCAGCGACGTACCGATGCGGGTGCTGGACCCGGACGAGACCGGCTTCGCGGCGGACATCGCGCTGCGCCGGGCCGTCGCGGCGGTCGGCTTCGCCCACGGCGGCACCGCCCGGGGCGACGCCGGGCCGGCCGAGCGGGACGCCGCGCTCGCCCGGCTGGACGTCGACGCGCTGGACGAGGAGGCGGCCCGGGTGGCCGACGGCCGGCGCGTCTCGGTGCTCGCCGGCACCCCGGCCGACGGCCCGTTGGCCAGCGGCATGGCGATGCGGGTCGGCGACGTGGCGGAGATCGCCGGGGTGGCCACCCTGCCGTCCGCCCGACGTCGCGGGCTGGGCGCCGCGGTGACCGCCACGCTGGCCCGGGAGCTGCGCGCCGCCGGCACCGACCTGGTCTTCCTGAGCGCGGGCAGCGAGGACATCGCCCGGGTCTACCTGCGGGTGGGCTTCCGCCGGGTCGGCACCGCCTGCATCGCCGAGCCGGCCGCGGTCATCTGAGCGCCCCCGGCGGCCCTGGCGCAGCCCGCGCCGGGGCCGTCAGGACGGTGGTTGCCAGTCGGCCGCCGCCGCGGCGGCGGTGTTGCGCAGCCGCGGGCTGATCGTGCCCAGCGCGGCGTCCCGGGCGCGCAGCGCCAGCCGACCCCGGGTCTGCAACACGGCCGACATCCGGCGGGTCTGCCGGACCATGGCCGCCGCCCGGGGGCGGCGCAGCCGGTCGTACGCGGTCACCGCGTCCGGCAGCCGCGACTCGCGTAGCAGCCCGGCGAGCGTGGCCGCGTCCTCGAACGCCAGGCAGGCGCCCTGCCCGAGGTGCGGCGGCATGGCGTGCGCGGCGTCACCGAGCAGCACCACGCCGCCCGGACCGGCCGGGAAACCGTACGACCGGGGCAACGGCCGCAGCTCGCGGACCTCCTGCTGCACCACGTCGGCCGGGTCGGTGGCCTCCAGCAGCGTGGCGATCGGCGCGGGCCAACCCGCGAACCAGCGCTTGAGCAGGGCGAGCTGGATCTCCGGCGGCTCGGGCCGGGGCGCGCCGGCAGCGGTCGCCACCCAGTAGATGCCGCCCCGGCGCGACGCCCCGGCGGTGCCCCGTTCGCCGAGCGAGGCGGCCACGAACCGGTAGCCGGCACCGAGCGTCTCGCCGTGCACCGGCTGGTCGTCGGGAAGCTGCGGGGCGCGGTACCAGGGGATGACCGCGCGCCAGGCGGCACATCCGGAACTCACCACGGCGGTCTCCGGGGCGAGCTGCCGCCGGATCTCGCTGTCCGTGCCGTCGGCGGCCACCACCAGGTCGGCGGAGAACGTGTGCCGGCCGTCGTCCACCGCCGGCCGTTCGCCGGCGACCGCGCGCACGCTGCGCACCGTCACCCCGGTCCGCAGCTCCACCCGCTCGCCCAACCCGGCGATGAGCGCGTCGTGCAGGTCCTCCCGGTGCACCACCACCGGCATCCGCTCGGCCGGGACGGGGCGGGGCTGCACCAGCCACTGCCCGTCCGGGCGGCGGATCCCGCCGTCGGGCAGCGGCGTGGCGATCGCGTCCAGCCCGTCGCCGAGGCCGAGCGCGCGCAGCGCGCGTACCCCGTTCGGCCAGAGCACCACGGCGGTCGCCTCCGGCCGGACCCGGTCGGCCCGCTCCAGCAGCGTGACCTGCCAGCCGGAGCGGGCCAGCGCGCCGGCCACCGCCATTCCGCCGAGGCCGGCGCCGACCACCACCGCGCTGCGCATGACTCCCCCGCTCAGCTGTCCCGGTCCGCCGGGCGCCCGCCGCCGTCCGCCCGCCCGGCGTCCGCGTCGGCCCGGTCCGCGTCGTCGGCCCGGTCGGCGTCGTCGGCCCGGTCGGCGTCGTCGGCCCGGTCCGCGTCGTCGGCCCGGTCGGCGTCGTCGGCCCGGTCCGCGTCGGGTGCCGTGGGCTCCGTCGGGGGCAGCGCGCCGGTCTCCCGGTACGCGCGGAACTGGTCCTCGGTCACCACCCGGTAGCCCTCCGGCGCCACCGTGGCCGCGGCGGGCTCACCGGCGGCGAGGTCGACCTGGGACACGTCGCCGCCCGGCGTCGCCGGTGCCGTCGGCTCACCGATCGGGACGAGGTACTCCCGGGGGCCACGGACCCGGACGAAGTACGCGAGCGCGCCGAGGAAGACCAGCGCCGCGGTCCAGACGTTGAGGCGTACGCCGAGGATGTGGTTGGCCTCGTCGGTGCGCATCAGCTCGATCCAGAACCGGCCCGCCGTGTAGCCCATCACGTAGAGCGCGAACGCCCGACCCTTGCCAAGCCGCAGCTTGCGGTCGAGCACCAGCACCAACGCGGCGACGCCGACGTTCCAGAGCGCCTCGTAGAGGAACGTCGGATGGTAGAGCCCGGGTTGCAGGACCGGGTTGCCGGCGTCGTCGCGGAGCGCGCGACCCGGATTGTCCGGGTCCATCACGTGCACCTCGAGGCCCCACGGCAGGCTGGTCCGCCCGCCGTAGAGCTCGTTGTTGAACCAGTTGCCCAGCCGGCCCACGGCCTGCGCCAGGGGCATGCCGGGGGCCAGCGCGTCGGCGACCACGGAGAGCGGGATGCCGAGCTGCCGGGCGGCGAGCCAGGCACCGACCGCCCCGCCGGCCACCGCGCCCCAGATGCCGAGCCCGCCCTCCCAGATGGCGAACGCCTTGAGCGGCTGGCCGTCGGCGCCGAAGTATTTCTCCGGGGAGGTGATCACGTGGTAGAGCCGGGCGCCGATGATGCCCGCCGGCACCGCCCAGACGGCGATGTCGAGCACGGCGCCCGGAGCGACGCCGCGGCGGCGCAGTCGGTACTCGGTGACCACGCAGGCCACCACGATGCCGACGATGATGCAGAGCGCGTACGCCCGGATCGGAACCGGACCGAGCTGCCAGACGGCGGTGCTGGGGCTGGGCATGGCCGCCAGGGGAGTCATCGGGGCGAGGGTCACGGGTGCACACGGTACCGGTGCGGACCGTGTGCGCGGCACCCCGGTCCGGCCCTGTCCGGTCGTCGGCGCGGCGCGCCACGCGCACTCGCCGTCAGTGCTTCGCGTGCCTACGAACTTGATGGCACGGATGACTCAACGCACAACGCACCGTCGGTGTGGTCCGACGCGCCCGACCCGTCCACGCCATCAAGTTCGTAGGCGAAACCCGGCCTCCCCGTCCTGCCCCGCCGAAGAGCCGGACGGCGTGGACCGCGTCGGGGCGGGCCCACCACGAACGCCGTCGGGAACAACCGACGGCGAGCTGCGGCAGGGGCCGACAACAGCCGATGACGGGCCGACGACGAGCCGACGACGGGTCAGCGAACGGGGTTGCGGACGCCCTCGGCGAGTTCGGCGCTGAGCTTGCGCAGCGCGGCCAGGCCGGCGGCCTCGTCGGGCGCGTCGAGCACGCAACGGACCAGCGCGCTGCCCACGATCACCGCGTCGGCGTACCCGGCGACGGTGGCGGCCTGCGCGCCGGTGCCCACGCCCAGCCCGACGCCGACCGGCAGGTCGGTGACCTCGCGCAGCCGGGCGACCAGGACCGGCGCCGCCTCGGAGGTCTGGGCGCGGGCGCCGGTCACGCCCATGATCGCGGTGGCGTAGACGAAACCGCGGCAGTGCTCGGCGGTCATCCGCAGGCGTGCGTCGGTGGAGGACGGCGACACCAGGAACGTCCGGTCCAGGCCGTGCGCCTCGGAGGCGGCCAGCCACTCGGCCGCTTCGTCGGGGATCAGGTCCGGCGTGATGAGCCCGGTGCCGCCGGCAGCGGCCAGGTCCCGGGCGAACGCCTCGACGCCGTACTGCTCGATCGGGTTCCAGTAGGTCATGGTGACCACCGGCGCGCCGGTCGCGGCCACCGCCTCGATGACGTGCAGCGCGTCGGCGGTGCGCACGCCGCCGGCCAACGCGATGTCGCTGGCCTTCTGGATCACCGGCCCGTCCATCACCGGGTCGGAGTAGGGGATCTCCACCTCGACGACGTCGACGCCCGCCTCGACCATCGCGGTCATGGCGGCGATGCTGCCCTCGACCGTGGGGAAGCCGGCCGGCATGCAGCCGACCAGCACGGCCCGCCCGTCGGCCCGGGCCTTGTCGAAGGCGACCCCGATGCGACTCACGCTCTCACTCCTTGTCGAGGATGCCGAAGTACGCGCCGGCGGTGTGCACGTCCTTGTCGCCACGGCCGGAGAGGTTGACCAGGATCACCGGCTCGCGGCCCAACTCGGCGGCGAGTTCCGGGGCGATCTTGCGGGCGCCGGCCAGCGCGTGCGCGCTCTCGATCGCCGGGATGATCCCCTCGGTGCGGCAGAGCAGCTCGAACGCGGCCATCGCCTCGGCGTCGTCGACGGGCAGGTAGGTGGCCCGGCCCGTGTCGTGCAGCCAGGCGTGCTCCGGCCCGACGCCCGGGTAGTCCAGACCGGCCGAGATCGAGTGCGACTCGATGGTCTGGCCGTCGGCGTTCTGCAGGACATAGGTGCGGGTGCCGTGCAGCACGCCCGACGAGCCGCCGGTGATGCTGGCCGCGTGCCGGCCGGACTCGACGCCCTCGCCACCGGCCTCGAAGCCGTAGAGCCGCACCCCGGCGTCGGGCACGAAGGCGTGGAAGACGCCCAGCGCGTTGGAGCCCCCGCCGACACAGGCCGCGACCGCGTCCGGCAGCGCGCCGGTCAGGTCCAGGCACTGCTGGCGGGCCTCCACGCCGATGCCGCGCACGAAGTCCCGGACCATCTCCGGGAACGGGTGCGGCCCGGCGGCGGTGCCGATCAGGTAGTGGGTGTCCTCGACGTTGGCGACCCAGTCGCGCATCGCCTCGTTCATCGCGTCCTTGAGCGTGCGCGAACCGGCCGTCACCGGGATCACGGTCGCGCCGAGCATCCGCATCCGGGCCACGTTGAGCGCCTGCCGCTCGGTGTCCACCGCGCCCATGTAGACCACGCACTCGAGGTCGAACAGCGCGGCGGCGGTCGCGGTGGCCACGCCGTGCTGGCCGGCGCCGGTCTCCGCGATCACCCGCCGCTTGCCCATCCGCCGGGTGAGCAGCGCCTGGCCGAGCACGTTGCGGACCTTGTGGGCGCCGGTGTGGTTGAGGTCCTCCCGCTTGAGCAGGACGCGCGCCCCCACCTGGGCGGAGAGCCGCCGGGCCTCGTACAGCATCGAGGGGGTGCCGGCGTAGTCGCGCAGCAGCGCGTCGAACTCGGCGAGGAACTCCTCGTCCCCCATCGCCTTGCGGTACGCCGCGTCCAGCTCGTCCAGCGCGGCGACAAGCGCCTCGGGGACGAACCGGCCGCCGAACCGGCCGAAGTGACCGGCGGCGTCGGGAACCTGGCCGGCAGCGGGTACGGCGCTCATCGCGGGCGTCCTCTCGGTTCGGGTGGACCCGGCGCGGGTCAGCGCACCGGGCGGGGCGTGGCCGGGTGGTTCCCGGCGTTGACCAGCTCGGCGACCGCCTCGCGGGGGCTCTTCTGGGTGACCAGGCCCTCGCCCACCAGGACGGCGTCGGCGCCGGCCGAGGCGTACCGGATCAGGTCGTGCGGACCGCGCACGCCCGACTCGGCGATCTTGACGACGCGGCTCGGCAGCCCGGGCGCGATCCGCTCGAACACCGACCGGTCGACCTCCAGGGTACGCAGGTCGCGGGCGTTGACGCCGATCACCTGCGCGCCGGCCTCCAGGGCCCGGTCCGCCTCTTCCTCGGTGTGCACCTCGACGAGCGCGGTCATGCCCAGCGACTCGATCCGCTCCAGCAGCCCGACCAGCGCGTTCTGCTCCAACGCGGCGACGATCAGCAGCACCAGGTCGGCGCCGTGCGCGCGGGCCTCGTGCACCTGGTAGCTGGAGACCACGAAGTCCTTGCGCAGCACCGGCACGTTCACCGCGGCCCGGACCGCGGCCAGGTCGTCCAGCGACCCGCCGAACCAGCGGCCCTCGGTCAGCACGCTGATCGCCCGCGCGCCACCGGCCGCGTAGTCGCTGGCCAGGTCGGCCGGGTTCGCGATCTCGGCCAGCCGCCCCTTGGACGGCGACGAGCGCTTCACCTCGGCGATCACGGCCACGCCGGGTCGGCGCAGCGCCGCGTACGCGTCGATCGGCGGCGGCGCGGCGGCGGCCAGCTCGCGGATCCGCTCCATCGGGAGCTGCTCCTGCCGCCGGGCCACGTCCTCGCGCACCCCGGCCAGGATCTCGTCGAGCACCCCTGCGGACGGCGCCGCTCCGGCGTCGTCCCCCTCCGCGTGCGCATGCTCAGCAGTCACCAACGGACTCCCCTCTCCGGGTGTCATGGGCCGATGCTAGGTGGCGCCACCTGGCGACACGTGCCGGGGGGTATGGCGCACCTCACGACATGGGCTGTGGCATGATGGCCGACTTCGGGTGAACGCGGTGTCACGCAGCGCCACCGCATGCATCGACCATCGCCCATGACCCATCTCACCACGCCCGGCCCGACCTCGCAGCCCGACGTCCGGCCCGCTGTGACCAAGGTCAAGGACTTCCGCCCCTGTGCAGGTCGCCCCGTGTGCGGGAGCGTTGACCTGCGCTTGACGGTGGCGAAACGTGAGCCGGACACCATTGTCGCAGGGCAGACTCGACGAGGCCGCTGCCGACCGAAGCCGAACGATCTCGTGTGGGGTGAACCATGAGCGCCAACGGGCCGCATCAGAACATCGGGTTGACCACCGTCTCCCGGACCGTCGCCGCACTCGCCGTCGGCGTGGTGCACACGCTCGAACGCGCGGTGGCCGGTGACGGCCGGACGCGTACCGCCCAGGGCAACGCCTGGGAGGCGGTCTGCGCCGACCGGGCCCGGGCCGCGCAACGCCGCGAGTTGGAGCGGCTGGTGGCCGAACTGGCCGCCGCCCGGGCCGCGGCCCGGGACCGCCGGGCGACGCGCGAGGCCCAGCCGGTCAGCTGACCGTCGGGTCCTCGCCCCGGTCCAGCGCGTCCCACGCGTCCCGGGTGCCCCGTTCGACCGCCGGCCGGTCCGGGTCGGCGGGGCCGGTCGACCCGGCCCGCCGCTCGTACCGGGCGCCCATCGCCGGCCACCGCCCGGCCCGCCACGCGGTGCCCGCCCCGCCGGCCGCGAGCGCCAGACCGCCCGCCAGCACCAGGGCCGGCCAGAGCCGGCTGACCCCGGTCTCGCCGAGACCGACCCCGCCACCGACCGCGACGGCCAGCCCGACGACCGCCAGCAGCACGCCGAGCAGCCGGCGCAGCCGCCCCCCGGTGGCCAGCACCGCGCCGCCACCGGCCAACCCGACGTAGGCCAGCGCCGACACCCACGGCAGCAGGTCCGCGCCGGTGCGGCCCGACCGCCCGGGTCCGAGGGAACCACCGGCGGTCGGATCGGCCGACCAGCTCCGGGTCACCGCCCAGGCGGCCAGGCCCGCGCCGGCCAGGCAGAGCAGCACCGCGTACGCCAGCTCGCGCCGGCCCCGGACGGCGGGCGGGCCGACCGCGGCGTCGGTCACGGGGTCACCCCCGGCGAGCTGACCGGCAGCTCGGTGAAGAAGCAGGTGCGGTGACCGGTGTGGCAGGCCGCGCCCACCTGCTCCACGCTGACCAGCAGCGCGTCGCCGTCGCAGTCCAGCGCGACCGAGCGGACGTACTGGTGGTGGCCGGAGGTCGCGCCCTTGACCCAGTACTCTCCCCGGCTGCGCGACCAGTAGGTGGCCCGGCCGCTGGTCAGCGTGCGGTGCAGCGCCTCGTCGTCCATCCAGGCGACCATCAGCACCTCACCCGAGTCGTGGGCGCGGACCACGGCGGCGACCAGGCCGTCCGGGGTGCGGCGGAGCCTGGCCGCGATGGCCGGGTCGAGCCGGGAGGGCCGGGCCGGGCCGGCGGTGGAGCGGGCGGAGGCGCCGGTCACGGGCGCGTCAGAGGCGGGCACGGTTGACCATTCTCCCGCACGTGGCGCCGGCACCGTCGACGTGTCCCGGGACGCCGGTGGCGCCGCGTGCAGCGTCCGGCTGAGCTGACCGAGGTAGCGGTCCACCCGGCCGTCGGCGAGCGCCTCGGCCAGGTCCGCGCCGGCCACCGCGGCGACCTCCCCGGCGTACGGGCGGACCAGCGGGACGATGCCGGTCACCAGACGGCCGGCGGCGGCCCCGACCTCGGCCGGGTCGCCGGCGCGCAGCCCGAGGCAGAGCAGCATGTCGGCGCGGTAGCCGGGCGGGGCCACCGGCAGGTCCAGCGCGGCGGTCAGCGCGGCCCGGCGGGACACCACCCGGACGGCGGGGTTGGCCAGCCGCAGCACCGAGGGGCAGAGCCGGGCCAGGTCGGCCGCCGCGAGCCGGACCCCGGGGGCGTCGCCGGCCCAGTGCGCCCCGGCCACCTTGCCCAGCGTGGCGATCAGGTCCTCCAGGCGCGGCTCGTCGGCGGGCTGGCAGAGCACCGGCAGGTCGATCCGGCGGCGCCACTCCGGCACCGCCCAGAGCAGCCGGGCGGGCGCGGTGACCGGCAGCCCGAACGCCCAGTCGGCGGGCTGGCCGAGCCGGCGCACCCAGGAGCGGACGTCCCGGGAGGCCACCGAGACGTGCACCAGCCGGCCGTCGAACTCGGCCAGGTAGGCGTCCCGGCTGGCGTACGCGCCGGTGGGGCGGGCCGGGGCCGCCGAGGCGGGACGCTCCTCGTCGGTGGCGACGAGCACGTCCACGTCGACGTCGCTGTGCTCGGTGGCGGCCCGTCGGGCGTGGCTGCCGCGCAGCATGATCCCGACGACCGGTCGGTCCGCGGCCCGGCGCAGGCGGGTGGCCCAGTCGTCGAGGAATCCGGACTCGGGCAACGAAGCGGGACCCACCGCGACATGGTGCCGGAAGTCCGATCTCAAGCGCAATGCCCGATGGCGGACCGGGTGTCCGGTGCGGGTGGCTTAGCCCAGTTCCTCTTCGGCCTGCCGGTACACGTCGATCTTGTGGTCGAGGGCCTTGAGATCCTCGGTCAGCTCGGCCATCCGGGCCAGCACCCGGGCCCGGTGCGCCTCGAACAGCGCCCGCCGCGCGCCGAGCGTACGGTCGCCCTGCCGGGCCAGTTCGGCGTAGCGGCGCATGTCGCGCACCGGCATGCCGGTCCGACGCAGCCGCAGGAGCAGGAACAGCCAGTTGACGTCCGCCTCGGTGTAGCGCCGGCGGCCGGCGGAGTCCCGCCCGACCGGCGCGACCAGCCCCTCCTGTTCGTACCAGCGCAGCGTGTAGGTGGTCAGGCCGACCCGCTGCGCCGCCTCGCCGACGCTGAAGCTCTTCTCCCGGATACCGATCTCCACCGATCCAGGCTTCCAGTTCGAGCCCACTCGAAGTCAACAGCATTGCCCGACCGGCGGAATTCATCTACCGTTGATTTCAACGTTCAGTGAATTGTCGGAGGCGGACATGGACGACGCGGTGGCGGTCCGTGGCCTGGTGGTCGACCGGGGCGGGCGGCGGGTGCTGCACGGCATCAGCTGCGCCGTGCCCCGCGGCACGGTCACCGGGCTGCTCGGGCCCAGCGGCAGCGGCAAGACCACGCTGATGCGCGCGGTGGTCGGCGTGCAGACTGTCGACGCCGGCACGGTCGACGTGCTCGGTCGGCCCGCCGGCACGGCCGAGCTGCGCCACCGGGTCGGCTACCTGACCCAGGCGCCGAGCGTCTACGCCGACCTCACGGTCCGGGAGAACGCCCGCTACTTCGCCGTGCTCCAGGGCCGGAGCCGCGCCGACGCCGACCGGGCGGTGTCCGACGTCGGGCTGGCCACGGCGGCCGACCAGCTGGTCGGCACGCTCTCCGGCGGCCAACGCAGCCGCGCGTCGCTCGCCTGCGCCCTGGTCGGCGACCCGGAGCTGGTCGTCCTCGACGAGCCCACGGTCGGCCAGGACCCGGTGCTGCGGGCCGACCTGTGGGCCCGGTTCCACGCCATGGCCGCCGCCGGCACCACGCTGCTGGTGTCCAGTCACGTGATGGACGAGGCGGCCCGCTGCGACCGGCTGCTGCTGATCCGCGAGGGCCGGCTGGTCGCCGACGACACCCCGGCCGCGGTCCGCGCCGCCACCGGCGTGGACGACCTGGAGGAGGCGTTCCTGCGCCTGATCCGCGACGGCGAGTCGGAGGCCACCTCGTGAACGGGCGCATCCTGGCCGCCACGACCGGGCGGATCCTGCGTCAGCTCCGGCACGACAGGCGCACCGTCGCGCTGCTCGTCGTGGTGCCGGCGGTGCTGCTCACGCTGGTCTACTTCATGTACGTCGACCAGCCCACCCCGCCCGGCGCGCCGCGCACCTTCGACCGGGTCGCGCTGATCATGCTGGGCTTCTTCCCGTTCATCATCATGTTCCTGGTGACCAGCATCGCCATGCTCCGCGAGCGCACCACCGGCACGCTGGAGCGGCTGCTCACCACGCCGCTGGGCAAGCTGGACCTGCTCTTCGGCTACGGCATCGCGTTCGGGCTGGCCGGGGTGCTCCAGTCCACCGTCGCCTCGCTGGTGGCCTACCAGGTCTTCGGGCTGGACACCGCCGGCAGCCCGTGGCTGGTCGTGCTGATCGCCGGCGTGAACGCGGTGCTGGCCGTGGCGCTCGGCCTGTTCTGCTCCGCGTTCGCCCGCACCGAGTTCCAGGCGGTGCAGTTCATGCCGGTCGTGGTCGCCCCGCAACTGCTGCTCTGCGGGCTGTTCGTGCCCCGCGGCCAGATGGCCGGCTGGCTCCAGGCGGTCAGCGACGTGCTGCCGCTGTCGTACGCGGTCGAGGCGCTCCAGGAGGTCGGCGCGCACGCCGAGCCGACCGGCACGATGTGGCGCGACGTGGCGATCGTGGCCGGCGCGGCGGTGGTCGCGCTGGTGCTGGCCGCCGCGACGCTGCGCCGGCGCAGCGGATGACCCCGCGCCGCACCGGGCGGCGGCCCGGCCGGCCGGACACCCGGGAGGCGATCCTGGCCGCGGCCCGGGAGGCGTTCGCCGAACGTGGATACGACGGCACCTCGATCCGCGCGGTCGCGGCCGCCGCCGGCGTGGATCCGGCGCTGGTGCACCACTACTTCGGCACCAAGGAAGAGTTGTTCCGCGCCGCCATGTCGATCCCGATCGACCCGGCTGAGCTGGTGCCGCGGGTCCTGGCGGGAGGCCCGGACGAGGTGGGCGAACGGCTGGTCCGCACGTTCCTGTCGGTGTGGGATTCCCCGGCCGGCGTCGCCGCGGTGGCGCTGCTCCGCTCCGCGGTGAGCAACCAGTGGACCGCCCGCCTGCTCCGGGAGTTCCTGACCACCCAGATCCTGCGTCGGGTCCTGGCGCAACTCGACCTCGACCCGGCCGAGGCGCCGTTGCGCGGCGCGCTGGTCGCCACCCAGATCGCCGGCCTGGCCATGATGCGCTACGTGATCCGCCTGGAGCCGGTCGCGTCCGCGTCGGCGGACACGCTGGCTGTCACCATCGGCCCGACCGTCCAGCGCTACCTCACCGGCCCGCTGGACACGAGCTGAGCGCCGGCGCCGGCCCTGCAGACGGAGATCGGCCGGCGACCCAACCGGCAGACGGCCCTGGGCGGGCGGCCGCTACGGTCAGCGGGTCTGCTCCAGCCAGGAGGCGAAGAGCAGGGCGTAGACCGAGTCGGTGTCCCGGACCAGCTCCTCGTGCGGGCCGCGCTGCACGATCCGGCCCCGGTCCACCACGATCACCTCGTCGGCCGCCTGCGCGGTGGAGAGCCGGTGCGCGATGGCCAGCGTGGTGCGCCCCCGGGTCACCGCGTCCAGCGTGCGTTGCAGGCGCACCTCGGTGGCCGGGTCGACCGCGCTGGTCGCCTCGTCGAGCACCAGCAGGTCCGGGTCGGCCACGTACGCGCGGGCCAGCGCCACGAGCTGCCGCTCGCCGACGCTGAGCGCCTCGCCGCGCTCGCCCACCGGGGTGTCCAGCCCGGCCGGCAGCCCGTCCAGCCAGTCGGCCAGGCCCAACTCGGTGAAGGCGGCGGTGAGCCGGGCGTCGGACAGGTCCGGGCGGGCGAACCGGACGTTCTCCCCGACCGTGGCGTCGAACAGGAAACCGTCCTGCGGCACCATCACCACCCGGGCGCGCAGTGAGTCGAAACGGACCTGACGCAGGTCGACGCCGGAGAGCAGCACCTCGCCCTCGGTCGGGTCCATCAGCCGGGTGAGCAGCTTGGCGAACGTGGTCTTGCCGCTGCCGGTCTCGCCGACCACCGCCACCCGGCTCTTCGCCGCGATGTCCAGCGTCACGTCGTGCAGCACCGGCGGCCCGCCCGGATAGGCGAACGTCACCTGGGCGAAGCGGACGTCGAGTGGACCGGACGGCAGCTCCCGGCCCCGCTCGCCCGGGTCGGCCACGTCCGGCTCGACGTCCAGCACGTCGAGCACCCGACGCCAGCCGGCGATCGCGTTCTGCGCCTCGTTGAGCACCTCGGTGGCGATCTGCACCGGCTGGATGAAGAGCGTGACCAGGAACAGGAACGCGGTGAGTTGGCCGACCGACAGCGTCCGGTCGACACCCAGGCTCACCCCGACCACCACCACGCCGGCCAGCGCCAGGCCGGCGGCCAGCTCGCCGACCGAGCTGCCCAGGATGCTGATCCGGATGGCCCGCTGCTGGGCCACCCGCTGCCCGTCGATCGCCGCGTCCAGCCGGCGGGCGGTGCGCCCGGCGATCCCGTACGCCCGGATCACCGGCGCGCCGACCACGCTCTCGCCGATCGCGCCGAGCAGCGTGCCGGTCCGCTGCCGGACCAGCCCGTACGCGCCGGCCAGTCGGCGCTGCAACTGCCGGATGATCAGCACCGCGGGCGCGAACGCGACGAGCACCACGAGCGTCAACTGCCAGGAGTACGCCAGCATCACGGCGGTGGTCACCAGCAGCTGCCCCAGGTTGACCAGGAGGATCACGCCGCCCCACTGGAGGAACTGGGTGATCTGGTCGACGTCGCTGGTGACCCGGGAGACCAGCGACCCGCGCCGCTCGGACTGCTGGTGCAGCATGGACAGGTCGTGCACGTGCCGGAACGCGCGGGTCCGCACGCCGGCCAGCGCGGTCTCGCTGACCGTGAACAGCCGGCGCATCATCAGGTAGCCGCAGGTGGTGGTGACCACCAGCACGGCGACGGTGACCGCCACGGTCAGCGAGATGACGCCCAGGTCGAGCCCGCCGACGATGCCGTGGTCGATGCCGCGCTGCACCGCCACCGGCACCGCCACCCGACCGACCATGTAGACGAGCGCCAACGCCAACGTGGCGGCCAGCCCGGTCTTCAGCTCCGGGGAGAGCGCCAGCCCGCGCCGCAGCGTCCCCCAGGTCGACTCGGCCCGCTCGGTCGTGGTCGTGGTCGTGGTCACCGGTCGACCTCCATCTCCAGGCCGGACGGCACCGGCGTGACCTCGTCGTACGTGCGGTTCTGCTCGCGTTCCTGTTCGGCCTGCTCGTAGGCGGTGACCAGGTCGGCGTACCCGGGCACGGTGGCCAGCAGCTCGGGGTGCGTGCCGCGGGCGACCACCCGGCCCTGCTCCACGTAGATCACCTCGTCGGCGAGCGCGATGGTGGCCCGCCGGTACGCCACCACCAGGATCGACGCGCCTCCGTCGCCGGGGGCGCGCAGGCCGGCCAGGATGGCCGCCTCGACCCGCGGGTCGACGGCGCTGGTGGCGTCGTCGAGCACCAGCAGCCGGGGCCGGCCGGCGAGCGCCCGGGCCAGCGTGAGCCGTTGCCGCTGCCCGCCGGAGAGCGAGGTGCCCCGCTCGCCGACCATGGTGTCCAGCCCGTCCGGCAGGGCGGCGACGAAGCCGTCCGCCTCGGCCAGCCGCAGCGCGGCCCACACCTCGTCGTCGCCGACGCCGGCCCGGTCGAGCGTGATGTTGGCCCGGACCGTGTCGTCGAAGACGAACGGCACCTGGGCCACCAGCGCCACCGTGGCGGCGAGCGAGGCGGCGGTCAGCTCGCGCACGTCGACGCCGTCCAGCGTGACCCGGCCACGGTCCGGATCGACCAGCCGCACGGCCAGCGACGCGATGGTGGACTTGCCGGCGCCGGTCGGACCGACCAGGGCCACCGTCTTCCCGGCCGGCACCGTGAACGTCACCTCGCCGAGCACCTGCGTGCCGGGCTGGTGCGCCTCGGCCGGCTCGTACCCGAAGTGGACGTCGGCGAAGCCCAGCGTGGCCGGCTCCCGGCGGTCCGGGTCGAGCGTCACGTCGCCGTACGGCATCTCGCCGGTGGCGTCCAGGACCCGGCTGACCCGCTCCCAGCCGGCGACGCTGCGCGGCAGCTCGGCCAGCACCCAGCCGATCGCCCGCACCGGGAAGGCCAGCACGGTGAACAGGAACGCGACGCTGACCAGCTCGGTCACCGTGATCGCGCCCTGGCGGAGCCGGACCGCGCCGACCACCAGCACGGCGAGCGTGCCGAGGCTGGGCAGGGTCTCCAGCATGGGGTCGAAGACGCCGCGCAGCCGGCCGACGGAGATCAACGCGTCGCGCAGGTCACCGGCGCGGGCGGCGAAGCGGGCCGTCTCCTGGGACTCCCGGCCCATGGTCTTGACCACCAACGCGCCGTCGAAGCTCTCGTGCGCGATGCCGCTGACCTCGGCGCGCAGCCGCTGGGCGCGGGCCTGGCGGGGCGCCATCCGGCGGGAGTAGACCACGTTGAGCGCGAACAGCGCGGGGAAGACGGCGAGGCCGACCAGCGCGAGCGCCCAGTCGGTGACGAACAGCGAGGCCACGGCGCCGACCAGCATCACCAGCGTGCCAACGGCGAACGGCAGCGGCGCGATCGGGTACCAGGCGGCCTCCACGTCGGAGTTGGCGTTGGACAGCAGCGTGCCGGTGGAGTTGCGGTGGTGCCAGGAGAGCGGCAGGTCCAGGTAGCGGCGAGTGACCCGGCGACGGTAGGCGGCCTGGAGCCGGTACTGCATGTAGCCGGCGCCCAGCCGCCGGCCGAAGATGCCGACCACCCGCAGCACGCTGATCCCGAACAGCGCCGACGCGGCGAGCGCGAGGGCGCCGCCGGCCACCGCGCCGCGTTCGACCGCCGGCACCACCACGTCGCCGACCACCGCGCCGACCACGTACGCGCTGGCGATGACGAGGAGGCCGAAGAGCACGCTGCCGCTGACCGCCACCGCGAAGATCCGGGGTTGCTCCCGGATCGCCCGGCCGAGCACCCTGAGCCCCTTGCCGAGCACGTCCCGACTTGTCCCGCTCGCCACGCTCTCCCCCGCCGTAAGCCACAGTTTTCTCCCCCATCCTTACCGCTCGTCGCCGCGTACGCCGACCCGGCCGGGATATGTCCGCCGTCACGTTCGCGCCGCCCGGGCCGGACGGCGGGCGGCGACCGGCGGCCCGGGAACGCCGCGTCCGGCCATGGCGCGCCGATCGGGCCGGGCGGGCCTACGATCGGGCCATGCCGCGGTACGCCCGAGCGGAGCGCGAGGCGCTCGCCGATCTGATGCTGGAACTGGGACCGGACGCGCCGACGGTCAACGAGGGGTGGAACACCCGTGACCTGGCGGCGCACCTGCTGGTGCGGGAGCGCCGGCCGGACGCGGCCGGCGGGATCCTGCTGCCGCCGCTGCGGGGGTACGCCGAGGCGGTGCGCCTGCGGGTCGCCGCCGGCCCGTACGCCGATCTGGTCGCCCGGGTCCGCCGCCCGCCGGTGTGGAGCCCGGTGAGCAATCCGCTCACCGACGAGCTGGCCAACGGCATGGAGTTCTTCATCCACCACGAGGACGTGCGCCGCGCCCGGCCCGGCTGGCATCCCCGCGACCTGCCGGCCGGGCAGCAGGCGGTGCTCTGGAAGCGGGTCGCCCTGCTGGCCCGGATGGCGCTGCGGCGGTTTCCGGCCGAGGTGCTGGTGCAGGCGCCGGGGCACGGCGAGTTGCGGGCCGGCCGGGGCGGCGAGCGGCTGCGGCTGGTCGGCGCGCCGGGCGAGCTGGTGCTGTTCCTCACCGGCCGGCAGCGGGTGGCCCGGGTCCAGGTGGAGGGCCCGGCCGGGCCGGCGGAGCGACTGCGCGCGGCCGAGCTGGGACTCTGACCGAGCGTAGGCAGTCGGTGACCGACTTATGGCGGAAACCGCACATCCCAGTGATGAATGCCGATCGATTCTGCCGTACGCTCCTGCCCGCCGCCCCGCTCCGCGGGCGGCGGACAGGGGGCACGGATGCGTGGCTTCGCGCTCTCGGCGCTGCACGAACCACCCTTCCCGGCGCGCCGGCACCCCGCCGTCGAGCGGGTCACCGCGGAGAGCGCCGGCTGGGTACGCGACCTCGGCCTGGTCCGTGACCCGGCCGGGCGGCGCCGGCTGGCCGGCGCGCACGCGGCGGAGCTGGCCGGACGGGCCGGCCCGGAGGCCTCCCCGGCTGGCCTGCGCCTGCTCACCGACCTGATCAACTGGCTGTTCGTGGTGGACGACGCCTGCGACGACGACGGCCTGGGCGCGGACCCCACCCGGCTGGCCCCCACCGTGGCGACGCTGCTGAGCGTGCTGGACCGGCACGGCGACCCGACTGCGCCGGCGCCGACCGGCGGCCCGTTGGCGATGGCGCTCGACGACCTGTGCCGGCGGGCCCGCGACGCGCAGCGGCCCGCGCTGCTGCTGCGCCTGGTCAGCCAGTTGCGCGAGTACCTGCTGGCGCTGCTCTGGGAGGCGGCCAACCGGGAGCACCGGCGGGTGCCCGGGGTGGCCGAGTACGTGCAGATGCGCCGGCACACCGGCGGCGTACGCCCCGGCTTCACGGTGACCGACCTGGCCCACCCGGCGCGCCCCGGCCCCGCCCGGCGGGCCGATCCGGCGCTGGCCGCGTTGGACGGCCTCGCCGCCGACCTGGTCTGCTGGTGCAACGACCTGTTCTCCTACGGCAAGGAGCGCGGCGTCGCCCCGCCGGCGCACAACCTGGTCACCACCATTGCCGGCGAGACCGGTCAGGACGAGGCGGCGGCGCTGCGCGAGGCGGCGGCCCGGTTCAACGCGGCGCTGGCGGCGTACGCGGAACGGGACGCGGCGCTGGCCGTCGCCGCCGACGACGGGGTCCGCGCGTTCCTCGCCACCCGCCGGGACTGGATCCGGGCCACCTACGACTGGTCCCGCGCCGCCACCCGGTACGCCTGAGCCCGAACCCCGGCCGATCCGCACTAGCCGCTGCCCCGGTGCAGGCAATACTCTTCGGTAACCGCAGACCGGCGTGACCCCCGTCACGTCCCTCCACCCCTGAAGGCGGCTTCCACGATGGCTCTCGATGTACCGTACCGTTCCGTACCGGACATGTTCCTCAAGCGCGTGGCGGACTCCCCCGACCGGCACGCCTTCGCCCACCCCGCACCCGACGACTCGGGCCCGGTCTGGTTGACGTGGGAGCAGGTCGGGCAGCGCGCCAAGGCGATCGCGGCCGGGCTGCACGGGCTGGGTGTGGGCCTCGAGGACCCGGTGGCGATCCTGGCCAACACGCGGCTGGAGTGGGTGCTCGCCGACTTCGGCGTGATGTGCGCCGGCGGGGCCACCACCACCGTCTACCCCACCACCGAGCCCGAGGAGGCGGCGTACATTCTCGCCGACTCGGGGTCGCGGGTGCTGTTCGCGGAGAACCCGGCCCAGGCCACGAAGATCGCCGGCGCGGAGTTGCCGGCGCTGACCCACGTGGTGCTCCTCGACGGCGCGGCCGACCCGGCGGCCGGCGTTCCCCAGCTCACGCTCGCCGAGCTGGAGGAACGCGGCGCCGCCGCGCTGGCCGCCACGCCCGGCCTGATCGACGAGCTGGTCGCCGGCATCGGCCCGGACCACCTGGCCACCCTGATCTACACGTCGGGCACCACCGGCCGGCCCAAGGGCGTGGAGCTGCTGCACGGCGGGTGGTGCTGGGAGGGCGTCGCGCAGGCCGAGCTGGGCCTGCTGCGCGTCGACGACCTGCAATACCTGTGGTTGCCGCTGTCCCACTCGTTCGGCAAGACGCTGCTCTGCGGCGCCACCCACGTCGGGCTGCCCACCTACGTCGACGGCCGGGTCGACCGGCTGGTCGACCTGCTCGGCGTGGTCCGGCCGACGCTGATGTGCGGCGCGCCCCGGGTCTTCGAGAAGGTCTACAACAAGGCGGTCACCACCGCGCAGGGCGCCGGCGGCGCGAAGGCGAAGATCTTCGGCTGGGGCGTCGCGGTCGGCAAGGAGAAGGTCGCGCTGGAGCAGGCCGGCAAGCCGGTCCCGGCCGGGCTGCGGATGAAGTACGCGCTCGCCGAGAAGCTGGTCTTCAGCAAGCTCCAGGCCCGGCTCGGCGGCCGGATGCGGGTCCTGGTCTCCGGCGCGGCGCCGCTGAGCAAGGAGATCGCCACCTTCTTCGCCGCCGCCAACCTGCCCATCTCGGAGGGGTACGGCCTCACCGAGACCAGCGCCGGCGCGTTCGTCAACCCGCCGGACGGTCTCAAGATCGGCAGCGTGGGCCGGGCCATGGGCGACCTGGAGTGCCGGATCGACACCGACGGCGAGATCCTGGTCCGGGGTCGGCCGGTGATGCGTGGCTACCACAACCTGCCCGGGGAGACCGCCGAGGCGTTCACCGACGACGGCTTCTTCCGCACCGGCGACATCGGCACGCTCGACGACGACGGCTACCTGCGCATCACCGACCGCAAGAAGGACCTGGTCAAGACGTCCGGCGGCAAGTACGTCGCGCCGTCGCACATCGAGGGCATGTTCAAGGCGATCTGCCCGTACACCTCGCAGGCGGTGGTGATCGGGCAGGCCCGCAACTACTGCACCATGCTGGTCACGCTGGACCCGGACGCGATCAAGGGCTGGGCCGCCGGCACGGGGCTCGACGGGCGCGACTACACCACGATCGTCACCTCGCCCGAGGCGCGGACGATGGTCGAGGGGTACGTGGACGAGCTGAACGCCAAGCTCAACCGCTGGGAGACGATCAAGAAGGTGACGATCCTCCCCCGCGACCTGACCATCGCCGACGGCGAGGTCACCCCGTCGTTGAAGATCAAGCGCCGCAGCGTGGAGACCAACTTCGCCGGCGAGATCGACAAGATGTACGAGGGCACGCTCGCCGAGCTGTGACGTGTCCCCGGCGCCGCGCCGGCCGTGCCCCACCGTCCCGGGGCACGGCCCGCGCGGGACCGGCCCCGGCGGCCCGCGCCGTCACAGGTGTTCCCGACGCCACCGGCTCTGCTCGGCCTCGGCGGCCACCTGCTCCTCCAGCGCGAGCTGACGCACCCGGCGGCGGCGGCCGTCCTCACTGCGCGTCTCCCAGGTGACGCCGGCGCCGGTGAGCACCGCCAGCACGCCCAGCGCGGCCACCTCCGGGATCCGGAACGCGAACGGGCCGACCACGACCAGCGCCGCCACCGTGACCAGCAGCGGACGGTGCACCTCGCGCACCGCCAACCACCAGCAGCCGGCGATGCTGAGCAGGTAGAGCGCCACCCCGCCGAAGAGGACGCCGCCCCAGAAGTCACCCAACGGCCACCCCCAGGGCGGGGTGGCCGGGTCCGCGATCTCGGCGAGCAGGTCCTTGAGGCCGAGCGCGTAGAAGATCGTCCCGGTGACCATCGGCAGGTGCAGGAACGTGTAGACCGAGCGGCTCAACCGCAGCCGGGCGTCCCGGTCCCGGGCGTGGTGCAGCGCCTGCTCCAGCGCGAACGCCAGCGTGTCGAAGTACGCCCACCAGAGCGCCGCCACGATCGCGATGCCGAGCAGCGCGGCCACCGCCACCGGGCCGGTCAGCGGCAGCCCGGTCTTCGGGCCGAGCCCCAGCGCGATGATCGACTCACCGAGCGCGACCAGCACCATCAGCGCGTGGCGTTCCGCCCAGTGCCCGGCCGAGACCACCACCCACCAGTGCCAGGCCACGGTGGTGCCGACCACGTACTCGACAAGCACCGCCAGCGTCCAGAGCGCCAGTTGCAGCCCGACCGCGAGCCGGCCGTCGGGCAGCCAGGCCCGGACGGTGCCGGCAGCCACGAGCAGCACGGTGGCCACGACCGGCACCAGGATGCGCAGCAGGAACCGTCGACGACGCACCGGGTCGGCCCGGTCCACCCGGCCGAACACGGTGAGCTGGGCCATCCGGATCACGAAGTAGCAGCCGGCGAAGACCAGCGGGCCGGGCAGGCCGCCGGGACGGTCGGAGAACGCGCCGGGCGCGCTGAGCACGAGCAGGAACGTGGCCGCCACCGTCACGAAGCCGACCAGCGGCAGCATGCCCTGGTCGGCGCGGCAGGCGTTGCCCACCCGCGCGAAACCGGTCCACGACCACCAGAGCAGCGCCAGCACCAGCAGGAAGCGGTAGAGGTTGACCGGGGTCAGCTCACTGGCGGTCAGCGTGGTGACGCTGAGGAACGCGAAGACGAAGACCAGGTCGTAGAAGAGTTCCAGCCGGGTGGTGCGGGAACCGGGGGCGGCGGCGCGCAGCGCCCACGTCCAGCGGGCGTCGCTCCGGTTCCCCACCCGGGCAGTCTGCGGGGCCGCCGCCGTCCGGGGCTCCGGTTCGGCTGGCAACCACCGGAACGGGACCGGTCGCTCAGGCGATGACGCTCGGCTCCCGCCACTGCGGCCGGCCGGCCCGGTCCAGGTCGTAGCGGACCGCGGCGAGCCGCCCCACCGCCTCCGCCAACTCCGCGGCTGGCAGCGTGAACGGCAGCCGGAGGAACCGCTCCAGCGTGCCGTCCAGGCCGAACCGGGGACCGGGCGCCAGCCGTACGCCGACCTCCTCGGCCGCCCGGGCCAACGCGCTGGAGATCGGGCCGTCCAGCTCGGCCCAGAGCGTGACGCCGCCACGCGGCACCCGGAACCGCCAGTCGGGCAGCCGGTCGGCGAGCGCGGCGACCAGCGCGTCCCGCTGGCCGGCGAGCTGGGTCCGGCGGGCCGCCACGATGGCCGGCGCCTGGGCCAGCAGGTGCACCGCGACGAGCTGGTCGAGGACCGGACTGGCCATGTCCACGCCGACCCGGGCCGCGGCCAGCCGCTGCACCTGCGGCGCGGAGGCGCGGACCCAGCCGATCCGCAGCCCGCCCCAGTAGGGCTTGCTCATCCCGCCGATGCTGATCACCCGGGAGTGCCTGTCGAAGACCGCCACCGGTGGCGGCAGCGGGGTGTCGTCCAGCGGCAGGTCGACGAAGGACTCGTCCACCACCAGGTCGGCGCCGGCGGCGTGGGCCGCGCCGACCAGCCGCTCGCGCAGGTCGGCCGCCATCAGGTGGCCGGTCGGGTTGTGGAACTCCGGGATCACGTACGCCAGCTTGGGCCGGGTCTGCCGGAGGCTGCCGAGCAGCAGGTCGGCGTCCCAGCCGTCGTCGGAGAGCCCGTGCGTGGCGATCCGGGCCCGCCGGGCGGCGAGCGCGGCGAGCGCGTTGGGGTAGGTGGGCGACTCCACCAGCACCCCGCCGCCGGGGGACAGCGCCAGCCGGAGCACCAGGTCCAGCGCGTGCTGGGTGCCGCTGGTGACCATGATCTGCTCGGGGCTGGTGGGCAGGCCACGCTGGGTGTAGCCGCGGGCCACCGCCTCGCGCAGCTCGATGATGCCGGTGGGGTGGTAGCCGGCGCCGCCGAGATAGCGGGGCAGGTCCTCGGCCGCGGCGCGGGCGGCGGGGACGAGCTGCGGCGGGGCGGAGAGCGCGGCGACCCCGAGGTCGATCATGTCCCGGTCGTCGAGCGGCGTCCAGAGGCCAGTGCTGGCCACCCGGTGGGTGCCCGGCAGCATGGTCCAGCTCCCCGCGCCGCGCCGGCTCGCCAGGTGGCCGCTCTCCCGCAACTCGCGGTACGCGGCGGTGACGGTGGTCCGGCTGATCCGGAGCGCCTCGGCCAGTTCCCGCTCGGCCGGCAGGCGTACCCCCAGGGGCAGCCGGCCGTCGGCGAGCAGGCCACGGACGGCGGCGGCGAGCGCGACGTAGTCCGGGCTGCGCCGCCGGCCGGGCAGCGCGTGCCACTGGCCGAGCAGCCGCGCCAATTGGACACCGCGCACCTGGCTGGTCATGGCCACTCCTCCTCGATTGGCCTCTCCGGCATGGCCGATTGGACCCTAGGGTGGCATGCATGGCACAGCTTGGCAATCTCCGGGACCGGCCGGTGCGGCGACTCACCCAGCTCTACGCCGGCCTGGTCCTCTACGGGCTCAGCATGGCGCTGATGATCCGGTCCGGGCTGGGCCTGGATCCCTGGGACGTGTTCCACCAGGGGCTGGCCCGGCAGACCGGCCTCTCCTTCGGCACGGTCACCATCGCCGTCGGCGCCGTGGTGCTGCTGCTCTGGATCCCGCTGCGGCAGCGCCCCGGGCTCGGCACGATCAGCAACGTGGTGGTGATCGGGCTGGTCGTCGACGGCACCCTGCTCGTGCTGCCGCCGGGCGAGGGCCTGCCGGTACGCGCCGCGCTGCTGGTGGTCGGCATCGTCGCCAACGGCGCCGCCACCGGCCTCTACCTGGGCGCCGGGCTCGGCCCCGGGCCGCGCGACGGCCTGATGACCGGCCTGGTCGCCCGCCGCCCGCGCCTGTCGATCCGGCTGGTCCGGACCGTCATCGAGGTGACAGTGCTCGCCCTCGGCTGGCTCTTCGGCGGCACCGTCGGTCTCGGCACGGTGGCCTACGCGCTCGCCATCGGGCCACTCGCCCAACTGTTCATCCCGATCTTCGCGATCCCACCCGACCGGTCCGCGCCTACGCTGCGTGAGCGCGTTCGGGCCGACCGCCACCGTACGGGTCGGCCCGCAGCGCGCTGAGCTGCGACGACGTGCGCCGGGAAAACCGGGTGTTTTCTCCGCCGTCGCGGGCGGGCATCATTCGTGCATGGGGGACAACGGATGGCGTTGGAGCGACGCCTGGATCTTCGTGGCGTTGGTCATCGCGAGCGGCGCCGGCCGGCACCGCCGGGCCGCCGCCACACGCCGCCCCGAGGGGGTGCGTCTCGCCGACGTCCTCTCCACCGCCGACCACCTCAACCAGGCCATTCCCGAACGACACGAGGTCGAGGGAGCGGTCCGGCGGCTCGTCGGCGCCGGCCTGGTCAGCGTCGCCGACGGCTGGTTCCGGGTCACCCCGGACGGTGAACGGCTCTGGCGCACCCGGCCCAGCGCCGGGCTCGGCACCACTGTCGACACCGTGCAGGGCGTGCTGACCCGCCGGCACCCGCCGGGCGAGGCCGAGTGGCAGCTCGCCGAGGACGACCACGCCGCCGCCGTCCAGGAGTACGTGGTCCGCTCCATCCCGATGCCCCGCCGGTCCCCGGAGGGGCGCTCCGGGCGACAGTGACCCGTGGGCCCGGCTCCCGGTCAGCGCACCGGGTGCCCGGCGCCGCGCAGCGCGTCCTTGACCTCGCCGACGGTCAGCTCGCCGAAGTGGAAGACACTGGCCGCGAGCACCGCGTCGGCGCCCGCGCCGACGGCCGGCGGAAAGTGCGCCACCGCGCCCGCGCCACCGCTGGCGATCACCGGCACCTCGACCACGTCCCGGACCGCCTGGATGAGCGGGAGGTCGAACCCGGCCTTGGTGCCGTCCGCGTCCATCGAGTTGAGCAGGATCTCGCCGGCACCCAGCTCGGCGCCCCGCGCGGCCCACGCCACCGCGTCCAGGCCGGTGCCGCGCCGGCCGCCGTGCGTGGTGACCTCGAAGCCGCTGGGCGTCACCCCGGCCGGGGCGCGCCGCACGTCCAGCGAGAGCACCAGCACCTGGCGGCCGAACCGATCGGCGATCTCGGCGATCAGCTCCGGGCGGGCGATGGCCGCGGTGTTCACGCCGACCTTGTCCGCCCCGGCCCGCAGCAGCGTGTCGACGTCGGCGACCTGCCGGACGCCGCCGCCCACGGTGAGCGGGATGAAGACCGACTCGGCGGTGCGCCGGACCACGTCGAGCATCGTGCCGCGGTCGCTGGACGAGGCGGTGACGTCGAGGAACGTCAGCTCGTCCGCCCCGGCCCGGTCGTACGCCGCCGCCAGCTCCACCGGGTCGCCGGCGTCGCGCAGGTCGACGAAGTTGACGCCCTTGACCACCCGTCCGGCGTCCACGTCCAGACACGGAATGACCCGCACCGCCACCGTCATGCCGGAAAGCCTAGCCAACGCGGAAGCGGCGGTGGCCGGCCGGTGAGGCCGGTCACCGCCGCTTCCGCGGGGCGGGGCGTCAGAGGCGGACGAGCATCTTGCCGAGGTTCTCGCCGCGCAGCAGGCCGAGGAAGGCGTCCGGGGCCTGCTCGATGCCGTCGACCACCGTCTCGTCGTACGACAGGCGACCCTCGCGCAGCCAGCCGGCCACCTCCTGCACGAACTGCTCGCGCAGGTGACCGTGGTCACCGACGAGGAAGCCGCGCAGCGTCAGCCGCTTGCCGATCACCAGCGCCAGGTTACGCGGGGCGGCCGGCGGCTCGGCCGAGTTGTACTGGGCGATCATGCCGCAGATGGCGGCGCGGCCGTGCAGGTTCATCGCCCCGATCGCGGCCTCCAGGTGCTCCCCGCCGACGTTGTCGAAGTACACGTCGACACCGCCCGGGGCGGCGGCCTTGAGCTGCTCGTACACCGGCCCGTCGTGGTAGTCGAAGGCGGCGTCGAAGCCGAGCGCGGCGAGCCGCTCGACCTTCGCCCGGGAGCCGGCGCTGCCGATCACCCGGCCGGCGCCGCGCAGCTTCGCGATCTGCCCGACCATCGAGCCCACCGCGCCGGCCGCGCCGGAGACGAAGACCGTCTCCCCCGGCTTCATGGCGGCCACGTCGAGCAGCCCGGCGTACGCGGTCAGCCCGGTCATGCCGAGCACACTGAGGTAGGCGCTGACCGGCGCGAGGCCGGCGTCGACCTTGCGGACGGCCGTCGCGTCGACGAGCGCGTACTCGCGCCAGCCCAGGCCGTGCAGCACGACGTCACCGGGCTTGACGCCCGCGGCCTCGCCGGCCACCACCTCACCGATCGCACCGCCGTCGAGCGGGGCGTCGAGCGCGAACGGCGGCACGTACGACTTGACGTCGTTCATTCGTCCCCGCATGTACGGGTCGACGGACATGAACTGGTTGCGCACCACTACCTGGCCCGGACCCGGCGTCGGCACCTCGGTGGTGACCAGCCGGAAGTTGTCGGCGGTCGGCCAGCCCTCGGGGCGGGACGCCAGGTGGATCTCCCGGTTCACGCTGCTGTCGCTGCTCACAGGGCCTCCCGGACGGTCAGGGCGACCTCGATGTTGCCGCGGGTCGCGTTCGAGTAGGGGCAGACCTGGTGGGCCGCCTCGACCAGCTTCTCGGCGGCCGGGCGCTCGACGGCGGGCAGGTCCACCACCAGTGTCACGGCCAGGCCGTAGCCGCCGCTGCCGTTCGGGCCGATGCCCACCTCGGCCTCGACGACCGAGCCGGCGACGTCCGCCTTGGCCTGGCGGGCGACGATACGCAGCGCGGAGTGGAAGCAGGCCGCGTAGCCGGCCGCGAAGAGCTGCTCGGGGTTGGCCGCGCCGCCGGCGCCGCCCATCTCCTTCGGCACGGCGAGGTTCAGGTCGACGGTGCCGTCGGAGGTGCGGACGTGGCCGTCGCGACCGTCGCCGGTGGCCTTGGCGGACGCGGTGTAGAGGACCTGCATTGTCACTGCTCCTTCTGTCGGTGGATCGTCTCGGTGACCCGGGTGAGCGTGTCGCGGAGGTCGACCAGTTCGGCCGCCGTGAGGCCGGTGGCCACGGCCACCCGCATCGGCACGTCCGCCATCCGCTCCCGCAGCGTCCGGCCCCGATCGGTGAGGCCCACCTCGACCCGGCGCTCGTCGGCGGCCGACCGGGTTCGCACCACCAGACCGGCCGCCTCCAGCCGCTTGAGCAGCGGGGAGAGCGTGCCGGAGTCGAGCCGGAGCCGCGCGCCGAGCTCGGAGACCGTGGGGGCGTCGTCGTCGCGCTCCCAGAGCACCAGCAGCACCAGGTACTGCGGGTAGGTCAGGCCGTGCTCGTCGAGGATGGGCCGGTAGACGTCGGTCAGGGCGCGCGACGCCGCGTAGAGCGCGAAGCACACCTGCCGGCGTAGCACCAGATCATCGGTCACCCGTCGAAAGGTAGCGCACAATCAAGTTGTGCACAACCTATAGGCGCGCAGGTGCGCGCACGCTCACACCGGAGGCCGCTCTTTCCCGGAAAGCGGGCCTATTCCGGCCCGGATACCCACTCTTTCCGGGAAAGAGGGCGCACCACCTCTGGGGTCAGGGGTGCGGGACGTACGCCTCCAGCTCGATCTCGACCAGGTGCTCCGGGTCGACCAGACCGGCCACCACCACCATGGTCGCCACCGGACGAACCGGGCCGAACACCGCGTTGTGCGCCCGGCCCACCTCGTCGACGTAGAGCCGGTCGGTCACGTACATCCGGGTCCGAACCACGTCGGCCGGTTCCGCGCCCACCTCGGCCAGCGCGTCCAGGCCGATCCGGATCGCCTGCGCGGTCTGCGCCGCCGCATCCCCCACGTGCGCCACCCGACCGTCCACCGTCGAGGTGCAGCCGGCGGTGATCGCCAGCGCGCCGGCCCGGACCACCCGGGAGTAGCCGTAGAGCGCCTCCCACGGGCCGCCCGAGCCGAGCCGGGTCACCACCGGCGACCCACCCACCTCGATCGTCACGCGCCGGCCCGCAGCGTGGCGAGCGCCTCGGCGACAGTGAACGCGCCCGCGTAGAGCGCCTTGCCGGCGATCACGCCCTCCACGCCGACCGGCTCCAGCGTGGCCAGCGCCCGCAGGTCGTCCAGCGTGGACACCCCGCCGGAGGCGATCACCGGCGCGTCGGTGCGGGCGCACACCTCGCGCAGCAGGTCCAGGTTCGGCCCCCGCATGGTGCCGTCCTTGGTGATGTCGGTGACCACGTACCGCGCCGCGCCGGCCGCGTCCAGCCGGGCCAGCACCTCGTACAGGTCACCGCCGTCGCGGGTCCAGCCCCGCGCCGAGAGGGTACGCCCGCGCACGTCCAGCCCGATCGCCACGCGGTCCCCGTACTCGCCGCAGATCCGGTCGCACCACTCGGGATCCTCCAACGCGGCGGTGCCGATGTTCACCCGGGCCGCCCCGGTGCCCAGCGCCGCCCGCAACGACTCGTCGTCGCGGATCCCGCCGGACAACTCCACGTGCACGTCGAGCTTGCCGACCACCTCGGCGAGCAGCGCCGCGTTGGAGCCCCGACCGAACGCGGCGTCCAGGTCCACCAGGTGGATCCACTCCGCGCCGTCGGACTGCCAGGCGAGCGCCGCCTCCAGCGGGTCGCCGTACGCGGTCTCGCTGCCGGCGGCGCCCTGCACGAGCCGGACGGCCTGGCCGTCGGCGACGTCCACGGCGGGCAACAGGTCAAGGCTCAACGGTTGTCTCCTCGCATCCTCAACGACGGTCCATCGCGATCACCACGATCGCCGGCAGGACCAGCAGCAACAACACGACCAACGCCAGACGCAGCGCGAGGTCGTCGACGAAACTCCAGATGCCGATCACCGCGACGGCGGTGAGCAGCGCGATGGCCGCCCGCTCCCGCCAGCTGTGCCGGCGCAGCCGACCGGTGCGCCCCCGCCGCAGCCGGGGCGTCAGCCGGCGTACCCAGGCCCGGCGCCGCTCCCGACCGGCCACCCGCCGGGCCCGGACGGCGCGTTCCCGCTCCTGCTCGGCCTCGCGGGCCGCCCGACGGCGGGCCCGCTCCTTACTCAAAAGTGCCGAGCCAGTTGCGCAGGAGCGCCGCGCCCGTGTCGGCCGACTTCTCCGGGTGGAACTGGGCGGCGGACAGCGCCCCACGCTCCACCGCCGCGACGAAGTCGCCGCCGTGGTGCGCGGTGGTCACGACGGCGCCGGCGGCGGCGAGCGCGGCCGGGTCGGTGACCCCGTAGGAGTGCACGAAGTAGAACCGGGCGTCGACCGGCAGGCCGGCGAAGAGCACCGACCCGTCCGGCGGGCGCACCGTGTTCCAGCCCATGTGCGGCAGGCGCGGCGCGGGCAGCTTCGTCACCCCGCCGGGCAGCAGGCCCAGGCCCTTGGTCACGACGCCGTGCTCGTCGCCGTGCGCGAAGAGCACCTGCATGCCGACGCAGATGCCGAGCACCGGGCGGCCCGCCGCCACCCGCTCGGCGATCACCGGGCCGGCACCGAGCGCCTCGATGCCCGCCATGCACGCGGCGTACGCGCCGACGCCCGGCACCACCAGGCCGTCGGCCCCGGCGGCGGCGGTCAGGTCGTCGGTCACGGTGACGTCCGCACCGGCCCGCTCCAGCGCGCGCTCGGCCGAACGCAGGTTGCCCGAGCCGTAGTCGAGCACCACCACCCGCCGGGCCATCAGCCCTCCCCGGGCAGCAGCCAGAGCAGCCCACCGGCGGTCGCCAGCACGGCCAGCAGGCCGGTGACCACCACGGCGGCGCGGGCGGCGCCCTGCTTGTACAGCGACCACGTCCCACCGACCAGCACCCCGGCCAGGATCAGCAGCAGCGTCGGCAACACCTTCACAGTTACAGCGCACCCTTCGTGGACGGCACCACGCCGGCGCTGCGCGGGTCGATCGCGGTCGCCTCACGCAGCGCCCGGGACACGGCCTTGAACTGGGCCTCGACCACGTGGTGCGCGTCCGGGTGGCCGCCGGGCCGGGCCGCCCGCAGCACGTCCACGTGCAACGTGACCCGGGCCGACTGGCCGAACGACTCCCAGATGTGCCGGGTCATGCTGGTCGGGTAGACCGGCCCGATGTACGGCGACAGCGCCGGCTCGTCGTGCACCACGTACGGCCGACCGGACAGGTCGACCGCGGCCCGCACCAGCACCTCGTCCATCGGGACGGTGGCCGAGCCGTACCGCCGGATGCCGGCCTTGTCGCCCAGCGCCTTGTCGAACGCCGTGCCCAACGCGAGCGCGGTGTCCTCCATGGTGTGGTGCGCGTCGATCTCCAGGTCGCCGACCGTGTGCACGGTCAGGTCGAAGCCGCCGTGCCGGGCGATCTGGTTCAGCATGTGGTCGTAGAAGCCGACGCCGGTCTCGATGTCGGCCTTGCCGGTGCCGTCGAGGTCGATCTCGACAAGCACCTTGGTCTCGTTGGTGACCCGCTCGATCCGGGCGGTGCGGTTCATGACAACTTCTCCATCGCGGACAGAAAGGCGTCGGTCTCGGCCGGGGTTCCGGCGGTGACCCGCAGCCAGCCGGGCAGGCCGACGTCGCGGACCAGCACGCCGGCGTCGAGCAGGGTACGCCAGGCGGCGACCTGGTCGCCGCCGACGTCGAACAGCACGAAGTTGGCGTCGCTGTCGGCCACCCGGCGCCCCCGCGCGCGCAGCTCGGCGACGATCCGGTCGCGCTGGACCATGATCGCGGAGACGGTGCCGAGCAACGCGTCCCGGTGCGCCAGCGCCGCCCGGGCGGCGGCCTGGGTGAGCGCGGAGAGGTGGTACGGCAGCCGGACCAGCTGCACCGCCGCCACCACCGCCGGGTCGGCGGCCAGGTAACCCAGCCGGCCGCCGGCGAACCCGAACGCCTTGCTCATGGTGCGGGTGACCACCAGTCGGGGGTGGCCGGGCAGCACGGCGAGCGCGCTGACCGTGCCGGGCCGGGCGAACTCCGCGTACGCCTCGTCCACCACCACCATGCCGGGCGCCTCGGCCAGCACGGCGGCGACCACGGCCGGGTCGAGCGCGGTGCCGGTCGGGTTGTTCGGCGAGCAGAGGAACACCACGTCCGGGCGGTGCGCGCGCACCTGGTCGACCGCGTCGGCGGCGGTCAGCCCGAAGTCGGCGCCCCGGACGCCGGGGATCCACCGGGTGCCGGTGCCGAGCGCCAGCAACGGGTGCATCGAGTACGCCGGGGTGAAGCCGAGCGCGGTGCGCCCGGGGCCGCCGAACGCCTGGAGCAGCTGCTGCTGGATCTCGTTGGAGCCGTTGGCCGCCCACACGTGGTCGGCGGTGAGGTCGTGGCCCAGGTACGCCGCCAGGTCGGCGCGGAGCGCCACCGCGTCCCGGTCCGGGTAGCGGTTGAGGTCACGCAGCTCGGCCGCGACCGCCTTGGCGATCGCCTCGACCACCGGCTCGGGCACCGGGTAGGAGTTCTCGTTGGTGTTCAGCCGCACCGGCACGTCGAGCTGCGGCGCGCCGTACGGGGAGCGTCCGCGCAGGTCGTCCCGGATCGGCAGGTCGTCGAGCGTGGTCACGAGTCGTCCCCGGGGAAGCGGACGCGGACCGCCTGGCCGTGTGCCGGCAGGTCCTCCACGCCGGCCAGCGTGACCACGTGCGGGGCCACCTCGCGCAGCGCCTGCTCGGTGTACTCCACCAGGTGGACGCCGCGCAGGAAGGACTGCACTGACAACCCGGAGGAGTGCCGGGCGCAGCCGCCGGTGGGCAGCACGTGGTTGGAGCCGGCGCAGTAGTCGCCGAGCGACACCGGCGACCAGGCGCCCACGAAGATCGCACCGGCGTTGCGCACCCGCAACGCCCACTCGCGGGCGTTCTCGGTCTGGATCTCCAGGTGTTCGGCCGCGTACGCGTCGACCACCCGCAGCCCGGCCGCCAGGTCGTCGACGAGGACCACGCCGCTCTGCTCGCCGCGCAGCGCGATGCCGATCCGCTCGGCGTGCTTGGCCGCCGGCACCTGCCGGGCCAGCTCGGCGTCGACCGCGTCGGCCAGCTCGGTCGACGGCGTGACCAGCACGCTGGCCGCGAGGGGGTCGTGCTCGGCCTGGCTGATCAGGTCGGCGGCGACGTGCGCCGGGTCGGCGGTGTGGTCGGCCAGGACGGCGATCTCGGTCGGGCCGGCCTCGGCGTCGATGCCGACCACGCCGCGCAGCAGCCGCTTCGCGGCGGTGACCCAGATGTTGCCCGGCCCGGTGATCATGTCGACCGGGTCGCAACGCTCGTTCCCGGCCGGGTCGACAGTCGCGCCGTACGCGAGCATGGCCACCGCCTGGGCGCCGCCGACCGCGTACACCTCGTCCACACCGAGCAGCGCGCAGGCGGCGAGGACCCGCGGGTCGGGCAGGCCGTCGTTGTCCTTCTGCGGCGGGCTCGCCACCACCAGCGAGCGCACCCCGGCCGCCTGGGCCGGGACCACGTTCATCACCACCGTCGACGGGTACATGGCCAGGCCGCCGGGGACGTAGAGGCCCACCCGGTCGACCGGCACCCACCGCTCGGTCACCGTGCCGCCGGGCACCACGGTCGTGGTGTGGTCGGTCCGGCGCTGGTCGGCGTGGACCCTGCGGGCCCGGGTGATCGACTCCAGCAGCGCGGCGCGGACCTGCGGGTCCAGCTCGCCCTCGGCGGCGCGGATCACCTCGACCGGCACCCGCAGATGCTCCGGCGCGACGCCGTCGAACCGCTCGCTGGCCTCCCGGATCGCCGGGTAGCCATGCTCGCGGACCGCCTCGACGAGGGGGCGGATCCGCTCGACCGCGACGGAGACGTCGAGCTGGGCACGGGGCAGCAGGCGGCGCGGGTCGGGCACCCCGCCGCGCAGGTCGATCCGATTCAGCACACTGCGAGTCTAGGCCGCCGCCGGTCGGACCGACCGGGGCCGCCCGCACGCCGGGACGGTGAGCCGGGACACGCAGGCCGGGCGCGGGGGAGCTACGCTCGATCACGTGAGCGCACGGCTGCCGGTGTTCCCGCTCGGGACCGTCCTCTTCCCCGGGCTGGTCCTTCCGCTGCACATCTTCGAGGAGCGCTACCGAGCCCTGGTCCGCCACCTGGTGGGGCTGCCCGAGGGCGAGCCACGCGAGTTCGGCGTGGTGGCGATCCAGGCCGGCTGGGAGGTCGCGCCGGCCGGGCCGCCGGGCCGCTCCGGGCTGGCCGGCGGCGAGATCACCCTGCACGAGGTGGGCTGCACGGCCGAGCTGCGGCAGGTCACCGAGCTGGCCGACGGCGGTTTCGACATCGTCACGGTGGGCCGGCGCCGGTTCCGCGTCGCCGAGATCGACGACGACGCCGAGCCGTACCTCACCGCCGAGGTGGAGTGGCTGCCCGAGCCGGCCGGCCCGGACGAGGTGGCCGACGTGCTGGCGGCCCGGGTGATCTCGGTGTTCCGGCACTATCTCGGCCTGATCCGGCCGGACCAGGAGGAGATCTCCGAGCAGCTCCCGGAGGACCCGACCGTGCTGTCGCACCTGGTCGCGGCGACCGCCGCGCTGACCGTCGCCGACCGGCAGCGACTGCTCGCCATCGACGACACCCCCGGCCGGCTCCGCGCCGAGCTGCGCCTGCTCAACCGCGAGTCGGCGCTGCTGCGTCAGGTCCGGGCGGTGCCGGTGCCGCTCAGCGAGCTGGCGGGCCTTCCGGCGCCGAACTGAACCCCCGCGGGTCCGGCCGGTCGTCGTCCCCCGACCCCGGGCCGGCCGACCCCTGGCCACCGACCTCCGACGCCGCCGGCCACCCGGCGACCTCCGACGCGGATGGCCGCTCGCCGCCCGGGCCAGGCGGGGGCGGCAAACCGCCGTCCGGGCCCGACGCCGCCGGCCACCCGCCGCCCGGGCCCGACGCCGCCGGCCACCCGCCGCCCGGACCGGGCGGGGCCGGCCACGCGTCGGGTTCCGGTTCGGGGCGCAGCGACGGCCATCGCGACCAGCCGGCCAGCAACGTGTACGTGACGGCCGCGCCGAACGCCGCGAGCAGCAGGTTGCCGTGCGGCAGGGGCAGCGGACCGAACCAGTCGACCCCGCCGGCGCGCAGGTCGGCCGGCTTGGTGAAGTCGGTGCCCGGTGGCGCGGTGTCCAGCAGCCGCTCGAAGGTGCCCAGCCCGATCCGCCGGCCCACCTGCCAGGCCACCACCGCCGCACCGAGGCCGCCCAGCGTCACCGCGAGCAGGCCCACCGGGCCGCGCCGGCGGCGCAGCAGCACCCACAGGGTGATGGCGGAGAGGACCCCGAAGCCGAGCGCGAGGAGGCTGAACCAGCCGTCGGCCGCGATCGGTTGCTCCGGCTGCGGGACCGCGTACACCGCTCCGTCCGGCGTCTGCCGCACCGGCGTGCCCGGCGCGGCCCAGGCCCACAGCAGACCCAGCGGCACGCCGAGCGCGGTGAGCAGCGCCGCCACGCCGAGGACCGCCGCCACCGGCCGGCCGCCGTCGCGGCGCGGGTCGGGTGTCGCGCCGGGCAGTTCCCGGACGACGTCCGGATGGCCGGCGAGCGGGGCCGCGCCAGGCGCGGTGACCGGGGTGCCGGCGGGCACCGGAAGACCACCGGGCCAGCCGGGCGGCTGCTCGGCGGGCGGCTGCTCCGCGGCGCCGGTACGGTCGGCGGGCCGCTCGGGATCAGGGGTGTCCGGGCTCACCCGGTGATCCTCTCAGGCCCGGGCACGGCGTGGGGCGGTGGTCGGCGCTCAGCGCGCGAACGGCTCCACCATCACCGCCGCCGCCTTGAGCCAGGCGTGCCGGGTCTCGGCCTGGAGCTGGTGGTACTCGATCGAGGAGCCGGTCTCCAGCGCCGGGTCATAGGGCACCACCGTGACCGCCCGGGTACGGGTGGCGAAGTGCCGTTCCAGGTCGTCCTGGAGCGAGGTGCGCCCCGGCGTCGGGCAGGAGATCAACGTGACCGCGTTGTCGGCCAGCTCGCCCATGCCCACCTCGTGCAGCAGGTCGAGCATCCAGTCCGCGCTGAAGGCGGCGTCCTCACGCGGCACGGTGGTCACCACGAGCTGGTCGGCGGCCTGCATGACGGTGCGCCAGTTCGGGCTCTCCACGTTGTTGCCGGTGTCCACGCAGACCACCTCGTGGGTGCGGCGCAGCAGCTCCAGCACCCGCTTGACGGTGAACTGGTCGAGTCGCTGGGCGAAGCGCGGGCTCTCCTCGCCGGCCAGCACGTCGTACGACCCGTCGGCGGCGTGCCGCAGGTAGTCGTCGAGGTGGGACAGCAGGGTCTCGCCGTCGAGGATCTCGATCTGCGCGAGGTCGTGGACCAGATGGCGGATGGTGCGGGCGTGCCGGGCGCTGCCGGCGCGCAGGCCCAGCGTGCCCCGCAGCTCGTTGTCGTCCCAGGCGAGCACGCCGCGCCCGCGCACGCTTCCCACGGTCGCGGCGGCGAGCACGGTGGCGGTGGTCTTGTGCACCCCGCCCTTGGGGTTGGCGAACGCGAGCACCCGGGGGGTGCCCAGCTCGCGGCGGAGCACGCCGGTGGCCCGTTCCAGCTCGGCGTCCGGCGCCGGGGCGCGCCACCGCGCCGGGGCCGTCTCGATCCGGCCCGGCCGTGCCTCGACCGGCCGACGCGGGGTGGGCACGACGGGTGGTTCCGGCGTCGGCGGGATGCCGGGCCGGTACCGGCCGCGGTCCAGCAACGCGTAGCGGGACTCCGCGGGCGGCGGGGCGGGGCGGTAGCCGCCGTCGAGCAGCGAGTATCGCGACTCGACGGGCGCCTCGGCCCGCCCGCGCGGCTCCGGCTCGGGTCGCCAGGACGGCTCGGCCGGCGGCTCCGCGGGGTACGACGGCTCGGGTCGCCAGGACGGCTCCGCGCGCGGCTCGACCGGGGACTCCGTGGCGTAGGACGGGTCGACGCGCCAGGACGGCTCGCGCGGCTCCGGGGCGTAGGACGGCTCGGCCCGCCAGGACGGCTCGGCCAGCGGCTCCGGATCGGTGCGGTACGCCGGTTCCGCCCGGTACGCCGGCTCGCCGTCGAGGCGCGGGTCGGCGCGGAAGGCCGGGTCCACCCGGAACGTGGCCTCGGCCCGGTAGCCGGGCTCGGCGGCGTACGACCCGTCGGCGGCGCGGCCGACGGCGGCGGCGCGGCCGGTCCAGCCGGTGCCCGCGCCACGGCGCGGCAGCGCTTCGGGGGGCGGCGGCACGGATTCCTCGGCGTGCCGGTCGGCGTCGGCGTGCTCCGCGCCGCGACCGCCGAGCCGGGCCCGGTCGAGCAGCGCCCGCCACCGCGGTGCCGGCTCACCCTGCCGACCCCAGCCGGTCTCGCTGCCGTCCAAGGATTCGCCCTCCCCCAGCCCATCGATCTGACGCCTGACAGGCTACGAACGAAACCCTATTCGGACCACTCCCCGCGCCGCACATCGCCCGGTGGCTCTGCTCACCGTGGCACCCGGCGGACCGGCGCGCATCCGGGTGTCTCAGGAGGTGGGAGTGGGATTGGCCGGAGCGGAGCCGGGGACCGGCGACCGACCGGCCGGTGAAGGTCCGCTCACTGTCGGTGCGGCTTCCGACGAATCGCCCATTCCGCCGTCCCCGGTCGGACCGGTGTCGGCCGGTGGCCGGGCCACGTCCCGCTGCTCGGGCAGCGGCGGGGTGAACACGGTCCGGTCCAACCGGGTCACCTCCGGCGCCGGATCCACCATCCGTACCCCGGGACGGTCGGCGAGCGCGCGCAGCGCGGCCGGCGCGGCCCGCACCACCGCGGCGTAGACACAGGCGCACCCGGCCCGGTAGCCGGCCGCCTCCCGGGCCGCGACCGCCGCGCCGGTGTCGTACTCCCGACGGAGCCCGGGATCGGCGGTGGCCGCCGGGGCGGCGGCGCGGGCCCGGTAGTCGGCGGCCTCCCGGTCCTTGCGCGCGGCGACCTCGGCCATCCCGCCGACCACGTCGTCGGGCAGCCGCAGCGCGGCGATCCGGACGATCTCGGTCTGCCGGCCGGGCAGCGGCACGCGCGCGATCACCGCCGAGACCGGTGTCCCGGCCAACGCGGTCGCCACCCGGGCCGGCGTGAGGTAGGCGGCGAACGTGACGAGCGCCCAGCCGTCCGGCGCGTCGAGCCGGGCCAGCTCCGCGCCGGCGGCCCGCTGGTACGCCGGCACGGACCCGCCGGCGGTCACCCCGACGCGGGTCACCTCGCCGACCGTACGGTCACCGACCGGCCGGTCCCGCCGCTGCGCGACGGCCACCACCAGCACCAGCAGCGCGCAGCCGAGCGCGAGCCAGGTGAGCGCCGCGGCACCCGCGCGGCGCGGCGGCGCGGTGTCGTCGTCGTCCACGGTCAGTCGCGCAGGATCTCCAGCGCCCGGGCCAGGTCGTCCGGGTAGTCGCTGACGAACGTGACCTCGTCACCGGTGCGCGGGTGCCGGAAACTCAGCGAGCGGGCGTGCAGCCACTGCCGGGACAGCTTGAGCCGGCCCGACAGGGTCGGGTCCGCGCCGTAGGTAAGGTCGCCCACGCAGGGGTGCCGCAGGGTGGAGAAGTGCACCCGGATCTGGTGCGTGCGCCCGGTCTCCAGCCGCACGTCGAGCAGGCTGGCCGAGGGGAACGCCTCCAGCGTGTCGTAGTGCGTGATGCTCGGCTTGCCGCCGGAGACCACCGCCCACCGGTAGTCGTGGTGCGGGTGCCTGTCGATCGGCGCGTCGATGGTGCCACGCAGCGGGTCCGGGTGGCCCTGCACCACGGCGTGGTAGCGCTTCTCCACCTCGCGCTCCTTGAAGGCGCGCTTCAACGCGGTGTAGGCCAGCTCACTCTTGGCCACCGCCATGATCCCGGTGGTGCCCACGTCGAGCCGGTGCACCACGCCCTGCCGTTCGGCGGCGCCGCTGGTGGAGATGCGGTGGCCGATGCCGGCCAGCCCGCCGATCACGGTCGGGCCGGTCCAGCCGGGGCTCGGGTGCGCGGCCACCCCGACCGGCTTGTCGACCACCACGATGTCGTCGTCGGCGTAGACCACGGTCAGGCCGGGCACCGCCTGCGGCACCACGGTCGGCGGGGCGACCGGCGCGGGCAGCGTGACCTCCAGCCAGGCGCCGGCCTTCACCTTGTGCGAGTTGGCCCGGGCCACGCCGTCGACGAGCGCGTCCCCGGCGTCCACGAGCGCCGCCGCGGCGGTGCGGGACAGCCCGAACAGCCGGGACACGGCCTGGTCCAGCCGCATGCCGTCGAGCCCGTCCGGGACCGGCAGGGAGCGGTGGTCGCCACCGGTGGCGTACGCGGCGGTCACGCGCGCTCCTTCTCGTCGGCCCGGGTGTCGTCGGTGGTGGGTTTCGCGCCGGCCCGGGAGCCGTCGCGCTGCCGGCCGGTCAGCTCCAGGAAGACCGCCAGCACCACGCCGCAGACCAGCGAGCTGTCGGCCAGGTTGAACACCGGATAGTGCTCGCCGTACGGGCCGAACAGGCTGATCATGTCGACCACGTGGCCGACGAAGTGCCCAGGCGCCCGGAAGATCCGGTCGGTGAGGTTGCCCAGCGCTCCGCCCAGCACCAGGCCCAGCGACACCGCCCACGGCAGTGAGCGCAGCCGCAGCGCCATCCAGCCGATCCACCCGATCACCGCGAACGTGATCAGCGGGAAGATCCAGGTGTGGTCCGCGCCGATGCTCCAGGCGGCCCCGCTGTTGCGGGTGAGCGTGAAGTAGACGGCGCCGCCGAGCACCGACAGCGGCTCCTCCCGGCCGGGCAGCTCGCTGAGCGCGAGCTGCTTCGTGCCCAGGTCCGCAAGAAGCGAGAAGAGGGCGACGCCGAGCAGCAGGCCGACCGCCGTACGGCGGGGCGCGGCGCCGGCCCTCGACTCGGTGGTGCCGGGCCCGGCGGGCGGTGCTGCGGTCATCTGCTCCCCATCGACGTTCGCGACGGTGGCGGTCACCGTCTGCGGTTCGGCCGCCGGGGAGCGGACGACGTCAGCGCCGCTCCGCCAGCTGCTTGCAGCTCACGCAGAGGGTGGCCGACGGGAACGCGGCGAGCCGCTCCACCGGGATCGGGTTGCCGCACCGCTCGCACCAGCCGTAGCCACCCTCGTCGAGCCGCTCCAACGCGCGCTCGACCTGCGTGATCCGCTCCTTGATGCTGTTGGCGAGAGAGATCTCCTGCTCACGCTCGAACGTCTTGGTGCCGGTGTCGGCCTGGTCGTCCCCGGCCGAGTCGGTCAGCCGGTCGCGCTGCAGCTCGGTGATCTCGCTCAGCGTCTGATCGTACTCGGCGTTGAGCTCGTCCCGCCGCGCCGCCAGCGCGGCCCGGATCTTCTCGGTCTCCGCCGCGCTGCGGGTGGCCTTCGCCACCGGCTTGCGGCCGGCGGTCCTGGTATCGGCTGGCTTCGCCATCGTCAGCTCCCTCAGCCGCAGTGGCGCGGCGGTCAGCGGTACGTGGGCAGGGGGCACCGGCGCGTCCCCCGCGAACGGAACGGGGCACACGGCGACCCGCCGTGCACTCCGGAGGTTGGCAAGAATACGGAACGTACAGGCGTCCGACAACGTGCCGCACCGTCGCTCCGAGTTTCCGCCCCGAAGTGCCAACTATCGGGGCAAAAGGAACGCTAGCAGATCAGCCGGTCCGGTCCTCGCCGTACTCCCCAAACCACCGGGCCAGGCGACCGCGCCGACTGACCGCCCGCAACCGCCGCTCCGCGGCGTCCCGCACCCCCGCGGTGGCCACGATGAGCAGGCTGTCCCCCACCTTCAGCCGGGTGTCCGGGCCGGGCACGAACCCGACCCCGTCGCGCAGCACCAGCGTGACCGCCGCGCCCACCGGCAGCCGCAGCTCGTCCACGTGCACCCCGCCCAACCGGGAGCCGGGCGGCACCTCCAACTGGAGCAGGTCGGCCCGCATCCGCTCCAGCGGCGCGGTCTCCAGCAGGATCTCGCTCGCCTCCGCCGGCGCGGTCACGCCCAACCGGCGAGCCGCCGGAGCGAGCGTGCCGGCCTGGAGCAGCGTGAAGATCACCACCAGCACGAAGACCGCGTCGAAGAGCCGGTCCGCGCCCGGCACCCGCAGCGAGAGCGGGATGGTGGCCAGCACGATCGGCACCGCGCCGCGCAGCCCGGCCCAGGAGAGGAAGAGCTGCTCGCGCCGGGAGACCCGGAACGGCAGCGCGGAGACCGCCACCGACAGCGGCCTGGCGAACAACAGCAGGGCCAGGCCGGTGATCACGGCCGGCAGCACCGCCGCGTCCAGCCGGGTCGGCGAGACCAGCAGCCCGAGCAGCACGAACAGGCCGATCTGGGCCAGCCAGGCCAGCCCGTCGGCGAACCCGAGGATGGCCTGCCGGTGCGGCAGGTTCGAATTGCCGAGCAGCACCCCGGCCACGTAGACGGCGAGGAAGCCCGAGGCGTGCAGCACCGAACCGGCCGCGTACGCCAGCACGGTGAAGCCCACCACCGCGATCGGGTAGAGGCCGGCCGAGGGCAGCGCGGCGCGACGCAGCGCGTACCGTCCGGCCAGGCCCGCGCCCACGCCGACCGCCGCGCCGGCGCCCAACTCGTACCCGAGCAGCAGCGCCTCGTACCACCAGGGGTGGGCCGCCGCCACGCCGGCCCGGGACAGCAGCAGCACCAGCAGGACCACCGGGGCGTCGTTCATCCCGGACTCGGCCTCCAGCGTGGCCACCAGCCGGGGCGGCAGGCGCAGCCGGCGCAGTGTGGCGAAGACCGCCGCGGCGTCGGTGGAGGAGAGCACCGCGCCGTAGAGCAGGGCCAGCCGCCAGTCCAGGCCGAGCAGCAGGTGCACCACCACGCCGACGACCACGATGCTGACCACCACGCCGACCGTGGAGAGCACGGCCGCCAGGCCGAGCACCGGCCGCAGCGTGCTCCACCGGGCGCTCAGGCCACCCTCGGCGATGATCACGATGAGCGCGCAGAAGCCCAGCACCCGGGTCAGTTCGACGTCGTCGAAGCGGATGCCCAGGCCGGCCTCGCCGATGAGTACGCCGAGCGCCAGGTAGACCAGGAGGCTGGGCACGCCGAGCCGGGTGGAGAAGCGCACCGCGCCCACCGCGACCAGCAGCACGGCGGCGCCCACCAGCAGCGCGAGGTTCAGCCCCGGCGTCATCGCGTACCGGCCCGCCGGACCCTCATTCCGCGCTGCCGTCGCGCAGCCGACGCAGCACCTCGGGCAGGCGGTCGGCCGGGCGCTCGACCAGGAAGAGTTTGTCCCGGCTGGCCGCGCCGGACCGCAGCGACACCACCGCCGGCCGGACGCCGAGCGCGTCGGCCAGCGCGCGTCGGGCCGCCTCGGTGGCCCGGCCGTCCACCGCCGGCGCGTGCACGGCGACGACCAGGGCCGGGCCGTACGGCCCGTCGAACCGGCCGCCCACCCGGGCCCGGGCCGCGCCGGGCTTCACGCGCACCGCGACGGTGAGCGGGGCGTCCGCGGTCGTCATGGTCAGCGTGGCCGGGCGTCGGTGAGCAGCGTGGTGGCGGCGGCGCAGTACGCGCACGGCGTGAAGCCGAGCCCGACCGCCTCGGCGACCGGCAACGACTCGGCCGGCCGGCCCACCAGGTGGGGACAGTCGGCCAGGTGGAAGCGGGGATGGCCGTCGACCACCCGGACCTCGTCGGGCAGTCGCACCAGCCGGGCGACCTCCCCGGCGGAGAGGAACTCGGCCGACGGATCGCCGGCGAGCGGCCCGCCCGGGGCGGGCGACGTGGGCGTCGGCTCGGCCGACGGCGGCGCGACCTCCGACTCGACCACCGAGTAGGCCACGAACGGCGCGGCACCCGGCCCCGTCGGCGGCGAATAGACGCCGGTCGACGGAACGTCCGGCCCCGTCGGTGGTGAATAGGCGCCGGCCGGCGGGACGTCCGGCCCGTCGGCCGGCGGGAACCCGTGGATGTCCGGCTCGTCCGGCGGCGGGTACCCGCGAGCGTCCGGCTCGTCCGGCGGCGGATAGACCCCGGTCGACGGCTCGTCCGGCGGCGCGTAGGCGCGGGCGGGCGGCGCGTAGGGCTCGGCCGCCGGCGGCCCGGGCGGTTGCCGCCACCCGGGTCCACCGGCACCGACCGTGGACGTGTGATGCGGGACCGGGCTCACCGGCTCGTCCGGGGACGGGCCGGCGGGAACGGTCCGGGAACGCGGGCCGGACTCGCGGCCCGCCGCGGCCCGGGCCGCGGCCGCCTGGCGGGCGAACACGACGAAGGCGACGGCGGACAGCAGGCTGGCCGCGATCGAGAAGATCAGCAGCGAGCTGGACCCACCGGCCAGCCCGACCACCAGCAGCACGACCGCGACGAGGATGAGCAGGACGCTGGCGGCTATCACGGCTCACCCCCGGCCGCGTCGTGTCGGACTGGTGCCGTCGGGGGCCGCCACGGGGACGGCCACCGACGTGGGATCAGCGGCCGGACTCGAGCGAGCCGGCGCCGCGGCCCCCGCCGAAGGAGCCGGCGAGGCCGGCGGTGGCGAGGCCGTTGCTGCCGCCGACGGCACGGGTGCCCTCGCGGTTCATCTCGACCTCGATGCCCTGGCCACGACCGTCGAGGTCCCGCAGCTGGCTCTCCAGGTACGCCTTGAGGCGCGTGCGGTACTCACGCTCGAACTGCTTGAGCTCCTCGATGTGCTTCGACAGCGCGGTGCGCTTGGCGTCCAGGCCGCCCATGGCCTCCTGGTGCCGCTGGCGGGCGTCCCGCTCCAGGGCGTCGGCCTTGGCCCGCGCCTCGCGGGTGACCTCCTCGGCCTTCGACCGGGCCTCGGAGAGCAGGCTGTCGGCCTCGCGCCGGGCGTCGGAGACGTGGTCGTCGGCGGTGCGCTGGGCCATCATCAGCACCCGCAGCGCCTGCTGCTCGCCGTCCCCGGTCACGCCCACCGGGCTGCCCTGGGTGCGGACCTGCTCCAGCTCGGCCTGCATCGCGCGGGCCGCCTGCTCGGCGGCCGCCTTGTCGCGCTGCACGCGGTCGAGCTGGGCCTTGACGTCGTTGAGCTCCGCCGCGAGCCGGGCGTCGCCGCCGGGGCCGGCGGGTGCGCCACCCCGACCGCCGCGCTCCACCTGGGCGCGCAGCTCGTTGTTCTCCTCGATCAGACGGGCCAGCTCACGCTCGACCTCGTCCAGGAAGGCGTCGACCTCCTCCTCGTCGTACCCCCGCTTGCCGATCGGCGGCTTTTTGAAGGCGACGTTGTGGACGTCGGCCGGGGTCAGCGGCATCGAAACTCCTCGGGTCAGTTGCGGCCGCGAAAGCGCTCTGGTCAGGCGAACGCCACGATCAGGCGCTGTAACACGAACTCCATCAGCACGAACAGGATAACCAGGAGCACAAGGGAGGCCAGGTCGATGCTCACGGTACCAATTCGCAGTGGTGGGATCACACGCCTCAACGCTCGCAGGGGCGGATCAGTGACGCTCCACACGACTTCCAGTCCCGCCGATGCCCCCCGCCCGGGTTGCCAGCGACGACCGTAGGCGAGCACGGCCCCGAGGACAAATCGAGCCAACAGGACAAGCAGGAAGAAATACAGCAGCAGGTAGAGCACCTGGAACAGGATCGACAACACAGCAGGCGACGTCCCTCGGTCGTGCGGGCTAGCTCAGGCTGAAAAAGCCGCCCTCAGCGATCTTGGCCTTGTCCTCCGCGGTGACCTGGACATTGGCCGGTGAGAGCAGGAACACCCGGTTGGTCACGCGCTCGATCGTACCGCGCAGGCCGAACGCGAGCCCGGCGGCGAAGTCGACCAGTCGACGGGCGTCCGCCTCGTCCATCTCGGTGAGGTTGATGATCACGGGGACGCCGTCCCGGAAGTGCTCGCCGATGGTCCGCGCCTCGCGGTAGGTCGTCGGGTGCAGCGTGGTGATCTGGTAGCGCTGCTCGTCCTCCGGGACCACCGTCCGCTCGCGCGGCGGGGCCTGCGGCGCCAGGGCCAGATTGTCCCGGGTGTGGTACGACAACGCGCCGGATCCCTCGCCGGCGGAGGACCGAGTGATGGACCGGACACTGGCCCGCTCGGAACGCTCAGCCCGCTCGGACCGCTCCGGACGCTCGCCCTCGGAGCGGTCGGTGTCGACCCCGCGGCTGGTGGCGCGCTCGGTCAGCCGGCCCCGGTCACCGGCCCGGGTCCGAGGTGCCGGCGGCTCCTCCGACTCCTCGTCGTCCTCGTCGGCGAACTCCTCGGCGTACCGGCTCGACCGGTAGCGCGACGAGTCACGGTAGCCACCCTTGTCGTAGCCACCGTCCTCGTACGCCCGCTCGTCGTCCTCCTCGACGAGACCGAGCCAGACCCCCGCCTTGCGCAGTGCACCCATCCCCGCGCCCTTCCGTCCGCCATGCGGCACGCGCCCCCGTGCCGTGTCGCTTGATCACGAGTGGACGATCATGCCCACCGGACCGGACCGGCAATCCCCTGACGTGCGGTTCGCGGCCCGCCCGCCACGGCCCCCGGGCTTCGGGAGACGCCGTCCTGAACAACACTGATGTAATTTGCTTCCGTCCGAGCCAGGCTACCCCAGCGTGGGGCGCATTCCGAGCAACGCGCTGCCGACGCGGACATGTGTCGCGCCGTGACCGATCGCGCTCTCCAGGTCGCCGCTCATCCCCGCCGACAGCACCGTCGCGCCCGGATGGTCGGCGCGCAGCCGCGCCGCCACCTCGGCCAGCCGGGCGAACGCGCGGTCCGGCTCCCAGCCCAGCGGGGCCACCGCCATCAGGCCGGCCAGTCGCAGCCCGCCCGCCCCGGCCACCGCGGCGGCCACCGGGTCGAGGCCCCGCTCCGGGTCGGCCAGGCCCGGCAGCGCGCCGCCCCGGGCCGGGTCACCGTCCACGCTCACCTGCACCAACACGTCCAGCGGGCGGTCCCGGGCACCGGTCGCGGCGGCGTCCAGGGCGGCCGCCAGCCGCACGCTGTCCACCGACTGCACCACGTCGGCGTACCGGACCACCGAACGGGCCTTGTTGCGCTGCAACTGCCCGATGAAGTGCCAGCGCGGCACCGCCCCGGCGCCGGCCACCGCCGCCGCCTTTCCGGCGGCCTCCTGGTCCCGGTTCTCCCCCACGTCCATCACGCCGAGCCCGGCCAGCGCGACCACGTCGGCGGCCGGGTACGTCTTGGTCACCGCGACCAGGGTGACCTCGTCGGCGTGGCGGCCGGCCGCCACGCAGGCGTCGGCGATCCGGGCCCGGACCCGGGCCAGCCCGGCCGCGAGTTCGGCGCGACGCTCGGGTCGCACCGCGGTGGATGAATCCGTCATCGGCGGGGCTCAGGACCCGTTCTTGAGGAAGTCGGGCACGTCGACGTCGTCGAAGAGCACCCGACGGGACGGCTGCTGCGGCGCCGGCATGGTGGCCGGCGGGTTCGCCGGCGCGTTCGGCTGGGTGGGCGGGTTCTGGTTGCTCTTGCGCGGCGGGTCGACCGCCTTGTAGGCCGGGGTGCCACCGTCGAAGCCGGCCGCGATCACCGTCACCCGCACCTCGTCGCCGAGCGCGTCGTCGATGACCGCGCCGAAGATGATGTTGGCGTCCGGGTGGGCCGCGTCGGTGACCAGCTGCGCCGCGTCGTTGATCTCGAACAGGCCGAGGTCCGAGCCGCCGGCGATGGAGAGCAGCACGCCCCGCGCGCCGTCCATGCTCTGCTCCAGCAGCGGGCTGGAGATGGCCGCCTCGGCCGCCTCGACGGCGCGGTTCTCGCCCCGGGCGCTGCCGATGCCCATGAGCGCGCTGCCGGCGCCGCTCATCACGCTCTTCACGTCGGCGAAGTCGAGGTTGATCAGGCCCGGCGTGGTGATCAGGTCGGTGATGCCCTGGACACCGGAGAGGAGGACCTGGTCCGCGGTACGGAACGCGTCCATCATGGAGATGTTGCGGTCGCCGAGCGCGAGCAGCCGGTCGTTCGGGATCACGATGAGCGTGTCGCACTGGTTGCGCAGCTCCTCGATGCCCGCCTCGGCCTGCACCTGGCGGCGCTTGCCCTCGAACGAGAACGGCCGGGTGACCACACCGATGGTGAGCGCGCCGAGCTTGCGGGCGATGTTCGCCACCACCGGCGCGCCGCCGGTGCCGGTGCCGCCGCCCTCGCCACAGGTGACGAACACCATGTCGGCGCCCTTGAGCACCTCTTCGATCTCGTCGCGGTGGTCCTCGGCGGCGTTCTTGCCGACGTCCGGGTTGGCGCCGGCGCCCAGCCCCCGGGTCAGTTCCCGGCCGACGTCGAGCTTGACGTCGGCGTCGCTCATCAGCAGCGCCTGCGCGTCGGTGTTGATCGCGATGAACTCGACGCCCTTGAGCCCAACCTCGATCATCCGGTTGACGGCGTTCACGCCGCCGCCCCCGATGCCGACGACCTTGATGACCGCCAGGTAGTTGTGCGGAGGTGTCATCTCCGGTCCTTTCCCTTCGAGATTGGCATGGGCCGACCCCACACGGCTTGGCCGGACCAGAGGAGAACCCTCACCCTCTACTAGAGGCTTAGAGTTATGTCAACCACTGATCTCTTCGGGGCAACGTATGCGCCGCCGCGCCAGGAGCCAAGGACCCTTTCCGGCGTGTCGCCGACCGAGCGACCGGTCACACACTGCCCGTTCGCTGAGTGACCGGTCACTGGAACGTGACCACGTCCGGGGCGCTGACGTCGATCCGGTCCGCCCGGCGCGGCAACAACGCGGTCGCCACCGCCGACTTGTCCGCGCTGCGCGCGGCGTCCCCCCAGAAGACCTGCCGGTCGTCGCGCAGCAGCAAGGTGATCCGGGCCAGCCCGGCCACGTCCACCGAGACCAGCTCCGCGCGCAGCTTCTCCCCGAGCGCGGCGAGCACCGCCAGCCCGGCCCGGGTGCCCGGATCGTCCGGCCCCGGCCGGGCCACCCGGACCAGCGGCAACCCGGCCGGGGCCCGGTCCAGGCGCTGGAAGACCACGCCGGCGGCGTCCACCACGGCGAAGCGTCCGCCCTGCGGCACCGCGGCCACCGGCACCCGCTCCTCGACCCGGATCACCAGCGTCGCCGGCCAGTCCCGCTCCACCGTCGCCCGGGCCACCGGCGGCAACTCGCCCACCCGGCGGGCCGTCGCGGCCAGGTTCACCCGGGCCAACGGCGCGTCGTCCGGAACCGCCGCGGCGTCCCGGATCTCCACCGCCGTGACCAGCCGCGCGCCGACCACCCGCACCTCACGGACGCCGAACAGCCCGGTGCCGAGCACCGTCCAGGCCACAAGCGCGGCCAACGCGGTCACCGCCGCGGCCAACGCCCACGGCAACGCGGCGCGCATCCGCCGCTGCCGGGCCCGGGCCATGAACCGACGGGTGGACGGCGGCACGGCGTCCGCCCCGGCCCGCACCAGTTGCCAGCGCCGGACCGGGCTGCGCCGCCCCGCGCCACCGTCCTGGCCGGGCGTGCGGCCCCGGGCCGGGCCGGGACTCATCCGGCGGTGGCCGCCGCGCCGTCCGGACCGACACCGGCGCGGAGCGCCGGGGCGCCGCCGGCGCGGGCCAGCAGGGCGTCCAGCAACTGGTCGCCCATCAGCGAGATCGGCGGCGCGCCCATGGTCACCACCACGTCGCCGGTCCGGGCCCGGCGGGCCACCTCGGCCGGCACGTCGTCCCACGCCTCGACGAAGACCTTCCGGTCCGCCGGCAGCGGCACCGCCTCGATCAGCGCGACCGACCCCTCACCGGGCTGGCGCGGCTCGCCGGGACCGAAGACCTCCAGCAGCACCAGCTCGTCGGCGATGCCGAGCGCGGCGGCGATCTCCGCCTGGAGGTCGCGGGTGCGGTACAGCCGGTAGGGCTGGAAGACCACGATCAACCGGCCGTCGCCGGCCACCTCGCGCAACGTCTGCAACGCCAGCGTCATCGAGGTGGGGTGGTAGGCGTACTCGTCGTAGACCAGCACGCCGTCCGCCACGCCCTTGCGCTCGAACCGCCGCCGCACGCCGGGGAACGCGCCGAGCGCGGCCTCCGCCGCCGCCACCGGCAGCTCCAGCAGGTACGCGGCGAGCACCGCGGCGGCGCTGTTGAGCGCCATGTGCCGGCCCGGCATCGGCAGCCGGATCTCGCCCAGCGACCGGCCCTCGACCTCGGCCAGGTAGCGCACGCCCTGCGCCGAGGAGACCACGTCGCTCATCCGCAGGTCGGCGTCGGCGGACTCGCCGTACGTCCACACCCGACGGCCCTCCGCCCGGAGCGTCTCGGCCAGCCGCCGGCCACCGGCGTCGTCGGCGCAGGTGACGACGAAGCCGTCCGGGTCGGTGAGCCGGGCGAACTCGGCGAACGCCGCCTCCAGCGTGGCCAGGTCGCCGTACGTGTTGAGGTGGTCCGCCTCGACGTTCGTGATGATCGACACGTACGGGCGGTAGATGAGGAACGAGCGGTCGCTCTCGTCCGCCTCGACCACGAAGTGCTCGCCGGTGCCGTGGTGCGCGCCGGAGCCGACCTCGGAGATCTCCCCGCCGATGACGAAGGACGGGTCGGCGCCGGCCTGCTGGAGCACCATGGTCACCATCGACGTGGTGGACGTCTTGCCGTGCGTGCCGGCCACCGCCACCGTGCGCCGACCGGTCATCGCCGCCGCCAGCGCCTCGGAGCGGTGCAGCACCCGCAGACCCCGCCGACGCGCCTCGACCAGCTCCAGGTGGTCCTGCGGGATGGCCGAGGAGTAGACGACGGTGTCCACCCCGTCCAGGTTGGCCGCCTCGTGGGTGGAGTGGATCGTCCCGCCCAGCGCGCGCAGGCCGGCCAGCGACGGCCACTCCCGCAGCTCGCTGCCGGAGACCGGCAGGCCACGGGTGAGGAAGAGTCGGGCCAGCCCGGCCATCCCGACCCCGCCCACCCCGATCAGGTGGATGCGACCCAGGTCCTCCGCGGTCATCGTGCCGGCGGGCGTGAACTGCGCGGTGTTCATGAGGGGTACCTTCCCGTCGCGGCGACGCCCATTACGGAGCCACCGTTGTTCGCGACTGCGGGGCTCGCAAGCTCACTCCTCGCGCTCACCGGCTCACCGCCTCGTAGACGAAGTTCAGCAGCGCCACGTCGCCGTCGCGGCGACCGTAGCCGGCCGCGGCGTGGCTCATCGCGTGGAGCCGTCGCGGCTCCCGGATCAGCGGGATCACCGTGCGCTCCACCCAGGCCGGGGTCACCTCGGCGTCATCGACGAGCAGCCCGCCGCCGGCCTCCACCACGGGCAGCGCGTTGCGCTTCTGCTCCTGGTTGCTGTGCGGATAGGGCACGTAGACCGTGGGCAGGCCGATGGCGGCCACCTCGGCGCAGGTCATCGCGCCGCCCCGGCCCAGCATCAGGTCCGCCGCCGCGTAGCCCAGCTCCATCTCGGACAGGTACGGCAGCGACACGTACGGCACCGGCAGGTCGCTGGGGACGGAGACCGGCTCGTTGCGGGCGCCGATCACGTGCAGCACCTGCACGCCGTTGCGGGCCAGCTCCTTCGCCGCGCCGGAGACGGCCAGGTTGATCGAGCGGGCGCCCTGCGAGCCGCCGGCCACGAAGAGCACCGGCAGGTCGGGACGGAGCCCGAAGTGCGCGCGGGCGGCGTCCCGCAGCGCCGCCCGGTCCAGCCCGGCGATGCCGCGGCGCAGCGGCACCCCGACCACCCGCGCGTCGCGCAGCGCCTCGGACTGGGCCGGCTGGTGCGGAAAGCCCACCGCGACGTGCTTGGTGAACTTCATGCCCATCCGGTTCGCCACGCCCGGCGGCACGTTCACCTCGTGGATGACGATCGGCAGGTCGCGCCGCCACGCGGCGAGGTAGCCGGGGACCGAGACGTACCCGCCGAAGCCGACCACCGCGTCGGCCCGCACCTCGTCGATCACCTTGCCCGCGGCGCGGGCCGCCTTCCACATCCGGTCCGGGGTGCGCACCAGGCTCATGTTGACCGAGCGGGGCAGCTGGTAGGCCGGGATCTGCCGCAGGTCGTAGCCGGCCGGCGGGATCAGCTCGTTCTCCAGCCCCTTCGGGGTGCCCAGGCAGGTGATCCGGACGCTCGGGTCGTGTCGGCGCAGGCAGTCGGCGAAGGCGAGCAGCGGGTAGATGTGCCCACCCGTGCCCCCTCCGCAGAGCACCACCGAACGCAGCGGACCCATCAGCGTCTCCTCTCGTTCGCCGCGCCGGCGCGCGCCCGGTCGGACCGGGCGCCGCGGGTCGCGGCCTGATCGTCCTGCCGACGCTGTCGGGACCGGGGCACGGGCCCTCGGTCCGCCGGGGGCGGCGCCGGTCGGCGACGCCGGCCGGGAAGCGGCGGCAACGGGGCCCACACTAGTCGGACCCATCGGGCCGGCGGACGGGCGTTCAGGGCCCGGGCCGCGTCCGGCTCGGCGCGGGCGAAGGAGGCGAGCATGCCGATCGCGGCCAGCGTCACCACCAGCGCGCTGCCGCCGTCGGAGATGAACGGCAGCGGCACGCCGGTCAGCGGCAGCAGCCCGGTGACGCCGCCGATGTTGATGACGGCCTGACCGACCAGCCAGGCGGTCACGCCGGCCGCGGCGAGCCGGCGGAACGGGTCCTCCACCCGGCGGGCGATGCGCATGCCGGTGTACGCCAGCACGGCGAAGAGCACCAGGATCACGGTGCAGCCCACCACGCCCAGCTCCTCGGCGACGATGGCGAAGATGAAGTCGTTGTGCGCCTCGGGCAGCCAGTCCCACTTGAAGACGCTCTGGCCGAGGCCGACGCCGAACCAGCCGCCGTTGCCGATCGCGTACCGGGCCATGATGGGCTGGTAGCAGTTCTCCAGCTTCAGCTCGATGCAGGTCTGCGGATCGGGCGGGTCGAGCCACATGGTGAGCCGGCCCAGCCGGTAGTTCTCGGCGTCCCGGGAACCGGAGCCGGCGCCGAGCGAGGCGGCGGCGACCAGCAGGCCGATGCCGGCCAGGCCGATCGCGGAGAGCGCGGCGAAGACCCGGGTCCGGACGCCGGACGCCCAGAGCAGGCCCACCACGAGCGCCAGCAGGCACAGCATGCTGCCCAGGTCGTTGTAGCCGACCAGCACGAAGATCAGGCCGACCACCGGAAACAGCGGGGTGGCCAGCTCCCGCCACCAGCCCAGCGCGGCCCCCTTGCGGGCCAGCACGTGCGCCGCCCACAGCACCAGCGCGAACTTGGCCACCTCGGCCGGCTGAAGCGAGATCGGGCCGAGGGAGAGCGAGAGGAGTTCGCCCTTCAACGGCCCGATGGACGCCACCCCGAACAGTGACTCCAGCGCGACCAGCAGGTTCAGCAGGAGCAGCAGCGCCACCGCCACGCCGAGCGCGGGGCGGCTCACCGCCCGGAACGTGCGCGCGGGCAGCCGCTGGCAGGCCCAGAACGCGCCGACGCCGATCACCGCGAACACGGTCTGCTTGGTCAGCGAGGCGGCGGCGTCACCGCCCTCGGCGTAGTCCCGCACGCTGGTCGCGGAGAAGACCATGGTGAGGCCGATCAGCAGCAGCAGGCCGGCGCTGGAGAGCAGCAGGTAATAGGAGGCCAGCGGCCGGGCCAACAGGCCGCGCAGCGCGGCCAGGCCGCCCGCCGGGTCCCAGCGCGCGCCGGCCGGCGGATCGCTCGGCGGCGTGGCCGCGGGCGCGCGGCGGACCGGCGGTTCGGTGCTGACCTGGATGTCTCGTCCCTCCCCCACCCGCTCATCATGGCGGCTCGACCCGCCCGCCCGTGGCGCAACCCCACGGTCGGCGTGTCGGATCTGAAGGAGGGGCCCCCTTTTAACAGACGTCTGTTAAAAGGGGGCCCCTCCTTGCACATCCGGCGGCGCTAGCTCACCGCGGCGAGGAACTCGCTGTAGAACAGGCCCAGCGCGATGGCCACGCCGATGCCGGCGATGATCCAGAACCGGACCACGATGTTGACCTCGCTCCAGCCGGCCAGCTCGAAGTGGTGCTGGAGCGGCGACATCCGGAACACCCGCTTGCCGGTGGTCCGGAACGAGATGATCTGGATGACCACGGACATCGTGATGATCACGAACAGACCGCCCAGGATCGGCAGCAGCAGGATCGTCCGGGTGGACATCGCCATGCCGGCGATCAGACCGCCCAGCCCCAGCGCGCCCGTGTCGCCCATGAAGATCCGGGCCGGCGAGGTGTTCCACCAGAGGAAGCCGACGCAGGCACCGGCCGCCGCGCCGGCGATCAGCGCGATCTCCAGCGGGTCACGCACCGTGTAGCAGTACGCCTCGGTGTAGTTCGGGTCCGCGCACCAGTGCCGGTACTGCCAGAACGCGATCAGCGCGTACGCGGCGAGCACCATCACCGAGGCGCCGGTGGCCAGGCCGTCCAGGCCGTCGGTGAGGTTGACGCCGTTGGTCGCCGCCATCACCACCATGATGATCACGATGACCGCGCCGATCTTGCCGATCTCCAGCGCCGGGATGTCCCGGATGAAGCTCAGCGTGGTGCTGCCCACCGTCGCGGTGTTCGTCGCGTTGCCGCTGACGTCGGTCATGCTCGACGGGAAGTAGAGCGCCACCACGCCGAAGACCGCGCCGACCAGGATCTGCCCGGCCAGCTTGCCGCGCTTGTTCAGGCCGCCGCTGTGCCGCTTGCGGACCTTCAGGAAGTCGTCGACGAAGCCGACCGCACCGGAGAACACCATCAGCCCCAGCAGCACCAGCGCCGTGATGGTCGGCTCGACCTGCGCGATCTGCGCGTCCGGCAGCGTGGTCAGGGCCAGGTGCCCGGCGACGTACGCGATGACGGTGGCCAGAATGAAGACCACGCCGCCCATCGTCGGCGTGCCCTTCTTGCCCTCGTTGCTGGCCAGCCCGAGGTTCGACCGGATCGGCTGGCCGGCCTTCAGCCGGGCGAACACCTTGATCGCGATCGGGGTGCAGAACAGCGAGATCAGGAACGCGACGCCGATGGCGACGATGACCGCCCTCATGCGGCGCCGCCCTCCGTCGCCGTCTCCCGGGCGTCCGCGCGCAGCGCGTCGGCCACGTCCCAGGTCCGGTACCGGGAGCCCTTCACCAGCACCACGTCCGACGGACGCAGCTCGCTCCGCAGCACCTCGACGGCCGCCGCCTGATCGGTGAGCAGCACCGACTCTCCTCCCCAGTTGCCTACCGCTGTCGCGCCCTCGTGGATCGGCGCCGCCGGCTCGCCCACCACGAGCAGCCGGTCGATTCCCAGCTCGGCCGCGAGCCGGCCGACCTGCTGGTGTCCCTCCCGTTCGAAGTCGCCCAGCTCGGCCATGTAGCCGAGCACCGCGACCGTACGCCCCTCGCCGCGCATGCTGGCCAACGCGCGCAGCGCCACGCCGGTGGAGGCCGGGTTGGCGTTGTACGAGTCGTCGATCACGACCACGCCGTCGGGGCGTTCGAACACGTCCATCCGGCGGGTGGAGACCAGGCCCAACTCGCCCAGCGCCGCCGTCAGCTCGGTCAGGGGCAGGCCCAGCTCGCGGGCGACCGCCGCGGCGGCGAGCGAGTTGGACACCTGGTGCCGGCCGGTCAGCCCGAGCCGCACCGGGGCGCTCCCCTCCGGCGTCACCAGGGTGTACGACGGCCGGCCCCGCCCGTCCAGCGTCACGTCCACCGCGCGCACGTCGGCGTGTGCCGACTCGCCGTACCGGACCACCCGGGCCGCGGTCCGGGCCGCCATCGCGTCGACCCGCGGGTCGTCGGCGTTCAGCACCGCCAGCCCGTCGGCGGGCAGCGCCTCGACCAGCTCCCCCTTGGCCAGCGCGATGGCGTCGACCGAGCCGAACTCACCCAGGTGCGCCACCCCGACGTTGAGCACCACCGAGATCCGCGGCGGCACCACGTCGCACAGGTAGCGGACGTGCCCGACGCCGCGGGCGCCCTTCTCCATCACCAGGTAGCGGGTCTCCGGCGTGGCCTGCAACGCCGTGTACGGGTGCCCCAGCTCGTTGTTGAACGAGCCGGGCGGCGCCACGGTCGGGCCGAGCCGGACCGCGAGCTGGGCGATCAGGTCCTTGGTGGTGGTCTTGCCGGACGAGCCGGTCAACCCGATCACGGTCAGTGCGGGCAGCCGGTCGACCACCGTGCGGGCCAGCCGGCCCAGCGCGTCGAGCGCGTCGTCGACAAGCACCATCGGCACGCCCGGCAGCTCGCGGGAGCCGAGCACGGCGACCGCGCCGGCGTCCACCGCCCCGGCCGCGTAGTCGTGGCCGTCCACCCGCTCGCCGGGGAACGCCACGAAGAGCCCACCGGCGGTCACCTTGCGGGAGTCGAACTCCACAGTGCCGGTGACCCGGGCGTCCGGGTCGGCCCCGGCCAGCCGGCCACGGACCGCGGCGGCCACCTCGGCCAGCGTCAGCGGGATCATCGGCCACCCCCCAGGTCCCCGAAGCGGGCCCGCAGCGCCGCCGCCAGCTCCACCCGGTCGTCGAACGGCAGCACCTCGCCGCCGATCTCCTGGCCGCGCTCCTGCCCCTTGCCCAGCACCGCCACCACGTCACCCGGTTCGGCCACCCGGACCGCCTCCTCGATCGCCGCCCGCCGGCCGGGCACCTCGATGACGCGGGCCGGGCTGGCCGCCGCGTACGCGCCGGCCAGCACCTCGGCCCGGATGGTGGCCGGGTCCTCGGTCCGCGGGTTGTCGTCGGTCACCAGCACCACGTCGGCGCCCCGGGCGGCCACCTCGCCCATCACCGGCCGCTTACCCCGGTCCCGGTCGCCGCCGGCGCCGAGCACGCAGACCAGCCGCCCACCGGTGAGCCCGCGCAGCGCCGTCAGCACCGCCTCGATCGCGTTCGCCTTGTGCGCGTAGTCGACCACGCCGCGCACCGGGGCGTCGCCGCTGACCAGTTCCAGCCGGCCGGGCACGCCGCCGCAGGCGGCCACACCGCGCGCCGCGGTGTCCGGGTCGACGCCGGCCGCGACCAGCGTGGCGACGGCCAGCAGCGCGTTTGCCACGTTGTGCCGGCCGGGCAGCGCCACGCCGGTGGGCAGCGCCACCGCGTCCGGGCCGTGCAGCGTGAAGTGTTGCGCGTACCCCTCGCCGGAGACCTGGTCGGCCCACCAGGTCGCGTCGCGGTCGCCGGCCGCCGAGTAGGTCACCGTGCCGGGCTTGTACAGCGGGCGCAGCGCCGGGTCGTCGTGGTTGAGCACCTCGACCCGGCAGCGCCCGTCGAAGAGCCGGGCCTTGGCGGCGAAGTAGTCCGCCTCGTCGGCGTGGAAGTCGAGATGGTCGGAGCCGAAGTTGGTGTAGCCGCCGACGTCGAACCGGACGCCGCCGACCCGGCCCATCACGAGCGCGTGGCTGGACACCTCCATCACCACCGCGTCCACGCCGCGCTCGCGCGCCACGGCGAGCATGGCGTGCAGGTCGGTGGCCTCCGGGGTGGTCCGGACGCTGTCCACCACCAGGTCGCCGAGGCGGGTCTCCACGGTGCCGATCAGGCCGGTGACGTGCCCGGCGGCACGCAGCCCGGACTCGATCAGGTAGCTGGTGGAGGTCTTGCCGGCGGTGCCGGTCACGCCGATCACGGTCAGCCCGGCGGTCGGGTCGCCGTAGACGGTGGCGGCGACCGTGCCGAGCACCCCGCGGGCGTCGTCGACGACCAGCACGGGCAGACCGGCGTCGGCGGTCAGCGGCACCCCGGCCGGATCGGTGAGCACGGCCACCGCGCCGGCGGCGGCCGCGGCGGCGGTGAACTCCGCGCCGTGCCGGCGGGAGCCGGGCAGGGCGGCGTACAGGTCACCGGGGCGGACCTCGTGGCTGGCGTGGGTGACCCCGGTGACGGCCAGCTCGGCGGCCCCCTCCGGCGTGGGAGCGGCCAGTCGGTCGGCGAGGTCGCCGAGCCGGACGGGGAGCACGGTGGCGGGACGTGGATTGCCGGGCACGGCGTCAGACCCTACCCGGTCGTCCGGTTCCGACCGCACAGCCGCCCCGGTGGTTCGTCGCCACCCACCGATGATGTCGCGCCCGGCCCGCTCAGCGCGGAAAGACCTCGAACTTCGGCGACTTGTCGGTCAGCGACGGCGGTACCCGGTAGTGCCGGAGCGTGAAGCCCATCATCTCCCGGAACGCCGGCGCGGCGACCGCGCCGCCCCCGCCGTCGGGGCTCCAGACGAACACCGCCACCACGTAGCGTGGCTTCTCCGCCGGGGCCATCCCGATGAACGAGCCGACCTCGCCGGGCTGCTGCTTGCCGTTGTCGTAGCGCAGGCCGGTGCCGGTCTTGCCGGCCACCCGGTAGCCCGGCACGGCGGCGGCCAGGCCGGTGGCCCGCCCGTCCGGGCCGTCGACAGTGGTGACCGCCTCCAGCATCCGGCGCAGCGCGGCGGCGTTGGCCGGGCTGAGCACCGAGCGGGTGGCCGGCGCGGCGACAGGCGTCCGCGCGCCGTCCGCCCCGATGGTCTCCTTGATCAGGTGCGGCTGCACGTACGTCCCGTTGTTGGCCACCGCGTTGTACGCGGCGGCCATCTGCAACGGCGTGGCGTCCACACTGTGCCCGATCGGCACCGACCCGTACGCCGACCCGCTCCACTGGTCGGCCGGGAGGATCCGGCCCGGCGCCTCGCCCGGCAGGCCCTCACCGGTCGGCTGGCCCAGCCCGAACCGCTTCTGGTAGTCGATCAGCCGATCCTTGCCGAGCTTCTCGGCGATCTCGATGGTGCCCACGTTGGACGAGAACGCGAGCATGCCGGGGACGCTCATGGTGCGGCCGTCGGCCGGGTGGGTGTCGCGGAACGTGACGCCGCCCCGGACGATCGTGTTCGCCACCGGGAACGTGGTGTTCGGCGTGATCACGCCCTCCTGGAGCGCGGCGCCGTAGGTGATCGCCTTGTGGATCGAGCCCGGGTCCACCACGAAGCTGGTGGCCGCGTCGTCCCGGTCGGCCGGCGAGTTGACCTTCGTCGGGTCGGCCGCGTCGTACGTGGGCTGGCTGGCCTGGGCCAGCACCTCACCGGTCGGGACGTCCATGATCACGGCGGCGGCGACGCTGCCCTTCACCTGGGCGACCTGCTTGGCCAGGATCCGTTGCGTCATGAACTGGAGGTCCCGGTCCAGGGTGAGCTGCAAGGAGCTGCCCGGCCTCGGCTGGGTGGTCCGGCTGTAGCCGCCCGGGATGGGCGCGGCCAGGTCGCCCTGGCCCACCTCGTAGGTGCGCTTGCCGGCCTCGCCGCGCAACAGGTCGTCGTACTTCGCCTCCAGGCCCTCCAGGCCGATCATGTCCTGGCTGACGAAGCCGAGCAGGTTGGCCGCCAGGTCGCCGCCGGGCACCTCGCGTCGCTCGTCCCGGTGCACGTTGATGCCGGGCAGGTCGAGCGCCATGATCTGCTTGGCGGTGCCGATCTCGACGCCCCGGGCCAGGTAGACGAACTGGAGGTCGGTGTCGGTGCCGGGCAGCTTGCTCCGCTTCATCCGGTCGGCCAGGTCGGAGGCCGGCGCGCCGAGCAGCGGGGACAACGCCCGCGCGGTGGCGAACCGGTCCTTGACCAGGGTCGGGTCGGCGAAGACGTAACGCGCCTCCACGCTGTGCGCCAGCGGCTCGCCGGAACGGTCGAGGATGGCGCCGCGCGGGGCCGGTAGTTCGACCACGGCGACCCGCTTGGGCAGGCCGCCGTCGGCGTACGCCGGACTGTCCGCGGTCTGGAGGTAGACCAGCCGGACGCCGATGCTGGCGAACAGCGTCAGCGCCAGCACGGTGGCGAGCCGCAGCCGCCGGCGCGGGTCGCCCAGCCGGGGCGGACGGCGCGGCTTGCGGACCGGCCGGCGGGCCGCCGGCCGACGCGGGCCGGGCCGGCGGCGCGGCGGCGCGTCCTCCTCGTCGTCGAACGGCTCCCCGACCGGGCGGGCCGAGACGGTCCGCACCACGCCGGCGCGCCCACCGGCCGCCGTCGCGCGGCGGCCGGCGGCAGCAGCCGGGCGAGGTGCCGGTAGAGGAAGTGGGACCGCTTGTCGGCGTGCGAACCGTGCAGCACCACCAGCCCGCCCCGGACCGGTCCGGCCGGCAGGTCGAGCGTCGCCGGCCG
>NZ_PYPS01000172.1 GCF_003027925.1 Micromonospora sp. RP3T
GTCAATTGATTTGCCAGATTTACATTTATTCATTTAACAGATGCTTTTATCAACTGACATTTTTTACCTAAAGAGGCAATAAAAATGAAAATACAGCATTTCAAACATTGCTTTTTGATTCTCACACACACACACACACACACACACACACACACACACATGTTGGGTTTACATGTTTTATGGGGACATTCCATAGGCGTAATGGTTTTTATACTGTACAAACCGTATTTTCTATCGCCCTACACCTACCCTACACCTAAACCTAGCCCTCACAGGAGACTGTGCACACTTTTACTTTCTCAAAAAAACTCATTCTGCATGATTTATAAGCCTGTTTCCTCATGGGGACCTCACAAATGTCCCCACAAGGTCAAAATTTACTGGTATTACTATCCTTGTGGGGACATTTGGTCCCCATAACGTGATGAATACCAGGTGCACACACACACACACACACACACACACACACACACACACACACATATATAAATACACACACTCAC
>NZ_PYPS01000173.1 GCF_003027925.1 Micromonospora sp. RP3T
TAAGCATTTTCCCTGTTTCATTGCCTTGTTATTTCCACGGTCATTGTTTTGTTTCATAGTCATAGTTTTGCCTTGTTTTCATTGCCATAGTTTTGTCTAGTTTCATTGCCTTGTTCATTTGTTACTTTGGACTGCTCACTGGTATTTTGACCTTTTGCCTGTTTTATTGGATTACGCTTTTGTCTTGCCTTCGTATGACTGTTTGTTTGGAGATTGACCCTGCCTGTCTTGACTACGATCTGTTTAATAAAGCTCGCATCTGGATCTTACACGCTTCCCTGGAGTCCCGTTACAACACGATTGTTGGGAGTATTCCAAGTTTCAGAGGCAGGGGTTTGGATGGAACGGGGAAAAGAGAGCAAGGGAATATGGAATGAAGATGTTAGATTTCACCATGCTCACCCCAGTCAGTAATATTCCACCATAGTTTTTTCCAGACGTAAGCATCATGGAAAAGAAGAATGAATGGAGAATGGAGGAAATGGGAGTTAAAACTAGTT
>NZ_PYPS01000174.1 GCF_003027925.1 Micromonospora sp. RP3T
ATGAACACTAGAGGGGGAAAACAGCGAGCACTTGTAGTCTTAGCTCCTTACGTTACGCTTTCCAGACGTAACAAATTTCCTTGGTAGCTCAGCCGGCACGGAATTAAACTTAGGATGTGGAATCCTGTGAAAAACATAACTCACAATGAGAAATCTACGATTCTTACGATTACGTTTTTTGTCACATTCGCTTTTGTTCATACTGTTGTGTAGGTTTAGGTGTAGTGCTTTTAAAATGTCTTGGAGCTTTAGAGTCATAGAGCCACTCAACAGACATTTCAAGTCAGAACTGCGGTGACACGTACAAAACCAACGTCACATAAAACGTACCATATGTACGTTCATCTGTTCCGGGGAAAAAAATGCCACTCAGTGGACATTTCTGTTGGAAACTGCTGTGATACAGCTGCAGGTTAATTTTGCTCTATTAAAAGCCATTATTTTATGTTTATCTTAACATAATAGAAACTTTATATAAAATAATATTTTTCAGATAATAT
>NZ_PYPS01000018.1 GCF_003027925.1 Micromonospora sp. RP3T
CGGCGGGGTGGTGGGCGGGTTGGTGGGGGTGCTGCCGACGGGGTTGAATCGCCACTGCATGCGGGCGACGTCGGAGCAGGGTTCCTGGACGATGGGGTTGTTGCCGGCGGTGGAGCCGTCCTTGTTGGATACGCAGAGGTTGTTGAAGGTGCTGCGGATGAGGAACTTGTCGGCGACGCTGGAGGGGCTGAGGGTCCAGGTCTGGTTGGTGCTGGCGCCGCAGGTCCACTGCCAGAGTTGTTCGCCGGTGGTGCTGGAGAAGTTGGGCACGTCGACGCACTTGCCGCTGTTGACGTTGCTCAGGCCGTAGGCGCCGTTCTGCGACACCGCCCGGAACTGCTGCGCGGGCGCTGCGGCGTCGCAGGCGACCTGGGCGAGCCGCACCCCGTTGTCGGCGCCGGCGCCGGTCACCACCAGGCACTTGCCGCTGGAGCCGTTGGCCAGGGTGTAGGTGCCGCCGCCGACCGGGGTGGCGGCGTCGGCGGGGCCGACGAGCGCCACGATGGCGACCGGGACGGCGAGCGCCGCGGCGGCGGCCGTGGACAGGACGCCGAGCCGGCGTCCCGGAAGGGATCTCTGCATGTCTCGTTCCTCGATGTCTTCGCGGTGGGGGCGAGGGGTACGGCGTGGGGCCGGCCCGGTCGGGGGCCGCTGCCCGGCCCCACGCCGTCGTGCTCACTGGCCGATGGCGGCCTGGGGTCCGGCGTAGGTGCGGACGAGGTTCGGCACCTGGTCGGCGGCGTCGAGCTGGTAGCTGTAGAAGCTCGACGGGGTGAACGCGGAGCCGCCGGTCTCGCGTTGGCCGGTGCAGCTCACGCAGATGCTGCCGCTCTGCCGGATCTCGGCGGTGTCGTCGCGGTAGTACGGGTCCTTGACCTTGTCGTAGTAGGTGTTCTCGATGACCATCTTGGTCTTGCCGCGGGAGTAGTTGCCGTAGCCGCGGACGTTCTGCATGTAGTTGTTGTAGAGGTGCGCGTACTGCACGTTGTCGGTGCTGGGGTTGCGCACGTTGGTGTCGTGGATCCAGTTGTGGTGGATGGTGATGCGGGCGGTGACGTTGGTGGTCCAGCCGATGCCGAACGCCTTGTTGCCCTCGGCGATGACGTTCCAGGACACGGTCAGGTTGGTGGTGTCCTTGCGGCTGTCGATGAGACCGTCGTTCATCCGCACGATCTGGTTGTGGTCGATCCAGATCCGGTTGGCGGTGTCCATCTGGATGCCGTCGTAGTCGAAGTCCTTGTCGTCCGGGTCGTCGGAGGTCATCCGGGTGTCGCGGATGGTGAGGTTGCGGATGATGACGTTGCTGGTGCCGGTGCCGAGGTTGAAACCGCCGTTGACGATCTGACCGTTCTTCCCGACGCCGACGATGGTCTTGTTGGACTTGACCGGGATCTCCTTGCCGTACGGGCTGATGGTGATCGCGGTGCCGACGCGGATGATGTAGGGCGTGCTGGCGGAGGCGTAGCGCTCCAGGTCGGCCTGGTTGGTCACGGTGACCGTGGTGCCGCCGGCCCCACCGGTGGTGCCGGCCGCCCCGGCGAACCCGTCCGGCGCGTTCGCGTACGGCCCACCCGACGGCGGCGGGGTGGTGGGCGGGTTGGTGGGGGTGCTGCCGACGGGGTTGAATCGCCACTGCATGCGGGCGACGTCGGAGCAGGGTTCCTGGACGATGGGGTTGTTGCCGGCGGTGGAGCCGTCCTTGTTGGATACGCAGAGGTTGTTGAAGGTGCTGCGGATGAGGAACTTGTCGGCGACGCTGGAGGGGCTGAGGGTCCAGGTCTGGTTGGTGCTGGCGCCGCAGGTCCACTGCCAGAGTTGTTCGCCGGTGGTGCTGGAGAAGTTGGGCACGTCGACGCACTTGCCGCTGTTGACGTTGGTGAGGCCGTAGGCGCCGTTCTGCGACACCGCCCGGAACTGCTGCGACGGGGTGGTGCTCCCGCACTGCACCTGGATCAGGCGGACGCCGTTGTCGGTGCCGGCGCCGGTCACGTCGACGCACTTTCCGCTGGAACCGTTGGCCAGGGTGTAGGTGCCGCCGTTGGTCGGCGTCACGGCCGCGCCGGCCGGCCCCACCAGGGCGACGATCGCCGCGGGAACCGCCAGCGCCGCGGTGAGGGCCGACGAGGCGATGACGAGACGCCGCCCGGAGAATCTTCTTCTGGACATTCTCTTCCTCTTCAATGGACGTGAAACGAGATGACGCCGTTTGCCGGACGGCATGGGTGCCGCCCTGCAAGACCCGGTCCGAATGTTGTTCCCGCGAGTGCGAACAACGACGTGCGTGGCGCAAAGACATTGACTCTGAGCGATGTCATACGCTGCCCTTGCGAATGACGGTCAGGGTGCTGTCCTGCCCTGATCCCATCCTTGCGGGATGGGCGACGCTGCCGGCTCCGGCGCGTGCCCGAACAGCTAAGCACATGTCGACAACCGGCACCATATGTCAGTTCGGTTAACCCACTGATTCGTGCATGTAGCCGGCTCCGACATTGGACAGCGCCTGCTTGGGAGGTGTCTTGAGCTGCCTGAACGCCGCTATTCGAAAAAGTTCGTCGGTTTGTGTTATCCGGCTCGTCTCGAATGCGTCGCAGGCTTTCCGAGGCACAGCGCGACTACCCGAGGTAGTCGTAATCGCGCCGCACCACACGTCGGCCCACTTCCGAGAGCGGTAGCCTCCGGAGTCAGCCGGCCAGATCGGCGCCGACACCTTCCGCGGTGCCCAGGTACGCGGTTCGGGGCAGGGTGCCGTCGGCGGCCCGGCGTCCTTCCGCCACCGCCGGATCGACCGAGCGCAAGGACGAATCGCGCCACTCGCCGCGATCCCAGGAATTGCCGTCGGCGGAGACGCCCGGGCCGAGCACGACGGGTCGCCCCCCGTTGCCCACCGAGAGATTGGCCCGCGCCGTGCCCCGTCCGCCGCCGAGGTCGAACCCGTCGCCACCGTTGCGGTAGGCGGTGTTGTCGGCCAGTGACATCTCGCCGGTGTTGCCCTCGGCGCCGAACCCGTCGCCGCGGTTGTCCCAGGCGGCGTTGTTCCGCACCCGGTGCGCGGCCGACGGCGTGGTCTCACCGCCCCCGAGGGAGAAACCGAAACCGTTGCTGTCCCAGCCGGAGACGTTCCACCGGTTCTGGCCGTTGCCGTAGGACCAGTTGTCCTCGATGGTGACCGGGCTCCGGAAGGCGCCGAAGTCGAAGCCGTCGTCGGCGTTGTGGAAGGCGCGGTTGCCCCGGACCACGTTGCCGCCGCCGTCGCCGAACTTGACGCCCAACCCGATGCCGGCGCCACCGCGGGCAGCCGGGTCGTAGTTGCGGTAGAAGTCGCTGTCGAGCACCTGGTTGCCGGTCGTACCCGGATCCCGCAGCGTCAGGCCCGAGCGGTGGTTGTCGTGCACGGACAACCGCCGGAACGTGGTGAACCGGCAGGAGCTGCACGTCCACGCGTGGCTGCGGGACCCGCGCACCTCCAGGTCCTGGACGGTCCAGAAGGCGGTGCGCTGGGTCACCGCGTACTTGTCCGGCGCGACCCCGGCCGCGTCCAGCACCGCGCGCTCACCGCGGTAGCCGCTCAGCACGATCCGCCGGGCACGGGTGCCGTCGGTGTCGATCTCCACCGGCCGGGTGAGCCGGTGCACGCCGCCGCGCAGGGCGATGGTCTGCCCGGCCCGGACCACCTCGACCGCCCGGTTCAGCGTCGCGAACGGCCGCTGCAGGCTGCCGTCGGCGTCGTCGTCGCCGTCCGGCGCGACGAAGATGTCCGCGACGGTCACGCCGGTCACCGACGCGGGTCGGGGCGCGGCCGAGCTGCCCGTCGGGGTCGGGGACGGCCCGCCCGGTGTCCGGGACGCCGGTGCGGCGGAGGGCGGGGCGACCGGAGCGGCCACGGCGGGGACCGGGCCGGGGTCGGGCGTCACGTACACCGCGTACCAGATCGCCCCCAGCGCCAGCGCCGTCACCGCGGCTGCGGCGGCGGCCAGCTTGTGGGAGGTGAGCTTGTACGTCAGCCCGTGCGCCGGCGTCGCGGGCGTCACCGGTCCGGCCTCGGCCGCGGCCCGGACCGCCGCGACGAGGGCTGCCGGCACCGGTGCCACGACCAGGCCGTGGAGCAGCCGCTCCGGCGGGACCAGCCCGGCGCGGTGGCTGCCGCACCGGACGCAGCCCCGGACGTGCCGGCCGAACCTCTTGCGCCACACCGGCGAGCGCTCGCCGGGCCAGGTCCGCGCCAGCGTCCCCAGCTCCGGGCAGGTCGCGCGCCGGCGCAGCGCGGCCTCGATCGTCCGGCTGGTCGCCAACTGGTCGCGCATGCGTTGCAGCCGCACCGCCAGGTGCGGCTCGCCGATCCCGAGCGCCTCGGCCAGATCCGCGCGGCTCAGGTCGCCGAGCGCCTCCTGCCACCAGAGCGCGAGCAGGTGCTGGTCGTCGGGCGTCAGCCAGCGGGTCGCCTCGACCAGCTCCCGGCGCTGCCCACTGAGCGCGACCGCGACCACGGTACGGTCGGCCACGTCACCACCGGTGTGCGGAAGCGCGTCCGGCTCGGCGAGCGGCTCGACCGGCGGCTGCCGCCGCAGGTGGTCGCTGACCTGTCGGTAGGCGATGGTGGCCAGCCAGGAGCGGAATCGGTCCGGATCACGCAGCTCCGGCAGTCCACGGATCATGCGGATCATGCATTCCTGCGCGACGTCGTCCACCTCGGCGTGGTCCCCCAGGGCGCTGCGGACCAGGTGGTAGACCGACGGCAGCGCCCTCGTCGTCAGCTCGGCGAGTGCCGTCCGGTCACCGGCCTGGGCCGCTTCGACCAGCCTCTTCACGCTTCGGTAACCCTCTCTCGTCCACCGCCGGCGGCCGGTGGCGTCGCGGTCGTACCGCGCCGTCGAGCGTAGAGGCCACCGCGCCCGCCAGCGCCGGCACGGGGTGGGTGCCCTCGGCACCCACCCCGCGTGCACGGCGTCGGCGTCAGCCGAACGCCCGGGACTGCCAGTCCGCGACCTCGCCCGGCGTCAGGGCCCGGGCGAAGACCGCGACGCGGTCCACCGCCCCGGTCAGCCGCTGGCCGCCGCCCTGGTCGGCGGCGAACCGGAGCTGCCGTACCGCGCAGCCGTTGATGCCGTCCGCCGAGACCTGGGCGGTGCCGGCGACGGCGCCGTCGACGTAGACGGTCAGCGTGCCGTCGTCGGCCAGCACCACGACCAGGCTGACGTAGCGGTTCATCGGCACCGTCGCGTTCGTGGTCACGTTGGTGTCGGCGCCGATGAAGCGCACCCGGTTGCTGGAGTCGAGGTCGATCAGCACCCCGTCGGTGCCGGGGTTGCCGGACGGCTGGAAGTCGAACAGCCGTCGCTGCCCGCTGCTGGTGGTCACCTTCACCTCGGCGGCGAAGGTGGCTTCGGTGAGGCGGCCCAGCGACAACGGTTCCGTCCGCAGGAACGTGGTGCCGTCGAGCACCAGACCGCTACCGGTGGGTGCCCCGCTGTCGTAGCCGGCGGTGCCCTCGACCGTCACGTTCCGCTGGTAGGGGGACCGGTCCCGGACGGTGGCGCCGGACGTGGGATCCCAGGCGGCGACCGGCGACTCCGGCTCCGGCGTCCGGCAGGCGCCGGCACCGAAGGTCAGGTTCTGCCAGGCGGCGACGTCGTCGGCGATGAGGGCCTCGGGCAGGATCGCCACCCGGTCCACGGCGCCGACCAGTCGCTGGCCGCCCTCCTGGTCGGCGCCGAAGCGCAGCTCCCGGGTGACGCAGCCGTTGATCCCGTTCGGTGGCACCTGCGCGGTGCCGGCGGCGTTGCCGTCGACGTACACGGTGACGGTGCCGTTGCGGTCCATCACCACGGCCAGGCTGACGTAGCGGCCGGTCGGCAGCGTCGCGCCGGTGGTCACGCTCCGGCCGGCACCGATGAACCGCACCTCGTTGGTCGGGGTGAGATCGATCAGTACCCCGTCCGCGCCGGCGTCACCGGCCGGCTGGAAGTCGAACAGCCGGCGGTAACCGCCCGAGGTGGTGATTTTCACCTCGGCGGCGAAGGTGGCCTCCCGCAGGAAGCCCAGCGACGTGGGGGCGGTACGCAGGTAGGTGTCGCCGTCCAGGGTGAGCCCGTCCCACGTCGGTGCGCTCTTGTCGTAGCCGGCGGTGCCGACGACCGTGGCGTCCCGGCCGTTCGGGGAGGAGTCCTCGACGGTGGAGCCGGTTCGGGGATCCCAGGCGAGGAGGGGCACCTCGGGCGGGGGCACCGCGCACGCGGCGGCGATCTCGACGGTCACCCGACCGAACGACTCCACCCGCCAACCGTCGCCGCTCAGCACGGCCCGTACCGGTTGCCGCTTCTCCGGTCCGAGGGTCGGGGTCACCTGGAAGGTGTAGGTGCGGGACCGGCCGGCGAGGACCGGCAGCACCCGGACGGTGCCCGGCCGGGAGGTCCAGCCGTCCGGCAGCCGCAACGTCAGCTCGCCCGCCGGCACGGTCCGGGCGGTGGCCGACACGGTCACCGTGAGCGGGAACGGCTTGCCCGGCTCGACGGTGGCCGGCGTCCGCATCGTCACCCGTGCGATCGATTCGGCCGCGTACCGGTGGCCGGCGACCGCGGTGAACCGGATCTCCGACCCGTCCCGCGTGACGTCGACCTTGCGGCGGGTGGTGAGGTCGGTGACCTGGAAGCGGCCGTCGAACATGGTGCTGCGTACCCGCAGCGGGCCGCTGTGGCCGACGGTCAGTCCGATGCGGGTCGCGGTGCGGCCGCGCCACTCGGTGTCCACCGTGACGTCGCCGCGGGCCCGCAGACCGCGGACCGACCCGTCGGCCCAGTCGTCCGGAAGCGCGGGCAGCACGTCGACGACGCCGGTGTGGCTCTGGAGCAGCATCTCCGCCACTCCGGAGGTGGCGCCGAAGTTGCCGTCGATCTGGAACGGCGGGTGGTTGTCCCACAGGTTGTCGAGCGTGCTCGACTTGAGCAGCTCGGAGAGCATCTTGTGGGAGTGGTTGCCGTCCAGCAGCCGGGCCCAGAAATTGATCTTCCAGGCCTTGCTCCAGCCGGTGCCGCCGTCACCCCGCGCGCTCAGCGACACCTTCGCCGCCTTCGCGAGGTCGGGCGTGGTCAGCGGAGAGATCTGCCGACCCGGGAAGAGCCCGAACAGGTGCGAGACGTGCCGGTGTGTGTCGCCCTTGTCGTCCCAGTCCTCCTTCCACTCCTGCAGTTGCCCCCACTTGCCGACCCGGGTGCCCGGGTCGAGCTTCGTCAGCGTCTCGGCGATCCGGTCGCGGAACGCGGCGTCCGGCTCGCGCACCGTCGCGGCGGCCTCCGACACGTTGGTCAGCAGGTCCCACACGATCTGCTGGGACATCGACGCGCCGGCCGAGAAGTCGCCGTGCTCCGGCGAGAAGCTGGGGCTCACCACCAGCTTGCCGTCACGCGGGTCGACGACCAACTCGTCGAGCCAGAACTGCGCCAGCTCCTTCATCAGCGGGTACGCCCGCTCGCGCAGGAACATCTCGTCCCGGGTGAACCGGTAGTGCTCGTAGTAGTGCTGCGCCAGCCACGCCCCGGCCTCCGGCATCCAGAACGAGGAGGGGTAGTTGTGCACGCCGGTGAAGCCGAACGGGTTCGTCTCGTTGTGCACCACCCAGCCGCGGTTGTCGTAGATCTTCTTCGCGCTGACCCGACCGGGCTCCACCATCGCGTCGACGTAGTCGAAGAACGGCAGGGCCGTCTCGGCGAGGTTCGTCGTCTCGGCGGGCCAGTAGTTCATCTGGAAGTTGATGTTGGTGTGGTAGTCCGATGACCAGGGCGGGCTGGTCGAGTTGTTCCAGACGCCCTGGAGGTTCGCCGGCAGCGAGCCGGCCCGCGAGGACGCCACCAGCAGGTAGCGGCCGTACTGGAAGAAGAGCACCTCCAGGGCCTTGCGGGCCGCCGCGTCCGCCCGCCCCCGGCGGTAGCTCAGCAGGAGCTGGTCGGTCGGGACCGCCGGCATCTTCTGGCCGATGTCGAGGCTGAGCCGCTGGAACAGCCGCTGGTAGTCGCGGACGTGGGTGGCGCGTAACGCCCGGTACGGCTTGGCCGCCGCCGCGTCGACCCGCGCGGTCACCGCCGGGTGCGGGTCGACCCCCCGGTACGTCGGGTAGTCGTCGGCATAGTCGGTGCCGGCGGCGAGGATCAGGGTGACCGCGTCCGCGTCGGTGACGGTGACGGTGCCGTCGCCGTTGTCGACCCGGGTGCCGCCGGAGTTGATCACCTGCAACTGCGACTCGAAGCGCAGTCCGTTGTCGTTGAGGCGTCCGCTGAGCGTGATTCGCCCGTCGGCGGCCGAAAGGTTCCGGGACCGGTTGGACGCCGTGGCGACGGACGCGGTGAACCCGACGCTGCCCGGCTTGCTGGCGGTGATTCGGGCGACCAGGACGTTGTCGGGGGCGGAGGCGAAGTACTCGCGGGTGTGGCGGACCCCGGCGGCGGTGTAGGCGACGCCAGCCGTGGCGTCGGAGATGTCGAGCTGCCGGCGATAGTCGGTGTAGTCGGCCGGCGCGTCCGGGAAGGACAGGCGCACGTCGCCGAAGGTCTGGTAGGCGCCGAACCCGCTCTTCGGCTGCCCCAGCCTGCCGGCCACCCAGGACGGGTCGACCCGCTTGTCGGCGTTGATCCGCTGCTGGACCTCGTCCATCGCGCCCGGACGCGGCGTGGTCCAGTCGCCGAAGTTGTAGCCGGGCGAGCCGGGACCGCCGGTCCACAGCGACTTCTCGTTGAACTGGAGCTGCTCGGCGCCGACCCCGCCGAACACGGAGGCCCCGAGCGGGCCGTTGCCGATGGGCAGCGACTGCGACTCCCAGTCGGTGGCGGGCTTGTCGTACCAGAGGGTCATGCCGTTCGACGGCGGCGATGGCGATGGCGCGGACGGCTGACCGGCCGCCGCGACCGCCGGACCGGCGAGCGGACCGGGCAGCCCGAACGCGGTGACGGCGGTGACGGCGAGCAGCGCGGTGCCGCGGGGTGGAGCTTTTCTGGTCCAGAAAGGCATGGCAACCCCTTGGTCGTCCATACATCGGATGTGTTTCGCGGACGTTACCGGTGGCCCCGTTCGCGAGCAAGAGTTCGCGGTCAATACATCCAACGTTTGGGTGCCTTGGCGCGCGCCCCCTTTCGTCGGAGGCCCCGACCGGCACCAGGCCGTTCGGACCTCTGTGGCGGACGACCGGATCCGGCTCGGCGACCTCCGGCGGGTACGCTGAGAGACATCGGATGTTCAGCGAGGAGGCAGGGGTGCCGGTCACCGACGAGGCGATCGACAAGATCAAGGCGATGATCGTCGAGGGGGAGCTGGCGCCAGGATCCCGCCTGCCCCGGGAGACCGACCTGGCCGAGCGGCTGGGGCTGTCCCGCAACTCGTTGCGGGAGGCGGTCAAGGCGTTGTCGCTGATCCGGGTCCTGGACGTGCGGCAGGGGGACGGCACCTACGTCACCAGTCTGGAGCCCGCCCTGCTGTTGGACGCGATCGGCTTCGTCGTGGACTTCCACCAGGACGACACGGTGCTCCAGTTCCTCGAGGTGCGCCGCGCCCTCGAACCCGCCGCGACCGAGCTGGCCGCGACGCGGATGTCGGACGCGGAGATCGCTGGGCTGCGGGCGATCCTGGCCGAGCTGGGGGAGTCGCCGAGCGTGGAGGCGCTGGTCGCCAACGACCTGCGGTTCCACAACCACATCGCGGCCGGCTCGGGCAACAAGGTGCTGTGTTCGTTGATCGACAGCCTGTCCGGCCCGACGACCCGGGCCCGGATCTGGCGCGGCCTTACCCAGGAGGGCGCCGTGCGCCGCACCCGGGAGCAGCACGAGGCGATCTGCGAGGCGATCGAGGCGCGTCAGCCGGAGGTGGCGCGGGCCTGGGCGACGGTGCACATCGCCGGCGTCGAGCTGTGGCTCCGCAACGCCCTCGGCGAACCCGACCACCCGTAACCCCCTGCCCCCGCCCACCCTCCCGCGCGCGGTTGATCATGAAGTTGGCGGCGACAAATCGGACGGCCGACGCGGTCAACGTCATGGTCGACGGGTGAGGGTGGGTCTATTTTGGCACCCTGCGGACGTGAGGTCATCGGATCTTTACCCGGGTAATGCTCGGCTGACTCTTGCAACACACCGGTAACTCCACTATACAAACCAGGCAACAGATCCGATGTTTGCCGGAGGGTGTGGAGTGAAGCTGCTTCGAGTGGGGGCGGTCGGCCAGGAACGTCCGGCGGCATTGGACGCACGGGGTCGACTCGTGGACCTCTCCGGTGTGGTGGCCGAGATCGACGGGGCCTTCCTCGCCGAAGGGGGCATCGAGGCGGCGCACGCCGCGGTCCTGGGCGGTGCGCTACCCGTGATCGCGGACCCCGTGCTGCGGATCGGCGCACCGATCGCGCGTCCCGGCAAGATCGTGTGCGTCGGGCTGAACTACTCCGACCACGCGGCGGAGATCGAGGCGGAGCTGCCGGCCGAGCCGATCCTGTTCCTGAAGGCGCCGAACACGGTGGTCGGACCGAACGACCGGGTGCTGATCCCCCGGGCGAGCGTGAAGACCGACTGGGAGGTCGAACTCGCGGTCGTCATCGGCCGCACCGCCCGCTACCTGGACAGCGAGGCCGAGGCGCTGGCCTGCGTCGCCGGCTACGCCGTCTCGAACGACCTCTCCGAGCGGGAGTTCCAGCTCGAACGGGGTGGCCAGTGGGACAAGGGCAAGTCGTGCGAGACGTTCAACCCGCTCGGGCCGTGGCTGGTCACCGCCGACGAGATTCCCGATCCGCAGGATCTCGGCCTGCGGCTGAGCGTCAACGGGCACCGCCGCCAAAACGGCCACACCAAGAACATGATCTTCGGGGTGGCCGAGGTCATCCGCTACGTCAGCCGGTTCATGGTGCTCGAACCGGGCGACGTCATCAACACGGGCACCCCGGCCGGCGTGGCGCTGGGCCTGCCCGAGCCCAAGCCCTACCTGCGTGCCGGCGACGTCGTCGAGGTCGAGATCGACGGCCTCGGCACCCAGCGCCAGACCGTGGCGGCGGCCGGATGACCGCCCGCATCACCAGCCTGCGAACCTACGACGTCCGGTTCCCCACCTCCCGCGAGCTCGACGGCTCGGACGCGATGAACCCGGACCCCGACTACTCGGCCGCGTACGTGATCGTGCGGACCGACCACGCGGACGGGCACGAGGGCCACGGCTTCGCCTTCACCATCGGCCGGGGCAACGACATCCAGACCACCGCGATCGCCGCGCTGGAGCCGTACGTGGTCGGGCGCCCGCTGGACGCCACGCTGGACGACCTCGGCGGGATCTGGCGGGAGATGGTGCACGACTCGCAGCTGCGCTGGCTCGGCCCGGAGAAGGGCGTCATGCACATGGCCATCTCCGCCGTGGTCAACGCGCTGTGGGACCTGCGGGCCAAGCGTGCGGGCAAGCCGGTGTGGAAGCTGCTCGCCGACCTCACCCCGGAGCAGGTCGTCGACCTGGTCGACTTCCGGTACCTCACCGACGCGCTCACCCCCGGCGAGGCGCTGGAGATCCTCCGCCGCGCGGCGCCCGGGAAGGCCCGGCGGGAGGCCGCCCTGCTGGAGCACGGCTATCCCGGCTACACCACCACACCCGGCTGGCTCGGATACGACGACGCGAAGCTGGCCCGGCTCTGCAAGGAGGCCGTCGCCGAGGGCTTCACCCAGATCAAGCTCAAGGTGGGCGCCGACCTCGGCGACGACGTACGCCGGATGGCGATCGCCCGCGAAGCGGTCGGCCCGGGCGTCCGCATCGCGGTCGACGCCAACCAGCGGTGGGACGTCGGCGAGGCGATCGCCTGGGTACGTGAGCTGGCCCGGTTCGACCCGTGGTGGGTGGAGGAGCCGACCAGCCCGGACGACGTGCTCGGGCACGCCACCATCGCCCGGGCGATTTCCCCCGTGCGGGTCGCCACCGGCGAACACGTGCAGAACCGGGTGGTCTTCAAGCAGTTGTTGCAGACCGGCGCGATCTCCTACCTGCAACTGGACGCGGCCCGGGTGGCCGGGGTCAACGAGAACGTGGCGATTCTGCTGCTCGCAGCGAAGTTCGGAGTGCCGGTGTGCCCGCACGCCGGCGGCGTCGGCCTGTGCGAGTTGGTTCAGCACCTGTCCATGTTCGACTTCGTGGCGGTCTCCGGCGCGATGGAGAACCGGGTCATCGAGTTCGTCGACCACCTGCACGAGCACTTCATCCACCCGGTGACCATGCGCAACGGCAACTACGTCGCTCCCCGGTCGGCCGGGTTCAGCGCGATGCTGCACGCCCGGACGCTCACCGACTACGCCTATCCGGACGGTCCCGTGTGGACCGGGAGGGGACCGTCATGAACGCGGAGTTCGCCGGCCTGAGGGCGGTGGTGACCGGAGGCGGCTCCGGTATCGGCCTGGCCACCGCCCGGCTGCTCGCCGAACGGGGCGCCGCTGTGGCCTGCCTCGACCTGGACCCCACCGCCGTACCGGCGCCGCTGCACGGCCTCCGGTGCGATGTTACCGAGGACGCCTCCGTGATCGAGTCGGTCGCCGCCGCGGCCCGGCACCTCGACGGCATCGACATCCTGGTCAACAACGCTGGCGTCGGCGCGACGGGCACCATCGGGGCCAATCCGGACGACGAGTGGCACCGGGTCTTCGACGTCAACGTGGTCGGCATCATTCGGGTCACCCGGGCGGCCCTGCCGCACCTGCGGGCGTCCGCCCACGCCGCCGTGGTCAACATCGGCTCGATCGCGGCCAGCACCGGTCTGCCCGACCGGGCGCTGTACAGCGCGACGAAGGGCGCCGTGCAGGCGCTGACCCTGGCCATGGCCGCCGACCACGTGGCGGAGGAGATCCGGGTCAACTGCGTGAACCCCGGCACCGCCGACACCCCCTGGGTACGCCGGCTGCTCGACGCGACCGCCGACCCGGCCGCGGAACTCGCCGCCCTGCGGGCCCGCCAGCCCACCGGGCGGCTGGTCACCGCCGACGAGGTGGCCGCCGCAGTCGCCTACCTGGCCAGCCCGCTGGCCGCCGCCACCACCGGGACCGTACTCGCCGTCGACGGCGGCGCGCACGGCCTCCGCCTCCGCCCGGCCGCCCCGGCGGTCCCGGGCCGCGAAAATCCTTCCCTGCCAGTGAATCGAGGAAACCCATGACGATAGGAACGACCGCGCGGGGGATGCTCGGCGTCGCCATGGCCGCGGCGCTGCTCGCCTCCACCGCGGCGTGCAGCAAGGACTCCGCAGACGCCCCCGCCACCGGCGGCGGGGGCACCGGTGCGGTCGGTGTCGACCTCCCGCGCGCCGACTCGGACTTCTGGAACGCCTACGCGGGCTACGTCACCCCGAAGGCCGCCGAGGTCGGCGTCCAGGTCGCCGGGCCGACCAACTCCCAGAACGACGTCCAGAAGCTGATCAGCAACGTCGACAGCCTGGTCACCCAGGGAGCCAAGGCGATCCTGATGGCCCCGCAGGACACCGGCGCCATCGGGCCGAAGCTCGACGAGCTGGCGCAGAAGAAGATTCCTGTGGTCAGCGTCGACACCCGGCCGGACAGCGGCAACGTCTACATGGTCGTCCGCGCCGACAACCGGGCGTACGGCACGAGGGCGTGCGAGTTCCTCGGCGAGAAGCTCGGCGGCAAGGGCAAGGTCGTCGAGTTCCAGGGCGCCCTTTCCTCGATCAACGGCCGGGACCGCTCCGAGGCGTTCAAGGAGTGCATGACGCAGAAGTTCCCCGGCATCACGGTGTTCGAGGAGCCGACCGAGTGGGAGGGCAGCAAGGCGCAGGCCGCGCTGGAGACCCGGCTGTCCACCGACCCGGACATCAAGGGCGTCTACATGCAGGCCGGCGGCGTCTTCCTCGACCCGACCCTCCAGGTGCTCAAGCAGCGTAACCGGCTCGTGCCGCCGACCGACCCGAAGCACATCTTCATCGTCTCCAACGACGGCATCCCGCAGGAACTCGACGCGATCCGCAAGGGCGAGATCGACGCGACGGTGTCCCAGCCGGCCGACGCGTACGCGCAGTACGGCCTGTACTGGGCCAAGCAGGCGATGGCCGGGGTCACGCCGAAGGAGGGCCCGACCGACCACGGCAGCACCGTCGTCAAGCTGCCCAACGGTTACGAGGACCAGCTCCCGGCGCCGCTGGTCACGAAGGAGAACGTCGACGACCCCGCCCTCTGGGGCAACAAGAAGTAGCGCGGTACGTGGAAACGCCGCCGGTCACCGGGCCGGCCGGCGTTCCACGGCCCACCGCCCGGATCGGAGGGACACTGATGGCGGAGGACGGATCCACGCCGCTCGTCGAGGCGGTCGGCATCGCCAAACGGTTCGGCCCCACGGTGGCGCTCGCCGACGGGAACCTGACCGTGCTGCCCGGCGAGACGCACGCGCTCGTCGGGCGCAACGGGGCCGGGAAGTCCACCCTGGTGGGCGTCCTGACCGGACTGCTCAGAGCGGACGCCGGCGAGGTCCGGTTCGGTGGGCGTCCCGCGCCACCGCTGGGCGACCGCGTCGCCTGGCGCCGGCACGTGGCCTGCGTCTACCAGAAGCCGTCGGTGGTCGGTGACCTGTCGGTCGCGGAGAATCTCTTCCTCGACCGGCAGCCGCGCGGCCGGTGGGGGCTGCTCTCCCCGCCACGGCTGCGCCGGGCGGCCACGGAACTGCTGGACTCGTGGTCCGTGCCGGTCGATCCGGACGTGCCCGCGAAGGAGTTGACCGTCGAGCAGCGCCAACTGGTGGAGATCGCCGGCGCGTTGTCGCACGGCGCACGGTTCGTGATCCTGGACGAGCCGACCGCGCAGTTGGAGGCACGGGCGATCGCCCGGTTGTTCGACCGCCTCGCCGACCTGAAGAAGCAGGGCGTGACGTTTCTGTTCATCTCTCACCACCTGCCGGAGATCTACCAGATCTGCCAGCGGGTGACCGTGTTCCGCGACGCCCGGCACATTGTGACCGCGCCGGTCGCCGAGATGGACCACGCCCGGCTCGTCGAGGCGATGATCGGCGAGGCGCGCGGCCTGGTGCAGGTCGGCCACGACCGGCCGTCGGTGCCGCCCGACACCGCACCGGTCCTCACGCTGGAGGCGGTCGGGGTGCCCGCCGTCGCCGAGCCGGTGGACCTGACCGTGCGGCGGGGCGAGATCGTGGGCGTGGCGGGCTCCGTCGCCAGCGGCAAGCGGGAGCTGGCCGAGGCAGTGGTGGGGCTGCGCCCCCGTACCGGGCGGATCCTGGTCGGTGGCCGGCCGGTGCGGGCCGCGAGCGTCCCGGCGGCCCTGCGCGGGGGGATCGGCTACCTGCCGGCGGACCGCAACAGCGACGGTTTCGTCCCCGGGCTGTCGGTGGCGGAGAACGCCACCATGACCGTCGCGGACCGGCTCGGCCCGTTCGGCGTCGTCCTGCCGGGGCGCCGCGACGCCCGGGGCCGGCGGGCGATCGCCGACCTGGACGTGCACACCGCCGGTCCGCGGCAGCCCGTCGGTGAGCTGTCCGGCGGCAACGCGCAGAAGGTCGTGATGGCCCGGGCGCTGGCCCGGGACCCGCAGGTGTTGGTGCTGGTGCAGCCGACCGTCGGGGTGGACGTGCGGTCGAAGGAGTCCCTGCTCGGCGTGGTGGACGAGGAGACCCGGCGGGGTCGTGGCGCCCTGCTGGTCTCCGACGAGATCGATGATCTGCGGGTGTGCGACCGGGTCCTGGTGATGGTCGCCGGCCGGATCGTCGCCGAACACACCCGTGGCTGGGACGAGGCCGTGCTCGTGGCCGAGATCGAAGGAATCGGTGAGAAGGATGTCTGAGACTCTCGCGGTGGGCGCCCCGGAGGCGCCGCCGCAGCCCCCGAAGCGCAGCCCCCGCGCGGTGACCCGCCTGCGCCTGGCGCGGCTGCGCGACCTCGCGCTGATCCCCCCGATCATCGCGCTGCTGATCTACGGCTACACCCTCAAGCCGGACATCTTCCTCACCAAGTCCTACCTCGTCGACACCGTGCTCAAGTACCAGACGGAGTTGGCGCTGCTCGTGCTGGCCGAGGCGCTGGTGTTGATCGTCGGCAAGTTCGACCTGTCCCTGGAATCGATCGTCGGCATCGCCCCGGCGGTGGCCGTCTTCCTGGTCGTCGGCCAGACGACCGCCCTGGGCGCCCCGTGGCCGACCTGGACGGTGCTGCCGGTGACACTGCTGTTCGGCGCGCTGATCGGGGTGTTCAACGGACTGCTGGTCGTCCGCTTCAAGCTGTCGGCGTTCATCGTCACGCTGGCGATGCTGATCGCCCTGCGCGGCCTACAACTGGCGATCGTCGGTGGCGCCACCATCTCCAACCTGGCCAACCGGGTGCCGACCATCGACAACCTCGGCAGCCTGCGGATCCTCACCGTCCCGCTGTCGATCTGGATCGTCGTCGTCGCGTTCGCGGTCGGCGTGGTGGTGCTCGGCTACACCCGGTTCGGGCGCTCGCTCTACGCGGTCGGCGGGAACGCGGACGCCGCGCGCGCCGCCGGCATCCGGGTGGAGCGGGTCGTCTGGACCGCGTTCATCGTCGCCGGCGCGCTGGCCGCGCTGGCCGGCCTGATGCTTTCCGCCCGGCTCGGCTCGGTCGCCGCCAACCAGGGCAATGGAATGATCTTCACGGTCTTCGCCGCCGCGGTGATCGGCGGCATCAGCCTCGACGGCGGCAAAGGCTCCCTGGTCGGTGCGCTCTGCGGCGTCGTCCTGCTCGGCCTGATCCAGAACGTGCTCACCCTGGCCCAGGTGAAGCCCGACCAGATCCAGGCGGTCAACGGCCTGGTCATCCTGGTCGCGCTCGTCCTGGCCCGGTTGACCAGCGGCAAGGCACAGGACTGACGGGGGCTGTCATGGAGACCAACCAGCTCGGTCGCTCGACGGTAGGGGTCACCACGGTCGGGTTCGGCGCGGCCGGGATCGGCAACCTGTACCGGACCGTCGCCGACGACGTGGCCCGCGACGCGGTCGACGCCGCCTGGCGGGCCGGCATCCGCTACTTCGACACCGCCCCCCACTACGGCCTCGGCCTGTCCGAGCGCCGCCTCGGCGCGGTGCTGGCCGGCCGGCCCCGCGACGAGTTCACCGTCTCCACGAAGGTCGGCCGGGTCCTGGTGCCGTCGCCGGACACCGCCCACCTCCGCGACGAGGCGGGCGGGTTCGACGTGCCGGCCGACCACGTGCGCCGGTGGGACTTCAGCGCCGACGGGGTACGCCGGTCGTTGGAGTCCAGCCTGGCCCGGCTGCGGCTCGACCGGGTGGACGTGGTGCTGATCCACGACCCGGACGACCACTGGCGGCAGGCGGTCGAGGAGGCGTACCCGGCGCTGCACGAGCTGCGCGCCCAGGGCGTGGTCGGCGCGATCGGCGTCGGCATGAACCAGTGGCAGATGCTGGAGCGGTTCGTCACCGAGACCGACGTCGACACCGTCATGCTCGCCGGCCGCTACACCCTGCTCGACCAGTCGGCGGCGCGGACCCTGCTGCCCCGGTGCCGGGAGCGGGGGGTGGGGGTGCTCGCGGCCGGCGTGTTCAACAGCGGCGTGCTGGCCACCGAGACGCCCGGCCGCAACTACGACTACGGGCCGATCCCGGACGACCTGTACGCCCGGGCGCTGCGGATCACCGAGGTGTGCCGGACACACGGCGTCACGCTGCCCCAGGCGGCGATGGCCTTCGTCGCGCGGCATCCCGCCGTCGCGACCCTGGTGCTCGGCGCGAAGACCGAGGCCCAGGTCGAGCGGAACGTGGCGCTCGCCGCCGCGCCGGTGCCCGACGCGCTGTGGACGGACCTCGTCGCCGAAGGGCTGATCGAGTCGTGATCGTGGACGCGCACCACCACCTCTGGGACCCGGCCGTCCGGACGTACCCGTGGCTGGCCGGCGCCGCGCTCGCCCCGATCCGCCGTGCGTACACCCTGGCGGATCTGCGTGCCGCGGCGGGCGACCGGATCGGCGCCACCGTGCTCGTGCAGACCGTGTCGTCCCCGGCCGAGACCGAGGAGTTCCTGGCGGTCGCGGGGGCCGGCGACGGATTGGTCGCGGGCGTGGTGGGCTGGCTGGACCTGACCCGCCCCGACGTCGGCGACGAGGTCGACCGCCTGCGCTCGCGTCCGCTGGTCGGGGTCCGCCACCAGGTGGAGGACGAGCCGGACCCGGACTGGTTGCGGCGGGCCGACGTGCTCCGGGGCCTCGCCGCGCTGGGCCGCCGGAGGCTCGCCTACGACCTGCTCGTCCGGGCCCCACAGCGGGCCGCCGCGCTGGCCGCCGTCCGGTGCCTGCCGGACGTCCGCTTCGTGGTGGACCACGCGGGAAAGCCGGCGGTCGCGGCGGGGGAGTGGGAGCCGTGGGCGTCCTGGATCACGGCGATGGCCGGCTGCCCGAACGTCGTCTGCAAGCTCTCCGGCCTCACCACCGAGGCGGACCGGGACGACTGGCACGCGGCCCGGCTCCGCCCGTACGCGAACCACGTGCTGGCCGAGTTCGGCGCCGACCGGGTGCTGTTCGGCTCGGACTGGCCGGTGTGCGAGCTGGCCGGTAGCTACCGCGGTGTGCTCGCGCTCGCCGACGAGCTGTTGCGGGACGCCAGCACGGCCGAGCGGGCGGCCGTGCTGGGCGACACCGCGCGACGCGTCTACCGGCTACCGTGAACCCGCCGTTCCGGGAAAGGGGCTGACCGTGCGGATCGCCCTCTTCGTCACCTGCGTCAACGACACCATGGCCCCGGGCACCGGCCGGGCCGTGCTGCGCGTTCTCGAACGGCTGGGCCACGAGGTGACGTTCCCGGCCGGGCAGACCTGCTGCGGACAGATGCACTTCAACACCGGCTACCAGCGCGAGTGCGTGCCGCTGGTGCGCAAGTTCGTCGACGACTTCGCCGACGCGGAGGTGGTGGTGTCGCCGTCGGCGTCCTGCGTGGCGATGGTGCGCGACCATCACCGGCGGGTCGCCGAGGTCGCCGGCGACCGCGGTTTGACCGAGGCGGTCGCGCACACCGCGCCCCGGGTGTACGAGTTCAGTGAGCTGCTCGTGGACGTGCTGGGTGAGACCGACGTGGGGGCGCGGTTCCCGCACCGGGTCACCTACCACCCGACCTGCCACGGGCTGCGGATGCTCGGCCTCGGTGACCGTCCGCAGGCGCTGCTGCGCGCCGTACGCGGGCTCGACCTGGTCGACCTCGGTGGCGCCCACGAGTGCTGCGGATTCGGCGGCACGTTCGCGCTGAAGAACGCCGACGTGTCGGTGGCGATGGGCCGGGACAAGGTGCGGCAGGTGCTCGCCACCGGCGCCGAGGTCCTCACCGCCGCCGACAACTCCTGCCTGCTGCACGTCGGCGGTCTGCTGTCGCGGGCCCGGTCGGGGGTGCGGGTCATGCACTACGCCGAGATCCTCGCGGCGGGGGACCGTTCGTGAGCGGCGCCACCTGGCTGGGCATGCCGGCCTTCCCGGAGGCCGCCCGCACGGCGTTGGCCGATGAGCAGTTGCAGGCCAACCTGCGCACGGCGACCACCACCATCCGGGCCAAGCGGGAGGCCGTGGTGGCCGAGCGCGCGGACTGGGAGCACCTGCGCGCCGCCGGCGCCGCGATCAAGGACCGGACGCTGCGGCACCTGGACCGCTACCTGCTGCGGTTCGAGGAGCAGGCCACCGCCGCGGGGGCCGTCGTGCACTGGGCGCGCGACGCGGCGGAGGCCAACCGGATCGTCGTCGACCTGGTCCGCGCCGCCGACGCCGACGAGGTGATCAAGGTCAAGTCCATGGTCACCCAGGAGATCGACCTGAACGCCGCGCTCGCCGCGGCCGGGATCACCGCGTACGAGACCGACCTGGCCGAACTGATCGTGCAGCTCGGCGACGACCTGCCCTCCCACATCCTGGTCCCAGCGATCCACCGCAACCGGTCCCAGATCCGGGACATCTTCCGGCGGGAGATGCCGGACGCCCCGGACGACCTGACCGACGACCCGGCCGCGCTCGCCGCCGCCGCCCGCCGGCACCTGCGGCGCAAGTTCCTCACCGCCCGGGTCGCCGTGTCCGGCGCGAACTTCGCCGTCGCCGAGTCGGGCGCCCTGGTCGTGGTGGAGTCGGAGGGCAACGGCCGGATGTGCCTGACCCTGCCGGAGGTCCTGATCAGCGTCGTCGGCATCGAGAAACTGGTGCCGACCTGGGCCGACCTGGAGGTGATGCTGCAACTGCTGCCGCGCTCCTCCACCGGGGAGCGGATGAACCCGTACACCTCGACGTGGCGCGGCGTGCATCCCGGCGACGGACCACGGGAGGTCCACGTGGTGCTGCTCGACAACGGCCGCACCGACGTGCTCGCCGACGACGTCGGCCGGCAGGCGCTGCGCTGCATCCGCTGCTCCGCCTGCCTCAACGTGTGCCCGGTCTACGAACGCACCGGCGGGCACGCGTACGGATCGCCGTACCCCGGGCCGATCGGCGCGATCCTCACCCCGCAGCTACGCGGCATGCGCGACGACCCGGTGGCGGCCAGCCTGCCGTACGCGTCCACGCTCTGCGGGGCCTGCTACGAGGCGTGCCCGGTGCGCATCGACATCCCCGCCGCCCTCGTGCACCTGCGGGCCCGGGCGGTCGACGCGACGCGCGGTCCGCTGTCGCCGGAACGGACGGTGATGCGCGCCGCGGCGTGGACGCTCGCCGGCCCGCGCCGGCTCGCCGCCGCGCAGCGCCTCGCCGCCCTCGCCGGCGCGCTCCTCGGCCGCCGCGGGCGGATCGGCCGGCTGCCGGGGCCGCTGGCCGCCTGGACCCGGACACGCGACACCCCCGTACCCCCGGGGCAGTCGTTCCGGACCTGGTGGCGACGGAACCGGAGGGGAACGGCCGAGTGAACGCCCGCGACGAGATCCTGGGTCGGGTACGCGGCGCGCTCGCCGCCGCGCCGGACGCCGAGGTCGAGGTGCCCCGACGGTACGCGCGCACGGCCGACGGCGTGGACGTCGTGCGGTTGTTCGCCGAGCGGGTCGGCGACTACCGGGCCACGGTCCGGATCGTCGCACCGGAGGCGCTCGCGCCCGTGGTGGCGGCGGAGTTACGGGACGCGGCGGTCGGGACGCTGGCCGTACCGCCCGACCTGCCCCACGAGTGGCTGATCGAGACCGGTGTCGAGGTGCGCGCCGACTCGCCCGTGCTCTCCGTGAACGAGCTGGACGGCTGCGACGGGGTGCTGACCGGCTGCGCGGTGGCGATCGCGGAGACCGGCACGATCGTGCTCGACGGCGGACCCACTCAGGGGCGACGCGCCCTGACCCTGGTGCCGGACGTGCACATCTGCGTCGTACCGGCGTCGGTGGTCGTCGGCACCGTGCCGGAGGCGATCACCCGGCTCGACGGGACCCGGCCCTTGACCTGGGTCAGCGGTCCGTCCGCCACAAGTGACATCGAACTGAACCGGATCGAGGGCGTACACGGCCCGAGACGTCTCGTCGTCATCGTCGTCGATAGACAGACGGGTTGACGGGGTCAGGTGCGGCGCAGGCCCACCTTCCTCCCGTGTAGGAGTGTGACCAGTTCGTCTGGGGTCTGGATCCCGCTGGGAGGCGTGGATGGTCGGCGAGTCGGGCGATGATGATGATCCCGGCCGCGCTGGGCGCAGCGGGGATCGGCCAGGTGTTCGACGGGGCGTTGCTGATCCTCATCTTCGCCATCTCCGGCGCGTTGGAGGCATTCGCGACCGCCCGCACCGCCGAGTCGGTGCGCGCGCTGCTCGACGTCGCCCCGGAACGCGCGACGCGCCTGGACGCCGGCGGGGGCGAGACGGCCGATCTACGGGTCGGTGACCTGGTGCGGATGCGTCCGGCTGAGCGGATCGGGCCGACGCGCGCTGCGCGTCCCGGATCACCTCGATCTTGTGGCGGTAGCCGGCCACGCGCTTCTCCGACGCCGGCTCGGCGTGTCCGCGCTCGTGCAGCCACGCCCACGCGGCGATGCGTTGCGGGTCGGGCCGCGCGGCGAACGTGTCGTGCGGCCGGACCGCGTAGCCGACGAGGTTGGGAGTGATCGGCACGACCCGGGACAGTTCCTTCAGGCCGGTCTCCATCACGGTGGCGAACACCGCGTCCTTGTCGCCGAACCAGGCGTGGATCCGTTCCTTGCTCGCCCACGCCCGCTCCGCGATGCGGTTGATCCGGGCGCCGTCGACCCCGTGCTGGGCGAACTCCGCCATCGCCGCGACGAGCACCCGTTGCCGGGTCTCCAGGCCACGTGCCCGGGTCGCGGGGGAGGAGGCCATTCCGCCACGTTGGCGCGGATGGTCGTGCGGTCCGGGCGCGCCGTGACCGCGCTGTCAGCCGGTCAGTGCGCAGGCCAGGCGCCGGCTCGCCGCGCGGAGCCGGTCCTCCCCGATGTCCTCGACGACGGCCCGGACGTGCTCGGCGGCGAGCGTGGCGAGCAGGGCGTGCGCGTCCGCGTCCGGATCCGGTCGGCCGGCGAGGAGCAGCGCCACGTGCCGGTGCCAGAACCGGTACGCGCCGATCCGGTAACGGGCGCCGGGGGACGCGGTCTCGGAGACTCGGACCAGGTCCAGGTGGCCGAGCAGGTAGTCGAGGTAGGCGGTGACGAAGGCGAGCAGGCGGTCCCGCGCGGTGGGCGGCGCGTCGGCGGGGCCGGGGCCGGGGCCGAGCGGAGCGGGGCCGAACAGGATCGCCTCCTGGAGGGCGCCTTCCTGGGTGTCGAGCAGCGCGGTGGCCAGCCCCGCCTTGTCCCCGAACCGCCGGAACAGGGTGCCCTTGCCGACACCGGCGGCCGACGCCACCGCGTCCATGGAGACACCCTCGACGCCGTGGTCGCGGAACAGTGCGGCGGCGGCCTCCAGGACGGCGGCCCGGTTGCGGGCCGCGTCCGACCGCTCGCGCGGCGGTGTCGTGCGCAACACGACGAGATCCGGGGGAGGGGTGGCAGAAGCGGACTGCGGTCCGCTATCGTTTCGAGACACAAGCGGACTGTAGTCCATTTACTTGGAGGTTGTCATGACCACCCGCATCACCCGAGACGAGCTGCGCGACCGCATCGAGGCCGGAACCGTCACCGTCGTCGACGCCCTCGGGGGCGACTACTACGCCCGACAGCATCTGCCCGGCGCCGTGGCGCTGGTGGAGGCCGACGTCAGCGACCGGGCCGCGGAGCTGCTGCCCGACCGGGCCGCGACAGTGGTGACCTACTGCTCCAACCCCTCCTGCCCGAACAGTGGCCGGGTGGCCGACCGTCTCACCGCCCTCGGCTACACCGACGTCCGGAAGTACGCCGAGGGCATCGAGGACTGGGTGGGCGCCGGCCTGCCCACCGAGTCGGGAGTGCGTGCGCGCTGAACCGTGGCGGGGAGGTCGGCGGCCACGACCTCCCCGCCACGCCGGTGCCCGTTCGGGCCGCTCACCCAGAGGCGGCCATCCCGCGCCGGCCCGCCGCGCCTCCGTCGTCCGAGCCGCGCGAGCGGCGGGTGCTCAGCGCCGGGCGGGTAAGCACCGCGAGGTAGCCACCGCCGGTGGCTGCCTGCAGCGGCGAGGTGGTGTAGAAGGCGGGCTTGTCGGCGTGGGCGGCGACCGCGGCCACCGGGCCGTCGACGGTGACGGCCCGCACCTCGCCGGTGCCGCCGTCGGTCCATGTTGTCCACAGCAGACGTCGCCGCAGGTCGGGCGCGGTGACGAGGAACCAGGCGTCGCCGCCGGCGTAGTCCTCGAGTCGGCGGCCGTTCATGGTCAGGTTGCCCCGGTCGGCGATTGGGCGGCTGCGGAGCCGCCGACGTAGATGCGACCCTGGGCGTCGGCGGCGAGCGCCCGTGGCGTGATGGTGTTGCCGCGGCCGCTGGTCAACCGGGTGAGGAGCAGCTGGCCGGCCTGGAGAGTGCCACCGGCCGGGACCCGGCGAGCATCCGCTCGAATGTGCCGTCCAGGGCCCACCTGCGGAAACGGGTGTAGATCGACTGCCGGGACCCGTAGCGGGCGGGCACGCCCCGCCACGTGGTAAGGGCTGACGCACCGCCTCGCCCGCACGGCTGTCGGTAGGGGAGAGCGCCTGTTCCTCCGCCACCGTGATCTCGGCGGGCAGCCGAACCGGCTGCCGCCCCTTTCTCGCTCGGGGGTCGCAATGGTGACAGGATGTGTTCGGCCGTTCACCTAATCTCTGGTCAGTGCCCGCGGTGAAGATCACAGCGGGGCCGGCAGGAGGAGTGTGGGCGGTGCAGCCAGAGCGTACGGCTGGGCAGTTGCGCTACGACCAGACGGTGGCGATCAAGGCGCTGCCGCGGCCGCAGGTGGAACCGACCCGGCCGACCGACAGCGAGAACCGGGTCTGCGGCGATGACCTGGTCTCGGCGATGGACCGGCAGGTGTACAAGACGCCACTGTTCATGATCGAGACCTGGGCGCGGGGGCAGCAGGAGGCTTTCGGTCAGCAAGGTCCGGCGATCGCGATCGAGAAGTCGTACCGAAAGTGGGAAGGCACCGCGCACCTGGAGATCGAGTCGCCGGCGCTGCTGTCGAACGAGGGCCTGAAGCTGCACTTCAGCGTGACGGGCAACCCGCGGTACATGGCGCAGCCTCACGACCTGGTCCCGATCTACCTGGAGACGCCGACCGCGGACACGAAGAAGCCGGGCGAGCGGCAGCTGTTGGTGGTGGTGATCGAGCCGACGTGGGACTACAACCACTGGGAGATCCGGGTCGAGTACACGCTGCAGCAGTTGGCCACGATTCTCAAGATCAATTCGGGTGGCCCGGTGACCGCTCACACGATCATCCAGCGGTACCGTGAGCTGGGCCTGCGTGCACAGTGGCTCGGCGTGGCCGACCAGCAGAAGGTCCAGGTCAACGGGGTACGCCACGAGAGCGGCGGGCTGGACCAGAAGGGTGGCTCCGGCAAGCTGCGGCTGGTCCCGTACACCCTGCTGGAACTGGCCGGCACCGAGAACCGGCGCAACACGTCCTGGAACATGAGCGAAAAGCTCAACACCAGCCGCCCGGTGTTCAACACCTTCCAGGAGATCCTGCAGGGCGGCAAGGAGATGATGACCACCCTGGAGTGCGAGGCGGAGTACCGGCTCGCCCGCGAGAGCGACCTCGACCAGGTCATCGTCGCCATGAACAAGCTGCACGACGACGGCGAGATGCAGAAGCGGCTGGGCATCCTCAAGATGACCGGTGAGCAGAAGGTGTACGAGGACACCTACTTCGACCTGCCCGGCCCATACGATCTGCTGGCCAACCGGATCGTGCTGCGCCGGCGGCACCGCAGCAGTGACGCCGGGGGCACGTACCTGTTCGCGCTCAAGGGCAGGACGCACCAGGACGGCGAGGGCCGACGGCTGCGCCTGGCGGCTCAGTGCCAGTTGAAGACCACCGCACTGACGACCACGACCGGTCAGGCGCTGCTGCGGCGGCTCCTCACGGACGACTCGGCCGACAACGCGGTGGGCCGTACGATGCTGCACGCGCTGGACCACGTCAAGCCCGTGATCAACCGCCTGAAGCAGGAGGACGTCGTCCCGGCGTTGACGGTCGTGTCGAACCGGGACACGTTCACGATGACGCTGGCCAACGGCACGCAGATCGACTTCAGCGCGGACAAGGCCACGGGCCAGCTCGGCAACGGGCGTTCGGCGACCGTGTACAGCTTCGAGTTCGGGGTGGGCCACCCGGCCCTGACCCAGGCCGCGACGACCGGAGGCCCGACCACCGGAGGGGACGGCGAGACGACCAAGAAGGTCTCGGTCAAAGACAAGATCGGCCAGTTCGAGGGCGCCGCGCCGCAGATCGTACGGCCGTACCACGTGCCCGCCGACCTGGTGAACCCGGCGGTGTTCACGCAGCCTGACTACCAGCAGTTCGTCCACCTGCTGCACGCCGTCGTCACCGACGTGTTCCAGCTCGACATCGGGCGTCTCGAACTGGGCGGCAACAAGGCCCACGACCTTGCGAAGCTTCTCGGTCTCATCTGACTCCCGGATCGACGCCACCGCGGACGTGTGACCGGGCGTGCTACCTGCAGCCCACCACGAGGCCGCCACGCAGGGTTGACGCTGCCGCGCCTGAGCGGCTGGTGTCGACCTCGTGGCGGCCTCGTGGTGGCCTCGTGGTGGCGGCCAGGAAGGCGCCGTACGAATGGCCCAGCAGGATGACCCGGCCGGCTCCGATCCGCTGGAACGGCCTCGGACGCATCCCGTGTCTGTTCGAATGTCATCTATCGGCGTAGCAGACCCACACTCCGACGCCACGGCCCTGCTGCTGGCAACAGCAACGGTGGCAGCAACACGGGTGGACGGGGCGAGCCGATGTCAACCGACGACGGGTGGGCCGCTGGTCGAAGCGTATCGGGTCACCGTCGCTCTTCTGGTCAAGCTCGGTGACGCTGAGCTGGCGTGGCTGGCCGTGGATCGGGCGATGCCCACCGCCACCGGCGACCGGGAGTTGGTGGCCGTCGCAGCCGTCCAGCTCGGTCGGGTGGTGAGAGCTCACCGGACCCGGTGGGGTGGAGAGGGCTTTGGCCTGCGGAGATGTGGGACAGAGATCTGGTGTGAACGCCCAGAGAGCCCGAAGTGGTCAGTCCTGCATCGACGTGTGGCTCAAGGGCGTTGCTCGACGTGGTCACCGGGTGGCCCGTGACCGGCCAGATCCGGGCGCCGTCGCCTCCTGGGCCGACGGCGTCGGTCACGGACTGATCGGCGTCCACGCGCTGACCGCACCGAGCGGGAGCGGCATCGGGAGCGGAACGACCAGCCGCCGGCGACCTGGAATCGCGGAAGATCGCGGACAGCCGCGAAGATCGCCGTCGGGCGTCAGGTCGCTGTCCGGAAGCGTCCGGAAGGTCGCCCGGTTGCTTCCTCCGGACGGAGCCGCGCTCCTCGCTCCGAAACTTTCGGTGTTGTGCCGGTCGGAAAGCTGGCCTGCCGTCCGGCGCTCCTGCTGGCAGCGAGGTCATTGACGGATGACCTGAGCACTGAGTAGCCTCAGCAAACGAATCATCACATGTAAATATCTCGATAATTTTCCGAGGCGACGACATGGCCGCGGCTGACCGTTGACGAGCTCGTCCGTCGGCTTCCGCCCGTGTGCCCCGCTGGTGGAAACCCGTCGCCCTGATTCGCCGCGGTCACCCGACCACCGCCGCTCACGATCACCGATGGAGGGCCGTTGAAACGCGTCCGGAGCACCGCAGTCGTCATCGCCACCGTCGCGCTCGTCCTTGCCGGCTGTGGGGGATCAGGTGGCACGTCCGACCCGAAGACCTTCGAGTTCTGGTCGTTCGCCAACATCAACCAGAAGGCCGACGTCGACGTCTACACCAAGGCGCACCCGGATGTACGCGTCAAGGTCACCGAGGTGGGCAGCACGACCGAGACCGCGCAGGCGCTCACCGCCGCGCTGGCCGGTGGCAAGGTGCCCGACCTGGTGCTGATCCAGGCCGACGACCTGCCGAAGTTCATGCAGTCCCCGGACAACTTCGTGGACCTCACCACGCTGGGCGCGGGCGACATCAAGGGCAACTACCTCGACTGGGTGATGGCACAGTCGACGACCAAGGACGGCAAGATCATCGGTGTGCCGACCGACGTCGGCGGCCTGGCGGTCGCCTACCGGACCGATCTGTTCAAGGCGGCCGGCCTGCCCACCGACCGGGACGAGGTCGCCAAGCTCTGGCCGACGTGGGACAAGTTCATCGACGTCGGCAGGAAATACGTCGAGCAGACCGGGAAGCCGTTCGTGGACAACACGCCGACAAGCGTCTTCTTCCAGGCGGTCAACCAGGGCAGCCAGCGCTACTACAGCGCCGACCGCGAACTGGACTACGACAACGAGCAGGTCAAGGCGGCGTTCGACGTGACGCTGAAGGCCTTCGGCGCGGGCATCTCCGCCAAGCAGGGGTCGTTCTCGTCCGGCTGGACCGCGGCCATGAAGAAGGGCGACTACGCGGTGGTGTGCTCACCGTCCTGGATGCTCAGCCAGATGAAGACGAACGCCCCCGAGACGAACGGCAAGTGGGACATCGCCACCATTCCCGGTGGCTCGGGGAACTGGGGTGGCAGCTTCCTCGCCATCCCCAAGCGCGCCAAGAACGCGAAGGCGGCGTGGAACTACATCTCCGAGATGCAGTCGCCGAAGGGGCAACTGGACCACTTCCTGATGCAGGGGTCGCTGCCCACCACGCCGTCGGTCTACACGGACCCGCAGTTGGTCGGGAAGACCGACCCGTTCTTCAGCAACGCGCCGATCGGCAAGATCTACACCCAGTCGGTGGTGGGGATCAAGCCCTTCTACTTCGGTCCGCAGGACGGTCCCGTCGGCACCGAGTTCCTCAACACGCTCACCAGCGTCGAGCAGGGCAAGGTGGACCCGGCCAACGCCTGGAACACCGCGCTGGCAAACGTCAAGAACGCCGTACGCGAATGACGGAGGGCTGCCGCCCATCGGGAAGGTGACGCCTTGACCACCATGCTCACCCCGGCCACGGCCGCACCGGACGTCCGGCGGCCTGATCGCCGGCGGCGGATCCGGCAGGGCGTACGGGAGTCCCTGGCCCCGTACGCGTACATCTCACCGTTCTTCGTGCTCTTTCTGATCTTCGGCCTCTTCCCGCTGCTGTTCACCTTCTACATCTCCCTGTTCGACTGGGATCCCATCGGCGAGCACCGCTTCGTCGGGTTGGACAACTTCTCCGAACTCCTGCACGACCCGCGTTTCTGGGGGGCGCTGCGGAACACGTTCAGCATCTGGGTGCTGTCGACGGTGCCGCAGTTGCTCCTGGCGCTCGGCCTGGCGCACCTGCTCAACCACGCGCGGCTGCGGCTGGCCGCGTTGTTCCGGATGTCGGTGCTCGTTCCCTACGTCACCTCGGTGGCGGCCACGACCATCGTCTTCGCCCAGATGTTCGACCGGGACTACGGCATGATCAACTGGTTCCTCGGGTTGCTGGGCTTCGACCACATCGACTTCACGGCCTCGCTGTGGGGCAGCCACCTCATGATCGCCACGATGATCGCCTGGCGCTGGACCGGTTACAACACCCTGCTGTACCTCGCCGCGCTCCAGGCGGTCCCCCGGGAACTGTACGAGGCCGCCGCCGCCGACGGCGCGAACGGCTGGAAGCAGTTCCTGCACATCAGCATCCCCTCGTTGCGGCCGATCATCGCGTTCACCGTCGTGACGTCGACCATCGGCGGGTTGCAGGTCTTCACCGAGCCGCTGCTGGCCAACCCGGTGGGCGGACTCACGTGCGGAGCGGCACGGCAGTGCCAGACCGTCACCCTCTACCTCTACGAGCAGTCCTTCGGGCAGTTCCACTTCGGCTACGGCGCGGCGGTCGGCGTCGCGCTCTTCGTCATCGTGGTGGCCTTCTCCGGACTCAACTACCTGCTGGCCACCCGCATCCGCTCGGAGCGCCCATGAAGCCCACACCCTCCACCGCCGTGCCCGGGCGGGCCAGAAGGCGCTCGGCCAACCGCGTCCCGATCCCGGTGTACGCGCTGCTCACCCTCACGGCGCTCGGCAGCGTCTTTCCGCTCTACTGGATGTTCGTGGTGGCGACGACGGACTCCGCCACCGCGACGACCCTGCCCCCGACGATCACGCCCGGCGGCAACTTCCTGCACCTGGCGGAGCTGGTCCTCACCATCGTGCCGTTCGTGCAGTCCCTGCTCAACAGCCTGATCGTCGCCGGCACGATCGCCGTGGGACAGGCGCTGCTCTGCGCGTTGGCCGGCTTCGCCTTCGCCAAGCTGTCCTTCCCCGGCCGCAACACGCTGTTCCTCATCGTCGTGCTGACCATGACGGTGCCGGCGCAGTTGGCCGTGGTACCGCAGTACCTGATCATCTCTCAGCTCAACTGGGTCGACAGCCTTCAGGCGGTGATCGTTCCCGGGCTGGTCAGCGCGTTCGGCATCTTCTGGATGCGCCAGCACATCGGGAGCACCATCGACGACGAGCTGATGCAGGCGGCGCGGGTGGACGGCGCGACCACCTGGCAGATCTTCTGGCGGATAGCCTTCCCGCTGGTCCGCCCGGCGGCGTACGTGCTGGGGTTGTTCACGTTCGTCTACGCGTGGAACGACTTCCTGTGGCCGTTCATCGTCCTGAAGTCGCCGGAGAACTACACGGTCCAGATCGCCATCAAGGCACTGCAACAGAACCGCGACATCGATCTGGGCCTGGCCATGTCCGGCTCCTTCCTGGCCACCCTCCCACTGCTGGTGCTGTTCGTCTTCGTCGGACGACGTCTGGTGCAGGGCATCATGGAAGGCGCGTTCAAGGGGTGAGCGCGCCGGTCCCGTCAGCCGGTCGGCCGGTAGTCGAACCAGTCGAACCCGGCGGTTCCCTCGGTGACGTACATGCCGATGACCCGTCCGGTGAAGCCGGAGGCGACTTCGGTGGACAGGTAGCGCCCGTCCAGCTCCGCCAGGTACGCCCAGCCGTCTCCGGAGTCGACCTCGAACCTGATCGTGTCACTGCCGGCGGCCACGACGCCCACCTGGCCCGCCAGCGCGAGATCGTCGGACGAGGTGATCGTCGGCGGCAGCACGTCGGTGCTCCGGATGCTCAGCGCCACGGTCACCGCCCCCGCCGGCACCCGGCACTCCCCGAACACCTGGCGGAACGGCCCGACCCGGCCGATGACCCGAGCCCGACCCCGCGCGATTTCCAGGTCGTAGTGGTGCGCCTCGTCGATCCTGATCGTCAGGCCGGACCGGCCGGAGCCGGGATCGACGCGGACGCTGACCCGGCAGTCATGGTGCTGCTGGCGGCGGCCGACGAGGGTGGCGCCGCTCCGGTCGAGGCTGTCGCCGGTCGCGTGCAGGGTCAGCCAGCCGGGCCGGTCGGTCAACGACCAGGCCGAGGCGGGCCGGTCCCGGGGAGAGATCCACTGTGCGCCCAGCCGCTCGTTGTCGAAGTCGTCCCGGTCGGCGGGCCCGCACGTCCCCGCCGAGCCGGTCGGGGACCCGACGGGTTCGACCACCGGCCACCCGTCGACCCAGTGCACCGGCACCAGGAACGTCTCCCGCCCGAGTACGTGGTAGGGCGGCCAGTGCCCCTTGGCCCGGATGCCCAGCAGGACCATCCACCAGCTGCCGTCGGCGGCCTCGACCATGTCGGCATGCCCGGTCGCCTGCACCGGCCGGTCGGTACCGCGATGCGTCAGGATCGGATTGGCCGGCCCGGGCTGGAACGGCCCGCGCGGCGATCGCGCGCGGGCGACGCTCACCGCGTGGCCGGTGTGGGTGCCGCCCTCCGAGACGAGCAGGTACCACCAGTCACCGACCCGGTACAGATGCGGCGCCTCCGGGTACTGGCCACCCGTTCCCGACCACATCGGCACCGGCCCCTCGAAGACCTCTCCGGTATCCGGGTCGATCCGGTACGACTCGACCCCGGACACCGTCAGCCAGCAGGTGCCGTCGTCGTCCCACGCCAGCGACGGGTCCACGTGCGGCAGGTCCAGGTAGACCGGATCCGACCACGGGCCGGCGGGATCGGTCGCGGTGACGATCAGGTGCCGACCGAGCGTGACGTTCGTCGTGACGACCCAGAACCGGTCGTCGTGGTGGCGGATCGTCGGCGCGTAGATGCCCCGCGAGGCAAGCGTGTCGGGAGGCAACCGAAGCTGGTCGGCGCGGTCGAGCACGTTGCCGATCTGGCGCCAACCGACCAGGTCCCGACTGTGGAAGATCGGCACACCGGGCGAGTACTCGAAGCTCGAACACACCAGGTAGTAGTCGTCGCCGGCGCGGCAGATGCTCGGATCGGGCCAGAAACCCGGAAGGATCGGGTTGCGGTAGCTGAGGGACTCACCGTGGGCGGACACGGCATGAGTGTCGATGTCGTGAACCGTCTCGGCAAGCCGGTCGTATCCTCGATCACCGCCGGCACCGGGGCCGGGTGATGACGAGCCTCCGCCACCGACTGTCCGGCCGGCTCCGGCGCGCCCGTCGCCACGCGGCCACGGAGCCGCCGTACGCCTTCACGGTGCGGCGCGGGCTGCGCGTGCCGATGGACGACGGTGTCGAGCTGCGCGCCGACCTCTACCTGCCGCTCGGCCCGGTCGAACCGCCGTTGCCCACTGTCGTCGTCCGCTCGCCGTACGGCCGGCACGGCTCCCTCACCCACGCGCCGGCGCTGGCGGGCGAGGGGTTCACGGTTCTGGTGCAGAGCTGCCGCGGCACGGGCGGCTCCGGTGGCAGCTTCCGGCCGCAGCTCGACGAGCAGCGCGACGGCATGGCCACCCACCGGTGGGTACGCCGCCAGCCCTGGTTCACCGGCACGGTCGCGACGTACGGGGAGAGCTACCTCGGCTACGTCCAGTGGGCCGTGGCGGGACGGATGTGCCGGGACGACCCGGGGAACGCGCCGGACGCCCTGTGCCTGAACGTCACGATGGCCGACTTCGGCGCGGTCACCTGGAACAACGGCGCCTTCTCGCTGGGCGGCTCGCTCGGCTGGTCGCGCCGGATGGCGCTGCGGGGCATGCGTGGCGCCCTGGTCCGGGCGCGGCTCGCGCGGTGGCCGGACCGGAAGCTGGCCGAAGCCTTCGACGTCCTGCCCCTGTCCCGCGCCGACACCGTGGTGGCGGGCCACCCGATCGGCTGGTACCAGGACTGGCTGGCCCACGAGAGCCGCTCCGACGACTACTGGACCCGGCAGTCGCACACCGCGTCGGTGCCCGACGTCACCGCACCCGTGTACATGGCCACCGGCTGGTACGACATCTTCCTTCCCTGGCAGTTGCGCAACTACGCCCAACTCGCCGCGGCCGGTCGCCCGCCTCGGCTCACCATCGGCCCGTGGGGCCACCGCGACGACCGGAGTCCGTTCCTCGCCGAGTCGATCGCGTTCCTCAAGGACCACTTCGCCGGCGCGCCCGCGGCCCGGCCGGCGCCCGTGCGCGCCTTCCTCACCGGCGCGGATCAGTGGCGTGACCTACCCGCGTGGCCGCCGCCGGGCACCGTCGTGCAGCGGTGGCACCTGCATCCGTCCGGGCTGCTCGACGCGGCGGTCCCGGCCGGGGGCAGCACCTGCTACACCTACGATCCGGACCGGCCCACACCCGCACTCGGTGGTCCCGGCCCGGTCGACAACAGCGCTCACGAACGCCGCGCGGACGTCGTCGTCTTCCGTGGTCCACCTCTGGCGCACGCTGTCGTCCTCGCCGGGGAGCCGATCGCCCACGTGCGGTTCCGCTCGACGGCGGCCAGCGCGGACGTGTTCGTCCGGATCTGCGACGGGCACCCCGACGGCCGCTCGATGAGCGTGTGCGACGGCATCCGCCGCCTCGGCGGCGTCGGCACGGCAGCCACCGACCCGCGACCGGACGGGGACGGTTTCGTCGAGCTGGCGGTGCCGCTGTGGCCGGCGTTCCACCGCTTCGCCGCCGGCCACCGCGTCGCCGTGCAGGTCAGCTCCGGAGCGCATCCGCGCTACGCCCGCAATCCCGGCAGCGGCGAACCCGCCGCCACCGCGACCACCACGGTACGGGCGCGGCAGGAGATCTCCCACGACGGCGCCCACCCGTCCCGGCTCGACCTGCCGGTCCGGACGTGACCGGGCGCGAACGTGTCGACAGCTACGTGACCACTCGTCAGGAGGACTCCCCGGATGACATCCGTATTCCATGTGGCGACCACCGGTTCGGATCACGCCGACGGCAGCGCCGAACGGCCGTTCCGGACGATCAACCGGGCGGCCGGCGTCGCGCAGCCCGGTGACACCGTGGTGGTGCACGCGGGGGAGTACCGCGAGTGGGTGAGGCCACGCCGCGGCGGTCTCAGCGACTCCCGCCGCATCACCTACCAGGCCGCGCCCGGCGAGCACGTGGTGATCAAGGGATCGGAGCGTGTCACGGGCTGGGAGCCGCTCGGCGGGACGGTGTGGCGGGCGGTCGTCGACAACGCGCTGTTCGGCGCGTTCAACCCGTTCGCCGAGGAGGTGGCGGGCGACTGGATCGTGTACGGCGAGGGTGCGCCACGCCGGCACCTCGGCGACGTCTATCTGAACGGCGTGAGCTTCTTCGAGGTGGCGAGCCGGGCGGAGGTCGACGCTCCACCCCGGCGCACCGAGGTCGTCGACGACTGGACCAGGGTGACCCGTCCGGTCGGCGATCCGGACCAGACCCAGCTCGTCTGGTACGCCGAGGTCGGCGAGCGGACGACGATCTGGGCCAACTTCCAGGGCGCCGACCCGAACACGGAGCTGGTGGAGATCAACGTACGTCGCAGCGTCTTCTACCCGGAACAGCCGCACCTGGACTACCTCACGGTCCGTGGCTTCGAGCTGGCGCACGCGGCCAGCCCGTGGGCGCCGCCGACCGCCGACCAGCCGGGCCTGATCGGACCCCACTGGGCGAAGGGGTGGGTCATCGAGGACAACGTGATCCATGACGCCAAGTGCGCGGCGATCTCGATCGGGAAGGAGGGGTCGACGGGGCAGAACCACTCGGCTCTGCGCGGCGACAAGCCGGGCTACCAGTACCAGCTGGAGTCGGTCTTCGCGGCCCGCCAGATCGGGTGGGACCGCGAGCACATCGGCTCGCACGTGATCCGACGCAACACGATCTACGACTGCGGCCAGAACGCGATAGTCGGTCACCTCGGGTGCGCGTTCTCCACGATCGAGGACAACCACATCCACCGCATCGGCGTGAAGCGCGAGTTCCACGGATACGAGATCGCCGGCATCAAGCTGCATGCCGCCATCGACGTGGTGATCCGGCACAACCGGATCCACGGCTGCTCGCTGGGCACCTGGCTGGACTGGCAGGCGCAGGGCACCCGGCTGTCCCGCAACGTCTACCACGACAACTGCCGGGACCTCTTCGTCGAGGTCAGCCACGGTCCCTACCTGGTCGAGCACAACATCTTCGCCTCGCCCGCCGCGCTGGAGCTGTTCAGTCAGGGAGGCGCCTTCGTCCACAATCTGATCTGTGGCACAGTGCGGCTGGAGCCGGTGCTGGACCGCGCCACGCCCTATCACCGGCCGCACAGCACCCAGGTCGCCGGGTACGCGGTGATCTACGGCGGCGACGACAGGTACGTCGGGAACCTCTTCCTGGGCGGCGACCCGGGCGCGGCCTACGGGGCGGGCGCGGAGGGCGCCGGGCCACCGCTGGCCGGCACCGCCGGATACGACGGCCATCCCGCGTCGTTCGACGAGTACCTGGCCCGTCTCGCCGACCAGCCACCCAGCGACCAGCAGAAGTACCTCGACGTGAAACAACCGGTGTACGCCCGCGCGAACGCCTACACCGCCGGCGCCCGACCGTTCGCGGGTGAGCGCGAGCCGTGGGTGCTGTCGGGGGCCGCGACAGCGACAGTCGTCGACGGGGACGACGCGGTCTGGCTCGTCACGGATCTCCCCGAGGCGTTCGACGAGGCCCGGGTCGGTGTGGTCACCGGCCGGGAGCTGGCACGGGTCCGGTGCGCCGACGCGGAGTTCGAGGAGGTCGACGGCAGCCCCGCCGTCATGGACATCGACCTGTCGGGCGTACCCCGGCAACCTGGACGAGAGGGCGCCGTCGGCCCGCTCGCGCGCCTTCGGTCCGGGCCGCGCCGAACGCGGGTCTTCTGACCACGGCGGCACCGGGGGCGCGCGGTGCCGGTGCCGGCGGTGACGCCATGGCCGGTCGGCGCCCGGTCCGCTGGGCCTGCTCGTGGACGTGGGTGCGTGGTTCGGTGAACCGGGCAGGGCCGGGTGGTCGGCTGAACGCGTTCCGGTGCGAAGCAGGGTCAGTGTGACTCCGATCGGCATTCTTGACCTTCCCCCGGAGGGAGACCTGATGGTTGGGGGCATGGCGATGAACTCGAAAGGGGCAACTGAGTTGAACTGGGACGATCTGCCGGCGGTGATCACGGGGTTCCTTCCCGCGCACGAGGCCCGGGAGGCGGACGCCGCCGTCAGCGCGTTCGCTGCGGACGCGGTGGTGACGGACGAGGGCCGTAGCCACCGGGGTGTGGCGGAGATCCGGAGCTGGCTGGTCAACGGGGGAAGTGAGTACACGTACACCACGGAGTTCGTCGGTGCTCACCGGGTCGGTGAGGGGCGGTTCGACGTCGCGCAGCACCTGGAGGGTGACTTCCCGGGCGGCTCCGCGACCCTGCACTACCGATTCGTCCTGGCCGGAAACCTGATCACCCGGCTCACGATCGAACCGTGAGCCCCGTGTCGCTCGGGAAAGCCTGGATCTCCGGTACGGTCCGCACGTTCTCGGAGGCGAACCGCAGGCGGATCGGAGCCGGACTCGACCGGTTGTGCGAGCCCGTCGCTCCGGCGTACGGAATGATGACATGCACGCCTGGTGCGAGACGGGTGCGGTGATGATGCGAAAAGGCTTGACCATCGGCGAGTTCGCCACCATGAGTCACCTCAGCGTGCGAACCCTGCGCCGGTACCACGAGGCCGGGCTGTTGGTGCCGGCCACCGTCGACCCGTACACGAGTTACCGGTACTACCAACCCGATCAGATCGCGACCGCGCAGGTCATCCACCGGCTCCGCCAGCTCGACGTGCCCCTGGCCGAGGTCAGATCGATCCTCGCCACCGACGACCCGGAACGGCGCACCGAGCTGATCGCGGGCCACCTACGGCGACTCGAGGCCGAGCTGGACCGCACGCGAGCCGCCGTCGTGTCGCTACGCCAGCTGCTGCGTCCGGACGCGGACGCACCCGAGGTCGAACTGCGTTCCGTCCCCGCTCGGACCGTGGTCGCCGTCCGCGCCCAGGTCCGACAGGGGAACGCGCTCGCCTGGTTCGACATGGCGATGACCGAGCTGGACGAGTCCTTCCCGCCGACCGAGCGCACCGGGCCCTCCGGCGGGCGGTACGCCAACGAACTGTTCACCGACGGCATCGGCCTCATGACGGTCTTCCGGCCGGTCCGCAGCCCGCGCGCGAGTGGCCGGATCGAGGTTGTCGAGTTCCCGCCGGCCGACCTCGCCGTCACGGTCCACCGTGGGCCACACGACGACATCGACGTCACCTACGGCCGACTGGGCGCCTGGGTCGCCTCCCACGCCCTGGGTGTCGACGGACCCGTCCACGAGACCTACCTGGTAGGACCGCGCGACACGGGGCACTCCGAACGGTGGCGGACCGAAATCGGGTGGCCGGTGTTCCGCGTCACCTCCGGCTGACGGCCTCCCCCACCGGCTCACGGGCGGCGACGGCGCAGGGGTGAGGCCGGCCTGCTCCCCACCGCCAGATCGGGCGTCGTCGCGAGCTCGCCGCCGTTCGGCGACTGCTGGACCGTGCGGCGGTCGGCGTAGCCCTGGATCGACCGATCGTGGATGCTGATTGTCCACGGAGCATGTAGCTCGGCGCCCTGTGCGATATGGCCCTGTGACACTCATGGCGATGCCGTCAGCGGTGTGCTGCGGCACTGCTCTGGCAAGCTTCACGGACGTCCGTGAGCTGCAGCGGCAGGTGCGGCAGCGAGGGCTGGAGCCAGTGACGGCAGCCGACGAGTCAACGACCGGCCCGGCCAGCTTCATGCTTGTCGACCCGGACGGCAACCCGGTGCTCGTCGACCTAAGGTGCCGGGTCAGACCGGTCTGGCCGCTACCCCGGTGGCAACCCGCCGGGGTAGCGGATCGCCACGACCCGGGCGAGGCGGCTGGCGGTCGCTGGCCGGACGCCGCCGCCAGCCAAGGCCGCTGGGGGCCCAGCAGCCACGAGCCGTTGCCGGACAACCTGCGGGCCCGTTCACGTTCAGCGGTCCGGCCGATCCGGGTGCCAGAGCCAGAAGTTGGTGACAGTCTCGCCGGCCTTCAACTTCGCTATCTCCATCGCCTCGAACGCTGCGATTGCCGATGCCTCGCTGGCGAACTCCTCACCGAGCTTGGGGTTGACGCTGCCGCGGACCCACCGGTCTCCCCAGACGCCGACCTCGGTCTGGTCGTCGTAGCGGCGCATGATCACCCCGTGCCTGGCGTCGGACCACACTGGCAGCCGTTTGAAGCCTTTGGGCGCGGAGGCGGCGATGTCGCGCATCAAGGCCGACGCCTGCTGCGGTGAGGGCGGCGACAGCCACACCACGCCGGTCATCTCGGCCCCGCCGCGGGAGGTGAAGTACTGGCTGGTCATCAACAGGACGTGGCGGCCGTAGCGCTGCGCCACCCGGTAGGTGTGCCGGCCGGACCAGGCCACGACGCGCTCGTCGCAGCCGGTGGCCTCGGCGACGAAGCCGGCGTCGGACGCCGGCCAGGTCACACACGGCAGCGGAGACGGCTGGATCGACGTGCCGTCGAAGACGATGGCCTCGTACCCGTAGCGCAGGTCGGTGTACCACACCAAGTTGCGGTCGCGCTGGGCAAACAGGCGCTTGCCCGGATGGCGCCCCGCGCTCACCCACGCGATGAGTGCGACCTCGTCGTCGGTGTATGCCTCGGCGGGCCGGCCCACGCGCACCAACTCGGCGTAGGCGTCGTCGAAGCCGCCGTCCGCCAGCGTCTGCATATCCTGCACACACTGCGGGCAGTCGTCGACCACGCCGTCCATGAACGACCCGAGCCGGCCGTGCTTGCCCGGCGGACGCCGCGAGTTGCGGCGGCGCCACTCGGCATACAAGGCCGGGGCCAGCTCCTTGTCGTACCGACGCACAGCCGCGCGGATGCCCGCCTCCAGAACGCGGAGGTCGGAGCGGTAACGCGACTCGGCGGGCAGTTCCTCACCCGCGCAATGCCGCGCCCAGAAGGCCGCGGCCTCGGCGACCTCGGTGTCCAGACACGCGCCGACGCCTCGCCAACGGCCCCGCGAGCCCGACTCGATCCGCTGCAGTGCGTCAACGTACTCGCGGATCTCGACGACCCGCGGCGCCGGACCGACCGCCAGCCTGGCCATCGTGTGCCGGTGCAGGCCAGACACCCACCCTCCGGTGCAGGGGTGGCGTCCGTCGCCCCTCCCACTCGCACCGGGCAGACCCTCCACGAGATCCCGGAACCTGTCGTCGGCCACGAGCGCCGCGAACGCCGGCTCATCGAGGACGTCGGCGACCTCCCGGTGCGCATTGTGGGCGCGCGCCTTCCACAGCATGGCCAGCATCTGGTCGACCTCACCGAGCCGCTGGCAGACCCGGGCAGCATCCAGGAGGATCTGCGACCCGGTCGTGGCGTGCGGCAGCGCCGCCGCCAGAAACCGCCGCATCCGTTCCGGTTCAACCTCGACCCCGCCGCCGGCAATCACCAGACCCCGCAGCGCCGCCTCACAGGCGTCGTCGCACCCCGGCCGCGCGTCTGGCTGGTGGTGGTCGAGCACCCGCTCGTAGGACTCCAACGCCTCGACGAAACGACCAGCCCTCAGCGCCGTCCGGCCCGCCGCAAGGAGGGCACCGGTGCTGCTGTCGGACATGAACGTGCCCCTTCCGCGCGAACGCGTCCCGAAGCATGGCACAGGACGCCAACGGCCCCGTCGCGTGCCGGTTTCGTGCCTACCGGCCATCCACGCATGCCGCTGAGCGCGCGGTTGTGGCGAGAAGTATCGGTCGTTCACTGACGGATTGAGGGTGCGGCGCCGCGCTCATCGGTCAGGGCATCGTCTCGGTGGCGCGCGTAGGCACGGCGACCACAGCCCTTGCGGCCGGTCCGCGGATGTGGTCCGGCCTACAAGAAGCGCTCAGGGTCGAAGCTCTCGAGGTCAATGATGCGCACCCGAGGAAGGACGTTGGTGAAGCAGTCCGCATCCTCCTCGATGTCGAACACATGCAGGCCCGGCAGGTCGGCGAAGCCGGCGTTGAGGAACTCCTTGAACCCGACGATCGCGACCTGATGATCACCTCGTAGGAGCTCGTCGACCTGCGGTAGGAAGTCGCCGTCGTGGCTGGCGAGCATGACATTGCCCGGGCGCCGGGCGATAGCCTCCATCGTCCGCTGGATGCCGATGTCCACCACCTTCTGGTCCGATGATCCAGCGAGCGGAATGGGCCGGTACTCCATGCTCAGGAGGGCCCGGACGAAGGGCATCGGCAGACCGCCACCCGAGGCGTTGAGGAAGAACAGTGCCTTCACCGGCTGCTGCCACGTGTCCCGCGCGAAATCCCGCAGACGCTCCCACCGGGGTCGCTCCGCAGGGGCCGGCCGGCGCTCCAGGACACTGTTGCCGAGAGTGGCATCGATGTTTTCCCCGTCCACGATGAGGTACGTGACGGGTGCGGTTGTGCCGAGCATGGGCGTGCCTCTCGAGTCGAGCAGCGAGCGCGGACCGGTCGAGCCCCGAGCGTTCGACGTGCCGGAGGAAGCCGGGCTCATGGTCGAGGATATTGGCTGACGGCCCGGCCGGCGGCAGAGCATCCGACTCAGGCCCCGCGCCGCCGGAACGGCGCCTGTCCGAGGTCGGCTGCTGGATGGCCTGGCCTGACAAGTGGGAGCAGATTGGGTGCAGCTAGACGAAGTGGTCAGCGTGGGAGTCCGATCTGCACGGCGTGAGGACATGCGGCGGGTACCGGGGTCGGGCGCTCAGCATCATGATCAGCGCCTGCCCCGGCGCGCCGTGCACGTCGGTGACGTGGTCCACGTCGACGCCCGGATCACCTGGGCTGGCTGCGTCTCGATGGAGGTGGCGGTGCAGATCAGCGCGGACCGCTGGGACCGTGCGGTGCCGCCGGGCGACGTGGCCACGGCGCACCCGGTGATGGCGGCCGTCGACGATCACGGCGACCCCCGCGCGGTCCCGCCGCTGCTGCCGCAGACGGACGGGACCGCGACGCGACACCAGTACCGCGCCAGAACAGCCCACTACCAGCGAAGACGCCGATTACACCAGGTGCGGCTGGAGTGCCTCGCCGAGGCGGTGCACCACGACCGCTGGCCGCAGCTGATTGATCGACCGAACAGCTAATCCAGGTACGTCTATGCGGCAGCTAGGCTGGCGTTGCACTGAGTCACACCTTGGCTACGTTGGGAGGAGTTCCATGCGTACCACCGTCAAGATTCTTGCCGGGTCCGCCCTTGCCGCTCTGAGCCTCGCCGCCGCCGGTGCCACCCCGGCCCTCGCCGCCGCCCCGGCGCCCTTCTGCGAGTCCGGCGCCTCGCAGTTCTACTGCGACGGCAGCAGCACCGGCACGACGACCTGGAGCATCACCTGGTACTCCGGCAGCGTCGGCACCTTCACGACTGCCGGGTCGACCCTCTTCGCCGCCTGCCCGGCCAGCAACCTCGGTCACCCCGTGCGGGCCAGCTACAGCTACTTCGACGGCAGCACGACCCAGTACAGCGGCACCACCCAGTTCATCTGCCGCAGCGGCCCCTGGCAGTAGAGCCGTCCCGTGCCGGCGTACGGGGCGCGCGTACGCCGGACAGGCTCCCACACCGGTGTGGGGTTTCGGTAGATCATCAGCATGATCGACGTTCGAGGTGTGGGGACCGCGCAACCCGCGCGGCGGCCGTGCCCGACGTGCACGGCGCCGACAGATCCGGCGAGGGCGTCCGGGTGTCCCCGGAGACCTCCAGGTCGGCGGTGTCGCGCCCGGGCCGCAGCTCGGTCCGGTCCCGGTCGTCCAGGGGATCCTGGTGGTCGCGCACGGTGGTCTCCCTCGCTGAATTCTCCCCGCACCACAACGTCGCCGACCGGCGTGGGTTCAGCGGGACGGGGCCGCCGCCCGGGTCAGGCCGTCGCGGTCGGGCTCACGTCCACGGCCTGCAACGTCTGGAGTTCCTCCACCGACAGGTCGGTACGCCCCCGGAGCCGGCCGGCCTGCCGGGTGACCGCCTCGTCGAGCAGTTGACGGGCGTACCGGCCGTTGCCGAAGGACCGGCCCTTCGGCACCGCCGTGAAGTGCGCCCGTAGCGCGTCGAGCGTGTCCAGCGGGCACTCGTACCCGCTGGCCGCCGCGAGGCTCTGGAAGATGGCCAGCAGCTCGTCCGGCGTGTACTGGGCGAAGTGGATGTGCCGGGTGAACCGCGATTCCAGGCCGGCGTTGGCGGCGAGGAACGCCGCCATCTCCTGGTCGTACCCGGCGACGATCACGACCACCTCGTCGCGGTGGTCCTCCATCAGCTTGACCAACGTGTCGATCGCCTCGCGACCGAAGTCGTTGTGGGCGTTCGGGGGAGTGAGCGTGTACGCCTCGTCGATGAACAGCACGCCGCCGCGGGCGCGGTCGAACGCCTCCCGGGTCCGGTGCGCCGTGTGCCCGATGTACTCGCCCACCAGGTCGGCGCGCGCCACCTCGACGACCTGCCCGCCGCTGAGCACCCCGAGGGCCGCCAGCAGCCGGCCGTACAGCCGGGCGACGCTTGTCTTCCCGGTGCCCGGCGGCCCGGAGAACACCAGGTGGCGGGAGACGGCGGGGGCGGGCAGCCCGGCGCTGATCCGGACCCGGACGTTGGCCAGCAGGTCGATCAGGTCGGCAACCTCCCGCTTCACCGCCTCCAGGCCGATCATCGCGTGCAGCGAGGCGAGCAGGCCGTCCACCGCGGCGCTGCCGGCCGCGTCCGAGCCGGCGGTCGCGGCCGGCGCGGCGCCCAGGTCCTGCGGCAGCAACTGGGCCAGCTCCACCCCGTCACTGGCGCCCTGCGCGGACAGCCGGTACGCCTGCCGGCCGATCATCTCCTCGAAGATCTTCCGAGCCACCCGGGCGTTGCCGAACGACTCGGTGCGGGGCATCGCGTCGAACAGCCCGGCCAACGCGGCGCGGGTGTCGTACTCCAGCACGTAGTGGTGGGTGCGGCAGAGCCGGTCGACGATGGTGATCAGTTCGTCGGTGCTGTAGCTGTCGAACTCGACGGTGCGGGAGAAGCGTGAGGCGAGGCCGGCGTTGCCGGCCAGGAACTGCCGCATCTGCGGCGAGTAGCCGGCGACGATCACGATCACCTCGTCGCGGTGGTCCTCCATCAGCTTGACCAGGGTGTCGACGGCTTCCCGGCCGAAGTCGTGCCCGCCCGCGCCCTCGATCGGGTTCAGCGTGTACGCCTCGTCGACGAACAGCACGCCGCCCAGCGCCTCGGTGAACTTCTTGGTGGTCTTCACCGCGGTGCCGCCGATGTGCTCCGCGACCAGGTCCGCCCGGGACGCCTCGACGAGCTGGCCGGATTCGAGCACCCCGAGGGCGGTCAGGATCTGGCCGTACAGCCGGGCCACCGTGGTCTTGCCGGTGCCCGGCGCCCCCGCGAAGACCAGATGCCTCGACATCGGCGGGCGGGGCAGCCCGGCCTCCGCCCGCCGCTGGGCCACCTGGTGCAGCCCGACCAGGGTGGCCACCTCCTGTTTGACCGCCGCCAGGCCGACCAGCGCGTGCAACTGCGCCAGCAGCGGCGCGACGGCGTCGGTGTGGTCGGACGCGTCGGCGCCCGGTTCGACCTCCGGCCCGGCGGGTGACGGGAAACGGGCCGGGTTCGAGGTCCGCCGGTCCGGCTCCGGGTCGGGCGACGGCACCACGGGCGCAGGGTCGAGGTCCGGGCGGTCGCCGGGCCGGGACGCCTCCCGCCGGTTGGGGTGGGTCGCCGCCCCCACCCGGCGGATCTGCTCCCGCCGGTTGCCGGTGATGGTGGAGCCGGCCAGGTCGACCGGCTCGCCGGTCTCCAGCAGCACCCCGTCGGTGCCGTTGTCGACGACCTCCGACCGCACCAGCGCGCCCCTGGACCCCGGCGCGAACCGGACGCCCACCAGGTCCCCGCCGCTGACCCGGCTGCGCCGCAGGTCGAGGTCGCCCGCCGCCTCGACGACGATCCCGGCCCGGGTCGCCGAGCCGACCTCGCAGGAGGTGACCGTGGCCTGGCCGTCCCCCGCGACGACCAGTCCGTACGGGCCGCCGCGCAGTCGGGAGTCGGTGAGCACCAACCGGGCCCCGGCGACCCGGACGGCGGCCTCGCCGCAGCTCTCGACGGTGCAGCCGCGCACCGTGCCGAGCCCGCCGTCGACGCCCTGCACGCCGTATTCCCGGCAGTCGGCGACCGTCGTGTCGTCGAGCACCGGATCGGCTCCGGTGCGTACCAGCACGCCGGTGCGTCCACCGCTCACCGCGCACCGGGCCAGGGTGCCCCGGGCACCGTCGTCGAACACCACCGCGGTGTCGCCCGCGGTGGTGATCCGGCAGCCCTCCAGCGTGGGCGCGGCGCTGCCGGTGACCGCGACCGCCGCCGCGGCGGTGGCGTCGAGCTGGCACTCGACCAGCCGGCCGGTGGCGGTCTCCAGCGCGAACAGGGCGTGCCCGGTGGTGGTCTCGACCCGGCAGCGCCGCAGCGTCGGGTCGGCGTCCCCGGCGATCACCACCCCGTGCCCGTCGATGCCCCGCACGACGCAGTCCTCGAGCGTCGGTCGCCCGCCGGTGGCGACCAGCGCCGGGCCAGCGGAGTCGCGGATCGTGGTGCGCAGCAGCCGGACCGCCCCGCCGCTCTCGACGGCGACCGCCGGTCCGGCGACCGCCGACACGACGCAGTCGGTCAGGCTGCCCCGACCGGCGCGGGCGGACAGCACGGCCGGTCCGGCCGTCCCGGTCAGCGTGCAGTCCACCAGTTCCGGGTCGGCGCCGGAGGAGATCACCACCCCCGCGCCGCCGACGTCCCGGACCGTGCTCGCCCGCACCGTCCCGGTCATCCCACTCTCCAGCAGCAGCCCGGCTCCGGCGGCGTTGCGCACCACGCAGCCGTCGAGGTCCAGGCGGCTGTCACCGGCGTGCAGCGCGACCAGCCCGTCGGCCGTCAGCTCGCAGTCCGACATCCGCAGCGACCCGCCGGTGACCTGCACCGCCGGGAACCGGTCGCCACCTCCGACGACGGTGATGCCACGCAGCTCCACCCGGCCGGCGCCGACGAAGAGGGCGACCGCGTCCGGCGCCTGGAGCGTCACGGTGCCGGGGCCGTCCTCGGCGGCCAGCGTGACGTCCCCGACGATCCGCAGCTCCTCGTGATAGGTGCCCGGCTGGAGCACGATGGTCGTGCCCGGGCCGGCGACCGCCAGCGCGTCGGCGATCCGGGGCAGCCCGCCCGGCTCGGTGTGCGACACCGACACCACACTGGAATTCATCGTCGCGAACCTCCGGAAACGGGAGCGGTGAGCCGGGCCGGCGTCGCGTCGGCGGGCCGGTCCGGGACGAAGCGGTGACCCCGGTCGTCCAGGCCGATCGGGAAGTCCATGGTGACCGGGCCGCGGAGACCGGCGCCGGTCGCGTTCGCGCGCAGCCGCCGCAGCATCTCCTCGCCTCGACCGGCCGCCGCGGGGCGTTCCCCGGTACGGTCGCGCAGCAGCACCCGCACGGGGCCGTCGCCGTCCGGATCGTCGACGGCGAGCACCGCGAAGCGGCTGCCCGGAGGGAAGGCGGCCGCGGGCCGGGCCGGCCAGGTGAACGGGTCGATCCGTCGGGCGCTGACCGACCAGATGACGTACTCGACCGCGACGTCCGGACCGGCCCCGCCGGACAGTCGCACGTCGACGAAGGCCGGCTCGACGAGTTCGTCGCCGGCCCGGTAGTCGAGGGCCGGCGGCGCGCTGGTGGTGGCGTAGACCGGGCCGATGACGGTGGGCAGGCGGCAGAGCCCGCTCGCCGCGCCGCGGGCGAGCAGCGCCGCCGCGCCGGGCGGCCGCTCGCCCGACCCCCGCAGGGCGTGGTTCACCGCCGCCGGGTCCGCCACGTAGGCGCAGAGCGCCACCAGGTCGCCGACCAGGTCGGCGCTGTGACCGGCAGCGCGCAGGCCGGGCTCCTCGGCGAGGGTGCGGGTGACCACCCGGGCGTACGCGTCGTAGCGGTCGGTCAACGCCCGCCGCAGCCGGGCGCGGCCCTCGGCGTCCCACTCGCCGGCGTCCACCCACTGCGGTACGCCGGAGGCCCCGGTCGGCTGCGGCGGACCGGACCCGGTCCGCGCCGGGCTCGCCGGCGCCGGAGCGTCGGGCGTCGCCGCCCGGGGGCCGGAATCGGCCGCCCGGTCGCCGGACGTCACGGTCGGCGGGCCGGTCAGCGTGGCCAGCCCGCCCCACCGGCCCGCCCACCGGCCCGGATCGAGCACGGTCGCCCGCGACGTCAGCTCCTCGGGGGTGTCGTTGAGCGGGGGAGGCGCGTCGACTGCGGGCGCGGGCGTCCGGGCCGGAAGCGGTACCGGGATGGTCAACCGTGCCCCCTCTCGGTCGGCCCCGGCGACGGTGGGACCTGACCGGTTGACAACGGACGGCACGGGCGGCGGGTTCATCGCACGGCCGGGTCAGGTCCCACCGTCACCGGGCGGGTGGATCGTCGGGGCGGTGGTGTCGTCGAGGGACGGATCCGGGTGGGCAGCAGGTGTCCGTTGACGAGCACGAGGACGTGTGTCACCGGGCCGCCGTCGTCGGGGTACAGGGTCGCCGGGCTGTCTCCTCCCTGGGTGAGCACCTGAAGGTCGATGTGCAGGGTGCGGTCGGGCGCCCGGGGGAGTCGGCCGGCCCAGCGCAGGACGCGGTTGAGGGTGTGCGGGAAGAAGTCGCCTTCCGGCTCGTCGTCGTAGCCGGGCCGGCGGAGCGCGTCGGCGTGGGCGGTGACGTCGATCTGGCCGCTGCCGGGATCGGGGACGATGGCGAACTGGGCGAGGTCCAGGGCGGCGTCGACGTCCGGGTGGTGGGGCGCCGTGCCACCACGTCGCCGACGAAGCGGCGTCGCCGGCCTGCCGGCCGTTGTCGACGAGCCAGCGCCGCTGGCCGGCCCGGGGGGGGGCGTAGGACCGACCGGACCGGGTGCGGTCACCCGCCTACTACCAGGGCGGCGGTGGCTGCTGCCCGCTCGGTGCGGTCGAGTCGTCGGCCGGGCCGAGGTCCTCCGTCCGGTAGCGGTCGAGCAGGCGGCGGAGGACGGCGGTGAGGTCCCGGATCCCGGTGACGCTGTCGTCCGTGCCGACGGTCGTGTACATCGCCAGGGTCCGCGATCTGGTTTCGGCCCGCCGGTTGCCGGCGATGTGCTCGCGCAGGCTGGCCAGCACCGTCTCGTACTCGGCCCGGGCCGCTCGCGTGAGGGAGCGGCTCAGCGTGGGCCGGGGTCGCGCCGCCGGCGGCGGTGCGGCCGGGCCGGCAGCCGGCGTCTCGGCGGGGGCGGCCGTGGTGCCGGCCGACGTGGCCGGAGTCTCGGTCGGGGTGGCCGTGGGGGGAGGGGCGTCCAGGAACGGCGGCCCGCCGTCGTTGAGCCGGCGGGCGATCTGGAAGACCCGTTCGCGGTCGACCTCTCCGGTGACTCCCGCGGCGTCCTGCTCCAGCCGCATGTGGTCGCGCAGGGCGGTCAGGTCAGCCTCGCGGATCCGCCGGGCCAGCACGGTGACCGGGCCGGCGCGGTCGTCGTCGAGGATGCGGAGCTGGTCCGTCGCGTACTCCATGACCTGGACGAGCCACCGCCCGTTCCCGCCGAGGACGAAGTGGGAGAGGGCGATCGGTCCCCGCCGGGCGACCGCCGTGGCGAAGACCGCCGTCCGGAGCCCGGCGTGCGCGAAGCGTACGACGGTCTGCCCGGTCAGGGGGCCGAGCGAGTCGACGTACGCGGCCGGGTCCATCGGCACGTCCGACCGTGCGCTGCGGATCATCCCGTCGTCGCCGATCCGGCCCGGCTCCGTGATCACGTCGACGAACGGGACGTTGGCCGCGGAGAAGTCGCCGACGGTGGCGTAGGGCGTCGGGGCGGTGGCCGGATCCGGTGGCCGTGTCGTCGGGGCCGTCGGGCGCCCGCCGAGGGGAACGCGGAGCCGCCCGGCGGACGCCACCCCCGGACGTCCGCCCTCGTCGCCGGACGGATCCCCCGAGGCGTCGCCGTCGGTGTCGGCGACCGGGGCCGGCGGGGTCGGCGTGGCCGGCACCAGAGCGGCGTAGTGCTCGATGAGCAGCGGTGTCCCGTCCGGCCCGCGGCGTCCGGCGTGCGCGTCGGGTGTCTCGTGGGTCCGGCGCAGCCGGATCGGCGGCTCCGCGCTCGGCTCGGGCGGCGAGAGGGTGACGGTGTGCCGATCCTGTTCGATGACGATCGTGCGGCGGAGCAGGTGGGTCATCAGCGGCATGACGAGGTCGCCGTCGTCGGTGCGCCAGTCGGCGTAGACCGCGTCCGACAGCGCCTCCCGCAGGTCGGGCGCCTCCGTCGGATGTCCCTCCAGGAACGACACCAGGGTCGCGTCGTCCATCTGGTCGATGAAGGCGACCAGCCGGAGCCGCAGGCCCTGCGCGATGTCGCCGAGTTCCGCGCGGCCGAAGCCACGCGGGTGGGCGGTCCGGTCGTGCCGACCGGTGACCAGGCCCCGCAGCCGCCGTCGCTGCTCCCGGGTCCAACCACCCAGACCGAGGACCGCCTCCGGAGCGGCGACGATCAGCGCGTAGTCGGCGCAGTTGCCGTCGCCCAGCACCGGTACCTCGACATGCGCCGCGGCCGGCGTGCCGGGGGTGGCCGCGGTGGGCCGGGGCGGCGCGGCCGGCATGGGTGGCGGTGACGTGTTCGAGGCGGCGTCGGGCGGGGTCTCCGTGGCTGCGGAGTCCTTCGCGGGCCGCTGCGGGGTGTCGCCGGACCCGGACGGCCGCGGCCGGCGATCCGGCGGCGTGACCGCCGTCGTCCCGTGCGCCGTCGTCCCGTGCGCCGTCGTCCCGTCCGCCGTGGCCTCGTCCCCGAACCGGTCGCGGAAGAGGTCGCCGAAGCGGACCGGCGGCCGGTCGTCCCGATCGGTGCGCGGTGCCGGCCTCGCCCGCCTGGGCCGCGCGACCGGAGGGACGTGCGGCATGCGCGCCGTGGCCTCGCCCGGGCCCGGATGCGCGGTCCGCAGCAGAACGATCACCTGGCTGCCGAAGGGGACCCGACGGACGGCGTCGGCGCTGACCCGCACCGCCGTGCGGTCGTCCCCGCCGTCCTGCTCGACGAAGGCCAGGTAGCCGTCGTCGCCGTCGGGCCGCCGGCGACGACCGGCGCGGTGGGCGGTGGTCGGCACCGCCACGGTGACCTCGCCGCCGGTGACGGCGTCCGCGTCCGGTTCGACGCCGACGAACCGGGTGCGGAGATAGCGCTGTTCCTGGCTGTTGGGACCGATCCCCTGACCAGCTCGTATCGCCAGCAGCAGCAGGTATGCGTGGTCGGCCGCGTCGGGCAGTTGCTCCGACAACCCCGTGACCCCGGCCCGAATCACGACCGCCCACCGCCGGCTGTCGTTGTCCCAGGTGACCACGACGGTGCCCGCGCCGAGACCGGCCAGCAGCCGCCGGGCCACGTCGGGCCGTTGAATCGGGAGGCCCAGGCGCGGCATGATCGTCACCCGGCCCCGACCGTCGGCGTCCTCCGCCGCCAGGTGGGTCGCGAGATCGACCGGGCCGGGCCGGCCGTGGTGCGCGATCCCGATCCGGTTTCCGGTCGCGGTGAGGCGTCCCCAGTCGACGGCGACGTTCTGGAGCACCGCGACCCCGCGCCAGTCGGCCAGGACCCGCAGTCCCCCGTGGACCGTCTCCTCCGCGGCGGCCGTCCAGGGGTCGACCGGCTCCGTCGACTGTCGGGTCCGCTCCCGGTGGATGCGCTGCGCCACCTCCCACGGCTCGGGCGTGCGCTGGAGGCCGACCGTCGGATCGTCGTGCGGCAACACGTACGGAGCGGTGGTGTGAGCCGCCGCCGTCGCGCCGGCCACCGCAGCGAACAACCGCAACCACTCGTGCACCTCGGCCTGGTACCTGTTCCCACCCCGGGTGGCGGCCTGCCGGGCGGTGCGGATGCCGTCGGCGAGGGACAGCCCGGCCTGGACCGTCGGTCCGGCCGGCAGGTGGGGATCGAGGTACGGCGGAACGTGCAGACTCCAGGTGCCGTCCGCCCGGGTGACCGCCGGAATCCCCGCGCGGGCGAACTCGGCGGCGACCGCGGTGCGCGCCTCCGGGTCCTGGCCGGGCACGACGGCCACCCACGGGACGCCCGGCTCGCCGACCGTCGGCACCGCCGGCAGCGGCCGGCTCAGCGTCTGCATCACGAGGTACGCCGGTGACGTTCCCGCGTCGACGGCACCCGGGTCGACGACGTGGACCCGATGGTCGAGCCGCGCCGGCAACGCGCGCGTCCAGGCCGTCAGCGGCGGCCGGGGACGGGTCAACCGGGCCCGGCCGGCCTCGCCGCCGTCGACGGCGGCGAGGGGCACCTCGCGGTAGACCTCCGGCGCGACCGCCACGACGGTGCGCGACCGTCTCGACCAGGGCGTGCGCCGTACGGCCTCGCCGCGCTGGACCTGGGCGGCCTCGGCGCCGGTCAGGGCGAGATTGGCCCAGCCCTCGGGGGCGGGGAGGTGTTCGGCCATCAGCGCCACGAGCGGCCGGTGGGTGTCCCCGTCACCGAGCAGGATGACGGTGTGCACGACGCGCGACAGGTCGTCGTGGACGACGTCGACGGGTCGGCCGGCCGCCCCCGGCACCGTGGCCCGCCACGGGTTGCCGTCACCGGCGTCGCGGTTGATCACGATGAGGCCGAGTCGGCGCAGCCTGGTCAGGAAGGGCGCGTCGCCGGCGACGGGTGCGGCGAGTACCAGGATGCGCGGCGAATCCGTCCACTCCACCTCGTCGACGAAGTCCTCGGCGGTGAGCGTCGGCCCGGTCGGGATCCGGATGGTGGCGCCGTCGACCACGCCGGCCTCGACGACGACGCTCCCCCGGTCGAGGAGCGCCTCCAGCACCTGGTTCGGGGGTGACGACGGCGTCACGCGCGTCAGGTCGGTCACCACGGTCCCCGACCGGCGGTAGCGGGTCATCGCCGCTATTCCCCGCATCTGCTCGACGATCAGCACCTCGGGAGCGCCGTCGGCGGCCGGCAGCCGGGCGCCCTCGACGTGGCCGTGGGCGCGGACGAGGACCAGGGGTGCCGCGCCGCGAACGGTCGCGGCGCGGACGCGGGCCCGGCGTACGAGCGGCGAGACCGCCTCGCGGGACGGATCGTCGGGATGGACGGCGCCCGGCGGGTCGGGTGGCAGCGCGGCGACCAGGCCGGCCGCCCGCGCCCGGGCCCAGGCTGACGGGTCCGACAGCGGTAGCCGCTCCGCGAGTTCCGTGCGCAGCAGCGCGACATCGACCACGCCGTCCACCGCCGCTCGCAGGTCGACGACGCGTACCGATTCCGCGGGACCGACCACGACGGACCGGACGGCCGTGGCCGGCACCCGGAGAAAGACGTCGTCGGGGGACACGGTTCGGTCGTCCAGCACCAGGAACGGGCGGGTCTGCGACACCGTGAGCAGGTTGCGGACCCAGTAGTGCCACTCTTGCGGGCCCCCGGCGAGATCGCGGCCGACCACGATCCCGACCTCCGGCGAACCGTGCCCGGCGCGGTCGGGCGGCGCCGGTGGCGTGACGGCGAACAGCCGGCGCAACCCGGCGACCTCGTCGTCGGTCGGGCTGCCGCCCCGGGCCCGCCGGGCCAGTTCGGCAAGCACCGTGGTCCGGGCGACGCCGGCGAGGCTGTCGACGACGTGCCAGCCCGGGCCGGCGGGCGTGTGCACGCGCCAGCCGTTGAGGATGATGCCGTGCACCGAGAGGGCAGCGGGAAGCACCACCGGGACCTGCTCGCTCAGGGCCCGCACGAACGGCCCGCCGTCGGCGGCGCGCGGGAAGGCGTCGGCGAGTACGACGAGAAGCGGACGCCCGTCCGCCGGGTCGGGCAACCGGTCGAGGTAACCGGCGACGGTCAGCGGCTCCCCGTCGATCCGCAGCGCGTCGCCGGCGGCGGTGAGTTCGCCACGCTCGACCACGACGTGCCGCGCCGCCGCCCAGCCCAGCACGTCGACGAATCCGAGCAGTTGGTCCTGGAGGAACGTCGACGGATACCGGCCGGGCAGTCCGGCCGCCACCGCTTCCGCCACGACCTCCGGCCGGTCGCCGTGCTGCTCGTCCAGCAGCAGGTGCCGCACGTTCCGGTTGCCCTCCCATGCGGCCAGGCGGTGGAGCAGGCGCAGGTCGGCCAGGTTGCCCGTCGACTCCAGGTGGTCTGCCCAGCGTCCCTCCGCCAGCGCCGTCCAGTTGCCGTGGCTCTCGCTGATATGGCGGTGGAGTTCCCGCGCCGCGACGACGGGATGGTCGGTCAGTTGGGCCCGGGACCGACCGACCCGGAGGGCGTGGTTGACCCAGAGTCCGGTGGGCAGGCCCCGGTGGTGAACGACGATGACCTCGATGGACGGATCGACGCCGTCCGCGAGCAGGCCGACCCAGCGAGCCTCCGCCTCGATCTGGTAGACCGGCCTGGTCGGATTGGGCATCGGCCACACGCCCATCAGGGCCCGTTGCCGCCAGGGGTCCACCTCTCCGGTCCGGCCACCGATCGGAAGTGGCCACATCGACGTCGATGGCGGTGGCTCGAAGTCCTGGTAGGCGGGAGTGGCGTCCGCGCTGGCGGGCCGTGGACGGAGCAGGCCGAGCCCGTCGCGTACCCGGGTCAGCAGTCGCGCGGTGCGCAGTTCGGCGATCCGATCGGGGGGGAGGGGTTCGAACACCGAGCGGTGGGTGTTGCCGGTGGTGTGGTCGACGACCGTCAGCGTCCGTACGAACGGCCGCCGGGCGAGCCGCCGCAGCTCGTTCTCCCGCACCAGGGTGAGGTAGAACCGCACGACCGCCTCCAGCGAGGCGTCCACCAGCACCAGGGTCAGCCGGTCCTCGGCCGCGGGCAGGGTGGCGGGCGCCCCGGGCGCCGGCGCCAGCCTCGGGTCCTGCCGGCCGGGTGGCGGGTTGTTCGGGACGGGCCGGTACGCGAAGAAGGACGGCAGGTTCGCGAGCGTGTGGACGTCGCGCAGGAAGTCGGCGGCGGTCAGCAGGCTCAGTCGCTCCTGCCGGCCGGTGGGATGCGCGAAGGGGAAACCGCCGGCGACCAGGACGGCCAGCGGGGGACCCGCTGCCGAGCGCTCCTCGACGAGGTGGGCGAGCACCGTCAGGCCGGTGGTCGACCCGGTGTGGTGCGCCACCGCGATCTCGGTCATCTGCCGGAGTCGGTCGCCGACGGCGCGGCCGGCGTTGCCCGGCGCCTCCACGTCGCCCGGGTCGAGCACCACGGCGCCGGCGCCGGCGTGACGCCACGCCCGCATCAGTCCGGCACCGAGTCGAGGGGCTCGGGTCGCGACCAGGCTCCGGCCGCCGCGCACCACGATGTCGTGCCGGACGGCCCGGACCGACACCGCCAGCGGCTCGGCGTCCGACCCCGCCGGGCGTACCTCGCGGTGGGTCCGGGTGCGGACCAGGCGGCGGTGCTGATCGCCGACCGCCTCGTCGAGGATGCGTCGCAGCGCGTTGGTCCGCCGCACCGTGGCGCCGGTGGCCGCCGCGTCGTCGTCCGGGTGGCCGACGCCCTCGATCGAGACTCGGACGATCTCCGTCGCGCTCGCCCGAGCCCCGGCTCTGATCGCGTCGACCGCCTCCGCGAGCGCGTCCGTCGAGTCCGGATCCACCGTGCGGCCGTCCGGATGCAGGTAGAGGGTCCACGGGCCGGCGGGCCGGTCCGGCGCACCGTCGACGGTGACCTCCACCTCGTCGGACCGGGTGTCGATCCGTTCGAACGTCGCGTCGGGGATGGCGGCGGCGAGTTGGTCGATCGTCGTCCAGACGCCGGCCGGCACCGGCACGTCGCCGTGGGCGACCGCGAACCGCGGGGTGGCGTCGCTGCCGCGCACCGCGGCACGCAGGGCGGTGGGGGTGCCGGCCGGGCGGAGCCAGAGCCGCCGGCCCGGCATCGTCTCCAGTTCCCAACCGTCGGAGAGCCGGTAGGTGTCCGGCGCCGTCGGTTCGGCGCTGACGATCGGGTGTACGTCGGCCGGCATGCCGTCGTAGTCGACCGCTCGGATCTCCGCCGCCGCGGCCAGCACGGCGAAGGTCCGCCGACCGAGGTGGTCCGTCGGCACCAGGGTCAGCTCGGCGGGCAGGCCGGTCCCGGCCGCCAGCTCGTCGACCGGCAGGACGACCGGCACGTCCACCCGGGACGCGAGGTCGACGGCCAGCTGACGCAGGCCCGGTCCGGCCGCGGGGGCATCGGCGAGGCGCAGGTCCACGGCCAGTCCCAGCCGTTCCGGCGGGGACAGCTCGGACACGGCCGCGATGACGTCCTCGGGCGCGAACCGGCCCACCACGACGAGTCGGGCGCGGACGCCCTCCGGCAGCCGGCGGGCGACGTCCATCCGGGGGTCGGCGGCCGAGCCCAGCACGAATCCCGCCGGAATCCGTGCCAGTGGGACGTCGACCCTGCTCAGGGTGGGGCCGACGTAGGCCCACCAGCGTGGCCGTCCGGGTGCGACCACCTCGACCGTGCCCGCCAGGTCCTGAAGGTGGATCTGACTGAGCACCCGTCGCCTGATCCGGTCCGGGACCGGCGGCGCGTGCGGCGCGTCCGAGCCCAGGACGATGGTGCGCGCCCGTACCGGCGGCGGGGCGTCGTCGGCCGCGGTGGTCGGGCAGACCCACGCGCCCTCGCCGACGTCCCGGATGCCCCACCCGCCCTCCAGGTCGAGGAAGTCGTCGGCCGGCTCGGCGGCCGGGTCCGGGTCCGGGTAGACGGTGTAGGTGCGGGCCAGGACGCGGGCGGTGCGGTCGTTCCGGGTGTTGACCGGGATGACGGCGTCGCGGCGGGTGGTGGCGCCGGTGAGCCGGTCGATCGGCACGGTCACCGAACGAACCCACCGCCGGGCCGCCCACTCGATCATCCCGTCCGCGCTGAGCGGCTCCCCGTCGTACACGGCGCCGCGGGCGGTTGCCACGGCGTACCGCTCCAGGTGGCCCCACGGGCCCTGGTTGGTCGCGGGCGTGCGGACCAGATGGATCGGCGGCTCCTCTTGACCCGGGGGCCAGTACATGGCGGGCGGCCCCGCCTGGCCCCAGACCAGGATCGGCCGGTCGATCAGGCGTCCGAGGAGGGTCAGCAGGACGGGCTGGAGTTCCGGGTGCGGCTCGTCGGCCCGGACCTGATCGATCAGCCAGGCCCGCAACCGGGCGGGGTCGGCAGCGTCGGCGTCGGGCAGCCCGCCCGACAACCGGCGCCAGTACTGGTCGACGATGCTGTCGGGCAGGTCGCGGACGAAGGACGCGGTTCGTCCGCGCACGGTGGCCGCCAGGATGCCCAGCGCGTCCGTGCCGTACTCGAGCCCGTCCCCCTCGTCCGGGTCGTCGTCGAGCTGATCGAGGATCTCCCCCTCCTCGTCGGTCCAGCCCACGAACCCCTGGAGGTCCTCGCGGGCGGCCACGACCGCCGCGACGAACGCCGCGTGCTCACCGACGCCGTACGCGACGAACGCCTCGCGGGGTGGCTGCCAGGACCGACCTGTTCCGTCGTTCCGCGGGTCGTGGAGGTCGAGGATCCCGGCGGCGACCAGGAAGGAGTAGTTGCGGGCGCCGGTGGGCGGCGCGTCGTCCGCGCGGTTGGCCGTCCAGAGGGCCTGATCGATCAGTTCCGGCGTCACCCGCACCCGACCGCCGAGCGCCCACACGCGCCGTTGGATCTCCTCGACCGCCCCCGCGAGGTCCCGTCGCTCCTCCGCCCGGGTGGCGTCGATCAGCGCCGGTAGGTCGTCGTTCCGCACCTGGACCAGGTCGCCGGTGTTGATCGGCTGGTAGACGGCGAGCCATCCGTCGCCCTCGTCCTGGCGAACGACCAGGATGACGCCGGGGCGGGCCAGATAGTGGACGTCGTCGTAGGTCGCGTTCGTGAAGATCAGGGCCGGCGGCCCGGCCACGTCGGCCCGGTGACCCTCGGCGGCCACCCGGTTGAGGCGCTGCGGCAGATCCACGGCCGGGTGGAACTCGTCGATGTCGACGGCGGCCCGTCCGTCCGCGAGGATCCGTACGTCGAGGGCCGGCTCCAGCAGGCGGTCCTCCGCCCGGATCGGACCGACCCGGAAACCGCCGGCCCGGTCGACGGCGGCGTGCACGACGCGCCACAGGTCGGCGGTGCTCAGCGCGCTCTCACCGGCCGTCAGGCGTCGGACGGTCACCGCGCGGGCCATCGTGGCCAGTTGGTCGAGGTACCGCGAGCGGAGGTGTTCGACGAGCTGCGGGAGATCGTCGGTGACCGGGTTCTGGAGCGAGCCGTCGGCCCAGAGGGGCAGGTAGCCCCAGTACTGGCGCCGCTGATCGGCGTCGACGGTCTCGAGGATCGCCGGCACGCCCCGGTCGGCGAGGTCCTCGACGAACTGCGGCCCGACGTCGGCGGCCCGCTCGCGCAGCACCACGACGGGGATGTCCGCCGAGGTCAGTTCCCCGGCGGCGGGCGGAGTGGGATCCCAGAACGTCTGGAGGTACTGCTCGACGGTGTAGCGGGTGTCGGGATGCTCCTGAGGCGGGCGCAGCGGATCCGTGTGCTCCAGCGACCGGCTGCCACCGGGCGGCGTCCCGAGCGTGGCGGGCGGCTCGTCGGCCGCCGGCGTGCCGGGTCCCTCGGGTTCCGGGTCGTCGTGCGACGGGTCGGTGCCGTCGCCGGAGCCTCCGCGCAGCCGCAGCGGCGCGTCGGCGGCGGTCTGCCCGGTGTACGCGCCCTCGTCCGCGTCCATCGGCATCGGGTCGTCGTCGGCCTCCTCGTCGTCGGACATCGGCATCGTGTCGTCGTCGCTGGCCTCGTCGTCGGACGTCGAGTCTTCGGAGACCGTGTCGTCGGAAAGGTAGTCGTCGGACATCTGGTCGTCCGACGGGTCGTCGGCGGTCAGCGCGGCCAGGTCCGGGACCGGGCCGTCGGGGAACCGGTGCTCGTGCAGGGCCCCGACGACCTCGATCCACTGGTCACGTGCGTTCACCAGCATCTCCGCGTGGCGGTCCAGGACGCGCTGACGAGCCAGGTTCAGCGTGCGCGCATACCGCAGCGCCACCGCCAGCGCCGGCTCCAGGAGCGGTCGTACGTCGTCGCCGGCCATCGCCGCCGCAACCAGCTCCAGCAGCAGCACCCCGTCGGCGTCGGCCAGCCGGGCCTGCGGGTGTCGCGCGTCGGAGGTCAGCCAGTCCGCCGCCAGCGCGGGCGTGTCGATCAGCGCGGTGCGGAGGCGGCCGACCGAGGCCGGCACGGCCAGGCCCGCCTGGCTGCGGCGCACCGCGGCGAGCACCCGCGCCCGCAGCGCCGAGGGACGGTTCCAGTCCGCCGGCTCGCGCTCGTACCCGGCGCGGATGAGGTGATCGAAGGACGTGAGGTGCCGGTGAAGCTGCGACTCGTCCATGGTGAAGTCACCCAGGTGGCGCACCTCGACGACGGCCAGCGGGGTCGAAAGCGCCCCGCCGTTGTCGTCCATGGCGAAGGAGCCGCTGATGCTGACCGCGTCCTTCTGACTGATCGGCACGTTGTCGGCCCCCGCCGGGCTCAGCGCGTTCCGCAGGTAGTCACGAACGCTGCCGGCGGCGGGGTTGCGCAGGCTCGTGTCCAGCAGGGCGTCGGCGTGGAGGGAGTGCGCGACCCGATCGGTGAAGCCCGCCAGCAGGATCTCGGTGATCCGGTCGCGCTGCTCGTGCAGGAAGCTCTGCGCGCGTGGGGGTAGCTGGGCGCGCAGCCCCGACACCGAGGTACGCAGGCCGGCCGCGAGATAGTTCTTGCTGATCAGGCGCGAGCGCGGTGGCACGACCCGCTGGTGCAGCATCGCGGCGACCTGCGTGTAGAGCAGCGCGAGGTAGCCGCGTAGCTCCTCGGTGCCGGGCACGTCGGTGAGGAACGGCAGTGCGAAGGCGGGCGTCGGCGACCCGAGCACCTGGGTGAGATAGGACGTGGTCACCACCTGGGCGAAGTCCAGCCCGTCGAGCAGGTGCCGACGGGAGTTCTCGTTGTAGGTGCCGGCGGCGATGAACTCCAGCGGGGCGACCAGAGCGTGCATCGGGGCGCCGACGGTGAACTGCACGTAGCGGGTGTGCGGCTCGTCCGTCCTGGGCCGGATCGAGACGCCCTGCACGTCGTGTGCGAAGCCGCGCTCCGGCGGGAACAGGTCGGACAGCAGGGTGGGCCCGGTCACCGAGGCCAGCGCGGCGTTCACGGCGTCGAGCGCGTTGAGCACCTCGCTCCGGCGGGCCCGGTTCTCCTCGCCCGGGAGGACACCCGTCGGCGCCGTGACGACCTCCAGGATGAAACTCCGGCGGTTCGTGTCGTAGGTGACCGTCAACAGGTCGGCCAGGCGGAACAGCGTGGTCTTGGGCGCCGGCAGCACCGGGAAGGTGAGCGCGAGGCCGGCGAACTCCACCTCGAGGCCGGTGGCGCCGCCGAGCAGGCCCTCCGGCTCGCCGGGGCGGCGTGGTCGGCGTACCCCGGGGGCGACCGGCACCCCGTCCCGCGGTCCGTCGATCGGCGCGACCAGCTGCCGGCTGCCGGGCAGTGCGGTGCCCAGGTCGGCCAGTCGGCGATGGGCGAGCTGGTAGGTGAGCAGCAGGTTGCCGAACTCGGTACGGGCGGCGGGCAGCGTCCGCTCGGTCACCCCGTCGATGCGGGCGTGCAGCGCGGCCAAGCCGTCGACGAATCTCTGCCACGAGGCCCACGCGTCCTCGCCGGCCGTACCCCGGTCGGCCACGGCGACCCGCACCCGCCTGTCGAGTGCGGGGACGCGGTGCGCGGCCGTCTCCACCTCGCTCCGCAGCCGCGCGAGCCCGACCGGTGAACCCTCCCCGGTCCGGGGCAGCGGCAGGTCCCACGCCACCGCGGCGGGGAGGACGGTCACGTCCCGGCCGCCGGCCACCGGTCGTCTCCGGGTGGGCAGGAAGTGCTGGTTGACCAGGACGATGACGTGGGTCGGCGTGGTGCCGCCGCCGCCACTGAGCACCGCCTCGTCGGTGCCCTCCGACAGCCCCTGCAGATCGACACGGAGGTCGCCGCCCCGCGCGGTGGAGAGGTCGGTCGCCCAGCGGAGGACCTGGGTCACCACCAACCAGTAGTGGTCTCGCTGGTCGTTGTCGTACTCGCCGGGTGTCGCCATCGACGTGGCCAGGTCCTCGATGGTCAGCAGCGCCTGCCCGGTCCGGGCGATGTCGTGGGCCGCCGGGTGGATGGCGGCCTCCGCCAGGCGCAACGTGTCACGGATGTGCTGCTGTTCCAGCGACCGCCGCAACACGGCGGCGAGGAGCGCCCGCAGGGCGAGCGGGTCGTCGACGCGTACCGCACCCGGGAGCCCCGCGGCCCGGGCCACCAGCCGGGCGGCTTCGGTGACGCGGTCCGTCCCGACGGTGCGGAGCGTCGCGGCGAACACGCAGTTCCCGTCGTCGGGCACCCAACCCACCTGAAAGCCGTTCGCCCTGAGCCACCGCTGCTGGTGGGCGCGGGGGGCGTAGAACTCGCCGGGGCGGTTCCGGCTGCCCTCGTGCCACCAGACCGGCGCCGCGGCCAGCTCGGTGTCCTCGCGTTCGTAGTGCTCCAGCCGGGCGGCCATGAGGTTGTCGAGCATCCGCTCGTCGGTGCCGGTCGTGAGGAGGTCCTCGAGGTGGCGCAGTCGCGCGCCGTCCGGGTCGTTGGCCGCGAGGTAGTGCCGTAGCCGGACCTCGGCGTCGCTCCGCACGCGCGGGCCACCGGGGTCGTCGCCGCTCGCGGGTGGCGGGTCCACCGGCGGCCGCTGCCGCAGGCGCAGCACCGACTGTCGTTCCGCGTCGGTGCGCTGATACGTTGCGAGCAGCTCGGTGAGCGTCTGGACGAGCTGGGCCGTGTCCGCGAGGCGGCTGCCGGTCCCGGCCGCGGTGAGCCCGTCCACCTCATCGGTCCGTTCCTGCCGTACCCGGGCATCGGACTGGCCGCCGATGTGCTCCCGGAGCCGGCTGGTGATCTCGACGAGCCGGTCGTCCAGCGCGATCCGTCGGGTCCGGTGCTGGCTCAGGGCCGGCGGGGCCGGCTCGGCCGTCGCCGGGGTGCTGGCCGCCGGCACGTGGTCCGGGACGGTCCGGTCCTCGGGGGCGACCTCGGTCAGGGTTCGACTGATCGGGGCGGAGTGCCGTCGCGTGATCGTGGTCCTCCCCAGGGTGCCCCCGCCGGGCTCGTCGGACGCGGCCCGGTCGGAGGAGAGGAACGTGGCGGAGCGCCGTCGAGGCAGCTTGACCACCGGGGTGGGGGTCGCCGCCGGTCCGGTCGGGCGGAACTCGTTCCCGCCCATCCCGGCCAGCACGAGTGGCCGGCCGGTGGCCGGCCCGCTGCTGGTCACGGTCCCGTCGGCGGCGATCGTCTCCACCTCGACGCCCAGCACCGCCGGGACGGTCGCCAGGGGTGGCGGCGGCGCGTCGTCCGGAAGTCCCTGCCGCCGGGCGATCAGCGTCCGCAGCTCGGCGGCGGTGGTCGCCGCCGCGACCTGCCGGACCTCCGCCGTCGGGTCGGGCTGCCGCCGCGCGGTCGTGGCCAGGGCCCGGAACCAGGAGTCCGGCCCGGACTCCGGTGCCAGCGGGACGAGTCCGCGGGCGCTGAGGGCGCCGTCCTGCTCGGCCGACAGCGGCGGGGACGCGGGCGGGCGGGCCGCCCGTTCCCGCTCGCGGAGGAACCGCTCCGCCTCGGCCGGGAACTGGCCCTCGGGCCGTCGGGCCAGCTCGACCAACTCGTCGCGGGTGACGCCGAGCCGCACGGCGCTGTCGATCAGGTGCGGCGGGAGCGCGTCCACGGCGAGTTCCGCGGGCGCCACCTGCCGGCTGCCGATCGTCGGCTCGAGTTCGACGTACCAGCCGTCCGGCGCGACGCCGAACCGGTCGGTCACGCCGCCGGCCGCGTCCCGCCGCCGCAGCTCCACCGGGACGCGCAGCGCCCGGGCCAGCGCCCGGGCGGCGCGCAGCGGGTCGTTCAGGAGCCGGATGTGCAACGGCGGCTCCGGCCGGGCGCCGGCCGGGGCGGCCGCGTGCACCGCGTCGACCATCCGGGTGACCAGGTCCCGGCCGGCCGGATCCGCCTCGTGCACGGCGGCGATCTGCGCGGGCGTGAGGTGTCCGGCGGCCCACCCGTCCACGGACTCGCGGAGCTGCCGGGCCTGGCCGGCGGTGTCGACCTCCACCACGAGGACGTCGTCCGCGTCGACCCGGACCCGGCCGCTGAGGTCCCGCGCGAGGCCCAGCAGGGCCAGGTCCGGGCCGTCCGGCGCCGGCGTGGCGCCGTTCGGGTCGAGCCGGGCGAACGCGTCGACCAGGTCGAGGCTCGGCGACCGCGGCCCGCCGACCGGTGGGCGGGTGCGGTCCCGCCCGGCCGGGTCCAACCCGCTGCCGAACTCGGCACGGCGTCGTTCGGCCACCATCGCGTCGTAGTCGGCCCTGAACATGACCACGTACACGTCGCCGCTGAACTCGTCGCTGGTCCGGTTCCGCCCCCACGACGTCGGGCGCCACCAGTGCACGACCCGCTTCTGCCCCGCCAGCACGTACCGGCCGTGCATCCGCACCAGGACGGCCGGCCCCTGCTGCTTGACGTGTTCCTCCCGCCGGTGCGCGTCGGCGAACGTGCTGGTGTGCGACTTCGGCGCCTGCCGGCTGAGGTCGGTGTCGCCCTCGGTGCGGTGCGCGCCGTACGCCTCGGTGGGGTTCGAGCCGTCGGTGACACTCAGCTTGGCCGGGCCGCCCGCGCTGAGGCCGGCCGCCAGATAGGGCGTGTCGTGGGTGGTGGAGGCGCCGAACCCCTGCTGGTACTTCGCGTACGCGCCGGTGCCGGTGCCGTCGAGTTCGGAGATGATCTCCAGGTTCTCCAGCCGGCCGCGCAGGGTGAGGTCCGCCCGCCGGCTCGAGTGACCGGGCACGAAGGCGCCGGCGGCGACCTGCACCCCGTCCGGGTTCATGGCCGCCGGGATGAGGTTGGCGGCCAGCACGTCACGGGTCACCAAGGCCCGTACGGAGGCGCTGGTGTGGTAGCCGGGCCGGTTCACCCAGCGCGACGGCCACCACCGGTTCCACTTGGCCGGCCGCTCGAACAGCGCCCCGAGCAGCCGGCGGCTGGCCGCCTCCGCGCCGTGGAACTGCACGGCGTCGACGAAGGCGTCCCCGGGCAGCGTGGTCGGGTTGACGTCGGCCCGCAGGCCGGTCGGCGGCGCCGTCGGGGTGGCCTCAGCGACGCTCTTCGGAACCTTCAGGACCACCGAGCCGCTGACGGTCCGCGGCGGGAGGGTCCGCTCGGTCCGGCGGAGCCGGGCCAGCATCCTGGCCGCCCGGTTGCGGGCGGCCGCCGGGGGCAGGGGCGGCCGTGGCCCGCTGCGGAACCGGGAGACGACCTTGCTGGTCAGCCAGTTCGTGACGCGTCGACCGCCGAGCTTGAGTCGCCGGACCTCGACGGTGAACTCGACGCCGGCCGCCGCCCGGTAGTAGTTGCCCCAGTCGTAGATCGTCGACTCGTAGGTGAGCTGCTCGGTGGTCGCCCGGGACCGGCTCACCCCGTCGGCCCACCGGACCCCGGGTCCGGTGGTGACCCGCTGCTGGGAGGACTGGCGCTGTTGCTCGAGCGTCGGTGGGGTCGTCGGCCGGTGCTCGAACGTGGGCTTCAACCCGATCGAGGTCCCGCGGGTGAACTGCCGGTCCGTCGCGTCGCGGCGCTCGACGTACCGGTGGCGGTAGGTCTCCAGGCCGCTGCCCCGGACGTAGTCGCCGAACTCCGGCTGGCTGGTCAGCCGGGCGCTGACCCGGACCTCGACCATGTCCTGGGCGAACCAGGCGTGCGGGTTGGCGAAGTAGAGCGAGACGCCGTCGGGGGACAGCGCCTGTTCCAGCAGCGGTTGCTCCCGCCCGCCGTCGAACAGGGCCTGGACCGCGTCGAGGCCGCCCTGCAACCGTCCCACGTACGGCGGGACCTGCTCGCTGCGACGCCACCACCGGCGGCGCGGCGGGTTGTCCTGCGGCGGGATCATCCGGTCGTGGGTCTTGCCGAGCAGGCCGGGTTCGAGCTGCTCCACGGCGTCGGCCACCACGTCGGACAGGTGCGCCCCGTCCGCCAGGGTGAGCGAGTGGATGCCGCTGTGGCCCAACGACGCGCCCGATCCCGGCCGCAGGTAGGGCGGAAGGCCGAGACGCCGGCTGGCGGCATGGCCCGGGAGGACCGTGAGGTCGAAGAGGGTCTCGAACTCCCCGATCACGTCGGGCGGCATCGTCAGATCGGTCCAGGCGTGGCTGCGGGCCAGCTCGCGGGCGGTGTCGGTCCGCAGGTCGTGATGGTCGTCGGTCCCGTCGCCGGCGGCTGCGGTCCGTTCCCACCGGATGAGCACGCGGGCCATGAGCTGGTGCGAGATCTGGAGGTCACCGCCGACCCACCGGGTGACGATGTCCAGGAGCTGTTCGTCGTCGAGTGGCACGTCGCCCCGGGCGTAGTGCTCCAGGGCATCCGGCTCGGACAGCAGGTAGATCATCGGCTCGACGTCGGAGATCGGGCGGGAGACCGGGGGATAGTTGCTGTTGGGCAGCAGCTTCGCGCGTTTGGTCTTGCCGATCCGCAGGTCGTAGCTGACCGGTGCCCGGAAGGCGTAGGCGCGCTGGAAGTTGAGTTCCAGCGACTCGCGGCCGCCGGTCTGCTTGGTCGACCGGGAGCGGCTCCGGCCCCACCGCATCGAGTGGCTCAGCGACGCGCTGACCCCGGTCACGTTCGACCGGCCGGGATCCCCGCCGGCGCCCAGGTCGAGCGGCGTCACCGCGACGCCGCGCCGGCGGCTGCTCGACTGACCGGCCTGCGTCAGGGAGAGCTTGATCAGGCCGAGCACGTAGGGGTCGTTCGTCGCGCCCACGAACTGGGAGGCGCCGAGATCGGCCTTGAGCGACACGGCCCGGTGCTTGTCGCGCCAGAACTTCGACGTGAAGAACGTGTCGGTGGTGTAGCGACCCCGGGCCACCTCGGGAAAGTGGGAGAGGACCTGAGCGTGGTTGAGGAAGGTCGAGATCTCCTCGTCGGCCGTCCCGCCGGGCTTGGCCATCCGCTGCATCCGGCCACGGGCGGTGGTCAGGAGCCCGGTCACGTCCAGGTAGGAGACGGCGGCGTTGTCGAGCACCGCCACCGGGGTGTCCGTGCGCCCGGGTACGGTCGCGGCCCGCTCCGGGCTGTGCGACGGCTTCGTGTTGAAGGCGGGGACGACGCGGACCGTCGCGGTGCTCGGAATCGGGAGCAGGGGGGTCGGCATGCGGCGGGTGTCGTCGGACCGGCCGACGACGCGCTTCAGGAGTTGCTTCCACGACCACTGGCGGTCGTGCTCGATGACGACCCCGTACTGGGTCGTCACCTCGAACTCGGTCAGCTCGCCCTGGTACTCCATCAGCCGGGGCATGTTGCTGACGTGGTTGACCGACTCGTCGCCGCCGATGCCCCGGTCCCACTCCAGACCGATCCCGGCTCCCTGTAGTTGCCGGCCGGTCTTCGTGGGCAGGAACCGCAGCTTCGCGCCGGCCGCGAAGCCCTGCCCGCCACCGGCCGACGAGCCGCCGGAGTCGAGTCCCATCTCCAGGTTGACGATGTGCCGTTCGCTTGTTCGGCGAGGATCGGAGGTGGGGTCGACCGGGATGGTCCGGCCGCGCTCGTCCTGGGTCTCGCGCGGGCGGGCCTCGATCGTCACGCGCGCCGAACGGACGCCGAACGTGGTGAACCAACCGGTGTGCCGCTTACGGACGGTGATGGAGAACCCGCCCTGGTGGACGCCGTCGAAGTTGGACTCCAGGGCGGCGGTGGAGATGAGCTTGCGCAGCAGCACTCCGTTGTTGACCTGGCTGTCCCGTTTGCGGCTGAACCAGGAGCGGCGCTCGAAGGGCGCGTCCGGGTCGCGCACCACGTAGCCGAACCGGGCGAGTTCCTGTTCGACCCGGTCGACCAACCTGTCGACGAGCTGCGGGTCGACCTCGACGATGCCCTTGCCGATGCCCCGGCCCCGGCGGGTGTGCTCCGGAACGGTGGGTGGCGGCGTGCCGCCGACCGTCGTCTTCACCGTCGCCGGCGTCGTTCCCGCTGGGGCCGGCGGTTCGATGCCGTACGCGACGGCGTCGGCGGTGGGGACCCGGACCATCGCCCGACCGTGGATCTCGAGCGGTTGGTAGTTCGCGCCCGGATGGTCGTGCCGGGTGCGGGGCCGCAGCCCCCGTGCCGCGCTGCCGGCCCGGACCAGCACGTTGCGGCGGCGGCGCACCTGCACCGTCGCCTGGTGGGTGAACTCCATCTGGTACGCCGAGGTGAAGCTGGCGTAGCGCGAGACGAGGACCCAGAGGCCGAGCCGTCCGGCGGAGTTGCTGTTCCGGTTGGTCCAGCTCCACCGCGCGTACGGCACCTTGACCGCGAACCTGACCTTCGGCACCCGCGCGATGAGGAACTCCAGGCTGGGCTCGATGCTGGCCTCGTTGGTGACCGTCGATCCGGCGGTCGTGCCGGAGATGGCGGTCCGGACCTCCTCGACGTGCGCCTTGTCGCTGGGCGCGCTCACCGGGCGGCCCCGGCCGACGCGCCGGGTGCGGATGCGCACGTTGGCGACGACGCGGCCGTTCTCCACGAGCGTGAACGGGTAACCGCGATACCGGTTCACCGCCTTGTCGAGGTGAGTGTCCAGGTTGGAGACCCGGTGCCAGACGTCGGATCGCAGCGGATGCCCGAGCGGGATCGGTCCGCGTTCCCGTTCCAGTTGCCGGACGATGTCGTCCGCGAGCAGGTGCAGGCTCGTGAGCCCGGAGGCGTAGAAGACCTTCGGCAGGCGCCGGTCGGCGCCGCGGGGCGCCTGGGCGTTCGGTCGGATCGAGGTGGCCAGTCGGGCGGCCTGACCGGGCTCGGGCCGGTCCAGATACTTCTCCGGCAGGGAGAGGGTCATCCGTTCCCCGGCGTCGAGGGTGGTCGTGGCGAGGTTGGTCCAGCTCTGGGCCGGCTGGTCGCGTACCTGGAGGTGGTACCGCGCGGCGGCGGAGATCAGCGCGGCGTCCTCGCGGGTGTCCTCCACCCGGCCGACCTCGGCGTCCCGCACCGTGCCGGTGGACCGGTTGACGAGATTGCGGACGAAGCGCACCGCGGCGCCGAGCCGCACCGAGAGCAGCGCGTGCGGCACGCCGAAGGAGAATCCGGGGGAGCCGCCGAAGCGGAACCAGCTGATCGGGCCGGAGTGGCTCTCGCTGTGCGCGCCGACCTGGAACGTGCCGTGGATCGTCTCGTTCGCGCGTACCTGCATGGCCCGCCCGGCCGGGCGGGCCGGGGGGGCCGTCGCCTTCCCGGTCGGCTGCCCCGCGCCGTCCCCGGTCCGCTCGGCGGTGGTCGCCGCGGGCGCGGACTCCCGGCGGGGGTCGGTCAGCTCGAGTCGTACCCGCACCTCGATGTTGCCGATGAAGACGAGCATCCCGTCGCCGACCAGGTGCCGGTAGTTGTTGCGCAGCACGCCGCGGATCCAGTCCCGGGAGGCGGCGTCGTCCGGGACGCGGTGCTGCCGGGCGAACTGGACGAGCTGGCCGGTGAGCCGGTCGAGGTCGGGCAGCGCGTGGGCCGGGATCCCGGCGGCGTAGGCGATCTGGTCGAGCCGGCCGCTGCCGACCGGAGCGGCGGCGGGCGTCGGTGGGAGCTTCGGATTGACCGCCCGCCGGTGGTCGTCCCAGGAGTCGGCGATGGCGACGTGCACGGTCGCCACACCGGTGTGGGTGACTACCCGGCCCGGCTCCGGCCGCCGGCCGGGCGCCAGCCGCCGGAGCCTGCGGCGGAGCGCACCGCCGCGATCCTGGCCGGAGGTCGCGACTGCCGGCCGGTGCCGGAAGAGGACGATGGGTGGGTCGCCACCGGTGTCGTCGGCGAGCTGCTTGCGGACCTGGTGTTCCAGCGCCCCGGCCAGCCACTGCGCCCGGCGACGCCCCACCTCGGTCGGTGACCGCCCGAGCAGGCGCCGGGGTCCGTCGCCGTAGCCTTCGACCGTGACGATGACCGGCGCCCCCTCGGGCGGCCGGTGGGCGGCCGCGCGTACCACCCGACCGGCGATGCTTCTGGCCAGCTCGCCCAGGTCGCCGTCACCGTCCGCGAGTGCGTCGTGGCGGCCGGGGACGAACCGCGGCGTGATGGGCGGATCGTTGACCGCGGCCGTGGTGGCCGGCTCCGGCTGGTGCGGGACCGGCGGTGCCGTGGTGGGCGCCGACGCCGTGGTGGGCGCCGGGGGCGGCGCGACGAAGGCATGGAAGGCGGCGTGGCCGGTGCCGGCCTGGGCGTGCCGATAGAGGCGGATCGGCGCGCCGGCCGCCCCGGCCGGGGCGAACGACCGGGCGCGGGTGCCGTCGTCGACGACGACCGGTCGGCCGAGCAGGACGCCGATGAGCATCGGCCCCACGTCGGAATGGTCGTGCGGCGTGTCGGGCCGCAGCAGGTTCGCCAGCGCGTCGCGCAGGGCGGGGTCACCCCCCGTCGGTACGACCGCCGTCACCGCTCGGATCTCCGCGAGCTGGGCGGCGGTGAGCTGGGCGATCCGCGGGGCCAGGAGGTCGTGCAGTTCCGCCACGGCGTCGGCGACTCCGGTGGTGCTGATCGCGCGCTGCGACTGCGCCCGCTCAGCTCGGAGCCGGGTCAGCTCGGCCCGCGCCAGCACGCTCTCGAATGCCTGCTCGTCGACGTTGTCGAGTTCGGTGTAGAGGACGGCGGCCAGCAGGTGGTTGCCGTCGCCCAGCAGCAGGGCGCGATCCTCGGAGCGTAGCCGCCCCGGCGCGGCGGTTGTGGTCGGCGAGCCACCCCGCGCTTCGGCGGGGGTGCGGAAGGGCCGGCGGTGCGGGGCAGGCGGTGGCGTCGGCTTCCCGGGGGACGCCGGCACGTCCACCGATGCCCGGGGCGCCGCCGGTGCGTCCGAAGGAGTGCCGCCTCCGTCGGTGGCCCCGGGCCCGGGGGATCCCGTGCGATCCGCTCCGCCGCTGCTCGACCCGGCGGTCGGCTCCTCCACCCGGGGAGGCTCCGACGGAGCAGCAGCGGCGCTGTCGCCGGCGCGGTTCTCCGTGCCGGCGGGTGGGGTGCGCCCGCCGGTGGGGTCCGACCCGGTTCCCAACTCGTCGTCCGGACGATCGCGATCGGCCTCCGGAGGCTTCGGCGACGGCAGACGTGTGGGCGGGGCGGTGGGTGCCGGTGTGGTGGTGGGTGAGGGCGCGGTGGTGGGTGCCGGTGACATGCCGGGCGACGCCGCCGCGGCTGGTGCCGGGGGCTCGCCGGTGAAGGTCACCCGCCGTTTCTTCGCCGTACCCGGTCGGGGTTGCTCGGGGCTCTCCGGTCGGTTCGGCGGCATCGTCTCGGCGGGCTGCCGGCCGGCCGCGCCGCGCGACAGGCTGCGGGGGCGGCTCGCCGGCGAGTCGCCACGCGGTCGCCGCCGACCGGCACGGGCGGTCAGATGGTAGGACTGGTCCGGAAGCCCGAGTTCCGTCGCCGACGGCAGATCGGCCCGCGTCAGACCGTGATCGAGGGCGACGTCCAGGAACGACTGGTCGCGCTCTTCCAGGTCGCGGAGATACTGCCGCCACTCGTCGGGCCGCGCCTGGACGAGTGCCGCGAGGCCCTTCTCCCGGCTCGCCGGCAGATCGGCGAGCGGTTCCGGGAGATCCCGGTCCAGGCCGTCTTCCCGGTTGAGTCGCAGCATGTTCAGGTAGGCGCTCACCCGGTCCGGCATGGGCGCCGTCTTCAGCCGGACGACCTGGTGAAAATCCCGTGCCCGCTTGGTAGTCCGCCACGATGCCGCCGTGGGAAAGTCCACCTCGACCAGCCGGCCGCGGTAGCGCAGCGTCGTGGTCAGCCCGAACCACCGGCCGCCGGGCCACCAGAAGGGCACGATGTCGTCGTCGCCGCGGCGTTCGAAACCCGCGTCCTCGAGGCGATCGAGCATCTTGCGGACCGTCGAGTCGTACCCGTTGGCGGGCACCTGGATCGAGAACCTGACGGAGTCCTTGTTGGTGGCGAGGAATGTCGGCAGGTCGGTCTGGTCCCGCAGATTCCGGTCGTGAAACTTTCGGGCCAGGGCGGACATGGTCTTGGCGCGGTGGCGGATTCCGACCAGGGTGACGTCGGTGCCGGTCCTCCGGAAGGCGGAGGTCACCTCCCGCATCACCGACAGTGCCTGGTCAGCTTGCTCCTGGGCTACCTGGGCCGCGTCGAAGAGCGCCTCCTTCTCGGCTTGACCGAGGCTCCGGATCAGCTCCCGCTCGAACCGACGGGCGTCGAACGGCTGCGGGGCTCGCGGCCGCCGACCCCCGAGTGACTGTCCCTCCGGTGGTGTGGTGCCCGCCGGTAGGTGTGGCGTCCGGGCCCAGTGCGGGGAGTCCGGGGGCAGGTGGAGCTGCTCCCGGTCGATCAGCGTGGTCAGGGTGAGTCCGTGCTCGGCGACGACGTCGGCGAAGGTCTGGCCCGCCCGCACCAGACCGTCGAGGTACTCCTGCCAGGGGCCGGTGCCCGGACCGACGAGCGCGGGCAGGCCGTTGGGCAGGGGGTTGGGAAACAGGTTCGGCGTGTCGTTCAACCCCAACTCGTCGTTGACGCGCAGCATGTGGAGCACGGCGGAGACCCTGGCCCACATGGGGGCCGAGCCCATGCGGTTCACCCGGTGGAACTCGCGGGTGAGCTGCATCGAGCGCCACGACTCCTCGGTGTGGACCTGGAGTTCCCAGAGTCGTCCTTCCCGGTCGCGCATCGGGATCGTCACTCCGAACCGGATGTTTCCCGGCCGCCAGTAGCTGAAGGTTCCCTCGTCGTCGTCGACGGTGTGGTGCCCGAGCCTGCGCAGCGCGCTCAACACCTCGAAGATGAGCATCTGGTGCCGGTCGGTGGGTGCCAGCACCGAGAAGCGGACGGTGTCCTGGTTCTCGTTGAGAAAATCCTCCAGGGATATGTGCGCTTGCCGCTTCAGTTCGGCGTACTGCTGCGCCAGCCGATTCGACGACTTCGTGTCCTCCGTCACCTCGGCCAACCTCAGGCCGTAATCGGGGGAGGCGCTGTTGAGATCGTGCAACGCCCGCTGGACGGCGAGTGAGGTCGTCATGGCACGCGCGAGCGCTCTGGTGCCTGCTCGCGCGATGGTCCTGCGTTCGGGCGCGGTGAGGCTCGACCGCAGTTCGCGTTCGGCGGCCTCCACGTCGAACGCCATCGGGTCCAGTGACCTTGCGGCACCGGGTCGGGGACTGTCGGTGACGGAGGCGCGCCGCGAGCTCGGCGGTTTCCCCAGGTACGGGAGTGGGGCACGCGGATCGGGTGGTGTCGTCGGGCCGACCGCGCGGACGCCCGATCCGGAGGCGGCACCCGGTCCGGAGCGCGGGCCGGGAAGGCGGGACAGGCGGACGGCCTCCTGGATCTCCGCCTCGTCGAAGCCGTCGTCGAGGGGCGGCGGGTCACCGGGGCCGGGGTCCGCCGCCTCCGCGCCACGCGGCACCCGTCCCTTGCCCTTGCCCTTGTCCTGCCTCGGCAGCACTGCCGTCGTCGGGCTCGATCCGGCGGTGATCGGGCTGCCCGAACCCTCCGGCGACGGGCCGGGGGCGTCGCCCTCCCGCTCGGACGCCTGCTCGATGACGAGGTGCAGACTCCGGCGGAAGCGCTGAAGGACGGACTGGAAGGTCTCCGGAGCGGTGCCGTCGGTCGACAGTTCGGGAGCCAGTCCACGGGTCAGTCGCGAACGCGGTGAGTCGGGGGGCGAGTTCGGCCTCGTCGGTGGGAGGTCGGGCGGGGGCCGGCGGGGCGTCTGCGGTCGGGAGAACACGCCGCTCAGCCGGCTCGGAGTGCGGGGTTGGGGCGAATCGGGCAGCGGCCAGGATCGAGTGGTCGGGGAGTCGACGGGCACCGGGTGGGTGACCTCCGGGCTCGGCGCCGGATCGGTGGCGGGGGCCGGGAGCGGCGTGGCGGTCGCGGACCCGACCGCCTCCGGCGGTTCGGCAGGCGCGTCAGCGGGAGCATCGTCCGTCCGGCGCGGAAGCATGCCCGCGGCGAGCGGTCCGGTCGGCGCGTCCAGCAGCCCGTGGGCACGGACCTCGAACCGTTCGACCCCGATGTCCACCGCCCGGCCGTCCGGCCCGAGCACCAGGATCTCGGAGTCCGGTGAGCGGAGCTGCGTGGACCAGAACTCGCTTGCCGGCCCGTTCACCCGGGCGTCGTGATCGAACGATTTCGGCTGCTGCGGGTCCACCCACCGGAGCGCCACGTCCGGTCCGCGGCCGTCCGCGACGACCCAGTAGACGTGTGCGCGGTCCCGCTGCGGCCGGGCCACCACCAGCGCCATCGCACCCGGCTGGTTCGCCAGGTACGCCAGCACCCGGCCGCCGTCCTTCGTGGTGGCGGTGTCGCCGCCGAGCGTCCGGAGCAGGTCGGCGGTGTCGGCGACGGAGGGCCCCCGACGGTCGGCGTCGACGAGACCGGTGCCGGCCAGGCCGCTGCGGGGGCCCGGGTTGGACCGCCGGCCGTGCACCTTCTCGAACACGTCCCAGGCCAGCGGCACGCAGTCCAGGCTGGGATCGCCGGTGTCGCCGGGCCGCTGCTCGCGCTGGCGGAGCCAGTCGTCGAGCGCGGAGATCCGGGCCGCCGGGTCCGCCGGCACGGCACGGTCCCACGGGTGTACGCGATTCGGCGTGCCGCCGGTGGCCGCCGGCTCCGCACCGGGGGCCGAGGGCGTACCGACGTCGGCCGGCGCCAGCGGTTGCGGTGCCGGTGCGGGAACCGGCGCCGCGCCCGTCGACGAAGCCCCCGGCGCGGCGGGGCCGCCCGTGTCGGCTGGTGTGGCCGTGCCCGGTGCCGTCCGCTCGGCGCCCGAGCCGGTGCTCGTGCCGGCCGGGTTCTGGCCGGCGGTGCCGGTGGCAGGTGCGGCGGACTGGCTGCTGCTGGTGGTGGTCGGGCCGCTGGTGGTGGTGGTCGGGCCGCTGGTGGTGGACGTGCCGGTCGGGCCGGTGGTGGCCGGGGCGAGCGGCGTGGCCGCGACCGGCGCGCTGCCGCGAACCTGCCCGGCATCCGGCCCGGCGATGTCCGCGACGGACGACGGCTCGCCGGCGTGCGTCGGCGCGGTGCCCACGTCGTCGCCGGTGAACGGGTCCGTGCCGTCCCACCGGTCGCCGCCGTCGAACCCCTCCGCACCCGCGATCGACGAGGTGTCGGAGAAGTCGGACAGCGACGAGACGTCGGAGAAGTCGGTGTCGTCGAACGTGTGGGGAGTCAACCTCGGGTCGTCGAACGGCGAGTCCCCGTAGACCGATTCGTCCGATCCGACGGCGGCCGTGGCCGGCTCGCCGGACGTGACCCGCGCCTGGGCCCGGTCCTCGCCCGTGGCGCCGTCACTGCCGCCCGTGCCTGTACCGGTGCCCGCGTCGGTGCCTGAGCCCGTGCCGGGGCTCGCGCCTGGGCCCGTGCCTGGGCCCGTGCCGGGGCTCGCGCCTGGGCCCGTGCCGGGGCTCGCGCCTGGGCCCGTGCCTGGGCCCGTGCCTGGGCCCGTGCCTGTGCCCGTGCCTGGGCCCGTGCGGTGCGGGGTGGCATCTGCGCCGGTCGTCGTCGCCGGGTCGATCGACGTGGTCGTGGACAGCGCGGCCGGATCCGTCTCCGTGGGGCCGGTCGTGGGATCGACCATCGCCGGGCTCGCGTCGTCCCGCTTGCGGTCGGGGGAGTCGGTGTTCGGGAAGAGCCGGTCGTGCAGGGCCGTGCCGGCCGATCCGGCGCCCGACTCGACCGTTCCGCTGATGGCCCCCGAGGTCGCCGCGGCGGGGCCGACGCTGAACCCTTGGCCGTTGGCGGCGGAGACGGTGCCCCCGGCGATCACCTCGATGCCGATCGACGCGGCGACCTCGGTGACGAACTCCCCGGCGTGCTGGCGTACCCGTTGCGCGCGGGTGGGTGGGACGGTGCCGGCCGGGCCCGGGACGTCGCGGCCGACGGTGACCGGCACGGGTCGCGGTGTGGCGGGTGGCGGCGGAGGGACCGGGCCGGAGGTGGGGGTGGGGCGCGGGGGAGGCGGGGTGGGGACCGGCTTGGGCGTGGGATGCGGGGTCGGGACCGGCGGGGTCGGGACGTCGGTGAGTTGCCGGGGCCGGACGGGAACCCGGTTCAGGAGCGCGCCGATGTTGCCGAACGCGGGGCCGAGGACGGCGACGACGAGGCCGGCGATCGTCCCGTCGCGCACGGCCTGCCAGAACTGCGCCTGGTCGAACGTCCGGCGCGTGCCGAGCCGCATCTGGATCCGCTGGATGATGGCGTCCATCAGCGCCTCGGTCAGCGCCTCCGTGGCGACGGCGCCCAGCGCCGCAAGCATCAGGCGGCTGAACAGCAGCCTGATGACGAACCGGAAGATGGCGATGCGGGCGGCGAGCCAGGCCATCGCCATCCCGGGGTTGATGAAGGCCGCCGCGAAGGCCCAGACGAACTCGATGAACATCTGGACCGTCGACCCGAGGATCATGAACTTCTGGTACTGGGTCCGCATCGCCGCGTTCTCGGTCGTGGCGCTGACGTTGTGCAGGTGGGCGGCCGTGTTGCTGACGTAGCCGGGCGTGCGGACGTAGTTCTGCATGCTGGCCACGAAGGCCCGCTGGGTGTCACCCCCCACGCCCTCCTGGATCCGGCGTACGGCGCCGGCCAGCTTCGGCTCGGCGGCTTCGACGAGATCGGCCGCCGCCTTCAGCTCCCGGGACAATCGGCGCATCTTCTCCGCGCTGGCGCCGGGGAACTTCTGATCGGTCAGCCAGTAGAGGAAGTTGGCGAGCCGGTCCGGGATCTCAATCTCCACGACCGGCGCCTCCGTCGATCGGGGCCGGCGTCGAGGTGACGCCGGCCGTCATGGACGCGTGCCGCCGCCGAAGGAGGCGACGTCCGTGTTCAGTTCCTCGACCGCGCCGAGCAACTGGTTGAGCGCGGTCACCTGGTCGGCGTCGCCCGCTGAGAGGTCACGCAGGCCGTACAGCAGCATGCGAATCTGCTCGACCTGTGCGGCCAGGCCCTCGTTGAGGATCTGGTCCGACTTGTCGCGGATCGTGGTCGCGACCGGCAGGCAGTCGCCCACCGCGGCATTCAGCGTGTCGATGACGTTCTGCATGTGCGTGACGAACGGCGCGAAGGACTCACTGCGCAGCAGGTCGGTGTCGGCGTGCAGGGGTGGGGTCGGCATGCGTCAGCTCCGTTCCGCGCCGGGTGCGCCCGGCAGGTCGGGGACCTGTCGCAGGGCCTGGCTGATCATCTCGTCGATGTCGGCGGTCCCGTTGATCATGTCCATGATCGGAAGGGACGAGGGAAGGACCGCCGAGAACATCGACGCGACCTCGGCGACCGCCTGCCGGCGCGCCTCCGCGATGGTCTCCACCAGCAGCTCGCTCAACTCCCGCGGGGGCATCGAGCGGTAGCCGCGCGAGTGGAACGTGATGTCGACGACCTCGCCCTGGGCGTCGACGACGACGGACAGCGCGCGGTTCCGGGACCGGACCGTGATCCTCCGGTCCGCCATGTCGTGCTGCACCCGGGTGATGGCCTGCTGGCTCTCCTCCAGCTCGGTGTAGGCCCGATCGATCTCGTCATGCCAGGAACCGGACATGCTGTTTCCCCTTTCCTCTCGACTAGCGGTTTCCGCGCCCGCGCGACGGCTCGTAGCCCGGCTGCGGCGCGCGGGGTGGTGCGGGCGTCCGGGTGGGCCGGCTGGCCGGCTCGGGTTCGAGCTCCTCCCGCCCGATGACGGCGACGGTGACGTCCGGATCGGTGCCCCAGACCTCTTCCTCCTCGGCCAACCAGGTGCTGCGCTCGCGCTCCTTCTCGTTCTGGTTGCCGCCACCCCCGCCGCCCATCGGCGGCATGAACGGCATGCCGCCCATGCCACCCATGCCCGCGCCGGTCGTGCCGTCCGCGCCCGGCGTGGCGTACGCGGCGGCACCGGGCAACGCGGCGAGGTTCTCGCCACCGGACGCCAACGAGCCGGCACCCAGCGTCCCCGGTGGCAGGCTGCCCACCCCGGCCGCGGCGTAGCCCGCCGGAGGCGTTCCCAGGGGACCGAGGGCGAAGCCGCTCGGCTGCCCCGGTGTCCGGACGCCGCTGGAGCCGAGGCCGCCCAGCTCCGAGCCGCTCGACCCGAGGTCGCCGGGGTCGATCGTGGTCGGGGTGCCGCCGGAGAGCCCACCCCCGACGGTGTCGTCGTCGAAGCCGGAGCCCGAGGTGCCAGCACCGCTGCCGGCGCCACCGCCCACGCTGCCGCCGATGCTTCCGGCGCCGCCGGCGCCCAGCTTTCCCGGCAGCCCGCCGCCGGTCGCCATACCGCCGCCGACCAGGGCCGGACCGCCCGTGCCGCCGCCGGTCTCCCCGCCGGACGCGCCGATCCCGCCGGCGCCGTCGAGGCCGCCGCCGGGGCCGCCCGCGCCGTCGAAGCCGCCGGACCCACCGCCGGCGCCGTCGAAACCGCCGGACCCACCGCCGGTGCCGTCGAAGCCGCCGCCGGTGCCCCCGTCGAAGCCGCCCGCGCCGTCGAAGCCGCCGGACCCGCCACCGAAACCGCCACCGAAACCGCCGCCGGCTCCGCCGAAGCCGCCCGAGTCACCACCGAACTGCGTACCGCTGCCGCCGCCCGGCGGGGGGATGGCGGCGTTCGAGACGCCGCCGACGCTCCCCCCGGGCGGTGGGGTGGCGCCGTCGAAACCGCCGCTTCCGCCGGGCGGCGGGATGGATCCGCCGGAGCCGCCGCTTCCGCCGGGCGGCGGGGTGGCGCCGTCGAAGCCGGGTGGTGGGGGACCGCCGATGCCGGGCGGCGTGTTGCCCCCGCTGCCCGACGTCGGATACGGCACGTGCGGCAGGGCGATGACGCCCCGGCCGAAGGCCGCGATCAGGTCGTTGTAGCTCTTGATGAGCAGCCGGGTCGCCGTCTGCGAGGCGGTGTCCAGCTCGTCGTAGCGGCTCTGCCACTCCCGCTTCAGGTCGTTGTTCAGCCGTACCCACTCGGACTGTTTGATGACGTCGTAGGTGGCGTTGCCGGCCTTGCCGAGGATCGATCCGAAGTTCAGCGTCCAGGACTCCTGCCGGTCGCCGGTCGCCGCCGACCTGTCCACATTCGCGTCCGCCGCGTCGACCTGGCGCTCCATCTCCTTGAGCAGCGCGTCGACCAGGGTGTTCGGGTCGTGGTGCTGATACGCCGTGTAGGCGCTCCACGCGTCCTTGAGGCGCTGCCGGAACCGGTCGATCTCGGTCGCGGTCAGGTCGAGCACGTGCGGCCAGCCGGTGTCCACGTAGTGGTTGTAGTTGAGCTCGAACCGGCCGCTGATGTTCTCGGCGAGGCGTTGCATGCCGAGGGCCATGTCGTGCATCGCCCAGGCGAAGACATCGGCGGCGGAGCCGTCGAACGACCCTCCGGCGTGGACCTCGTCGTACATCGCCCGGAGCCGGGCCTGGCCGGGGCCGGTCAGATAGGTGTGCACGTTGCGGAAGCGGGTGGCGACGTCGCGGAACATCGCCGGGTCGAGGTACTGGTTGGTGTCGATCCCGTCGATGATCTCCCGGCTCGCGTCGACAAGTGCCTTGCCCTGGCGTGCCGGCGAGTTGTCGCCGCCCTCGTAGAAGTAGACCGTGGCGCGGATGAGCTGGAAGTTGGCCATGTCGTTGTAGGCGCGGTACCGGTAGATCGTGATCTTGTTCCAGTCGTTCCCGTTGGGCATCCAGTGCTCCCACGGCCGCTGGTAGTCCTGCTCCGTGGCGGCCGAGGTCTCCCAGAACGACATGTCGAGGCCGAGCCAGGCGGGGGTGCTGACCCGGGAGGAGTCGATGTCCTTGTCGGTGCCGAGAACGACCCGCATCGACTCGTCCCAGTCCATCGGCTGTGTCATCTGATCCCCTCAACTCCGACCGGCGGCGTGCGTCCGGGTTCGTCGGCCCGCGCGGCACCGCCGTCCGCCGCGATGGCGTGCGGGGACGGCGATGCCGGCGGGAGAAGTGGCTACTTGCCGGGCGTCGGCGAGGTGTTCCACGCCGGCGCGTTGGCGAGGAACTCCTGCGCCTGGTGGCCGTTCATGCCCTCGGTGTCGTTCGTGATGGCCATGAAGTTGGTCAGCTGGGCGGCCCGGTTGGTGGCCGTGTCGCGGATCTCCGTGAGCCGGGCGCTCAGGTTCGCGCCGACGCCGGAGACCGCCTTCTGGACCTGGGCGCCCAGCGAGAAGCTGCTGTGCCCGGGCTTGAGGCTGATCCCGGCGATGTCCCCTCCCGGCGAGGCGGTGACCTCCTCGGAGATCAGGGTGTTGGAGCTCGCCGCCCGGGTGAGATAGGCGTCGTCGGTGGTGATCGGCATCGCGGTCCCGCCTAGACGTTTCCGCCGAACAGCGCCGCACCCTGGCTGTCCGCGATGTGGTAGTTCTCCCGGATGCTGTCGATGGCGGTGGCGCCGCTGCCGAGCGACGCCTGCATCTTCGCCAGCCCCTGGTGCCAGGTCTGCTGCGCCTGCTGGTACGCCGTGGCGGCGCCGCCGGCGTTGTTGGCGATGAACTGGTTGACGTATCCCTCGAGGGTGGTCAGCGAGTTGTCGATGGCCCGGGTGACACCGCGCAACTCCTCACCGGAGTCCAGCAGGCCGTTCGGGTTCAGGGAGTAGGTCGCCATCTGCTCTTCCTCTCGTCAGTTGGTGTACCAGCGGGCGTTCTGGGCGGCCTCGTCCTCGACGTTCGACGAGATGTTGAGGTGCTGGGTCATGGCGGTGCGCAACATCTCGAGTCCGCGCCGGACGTCGTTCAGGCCGGTGCGCCACTCGGCCAGCGAGTTGCGGTACTGGGTGGCGGCGTCGCCGGTCCAGGGCACCGACGAGCTGACCGCGTCGACCGACTGGTCGGCGGCGTTCACGTCGGCCATGGTGGTCTCGAAGGCGCTGAGCGTCTGGGTGATGGTGGCCTGATCCACCTGGTTCAGCGGTGAGGTCACGGTGTTCCTCCTACATCGATGGTGGTGGACGGGGTGCCGGCCGGGCCGGCGGATCGTCGGGGTGTCACCTCCTCGCCGCCGCCGAGTCCAGGACCGGCCCGGTCGGCAGCAGGGACAGCAGGTTGGCGGGCACGACCCGGGCCGCCTCGACGGTGAAGCCGAGCGCCCGCACCACGTCGGCGTCGGCGACCGGGAACTTCGCCCCGGCGTCGGTGACCAGGAAGTAGCTCGTCCCGTTCAGTTGCCCGGCGCGACCCTGCCGGACCAGCCCACCCACCCCCGGCGCCACCGACACCGAGGTGGCGGTCTGCGCGGTCCGGGTCACCCCCGGCGTGTCCCCGGCGGCGGTGACCGTCGGGACCGACCGCGCGGTCACCCGGGCCGGCAGCTCCGGCGTGGACCACTGCACGCACCAGGTGTCGCCGGCCGCCGGGCTCGCCTGGACCGGCGGTCGCGGCGGGAGACCGGCCGGCAGCGCCGGCTGCTTCGACACCGGTAGCTGGCCGAGCGCCCCGGCACTGAGGTCCACCGGACGTACCGTGGAACCCGGGTAGGCCGCGGCGGTCCCCGGGTCGCCGAGCACCAGCGCGAGCGCGGTCTCGGCGAGCGGGCTGAGCCCGTCGCGCAGCAGCAGGAAGTAGCGGTCGGCGGTGCCGACGACGCGGGCCACGAAGACCTGACCGATCCGGGTGGGTCGCCCGTCGACGACCGGTCCGGCCGCGCCCCGACCGGCGACCGGCACCGGGGTGACGTCCGGACCCGGGGGAAGCTGGTTGAGCCAGTTCGCCGTGACCACGGGGGCCGTGGAGTAGCCGAGCACCCGCGGGATCCACGGCCGGGTAAGCGTGAAGCGTTGCCCGTCCCAGATCAGGAACAGTTGCCCGCCCGGCGAGGTCACCACGAAGCCGCCGTCCGCACCGAGCGGGGTTCCGCCGGCGCCCGGGGCGAGGGTCAGCAGGGTGCCGGCGCGCGCCGTACCGACCCGGTCCGTCCCGCCCAGGGCGCAGACACTCCACCGCGCCCCGGCCAGCCCCGCCGGCGCGGGCGGTGAGTCGGGCGCGCCGACGATGCCGATCGGCGTGCCCCGGGGTACGGAGGTCAGCGACGCGGCGGAGACGGTCACCAGGGCGGGCCGCCGGCCGAAGATCAGGGCCGCCGACGTGTAGTTGTGCACCGGCCGGAGCCGGCCGTCGACGAGCACGAACCGGCCGCCCGACTCCTTCTCGACGATCAGCGTGCCCGGCTCCCGCCAGCGGGTGGCACCCCCCGGCTTGAGCAGGCCGTAGACCACGACCCCGGCGACCATGAGGCAGCCGACCAGCAGTCCGGCGATCATCCCGGTGAGCAATCGTCGGTGCGGGTTCTCCAGCGCCTCCGGCTCGGCCATCACCAGGGCGGCGGTGAGCCGGCCGGTCATGTACGACTGGGCCTGCACCTGGTCCCGTCTCGACTGCACCGCGCTCAGCCCCCGATCCCACGGGCGAACCGGTAGACGTCGAGCACGGCGAGGAGGACCGGCAGGACGGCCGTGGCGGCCAGCGTCTGGACCAGGTCCCCGAGCCGACCCCAGTACGGGGTGAGCCGGCGATCGGGCATGGTCCGCGCGACGAGCAGCAGCAGGGCGGAACCGAGCGACACGGCGAGCACCGGGGCGGTGACCCGCGCCAACGGGCCGCTGGACGCCACCGCGTCGAGGGCGAGGGTGACCGCGCCGACCGCGGCGGGCGCGAGCTGGGCCAGCCGGTGCCACGCGCTCGTCATCGTCCGGGCGGCCAGGCAGCGGACCAGCGCGACCAGGCCGACCAGGGTGGCCGGTGCCCAGCCCGGTGCGATGCCGACCACGACCACGGCCACCGCCGTCGGGGCGGCGATCCCGGCGTACAGCGCGGTCATCGCCCGGTCCGCGACGGCGGCCCGGGGCAGCAGCGTGCCGCTCGGGATCGGGTCGAGGTCCTCCTGGAGATGCTCCGGCTGCGTGGGCAGCGGCGCCATCCGCAGGCCGGCGAGCCGGAAGGCGACCAGCGGCACCACCATCGTGGCCAGGGTGGCCGCCACCAGCATGGCGCCGGCCGCCTGCACCGCGGTCAGGCCGGCGAACGCGGCGAGCGCGGTCGCCCCCGCGGCGAGCAGGCCGCCCACCAGCACGGCCAGCAGCGTCGGCCGGGCGTGGGCCATCGTCGTCGCGGCGATCCCGGCGACGGCCAGGACGGCCACCGAGGCGGCGAACAGGCCCGGACCGTCCGGGCGCAGCCCGACCACCCCGACCCGCGGGTCGACCGCGAGCAGGCCGGCCAGGCCGGCGTACCCGACGGCGGCGCCGGCGAACGCACTGCCGAACGGCCGATCGCCGACGGCGAACGTGGCCACCAGCGCGCCGACCAGGCAGGCGGCGGCGAGCACGCCGGCCGCGCCCGCCCGGTGGCCGGCGTGGCCGGGCAGCGCGAGCGCCGCGACGCCGGTGGCCGCCAGTAGCACGGTCGCGGCCAGGGCGGCCCACCGGCTCAGCTCCGGCCGCCACCGGCCGGGCCGCTGCTTCATCCCGGTGGCGACGCCGTCGACCAGGTCGTCGAAGTCGGCCGGCGGGATCTGCTCGGAGCGGGGACGCAGGTGGACCAGGTCGCCGTCGTGCAGGCCCAGCATGGCGACGGTGGACCCCTGGTCGAACGGCACGGCGCCGAGACGCTGCAGCACCCAGCCGCCGTGCAGCAGGCCGGTCTCGACCAGGTTCTCGCCCAGGTGCTCGACCAGCACCGGCAGCAGGTCCGACACCACCACGTGCGTCGGTACGGCCACCTCCACCTGGCGGGTGGGCCCGCAGACGGTGAGGCGGCACATCTCACCGGTGGCCGAGACAGTCATGGCCGAATCAACGGATGGGTGCCGGCCGGGTTCATCCGGCGGCGGAAAAATCTGCTCCCGCTGACCCTCGCCCCTCGGATCGTGCGTTGTAGTCCGTGCCGGCGACCCCGTACCGCCGGCATCGGAGGTGAACGGTGAGCACCGTCGTGTTCCGGCGCCCGGCCCGGCGGACCGGGCCGGAGACGCCCGCGGGCGAGATCAGCCTTCAGGAGCCGCCGGTGCTGCCCGAGGTCACCCCCGGCGGCCTGCGCAGCGTCATGACGATCCTGCCGATGATGCTGATGTCCGGCGTGATGGCGATGATGTTCCTCGGCGGTGGCCGAGGGGTGCTCACCTGGGTGATGGCCGGCATGATGGGCGTCGCCATGGTCGGCATGCTGGTCGGCCAGTTGGCGATGAGCGCCGGGGAGCGCAAGCACCGGATGAGCGGCGACCGCCGCGACTACCTGCGCTACCTGTCGCAGCAGCGCAAGCGCGTCCGCAGGTCCATCGACCAGCAGCGGGAGGCGTCCGACTGGCGGCACCCCGACCCGTCCGCCCTCTGGTCGGTGGCGCTCACCACGCGGCGGTGGGAACGGCGACCCAGCCACCCGGACTTCCTGGAGGTGCGGGTGGGCACCGGCCGGCAGCGCCTGGCGACCCGGATGGCGCCGCTGCAGACCAAGCCGATCGAGGACCTGGAACCGCTGGCGGCGAAGTCGCTGCGGCGGTTCATCAACGCCTACAACACGGTCGCCGACCTGCCGGTGGCGTTGTTCCTGCCCGGCTTCCACCAGATCCGGATCACCGGCGACCCCGAGCGGCGCCGGGCGGTGGCGCGGGCGCTTGTCGCGCAGGTCGCCACGTTCCACGCGCCCGAGGAGGTCATGATCGCGGTGTGCGTGTCCGACGACGCCACCGAGGCGTGGGAGTGGGCGAAGTGGCTGCCGCACCTGCAACACCCCACCGAGCAGGACGCGGCGGGTCCGGCCCGGCTGGCGGCCGCCAGCACGGACGCCGTGGAGCGGCTGCTGGGGGAGGACTTCCTGGCCCGGCCCCGGTGGGAGGCGGGCGCCACACCGAGCCGGGACGAGCCGTTCGTGCTGCTGGTCTGCGACGGCGGGCGGATCCCCGCCGGCTCCCGCCTGCTGTCCGGTGGATACCGCAACGCGGTGCTGATCGACCTGGGTACCCCACCGACCACGGTGCCCCGCGGCCTGCTCTGGGCCGACCTCACCGACTCCGGGCTGGAACAGGTCAAGCACGACCAGGTCGGCCGCGAGGTCCGGTCCAACCTGGCCCGGCCGGACGAACTGGCCCCGGCCGAGGCCCGTAGCCTGGCCCGGATCCTCTCGCCGTACCGGCTGAGCATCACCACCGAGCCGGCCGCCGAGGCGCTGACCACCGACTTCGACATCGGTACGCTGCTGGGCGTCGCCGACCTGAGCCACCTCGACCTGACCCACGCCTGGGCCGCCCGACCGGCCGCCCGCCGGCTGCGGATCCCGATCGGCATCGACGCCGAGGGTGCGCCCGTCGAGCTGGACATCAAGGAGTCGGCGCTGGACGGCATGGGCCCGCACGGGATGCTCATCGGCGCCACCGGTTCCGGCAAGAGCGAGCTGCTGCGCACCATCGTGCTGGGACTGGCGATGACCCACTCGTCGGAGATCCTCAACTTCGTGCTCGTCGACTTCAAGGGCGGCGCCACCTTCCTCGGCCTGGACCGGCTTCCGCACACCTCCGCCGTGATCACCAACCTCGCCGACGAGGCCGCGCTGGTCGGCCGGATGCGCGAGGCGCTGCACGGCGAGCTGATCCGCCGCCAGGAGCTGCTGCGGCAGGCCGGCGGGTTCACCTCGGTGCTGGAGTACGAGCGGGCCCGGGCCCAGGGTCAGCCGCTGGACGCGCTGCCGACCCTGTTCGTGGTGGTGGACGAGTTCAGCGAACTGCTGGCCACGCACCGGGACTTCATCGACACCTTCGTGATGATCGGCCGGCTCGGCCGGTCGCTCGCGGTGCACCTGCTGCTGGCCAGCCAGCGTCTGGACGACGGCCGGATCGCCGCGCTGGAGACACACCTGTCGTACCGCATCGGGCTGCGCACCTTCTCCGCCATCGAGTCCCGCACCGCCATCGGCGTACCCGACGCGCACGAGCTGCCCACCCAGCCGGGGAACGGCTTCCTGCGGGCCGACGTGTCGTCGCTGCTCCGGTTCAAGGCGGCCTACGTGTCCGGGGCGCACCGGCCCAAGCACAAGCGGCTCGATCTCGCGGTGGTGCAGCGGCAGGTGGTGGCGTACCGGCTCGGGCACATCCCCGTCGTGGCGACCGAGCCGCCGGAGCAACCGGCGGCGGCCGGACCGGCCGACCCGCCCGACGAGCGCGGCCCGAGCGTGCTCGACGTGGTCGTGGACCAACTGGTCGACCAGGGCCCGCCGGCGCACCAGGTCTGGCTGCCGCCGCTGCAGCGACCACCGACCCTGGACCAGCTCCTGCCGGCGCTGGCCCCCGACCCGGAGGCCGGGTTGCGGGCGGTGGGCTGGCCGGGCAACAGCCTGCTGGTGGTCCCGGTGGGCTTCGTGGACAAACCGTTCGACCAGGCCCGCGAGTTGCTCGTCGCGGACCTGTCCGGCACCGGCGGCCACCTGGGTATCGCCGGGGGCGCGCAGAGCGGCAAGTCCACCCTGCTGCGCACGTTGATCTGCGCGCTGGCGCTCACCCACAGCCCCCGCGAGGTGCAGTTCTACTGCCTGGACTTCGGCGGCGGCACGCTCGGCACGCTCGCCGACCTGCCGCACGTCGGCAGCGTCGCCAGCCGGCTCGACGCCGACCGGGTCACCCGCACCATCGCCGAGGTGAGCGCGCTGATCGCGGAGCGGGAACGGCGGTTCGCCGCCGAGGGCGTGGACAGCATGGCCGCCTACCGGGCCCGGCGGGCGGCCGGGCTGGACGACGACCCGTACGGCGACGTGTTCCTCGTGGTCGACGGCTGGTTCACGCTGCGCCAGGAGTTCGAGGCGGCGGACGCGGCGGTGCGGCAGATCGTCGCCCGGGGCCTCAACTTCGGCGTGCATCTACTGCTCACCGCGTCCCGGTGGTCGGAGGTGCACCACGGCATGCGGGACCTGATCGGCAACCGGCTGGAGTTGCGCCTCGGCGATCCGGTCGACTCGGCGATCGACCTGCGGGCGGCGGCCACCGTCCCGCACGTGCCGGGGCGCGGGCTGACCGCGCAGAAGGCGCACTTCCTGGCCGCCCTGCCCCGGATCGACGGCGTCGTCGACCCGGCCGGCGTGGCCGACGGCACCCGGGCGCTCGCCGCGGCGGCCCGGGACTTCTGGGACGGTCCGGACGCACCCCGGGTACGCACCCTGCCGGCGGTGCTGCCGGCGGCCGAGCTGCCGGCGGCCGAGGGCGACCTCCGGCTGCCGATCGGCATCGACGAGGAGCGGCTGCGGCCGGTGTGGCACGACTTCGAGGAGCTGCCGCACCTCACCGTCCTCGGCGACGCGCAGAGCGGCAAGAGCAGCCTGCTGCGGTACGTGGCGGACGCGCTGGTCCGCCGCTACCCGCCACGGGAGGTGCGGATCATGGCGGTGGACTTCCGGCGGGCGCTGTTCGACCGGATCCCCGAGGCGTACCGGCTCGGCTACTCGGTGTCCGTCGACTCCACGAAGGCCACGGTGGCCGAGGCGATCGAGGGCCTGAAGCACCGGATGCCGGGCACCGACGTCTCACCGGAGCAGCTGCGGGCCCGGGACTGGTGGTCGGGTCCCCGGCTGTACCTGCTCGTCGACGACTACGACATGATGGGCGGGCACGAGAGTCCGCTGCTGCGGCTGGTCCCGTACCTGGCGCAGGGCACCGACATCGGGTTCCACATGGTGTTGACCCGGGCGGCCGCGGGCGCGATGCGGATGTCCATGGATCCCCTGGTCCGCCGTCTGCAGGAGACGAACAGCCCGGACGTGGTGCTGTCCTGCCCGCCGGGTGAGGGCCCGTTGCTGGGCAACACCAAGCCGAGGATCCTGCCGCCGGGTCGCGCGCTGCTCTGCACCCGCCGGGGAGCGAGGGTCATCCAGACGCCGTACCTGGATCCCGGGACGCCGGCCGACGGTGTCCCCGCCGGATCCGGATCCCGGCGCCGATCAGCAGCGCCACCACCGTGATGGCGGCGGCGAGCAGCCCGGAGCGGGCGACCGCCGGATCGGCCGGCGGGGCGGTGGCGACCGAGACGGCTCCCGTGTCGAGCCGGACCCGTCGGGTCGCCGCGCCAGGATCGAGCGTCGTCATCGCGGCGTACGGGTCGACCGTGCCGGCCGGCGCGTAGGGCGCCCGCTCGGCTGTGGCGACCAGCCGGTCCCGGACCTGCGCGGCGGTCAGCTCCGGGTGGTACCCGCGGACCAGCGCGGCGGCGCCGGCGACGTGCGCGGCGGCCACCGCCGTCCCGCCGACCGTGTAGTGGCCCGCGCCGGTCGGGCCGGGCACGACCGCGTCCTTCGCCGGGGCCAGCACGTCGAGGCCGCTCGCCGGCAGCGCCGGCACGGTGCCCCGGCCGTTCGCGTCGACCCCACCGACCGCCAGGACCTGCGGGTACGCGGCGGGATACCACACCGGCGGCGGTTGTCCCGTCGTGGACGCCGGCCCGTCGTCGACCGGCGCGACGACGAGGACGTCGCGCCCGGCGGCCCGGGTCACGGCGGCGCGCAACGCCGGGGTGTCGGCCACCTGGCCGCTGCCGACCAGCACCACGTCCGCGCCCGCGTCCACCGCGGCGTCGATGCCGTCGGCGATGGACGCCGGCGTCGTCCGGCGCTGCGGGCCGATGATCCGGAACGGCAGCACGGTGGCCTCGGGGGCCATCCCCACCACGCCCGTGCCGGGGGTGGGCCGGGCGGCCACGATCGCCGCCAACGCCGTACCCCGACCCAGGCAGTCCGACCGGGCGGGGCCGCCGGAGACCACGTCCCGGCCGGGCGCGACGGCGGCGCGCAGGCCGGCGGCGGCGCCGCTGACGCCGGAGTCCAGGACCGCCACCCGGACGCCCCGGCCCTGGCTGAGCGAGCGGGTCAGGTACGGCGCCATCCGGGCGACCGGCCACGGGGTGCGTTCGCCGTACCGGACCGGGGACGGGCCGACGCAGCCGGTCAGCGCGGCGGGCAGGGCGGGTGGGTCCTCGTCGGCGACCGCCGGGGTGACCGCGGTGGCCAGGTGCAGAGCGGCGATCAGCGCTACGGCGGCGCACGACGCGCCGGCACGGGCCACCGGTCGGGACGAGAGGGGCATCGGCGCTCCCTACTGGTTCAGATACGTGCGCAACGCCTGCTTGGCGTAGTGGGCCCGCGACTTGACCGTCCCGACCGGGACGCCGAGCCGCGCCGCGACCTCGCTCGGGGTGCGGCCGTGGAAGTAGAGCTCGATCAGCACACCGCGCTGGTCCGGCCGCAACCGCAGCAGCGCCTCGCGGACCGCTCGCGCCGACACCACGTCGGCGATGGTGTCCTCGGACACCGACAGCTTGGTGAGATCGTCCATCACCACCTCGGACGGCCGGGACCGGCGCGACCTCAGCATGTCCACGACCAGGCGTCGGGCCACCGTGTACAGCCACGGCCGGAACGTGTCGATGTCGGTGTCACCGTGGCGGGACAGGTGACGCCAGGCGCGGACGAACGTCTCCTGCAACAGATCCTCGGCCAGTTTGCGGTCGCCCAGGGTGAGTTTGACCAGATAGTTCAGCAACTGCTTGCTGTGCAGCTCGTGCAGCCGGGTGAGCTGGGCGTCGGCCCGGCTCGTGGGGGTGGCCGCCGCCTCCGCCGGCGTGGCCTGCCGCGCCTCGCCCGACCGGCCCCGGGGCGGGTTCCAGGCGGGATGATCGGCCATCGCGGTCATCGGACCCTCCATTGTCGTCACTGTCATGACGCTCCCGTGATCCGGCCGGCGAGACATCGTTGAGCCCAGTGATTTCTTGCACGCGTGTGAACGTTTCGAACCGGTCCGACGAAGTAGCGGTGACGGACCACTGCCCGACCGTTTCCGAAGGAGGCGTCCTGTGACGGTCGCCGCGTACCACCACCTGCTCCTCCGGGTCGCCGGCTGGGTGCCCGACGCGTTGGTCAGCGTCGCCCGCGACAGCCTCGTCCGGGGGGTGACCGGCGACGTCGCCGCGATGGTCGGATACGCGGCCACGATCGGACGGTTCCCCCTCGTCGACCGGGACGCCGAGCGGATCGGGGCCGCCCTCGGCGAGGTTCCGCCCGGGCTGCGCGCCGGTGACCGGCCCGTCCTCCCGCCGGTCGTGTTCACCCGTACCCCGCCGATTGGTCCGCTCTCCGACGGCGAGCCGGTCCCGTCGGCCGGCGCGGCGGACCCGGCACCGACGGACGGCGTGGCCGACGACCTCGACCGGATCGACCGGGCCTGCGTCGACGCGGTCGAGCTGGAGTCGGAGGGGACGGCGAGCGCGGTGTGGCGGGTCTGGCGGTCGCCGGACCGGCCGACGGCGTGGCCGCCACCGAGACGGGTGTACCTCGTCCGGGCCGCCGCCGACGGGGAACTGCTCGCCCTGGTCGCGGCCCGCCTGCAGGAGGTCCTGGAGCACGCGGGTGAGACGGACCCGCAGGTCGAGCTCTTCGCCGAGCCGGACGACCTGCCGCCGTACCAGCGGGCCGCCCTCGCCGTCGCGGCGCTGATCTGGGCCGCCGACGGCACCGGGGCGGTCGCTGCCGCGCGGGTCCGGCCCCGGGTGGCGCGACTGCTCGATCCGGGCGTACAGCCGGGCGTCGCGTCCGGCCGGGAGGATCTCGACGCCGCCGAGCGGGACCGGATTCTGGCCTTCCTGACCGGAGGCGTACCGGTCCTGGCCAGCACAGCCCTGATGGACGACGTCGTCGGCGGCGGGCCGGCCGTGGTGCCCATGACCTGCCGGTCCGACGGCGCGTGGGTGTGGTCGGACGGCGTGGCCTACTACCTGCGCACCCACGGATTGGCACCGGAGGAGGACTTCCTGCGGCACATCCGCTCGGCCGACTACCGGGCGGGGGCACCGGACACCATCGCCGCCCAGCTCGCGGTGCGGGCGCTGGCCGACGCGGGAGCGGCAGGTCCGTGGTGAGGACCGGGGACGGCCGGTGAGTGCCGCGATCGCCGTCGAGGCGCTCGGCGCCGCGCTGCTGCTGCGGGGCGGAACCGGGCCGGTGGGCGCGTTACGGGCGGTGACCACCGCCCTCCAGCGGGTCCACCCGGAGACGGTGCTGGTGACCGCGCCGGCGGTGACCGGTCGGGACGGGCTCTTCACGCTCGTCGCCGACGCCCTGGCGGGCGCACCGCCGTCCGAGAACCGCCTGCGGCTCGTCCTGCTCGGTCGGGGGCCGGACGCGGCGGCCCGCCGCGACGGCGCCCGTCTGGTCGCCCGCCGGCTCGGCCGACCGGTCACGGTCTCGCTCGGCCCGGTCACGGTCGCGCGGGACGGTAGCTGCGTCTCGGTGGCCGAGCCCGCCGGCCGCCGCCCGGATCTCCCCGACACCGGGGCCGGGTGGCACGCCGTCGGCGGCGCCGGGCCGGCCGAGGATCGCGACGAACCGCCCTGGTCACCCGCGCCGCCGTGGTCGACGCTGCCCGCGCCGCGACGGTGGGCCGGGCCGGGCCTGGTGGCCCGCCCGGTGCCCGCCGGGCTGTGGCTGCTCCCGCCGGACGTCGGACCGGGCGGGACGGTCGGCGGCCTGCCCCGGGAGCCGGACGCCGCCACCATCTTCGTCGGCGGGTGCGGCGCGCCGGTGCCCGTGGCGGAACTGTGCCGGGCGGTGGCCGCACTGCGGCCCGATCCGGCGTCCCGGCTGGTGCTGCTGCCCGGCGCGCTGCCGGCCGGCACACCGCCGGAGCGGCTGCGTCACCTCCCGGTGCGGCTGCGCTCGGCGGTGCCCGCACTGACCCGGACCGGCCGGCGGCTGGTGCCGGTCACCTTCGACGGCACGGTGGTCGCGGCCGTCGGGGAGTTCCCGTCGGCGGACGGCCCCGACCCGGCCGGCGGCGGGCCGCCGGGCGCCGCCGACCCGGGGCAATCCGCCGGCGTCGCCGGTCCGCCACCGCACTGTGGTTCCCGGCCCCCACCCGGCCCGGACCCGGCCGGCCCGGCACCGCGCACCGGTCCCTACACCACCGGCCGCCGGCCGGTCACCGGCCATGCCACCGCCGCGGGATGGTCGTTCCTGGACGGTGCCGACGACCTCGGCCTCACGTCCGCCGCCGCCGGGACGGTGGTCGAGGTCGCCACCGACCGTGGTGGCTTCGTCGTCGGTGACCGGGTGATCGACGCGACCGACTTCGCCGACCTGCTCACCGCGGTCCTGGGACCCGGCGTGGGACCGCTGGTCCTGACCGGGCCGGACGGTGGCCGCCCCGCCTCGCTCGCCGCCGACCTGGCCGCCGCCCGGGACGCCACGGTTCTCACCTCGGCCGGCCCGGTGGCGCTCACCGCGACCGGGGTGCTGCTGGCCTCGGCCGGGTTCCGCGCCCACCGGCCCGCTGCGCCGTCGCGCCCGGTCGGCTCGGTCCTGCCGACCTCCGGTGCCGGGCTGGACGACCTGGCCGCCCGGTCGACGCCGTACCCGCCACCCGCGTCCGGGCCCGCCGCCGCCGACGCGGAGGACACGCTTGTGGACCCGGCCTCCGGACTGCTCGCCGCGCTGGGCCCGGCCTTTCCCCGCTACGCCGCCGAACTGGCCGACGCGCACCGCAGGGTCGCGGCGGCGCCGGGCGAGGAACCGCGCCCGGAACTGGTGGCGTTGCGGGCCTACGGCACGCACGACCGGACCGACGTCAACGCCTACCTGCGGGCAGCGCCGGCACCCGGATCGGAGCCGGTGGACGGCGACCGGGCGGCACGCGCGGCGGCCGTCGCGGATGGCGTGGTGGCGGCGCTGCCGCTGCTGCCGGTGGTGTTCGGTCCGGTCTTCGCCGCCACCGGTGTGCCGGCGGTCGGCACGCCCGGCCAGCACCTCACCGAACCCGGGTTCGTCGACGCGCGACTGGTCCCGGGCGGCCACCCTGCCGCGTCGGTCGAGTACGTCATCTGGTCGATGACCGCCCGTCGCCTGGACGGCGTCTTCGTCGCCGGGGCGCCGGTCGCGGTGTTCCCCCCGGGCAGCCGCTTCGAGGTGCTCGCCGTCGACCCGGTCGGCGAGCGGCTCCGGGTGTACCTCGCGGATCTCGGCGCCGGGCGGCCGGCCGATCCGGACGAGTTGCTCGCCCGACTGCGTCGGGAGGTGCCCGACGCGCCGGACGGCGACGCCCCGCTGATCGCGCCGATCGGCTTCGCCGACGCCGGCCGACCGTTCGTCGGGCTCGGGTGACGCCCGGGCGTCCGGCCGGCCGGCGCGCGTCGGTGCGGCGGCCCCGCGCGGCGGTCAGGAGACCGGGGCGAGCAGCCAGGTCTGGTTGGCGTTGGGGGCGGCCGGGTCGGCGTTCCACTGCTGGACCGCGACCCCGTCGGCGGTGCCACCGTCGCGGACGTCGAGCAGGAATCCGCTCGTCATGTTGCGGATCGAGTACCGTCCGGAGCCGACGCTCCGGAAGCACCAGGACTGGTTGGCGCTCGCCTGGTACCACGTCCACTGCTGCATCTGCGTTCCGTTGGTCGAGGTGCCGTCGGTGTTGTCGAGCGACTTGCCGGACCGGACGTTGATCAGCTGGTAGCAGCCGGATGGGCCCGCCACCATACGCCAGTGCTGCGCCGAGCCGGCCGCGTCGCCGCTCTGCGTGATGCGCGCCCCGTCGGCGCCCGAGCCCTGGCTGACCCCGGCGGACTTGCCGGTCGCGAGGCTGACCAGGCGCACGGTGATCCCGGCCCGCGGTGCGACGGGGCCGGGGCGCGTGACCCGCCGGACCGCCGACGGCTGCGGAGAACGGGGCGCGGTCGGGCGTTGCGCCGCCGGGGACCGCGACGTGGCGGGCGAGGGTGGGCCCGCGATCGGCGCGGGATCGCTCGCCGCCGGCGCTGACGTCGGCTCCGGAGGACTCGGGGATTCGGTGGGTTCCGTGGGCAGTTCGGTGAAGCCCGGCTCGGGCACCGCCGAGGGCTCCGGCATCCCGGTGCCGGACGGCGGCGACGTGGTGGGCCGAGACCCGTCCCCGCCGGCGGTCACCCAGATCGCCGCCGCGAGCAGGAGCACGCCGGCCGCGACGACGACCTTGACCGGCGCCGCCGGCCGGCGCGGCCGGTCCGGCGCGGCGGTGGCGTCCGGGTCGGCCGGTCCGTCGGTGCTCCCGTCGGTCTCCGCCGCCTCGGGCTCGGCGACGGTCCACACCAGACGCGGTTCGTCCTGTTCGGCGTCACCGCCGGCGCGCTCCCAGTCCTGCGCCTGGTCCCACTCGTCCTCATGAGGATCTCGGTTCACGGTCGTGTCTTCCCCCTCCGCCGTGTCGATCCGGCGGGGCGGTCAGTTCCGCCCGTCCGAAACGACGATCCCCGGCACTACGTACCGCCGGCCGTCCGGGTTCACCACAGGTGCGGGCGGCGGCCCACGCGGGGCGGGGCGGCGGCCCGCCGGCTGCGGGCGATCGCCGCGCACCGCTGACCGCAGTACCGTCCCGCACCCGTGCGGCCACAGGTGACCGGGGAACGCCTGCACTGCGCGCAGAGCAGGGGTACCGCCTCGGTCCGCCGCCGGGTCCGACAGAGCAGCATGCCGCCGCGGATGATCCCGTTGTCGCCGTTGGCCAGCCCGTCGGCCAGGCATGCCTTGCGCACCGGGCAGCCCAGGCAGATGCGCACCGCCAGGCTCCGGTCCGGGCAGTTGTCGGTCCACCAGTTGGCGTCCGAGCCGGCACAGGCGGCCTGCCGCCACCAGCCGGACGCCGTCTCCTCGCTCACGTCCCACCTCCTTGCGGATGAGGAAGGTTGTGCCGGGGTCCACCCGGCACAACTCCCGTTCGTCCGCCATCGCAGCCCACCGGCGGTACGACGGCGGAGACTCACCGTTTCTCTACGAACAGGCGGGCCCCCGGTTCACCCGGCACCCGCACGAAGTGCCGCCCGTCAGACCGCCGGGAGCAGCTGCCAGGTCTGGTGCGCGTTCGGCGCGGTGGGGTCGGCGCCCCACTGCTGGATCGTCACCCCGTCACCGGCGCCGCCGTCGCGCAGGTCCAGCAGCGCTCCGCTGGCGGCGCTGCGGATCGAGTACCAGCCGCCGCCGACGGAGTGGAAGCACCAGGTCTGGTTGATGTTGCCCGGGCCGAGGGTCCACTGCTGCATCGGCGTGCCGTCGGCGTGACTGCCGTCGGTGAGGTCCAGCGCCTTGCCGGAGGACCCGTTGGCCAACTGGTAGCAGCCCGACCCGGCCGACACCAGGCGCCACCGCGTGGCCGCGCCGGCCGTGGCCCGTTGCACGACCGAGGCCCCGTCGGAGGTTGATCCTCCCCGTACCCCGACCGGGAGGCCGCTGGCCCGGCTCATCACCTGGACCACCAGACCGTCGGCGGGCGCGACCGCCGACGGTCCGGCGGTCGCGGTGGCCCGTGGCGGGGCGGGCCCGGCACTGACCGTCACCGGCGGGGTGGTCGAGGCCGGCCGTGGCGCCGCCCGTCCGGCCGGACCCCTGGCCGGCGGGCTGGTCGGGGCCCGCCGCGCCGTCGGCGTCGGGTTCACCGTCGCGTCGCCCCACCCCTCGGGCGGCGCCGGCTCGACCGGCGCCTCGGTGCCGGTCGGGGACGGCTCGGCCTCGGACGTCGGCGCCCGGTCGGACAGTCCGGCCACGGTGGTCCAGCCGGCCGCGGCGAGCGAGGTGGCCACCGCGACGGCGCCCAACCGGACGAGTCCGGTCCGCCGGCGGCCGGACCGCCGGTGCGACCGGATCGGGCCGCGTCGCGTGAACAACGCGTCGTCGGACGCCCAGCCGTCGTCCTCGTTCGCGGACCGCTTCACGCTCCCACGCCTCCTCCGGATCGACGATTCCCCATCCACAACGTCCAGCGAGGGCCGGTCGTTCGATCGGTACGGCGAACAGTCGGCCACTTGTGTGGTGACCGGTCGTGGTTATGGTGAGACGGTGCGGTTCGCCGATCGCGTCACCGTGGGCCGGAGCGCCGAGTTGGTCCACATCGACGCCGCCCTCGACGACGTCGTCGCGGGGCGGGGCGGTGTCCTCCGCATCGAGGGTGGCCCCGGCCTGGGCAAGTCACACCTGGTGGGTGAGCTCGATCGGCGGGCGGCCGCGCGTGGCTGCCGGGTGCACATCGGGCACGCCGATCAGCTCATGCAGGTCTTCCCGCTCTGTGTGGCGGCCTACGCGCTGGACGTGTCCACCTGGTCCGACGACCCGGTCCGCGCGCAGATCGCCCGCCTGCTCACCGGTGAGGCGGCCGGGGAGCTGCCGTACGCCGACCCGGTGCTGGCGGCGTCCGAGCGGATGGTGGAGCTGGTCGAGAAGCTCTGCGCGGACCAGGCGCGGGTCCTGGTGCTGGAGGACCTGCACTGGGCGGACGAGGCGAGCGTGGCGTTCGCCGAGCGGCTCGGCCGGGAGGTCGACCAGCTTCCCCTGCTGCTCGTGCTGACCTCCCGGCCCGACCGGGACGAGCCGGGCGGCGTCCGCGACACGCTGGGCCGGGCCGCGACCGTCACGCTGACGCTGTCCGCGCTGAGCGCGGACGACGTGTCGGCGTTCGCCGGGGCCCACCTGACCGGACCGCCCGGGCCACGGCTGTCGGCCCTGCTCGACACGGCTTCCGGCAGCCCGTTCTACCTGCGGGAGATTCTCTGCACGCTGGGTGAGGACGAGCTGACCATGCTCGCCGACGGCTCCGTCGAGCTGTGCGTGGCGGAGCTGGTGCCCCGGACCCTGGCCGGGGCGGTGGGGCGCCGCCTGGGCGTGCTGAGCCCGGACTGCCTGCAGACCATGCGGTTGGCCGCGTTCCTGGGAAACGACTTCACCCGGCAGGATCTGCGGCTGGCGCTGGCGCGGGACGCGACGGACGCGCTGGCCGCCGCCTCGGCCGCCGGCGTGGTCGAGTTGTCCGCCGACCGGGTCCGGTTCCGGCACGAGTTGCTGCGGCAGGTCCTGCTCACCCAGACGCCGTCCGCGTTGCACGCCGGGCTGCACGGGCACATCGCCCGGGCGCTCGCCGACGGGGGCCGGGCGGACCGGGAGGTCGCCGGGCACCTCACCGCGGCGGCCGACCCGCTTCCCGGCTGGGCCCTGGGCTGGCTCGCCGAACGGCCCGAGTCGGCGCTCTACGCGGCCCCGGCCGCGTACGCCCGGCTGCTGCGCCGCGCCGTGGACGCCGTACCCGACACGGACGGCCGGCGGCGGGTCCTGGTCCGGCAGTTGATGCTCGTCTCGTTCTGGGTCGGCGACGACGAGACGGTGACCGGGCTCGGCGCGGAGGCGATCGCCTCCGCCGGTGACCCGGACCTGGCCGCCCGACTGCGGATCCAGGTGCTGCGCTCGTTGTCCCGGCTGCGCCGCTTCGACGAGGCGGTACGGGTCGTCGCCCCCTCGGTCACCGATCCGGCCGCCACGCCGCTCTGGCGGGCCCGGGCGGCCGCCTGGTCGGCGAACGCGCAGGCGTTCGCCGGCGCGCCCGACGCGGCCCGGTCGGTGGGGGAGCAGGCGCTCGCGCTCGCCACCTCGATCGGTGATCCGCTCGGTGTCGCCTACGCGCACAGCGCCCTGGCCGTGGTCGACGGCGGCGATCGGTTGATCGCCCACCTGGACGCGGGTCTCGCCGTGCTCGGCGACGACCCGGAGTCGCTGGACCAGCGGCTGCTGATGGCCGGCAACCGGGCCGCCCGGCTCGGCGCGCTCGGATCGCCGGACGCGGAGGCCGCTTTCGACGAGGTGCTCGTGGCGGCCGAGCGGGTCGGCACGTACCGGACCTCCACGGTGCACGCCCACGCCGCCGGCTTCCTCTTCGAGTGCGGCCGGTGGGACGACGCACTGATGCACATCGCGCAGATGGACGCGTCGGCGCTGCGCCACCCGGCGTTCGGCTACCTGCACGGGATGCGTGCGGTCATCGCCTACCGGCGTGGGGAGCCGGAGGAGGGCAACCGCCACCTGCGAGCCGCCGGCATCCCCGACGCCGACGAGCTGCCGGCCGCTGCCGGCCCGCACCTGGACGAGGCGCTCGCGTTGCGCGCCGAGTCGGCCGGCGGCCACCGGCAGGCGCTGCTGTTCCGGGCCCGGTATCTGGACCTGCCGGCCGGGGTCCAGCGCGACGGTCGGTGCGCCGACGCGCTCCCACTGATCCGCCTGGCCCGGGTTCTCGGCGCCGACGAGATCGCGCGCGCCGCCGGCGCCGCGGTCGACGCCGCCCGGCCGCCGAGCCGGGACGGGCAGCTCTGCGCCGTCGCCTGCCGGGCGATGCTCGACGGCGACGCGGCCGGCCTGCTCGCGGTCGCCGAGCGGTTCCTCGCCGGGGGATGGCCCCTGCTCAGCGCGTTCGTGACCGAGGAGGCGGCGGTGCTGCTGGCCGGTGCCGGCGACGTCGACGCGGCGCGTCGCCACTATCTGCGGGCGAGCGAGCAGTACGCGCGGGTCGGTGCGGACTGGGACCTCCGCCGGGCCGCGGCGCGGTTCCGTCCGTACGGCATCCGCCGCGGCACCCGGGTGTCGCCGCGGTCGGTCCGGCACGGATGGGAGTCGTTGACCGACACCGAGCTGCGGATCAGCCGGTTGGTCGCCCAGGGACTGTCCAATCCGGACATAGCCCGGGAGATGATGCTGTCCCGTAACACCGTGCAGACACACGTGTCCAACGTGCTCCGTAAGCTCGGCCGACGCTCCCGCACCGAGCTCGCCCGCGACGTGGCGCTCCACGAACCCGCCGCCGCGCCACCGACCCGCACCGGTGTCACGTCGGCCGCCCGGGGCCGGACCGTCGGCACCTGACCGGCCCCACCTCGCCACCCGGCTCGGCCTGGAATCCGGCCGCCCTGGCGACGTCCAGCCGGGACCGCACGCCGAGCTTGGCCCGGATCCGGGCCAGGTGCGTCTGTACGGTGTTCTGACTGAGATACAGCTCGTCGGCGATGTCCCGGTTGGACATCCCCCGGGCCACCAACCGGACGACCCGGAACTCGGCCGGGGTCAGCGCGGCCCAGCCGGAGGTCGGCTGGTCGGCCGGCGTCCGGCGGCGTACCCGGTAGCGGCCGAGCCGCCGGTCGGCCCGGGCGATCTCCCATACCGACCCGACCGAGGCGTAGTGCCGCACCGCCTCGCGCAGCGCCCGCCCGGCGCCGGCCCGGTCACCGGTCCGGGCCAGCGCGACCGCCAGCTCCTCCAGCCCGTACGCGTGCTGCCGCGGCGCCCCGCGCCGGCTGAGCTGTTCGACGACGCGGCTCAGGGCCGCCGGGTCGGCGTCCGGCATCGCGCGTACCAGGGCGGCGATCGCGAGTTGCACCGGTAGCGCCTCCTCGGCCGCCGCCCGCTCGCAACGGCGGACGACGTCGGCCACGTCGTCGCCGACGGCGAGGCCGAGGCGGACCACATGCTCGGCGCCGTGCAGCCGGGCGGGGCGGGCCTCCAGCGCGGCGGCCAGCGCCCGCTGCCGCGCCCGCAACGCCCCGGCCAGGTCGCCCACCTGCTCGGCGGCCATCGCGTCGAGCTCGTCCTCGCGCCCGACGGACCTCAGGGACCGGTTGGTGGTCGTGGCGTCCGGGGGCGACCGGTGCCGGGCCACCAGCGCGGCCAGCCCGGGCTCGGCATCGCCGACGAGGTCCCACCGGCCGGCCAGGTAGCCGGCGCGGGCCGCCGTCGCACGCAGCCATGCGGCGAGGCCGGGGTCGGTACGGGCCGCGAGTGGCCCGGCCTCCAGGATCGCCCCGGCCAGCGCGTCCGGTGGACCGGTCTGCACGAGCAGGTCGATCAGACATCCGTGCAGCAACCCGCGCAGCTCGGTCGACTCGCTGTCGCCGCCGAGGTCGTCGCGGACGGCGGCCAGGTTGTCCGCGACGAGCCGGCCATCGCCGGCGCGGACTCTCGCGAGCGCCAGCACGGCGGCCGTCGGCCCGTCCTGCGGCGCGCCGGCCAGGCCGCGGATCCGTTCCCGGGCGGCGGCCAGTTGACCGAGCCCGGCCAGTGCCACCGCGTGCCAGCCCGCCAGGCGGGGATCGTCGGTGTCGGCGCAGATGGCGTCGACGTCGGCGAGGCTCCCGTCGCGGACCAGGGCGCGGACGGCGAGCCGGCGCAGGTCGGCGGCGACCCCGGGGCGGGCTTCGGCGGTCGCCGCGAGCGCGAGCGCGGTGCGGGCCGCGAGCTGGCGCCGGCCCAACCAGTGGTCGAGCACGCAGCGGCGGGCGTCGACCGGTCCCAGGCCCAGCACATCGGAGAACAGCGCCGGGTCGGTGAGCAGCGTCGACTCCGGCAGCTGGGCCAGCCAGTCGCGGGCGGCCGACGTCAGCTCTCCGGATTCGCGCAGGTGCCTCGCCACCACCGCGGCCTCGGCGCCGGTGGCGAGCAACGCGAGCGCGCCGGCCCGGTGGAACGCGCGCCGGGCCGCGACCGGGAACGACCGGGCGACGGCGTCCCGCACCACGTCGTGCCGGAACGACAACCGGTCGCCGTCGTCGCCGAGCACGCCGTCCTCGACCGCGTCGGACAGCGCGGTGGTGACGGCGGGCAGCGGCAGCCCACCGGCGACGGCCAGTTCGGTGGCGTCGAACCTCGGCCCGAGCAGCGCCGCCATCCGCACGATCGGACGGTTCGGCTCGGCCACCCCCGCGCAGGCGTACCGGTCGAGCGCGGCGGCCGTGCGGTCGTCGTCGCCGTCCAGCTCGACCCGCCCGCCGGCGCGGCGCAGCAGGCCCGCCGCGTCCAGGTCGTCGAGCAGGCCGAGCACGCGCGCGGGACTGCCGCCGAGCGCCCGCAGACAGCGTCCGAGCCGGGGGCCCGGTCGGCCGCCCAGGCGTCCGGCCGCCACGGTGACGATATCGGCGTCCCCGAGCGGGCCCAGCACCAGCAGTTCACCGTCGTGCTGGGTGACCAGCTCGCGCAGCGTCGCGACCGGCTCCCGGTACGGGCTGGGCCGGCAACCGCTCACCAGGAGCAGCGGAAGCCGGGCCGCCGATCGGCTGATCCGGTTCCAGGCCAGCACGGTGGCGTGGCCGGCGCGATGCAGGTCGTCCAGGGCGAGCACGGCCGGGCCGCTCGCGCAGAGCGCGGCGACCGCGGCGTCGATCTGGTCGACGGACTCCGTGATCCCCGGCGGGTGCGTCGGCCGGTGTTCGGTGAGGCCCCACACCGCGTCCAGCGACCTCGGGTCGTCACCGGCGCCGGCCCGCACCGTACAGCCGGTCGACGTGCCCCGGCGCAGCAGCGCCGACAGCAGGGCCGTCTTGCCGAGGCCGGCCGCGCCTTCCAGCCACACCACCCCGCCGCGCCCGGCCCGTGCCCGGTTCAGGAGGGCGACGAGGGTGGCGAGTTCGGACTCGCGGCCCACGAGCGGTCGGTCCGCCCCGTCGTCCACCGGCCCGGGCGCGCGATCCGGCGTCCGTCCCGGTGCGGTCATGCGGCGGGGGCCACCAGCAGGACGTCTCCCGCTGCCTGGATCACCGCGAAGAAGCGGCACTGGTCGGGGCGCAGCCGGACGGTCCCCACAATCGTCTGCGGACCGCCGGCGGCGACGCCGTCGGCCACCACCAGGGTACGGCCGTCGGTGCTGACGGCGAGCAGCTCGTACCGCACGCCCGGGCGTAGCCCGACGGTGACCGCGCGTACCTCGGTGCCGCCGGACCTGGGCGTGACGGTGGCGGCGAGCTGGCCCTGCGTCCCCGTCGTGGTGCCGTTCGCGGCGGGTATCGGATCCGGTTCCCGGTGCTGGTAGAGCGCCCAGCCGCCGCCGAGCAGCGCCCCGACCAGCAGCGTGGCCAGATGGGCGAGCACCGGGCGGGCACGTGAGCGGCGGCGCGGTGGCGGGCGGCGGCTGTCCGAGGTGGAGCCGCCGCGGTCGGCCGGCCGGGTGGGAGCCGCGCCGGACGTGTGGTCACCGCCCGCCGGCGTCGACCGGTCCGCGTCTTCGAGTTCGGCGACGAACCCGGCCGGCAGCGCGGCCACGGCCAGCGCCACCTCGCTCGACTCGTCCGCCTCCGTGCGGCACGAGGCGCACCGCAACAGGTGCTCCTCGAAACGTTGTTCGCGCTCCGGGTCCAGCGCTCCGGTCAGGTAGAGGTCGATCTGATCGCTGACGTGCGATCCGCCCCGACCGTTGGTGGCATCCATGCTGGCGCGTCTCCTCCTGACGGGTCACCCCGCTGATCTCGCTCTGACATCGGATGGGAAGGCTCACTCGTTCGACCGACGGGCAGAATTTCACAAGGCCGAAACCCGCTCCTCGGCGCTTCATCAAATCCTCACGTCCCCCGGGCCACAATGCGGACCACGCACGGTGAGGGAGGCGCAAGCGTGTTGTCATTCGGCGACGTCCGGCTCGACGAGACCGGACGCCGGGCCTGGATCGGGAACCGGCTGTCCGCGGCACGACTCGGCTGGCGGGAGTTCCTCGTGCTCCGCGTCCTCGTCCAGGCACGCGGACTGCCCTGCACCGCCGAGCGGATCTGGCACGCCATGCCGGCCGCGATGCGACCGCCGCGGACGAACCAGATCGGCGTGATCATTCATCGGCTCCGGGCGCGGTTGGGCCGCGAGCTGATCGTCACGGGCGGTGGTGGGTGGCGGGTCGCGGACGCCGAGCGGCCCGAGCCGGTCCGGCTCAGTCCGCCGGACGCGACCTGACGTCTCCGGGCTGAGTCGACGTCCGGGCGCCGGCGGCCGGCGGAACCGGCGAGCGGACCGACCAGGGGTCGGGATGATGCCGCGCTGGATGAACCCGTGCCGTCGCCCGCCGTAGTCCTCGACACAGTTGACGGTCATCCGCTGCCCGGCGTGAGGAGCGAGACGCATGCGAATCCTGATCCTCGAAGACGGCGGCTCGGTGTCGGGCACCACCGTGCTCGCCCTACGCTCGTCGGGGCTCGCCGTCGACGTGGCGAACTGTTGGCGTCAGGCCGAGCTGCGACTGGCGGTCAACGAGTACGACTGTCTGGTGCTCGACCGGTTCCTGGCCGACGGCGACTCGGCCGACCGGCTGCACCTGCTCCGCCGGCGCGGCATGGCGGTGCCGGCGATGCTGCTCGCCACCGGGGACGACGTGCGCGACCGGCTGGCCGGCTTCGAGGCGGGCGCGGACGACTACGTCGCGAAGCAGATCGCCACCGCGGAGCTGGTCCACCGGGTACGGGCGCTGTGCCGACGGCGCGGCTCCATCCGCCCCGCCGTGCTCCGCACCGGCGACCTCGAGTTCGACGTGGCCCGGCGCCAGGTACGCCGGGACCACGTCCTGCTGAGCCTGACTCCGAAGGAGCTGGCGGTCCTGGAGCGGCTGATGATGCGCCACCCCACTGTGGTGAGTCGGACGGAGCTGATCGAGCACTGCTGGGACGAGATGGCCGACCCCACGTCGAACGTGGTCGACGTGGTCATCGCCCGGCTTCGGCGGAAGCTCGGCGCGCCGGCGGCCATCGCGACCGTCCGGGGGGCCGGCTACCGGCTGGCGTTCACCGACCGGCGGTAGACCCCTTCCGGACGGACGAGGTCACGACCGGTCCGCGGCGCGCTCGGCCAGTTCCTCGAGCACCAGGGCGCCGAGGTAGTGCAGCGAGCGCAGCAGGCTCTCGTCGCTGGTGGGGTCGATCCAGAGGATCTCCGCCGGCGGTTCGGCCACCGGACGTGGCAGGAGCCCGGCCGGGGCGTACGCGCCCTCGATCAACACCAGCGGCGTCTCGGCGGTCCAGACCGTGATCGCCGCCGGGTCGGCGGAGCCGCAGAGCGCGTGCATCTGCTCCGGAGTGTGTTCCCGAGCGTCGCTGAACGCCAGCAGCTGCGCCTGGATGACCGCCCGCAGCCGCTGCGCGATCGACCGTCGGGCGGCGGCCCGACCGGCCGCGGACCCCACGGCGTACCAGGGCGCGAGCTCGGCGACCAGGTCGGCCGGTTCGTCGGCGTAGGCCCGCCAGCGGTCGCCCGGCTCGGTCAGCTCGAAGCGGTAGAACGTGCCGTCAGGCTTGCGGATCGGGATGGGTGCGCTCCCCGGCCGTGTCCTTACCCTGATCGCTGGCATGGCTGCCTGCCCTTCCCTGCCGCCGTCGCTCGGAGCCGTTCGCCAGTCACAACGGACCGACCGGGCGCGGGGTTCGTCGCCGTCAGCCAGCCGTCACGAGACGCCAGGTCTGGTTGGCGTTCGGAGCCGCCGCGTCGGCGCCCCACTGCTGGACCGCGGTGCCGTCGGTGGTGCCGCCGTCGCGGACGTCGAGCAGGTAGTAGTTCGTCAGGTTGCGGATCGAGTACCGGTCCCGGCCGACGGAGGTGAAGCACCAGCTCTGGTTGCTGGTGCCCCAGCCGTACTCCCACTGCTGCATCTGCACCCCGTTGGTCCACGTCCCGTCCGGGTTGTCGAGCGCCATGCCCGACCTGACGTTGACCAGGTGGAAGCAGCCCGACGTCGCGGCGATGAGGCGCCACCGCTCGGCCGCCCCGGTCCCCCCACTGAGGACGATCTTCGCGCCGGCGAAGGACGCACCGTCCGCCACCCCGATCGACCTGCCGTTGGTGGCGACCACCCGGACCAGCAGCCCGTCGCGGGGCGCGGTCGCCGCGGGTGCGGCCGGGCGGCTGCTCGGCGGTCGTGACGGGCTGGTCGTGGCGGACGGTCTCCGTGATCCCATCGGCGTTGGCGACGGCACCACCGAGCGCGGGGAGGTCGTACGAGGGACGGCTGACGGCGACGGCGTGGCGGGCGGGTGGGTGGTGCTGTCGGCCACAGTCGGCATCGAGGGCGTCAGGTCGAGCACGTGCCGGCGTCCGTACGGGCTCAGCGTGAGCGGCGGCCGGAGGTCGTCGTGCCCGTCGGCCAGCAACGTCCCGAGGGCGTCCACCCGACCGACCGTGTACGGCCATGTGGCGCGGCGCTGCGCCGTCGACGGGTTGGTCAACGTCGCCCTCCGCTCCGCCAGGAACGCCGACAGCCAGTCGCGTTCGGGCACCTTCCCCGGGCGGCCGTGGGCGCGGACCTCGGTCCGGTAGATGATCGACGGCAGCGCGTCCGGATCGGCCGAGTCGCCGTGTTGCAGGAGCGTGTCGTAGATGACGGCCAGGCCGAGCGGGGTGGTCAGGCCGAGGTCGGTGGCGGTCCGCATCGCCGGCTGGTAGTAACTGTCGTCCACCACGTCGTCCTGGGCCTGTCGGAAGCGGGGATCCTTGCTGGCCAGGCGCCACGCGTCGGGCAGCCCGGCCAGCTCACCGACCGCCGGGCTCCGACGGCCGGCCAGCCGCTTCAGCACCGGCAGGTAGGTCAGCGACAGCGGGTTGGCGCCGACCCGGGCGGTGTAGGTGTCCAGGACCGCGACGATCTCACCGCCGGCCGTGGAGAAGTCGCCGGTGCCCGCCACGTAGCCGCGCCCGTCGGCCTGGTCCACCACCCGCCCGTACTGGGGAGCGTCCGCGTCGTGCATGAGGACGCTGCGGATCTTCTCGATGATCAGCCGCTGTTCCGGGGTGACCGTCAACCCGCGGTCGGGTTCGATCGCCCACACCACGAGCGACCCCACCACGATCATCACGATGATCGCCGGCCAGGCGATCATCGGGAGCCCGGGTCGAAATCGGGATCGCGCGGTCGGTCGGTCCTGCGGCACCCCGCCCCCTCACGTCGACTTGCCGGTGCCGCAGCATGTGCTGGAGCCGGACAGATGATGGCAGAACCGATCACCGACGTGAAGTTGTTGTCACCGGCCGCGTGCGCGGGGTGCGACACTTGTCGGCTGTGGCCGGTGCACCCCCTGCGAGTGATCGCGGGGCGGGCACCGCCGTCCGGTCCGGGGAGGGGAGTCAGCCATGCGCGAGCCGGCCGGGCCTCGGACCACCACGGACGTGATCTACCGGGCGCGAGGGCCGGCGCCGGTGGACCTCGTGGGCCGCGATCCCGAGTTGTCGATCCTCGACGAGGTCGTCGCCGATCTCGCCTCGGGGCGGGGCCGTTCGGTGTGGATCGACGGCGAGCCGGGCGTCGGCAAGACGGCCCTCCTGACCGAGCTGTGCGGCCGGGTCGGCCGGCGCGCGATCGCCCTGTTCACCGCTCGTGCGGCCGAGGCGGCGGGCATCTTCCCGCTGCGGGTGCTGCTGGACGCCCTGCGGGTCGGTCCCGGAAGCACCGACCCGGACCGGGCCGCCATCGCCGCGCGGCTGTGGGGCCGTGACGGCGACGACAGCCCCGGCACCGGCAACGCCGTCACCGCCGCGGCCGAGTTGCTGACGGTGCTGGTCGACCGGCTCTGCGCGGTCGGACCCGTCATGATCGTGGCCGACGACATGCAGTGGGCCGACGGGACCACGCTCGCCGTCTGGGGAAGGCTGGACGAAGCGACCCGACAGCTGCCGCTCCTGCTGGTCGCCGCCGCACGGCCGGTTCCCCGGCGGGAGGAGGTCGACCGGCTGCGGCGGGCCGTCACGGCGGGCGGCGGGGCGCACCTACCGCTCGACCCGCTTGCCGACACCGACGTACACCGGCTGGTGGAACGGCTGGCCCAGGCCCCGCCCGGACCGGGCCTGCGGGCCCTGGTCCGGCAGGCCGGCGGCAATCCGCTGTACGTGCGGGAGCTGGTCTACGCCCTGGTCCGGGGCAGTCGGGTCCGGCGGGCCGAGGACGGCGCGCTCGACCTCGACGACGCCGCCGCGGCGGCCCCACGGTCGCTGGCGGCGGCGATCGGCGCCCGACTCAGCTTCCTGTCCGAGCCGGCGATGCGGGTGCTGCGGGCCGCGACGGTGCTGGGCGCCGCTTTCCGGCTGGAGCACCTCGCGCTGCTGGTCGAGCGGTCCCCGCTGGCCCTGGTCGACGTCATCGACGAGGCGCTCGCGGCCGGCGTGCTCACGGACGCCGACCCGGAGCTGGCCTTCCGGCACGCGCTGATCCGGCACGCGCTCTACGAGTCCATGCCGGCCGCGATGCGCAACGCGCTGCACCGGCAGGCGGCGCAGCGGCTGGCCGAGGTGGGAGAGCCCGCCGAACTGGTGGTGACCCAGCTCCAGGCCAGCCCCGGGCCGGTCAGCGGCTGGGTGGTCGACTGGCTGCTGCGGGCCGCCCCGTCCGTGACCACGCGCGCCGCCGGCCTGGCCGCCGAGCTGCTGCGGCGGGTCATGGCCCAGGTCGGCGACGACGATCCGCGGCGGTCCGTGCTGGGCATGCACCTGGTCGATGCCCTGTTCCACCTCGGCGACTACGAAGCGGTGGACGCGGCCGTCGTCCCGCTGCTGCGGGAGGCGATCGACGTCGAGGTCATCGGGCGGATGACGTGGTGCCACGTCGTCGTCCTGCGGGCCCTGGGTCGCCCGCTCGAAGCGCTCGACCTGGCCGTGGCCGCGCTGGCCGCGGACCGCCTCGACGCCCGGTGGCGGGCCCGCGTGCGCGCGATCCAGGCCGTCACGTTGGCCGGTCTCGGGCGCTTCGAGGAGGCGTTGACAGTGGCGCGCGAGGCCGAGGCCGACGGCGAGCGGGTGCCCGACCGGATCGCCGTCGCCTGGGCGTTGTTCGCCTGGTCACTCGCGACCGGCATCTCCCTCGGCGACTCGGCCGGCTCGCTGGCCGAGGCGGAACGCGGCCTGGCGATCCTGGGCGACGATCCCGCCACGGTGGAGCTGCACCTGCTGTTCCAGGGGCTGCGGGTCACCGCGCTCTACAACCTCAACCGCACCGGGGAGGGGGCGCGGGCCCTGGGCCGTGCGCTGACGTTGGCCGAGCGGGCCGGCACGCCGCTGCGGTTGGCCTGGCTGCGGGTCCAGGCCGCCGAGATCAATTTCCTGATGGGGCGCTGGGACGACGCGCTGCCCGAGCTCGACGCGGCGGCCGAGCTGCTGCATCGGGGAGCGGTGGTCCGGGGCATGCTGTTCGGTGTCGGCGCGCTGATCGCGGCGAACCGAGGCGACGACGAGCTGATCGAGCGGTACCTGGCCGCCGCCGCCGCGGAGCCGCCGACCCCCGACGCCGCCGGGATGACCGACTACGTGCACGCGGCGCAGGCCCTCGTCGAGGAGCGTGACGGGCGGCCGGAACGGGCGCTGGACCGGTGGCTGTCCCTGCTCGACCCGGATTCGACCCGGTGCTTCCCCCGGCTCACGCCCGAACGCTGCGTGTTCAGTGCCACCGCGGTTCGGATCGCGGTCGAGTTGGGTCGCGACGAGGTCGCCCGGGCCGCCGCGAGCGCCTGCGTCGCGCAGGCCGAGGAGCGCGGTGACCTGGTCAGCCTGGCCGCGGCGGAGCACTGCCGGGGACTCGTCGACCAGGACCCGAACCGGCTCCTCGCGGCCGCGGCCGGGTTCGCCACCGTCCACCAGGTTCATGACCAGGCCACCGCGCTCGAGGACGCCGCGTGGGCGCTGGGTCGGGCCGGCCGGCTGGCCGAGGCCCGGGCGGCCCTTGCGGAGGCGCTCGACCGGTACGCCGACCTGGACGCCCGGTGGAACAGCCGCCGGGCCGAGGCGCGCCTGCGTGACACCGGTGTCCGTCGGGGCAGCCGCGGCGCCCGCCGGCGCCGCCCGGTGACGGGATGGGAGGCCCTCACTCCGACCGAGGTCACCGTGTGCCGCCTGGTGGCCGCCGGCCGGTCCAACCCGGAGATCGCGACCGAGCTGTACACCTCCCGCAACACCGTCCAGACCCACGTGTCGCACATCCTGGCCAAGTTGGGTTGCCGGTCCCGTACCGAGATCGTCGCCCTCCACCGCGAGCGAGGGCTGCCCGCGGGGGCGCGGCGCGACCGCGCCCCCGCCGACCCTCAACAGCGGTAGAAGCCGCCGTGCCAGTTGCCGTACACGACGGCGCAGGCACCGTCCGATCCCGAGACCCAGAACGACCCGACGTAGGTCGATCCGGCCATGAAGGAGATCGTCAGCATCCCGGACGGGAGGCTGAACCACCCGCAGTTGTACGAGGGGACGCCCCTGGTGGAGTAGCTCCCGTCAGGCCCGCTGACGAGCGCGTTGGTCCACGGCCCTTGGGAGCAGAGCTGAAGCTGGTAGGGCGCGGCGGCTTCGGCCGGGGCGGCGGAGACCGTGGCGAGAAGGCCGGCCGTCATCAGCGGAACAGCCACCCGGGCGACGGCGCGACGCCACCGTCCAGTCCTGAACAATGTGGTACCTCCCTCTCATCGGAGTGCCCGATCCGTTCGCCGGGACGGGAACCGGTGCCGGGCACGCCGTCACAACGGATCCCCGACGGGGATCGTTCAGCCTCGTCGGATCAAAAGGTGGGACCTACCAGCCGCGGTGTGCCGTACGGGGCGACGGTCAGGGGCGGCCGGAGCTTGTCGTGGCCGTCGTCGAGCAGCGCCGCGAGCACGTCCACCCGACCCACCGTGTACGGCCAGGTGTCCCGGTGCTCCCGGTCGGCCGGGCTGGCCAGCGTCGCCCGGCGTTCCCGCAGGAGCGCGGACAGCCACTCCCGTTCGGGGACCGTGCCGGGTGGACCGCCGGCGCGGTGCGTGGCCCGGCGGACCAGCGCCGGCAGCGAGTCCACGTCGTCGGTGTTGCCGTGTTGCAGCATCGAGTCGAGGAGAATCGCCACGCCCAGCTGCGTCCTGATGTCCAACGCGCGGGCCAGGCTCAGCGACGGCGCGAAGTAGCGGGACTCGAGGACGTCGTCCTGCGCCCGTCGGAACCGGGCGTCCGCGCTGGCCTCCGCCCAGGCGGCCGGCAGCCCGGCCAGATCGGTGACGGAGGGGTCCTGGTCGGCGCTGAGCCGGGCCAGCACGGTGAGGTATCTCCTCGACAGCGGGGTCGGGCCGACCTGGGCGGCATAGCTCTGCACGACCTCGAACGCCTCGCCGTTGGCGGTGGAGAAGTCACCGATGCCGAGCAGGTAGCCGCGCGAGTCGAACTGCCGGACCGCGCGGGCGTACTGCGGCTGCGCGGTGTCGTGCAGCAGGGTGCTCTCCAACTGGCTGAGCACGAGACGTTGCTCGGCGTCCACCCTGACCGGCTCGTGCGCTCCGGCGAGCAGCGCGAGGACGAGACCGGCGGCGGTCACGGTCGGTAGCGCGGTCCAGGACACGCGCGGCCGGCGACGACGGACGTCCAGGTAACCCACGCACCACTCCAGTGGCGAGAGTCGGTACACACCACGCCTGCTCGCCGACAGACTAGAGCACCGAGGCAGGGCGTACACGCGTCGCCGGTCAGTCGACGCGGACGAGTTGCCAGGTCTGCTTGCTGTTGGGGGCGGCCGGGTCGGCGCTCCACTGCTGGATCGGCACCCCGCTTCCGGTGCGCCCGTCCCGCAGGTCGAGCAGCGAGCCGCTGGCCACGTTGCGGATGGAGTACCGCTTCGAGCCGACCGACCGGAAGCACCAGTTCTGGTTGGCGTTACCGCTCGCCGGCTCCCACTGCTGCATGGGCGCGCCGTCGTCGTAACCGCCGTCGGGATTGTCCAGGGCCTTCCCGGAACGTAGGTTGATCAGCTGATAGCACCCGCCGGAGGTCCCGACCAGCTTCCACCGGGCCGCGTCGCCGGAACCGGTGAGCTGGACGATGGCGGCGCCGTCGGCCGCCGACCCGTCGCGTACGCCGACGAACTGGCCGCTCGTCGGGTTCATCAGCTGTACCGTGCCGCCGTTCGACGGCGCCACGGCGGTGGGGGTGGCCGGTGCCGTGGTGGGTGCGGGCGTGCTGGTCCGGGTCGTCGCCGGCGGGTCCGGGCGTCGCGTCGTCGGGATGGGCGCGGGTGACGCCGGCCGCGCAACGGACCTGCCCCGTGGCGGTGCGGGAGCCACGGTGATGCCGGCCGGCGCGGCCACCGGGCGCAGGGATGGCCGGCTCGGCGTCGTCACCGGAGGCGGGGTCGAGCCCGCGCTGGAGGCGTCGCCGATCGGACGGGGCGCACCGGGGGGCGCCGTGGCAGGTGCACCGCCTCCGGCGGGGTGCGGCGCGGTGGGGGGCGCGCCGACGGCGGGGTCGCGGGCCGGCGGATCCTGCACGGTGGCCAGGCCGTCGCGGTGATGCGGCACGTCGGTCGTCCAACCGGTCGCCGACCAGGCCATGGCGCCGACCATCGTGCCGCTGACGAGGACCCGCAGCGGCCGTCGCCGTCGCCGATCCCGGGGCCGGCGGTGGGACCGGATCGGTGGCCGGTTGCCGAACAGTGCGCCGTCCGCCGGCCAGTCGTCGGGGCCGAGCGGCCTGCCGATTCGTGTCGAGTCCATGTCCTTACAACGGACAGACCTGGGCCTGGTTCGACGGCAGTGGGTGGCGGTCGGGAACCGCGCCGATCCGGGTGGCGATCAGCCGGTATCCACCGCGAACGACGGTCTGCACCAGGTCGACGCCGGCCAACGGGGTGTCGTCGAACGCGCGCCGCAGCCGGGACACCGCCATCTCGACCGCGTGGTCGTTCACCCCGGACCAGGCCGCCGAGGCGCCGCGGATCTCGGCGGAGGACGTCACGTGCCCGGGTGAGCGGGCGAGCACCCGCAGGACCGTCATGGGTCCGGCCTGCACGGGGACCACGAGATCGTCGATCGCGACGGATCGGCTGCGGATCTGCATCCGGTGGCCGTCGACGTCCAGCGTGGGTCCTCGGCCGGGCACCTGCTCCACCAGCGCCGCCAGCAGGCCGGCGAGGCACGGAGCCGCCGCGACCACGGGGGTCATGCCCCGCTCGCGAAGCGGCGCCGCCGTGAGCGGGCCGAGGCAGGCAACCAGCACGCGTTCGGTCAGCGCGTCGCGCACATCGTCCAGCACACCGTCGGCGTCCGCCCGGCGCAGCAGGTCCACCGCGGTGGCCGGACCGGTCAACGCGACCGCGTCGACGTGACCACTGACGATTCCCGTCCACAGCCGGCGCAGCTCGTGGGCGCGCGAGGGCGGCAGGGCCCGGCTGGTCGCCACCTCGACGACGTCGGCGCCGCGTCGGCCCAGCGCGGCACACCACTCGCGATGATGATCCGACCCGACGACGGCGACGACCCGGCGACCGGCCATCGGCTGATCGAGCAGCCACCGATCGGGATCACGGGCGGGCGGCCGGGTCGGGGCGAGGCCCAGCTCGCGCAGCACGCCGACGGCCCGGGCGTCGTGCGTGACGAGCCGGGCCTCGCGGAGCAGCGCCGCGACCGGGTCACCGTGCCCCGCCTTCTGAGCGATCCGCAGCCAGGTCCGAAGCCCGGGGGCGGAGAAGGCGACGACGTCGTGCACGGGTCGCGCGACTGCCCGGCGGGTCGCCTCCGCCACGGCGTCCGGATCAGCCGGCCCGACCGCGCGGACGGGCCGGACGGCGACGGGCCATGCCCCGACCGCCCGCAGGCGTGCGGCCAACTCGTGCCGGCCGGGGTGCTCGGCGGCGACCGCGATCGTGTAGCCGGCCAGGTCCCGCATCCCTGCCTCCCCGCACCGCCACTCGGAGTCCCGCTCCCGCTCCGAGCCCCACACCCGGGACGTCGGCCGGAGCCGACCTGACCAACGGCTGGTGACGGAGTGGCGTTCACGCCCGCGAGGATCTTGTGAGGTTCTCGTCGTTTGCATCACGTCACAGGCGCGTCGCTGGTCGGAGACAGAACCGCGTTCGACACTGTCCGGGACGCCCGATCGGAGGACCGGCAACCGCGGACCGTTGGAGACCCCATGGCACGAAGATCCCTCCTCGCCGCCGTCGCGATCGTGGTCGTCCTGGCGTCCTGTGACGACATCGTCCGTCCGCCCCGCCCGGACCCCGACCTGGTCGGTACGACCGTCGAGGTCGCGGCGACCTGGTCCGGTACCGAACGGGAGAACTTCCAGGTGGTACTCGACGCCTTCGCGGCGCGGACCGGCGCCACCGTGCGGTACACGGCCGGCGGCAACGACCTGCCGGTGCTGCTCGACAGCCGCGTCGCCGCCGGGTCGCCACCCGACGTCGCGCTCGTCCCCCAGCCGGGTGTGGTCGCCGCGCTCGCCGGACGCGGTGCGCTCGTCCCACTCAGCGGTCGGACCGCGGACGCCGTCACGGCGAACTACAACGATGCGTGGCAGCGGCTCGGCGCGGTCGACGGCACCCGGTACGGCTTCTACTTCAAGGTGGCAAACAAATCGGTGATCTGGTACCGCACGGAGTCGTTCCGGGCCGCCGGCGTGGCGCCGCCCGCGACCTGGGACGACTTCCGGGCGGTCTCGCGCGCTCTGGTGCGTTCGGGCACCACCCCGATGGTCGCCGCCGGTGGTGACGGCTGGGTGCTGACCGACTGGTTCGAGAACGCCTTCCTGCGTATCGGCGGGCCGACGAAGTACGACCGACTCGCTCGCCACGAGATTCCCTGGACCGATCCGGCCGTCGTCGAGACGTTGACACTGCTGGGTGCGTACTGGCGCACGCCCCGGACGATCCTCGGTGGCCCCGTCGGCGCGCCGCAGATCACCTTCGACCAGTCGATCGCGGACGTGTTCGGCGCCACGCCGAGGGCCGCCATGCTCTTCGAGGGGGACTTCGTCGCCGCCGACATCACCCGGCTCGGCCGGTCCCGCGTGGGGGAGACCGCGAAGGTTTTCCCGTGGCCGTCGATCAGGGACTCGGCGCCGGCGGTCGTCGTCGCCGGCGACCAGGCGGTCCAGCTGAAGGACACCCCCGGGGCGCGAGCCGTCATGACGTTTCTGGCGTCCCCGGAGGCCGCCGCGCTGATCGTGGGCAAGGGCGGATTCATCTCGGCCAACGTCAAACTCGACCAGCGCGCCTATCCCGATCCGACCACCCGGGCGATGGCCGCTGCCGTGGTGGACGCCGGCGTGCTCCGGTTCGACCTGTCCGACCTGACGCCGCAGCGCTTCGGTGGTGGTAGCAACGCCGCACTCTGGGTGCTGCTCCAGGAGTTCCTCGCCAAGGGCCTGGACGCGCGGGTGGTGGCGCAGCGCCTGGAGGACGCGGCGAAGAAGGCGTACGGCAGCGGGTAGCGGACCGGGCCGCTGCGGGGCGGCATCCGCGGACCGCGTCGGAGGCTGGTGCGGTGGGCGGCGCCGCGCCTACTCGGCCACCTTCGTGCACATCGTCCAGCGGAAAATCGGGAGCCCTTTCTCGGTGAACTCATCCACTCGCTCGAAATGCTCCCAGCCGTTGTTGAACCGTACTTTCACCTTGAGTTCGTCGATCGGTACGAGCGCCGTCCGGCACTGCTCCGGCATGAATTTCGGACCACCTTCCAGGCGGCATTTCTCGACCATCAGCTCAGGCATGAAGCGGCACCTCTTCCAGTCGGTCCAGAGCGGGCAGGAATGGGCGTCTCAGCTGTCCGGGCACCTCAATTGAGGCTAGATTCGCCGGCTGGTCGGTGTCAACCACGGACCCTTGTCGTCCGGCTTTAGTGCGGAATTAGAAAACCTCAAGAGAGCGCCCATATCCTGACGGTTCCCCAATGCCGTCGAAGGGCATCGCTGCTACCTTTCCGGGAGTGCTGTTGTCGCAATTTCGGTCATCACTCGTGGCGGTCGGCAACCTGCTGGTGAGGTGGGCCCGCCGTGGTGGGGAAAGTGTCGTCACCGGCCTGGTCCTGCTCGGTAGTTCCTATTACCTGCCGGTGGCGTGGCCCCGGGAACCCGTCGACCACACCCCGGGCACCGGCGAGGAACCGGTGCCGTCGGAGGCCGGCTGCCCCCGCTGTCAGCTGACCGAGGCCGAGTCGGCGATCTGGCGCGCGCTCACCTCGTCCATGCGGGCCGACTCGTGATCCTGCGGCGGCCCGACCGGGGCGGCTGCGGACCCTGCGGCGTTGCCCGCCGCCGGTGTCCCGGTCGGCCCCAGCGGATTCGCGGCTCGCACCACCACCGCTGGGGCAACCACCGCACCGGTAGGTCCGCGCTCAGTTGAACAGGAATACCGCCGCGTCCATGACCTTGTGCGGCTCCTTGATGCGCAGCATCCGTACGCCGGTCCAGCCCGCGTAGGCGCCGTCCACGCCCCGGGCGTCGAGGGTGACCCACTTGCCCGCCTGGATGTCGTTGGCGTCGATCCAGCCGGCGATGGCGACCGTCCCGTCCGGAAGGGTCAACTCCTCCCGGTAGTGGACCATCACGTGGTCGTCCGTCGGCCGTCGGTAGGCGACCTTGCCCCGGCCGCTCAGCGTGCCGACCTTACGGCCGTTGCCGTCGAGCAGCACGGTGTCGTAGGCGTCGGTGTCGCCCACATCGGGCGTGTCCGGGGAATTGCCCTCGTAGCGCAGGTTGACCATCTCGGTGAGCCCGGTCAACGCGATGCTGTCGGCCATCGGAGTCCCTCCTGTTGGGTGTCTGCCGCCAGCATGTGCGCAGCCGCTAAAGCCGCCCTTCAGGCGGACGGTGCCGGGCCGTGCGCGTCCACCTCGGACCAGTCCCAGGGATCCGCCGGCCGGCCGTCAGGCTCTCGGCCGTACCGGTACGTGGCGCCGGTGAGCCGCAGGAAGAGGTCGAACTCGCCCTCCGCCGGCAGCCGGTCGACCAGCGTGCCGACCTGATCGTCCGCGCCCAGCTCGCGCAACCGGTCCAGCAGCCCGGCCACCGCGGCCGAGTCGCTGAGCGACACCTGGGCGGCGGGATCACGCTCCAGCAGCGTCGCCACCTGATCGTGCGCGCCCATCCCGTGCAGCCGGCCCAGGAGCTGGGCCACGGCGGCGGCGCTGTCCAGGCTGATGTGGGCGGCGGCACGCCCGGCCAGCGTCCTGGCCTGGTCGCGTGCGCCCATCTCGTGCAACCGGTCCAGGAGCCCGGCCACGAGGATCGGATGATCCAGGCCGAGGTGCGCGGCGGCCCGCTCGGCCAACGCGTCGACCTGCCCGTCCGCACCGGCTTCCCCCAGCTCGTGCAGCAGCCACGCCACGGCGGCCGGGCGGTCGAGACCGGCGTGCGCGGCGGGGTCCCGCGCCAGCAGCGTGCTGATCTGCTGGTGCGCGCCCAGGTCGGTGAGCCGGTCCAGCAGTTGGGCGACTCCGGCCGGGTCGGTGAGGTCGGCGTGCGCGGCGGCGCGGTCGGCCAGGGCGGCGACCTGCTGGTCCGCGCCCGCCTCGGACAACTGGTCCAGCAGCGCCGCCACGGCGGTCGGGCGGTCGAGACCGGCGTGCGCGGCGGGGTCCCGCGCCAGCAGCGTGCTGATCTGCTGGTGCGCGCCCAGGTCGGTGAGCCGGTCCAGCAGTTGGGCGACTCCGGCCGGGTCGGTGAGGTCGGCGTGCGCGGCGGCGCGGTTCGCCAGCACGGTCACCTGGTCGTCAGCGCCGGCCCCGCGCAGACCGTCCAGCAGCCCGGCCGCCAGGGCCGGATCCTGGTGGTCGGCGTCGGTCGCGACGCGGCCCCCCAGCACGGTGAGCTGGTCGTGGGCGCCCGACGTGCCGAACCAGTCCAGCAGCTGAGCCACGGCGAACGCGTCGTCGAGAGCGACGTGGGCGGCGGCACGGCGGGCCAGGGCGGCGACCTGTTCGTCCGCGCCCACCTCGCGCAGGCCGTCCAGCAGCCCGGCCACGGCTGCGGGGTCGCTGAGGTCGGCCTGGGCGGCGGCGCGGCGGGCCAGCACCGCGACCTGGTCGTGGGCACCGACCCCGCGCAGACCGACCAGCAGCGGGACGATGCCGGCCGGGTCGGTGAGGCCCACCTCGGCGGCGGCGCGGCGGGCCAGCACCGCGACCTGGTCGCGGGCGCCGACCCCGCGCAGGCCGTCCAGCAGCCCGGCGACGGCTGCGGGGTCGGTGAGGCCGGTGTGCGCGGCGGCACGCCGCGCCAGCGCGGTGACCGGAGCGGGTGCGCCCACCACGCTGAGCCGGACCAGCAGCCCGGCCACGGCGGCCGGGTCGTCCAGGCTGACGTGGGCGGCCGGATCGCGTCGGAGCAGCGTCGCGACCTGCTCGTTCGCATTCGCCCGCCGCAGTCGGTCCAGCAGTTGGGCCACCGCGGCGGGATCCTCGAGCGTGGCGTGCGCAGCGGCCCAACGCAGCGGCCGGTCGTCGGTACGCAGTGGATCCGGGGCGTTCAGGAGATAGGCGACGCCGCGGCGGTTGCCGCGAGCGGCACTGCGGTGCAGCCGGCCGGCGTGCCGGTACAGGCCTCGTGCCTGGGCGGCGTCTCCGAGCGCGGCCTGGTCGGCCGGGTCGACGTGGTCGGCCGCCGCGGCCCAGAACCCCGCCGGTGGGAAGATGCCCCGCCGCGTGTCGTGCCCGTGCTGGTCGAGACAGCCGGCCAGCCGGTACCGCAGGCCGTCGCCGGGCCCCGGCCGGCCGGGGTACGGCGGACGAATCCGGTGCAGCGGCCCGGGCACCCCCCGGCACGGCTCGGCGACATGGGCCAACGCCTGTTCCAGCCAGTCCTCGCGCAGCGCGTCCCGGTCGGCGTCGGTCAGGTAGGCCGGGGCCGCGGCCACGAGGAAGGCGAGCGGGAGGGCCGGGCGGTGGCCCAACCGGCGGGCGTCCATCGCGGCATGGATCAGCGCGCGGGCCGCCGGCGGCGCGTGGCGGTACCTATCCAGCAGCGCCGGAACCCCGGCCAGATACTGGGTGACCTGCCCGTCCCGCGCTTCCTGCGCAGCCATCCGGAGCCGGGCGTCGGTGCCGGCCACGCGGAGCAGGTCGACGCGGGCCGGTCCCGTGAACGCGGCGGGCACCGGGACGTCGGCGCCGGACAGCAGCGCCCGGGCCTGGACGTACCGGGAGCCGCCCCGGGTGAGCCGCGCCCAGTGCGTCGGCCAGAGCGTACCCAGTACCAGCACCGGCGACCGGTGGTGGTCGGCGAGGAGAGCGCGTAGCGCGGTCGCGACCCGCTCGCCGGTGTCGCCGGGCTGGTCCAGGTGCTGATGCAGATCGTCGAGCCACACCACCGTCCGCGGCTCCGTCCGGAACAGGTCGGTCGGCACGGCGGCCAGCCCGTCGCGGTCCGATGGTTGCCACAACCGCCAGCCCGACGGCAACCCATGGAGCGCCTCCCAGCAGGCGCGGGTCCTGCCGGTCGATGATCCACCCACCAGGACCGCGATGCCACTGCGGCCCTCAGCGGCTCGGGCGACCATCCGCGCCAGACTCTCGTCGTGCGCGCGCCGCAGGTAGCGGGGCTGCACCGGCTGAGGACCGGGCGTCTGCACGGCGATCGGGCGGTGCACTCCCCACGCGACCGGATCGGTCAGGTCGGAGATCGGTACCCCTCGCACGTCCGCCACTTCGCGATCTCCTTCGAAAGTCGATTCCGGATAAAAACGGTAGGTGATGGCCGGGAGGTCACCCCTACATTCTGCGGCTTCACCCCTATGGTTCGGCCAATGTCCGCATCAGGTCGTCGCGCGGCTTCTTGTCCACGCGGTTTCCGATAGCGTGAGCGGGCAACGGCCTGGATATCGCCGTTTGGCTACAGCGCGCGAAAGCAGAGGAGCCACCATGACCCGGTCTTCTATCGGCGCTTCCGGTCGAGTGGAGAATGACGTCCCCGCTTTTCCCATGCCCCGGGCGAAGGGCTGCCCGCTGGACCCCCCGCCAGGGTTGCGCGGTCTGCAGGCCGAGGCGCCGCTGGTCCGGATCCGGCTCTGGGACGGCAGCACCCCGTGGCTGGTGACCCGGCACGACGTGCAACGTGCCCTGCTCGCCGACGAGCGGATCGGCTCGGACTCGCTGCTGCCGGGCTACCCACACGTCAGTGAGAGCTTCCAGGCGCGCGCCGCTGACCTGCAGACCTTCATCACCATGGACGATCCCGAGCACGCCCGCCAGCGCCGGATGCTCAGCCCCTCGTTCACGCTGCGACGCATCGAGCAGTTGCGGCCGACGGTGCAGGGCATCGTCGACGACCTCGTCGACGGCCTGCTGGCCGGCCCGAAACCGGCCGATCTGGTGTCCGCGTTCGCCCTTCCCGTACCGTCGCTTGTCATCTGCCACGTGCTCGGCGTCCCGTACGAGGACCACGAGTTCTTCCAGCGCACCAGCCGCCTGCTGATCGCCCGGGAGACCGCGGCGGAGACCGCGCTGGCGGCGCAGATGGAACTGGTCGGATACCTGGACCAGTTGATCGGTCGCAAGCTCGCCGAGCCCGCGGACGACCTGTTGTCCCAGTTGGCGGTCGAGCAGCTCCAGACCGGGCAGATGAGCCGCCAGCAACTCGCCATGATGTCGCTGCTGCTGCTGGTCGGAGGGCACGAGACCAGCGCCGACATGATCGCGCTCGGCACCCTGGCCCTGCTCACCAACCCGGATCAGCTCGCCGTGCTGCGGCACACTGACGACCCGACCGTGATCGCCCGCGCCACGGAGGAGCTGCTGCGCTACCTGTCCGTCGCGCACGGCGGACGGCGGCGCGTGGCTCTCGAGGACATCGAGATCGCCGGCGAGGTGATCCGGGCCGGTGAGGGGCTGGTGCTTCCGTCCGAGATCGGCGATCGGGACGAGCGGGTCTACCCCCGGCCCGACGTGCTCGATCTGCATCGCGACGCCCGCCAGCACCTGGCCTTCGGATTCGGCATCCACCAGTGTCTCGGCCAACCGCTGGTCCGGGTGGAGCTGCAGGCCGTCTACGGCACCCTCTACCGCAGGATTCCGACCCTCGCGCTCGCCGTCGAGCCGAGTGAACTGGAATTCAAGGAGGAAGGCTTCGTGTACGGCGTTCATGAATTGCCGGTGACCTGGTGACCAGTACGAGAGGAATTCTCATGCACGTTGCGGCGGATACGGAGAAGTGCATCAGCTCGGGTCATTGCGCGATGGCCGCCCCCGAGGTGTTCGACCAGGATGAGGAAACCGGCATCGTGCGGCTCCGTACCGACCACCCGGCGGCGGAGCACGAGGCCGGCGTGCACGACGCCGCCGCCGTCTGCCCCGTACTGGCGATCACCGTCTCGGCGGAGCGACTCGGCTGACCGGCTCTCCGGGCAGCGCTTCCGGCCCTCGGTGTACCCGCGCCGGGGGCCTCGTCGTGTGGAGGCCGGACCGGCGCGGCTCACCCGGTCGCCCGCATCCCGGAGATCCCCGAGGGTGACAGCAGCTTGAACCGGGAGGCCAGCTCGGCGCGCCGCTTGACGTTCAGCTTGCGGTAGACGCGGCTGAGGTGCTGCTCGACGGTGCTGATCGAGACGAACAGCTTCTGGCCGACCTCCCGGTTGGTGTATCCCTGCGCGGCCAGCACGGCCACCCGCCGCTCTGCCTCGGTCAGCGCGAGGGTCTCGTCGATCGTCGCGGTGGCCTCGGCGCTGGTGCCGACCCCCTGCGGATCGCCGCCGAGCACCGACTGGACGCCCAGCTGGAGCCGGGAGGTCTCCGCCATCCGCCGGGCCCGACGGGCCAGGACGCGAGCCCGCGAGGCCTTCCCCATCTCGTAGTTCGTCTCGCTCAGCTCGTTGAGCGCGCAGGCCAGCCCGATCGTGTCGCCGCACTCCTCCAGCACCTCGACGGCCTGGCTGAGCAGCGCTACCGTCCGCTCCGGGGAGGGAGCAGCAGCGGCCAGCACCCGCAGCGCCATCCCGCGAGCCGGGCCGGCGTCTGGGTCGGTGAGCGTGAGCTGTGCCTTGGCCAACGTCCGGGCGCGGTCCACCTTGCCGGCGCGCAGCAGTGCCTGCGCCAGGTCGGTACGCCAGGGCACCAGCATCGGCCGGTCCATGCCCCAGCGCCCCATCGTCTCGCCGCAGACCTGGAAGTCCTCCATCGCCGCGTGTACCTGCCCCGTGGCCAGGTAGAAGTGACCGCGAGCGTGCCAGTAGAGCAAGCTGTACCGGGTCTCGGCGATGCCCCGGGGAATGACCTGCTGCACCAGGTGGGCCGCCTCGTCCAGCTCGCCCATCGCCGTGTGGGCGGCGATCAGACAGGCCAGGGGAGCGACGATGCGGACCCCCCAACCCGGCGCGGACAGTGCGTTCATGGCGTATCCGGCATGCCGCACCACGGCTGGCAGGTCGCCACGGCGGAGCGCCACCTCGGCGCGCAGCGCGGACAGCACGGCCGTGCTGATCGAGCTGCGTACCCGGGCCGCGTTGTCCATGAGCGCGGCGGACCAGCGCTCGGCGGCGTCGAGGTGCCCGGCGTAGATCAGCACCTCCAGCGCGGAGATCACCGGATAGTGGGCGGCGTCCGTCGGGGACGAGCTGCGCAGCAGGTAGTCCGCCTCCAGCGCGGCGTCTCGCGTCGGTTGCCCCAGCAGCAGATCGCTGAGCAGGTTCGCGGCGCGCAGCTCGGAGCTCGACACGGTCGCCCCCACCACCGGCGCCTCCGCGGCCAGCCCCGGATAGGTGCAGGCCAGCCAGGTGAAGAAGGTGGCCTGCTCGGCCCCGCCCGGACTGCGGCGGGCGAGCGCGCGGATGGCCTCGGCCGCGGCGTCGAAGTGGCCGTGCCAGAGCATGTTGCGCACCACGGCGACCGCCTCACGGTCGGCCAGGTGGCCGTCGCGCACCGCTGCGGGCAGATCAGGGAACCGGTGCGTCACCTCGGAGGGGTGCAGCCGCCACTCGGCTATCAGGCGGAGCGCGTCGAGCTGGATCCGTTCCTTCGGTGACACCGCGTCGTCGCCGATCAGATCCAGGCAGGACAGCGCGGCCTCGTACCGCTCGGCGTCCAACGCCTTGCGGGCCTCGCGCTGCAGCAGGTCGGTGGCCCAGCGGGCGGTCTGATGCCCGGCTGCCAGCAGCTGGTTGAGGACGGCGCTCGCGGGCGCGCCGGACCGGTGCAGGACGGCCGCCACGTGCTCACGCAGCTCGGTCAACTCGTGCGCCTGGCTGTCGCGCAGCACCGCCGCCCGGGCCACCGGATGGCGGAACTGCAGACCGGTGAGCAGGCCGGCGGCGTTGAGCCGGTCGAGCAGCTGACCGGCGACCTCGACCGAACTGGACAGCAGTCGGGCCAGGAGCTGGAGCGGGGGAGGCTCGTCGAGCACGGCCAGGATCCGGGCGGCCCGGATCGCCTCGTCGCCGCACCGACGCAGGCAGAGGGTGACGGCTTCACTGAACGCGTCGGCCACGGCGACGCCGCGGGTGTCGCCGCCCAGCGCCGAGTGCTCGCAGTCCTCGATGAGCGCCCGCAGCAGCAGCGGATTGCCACCGCTGATCTGGTGAAGCGGACCGGCGAGGCGTGCGGTGGCCGGCTTGCCCAGCGACTCGCTGACCATGGTGACGACACCGTCACGGGTCAACGGGAGCAGCCGGATGTGGCGGGTGTGGGGCTGCCGGAGGATCTCGAACCGCAAGGCTGGGAAGCGTGGGCGAGCGTCGGTGGACTCGTTGAGGACCGCGACGACCCGGGCGGTGCTGATCCGTACCAGCAGGTACATCAGGACCTGCAGGGACCACGCGTCGACGTGCTCGAAGTCGTTCACCGCGACGACCACGCACCGGCGGCCGGCCAGCTCCAACAGGATGTCGAGCAGGCCCTGTGCGACGGTGGCCTGCCACTCGTTGATGACGTCGTCGGTGGACCGGTCCGATTCGGCCTGCTGGGCGGTCACGGCGTGCGCGCCCAGCAGGCCCGCTGCGCGGGCCCGGTGTTCCGCAGGGAGTCGCGGGCTGCCGAACAACTGCCGGATCATGCTGAGCGGCAGCGCTCGCTCGGCGAAGGAGCAGGAGGCGGTCAGGATGACCGGGTCGGGTTCGGGCCCGCAGGGGGAGTGCCGATCCTGGCGACTCTGCCGGCTGCGGCTGACGTGATCGAGGAAGGTGTGGACCAGTGCGGTTTTTCCCATTCCGACGGATCCGCTCAACAGGACGATGGTCCCGTCCCCGCCCCGGCCGAGAGTGAATGTGTCAATGAGTTCCTGCAGTTCAGCGTCTCGTGTAGTCACGATGCGCCACCCTCTCCCCCGTTTTGCTCTATTCGACGACCCATCGCGCTGGCCGGTGACGTCCGAGCGACGGTCGGCATGTGATCCCGTGTCGAAAGAAATTGATCCACAGCATCGCTGTTAATCGATCTCTCGTAGGATATAGAGGTCATCGTGCGGAGGGCAAGGTTGCTTGCCTGACTCAGTGCTCAGCTCGGTCGACCGCGGCGGTGCCACGACCACCACTGTGGCGTCTTTCCAGTTCAAGAGGCATGTCGGCCGGGCGGAGCTGTGAGCGTGACCATGTCGGTGCACGGGGGGCGTGCAGGATCGGAGGTAATCCGGGCGTGCCGACAATCAACCTTATGCCGTGCCTGACTGACCCGTTCGGGTGGCTCGTCGGTGACGATTCAAACGCTTTGCCGCGAGTTCTTCCGAATCGTTCGTGAATTGCCGCTCATGAAACGTCGCGGTTACTTCACAGCCGCGTCCGAGGAACTGTTCGCCGGCTTGGGTGGCAGCAGCAGCGCGGTGAACACGGACAGCAGCAGCAGTCCGGCGGAGATCAGGAAGCCGACCTGGAAGCCGTCGGTGAGCGCCGTGACCTCGTCCACTCCGGCCGCCCGCTGGCTGCCGGTGTAGCCGGCGGCGACCGCCGCCACCACGGAGAGGCCGAGCGCGCCACCGGTGATACGCGAGACGTTGATCAGCCCGGAGGCCACGCCCTGCCTGTCGTCGGGTACGCCCGTGCCGGCGGCCAGCGACAGTGGGAGGAACGTCAGCGCCATGCCGACGCCGATGATGATCGAGGGACCGAGGATGTTGACCAGGTAGCTTCCCTGCGGCCCGGAGAGTGCGAGCAGCGCCATGCCGACAGTGGCGATGACGCCCCCGACGACCACGGCGAGGCGCATGCCGAGCGCGGCGACCAGCTTGGGCGTCTGCTGGGCGGTGACCAGGATGACAAGCGTCTGCGGGATGTAGCCCAGGCCGGTCTGCAGTGGGCTGTAGTGCAGCACGTCCTGCTGGTACAGGGTGGCGATGTACAGCATGGCGAACATGCCGCTGCCGACCAGGGCCTGGGTGATGTTCGCGCCGGCGACGTTGGGAATCCTGATCAACGAGGCGGGCAGCAGCGGATCCTCGGCCACCCGCGTCTCGTGGAAGACGAAGTACGCGAGCAGCGCCAGGCCGGCGGTCAGCGGCACGATGGCCCGTGCGGAGCCCCAGCCGACCTCGCTGACCTGCAGGACACCGACGGTCAGCAGTGTCACGCCCACGGTGGAGACGATGGCGCCGACGAGGTCGAAGCGCTGGGTACGCCGAGCCGGCCGCTGGTCGTGGCCGAGCCAGCGCAGCACGCCGACGATCACCAGGAGGCTGACCGGCACGTTGATCAGGAAGATCCAGCGCCAGCCGGGGCCGACGGTCAGCAGGCCGCCGACGATCAGGCCGACCACGCCACTCAGGCCGGCTGCCATGCCCCAGGCCGCGATCGCCTTGGCCCGAGGGCCCTCCGGGAAGGTCCGCGCCAGCAGGGCCAGCGTCATCGGACTGATCAGCGCGGCGGCGACACCTTGCAGGGCGCGCATCACGATGAGCGTGTTCCCGTTCGGGGCCAGGCCGGCGACCAGCGAGGCCACCGCGAAGATCGCCACGCCGGCGACCAGCATGCGTCGATGGCCGAAGATGTCGCCCACGCGTCCGAACAGCAGCAGGAAGCCGCCGAACGGCACCAGGTAGCCGTTCACCACCCAGCTGAGGTCCGCCTCGGTGAAGCCGAACTCGTCCTTGATGGGCGGCAGCGCCACATTCATGATCGAGACATCGATCGTCTCCATGACGAGTGCCGCGCAGATGACGAGGACGATCATGGTGTGGCGGCGCGTCCAGACGAACGGCGTCTCCTGGCCGGACGCCTGCTGCGGGACCGCTTGCACCTGCTGTGAGTCGGTCACTCTCGGAACTCCCGCGCTACTTGTCGAACGGTCGGTAAGTGCAACCAGCCTATTGAGATTACCGATCGGTCGTCAAGTGGACGTGGATCGATCGCCGGCCGGCCCAGCCGGGCCCGCCCGCGGTCCGCGCCCCGGAGGGTCGCACGCAAGCGACCCTTTAGCGTCGATGCCCAGAGTGGTCCGGAGGAAACTCTCCGTCAAGGCGTGGAAGGGCCAGCCAGATGACGCAGCACATCGGAGTGATACTCACCCCCGCCGCCGACGCCGACGCCGCCGGGCAGGTGACGAACGCGGTGGACACCCTGATCGCGAAGACCCGCGAGGCAGCCGACGCGGGGGTGTCGTCGGCCTGGTTCTCCCAGCTGTTCGACCACGACGCCATCACCGCGGCGGCGATCGTGGGGCGTGAGGTGCCCGGCATCGGGATCGGCAGCGGCGTGGTGCCGCTGTGGCCCCGCCACCCGCTCACCATCGCGTCGCAGGCGCAGACCGCGCAGGCCGCGACGGGCGGGCGCTTCACGCTCGGCATCGGGCTCGGCGCGAAAGCCATGATGGAACCCGCGTTCGGCCCCGGATGGGAGCGGCCGATCCGCCGGCTGCGCGAGTCGCTCACGGTGTTCCGCCAGGCCTTCCGCGGCGAGCAGGTCGACTTCGCCGGCGAGGTGATCACGGCGCAGCCGGTCATGCCGACCGTGGTGCCGGGCGGCACCGGCGTTCCGGTGGTCGTCGCGGCGGTCGGTTCGCAGGCGCTCCGGGTCGTCGGTGAGCTCGCCGACGCCGCGATGCCGTTCCTGGCCGGGCCGCGTGCGCTCGCCGAACACATCATTCCCGACGTGGCCAAGGGCGCCGAGGCGGCCGGCCGGCCGATGCCCCGGATCATCGCCGCCGTGCCCGCGGTGGTGACCGACGAGGTGGAGACGGTCCGCGACATCGCCAACAAGGGCTTCTGGTACTACCCGGAGCTTCCGTCGTACCGGCGGCTGTTCGCGGCCGAGGGGGTGTCGCATCCCGCGGACGTCGCCCTGATCGGCGATGAGGACACCGTGGCCGCCGGCATCCGGCGGTACTTCGAGGCCGGGGCCGACGCCGTCGTTCTCAGCCAGTCCGCCATCCACTCGCAGGCCGAGCAGCAGCGCACCTGGAAACTCGCCGGCCAGCTCGCGAAGGGCTGACATGAACGACGTCGCGGAGCTCAAGCGGTACGTGGTCCTGCACGCCCGTGCCCAGCAGATCCCGCCGGAGCAGTACCGGGCCGTGCTGGACCGGATCGACCACGACGAGGAGGGGAAGCCCGGATCCTGGGCAGTCGAGTGGTCGCGGTCCGCAACCGAGCTGCGCGAGCGGGGCGACCTGCTGGCGGCCGCCCGGCACTGGACGATGGCGCGATTCCCGTACGTCGACGGACCGGCCCGCCGGGAGGCGCTGGACAACGCGGTCGCCACCTTCGACGCCTGGCGCACGGACATCGAGCCGCTGCGGGTCGACACGCCGCGCGGCGAGCTGCGGTGCTGGAGCACCCGGCTGCCGGACCGGCCGCGGCCGCTGCTGCTGATCATGGGCGGCATCGTCAGCACCAAGGAGCAGTGGGCGCCGGCGCTGTCGCTGGTCGCCCGGCTCGGCATGGCCGGGATGGTCGCTGAACTGCCGGGCGTCGGTCAGAACACCCTGCCGTACGACCGTGACAGCTGGCGCATGATCCCGGAACTGCTCGACGGTCTCGGCCCGGTCGCCGTCGGTGGCGACGTCTACCTGCTCGCGCTCAGCTTCAGCGGCCACCTCGCGTTGCGCGCGGCGGCGCACGACCAGCGGATCAGCGGGATCGTCCTGGCCGGGGCGCCGGTGCACGACTTCTTCACCGACCCCGACTGGCAGCGCCGCATCCCCCGGGTCACCCGGGACACCCTGGCCCACCTGACGGGGGTGGAACCCGCGACGGTCGCCACCCGGATCCACGACTGGGCGCTGACCGACGACGAGCTGGCCGCGGTGCGCGTCCCGGTGGGCTGCGTCGTCAGTACGCGCGACGAGGTGATCCCGCGTTCCGACGTCGACCGGCTCACCCGGACGCTGCCCCGGATCCGGCTCCTCGAACACGACGACGTGCACGGCTCACCGGACCACGTCGTCGAGTCGCAGCTCTGGAGCGTGCTGACCGTGCTGCGGATGCGCCGCGTGCTGCCGCTGCGGCGGGCCGCCCTCAACGCCGCGCTCGCGATGACCCGGCTGCGCCGCCGCTTCGGAACCGCCTGACGCGGTCGCGGTCGGCTCGCGGCAGCACCACACCGGCCACGCGGATTCCCTGCCGGCCGCCCGAACGGTCTCCGGTCCCGCGGGACCGGAGACCGTTTCCGATCAGGCGTTCGGCCGGCCGAGCTCCCGGTCGATCAGGTCGAAGATCTCCGACACTGACGAGTCGCGGATCTGGTCCGGTACGGCGTCCGGCTGCCCGGTCTCCGTCCACCGGGCGAGCAGCGCCCGCAGACGCCCCACCACCTGCTCCCACTCGGGTGATCCCGGATCGGCCTCCCGCGCGGTCTGCTCCAGGGCCTCCAGGTGGGCGATCGCCGTGGACGCCGGATCCGGCTCGGCGTCGAAGAGCTCATCGCACAGGTAGTCGGTGAGCGCCGCCGGGGTGGCGTAGTCGAACACGATGGTGGCCGGCAGGTTCAGCTCCACCCCGGCGCTGAGCCGGTTCCGCAGTTCCACCGACGTCAGCGAGTCGAACCCCAGGTCCTTGAACGGCGTCGCCGGATCGACCGCGCCCGGATCGTCGACGGTGAGCACGGTCGCGACGTGCGCGCGGACCAGATCCAGGACGGCCCGCTTCCGGTCGGCGCCGGACCGGTCGGCCAGCCGCTTGAGCAGCGACTCCGCGGGCTCGACCGTCGCCGTGGCGGCACGGCGCAGCTGCGAGCGCATCAGCCCGCGCAGCTTCGGCGGCACGGCGTCGCGTGGTGCCGACAGGTCGACGCCGATCGGGGCGACCAGCGACTCCGGCCGGTCGAACGACGCGTCGAACAGCTCCAGGCCCTCGTCGATCGAGAGCGGTACGAGACCGGTCCGCCGCATCCGGGCCAGGTCCACATCGCTCATGTGCGCGGTGAACGAGCTGGTCACCGACCACAGCCCCCACGGCAGGGAGGTGCCGCTGAGCCCGTTGACCTGCCGGTGCGCGGCCAGCGCGTCGAGCGCCGCGTTGGCAGCCGCGTAGCTGCCCTGGCCGGGACCGCCGAGCAGACCGGCTGCCGACGAGAACATCACGAACGCCGCCAGGTCCCGGTCCCGGGTCAGGTCGTGCAGGTGCCGTGCGCCCGACATCTTCGCGCGCAGCACGGTGTCGAGATCGTCCGCCGTGATCGAGTCGACGGTGGCGTCCCGGGACACGCCCGCGGCGTGGATCACCGCGGTGAGCGGGTGCTCGGCGGGGATCCGGGCCAGGACCTGCGCCAGCTCGGTCCGGTCGCCCACGTCGGCCGCGTACGTCGTCACCTCGGCGCCCAGCCCGGTCAGCTCCGCCACCAGCGACCCGGCGTCGGGCGCCGCCGTGCCACGGCGGCTGAGCAGGGCGAGGCGCCGTACGCCGTGTCGCTCGATCAGCCGCCGCGCGATCTGCCGGGCCAGCACGCCGGTGCCACCGGTGACCAGCACGGTGCCCTCCGGATCGGGTGTCGTCGGCACGGTGACGACCACCTTGCCGACGTGCCGGGCCTGCTGCACGTACTGGAAAGCGGCCGGCGCCTGCCGGATGTCCCAGACCGTCGTCGGTAGCGGCGTCAGCTCGCCGGACGCGAACCATGCCGACAGGTCGGTCAGCATCTCGCAGATCCGGTCCGGGCCGGCCTCCATCATGTCGAAGGCCCGGTACGTGACGCCGGCGTGCTGCTCGGCGATCGCCGCCGCGTCGCGGATGTCCGTCTTGCCCATCTCCAGGAAGCGCCCGCCCGGGCGCAGCAGCCGCAGCGACGCGTCGACGTACTCGTACGCCAGGGAGTTGAGCACCACGTCGATGCCCGCGTCCCGGAACCGATCCTCGAAACCGGTGTTCCGGGACGACGCCAGGTGTGTGTCCTCGTAGCCCACGTCCCGCAGCGCGCCCCACTTCGCCGGGCTGGCCGTGCCGTACGTCCGCACGCCCCAGAGCCGGGCCAGTTGGCGCGCGGCCATCCCGACGCCGCCTGCGGCCGAGTGGATCAGCAGCGTCTCGCCGGACCGGACGCCCGCCAGGTCCGCCAGCCCGTAGTACGCGGTCAGGAAGGTGACCGGCACGGTGGACGCCTGCGCGAACGTCCAGGCGTCCGGCACCCGCATCAGGTGGCGGTGATCCGTGATCGCGGTCGGCCCGAGGCAGCCGGGGAACAGGCCGGCCACCCGGTCACCGGGCGTGAAGGCGGTAACCGCCTCCCCGACGCCGGTCACCACACCCGCGCCGTCGGTGCAGAGCGCCGGCACCCGGCCGGGATACATGCCGAGCACGACGAGGACGTCCCGGAAGTTCAACCCGACGGCCCGGATGCCGACCCGCACCTCGTGCGGCGCCAACGGCCGGTCGGCCTCCTCGTACCCGACGATCGCCAGGCTGTCGACGGTCCCGCCACCGCCCTCGATCCCGATCCGCCAGGCGGACGACGCTCGGGGCGGTGCCAGGACCGGCGTCGCCGAGGCCCGCTCCAGCCGCGGCGCGTACGGCACACCGTGCCGGATGGCGAGTTCGGGGGCGTCGAGCGCGACCGCCGCGGAGAGCGCGGCGGCCGAGTCGGGGTCGTCGTCGACGTCGATCAGCGTGAACCGTCCCGGCCGCTCGTTCTGCGCGCTCCGGATCAGACCCCACACCGGCGCCGCGTCCAGGTCCACGTCCTGGCCGGGCCCGGTGGACACCGCATCGCGGGTGAGCACGGCCAGTCGCGTGTCGCGGAACCTGTCGTCCGCCAGCCACTCCTGGACGCGTCCGAGGGTGGCCGCGAGCGGCTCCGTCGCGCAGATCAGCGCGACGGCCGGCGGATCCGCCGGATCGCATGCCTTCACCGGTACACCGCCCGCCTCGAGGCCGAGCCGGTCGGCGCCGAGCAGGGCCAGCGGGCCGGCGTCGCCCTCGGCCAGGTCACGGACCGCGTCCCAGCGCAGGACCAGCAGGGACTCGTCGGCGGGCCGGGCAGCACCGACGCGCAGGTTCGCGGGGCTGACCGGGCGGACCAGGACCGCCTCGACGCGCGCCACCCCCTCGCCGGCCGGATCGGCCAGGTGGAGGGAGACCCGGTGCTCGCCGGCCGGGGCGAGCCGCACCCGCACCGAGGTCGCGCCGGTGGCGAGCAACGTGATGCCGCTCCAGGAGAACGGGATGAGCACCTGGTCGCCGGTGCTGCCGCCGTCCAGGGCCAGGGCGTGCATGCAGGCGTCCAGGAGCGCGGGATGGATGGCGTACCGCTCCGCCTCGTCGTGCCGGTCGGCGTCCAGGGCCACCTCGGCGAACAGGTCGTCACCGGCGCGCCAGACGGCGCGCAGGTTGCGGAAGGCAGGACCGTAGTCGTATCCCTTCCGGGCCAGGTCCTCGTACACGCCGGTGAGGTCGAGCGGGGTCGCCGCCGGCGGCCACTGCGCGGCCCACCCGTACGCGTCGGGGTCGTGCTCCGGCAGCTCCGCGCGGATCAGCCCGGTGGCGTGGGTGGTCCACGACGCGGCCCCGGGGGAGCCCTGCGGCCGCGAGCGGATGGTGATGCTCCGCTGCCCGGCCGCGTCCGAGCCGTCCACCTCGACCTGCAGGTTCGTCGCACTCGTCGGGGACAGCGGTAGCGGCGCTTCGATGGTGAGTTCGGTGAGGTGGGGGCAGTTGAGGGTGGCGGCGGTGTGCAGGGTGAGGTCGAGCAGTGTGGTGGCGGGGGCGATCGATGTGCCCAGGATGGTGTGTTGGTTGAGCCACGGGTGGGTGCGGGGTGTGATGCGGCCGGTGAAGACGGTCTCGCCGGTGGGCAGGGTGATCGACCCGGCCAGGTGCGGATGGCTGGTGGCGTCGAGCCCCAGGTCCGCCGGATCGGTGTCCGTGGAGGGAGTGAGCCAGTACTGCTGGTGTTGGAAGGGGTAGGTGGGGAGGGGGGTGTGGTG
>NZ_PYPS01000019.1 GCF_003027925.1 Micromonospora sp. RP3T
CCGGCGCCCGGCACGCCGGCGCCGACGGGCGCCACCACACCGGCCGGCACGCCGTTGGCCCCGGGCACGCCGGTCGCCACCCCGCCAGCCCCCGGCACGCCGGTCGCCCTGGCCGGGTCGGCCGCGCCGACGGGCGGCCCGGGCACCCCGACGGCAGCCACCGGGCATGTCTTTCCACCGGTCCACGGTGGCGCGGCGCCCGCGGTGCCCGGGCCGGGGCACCAGGACATGCGACAGTGGGTCAACCACCCGCCGACACCGGGTTGGGCGCCCCGACCGCGGACGCCCCGCACCTCGTTCCTGGGTGCGCGCTGGCCCGGCCCGAAACCGGCCACCGGCCGCGCGGTGCCGCTCGCGGTGCTCGCCGGCGCGCTCGGCAGCGCGCTCTTCGTCCCGCTGAGCCGGGTCGGCATCGGCTGGTTCCTCGGCTGGCTCACGCTCACCCTCGGGGTGCTGTTCGCGGTCCGCACCCGCGCCGCCGAGCTGCCCCGCGCCGACCGGCTGATCCGGGCCGGCTGGGCGGCGGCGTCCCTGGCCCTGCTCGCCGTGCCGGCGTTCCGCAACGCCTGGTGGTTGGTGACGTTCTGCGTGCTCGGCGCGCTGGGCTGCGCCACGCTGGCGATCGTCGGCGGCCGGCTGGTCCGCTCGATCCTGTTCGGCCTGGCCGCCACGCCGTTCGCGGCGTTCCGCGGCCTGCCCTGGGTGCGCCGGCACGTCGCCGTCTCGGCGGAGACGGCGACCGTCCGCAAGGTCACCGTCTCGGTGGTCGCCACCGTGGTGGTGCTGGTGGTCTTCGGCAGCCTGCTCGCCTCGGCCGACGCGGCGTTCTCCGAGGCGCTCGGCGCGGTGGTGCCCGCGGTCGACCTCGGCACGGTGTTCCGCGGGCTGTTCCTGGCCGCGGTGGGCGGGCTGATCGCGGTCGCCGCCGTCTACACGCTCACCGCCCCGCCGGACCTGTCCACCGTGGACCGGGCGAGCGGGCGGCGACTCGGCCTGCTGGAGTGGGCGCCGGCCATCACGGCGCTGACGCTGCTCTTCGCCGGCTTCGTGGTGGTGCAGTTCACCGTGCTCTTCGGCGGCGAGCGGCACGTGCGGAACGTCGCCGGGCTCAGCTACGCGGAGTACGCCCGCAGCGGCTTCTGGCAGTTGCTCTTCGTCACGCTGCTGACCGTGGCGGTGCTCGGCGCGGTGAGCCGCTGGGCCGGCCGGGAACGGGCGGTCGAGCGGATCCTGCTGCGCGTCCTGCTCGGGCTGCTCAGCGCGCTGAGCGTGGTGATCGTGGTGTCCGCGCTGTCCCGGATGTGGACGTACCAGAAGGTCTACAGCTTCACCGGCGAGCGGATCTTCGTGATGGCGTTCGAGCTGCTGCTCGGCGCGGTCTTCCTGATGATCCTGGCGGCCGGCGTACGGTGGCGGGGCAGTTGGATCCCCGGCACCACTGTGGCGCTGGCGGTGGCGATGCTACTCGGTCTCGCGGTGCTCAACCCGGAGGACTACGCGGCCCGGCGCAACACCCTCCGGTACGAGCAGACCGGCAAGATCGACGCCTGGTACCTGCGCGCGCTGTCCGCCGACGCCACCCCCGCCCTCACCCGGCTCCCCGACCCGGTCCGCCGCTGCACGCTGAGCTGGATCGCGGACGACCTCGACCAGCCCGACCCCTGGTACGCCTGGAACCTGGGCCGGCACCGGGCCCGCCAGGCCCTCGACCGGGTCGGTCCGGGTGCGGTCGGCGGCCCGAAGGACTGCCGCCGGGCGGACCAGTTCGACCTGCCGAAGACCCGGCGTCCCCGCTGACGCCCACCGGTCGGGCCGCCCGGACGGGTGGCCCGACCGGGACCATTCATCCTCCCCTCACCTGGTCGCCACGGTCCCCACCGCCTCGGGCACCTAGCGTCGGCTGCGCTCCATCAACCGAGGTAGCGGAGGTTCCACCATGTCCGTCCGTCGACTCATGACGGCACTGGTCGCCGGTGCGGTGCTGGCCGTGCCGACGGCCGCCCACGCCGGACCGGCGACCCGGCCCGGGGCGCCGCCGCAGCGGACCCACTTCGACCTGCAGGCCCATCGTGGCGGCATCGGCATGACCACCGAGGAGACGCTGGCCGGCTTCGCCAAGGCGATGCGGCTCGGCGTCACCACCCTGGAGCTGGACACCCAGGTCACCCGGGACGAGAAGGTCGTCGTCACGCACGACCGTCAGGTCAGCGCGCAGAAGTGCCGGGACACCGGCCCGGCCCGGCCCGACGACCCGACGTACCCCTACGTCGGGAAGTACATCAAGGACCTGACGCTCGCCCAGATCAAGACGATGGACTGCGGTTACCAGCAGTTGCCGGGCTTCCCGGAGCAGGAGCGGATCGCCGGCGTCCGGATGGCCGAGCTGCGTGACGTGCTCGACCTGGTGAAGCGCTACCGCGCGTACGGGATCACGCTCAACATCGAGACCAAGGTGGAGGCGGGGGCGCCCGAGCAGACCGCGCCGCGCGAGCTGTTCGTCAGGCGCGTCTTCGAGGAGATCCGCCGCTCCGGCATCGAGCGGCAGGTCACCATCCAGTCGTTCGACTGGGGAGCGCTGCGGGCGATGCACCGGCTTGCGCCGCGCTGGCCCCTGGTGGCGCTGACCAACTACGACTTCCTCCAGGTCGGCCAGCCGGGCGCGTCGCCGTGGCTGGGCGGGCTCGACGCGGACGACTTCGGTGGCGACCTCGTCCGCGCCGCCGACGCGATTCCCGGCGTCACGGCGCTCTCCCCCAACTACGGGTTCCCGCAGAACGGCACCATCGCCGACCCGACCTTCCGGTTCTACCCGGACGCCCGCATGATCGCCGACGCGCACGCGCGCGGGCTCAAGGTCATCCCCTGGACCTGCGACGACATGCCGACCGTGGCCGCACTCATGGACCTGGGCGTGGACGGGATCATCACCGACTACCCGAACCGGGTCCGACAGCTCATGGCCGAGCGCGGCATGCGGCTGCCGAAGGCGTACCGGGCCCGCTGAGCCGGCGCCGGTCGGGGCGGGCAGCCCCGTCCCGACCGGCTAGGCGGACCGGTCGACGTGCTGGCGCGGGCTCACGCCGTACCGGCGTTTGAACGCGGCGCTCAGCGCGAACGAGCTGCCGTAGCCGACCCGCCGGGCGACCGCGCCGACTGTGGCGCCGGGTTCCCGCAGCAGGTCGGCGGCGAGCGCCAGCCGCCACCCGGTGAGGTACGACATCGGCGGCTCGCCGACCAGCCCGGTGAAGCGCCGGGCCAGCGCCGCCCGGGAGATCCCGACGCCGGCCGCCAGCGACGCCACGGTCCACGGCCGGGCCGGATCATGGTGCAGCATCCGCAGGGCCCGCCCGACCACCGGGTCGGCGTACGCCCGGTACCAGGCGGGTGCCGCCGCTCCCGGCCGGTCGAACCACTCCCGCAGCGCGGCGATGAGCAGCAGGTCGAGCAAGCGGTCCAGGACCGCCTCCTGGCCGGGGTCGTCCTTGACGATCTCGGTGGCCAGCAGCGGCACCAGCGGCGAGTCCCAGGACGCGCGCGGGACCACCACGAGCGCCGGCAATGCGTCCAGCAGCCGCCGGCCGACCGCACCCCGGACCGGGTACGTGCCGGTGAGCAGCACTGTCCGGGCGTCCGGGCCGTTGCCCCAGGTACGGACGCCGAGCCGGGCCATCTCGTACAAATCCTGCCCGTCCGGCGTGGTGCAGCGCTGGCCCGGGTGGACGACCACCTGCGGCGGCGTGGCCGGATCGTCCGCGACGGTGTACGGCGCCGGACCGCGCACGATCGCCACGTCCCCGGTGCCGAGCCGCGTGGCGGCGGCCTCGGCCGGCACCAGCCAGGCGTCGCCGTGCACCACCGCGACCACGGTGAGCGGCGCCTCGTCCCGGATCAGCATCGACCAGGGCGGCGTCAGCATCGAGCGGAGCAGGAAGGCGCCCCGGGCCCGGGGCCCGTCGAGCAGCCCGGTGACGGCGTCCACGGAGACGATTACACACAGGATCGCGCGTCCTGGCCATGGGCCGTCCCACCGGACGGCGGTTGACTGGGCGCATGCGACTCGTGCAGCAACTGTCGATGATCGGGGCCACGGTCGGGGCCGGGCTGATGGCCGGGCTCTTCGCCGCGTTCGCCTACGCCGTCATGCCGGCGCTACGCGGGGCCGACGACCGTACGTTCGTCGACGCGATGCAGCGGATCAACGTGACCATCGTCAACGGCTGGTTCCTGCTGCTCTTCCTCGGTACGCCGCTGCTCGCCGCGCTGGCGGCGATCCTGGCCGGGCACGGCGCGAATCGTCCGGCGCTGCCGTGGCTCATCGCCGGGCTCGTTCTGAACCTGATCACGGTCGGCGTCACGATCGCGGTCAACGTGCCGCTGAACGACGCGCTGGCGGCGGCGGGCGCGTCCGACCTCCACGCCGCCCGGCAGCGGTTCGAGGCCACCTGGGTCGCCTGGAACGTGGTCCGCGCGCTGGCGGGCACGGCGGGGTTCGGCGCGCTCTGCTGGGCCCTGGTGGTCGCCGGCCGCTCGACCTCGTGGCACCAGGCGGTCACAGGCGGCGGATGACCAGCCCCGGCTTGACGTCGGACGCGGCCGACAGCTGTGCGATGTCGTCCGGATCGGAGGTGAAGACGACGGCGCCGTGGGCCAGCGCGACGGTGACCACCGTCGCGTCGACGACGTCGCGGGAGCCGGCCCGGCCACACAACACACCGGCTGCCTTGGCCAGTTCGAGACCGACCGGAACGACCTCACAGCTGTGCAGGAATCTACCGAGCTGGACCTGGCGGCGGGCGTCACGCCAGGCCTGGCCCACCACGACCGAGGGAACCAGGAGACGCCGCCCGTCCTCCAGCGCCAGGTGGTGGATCGCCCACATCCGCCGGTCGTTCCCGTCGATCGCGAGTAGCGCCCCGGCGTCGTAGACGTAGGGAATGCTCACGCCGCCGCCTGACCCGGCGCGCTGAGTGCCTGGGCGTCGGCAGAGGCCATTTCCGCGCGGGCTGCGGCCAGCTCCTCCGCCGTGAAGGCACCGTGTTCGGCCTGCCAGTCGGCCACCAACCGACGGCCGACACGCCGGCGGAGTTCGCTCTCGGCCGCGTTGGCGACCAGCCGGGACAGGGGAACCCCGTCCTCCTGGGCCGCCGCACCGAGCGCCGCGACCAGTTCCTCTGGGAGAGTGACCGTCACCTTCTTCGTTGCCACACAAACACCATACTCTGATATGGCGGCCTCGACGAGCGTGATCTCCGGCCACTGCCGCTACCGTCGGCACCCACCCCGGCGGAAACGAATCAGCGGCCCGGTCGATGATCGACCAGGCCGCTGACCTGTTGACTCAAGGGTGGAGCCGAGGGGACTCGAACCCCTGACCCCCACACTGCCAGTGTGGTGCGCTACCAGCTGCGCCACGGCCCCTTGCGGTCGTCCCCGGTCGCCCGGGCACGGGAAGAACTATACACACGCCGCCCGCCATGGTCATCTCGCGGGGGTCCCCCCGGCCGGGTCAGTTGAGCGCCACGTCCGGCGGGAAGTGGGCCACCGCCGCCATCATGCCGCCCTGCCGGCGCAGCACCATCGGCCAGAGATCGTCCGGCCGGTCGACGAAGGCGTCGCCGGGCAGCGCGTCCAGCACGAACCAGGACCCCTCCTCGATCTCCCGCTCCAACTGGCCGGCGCCCCAGCCGGAGTAGCCGGCGAAGACCCGGATGCCGCCGACCGCGTCGCGCAGCTTCTCCGGGTCGACCGAGAGGTCGATGGTGCCGACCGCGCCGGAGACCCGGTGGAAGCCCTTGACCGGCTGGACCGGGTGGCGCATGCGGGCCAGGCAGATGGCCGAGTCGGGCTGCACCGGGCCGCCCTCGAAGAGCACCGCCGGCTCGCGGGCCAGGTCGCTCCAGTCGCCGAGCACGTCGGCCACCGGGACCTCGGTGGCCCGGTTCAGCACCACGCCGAGCGCGCCGCCGGGCTCGTGGGCGACCAGCAGCACGACCGTACGGTCGAAGTTCGGGTCCTTGAGCACGGGTGTCGCGACCAGCAGCCGTCCGGTCATCGACTCCATGGCTCGGCCACCGATCGCCTGCCCCTCACCCTGCATGTCCGACACCCGTCAGCCGTGCGCCCGCGCGGGCCCTCCGTCGTCGACCGTCCACGCTGTCAACGCCATGTCACGCACCATAGCTTGCGTCCCGCCCGCTGGCTAAGGTCTGACCGTCGGGTGATCGCGACGGATCGAGGGAGGACCGGATGGCGGCGCAGGCGGAACTGGCGGTGATCGGCGGGTCGGGTCTCTACGCCCTGCTCGACGGCGTGGAGCACGTGGTGGACACCCCGTACGGCGCACCGTCGGACCCGATCACGGTCGCCGAGGTGGGCGGCCGGCGGGTGGCGTTCCTGCCGCGACACGGTCGGGACCACCGGCACCCCCCGCACCTGATCCCCTACCGCGCCAACCTGTGGGCGTTGCGCTCCCTCGGCGTACGCCAGGTGCTGGCGCCCTGTGCGGTCGGCGGGCTCCGGCCGGAGCTGGGTCCGGGCACGTTCGTGGTGCCGGACCAACTCATCGACCGCACCAGCGGGCGGGCGCAGACCTACTACGACCAGGGGGCGGTGCACGTCTCGTTCGCCGATCCGTACTGCCCGGCCGGGCGGCGGACGCTGCTGGACGCGGCGGCCCGGCGGGACGTGCCGGCGGTGGACGGCGGGACGGTGGTGGTGGTCGAGGGCCCGCGTTTCTCCTCCCGTGCGGAGTCTCGCTGGTTCACCTCGATGGGCGGCGCGGTGGTCAACATGACCGGGTACCCGGAGGCGGTGCTGGCCCGCGAGTTGGCGCTCTGCTATTCGTCCATCGCGCTTGTCACCGACCTGGACGCGGGCGTCGAGGCGGGCGAGTCGGTCACGCAGGAGGAGGTGTTCCGGGTCTTCGCGGAGAACACCGACCGGCTGCGCGAGCTGCTGCTGGACGCGGTCGCCGCGCTGCCCACCACCCGGGACTGCCCCTGCGGGACCACGCTGGACGGCATCACGCTGCCGTTCCCGCTGCCCTGAGCCGGGGCGAAGCGCCCGAAAAGCCGCGCCCGGCCCGCTAGATTCGGTGGGTCGGGGCTGTGCACCGGGCCGTCTCCGACGCTCTCGGCCAGGGACGGAGGCAGCCGGCGATGGCGACGGTGCGCGAGGCCACCCACGACCTGCTGCGCGCGCTCGGGTTGACCACCGTCTTCGGCAACCCCGGCTCCACCGAGGAGCCGTTCCTCGCCGGCTTCCCGGCCGACTTCCACTACGTGCACGCGCTCCAGGAAGCGTCCGCGGTCGCCATGGCCGACGGCTACGCGCAGGGCACCGGGCGGCCCGCGCACGTCAACCTGCACACCGCGCCGGGCACCGGCAACGGCATGGGCAACCTGGTCACCGCCTGGCACAACCGGACCCCGCTGATCGTCAGCGCCGGCCAGCAGACCCGCGAGATGCTGCTGATCGAGCCGCGCCTGGCCAGCCCCCGGGCGGTCGAGCTGGCCCAGCCGTACGTCAAGTGGGCGCACGAGCCGGCCCGCGCGCAGGACATCCCGGCGGCGTTCATGCGGGCGTACGCCACGGCGGCGCAGCCGCCCGCCGGGCCGGTCTTCCTGTCCCTGCCGATGGACGACTGGGACCGGCCCGCCGACCCGCCACCACCGGTGCGGACCGTGGCCACCCGGATCGGGCCGGACCCGGACCGGCTGCGTGACTTCGCCACCACGCTGACCACCGCCCGCGCCCCGGTGCTGGTGCTGGGCGCGGCAGTGGACCGGGCCGACGCCTGGCCGGAGGCGGTCGCGCTGGCCGAACGGCTGGCCACCCCGGTCTGGGCCGCCCCGGCACCGGAACGGGCCGTCTTCCCCGAGGACCACCCGCAGTTCCGGGGCGTGCTGCCGTACGCGATCGGGCCGCTGTCGGCGGCGCTGCGCGGTCACGACGTGGTGCTGGTGGTGGGCGCCCCGGTGTTCCGCTACTACCCGCACGTGCCGGGCGACTACCTGCCCGGCGACGCCCGGCTGCTGCACGTCACCGACGACCCGGACGAGGCGGGCCGGGCCCCGGTCGGGGAGAGCCTGCTCGGCGACGCCAAGCTGGTGCTGGCCGCGCTGCGGGAGCTGCTCCCGCCGGCCGACCCGCCCGCGCCGCCGCCCCGGGATCCGCCCGCCCCGCCCGAGCCGGCCGAGCCGCCCAGCGCGGACGTGCTCTTCGCGGCGCTGGCCGCCGCCTGGCCGGCGGACGGGGTGCTGGTGCAGGAGTCACCGTCCAACCTGGCCGCACTGCGCCGCCGGCTGCGGATCGACCGGCCGCGTTCGTACTTCACCATGGCCAGCGGCGGACTCGGGTTCGGGCTGCCGGCGGCGGTGGGCCTGGCGCTGGCCGAACGGGACACCGGGCGCGGCCGGCCGGTGGTCGCGGTGATCGGTGACGGCTCGGTCCACTACTCGGTGCAGGCGTTGTGGACCGCGGCGCGGCTGGGCCTTGCGCTGCCCGTCGTGGTCCCGGTGAACCAGCAGTACGCGATCCTGAAGGCGTTCGCCGAGCTGAAGCACACCCCGGGCGTACCGGCGCTGGACCTGCCCGGACTGGATCTCACGGCGGTGGCCCACGGCTACGGCTGCGCGGCCGAGGTGGTGGCGTCGCCGGACGCGCTCGGCCCGGCGCTGGCCCGGGCGCTGGCCGCGGACCGGCCCACGGTGCTGCCGGTGCCGATCAGCACCGAGGTACCCCGGATCCTGTGACCCCTCACCCGCCGGAGCGGACGATCAGCGGCGCGCCGCTGCCGACGTCCAGGACCGTACGGTCGCCCAGCGGGGCGGTGAGCGTGACGCTGACCGGCTTCAACGCGAGCTGCATGGTGCAGGGGCCGGTGGCGGGGACCACGGCGGCGCCGACCACCACCACGTCCGCTCCCTCCCGTACCAGCGGGGTCGGCGCGCCGTCGCAGACGCCGACGCCGACCAGGTAGTCGAGCCGGTCGGCCGCCACCGCCCGCAGCTCCTGCGCCGCGACCAGGCCCGCCGGCAACGGGCCGGTGTCCGCCGCCCCGCTGGGCACCGTGCCGACCGCGCGCGGCGCGACCGCCAGCCGGGCCACCGGTGCGGCCAGTTCCGTCACGGTGAACAGCCAGGCAGGCACGTCGGCCCGGCCCCGGCTGGTCCACACCGACGCGCTGCCCAGCCGCACCGAGGTGACGGTGAGCGGGATGCACGGGGTGGGCGCGGTGGTCGACACCGGGTCGTCCGGGCCCGGCGCGGCGGTCGTGTCGGCCGGCTCCGGTCCACGGGGGCGACCGTCGCAGGGCGGCGGATCACCCCGGTCCAGTTGGGCGTACGCGTCGGCGGCGCTGACCAGCGGCACCCGCAGCACGCCGTCGGGGAAGCGGATCGAGCCCTGCGGCGGAGCGGCGGTCGGCATCGCGATCTGGTCCCGGTACCAGCCGGCGGCGAACGCCGCCCTGGTCTCCTCGGTGAAGCCGGGATCGCCGCCGAGGACTGTGGCGTCCTGGAGCGGCACGTACCCGTCGCGCCACTGCGGTCCGGGGCGCCACCGCGCGGCCACCTCGTCGGCGCGCTGGGTGAACGCGGGGCGCTGGTCCGGGCCGGTGGGCGGCGGCGCGCCCGACCCGACGCCGGGCGCGGCGCATCCGGAGAGGACCAGCAGCGGCAGCCCGAGCAGGGCGATCGATCGGCGCATACGGATCAGACGCCGATCCCCCACCTCCGGTTCCCAGGAGTAAGGAGGGGCCCCCGCTTAACGCATTCCGCATAGCAGGGGCCCCGCTTAACACCGCTCGTGCGGGCGGCACAGACGACTGTGCGCCCCGGTCCGGTGGACCGGGGCGCACAGGTCAAGGTGGTGGAGGTGCCGGGAATCGAACCCGGGTCCTTCGCCGGTTTGTCAGGGCTTCTCCGAGCGCAGCTCGCTGTGCCTCTACTCGGCCCCACCGCTCACGCGAGCAAGTTGGTGTGACGGGCCCAGTCGCTGATTGATCTCGCCGCACGGACCCCGCGACCGGGTCCGATTGGCCAGCCTTCTAGCTGATGCCGGCTAACTGGGTCGAAGGCGCTCCCAGGCCGACAGACTTGCTACTCGCCTCAGGCGGCGAGAGCGAAGTCAGCGCGATTGTTCTTGGCGCTTATTGGTTTCCGACGACCGATTCTCGAGACGACGTCGGCTTCCTCGGCTCGCTTCCCCTGTCGCTGCGTACGAAGTCGAAACCAGTCACCCCCTCGACAGGCCACCCATGTGGTGGCACTGACAAGCCTAACGCCTCCCGCAACGGGTTTCATCCCGAGCCCCGGTCGGACGCGCTGAACCGGACGAACGTGACGAATCAGTCGTCCATTCCCTTGCCGCGCCGGCCCGCCGCCCGCTGGATCTCCCGGTCGGCGTCCCGCTTGGCCAGATCCTGCCGCTTGTCGTACGACTTCTTGCCCTTGGCCAGGGCGATCTCGACCTTGGCCCAGCCGTCCGAGAAATAGACCTGCAACGGGACCATGGTGAGGCCGCCCTCGCGGGTCTTGCCGATCAGCCGGTCGATCTCCAACCGGTTGAGCAGCAGCTTGCGGGTCCGCCGGGGCTCGTGGTTGGTCCAGGTGCCCTGCGTGTACTCCGGGATGTGCATGCCGTGCAGGTACAGCTCGCCGTCGCGTTCCTGGGCGAACGCGTCGACGAGTGACGCCCGACCGGCCCGCAGCGACTTCACCTCGGTGCCGGTCAACGCCATGCCCGCCTCGTACGTGTCGAGGATGGCGTAGTCGTGCCGCGCCTTCTTGTTGGAGGCGACCACCTTGCGACCCTTTTCCCGTGGCATCGGCGCCACCCCCTTTCCGCCGGCTCCCCGGCCGGCGGCCGACGAGCGAAGATCATGCTACCGGAACCACAAGAGCCCTCCCGCGCCGTTTGTTCCGGCACGGGAGGGCCCCTCGCGGAGAGCCGTACGGTAACTAGACCCGCAGGTAGAAGCGGAGCGTGACCCAAGCCGTGATGGCGCTGACCAGGCCACCGACGGCGGCCATCAGCGGGAAGGTCAGGAAGATCTCGGACCAGGAGATCGGGGTGATCAGGCCCTCGAGGGCCGCCATCGAGCTGCCGGCCGCGAGTGTCTTCACGCCGATCAGCGCGAGCAGGCCGAGGATGGAGCCGATCAGACCGGCCACCACCGCCTCCAGCACGAACGGCGCCTGGATGAACCAGTTGGAGGCGCCGACCAGCTTCATGACCGCGACCTCACGGCGCTTGCTGTACGCGGCCACCTGGATGGTGTTCGCGACCAGCAGCAGGGCGGCGGCGGCCATCACGATGGCCAGCGCCAACGCGCCGTTCTGGATGCCGGTGAGCACGCCGAAGACCTTGTCGAGCAGCTTGGACTGGTCGACGATCGTGTCGATGCCCTCGGCGGTCTTGTACTGGTCGTAGATCTGCTTGTACTGCTGCGGGTCGTTCAGCGTGAGCCGGAACGACTCGGGCAGCTGGTCGGGCTTGACCGCGTTGACCAGGTCGGGCGCGTCGGCGTACATCTGCTGGAAGCGCTTGTACGCCTCGTCCTTGTTGACGTACGTGACGTCCTTGACCAGCGGGTCGGCGTTGAGCTTGGTCTCCAGGTCGGTCCGCTGCTGTTCCTGGACGTCGGTCTTCAGGAAGATCGACACCTGGACGTTCTCGTAGTAGAGATCCTTCATGTCGCCGACCTTCTGGTACAGAAGGCCGCTGCCGCCCAGCATGAACAGCGACACCGCCATGGTGATGATCATGGCGACCGTCATGGTGACGTTGCGCCACAGTCCGACCAGTACCTCGGACAGGACGTACTTCATCCGCATCGGGATATTCCTCCGGCTCTCCGGCGTGAGGTGTTCGTCGTCGGGGTCTTCGGTCTGCCTTGTCGGCTCAGCCGTAGACGCCGCGGGCCTGGTCGCGCACGATGCGGCCGCTCTCGATCTCGATCACCCGGCGCCGCATCTGGTTCACGATGTTGGAGTCGTGCGTGACCATCACGACGGTCGTGCCGGTGCGGTTGATCCGGTCCAGCAGGCGCATGATCTCGATCGAGGTGTCCGGGTCCAGGTTTCCGGTGGGCTCGTCGGCCAGCAGGATCAGCGGCCGGTTCACGAACGCCCGGGCCACCGCCACACGCTGCTGCTCACCACCGGAGAGCTCGTGCGGGTAGCGGTGCTCCTTGCCACCGAGACCGACCAGCTCCAGCACCTCCGGTACGACCCGACGGGCGACCGCCTTCGTCTTGCCGATCACCTCCAGCGCGAACGCCACGTTCTCGTACGCGGTGCGGTTCGGCAGCAGCCGGAAGTCCTGGAAGACGCAGCCGATGGAACGCCGGAAGTGGGGTCGCTTCCAGGAACGCATCGATGTGACGTCCTTGCCGTTGACGACGACGCGGCCCTTGTTGGGCGTGACCTCGTGCAGCAGCAACTTGATGATGGTGGACTTGCCGGAGCCGGATGGACCGATGAAGAAGACGAACTCGCCCTTCTCGATCGAGACGGACACGTTGTCGAGCGAAGGCCGGGACGCCTTCGGGTACGTCTTCGTCACTTGCTCAAGCTGAATCACGGGTCGAGAGTCTACGCGGTGTAACCGCAGAGCCAAGCCCCACGCCCCTCAGATGCGGTGCGCGTCATCGATTTACCGGGTCAGACCGAGATCGATGACGCGCTGCGTTCGAGGGTGATCACGCACTGTCAGCGGTGAGCTGCTGCTGCTTCCGCCAGCGGATACCCGCTTCGATGAAGCTGTCCAGCTCACCGTCGAAGACCGCGGACGGATTGCCCGTCTCCTGCTCGGTACGCAGATCCTTCACCATCTGATACGGGTGCAGGACGTACGACCGCATCTGGTCGCCCCACGAGCCGGCGGCGTCGGTCTTCAGACCGGCCATCTTGGCCTGCTCCTCCTGCCGCTTGCGCTCCAGCAGCCGGGCCTGGAGCACCCGCAGCGCGGACGCCTTGTTCTGGAGCTGGGACTTCTCGTTCTGACAGGTGACCACGATGCCGGTCGGGATGTGGGTGATCCGGACCGCCGAGTCGGTGGTGTTGACGCTCTGCCCACCCGGACCGGAGGACCGGTAGACGTCGATCCGCATCTCGTTCTCGGGGATGTCGATGTGGTCGGTCTGCTCCACCACCGGCAGCACCTCGACGCCGGCGAAGCTGGTCTGCCGGCGGCCCTGGTTGTCGAACGGGCTGATCCGCACCAGCCGGTGGGTGCCGGACTCCACGCTGAGCGTGCCGAAGGCGTAGGGCACCTTCACCGTGAAGGTGGCCGACTTCAGGCCCGCCTCCTCGGCGTAGGACGTCTCGTAGACCTCGGTCGGGTAGCCGTGGCGCTCGGCCCAGCGCAGGTACATCCGCAGCAGCATCTCGGCGAAGTCCGCGGCGTCCACGCCACCGGCCCCGGCCCGGATGGCGACCAGCGCCTCCCGCGAGTCGTACTCGCCGGAGAGCAGCGTGCGGACCTCCATCTCCTGGATGGCCTTGGTCAGCCCGGTGATCTCCGACTCGACCTCGGTCAGCGCGGCCGGGTCGGACTCCGCCTGGGCCAACTCCAGCAGCACGCCGGCGTCGTCGAGCCGGGAGCGCAGGTCCCCCAGCTTGGTGATCTCGCCGTTGACGTACGACAGCTGCGACGTCACTGCCTGCGCCTTGGCCTGGTCGTCCCACAGGTCGGGCGCGGAGGCCTCCTGCTCCAGGCGGGCCTTCTGCTCGCGCAGCTTGTCGAGGTCGAGCACGGCCTCGATGTTGCGCAGCGTGGCGTCGAGTTCCTTGAGCTGTTCGGCATAATCGGCAGCGGTCACGACAGACAAGACTACTGCCTAGTCCAGCGCGTTCGCCGCAGGTGGTCAGCCGGCCGGCGCGGTCTTCAGCCAGGACAGCGCCGCGCGATGGTAGGCGACCGCGAACTCCAGCGCGCTGGCGTCGTAGCCGTCGCCCTCCTTCTTCGCGTTCTTGACCTGCTCGCGCACCGCCGCCAGCGCCTCGGTGTGGTACTCGTTGGCCGAGGCGTACAGGTTCTTGAGCTGGCTCGCCGAGTGCAGGTTGCCGAACGCGATCCGCAGCGCCACCGGGTTGCGGATGGTGTCCTTGCCGGGATTCTCCGCGAGCCAGCGGGAGAATGTCCGTTTCCCGGCCGCCGTGAGCGCATACGGCTGGCTCATCCGCGGCCCGGGCTTGCCGAGACGCACCAGACCCTTCTCGGCCAGCACCGGCAGCTCCCGGTAGACCTGGCTGCGGGTCATCGACCAGTACGGCGCCAGCCGGCGCTCGGCGGCGGCCATCAACTGGCCGCCAGTCATCGGGCCGTCGTGCAGCAGGCCGAGCAGGGCCGCCGCCGTCGGGTTGACTCCGGATTCCGCCATGCCCTCTAAGCTGCCACTTTGTCGGCTCTGGCGTCCAGGATTTGCCGTTTTCGCCACTCGTAGGCGGTCCAGAGTGCACCGTCGACCGTCGACCGACGACAGTAAGGCGGGGCCCCTTCTTAACAGACGTCTGTTAAGAAGGGGCCCCGCCTTACACCTCAGCCCATGTGCGGGTAGGTGTGGTCGGTCGGCGGCACGAACGTCTCCTTGATCGTCCGGGGCGACGTCCAGCGGAGCAGGTTGTGCCAGGAGCCCGCCTTGTCGTTGGTGCCGCTGGCCCGCGCGCCGCCGAACGGCTGCTGCCCGACCACCGCGCCGGTCGGCTTGTCGTTGATGTAGAAGTTGCCGGCCGCGTACCGCATCTTCTCCGCCACCTGGTCGACCACCCGGCGATCGGTCGCGAAGATCGACCCGGTCAGCGCGTACGGCGCGATCGACTCGGCCTGGGCCACCACGTCGTCGAACCGGGCGTCGTCGAAGACGTGCACGCCCAGGATCGGCCCGAAGTACTCGGTGGTGAACGTCTCGTGCGCGGCGTCCGAGCACTCGAAGAGCGTCGGCCGGACGAAGTAACCGACCGAGTCGTCGGCGGTGCCGCCGGCCAGCACCCGGCAGCTGTCGTCCCCCTTGATCAGCTCCAGCGCGGCGGTGTGCCGGCCGAACGCCCGGTCGTCGATGACCGCGCCCCCGAAGTTGCTGAAGTCGGTCACGTCGCCGTACGTCAGCGCGTCCGCGGAGGCGGCGAGCCGGTCCCGCAGCCCGCCCTCCCAGATCGAGCGCGGCACGTACGCCCGCGAGGCGGCCGAGCACTTCTGGCCCTGGTACTCGTAGGCGCCCCGGAGCAGCGCGGTGTGCAGCGCGTCCACGTCGGCGCTGGTGTGCGCCACCACGAAGTCCTTGCCGCCGGTCTCGCCGACCAGTCGCGGGTAGGCCCGGTAGCGGGCGATGTTCTCGCCGACCGTACGCCAGAGCTGCTGGAAGACCTTGGTGGAGCCGGTGAAGTGGATGCCGGCCAGGTCGGGATCGGCGAGCACCACGTCGGAGACCTCCTCGCCGCGCCCGGTGACCATGTTGATCACGCCGGGCGGCAGGCCGGCCGCCTCGAACAGCCGCATGGTGAAGTGCGCGGCGAACTGCTGGGTCGGGCCCGGCTTCCAGACCACGGTGTTGCCGAGCAGGGCCGGCGCGGACGGCAGGTTGCCGGCGATGGCGGTGAAGTTGAACGGCGTGACCGCGTAGACGAAGCCCTCCAGCGGCCGGTGGTCGAAGCGGTTCCACACGCCCGGCGAGGACATCGGCTGCTCGGCCAGGAGCCGGCGGGCGAAGTGGACGTTGAACCGGAGGAAGTCGATCAGCTCGCAGGCGGCGTCGATCTCGGCCTGGACGGCGGTCTTGGACTGGCCCAGCATGGTGGCCGCGTTGAGCGTGTCCCGCCAGGGGCCGGCCAGCAGGTCGGCGGCGCGCAGGAAGATCGCGGCCCGCTCCTCGAACGGCAGTGCCCGCCACATCGGGGCGGCGTCCTTCGCCGCCTCGACGGCGGCGCGGGCGTCGTCGTGGGTGGCGTGCCCGGTGACGCCGAGCACGTGGGCGTGCTTGTGCGGCTGGACCACGTCGATCGACTCACCGCCGGCCATCCGCTGCTCGCCGGCGATGGTCATCGGCAGCTCGATCCGCTCGGCGGCCAGCTCGGCCAGCCGCCGCTGGAGCCGCTCCCGGTCGGCGCTGCCGGGCTCGTAGGTGTGGACCGGCTCGTTGCGCGGCTCGGGGACGGAGAACACGGCGTCCATCACAGGCTCCTGTGCGATCTCGACGGCGGTGGCGAAACCGGACCCGCGGGCACCGGCCGGGCGGCCGGGTGCCGGACACCACGCGGCGGACCGGTCGCGGCGGCGGGACCTGCGCCGATTCTGTCACGCGACGTTCCCGTCAGCCCGCGCTCCCCGGGTGCGGGCCGGGAGATCGGACGCACCCACCCTCTCCGGACCATCGGCAGAAGTGGCTCCCACCCGACGAAACCTCAGAACAGAGAGCTTCTGGTCGACGATTCGTCGGAGCACTCGCCGGGCCGAACGGTGGCAGCCCTGGCTGTCGGCCACCGCGGCGGGCCCGCCGGAGCGGCGTCGCGGGACGCGTACGCTGGATGGCCGGTGACCTGCCAGGCCCGTGCGGGGCGATCCGGCAGCCGTCGAAAGGGAGACGATGAGCAACCAGCCCGGCAGCTCCACGGCCGCGGAACCGGACCGGCCCGAGGCCGACGCGCCGCCCGTCGCCGGCCAGGTCGGCACCGGCGCCAGCAAGCCGGGGTACGCGCCGGGCGCGCTGCCGCTGGCCGTGCTGTCGCTCGCCTGGCTGGTGGCCATGCTCTGGTCGACCCGGGAGGCGATCACCTCGACCGCGGCCGGGGTCACCGCGATCAGCCTCTCCGCGTACGCGCTCCCCGGCGTGATCACCGCGGCGCTGGTCACCGGCGCCACCGTCGCGCTGGCGGCCACGAACCGGCTGGACCGCGCCTCGCTGCGCTTCCTGGCCACCGTCGGCGCCGGCCTGCTGGTCGGGCTCGCCGCCGCGGTGGGCGTCAACCTCACGTACGCCGACAACGCCACCACCAACACCATCGCCGGCACCACGGCCGCCGCCGCGATCATCGGCGGGGCGACGGCCGGCGCGCGCCAGGCGCGGGTGGTGGCCGGTCTCGCCGCCGCCACGCTCGCCGCGCAGGTCTTCGTGGTGCTGTTCAGCCGCGCCCGGGACCCGCTGTCCGACCTGTTCGGCGCCGGGGAGACGCAGCAGTCGGTGCTGGACGCCGCCAAGTGGGTGTCCCGGACGGAGTCGCTGCTCGCCGGGCTGATCGCCGGCCTGGTGGCGTACCTCTACCTCGCCTGGTCGCGTCGGCGCGCGGAGCGCCGGAACGGCGCGGCGTCGTCGCTGCGCTGGCCGGCGTACCTGGTGGCCGGCGCCGGCGCCGGACTGCTCCTGCTGCTCACCGAGGTGATCATCCGGATCGGCGGGCGCGGGCTGCTCGACCTGGCCGCCGCGCTCAGCGAGGCCGACCAGGTGGCACAGACCGCGCTCGGCACCTCCCGGGTGGACAACGCGATCTGGGTGCTCTTCGTGGGCGCGCTCACCACGCTCATCGTCTTCGGGCGCACGCTCGGGCCGCGCGCCGTCGACGACGACGAGGACGAGCCGGCGGCCTGAGCCGTCCGTCGGCCCTCAGCCGGCGTCGCGCAGCAGCAGGTCCAGCTCCGTGACGTCGTACCACTCCAGTTCGTGGTCCTCGACGCCGTCGACGGTGAACTGGGCGTCGGGGTCACCGGCCTGCGCCTGCGCCGCCACGTCGGCGGCGGCGGCCACGTCCCCGGCCGCGTCCGCGCCGTCCACGTGGATCGCGGCGACGGACTTCACCGGCACCGGCCCGGCCGGCCGGACCACGCTGGACCCCAGCTCGCCGGCGACCCGACCCACCGCGCGGGCCGGCAGGTCGGCCGAGACCACCACCCGCCGCCGGGGAGCACCGGGATCGGCCCGCAGCAGGAGCAACGCCTCCTGGGCGGCCCGGGTGAAGGCCACGTACTCCAGCTCCTCCTCGTCGCCCTCGGCGTACCACTCGCGCAGCTCCGGGGTGACCGCGTGCGCCGCCTCGGCGGCCAGGCCCTCGTCCCGCAGCCGGGCCAGCATCGGGACGGTCGCCGGCAGGTACACCCGGACAAGCTCGTCGGTCACCGCACTCTCCCCGCACTCTCCGCCGCTCGCCGGCGGACGCCGGCTCCGGGCGCCGATCATGCCGTACGCCGACACCGTCATACACCCGGCACCCGCCGGGGAGAAGCCTCCCACCGGCGTGTCCACCGAAGCGGGCGCGAAGGGTGTCGCTCGCTGGTGGCAAACTGAGGCAAACGAAACCAACCCCAGGAGTCACCGTGGAGTCGAGGTTCCTGCTGCTCTCCGACGTCGCCGCCGAGCTGAACGTCTCGGACTCGCAGGTCTACCACATGGTCCGGAGCGGTGAGCTGCCCGCGATCAAGATCGGCGGCCGGGGCCAGTGGCGGGTCGAACGCGCCCGTCTGGAGGAGTACATCGAGCGTAAGTACGCCGAGACCGCCGAGTGGGTACGCGGCAACCCGTTGGGCGAACGCGACGTGGAGTGACCTTCCGTGAACCGTGAGCCATTGACGCTGACGGTCTTCATGCTCGAAGATGAGGCTGTCGGAGGCAAACACAGGAAAACGTAGGAATTCGAGGGCTGAGATGGTTGACACCCGCCGTCCCCGGGCACCGCGTCCACCGGTCCGTCTCCGCCCCGCCCCGCCGCTCGACCCGCCCTGCACCGACGAGGAAGCGGTCTGGAGCCACGTCGGCCAGCTCGCGCTCGACCTGGTCGACAGGCGTCGCCGCGAGCCCGATCGCCCCGCCAGCCGGGCGCCGGACCGCGCTCCCAGCTGGCCGCGCTGGTCCACCGCCGGGATCGCCGCCGGGCGGCCCACCGGCGAACCGCCGTCCTCCGCGCTCGCCGCCGCCACGCCCGAGGCCGCGCGGGCGGCCCACCGGTTCGTGCGCACGTTCCTGGAGATCGTCAACGGCTTCCGGCCGCCCGGGCAGCTCCGGCCGCTCTGCCTGCCCGAGGCCGCCGCCCAGGTGTCGGCCGAGCTGACCCGGGCGGCCCGCCGGGTCCCCCCGGTCCGCCGCCGCAGCGCCCGGCCGGCCCTGCTCCTGCGCCGGCTGCGCGTCTGTGAACCCCGGGCCGGCGCGGTGGAGGCCACCGCCGTGTTCGCCGGCATGGGCGGCACCGGTTGGGCCATCGCCGTGCGCCTGGAACACCGCCGCGGCAACTGGCTCTGCCTCGTCCTGGACGTGCTCTGACCGCCCGGCCACCGGACGCCGACGGGCCCCGGCCGGTGGCCGGGGCCCGTCGGGCGAACGCTGGGGTCAGTTGCCGCCGTTGGGCGAGCCGTGGCAGCGCTTGTACTTGCGGCCGGAGCCGCACGGGCAGGGCGCGTTCCGGGACGGGCCCTCACCGCCGTCGACCTGGGAGGACGCGGAGCGCCGGGCGGCACTGCTCGCGGCAGCCGCCTGACCGCTCGCCCCGGCCGGGGCCCGGCGCGGCGTCGAGGCCGCCGGGCGCTCCGGCGCGGGCTGGCCGATGCCCAGCGCCGGTGCCTGCTGCTCGACCCGCTCGATCACCGGGGCACCGCGACCGGCCTCGCCGTCGACGGCGGGCGCGGAGTATTGCAGGCCCTGCTGCTGCGGCGTGCGGTTGAGACCCTTGGCCCGGATCTCCACCGGCTTCTCCAGCAGCTCGACCTCCTCGGCCTCCGGCTCGGCCTCCTCGACCTGCACGTCGAGGTTGTAGAGGAAGCCGACCGTCTCCTCCTTGATGCCGTCCATCATGGTGGCGAACATGTCGAAGCCCTCGCGCTGGTACTCGATGACCGGGTCGCGCTGGGCGTACGCCCGCAGGCTGATGCCCTCCTGGAGGTAGTCCATCTCGTAGAGGTGCTCGCGCCACTTGCGGTCGATCACCTGGAGCAGGACCATCCGCTCCAACTGGCGGACCGCCTCCTCGCCGAGGGTCTCCTCGCGCCGGTCGTACGCGGCGTGCGCGTCCTCCTTGAGGCGGGCGAGCAGGAAGTCCTGGTCGAGGCCGGCCCGGGAGCCCACCTCCTCCTCCAACTCGTCGACCGTGACGCCGACCGGGTAGAGCTGCTTCAGGCTGGACCAGAGCTGGTCGAGATCCCAGTCCTCCGCGTAGCCGTCGCTGGTGGCGCCCACCACGTACGCGCCGACCGTGTCGTCGATCATGTTGCGGACCTGGTCGGAGAGGTCCTCGCCGTTGAGCACCCGGAGGCGCTCGGCGTAGACCACCTGGCGCTGCTTGTTGAGCACCTCGTCGTACTTCAGGACGTTCTTGCGGATCTCGGCGTTCTGGCCCTCGATCTGGGCCTGGGCGCTCTTGATCTGGCGGGTGACCATCTTCGACTCGATGGGCACGTCCTCCGGGATGTTGAAACGGTCCATCACCGCCTCGACCGCGCCCGCCCGGAACCGCTTCATCAGCTCGTCCTGGAGCGACAGGTAGAACCGGGACTCGCCCGGGTCGCCCTGCCGGCCGGCCCGGCCCCGGAGCTGGTTGTCGATCCGGCGGGACTCGTGCCGCTCGGTGCCCAGCACGTAGAGCCCACCGGCGGCGGCGACCTCCTCCGCCTCGGCGTCGCAGGCCTGCTTCCAGGTCGGGAGGATCTCCTCCAGCGCCTTGGCGTACTCCTCCGGCTGCTCGACCGGGTCGAGGCCGCGCTGGCGGAGGTCGTTTGCGGCGAGGAACTCGGGGTTGCCGCCGAGCAGGATGTCGGTGCCCCGGCCGGCCATGTTGGTGGCGACCGTGACCGCGCCCTTGCGCCCGGCCTGGGCGACGATCTCCGCCTCCTTGGCGTGGAACTTCGCGTTCAACACCGAGTGCGGGATGCCACGGCGGCGCAGCATGTGCGACAGGATCTCGGAGTTCTCCACCGAGACGGTGCCGACCAGCACCGGCTGGCCCTGCTCGTGCCGCTCGGCGATGTCCTCCACCACGGCGTTGAACTTGGCCTTCTCGGTCTTGTAGATGACGTCGGGCTTGTCCATCCGGACCATCGGCCGGTGCGTCGGGATGGTCACGACGCCGACCTTGTAGACCTTGTTGAACTCGCCCGCCTCGGTCTGCGCGGTGCCGGTCATGCCGGACAGCTTCTCGTAGAGGCGGAAGTAGTTCTGGAGGGTGATGGTGGCCAGGGTCTGGTTCTCCTGCTTGATCTCCACCCCCTCCTTGGCCTCGATCGCCTGGTGCATGCCCTCGTTGTAGCGGCGGCCGTGCAGGATGCGGCCGGTGAACTCGTCGACGATCAGGACCTCGCCGTCGCTGACGATGTAGTCCTTGTCGCGCTTGTAGAGCTCCTTGGCCTTGATGGCGTTGTTCAGGTAGCCCACCAGGGGCGTGTTGACCGACTCGTAGAGGTTGTCGATGCCGAGCCGGTCCTCGACCCGGGCCACCCCGCGCTCGCTGACCGCGATGGTGCGCTTGGCGTGGTCGACCTCGTAGTCGCCCTCGCCGTCGGTGCCGGGCTGGAGCCGGGCCACCACCCCGGCGAACTCCTGGTACCACCGGGCGGAGTGCTCGGCCGGCCCGGAGATGATCAGCGGGGTGCGTGCCTCGTCGATGAGGATCGAGTCGACCTCGTCGACCACCGCGAAGAAGTGGCCGCGCTGGACCAGCTCCTCCTTCGACCAGGCCATGTTGTCGCGCAGGTAGTCGAAGCCGAACTCGTTGTTGGTGCCGTAGGTGATGTCGCACTCGTAGGCCGCGCGGTGCTCGGTGGCGGGCCGGTTCGGCAGCACCACCCCGACGGTGAGCCCGAGGAACTCGTGCACCCGGCCCATCCAGGCGGCGTCGCGCTCGGCCAGGTAGTCGTTCACGGTGATCACGTGCACGCCCTTGCCGGCGAGCGCGTTCAGGTAGACCGGCATGACCGAGGTCAGCGTCTTGCCCTCACCGGTCTTCATCTCGGCGATGTTGCCGAAGTGCAGCGCCGCGCCGCCCATCACCTGGACGTCGTAGGGGCGCTGACCGAGCACCCGCGAGGCGGCCTCACGGCACACCGCGAACGCCTCGGGCAACAGGTCGTCGAGGGTCTCGCCGTCGGCGAGCCGCTCCTTGAACTGGTCGGTCATGCCGCGCAGCTCGTCGTCGTCGAGGTTGACGTAGTCGTCCTCGATCGAGTTGACGGCGGCCGCGATGGCCTTCAGCCGACGCACCATGCGGCCCTCGCCGGCGCGAAGGACCTTTTCCAGAATCGACACGGATCAACGCTCCCCTAGACGGTCTCGAACCATCGTAGGCGCTCCGACGCGGCGATGGTCACTGGTGGCGGCGGTCCAGACCCGGGAACCCGACATAACGCCGTGGGCACGCGGGCAGCAACCGCTAATCGGGTTACGCCGTCCGCGAACGATCCGGCACCATGGCTCGGATGGAGCCTGTGGAGATCGTCGAGGACGGGCTGTTGCTGCGCCCCTGGCGGGCGGCGGACGCCGACGCGGTGCACCGCGCCTGCCAGGACCCGGACATCCAGCGCTGGACCACCGTACCGCGCCCGTACCGGCCCGAACACGCCCTCGCGTTCGTGACCACGGTCGCCGCGACGGCCTGGGCGACGGGTGCCGGCGCGCCGTTCGCGGTCTGCGACGCCGACAGCGGCGAGCTGCTCGCCTCGTGCGGCCTGGTCTCCGTCGACCGCGCGCTCGACTCGGCCGAGATCGGCTACTGGACCGCGCCCTGGGCGCGGGGACGGGGCGTCGCGGTCCGCGCCGTCCGCGCGGTCGCCCGCTGGGCGTTCGACACGCTCGGCCTGCGCCGGCTGACCTGGCAGGCCGAGATCGGCAACCACGCGTCCCGGCTGGTCGCGCTGCGGGCCGGCTTCCGGGTGGAGGGAGAGCTGCGGCTGGCCCACCCGGCCGACGGCGGCCGGCCGGAGGGGTGGATCGGCGCGCTGCTCCCGGCCGGGCTGGCCGCGCCGGGCGACCCGGTCCCGTACGGTCCGACCACGCTCCAGGCCCGCCGGGCGGCCGTCTTCGGCCGGCCGCAGCCCGTCCTGTTCGCCACCGCCGGCGGCACCGAGCTGCGGCTGCGACCGCTCGAGGAACGCGACCTCCCGGACATCACCCGCACCTGTCAGGACGAGCAGACGGTGCGCTGGACCACGGTGCCGCACCCCTACCGGGCGGAGGACGCCGAGGGCTACCTGCGGGACCTGGTGCGGCCGGCCTGGGCCCGGGGCACCGCCGCGATGTTCGCGGTGGCCGACCCGGACGACCACTACGTCGCCTCGATCGACCTGCGCATCCTCCCCACCGACCCGCTGGTCGCCGACGTCGGCTTCATGACCGCCCCGGCCGCCCGGGGGCGGGGCTACCTGCCGGCCGCGCTCACCGCGCTCTGCGCCTGGGGGTTCACCACGCTCGGCCTGGCCCGGGTCGAGTGGCGGGCCAACGTGGGCAACACCGCGTCCCGGCGGGCGGCCGAGAAGGCCGGCTTCACCGTCGAGGGCACGCTGCGCGGCGGCGTCCAGCACCGCGGCGAACGGCAGGACGTGTGGATCGGCGGCCTGCTGCCCCAGGACCTGGTGTGACCCCGGAGACGATCGAGGGGTACGGGGTCCGGCTGCGCCCGTGCGGCCCGGCGGACGTGCCCGGGACGGTGGCCGGCTGCGCCGACCCGGAGACCCGGCGGTTCCTCCCACGGCTGCCCGACCCGTACGACGCGGACAGCGCGCGCTGGTGGATCACCGAAGGGGCGCCGGCCGCCCGGGCGGCGGGCGGGGCCGCGTACACGATCGCCGACCCGGCCACCGACCGGCTGCTGGGCAGCATCGGCCTGACCCTGCTCAGCGCCGAGCGGGCGACCTACGAGATCGGCTACTGGGTCGGACCGTCGGCGCGCGGCCGGGGCGTGGCGACCGCCGCCACCCGGCTGCTGACCGAGCGGGCCTTCGCCGCCGGCGCGGCCCGGCTGGAACTGCTCACCCACCAGGAGAACGTGCCGAGCCAGCGGACGGCGCTGACCTGCGGCTACCGGCGGGAGGGCGTACGGCGGGGCGCCGGCACGCCACGCGACGGCGTCCGCCCCGACCTGGTCGTCTGGGCGCGGCTGGCCGACGACCCGCCCGGGCCGACCGCCCGGCCGCTGCCGGACCTGCCCGACGGCCGGCTCACCGACGGCGTGGTGACGCTGCGCCGCGTCGAACCGGCGGACGAGGACATGATGTACCGGCTGCACACGCTGCCGGAGGTGGTGGCGAGCCGGGTGCCGCCGGCGCCGCCGGACCGGGCGTCGATCGCCCGCCGGTGCCGGCTCGCGGCGAGTCACTGGTTGGCCGGCGACGCCGCCGACCTGACCGTCGTCGACGCGGCCACCGGCACGCCCGTGGGCGGTTGCCTGCTGGCGTACGACGAGCCGGCCACCGGTCAGGCGATGCTGGGCTACAGCCTGCTGCCCGAGGCCCGCGGCCGGGGTCTGGCCAGCGGGACGGTCCGGCTCGTCGCCGGCTGGGCCTTCGGCGTCGGGGTGGCCCGCCTCTGGGCCGGCACCCGACCGGAGAACGTCGCCTCCCAGCGGGTGCTGGAGCGGGCCGGCTTCCGGCGGGAGGGCCTGCTGCGCGGGCGACTGCCCGGCCTGGCCGGCACCCGCACCGACACGGTGATCTTCGGTCGGCTGGCCTCGGACGCTCGGTGAGGCGGAGCCCCCGCGGGCGGGCGGGGGCTCCGGGTCGTCGGCCAAGGGTCAGGTGTCGAGCGAGATGATCCCGTAGTCGTACGCGCGTCGACGGTAGACCACGCTCGGGCGGCCGGACTCCTTGTCCAGGAACAGGTAGAAGTCGTGGCCGACCAGTTCCATCTGGAACAACGCGTCGTCGACGGTCATCGGTTCGGCGGGGTGGACCTTCTCCCGGGCGATGTGCCACGGCTGGTCGTCGGGTTCGGAGTAGCCGTCGGCGTCGGGGCGTTCCGCCACGGCGGTGGCCGCGGCGTGCCCGTTCAGTGACGCCAACCCGGGCCCGTCGAGGTCGGCCACCGGCAGCCCGGCGGTCGCGGCGGCCACCGAGAGCGGCGCGTGCCGCCCGCGGTGCACCCGGCGGCGGTCGGCCGCGCGGCGGAACCGGGTGTCCAGCTTGGCGATGGCGGCGTCGAGCGCGCTGTAGAAGTCGTTCGTGCAGGCCTCGGCCCGGATCACCGGGCCCCGCGACACGCAGGTGATCTCCACCCGCTGGCAGTGGTCGGCCTGGCGCGGATTGCGCTCGTGGAACAACTCGACATCCACGCGAATGAGTTTGTGGTCGTAGCGTTCGATCTTCGCGAGTTTTTCGGCTACGTGCACCCGGTAATGGTCCGGCACTTCGACGTTACGGCCCTTGACCACGATGTCCACGTGACCTCCCTTGTTCGGACGGTCGTTCGGTCCGGATCTTCCGGTCGACGCGCCTGGGACGGCCCCGCTCGGCGTCGACCGGTGATGTACGGCTACGCCTCCTTCCAGTGCCGGGGAAGGTTGGCTTCCTCACTACCCCCGACACGGAAACGCTAACTCCTGTTCGGTCAGCAGTCACCCCCGGTTGTCGAGAGCGGTCGGGAAAATTAACACCTCATACACCATGGGGTGAAACGGAATCACGAAGCGTTACCGAGGCCGCCGCTTTTGCGTTGCGGCGAGCACCGCCGCGACCTTTGGCGTCATTCCCGCGCGGTGCAATTTCCGGCTCACCGCTGCCAGCGTGGCACCGGTGGTGACGATGTCGTCGAGCAGGACCACGGTCCCGGCCGGCGTCGACGTCCCCGGCCGGCGCAACCGGAACGCCGCCTCCGCCGCCGCGGCCCGGCCGGCGCTGTCCAGCACCACCGAGTCCGGCCGGGGCAGCGCCCGCAGCGGGCGCAGCACGCGAACCGGCCAGCCGGCCGCGCGCAACCGGGCCGCGGCCGGCCGGACCAGCCGCTCCAGGTGGTCGCCGTACCGGGCCCGGGCCGCGCGGGCGGTGTCCGGCACCGCCACCAGCGTCACCGGACCGGGCCGGCCCACCGCCACGGCCACCACCTCGGCCAGCAACGCGCCCAGCGGCCGGGCCAACCCGTGCCGGCCCCGTTCCTTGTACGCCAGCAGGCCCTCACGCAACGCCCCGTCGTACGGGCCGAGGGCGACGCAGGGCGGCAGGCCGGGTGGGGCCGGATCGGGCCGGGTCGACGCGGGCCGCAGCGCCTGAAGCTCGGCCACGCAGCGCGGGCAGAAGCCCTGCCGCAGCGCCGGGGAGCGGACCGCGCACCCGGCGCACCCGGCGGGCAGCACCAGATCGGTCAGGTCCGACCAGAGGCCGCCCAGGTCCGGCACCGGCATCTCAGTAGAAGAAGAACGGTGCGGTCGGGTTGGCCGGCCGGCCGCCCGCCGGCAGGTCCAGCACCTGCTCCGGCGTGACGAGGTCGAACGGATTGTTCCGCCAGGCGCTGCCGGCGGTCTCGAACATGAACGAGAGCGCGGGCAGCCCGCCCCCACCGCCGCCCGGGTATCCCGCCAACTGGGTCACCGCGGCACCGATCCCGGACTTCAGCTCGGAGCCCAGGCCGCCGTCGATGCTGAGCTGGTGGATGGCCGAACGCCGGTCCGGGTCGTTGCCGGCGATCACCAGTTGGTCCTCCGCGATCCAGTCGACCGCCGTCACGCCGGTGAGCAGCGTGGGCAGCCGGCGGGGCTGGCCCAGGGTGACCACGCCGCCCTCCACGCTCACCGGGGCCACGTAGACCGCGCCGCCGCTGACCAGCGCGATCCGGTGGCCGTCGAGGGAAGCGGCGACCGCCACGACGCTTCCGGAGACGTTCAGCGGGACGGGGCTCAGCGTGGCCGTCCCGTCGAACCGGTAGAGCTTGCCGTCGGCCGCCACCAGACCCGCCGGATGGTCGGTGGCCAGCGAGCGCAACCAGGTGGGCCGGCTCATCGTCTGGAACCCGGCCTTCGGGTCGCTGGTGTTGAACACCGCCACCGGTTCCGGCCCGGTGCCCACCTTGAGCCGGAGTCGCCGGTCCGCCCCGGTCACCACCAGCGCGGCCAGCACCTGGTCCTCGGCGCGGGCGAGGGTCGCCGAGACCACGTTCCGGTTCTCCGCGGCCGGCAACGGCACGACGGCCCGCTGCTCGGTGCCGATGGCGAGCGGATGGATGACGCCGTCGTAGACGCTGAACCGGGTGGGATTCGCGCCCCTCGGGTACGCGAGATGGGTGTCGCGCTCCCGCTCCAGGTCGACGCTGAGCCGCTTCTGGTTCTGGATCTTCAGCTCGAGTTGCCCGGTCAACTCCGGCAACGACCAGGCGAGCTGGGTGCCGAGCCGGGCCAACCGCCCCTCGTTGGCGCCCGGCATGGTCAGGTTGACCTCCCACTGGGAGTCCGCGCCGGTGGCGTTGTTGATCGGGCGGGTGCCGTCCGGGAGCCCGGTCACCCCGGACTCCAGCCAGTCGGAGGGGCCACCGGCCAGCCACTTCACCACCTCGGTGACGCGCCGCTCGGCCGACACCGACGACGGCAGGTAGCGCAGGTCGGGCACCAGCCGGGTCAGGTCGGAGTTCCAGAAGTAGACGGTGCGCGTGCGGTAGTACTGGCGCAGCGCCGTGTCGGTGGTCAGCAGCACGTTCGGCAGGCTGGTGATCAGCAGCCCGGTCCCGGCCGGCTCGGCCCGCCGCAACTGGAAGACGTACTCGGTCTCGGTGGCCCCCGGCGGGCCGAGGGTGCCGTCGGCCCGCAGCACCCCGACCTGTTGCACCTTGATGGTGACCCGGCTGGTGCCCTGGTTGTTCGGCGGGGTGCTCTCCTTCGCCCGCAGCCGGACCACGGTGAGTTCGACCTCGCTGGTCTGCGGCTTGCCGGGCAGCAGTTCCCGGGCCTCCGGGGCGAGGAACTTCTGGGCCCGGGTGTACGCCTGGTCGCGCTCCCCGGCCGCGGCCGCCTTCAGGTAGTTCTCGATGAACGGCACCGGCTCGTCGCTGTCGGTCGGCGCGGGCGGCGAGGCCGGCGGGCCGTTGAGCGAGCCGGCCTCGCCGGCCGGCACCGAACCGTCGACCTGGACGTCCGTCTGGGCCGGAATGCCGCACCCGGCCGGCAGCAGGACGCCGGCCAGCAGCACGGCCAGCAGTCGCCGGGGCACGTTCACGGCCCCACCTCCATCCGCGCGGAGTCGTCGGCGGGGCCGACGGCAAGCGCACCGGCGCCGCTGCCCGGACCGATGGCGAGCAGGCCACCGTCGCGGGGGCCGCCGAACGGCAGGGCCGCGTCGGCCGGCACCAGCCGCAACGGCGAGGTGGTCAGTCGGTCGCCGGCCCGCGCCGGCAACGTGAGCCGGAACTGCGCGCCCTGCCCGGGTGCGCCCCACGCCTCCAGCCAGCCGCCGTGCAACCGGGCGTCCTCCACGCTGATCGACAGGCCCAGGCCGGTGCCGCCGGTCTGCCGGGCCCGGGACGGGTCGGCCCGCCAGAACCGGTTGAAGACCAGCTTCTCCTCCCCCGGCTTGAGCCCGACGCCGTGGTCCCGCACGGTGATCGCCACCGCGCTCTGGTCGACGCCCAGCGTGACCCGCACCGGCTTGGCCTCACCGTGCTCGACCGCGTTGCCGACCAGGTTGCGCAGCACCCGCTCGACCCGGCGCGGGTCCACCTCGGCGATCACCGGAGCGTCCGGCAGGTCCAGCTCGATGGTCACCCCGACCCGCTCGGCCAGCCCGGCCAGGCGCTCGACCACCCGGTGCACCACCGGCACCAGATCGGTCGGCTCGCTGTCCAGCACGGCGAAACCGGCGTCGAACCGGCTGATCTCCAGCAGGTCGGTGAGCAACTCCTCGAACCGGTCCAGCTCGGCCTGGAGCAGCTCGGCGCTGCGCGCCACCGCCGGATCGAACTCGTCCCGTTCCGCGAAGATCAGGTCGGCCGCCATCCGGACCGTGGTCAGCGGCGTCCGCAGCTCGTGCGAGACGTCCGAGGTGAACCGGCGTTGCAGCCGGGACATCTCCTCAAGCCGGAGGATCTGCCGTTGCAGGTTGGTCGCCATCTGGTTGAACGAGGCGGCGAGCAGGGCCAGGTCGTCCTCACCGGAGACCACCATGCGCTGGTCGAGCAGGCCGGCGGAGAGCCGCTGAGCGGTGCGCGCGGCCACCCGGACCGGCGTCACCACCAGCCGGGTCACCAGCGCGGCCAGCAGGCCGAGCAGGAGCACCAACGCGACACCGGTGGCGACCACGGTGGCCCGGGCGTCCGCCGCCGTGGCGTCCTGCCGGGCCAGGGGCACGAGGTAGTAGAGCTCGACCTGCCCGAACCGGGTGGGCACCGGGGAGCCGTAGACCAGGTACTTCGTGCGGTCGCCGCCGAGCGTGCCGGTGCGGATCTGGTGGGCCACCTTGCCGGACGCCACGGTGGCCCGCAGCTCGTCGCCGATCACCGGGCGCACCGGCACGTCCGGGGAGACGCGGGGCTCGATGAACTCGGCGAAGTTGTCGGCAGTGATCGCCACCACCACGCCGCTGGTCTGCGCCGGGTCCCCGCCGGCCAGGTAGTTGACCGTGCCGTCGATGGTGTCCTGGAGCTGGGCCTCCTGCGGCTGGCTGTAGAGGTTGAACTGCTTCGCCGCGTACTCGCTGCCGTTGCTCAGCCGCATCCGCACGTCGGTCTCGGCGTTCTCCAGCAGGATGTTGGTGATCTTGTCGGCGATCAGGTAGGCGAAACCGCCCACCAGCAGACTCGACGCCACAAGTGTGATGGTGACCACGCGGACCTGGAGCGAGCGCCGCCAGGCCTGGCGCACGCCGGCGGCGAACCGCGTCGACCGGCCGGACAGCGCGCGCCAGAGCGCCCGCGCGGCACGGAGCCGGCGGGGCGAGGCGGTCGGCGGGTCGGGCAGCGGGGCGGTCAGCACAGTGCTGACCAGGTTATCCGGTGCCCGCCTTGTAGCCCACGCCCCGGACGGTGAGGATGATTTCGGGTCGCTCCGGATCCGGCTCGATCTTGGCCCGCAGCCGCTGCACGTGCACGTTGACCAGCCGGGTGTCGGCGGCGTGCCGGTACCCCCACACCTGCTCCAGCAGCACCTCCCGGGTGAACACCTGGCGGGGCTTGCGGGCGAGCGCGACCAGCAGGTCGAACTCCAGCGGCGTCAGCTTGACCTCCTCGGCGTCCCGGCTGACCGTGTGCGCCGGCACGTCGATGGTGATCTGGTTGCCGGGCGGGCCGATGGTGAGCAGCTCCGGCGCGACGTCCTCGCCGCGACGCAGCCGGGCCCGCATCCGGGCCACCAGCTCCTTGGGCTTGAACGGCTTGACCACGTAGTCGTCGGCGCCGGACTCCAGCCCCAGCACCACGTCGACCGTGTCGCTCTTGGCGGTCAGCATCACGATCGGCACCCCGGACTCGGCGCGGATCGCCCGGGCCACGTCGATGCCACTCATGCCCGGCAACATCAGGTCGAGCAGGACGATGTCGGGCCGGCTGTCGCGGAACGCGGCCAATGCCCGTTCTCCGTCGGCGACGAAGGACGGCACGAAGCCCTCGCTGCGCAACACGATGCCGAGCATCTCGGCAAGGGCGGGGTCGTCGTCGACCACGAGTACGCGGGCTCTCATGGGGTTTATCGTTCCATCCCCGTTCATCTGGAGGGTCGGAGTCTTTCCCGGCACGGTAGCGCCGAGCGCGCCCCCGCACCACAGCTGACGGCGTGGTCACCAGCGTGGCGCGCCACGACGGACGGGTCCACCGGATACGGACCCGCCGTGCAACCATGATCCCCCGGGTGCCCCGCCGCCCGCCACCTCTGCTGCCCTGCCCGCCCGGGAGTACGCGTGTCCGACGTCGGCCCGACCGCGGTGCTCCCGTGCCGTCCGCTGACCGTCGGTGAGCTGCTCGACGCCGCCGTGCTGCTGCTCCGCGACCAGGCCCGGGTGCTGCTGCCGCTCGCCGTCGCGCTGGCCCTCGCCGAGCAGGCCGTGCTGTACCCGGTACGGCTGCTGGCCGGTGCGCACCCGCCCGGCTGGTGGCCCGCCGGCGGGGAGTCGTTCGGCTGGTACTGGCTGCTGCTCGCGGCCGGTGCCGGGACCGAGGCGGCGATCATCGCGCTGCTGGGCAACCCGGCCGCGCGGGGCGGCGCGTCGGCGCTGCTCGGCCGCCGCCGCGCGCCGTCGGAGCTGCTCCACAAGGCCCGTCCGGGCGCGACCCTGCTGGCCGCGGGCGCGGTCGGGCTCGCCGTCGGCGTCGCCGGGCTGGCCGGGCCCGCCTGGTTCGTCGCGTACGGGCTGCTCGGCCTCGTGGTGCCGGTGCTCGTGCTGGACGGGGTGCCGACGCACCGCGCGCCGGGCCGGGCGATCCGACTGGCCGGTCGGGTGGGCGGGCGCGCCGCCGCCGTCCGACTGCTCGGCTATCTGGGCTGGTGGCTGGTCAGGGTCGGCATCGGGTTGGGCGTCCCCTATGGTCTCGGGCTGCTCGACCTGTTCGACGTGTCGGCCTGGGCGCTGCCGGTCGCCGTCGTCGCGCAGGCGGCGGTGAACGCGCTCGCGTACCCGGCGCTGGCCTGCCTGGACGCGGTGCTGCACCTGGAGACCCGCATCCGCACCGAGGGGCTGGACATCCGGCTCTCCCGGGCACCGGCCGGCGTCCCGGAGCCGGTGCTGCTGGCGGTCGAGCGGTGAGCCGCTGGTGGACCGAGACGGTGGCCGCGCTGGGCGACGTGGTGCCGCTGCCGCTGGTCGCGCTGCTCCTGCTGGCCGCCGCGCTGCTGACGGCGCTGGCCTGGCACTCCTTCCCGGCCTGGGTGCCCCGCCGGCTACCCCGGCTCCGGCTGCCCCGGCCGCGACTGCCCCGACCGCGGCTGCCCCGGCTCCGGCGACCGCGGATGCGCCTACGTCGGCCCGCCCGCCGGCGGCGGCCCGACCCGCCGGTGCGCGTCCCCGCGCCCCGGGCCGCGTCGCCGGCACCCGTCGGCGGCCCGGGGACGGCCGACCGGCTGGCCGCCGAGGGCCGCTACGCCGAGGCGGTGCGGGAACGGCTCCGGGACATGGTCCGACTCCTGGTCATCCGGCAGGTGGTGGAACCACGGGCCGGACTCACCGTCACCGAACTGACCGAGGCGGCGGCCCGGACCCGCCCGGCGACAAGGCCCACCCTGAACGCCGCCGGCACGATCTTCTCCGACCTCTGGTACGCCCAGCGACCCGCCACCGCCGGCCACGACCAACGGATGCGCGCGCTCGCCGCCGAGCTGCGCCGCGAACTGACCGGCGAGGAGGACGCGTGGTGACCGTCGCCCCCGCCCCGGCCCGGCCCGCGGCCCCGCCGGCGTCCCGCCGCCGGTGGCACCGGACCGTCGTCCCGCTCGGGCTGGCCGCGCTGCTGATCGGGGCCACCGTGGTGCTGCACGCGGTGGACCAGCCCGACCCGGACGAACGCGGCTTCCTCTCCCCCGTCGCCGGCGACGACGACGGCGGCAGCCGGCTCGCCGAGGAGCTACGCGCGCAGGGCGTGCCGGTGCGCCGGGAGACCGACACCGCCGGAGCGCTGCGGGCCGCCCGTACGGCGCCGAGCACGCTCTTCGTGCCCGCACCCGACCTGGTGCACCCGGACACGCTCAGCGGGCTGACCGCGCTGCCGCCCGGCAGCCGGCTGGTGCTCGTCGAGCCGTCCCGCCGGGTGCTGGCCGAGCTGGGCACGTCGGTCGAGCCGGCCGGTCGCCGGTGGGCCACCCGGGCGCTGCCGCCGGACGCCGACGGCGCGGAGTGCCGGCTGCCCGAGGCGGTCCGCGCCGGCACCGCCGCGGTCGACCACCAGCGGTACGCCGGGCCGGAGCGCGCCGACAGCTGCTACGGCGGCGCGCTGCTCCGGATCCCGGCCGGCACCGAGCTGGTGCTGGTGGGTGCCAGTGACCCGTTCCGCAACGACCGGATCGACGAGTGGGGCAACCGGGACCTCGCCACCGGCCTGCTCGGCGCCACCGGCCGTCCGCTGGTCTGGCTGGACCTGCCCGCGCCCGACCCGGCCCCGACCGCGACCGGCGCGTCGCGGACCACCGAGACCGAGGCTCCACCGACGCCCCGCCGCACCGCCGAGCGCCCCGACCGGGCGGACCCGCCGCGGCGCGCCGAGAACCCGCTGTGGGACGCGTTCCCGGCCTGGTTCTGGGCGATCCTGGCGCAGCTCGCGCTGGCCGGGCTGCTGGTGGTGCTCTGGCGGGCCCGCCGCCTCGGGCCACCGGTGACGGAGCCGCTGCCGGTGACCGTCCGCGCCGCCGAGACCGTCCGCGGCCGGGCCCGCCTCTACCGACGCGCCGGCGCCCGGGACACCGTCGCCGCGACGCTGCGCGCCGCCGCCCGGGATCGCGTCCTGCCCCGGCTCAACCTGCCGCCCGACACCCCGGACGACGAGGTGGTGGCCCGGGTCGCGGCGGCGACCGGCGGCGACCCGGAGCGGGTGGCCGGGCTGCTGTACGGCCCCGCCCCGGACGACGACCGGGAGCTGCTGGAGCTGGCCCGGGCGCTGGACACGCTGACCCGTACCCTGGCCCCGCCCCCGAGCGAAGGAGAACCCCGGTGACCGGACCCGTCATCGCCGCCGCGTCGCCCGCCGCCCCGTCCGACGCCCGCGACGCCCTGCACCGGCTGCGCGCCGAGGTGGCCAAGGCCGTGGTCGGCCAGGACGCGGTGGTCACCGGCCTGGTCATCGCGCTGCTCTGCCGGGGGCACGTGCTGCTGGAGGGCGTCCCGGGGGTGGCCAAGACGCTGCTGGTGCGCACGCTCGCCGCCGCGCTCGACCTGGACGCCAAACGGGTGCAGTTCACCCCCGACCTGATGCCCGGCGACGTCACCGGTTCGCTGATCTTCGACCCGCACACCGCCGCGTTCACGTTCCGCGAGGGGCCGGTCTTCACCAACCTGCTCCTCGCCGACGAGATCAACCGCACCCCGCCGAAGACGCAGTCCGCGCTGCTGGAGGTCATGGAGGAACGGCAGGTCACCGTCGAGGGCGAGCGCCGTCCGCTGCCCGAGCCGTTCATCGTCGCGGCCACCCAGAACCCGGTCGAGTACGAGGGCACCTACCCGCTGCCCGAGGCGCAGCTCGACCGCTTCCTGCTCAAGCTGACCGTGCCGTTGCCGGGGCGGGACGAGGAACTGGGTGTGCTCCGCGCGCACCACGCCGGCTTCGACCCGCGTGACCTGCGCGCCGCCGGCGTACGCCCGGTGGCCGGCGCGGCCGACCTGGCCGCCGCCCGCGCGCAGGCGCACGCCGTGCACGTGGCCGAGCCGGTGCTCGCCTACATCGTGGACCTCTGCCGGGCCACCCGGAGCGCGCCCGCGCTGGAGCTGGGCGCCTCGCCCCGGGGCGCGACCGCGCTGCTCGCCACCGCCAAGGCGTGGGCCTGGCTGGCCGGCCGCGACCACGTCACGCCGGACGACGTGAAGGCGGTGGCCCGCCCGACGCTGCGGCACCGGCTCCGGCCGCGACCGGAGGTGGAGCTGGAGGGCGTGACGGCCGACGCCGTGCTCGACTCGGTGCTGGCCACCGTGCCGACGCCGCGATGACCTGGCGGGCGGGCCTGCTGCTCGCGGCCGGCGCCGGAACGCTGCCGGCCTGGCCGGCGCCGTTTCTCGGCGTCGCCGTGCTGACCGCGACGGTGCTGCTGCTGGTCGCCCTGGACCGGGCGCTCGCCGCCCCGCCGCACGCGCTCACCGCCACCCGCGCCGGCGACCGGACCGTCCGGCTCGGCGGCACCGCCACGGTCACCCTGCACCTGGCCAACCCCACCGACCGGACGCTGCGCGCCCAGGTCCGCGACGCATGGGTGCCGTCCGCCGGGGCGCGTCCCGGGCGGTCGCCGCGGGAGACGCTGACGGTCCCGCCCGGCGGCACGGCCACGCTGCCGGTCCGCCTCACCCCGACCCGGCGCGGCGACCGGCGGGCGGTGGCGCTGACCGTCCGCTCGCTGGGGCCGATGCGTCTGGGCTTCCGGCAACGCGCCGAACGGCCCGGCACGCCACCGTGGACGCTGCGCGTGCTGCCCCGCTTCGACTCCCGCCGGCACCTGCCGGAGAAGCTGGCCCGGCTGCGGATCATCGACGGCGTCCAGGTGACCCGGGGACGCGGCCACGGCACCGAGTTCGACACGCTGCGCGAGTACGCCGTCGGCGACGACGTCCGGTCGATCGACTGGCGGGCCAGCGCGCGCCGCGCTGACGTGCTGGTGCGCACCTGGCGACCGGAGCGGGACCGGCGGCTCGTCTGCGTGCTGGACACCGGCCGCACCTCGGCGGTCCGGCTCGGCGACGAGCCCCGGCTGGACACCGCGATCGACGCGGCGTTGCTGCTCACCGCGCTGGCCGCCCGCGCCGGGGACCGGGTGGACCTGCTCGCCGTGGACACCGCCGTACGGGCCCGGGTGACCGGCGGCAACCGGCCGGCGCTGCTCACCCGGTTGGTCGAGGCGATGGCGCCGCTCCAGCCGGCGCTGGTCGAGACGGACTTCGAGCTGGTCGCCGGTGAGCTGCTGCGCCGGGAGCGGCAGCGCAGCCTGCTGGTGCTCTTCACCGCGTTGGACGCGGACGCGCTCCGGGAAGGGCTGCTGCCGGTGCTGCCGCGGCTGGCCGCCCGGCACCGGGTGGTGCTGGCGGCCACCCATGATCCGGTGCTGGCCGGGCTCGCCACCGCCACCCCGGTCGGCCCCGACGACCCGTACGCGGCCGCGTCGGCGTGGCGGTCGCTGGACGAGCGGGACCGGGTGCGGATCGCGCTGTCCCGGCACGGCGTGACAGTGGTGGACGTCCCCGCCGACCGCCTGGCCCCCACCGTGGCCGACACCTACCTGCACCTGAAGTCCCTCGGCCAGCTCTGACCCCCACCCCCCGGCCTCCTGCGCCCTGATTCACGGGAACAGTGGCTCTCGCGGGCTCCACAGCCACTGTTTCCGTGAATCTGCGGTCAGGGGCGGAAGGGGCGCGGAGCGGAGGACGCGGCGCGTCGGCCCAGGATGAGCGCGTACGCCAGGAAGGCCGCCCAGACGGTGGCGCCGGTCGCCACCCGCACGGCCGTCGGCACGGGTGCCGGGGTGACGAACGCCTCCAGCAGCGCGGAGACGGCGAACAGCCCGACCAGGCCGACCGCGACGACCATGGCCGACCGCCCCGCCTCGGCGACCGCCCGGCCGCGCCCGAGGTGCGCGGGCGGGGCGATCCACGCCCAGGCGGTGCGCAGCCCGACCCCGGCGGCGACGTAGATGCCGGTCAGCTCCAGCAGGCCGTGCGGCGTGATCAGGCCGAAGAAGACGTCCGCCCGGTCGTAGGAGACCATCACGCCGCCCACCACGCCGAGGTTCAGCGCGTTCTGCCACAGCAGCCAGAACACCGGCACCACCAGCACGCCGGCGGCCAGGCACTGGGCCGCCAGCCAGGCGTTGTGCGTCCACAGGTGGAACGCGAACGTCGGCGCGGCGAACTCGGTGTAGTAGCCGGCGAAGCCGGAGTCGACGAGCTGCCGGGCCGACTCGGCGCCGATGAACGCGGCGGCGGTGTCCGGGTGGCCGGCGACGAACCAGATGAGGAAGACGCTCAACGCGCTGAAGCCGGTGGCGACGCCGCACCACCAGGGCCAGGCCCGGTAGAGGGCGGCCGGCAGGTCGGCCAGCAGGAACCGGCGTACCGCCGCCCAGGACGGCCGGGGCCGGCCGATGATCCGGGCGCGGGCGGCCAGGACCAGGTGGGACAGGTGACCGAGGAGCGCCGGCTCAGGGGCACGGCTGCGCAGCACGGACAGGTGGGTGGCGGTGCGCTGGTAGAGCGAGACCAGCTCGTCGACCTCGGCCGCGTCCAGCCGACGCCGGCCGGTCAACTGCTCCAGGCGCCGCCACTGCACACCGTGCTCCGCCACGTACGCGTCGAGATCCACTCGTTCATGGTGTTCACTGTCGGGGTGCGCGCGCAACCTCCCCCGCCCTCCCGGTGGGCCGACGCCGGTCTGGTCAGTGGCGAGGCGGTGGAGCTGGACGTCCGGGCCGCCCGGCTGGGTTCCCGGGTGCTCGCGCTGCTGATCGACCTGATCGTCCAGCTCGGCCTGGCGCTGGTGCTCGGTGCGGCGCTGTCCATGCTGGTGCTCACGCTGCCGCCGGACCTGATGGATGCCGCGCTGGCCGGCGGTCTCCAGGTCGTGCTGCTGGTGCTGGTGCTGGTCGGCTACCCGGTGGTGATGGAGCGGTTCGCCGGCGGCCGGACGGTGGGCAAGCTGGCGGTGGGACTGCGGGTGGTACGGGCCGACGGCGGGCCGGTCGGGGTCGGGCAGTCGCTGGCCCGGGCGCTGGTGGGCGTCGCGGTGGAGTGGCCCGGCCTGGTGCTGCCACTGCTGAGCTGGGCGGCGACCGTGACGGTGATGCTCACCGACCCGCGCGGTCGACGGTTGGGCGACCTGGTGGCCGGCACGCTCGTGGTGCACACCCGGAGCGCGTCGGTGTGGCGGCCGTTGCCGCCGGCCGTGCCGCCGCTGCTCGCCTGGGCGGGCACGCTGGACCTGACCCGGGTGGACGACGGGCTGGCCCTGGCCGTCCGGCAGTACGTGGACCGGCTCCCCCAGCTCGCCGCTGCGGACCGGGTGCGGCTGGGCCGGGAGCTGTGGGCGGAGGTGGCCGCGGTGACGTCACCGCCGCCGCCGTGGACCGCGCCGGACTGGGCGTACCTGGCCGCCGTGCTGGCCGAGCGCCGGCGACGGGCCGGGTACCGGCTGGGCCGGGCCCGCGCGGTCAGCGGCGCGCTCTGGCCGGAGCTGGCCCCGACCCGGGCCGCGTCGCCCGGCGTCCCGCTGCGGCGGGCCGCCCCGGAACCCGCCGGGCCCGATCCGGTACGCCGCTGAGCGCGGCGGACCGGATCAGGGACCGGACCGGCTCAGGGGACCGGACCGGCTCAGGAGAACAGGGTCCGGCCCCACCAGTCGGCGGCGTCGCGGACGCCCGGCGGGCAGGCGAACAGGCCGCTGGAGACGTGGCGGAGGTACTCGTTCATCGCGTCGTTGCGGGCCAGCCGCGTCTGGATCGGCACGAACTGCTTGCGTGGGTCACGCTGGTAGGCGATGAAGAACAGCCCGGCGTCGAGCCGGCCCAGCCCGTCCGAGCCGTCCACGAAGTTGTAGCCGCGACGCAGCAGGCGGGCGCCGCCGTTCTGGTCCGGGTGGGCGAGTCGCACGTGCGCGGTCGGCGCGATGACCGGCTCGCCGTCGTCGCCCTTGGCGGCGAAGTCCGGCTCGTCGAACTCGTCGCGCCGGCCGAGCGGGGCGCCGCTGCCCTTGGTCCGGCCGGTGATCATCTCCTGCTCGGCCAGCGGGCTGCGGTCCCAGGTCTCGATCAGCATCCGGATCTTGCGGGTGACCAGGTAGGAGCCGCCGGCCATCCAGTCCGGGCCGTCGCCGGGCTGCACCCAGAGCTGCTCGCGGAGCAGGCCGGCGTCCTCGGCCTTGAGGTTGGCGGTGCCGTCCTTGAAGCCGAACAGGTTGCGCGGCGTGGCCTGGCCCCGCGACGTCGACGAGGTACGCCCGAACCCGAGCTGCGACCAGCGGACGCTGACCACGCCCATGCCGATCCGGGCCAGGTTGCGGATGGCGTGCACCGCCACCTGCGGATCGTTGGCGCAGGCCTGGACGCAGATGTCGCCGCCGGACAGCTCCGGCTTGAGCGCGTCGCCGGCGAAGTGCGGGAGGTCGGCCAGCGCGGTGGGGCGGCGGTCGGCGATCCCGAACCGGTCCCGGCCCTGGGCGTCGCGGAACAGCGACGGGCCGAACCCGACCGTGACGGTGAGCTGCGACGGGGGCAGCCCGAGCGCCTCGCCGGTGTCGTCCGGCGGGGCTTCCGGCACGCCCCCGACCGCACCGATCAGCCCGGCGTCCTTGCCGGCGGTCATCCGGGCCGCCGCTGCGGTCCACTCCTGGAGCATCGCGACCAGCCGGTCCCGGTCCTTGGTGACCACGTCGAACGCGACGAAGTGCAGCCGGTCCTGGGCCGCGGTGGTGATGCCGGCCTGGTGTTCGCCGAGGAACGGCACCGCCCCGGCGGCCGTCTCGGTGGCCGACGCCTCGCCGCCACCGGCGATCAGCGCGCCCGCGCCGGCCGCCACCGCGCCGACGCCGGCCGCACCGACGCCGGCCAGGGTCATCGCCCGTCGGCGGGAGATCCCGCGACCGGTCTGCTCGCTGTTCGGCTCGCTCGTCGCGTCACCGCCGGCCGGGGTGCTCATCGCGCGACGGCCGCCGCGATCTTGCTGACCGGCTCGGCCAGCGCGTTGATGCTGTCCGACAGCTCCTTCAGCTCGGTCTTGCTGAGCTGGGTGTGCAGCTTCCAGCCGTCCCCGGCCCGGTGCTTGCCGAGCGCGGCCTCCACGTTGGCGAACTCGGCGTCGAGCTGCTTGACCAGATCGGGCGCGCGCTGTTCCAGGGCCGGGCGCAGCGCGCCGACGGCGGCCTTCGAGCCCTCCAGGTTGGCGTTGAAGTCCCAGAGGTCGGTGTGCGAGTACCGCTCCTCCTCACCGGTGATCTTGCCGCTGGCAACCTCGTCGAGCAGCGCCTTGGCGCCGTTGGCGAGCTGGAGCGGGGTGAGCTTCTCGGCGTCGGCCTTGGCCACGATCGCCTTGACGTCGACCAGGAGCTGGTCGGCGATCGGGCCGTCCTTGCTGATGTCGCCGGTGGTCCAGAGGTCCTTCTCGATCCGGTGGAAGCCGGTGAACTCCATGCCCTCCTCGACCACCTCCTCGCGACCGTCGATCTTCGGGTCGAGGTCGCCGAAGCTCTCCGCGACCGGCTCGATCCGCTCCCAGTAGGTGCGGGCCACCGGGTAGAGCGCCTTGGCCTTGGCCACGTCGTTGCCCTTCACCGCGGCCACGAACTCCTCGGTCCTGGTCAGCAGCGCGGCGGTCTGGCTGCGTACGTAACGCTGGTAGCTGGCGGTGGCCTCGGTGAGCGCGGCGTCCGGCGCGACGCTCGCGGCGGTGCCGCTGACCTTCAGCGCGCCCCGGATGCCCCGGCCGCTCATCCCCGGCTTGCAGGCGGTCTCGTACGTCCCGGCGGGCAGCTCGACGCGCAGCTCCCGGCTCAGCCCGGGGGCGATGTTCTCCACCTCGCCCATCACCCGGTCGCCGGCGGCGTAGACGTAGAACTCGTTGACCTTGGAGCCGTTGTTCGTCACCTTGAACGTCACCTGGCCGGCGTCGATCTCGGTGCTGCCGACCTCGCAGGCGCTGTCCGTCGCCTTGACGGCGATCGGCCCGCCGGCGGTCGCGTCGGCGTCGTCACCACCGCCGCAACCGGCCAGTCCGGCGACGGCGAGCAACCCCGCGGCGGCGGGCGCGACGAATCGAGTGGTACGCATCGGTGCGGGATCTCCTCGGAAACGGGCGGTCAGGCGCGCGGGGACGGGACGGCGGCGGCGTCGACAGCGGCCGGCGCGGCGGGCTCGGGGGTGGTCGCGGTGGACTCGGCCGGCGCGTTCCCGGCCGGGGCCGCGGTCGGCGTGTTCGCGACGGGGGCCGCGGTCGGCGCGGCGGTGGCCGGCGCGACGGGAGGCTTGGCCGGCGCGGCCGGCTTGCGCAGGAAGAGCACCAGCACCGGCACCGCGTATGCGACCCAGGCGATCAGCTCCAGCACGGTCGGCGCGGCGGTGATGTTGAACATGCCGGCGAGCAGCGCGCCGTACCAGGCGTTCGGGTCGAGCGTGGCGGAGATGTCGAAGGCCTGGTTGTTCAGGCCGGGCAGCACGCCGGCCTCCTGGAAGTCGTGCACGCCGTACTTGAGGATGCCGGCGGCGACCAGGATCAGCAGCGCGCCGGTCCAGGTGAAGAAGCGACTCAGGTTGATCTTCAGGGCGCTGCGGTAGAGCAGGAAGCCGATCACCACGGCGGTGGCGATGCCCCCGACCAGGGCGAGCAGCGAGCCCGCGCCGGTGCCGCCGGCCACGCTCTCAGCCGCGGCGTAGAAGATCAGCGCGGTCTCCAGACCCTCCCGGACCACCGCGAGGAAGGCCATGCCGGCGACCGCCAGCGACCCGACGGCGAGCGCCTCGGTGAGCTTCCCGCGCAGCTCGCCCGCGATGGAGCGGGCCGCCCGGCGCATCCAGAAGATCATCCAGGTCACGAACACGACGGCGGCGACCGAGGTCACCGCCTCGAAGAACTCGCGCGACTCGGAGGTCCGCAGCAGCGAGGTCGAGGTGTACTGGATCAGCGAGCCGAAGACGACGGAGAGCACCACGGCCAGGCCGACGCCGGCCCAGACCTGGGGCAGCCGGTCACGCCGCTGCGACTTCACCAGGAAGGCGACCAGGATGCTGACCACCAGGGTCGCTTCCAGGCCTTCCCGCAGGCCGATCAGGTACGTGGCGAACATCCGTAACTCCGTAGTCGGTCAGGCATGCCTCAGCTAACTTAGGGCAGCCATACCTTGCTCCTGTTCCGGCACGGCGTCAAGTTGTTCACGGCAACGTCACCCTGCCGGCCGCGACCGTCGCCCCAGCCTCGTCCCGGGCCGGCCGGATCGGACAGGGCCGGAGGACCCGATCGTCGGTGCGTACGCGAAAAGGGACCGGGACGGCCGCGCGGCGGCCGACCCCGGTCCCTTCCGGGAGTGGAACTCAGTAGCGGTAGTGCTCCGACTTGAACGGACCCTCCTGGGAGACGCCCAGGTAGGAGGCCTGCTCCTTGGTCAGCGTGGTCAGCTTGGCGCCGAGCGCGTCCAGGTGCAGCCGGGCGACCTTCTCGTCCAGGTGCTTGGGGAGCACGTAGACGCCGATCGGGTACTCGTCGGTCTTGGTGAACAGCTCGATCTGCGCGATGGTCTGGTTGGCGAACGAGTTCGACATCACGAAGCTCGGGTGCCCGGTGGCGTTGCCCAGGTTCAGCAGGCGACCCTCGGAGAGCACGATGATGGCGTGGCCGTCGTCGAACCGCCACACGTCGACCTGCGGCTTGATGTTCTCCCGGGTCACGTCCGCGCGCTTCGCCAGGCCGGCCATGTCGATCTCGTTGTCGAAGTGGCCGATGTTGCCCACGATGGCCTGGTGCTTCATCCGGGCCATGTGCTCGTTGGTGATCACGTCGAAGCAGCCGGTGGCGGTGATGAAGATGTCGGCCTGCTCGACCACGTCGTCCAACGTGGCGACCTGGTAGCCGTCCATCGCCGCCTGGAGCGCGCAGATCGGGTCGACCTCGGTCACCACGACCCGGGCGCCCTGGCCACGCAGCGACTCGGCGCAGCCCTTGCCCACGTCGCCGTAGCCCATCACGACGGCCATCTTGCCGCCGATCAGCACGTCGGTGGCCCGGTTGATGCCGTCGATCAGCGAGTGGCGGCAGCCGTACTTGTTGTCGAACTTGCTCTTGGTCACCGAGTCGTTGACGTTGATGGCCGGGAAGAGCAGCGTGCCGGCGCGGTGCATCTCGTAGAGCCGGTGCACGCCGGTGGTGGTCTCCTCGGTGACACCCTTGATGCCGGCGGCGATCCGGGTCCAGCGCTGGTTGTCCTCGCCGAGCGAGCGGTGCAGCACCTGGAGGATGACCGCGTACTCCTCGGAGTCGGCGGACTCGACCGGCGGCACGACGCCGGCCTTCTCGAACTCGGCGCCCTTGTGCACGAGCAGCGTGGCGTCGCCGCCGTCGTCGAGGATCATGTTCGGGCCCTGCCCGTCCGGCCAGGCGAGCACCTGCTCGGTGCACCACCAGTACTCCTCCAGCGTCTCGCCCTTCCAGGCGTAGACCGGGACACCGGCCGGGGCCTCCGGGGTGCCCTCCGCGCCGACCACGATGGCCGCGGCAGCGTGGTCCTGGGTGGAGAAGATGTTGCAGGACGCCCAGCGGACCTGCGCGCCGAGCGCGACCAGGGTCTCGATCAGGACGGCGGTCTGCACGGTCATGTGCAGCGACCCGGTGATGCGGGCGCCGGCGAGCGGCTGGGCGTCGGCGAACTCGCGCCGGATCGCCATCAGGCCGGGCATCTCGTGCTCGGCGAGCCGGATCTCCTTGCGCCCGAACTCGGCGAGCGACAGATCGGCCACCTTGTAGTCGCCCTCGGCGAGGGTGCTCGGCCGGGCGCCGGACGGCGCGCCGCTGGGGGCCGCCGGAAGCGTGCTGGTCATGGAAGCTCCTGTCGAACGAAGGGCTGCGCAGCCTTCCACCTTACGCGCGTGGGCCCGCTCACCCGGGTCCGGTTGGCGCAGGAGCGGCGAACAGCGCACGGGAGCGGACGGTCGCGGACGACTTTCCGCCCACGGCCCGGCCACTCCCGTGCATCCCCCCGGTTTGGATCCCCGCGCGTTCCCGGACGTTCGTCGCGACAACGCTGCGTACACAAAGAGTCACACTGAGCGACCGACCCGTCAAGCGGTTCCGGGAAATCGGCGCCGCGGGCTCAGGACAGGCCGCAGGTGGCCACGAACGCCTCGCCGTCGCCGGTGAGCACCAGCGGGCCACCGGCGGCGGTGCCGACCGCGGACCGGCCCGCCGCCAACGTCACCACACCGACCCCGTCGTCCACGGTCAGCTTGCCGGCCCCGCACAGCACCACCCGCGGGCCGGGCAGCGTGAACCGCACCTCCGGCGACCCGGCGCCCACCACCACCCGGTGCAACGCGAAATCCTCCACCGGCACCGGCCAGGTCGACACACCGGGCGCCACCGGCTCCGGCCGCAGCACCGGATCGGCCAGCACCTCGAACCGGAGCACCCGTAGCAGCTCGTCCACGTCGATCCGCTTCGAGGTCAACCCGCCACGCAGCACGTTGTCGCTCGCCGCCATGATCTCCACGCCGGTGCCGCGCAGGTAGGCGTGCAGGTTGCCGGCCGGCATCCAGATCCCCTCACCCGGCGCCAGCAGCACCCGGTTCAGCAGCAGTGCCACCACCACACCCGGGTCGGCCGGATAACCGGCCGCGAGCGTGCGGACCAGCGCCGCGTCCGGGGACGCCGGTCCGGCGGTCGCCGCCGCCAGCACGGCCGCCACCAGCCCGGCACGCTCCGACTCCGGCCAGCTCAACAGCGCGCGTACGGCCTCCCGCAGCCCCGCCGGACCGCCACGCAACGCGGCCACCACCGGCGCCAACGCGGGTACGCCGAACCCGGCGAGCACCGCCGCCGACTCGGCCGGGTCCCGGAAGCCGCAGAGCGCGTCGAACTCGGAGAGCGCCACCAACAGTTCCGGCTTGTGGAACGGGTCGACGTAGTTGACCCGCCCGGAGTCCGCCGCGTGCCCGGTGCGGGCCTGCTCGGCGTCCGGATGCGCCTGGAGGCTCAGCGGCGCGTCGGCGGCCAGCACCTTCAGCAGGAACGGCAGCCGGGTGCCGAATCGGCCGACCAGCCGCTCACCCAGCCAGTGCCCCGGCTCGGCCAGCAACAGCTCGGTGAGGCTCACCGGGCCGCCGTCCCGGTCGACGGTGGCCGGGGCGCCCGGGTGGGCGCCCAGCCACAGCTCGGCCTCCGGCCCGTCGCTCGGCACCGCCCGGCCCTGCAACTGCGCGATCGCGGTCCGCGAGCCCCAGGCGTAGTCCCGGATCCGGCCCTGCATCAACTCCATCGGTCAGCTCCCGGGCCGCCCGGCCACCTCGTCGGCCTTCGTCGCCTCCGGCGCGGTCGCGTCGTCCGTCTCCGGCACGGCGGTGTCGGCGGCCTGGCCGGTGCCCGCCCGCTGCGCCGCCGCACTCCAGATGTCCGGCTCCAGGTAGATCACCCGGGCGATCGGCACCTCGCGGCGGATCCGCGCCTCGACCGCGTTGATGCCCCGGGCCAGCTCCTCCGCGCTCTCGCACGCCGGCACCGCGATCTTCGCGGCCACCAGCAGCTCCTCCGGGCCGAGGTAGAGCGTCTTCATGTGGATGATGCGCTCGACCTCCGGGCCGCCGGTGACGGCCTGCTCGATCTTGGCCAGCTCGCTGCGCTCGGCACCCTCACCGAGCAGCAGGCTCTTGGTCTCGATCGCCAGCGTGATCGCGATGATCACCAGCAGCACACCGATCATCGCGGTGCCGGCCGCGTCCCACATGCCGTTGCCGGTGGCCAGCGTCATGCCGACACCGAACAGCGCGAAGACCAGACCCACCAGGGCGCCGAAGTCCTCCAGCAGCACCACCGGCAGCTCCGGAGCCTTGGCCCGGCGGATGAACCGGACCCAGGTCTGCTTGCCCCGGATCAGGTTCGACTCCTTGATCGCGGTGCGGAACGAGAAGCCCTCCATCACGATCGCCGCGAGCAGCACCACCACCGGCACCCACTGCCACTCCGTGATCGCGTGCGGGTCGGACGCCTTGTGGTACGCCTCGTAGAGCGCGAACAGGCCACCGAGGCTGAACAGCACGATCGCCACGATGAACGCGTAGATGTAGCGCTCCCGGCCGTAGCCGAACGGGTGCTGCGGCGTGGCCTCACGCTTGGCCCGCCGGCCGCCGATCAGCAGCAGCCCCTGGTTACCGGAGTCGGCCACCGAGTGGATCGACTCCGCCAGCATCGACGACGAGCCGGTCAGCAGGAACGCGATGAACTTGGTGACGGCGATGCCGAGGTTCGCCGCCAGGGCGGCGACGATCGCCTTGGTGCCCCCGTTTGCGCTCATGCCCCGCCTCGCTCGATGCCGCACATGCTCACTGGTTTGCCAGCTCCTTCATTTCCGTGATGGCCGGAACCGCCATCGGGTCCAGCCCGTGTGCCAGGGCGAGGTAGATCGAGGCGAAGTCCGGCACCGCCACCAGCGACGCGAGCCGCTCCAGCGCGGAACCACCCTCGGCGGTCACCACGTCGCAGCGCACCCCGCGCCGCTCGGCGAGCGTCTGCACCGCGTCCGCCCGGCGCTCCTCCACCGCCAGCGGCTCGTCGGTGTCGTCGTCGGCGTTGAGGCCGCCGTCGCGCAGCAGCACCAGCCGCAGCCGGATGCCGTCCGGGTCGGAGTCGTCCGGGTCGGCGAAGATGTCCCGCTCGCCCTCGGCCAGCCCGCCGAAGACGCCGTCGAGCAGGCCCACCCGACCCCGGCCGGCCTCGCCCAGCGCGCCGCTCACCACCGGGTAGCGGGAGTTCGCCGACAGCGTGTCACCGAACCGGCGGGCGGCCACGGTGGCCAGCGGGGACGAACCCCACACGATCGGGATCGACCCGGCCAGCCCCAGCGCGAGGGACTTCGCCGGATTGACGAACGACTCGGCGGTCGGCCGGCACCGGTCGGCGTCGGCGTCCAGCCGGGCCGCCGTCTCGGCCAGATCCGCCTCGTTGACCTTCACGAGGCCGAGCGTACGGGCGGCGAGCAGAACCGGCACGGTGAGCGCCCACAGGCTGGCCCGGGCCGGGGCCCGCCGCGGCACCGGGATGAACGGCGCGCGGGCCCGCTCCGCCACCGACTGGAGTTGCGAGTCCGGAGCGCCGACCGCGACCAGGCGGGCCCCGCGCCGGTGCGCCGCCTCGGCCGCGCCCAACGCCTCCGGGCTACGGCCGGAGGCGCTCACCGCGATGACCACGTCCGCCGCGCCCACCCAGCCGGGCACGCCGGCGCTCCGGTGCGGGATCACCGGCACCGGGCAGCGCGGCCCGGCGACCGTGGCCAACACGTCCCCGGTACGCCCGGCGGTGCCGATGCCGGCGATGACCACCGCACGGGGACGCCCGTCGTCGGCCAGCACGGACAGGTTCGCCTCGGCGGCCAACGCCGCTGACTCGCGTACCTGGGCGCCGGCTGAGGCGGTGAACCGCAGCATCCCGCCCGGATCCCGCTCGCCGAGCTGCGCCGGATCGTCCAGCAGGGCCTCGTCCGCGTGCCGGTGCCCACTCACCCCGGCCGTACCGTCCATCACCGCGACGACCCGCCCCGCGCGTCGTCAGCCGCCGGACCGCCCCGCGCCTCGTCCAGGAGCAGCACCGGGACGTCGTCCCGGACCTCGAAGACGCGACCGCACTCGGTGCAGGTCAACGTCTGCGCCTGCGGGTCGTAGTCGAGCGGGGCGTGGTGTGTGTCCGGGCAGGCGAGGATCTCGAGCAACTGCGGGTCCAGGGCCACGGCGCGGCTCCTTCCACGTATGTGGTCTCACCGGTCGGCGGTGCCGTCCGGCGCACGCGATCTTAACGGCGAACCGGCCCCGGCACCCGGCCCTGTTCGGTACCCGGCCGGCCGGGTCCACCCATGGTCACGGTAAACCCGGGAGCCGTCGGGTCCGGCTCAGTCCGGCATGCGGGGCAACAGGCTGGTGGCGTCCCCGTCCGCGGGGGCCGTCGGCGGGGACCCGGCGGGCGGCGTCCCGTACACGTTGCCGGTCGGGCGCGATGGCGCGGCGCCGCCGCCGTACACCGTCGGGGCCGGCCCGGGCGCCCCGGAACGGTAGGTGGTGCTGCTGCGGGGCAGCGGGACCGGGGGATGCTCGACCACCGGGCCGTCGTCCGTCCGGTCCGCGCGGCTGCGGCGCACCAGCAGGACGATCAGCGCGACGCCGACCAGGACCAGCGCGATGCCGAACCACATGATCATGGAACCTCCGAAGGACGAATCGTCGGCCGCGGCACCGGCGGCCGGCTCGACGGCGGCGACCACCGCCGACGTGCCCGTCGTCTCCGGCGGTGTGGCGGCGACCGTGCTGGGCGTGGGGGTCGGCGACGGCTTGCGGGAGGGCGTCGGGCTCGGACTCGGCGTCGGCTCCGCGCCCACCAGCCGGGCCGACCGGCCGGCCCGGCCGAGCACCTGGCCGGTCGCGGCACTCGCCTCACCGGCGATCTCCAGCCGCCCGCCCACGACGCCGGACAGGAAGGCCACCCGGTAGCGCACCGCCGCGCCCTTGCCCTTGCACAGCGGCCGCTCGACCGACGCCACCTGGGAGGTGGTCACCACGCCACCACCACCGGAGACCGGCACCCCCACCCAGCGGCCACCGGACGCCACCTGCACCCGGACCTGATCGGCCCGCAGACCGTCCAGCCGCAACCCGAGCGTGGTGCGCAGCGACACACACCCCTCGGTGCGCTTGCGCACCTCGACCGTCACCGCGCCCGCCGAGCCGCCGGCCGTGAAGCTGCCCGCCGAGCGCAGCCCGACCCGGTCACCGTCGGCCAGCGCCGGGGACGCCACGGCGACCACCAGGCCGCCCAGCATCGCACCGGCCGTGGCCCAACGCGCCGCGTGCCGCCTCACCGACATCCCCACCTCACCGTTTCCGTCCCGGACGAGATCCGCCGGTCAGGTTACTACCGGGCCACCCGGGCACCCGCTCATCGAGCGCCCCACATGTGTGCAGCGTTACGCGCCCCGGTCAGCTCCGGTCGCCACCCGCCGCGAGGGCCCGGCGGCAGAGCCGGTCGGCCGTCCGGGTGGTCTCCGGCAGCCGGTACCGGGGCGTCAGAGCCAGTACCCGCTCCACCGCCCCGTCCAATCCGATCCGGTGCCCGACGCTGACGAAGACCGGCCGGACCCCGTCCCGGGTCCGCAGCACCCGCCCGACCACCTCCCCGCCGTCCCGCAGGTCGGCCCGGTCGCCGCGCCGTTGGCCCGGCCCGGTCCACGAACCGACGAGCGGCGTCTTGCCCACCCCGATCGCCGGCAGCCCGGTCACCAGACCCAGGTGGCAGGCCAACCCGAACCGGCGCGGGTGCGCCACCCCGTGCCCGTCGCACACCAGCAGCTCCGGGCGGACGGTCAGCCGCTCCAACGCGGTGAGCAGCGCCGGCATCTCCCGAAAGGCGAACAACCCCGGCACGTAGGGGAACGCCGGCCGCCCCACGCACACCGCCTCGTCCACCACGGCCAGGGTGGCCGCGTCCAGCACCGTGACGGCCGCCGCGAGCCGGTCACCGCTCTCCGCGTACGCGACGTCCAGCCCGGCCACCGTCGCGGGCGCGCTCGGACCGGGCCCGAGCAGGTCGACCCGCGACCGCAACTCCTCCTGTACGCGCAGCGCCTCCGCCACGTCGGCCGGCGGCCGGTACGGAATCCCCGCCGTCGGCGGCCCGGCCCGGTTCCCGGGACACACGGGGTCGGCGCGCGTCACCGGCCCACCCGACCGTCGATCCGCTCGCGCAGCAGATCAGCGTGCCCGTTGTGCCGGGCGTACTCCCCGATCGCGTGCACCAGCAGCTCCCGCAGCGAGACCGTCCGGTCACCCCGGTGACCCCTGACCTCCAGGTTCGGCGCCTCCGCCACGAACCGCTCGGCGAACGTCACCTCACGGCGCCACGCCGTCCACGCCTGCGCGACCAGCGCCGGATCGGCGACGGCGCCGGTGAAGGGCTCGTCCACGTCACCGGTCGGCCAGATCCGCGACACGTCCTTCCCGGCCATGACGCGGCGGAACCAGTGCCGCTCGCGCTCGGCGGCATGACGGAGCAGCCCGAGCAACGACAGCGTCGACGGTGGCACCGACCGCCGGGCGAGCTGCTCCGCGTCGAGCCCGGCGCACGTCAGCTCCAGCGTGCGACGGTGGTACCCCAACTCGCTGGCCAGGACGCTCCGCTCGTCCGCACCCGGACCGTCGGCGCGGGGATCCTTGTCCGGCGCGACGAACATGTCCGCCCAGCCGAACCGGCGTGCCGGACGGGCGGCTCCGGCATCGCTGCTCATGACCGGCACGGGGCCATCAGGAGGCCGCGATGGTGGGATCGGCACCGGGGTCCCCGGCCTGTTGGAGCTGCTCCTCGAACATCACAAAGGTCCGCCGCCGGATGCCCCGGATGAGTGCCTGCTCGCGCGTCGTCGGGTAGCGACGTTCCTCCCGGATGGTGTCCTCGAGCCCTCGAACTGTTTCGTAGAGCGCGAAGAGGGGTCCCTCACCGCGAAGGTAGCGGCCCCGCTCCTGTTCCACATACCAGACGAACTCGCTGCGATCGATCTCATGTATCTCGTCGCCCCCCACGAAGAGCACCTTGTCCACGAGATTGTTCGCCGCACGCCAGCCACCGGTGTCTGGCGAGAGTCGCCAACCGGCCGTTCCGCCGCCTTCCGCCTTCACCAGCTTCAGCGGAGACTCGTAGTAGAGGAAGAACTTCGGCAGCGTCAGGCCAGGCGGATGCGTCATCGTCGTCCTTCCAGCCCGCCCTGCGCATCCCAGTAGATGCTCTGCGCCCGCCGCAGAAGGCCATCCCGAATCGCCGTCTCGGTCTTCGTCAACGGCCGATGATCCAACTCGGCCAGTGCTTCCAGATCCCGCCTGACTTCATAGAGCGCATGTTCCCACCTCGCCACGTCCTCAAGTGCGGCGAGGTGTAGGCGCAGCTCGCCCACATGACCGTTCGAGAGGTTCAGATTCAACAAGATATCCCGGTAACCGCTGCTCTGCGGCGAGACAAAGCGGTCCTTGATATCCATGATCAACACATCGGGGTGATCAGCGAGAGTCGCCAGCGCGCCATAGATCTCACCGAGCGTGGCGAACTCAACCTTGGCCCCGGCCAGGTCCTTCAGCCGTGCGGCGTTGTTCGCGTACTCAACCAGCTTGTCCCTAACGCGTTTGCGGCTCTTGGGCTCGCTACGCCAACCCGGCGTACCGGTCTCGCCCGCTATCGTGCTCGCGATGTCGTTCAGCTCCAACTGAGCCACCGCCGCACCGGCATACAACCGATCGACGTAGTCATCGAGATAGATCGGGTCGTTCTTCCGGCCCTGTTCAAAGCCGGCTTGTTGAGCCAACTGTCGCCGAGATGCCACCGCCCGGCTCAGAGAGCGCTGTTCGGCGGTCAGTGGAGTCGGAACGGGATCCCGGTCGCCGAGAATGACCAGCGCGTCCGGCCCGCTGCTCTCGATCTCCTGCACCACGTCGCCGAGGACGTCGATGGCCTGTTGGTGGCTGGCGAGATGGTGCAGAGTCACCGGCCTGGCGGTCAGCGAGTTGGCGAGTTCCGGCGTCGCCAGGATGATCCGCACCAGGTCGGGACGCTCCGCGAGCTGCCGCACCAACGTTTCGGCGAGCAACTCCTCCCGCCGCGGCGGTGCCTCCCAGCTCTGGTCCAGCATCCGCTGCACGCGGGTGTCGGTGAACAGCCGCTTCAGGTCACCGGCCGCCGCCTCGTCCAACCCTGGCACGAGCCGTCGCAACGTCGGCCCGTCGGCGTGCTGCGCCAACTCGACCGGGGTCACCCCGGCGGCGAAGGCGTCGGCCAGGCTTCCGCTGGCCGCCAGCGCGTCGCGCACGTAGAGCCCGGCGGCGATGCGGTCCGCGTGGGCCGCACGGTGCGTGTCGCGTATCCGGACGGGCGTCGGCTCGGCCTCGGGCGCGCCGCCCGGGACCGGAGGGCCCGGCGGGTGGTGCAAGGTGGTGGACTCGCCGAGCAGGTGGACGCGGTTGAAGTCGGGGGTGCCCCCATGGTCGTGCGGCAGCGGGTCGGGCGGTCGTGGCGGCGTCGGACGGTGCCGTGGCTCGGGCAGCACGTTGAAGTCGCCGGGCGGCCGGCCGGCGAGCGGCATCGGCCGGCCGTCCGGGCCGAGGACCAGGGCGTCCACCGCCACCACGTTCCCCTCGAACGGGACGCCGCTGTGCCGGTAGAGCGGCTGCCCCGCCACCATCCCGCTCTGCGGGTCGAGGTAGAGCACCGTGCCGTTCTGGTTGAGCGCCACCCAGGCGTGCGAGCCACCGCCCTCGAAACTGGTGATGAGGAAGGCGTAGCTGCCGTGACCGCCCGACGCGAGTTGCGCGTGCAGGTCGCGGTAGCCGCGCTCGACCAGCCGCCGCCGGGCCGCGCCGGTCACCCCGGCGCGGTCGGGCCCGCACAGGTTCTGGAACCGGCCGCCCGTCGTCTCCTCGACCCGCAGCGGGCCGTCGATCTCGCCGCCGACCGGCCGGCGCACGTCGCCCGCGAGATATCCGTCGAAGGTACGCGGCGCCGCGACCCGTGGCCGACCGTGTACCCAGGTCTCGAAGAGGGACAGCGTGCAGTCGAGGCAGTTGATGCCCCGGGTGGCGTCGGCGGCCGGTCCACCGTCGTTGGCCAGCCGGAACCAGTCGCCGTGTCGGGGATCGGCGGTCCGGATCACGCTGCCGTCGGGGTTGCGGGGCATCTGCCGTTCGAGGTCGGTCTGGTGCAGCGCGAGCGGAGGCCGGAGTCCGCCGCGCCGGCCGTAGGGGCGGGACCGGTCGACCGGCGAGGGGTGACCATGGCCGGTGAGCGCGGAGTGGTCGGCCGTCTCCACCGCGCCGAGGGCCAGGTCCGCCACGTCGTCGTTGATCCGGTAGAAGTCGAGGTCGTCCTCGACCATCACCCGTTCCGGCAGGCGCTTGCCGGCACGTATCGCGTCCGCCTCGTCGACCGCCCGGTAATGCAGGCGTTCCCGCAGCCGTCCCTCGCGCACGTGCTGGTCGGCGAGCTGGTGCTGCCCGGCCTGGCGCAGCTCGTAGCCTCGGGTGAGGAGCCAGCGGGCTGCCTCGTAGTGCTGATCGGCAAGGTCGCGGAGCTCCTTGACCTGCGCCTGCCGCCGATTCTCCTCGTGCAGCGTCCGCTGGGATTGCAGGTAGCCCTGGTAACGCCGCCGGTCCAGGGCCTCGCGGTCGGCCGCCAGTCGCGCGGCCCGCTGTTGGAAGGTCTCGCGGCGCGGGGGCCGGTGCGGCGGACCGGGAATCGGGGACGAGGGATCGACAGAGGGATGCGGTGGGGCCAACGAGTCCAGTAGCGGGAAGCGAGGGTTCGGCACCGGCCGGGGATCAGGGCCGACGCCGGGTGCTCCCGAATTCGGCGCGACCTGGGGGTGAAGCGGCGGAGCTGCCGGCGCGGCGAGATGCCCGTCAAGACCACCGGCGGTGATCCGATCCGGTGACGGCGGCATCGCCGGGTACGGATGGTCGACGGGCGGCGGCGCGAATGTCGTCGGGGCTGCCGCCTGCACGGGTGTGGTCGGTGCCGAAGCCTGGGTGTCGGTCACCGCCGGTGTCGGGCCCGCGCCGTGCCAAGCGTCGGCGGCCCCCGGAAGAGCGATGCCGGGGCTCGGCGTGTCGACGGCCACCGAGGACAGCATCGGAGTGCTGGTCGAGGTGGTTGTCACGACGACGGAATCGACGTTTCCCAGGGCAGGCAGCGTCGGGGCGGTCAGCTCCGGCGTCGGGTGTGCCGCGCCCACCGGGTCGAGGTGCGGAGCCGCCGTCCCGGCATCGGCCAGCGGGGTCGAGGAAAGCGGGCCGGCAACCGGCCGGGAGTGCGCGACCGGCTCACCACTCTGCGCGGACGGCGACCCGCCGGACCGCTGGTCCGGAACGAAATCGACCGGACCGAGCCCGGATGGCTTCTCCGGACCGACCGGCGGCAGGTCCAGGCCGACCGGCGGGGCCGTGAGGCCGCCCAGCTTCCCGTCGAGCCGGTGGTGCAGCGCCGTCTCGGTCTGCCCGGTGGCGGAACCGCTCACGCCGGACGCCGCGGCGCGAGCCAGGTCTTCCAGTGACGGGCCCTGGCCGGTGGCCAGCCCGGCCGCGGTCTCGGCGAGGCTCTCGCCGGCCATCTCGCGCCCGAAGCGCTCCCCGACCTGCGCGAACCGCCCGCTCGCATGTCGACCCAGACCGGCGAGTGGCGCGACCGAGCCGCCGGCGAAGCCACCGAGCCCCGACGCGCCCACGTCGGTCAGGTCGAGGCCGTTCCGGCGGCCGGTGGAGTTCTGGTACGCCTGGGTGGCCAGGCTGGTGCCCGCCTCCTGCCCGGCCTCCGCCAGGCCGGCGAGCACGGCCTGGCGGGCGAGACCCCGGGCGCCGCTCTTGACGGCCTCCCTCGCGGCCCGTTCGCCGGCCTCCTTCAGGCCTTCCTTGACCGCCTTGCGGGCCAACTGGGCCACCAGCCGCCTGAAGATCTGTTGCACGGCGATCCGGGTGGCGGTGATCGCGGCACCGGCCGCCGGTGACGCCGCACCGAGCGTGAGCACGGTGACCACCGCGAGGGACAGCAGTTCGACGACCAGGATGCCCAGCTCGATCCAGGCTTCAAGCTTCGCGCCCTCGATGTCGCAGCCGCAGGAGTCGACGAGCCGCCCCAGCTCGTCGGTGGCCGACACGAGGGCGTGCAGCGGCGCGTCCTCGCCCCCCGCCACCTTGTCCCAGGCCGTGTCGAACGCGTGCGCCACCAGACCGACGCCGCCGTAGCCGCTCTTCACCTCACCGGCGGCGGTGGTCGCCTCGTCGCGCGGGCCGGCCAGCACGCCGGCAACGGCGTACCACTGGTCGGCCAGGTCCCAGACGGCGCGCTCGTTGCCCTCCGGCCATTCCACGCCGACCACCCAGTCGAGCGCCTCGTAGATCCAGCCGGGCACGTCCCAGGGGCAGTAGTCGAGCGGGTGCGGGATCGGGCTGGGCAGCATGCTCACGCGCGGATCCTCCGGTGGTCAGCGCCAGGGCCGATGCGGGTTGTGCCGTTGGTGCGGGATCTTCCCGAGGTCACGGGCGTTGCTCAGATCGGTCTCCACGGTCGCGGTGACCGAGCGGACCACGTCCGACCCGAGCCCTTCGAGCGAGCGGCCGAGCAGCTCCCACGCCCGCAGCAGCGTCTCGGCGTATCCCTGGTAGTGCTTGTCGAACGCGGCGCCGATGTCGTCGCGCCCCCACGGTCGTCGGCCACCCGCCGCGGCGATCGGATCGCCGGTCTCGCGCCGGGCCGCCGTGACGGCCTTCCCGGTCGCGGCCAGGTCGCCGCCCCCGCGCCGGGCGCGGTCCGCGTCCAGCCAGATCTCTCCCCCGGCCACGTCACTCGCCGCGTGACGCCACGGCGTCGGCCCGGCCGAGCAACGCGCCGAAGTCATGGGTACGCAGGAACTCGACCGAGGGCGAGCCGGGCGGCAGATAGCCGGAGACCAGTTCACAGGTGGCGGCGGACGCGGTGGCGGAGGCACGCAGCACGGTCTCGGTGATCTTCCGGCTCAGCGCCCGGGCGTCCCGATCGTGGAACACGGCGGGACTCACCTCGACGGTGATCAGCTCGCCGCGCGCCCCGACCACGACGGTGACCTGGCCGTCGTCGGAGCGTTCGGTCACCCGCAACTCGGCCAGCCTGGTCTGGAGCTCGTCCAGACCGGACCGCAGTCGTCGGTACTGGCCGTACACCTCGTCGAACCTGGCACGCAGCGCACGGTTCGCATCCCGATCGGCACTCTCGGCCACCGCCGCTCCCCTTCCGTCACCGTGGGTAGGGCCGACCATACCGGGTGCCACGGAATCCGTGGGGTCCGGTAATTTCAGGTGGTGATCGAGCGACAGCAGGCCGAGCAGCTCGCCTCCGTCTGGGCCCGGCGGGACTCCGACCGTCTCGGTTTCCCCTGCACGCCTGTGGTCGAGGAGTTCGACCTGGGTTACGTGGTGCTGTCCACCGTGTCCACCGAGGCGCGGGCCCTGCCCGGCGACCTGCCGACCACGGTCATCGACAAGGAGACCGGCGAGGTCTCCACCTGGCCCCGGGTGCCGGCGTCGGCGGTCGAGCAGATGTATCGGCAACGCCGGCCGACCGCGCCGCGCGCCCCCCGTACGGTCGACCCGGCCGGGCAGTTGCTCCGCGAGCTGACCCGGCTGCCCACACCCGGCGCGGCGGCGCACCTCACCCTGGACGGCCGGCTGCACGTCGCGCAGGGCGCGAAGGGCGACGTCGAGCTGCACCACCACCCGCTCGTCCGGTCCTATCTCGACGAGTTGCCCGCCGGTCACCTGGTGCGGGGCGGCGATCGGCACGCGGAGATGATCGTCGTCTCCGACGCGTTGCACGAGCACGACCACCGTCGCGCCGCCGAAGGGCTACCGCCGCTGACGCTCGACGAGGCACGTGAGCACCTCGGCGCGGGGCGGATCGAGACCTTCCGGAGCCGCGAGCCGGGCGACCCGGCGGCCGGGGCGGCCGAGCTGCCCTGCGATTCGTGCGTCAGGTTCCTGGTGCGTTTCGCGGTCCTGCCCTGGTCCGATCTCGCCTTCGTCGAGGAGTGGCGTCCGGAGCCGCGCGAGCTCGTCCAGCCGGGCAGGTTTCCCGACGAGGTCGCTCATGCGCTGGCGGACGGCGGTTGGCAGCTCAGCATGTTCAACGAGGCCCTCGCGATGGGCGCGATCGCCGAGACCACCGAGGTGGCGGGCCAACACCACCGACATGAGGTCTTCCCGGCCGCCGAGGCGGCGCTCACCGCGTTCCCGGCCGTCCTGAGCCGACGCCGGGGGCCGGGGGAACAGGTGTGGATCAGTCGGTTCACGACGAATCCGCTCCGTGCCGCGCACACCGCCGACAGCCTCGCCGACTTCGGCGCGGTCCTGGGTGTCCGCCTCTTCCCGGTGGGCAGCGAACGTCAGGAGAGCATCCTCGCGGTCGACGAGCACGGCCGGGTCTTCGCGCTCGACCAGGCCGGCGAGTGGTTCCTCGGCGCCGACGTCGACGCCGCTCTCACCACGCTGCTGCTCGGCCGTGCCGCCCCCCGGGTCCGCGATGACGGCACCTGGTGACCGCCTACAACGCCACCCCGGTGAGCACCAGGACGCGCGGCTCGGTGTAGTCGTCCATCGCGCTGCGCAGCCCTTCCCGCCCGACGCCCGAGCCTTTCACCCCGCCGTACGGCATCTGGTCGGCCCGGTACGACGGCACGTCGCCGACGATCACGCCGCCGACCTCCAGTGTCCGGGCGGCGGCGAACGCCACGTCCAGCCGGTGGGTGAAGACGCCGGCCTGCAACCCGTACGCGGAGTCGTTGACCGCGGCGAACGCGGCCTGATCGTCCGGGACCGGGGCGACCACGAGCACCGGCCCGAACACCTCCTCGGCGCACACCTTCGCGTCGGCGGGCACGCCGCTGAGCACGGTCGGCGGGTAGGTCGCGCCGTCGCGCCGGCCGCCCACCTCGATGGTGGCCCCGGCGGCGACCGCCTCGTCCACCCACGTCTCCACCCGCTGCGCCGCCTCGACGGACACCAGCGGCCCGACGTCGGTCAGCTCGGCGCGGGGGTCGCCGGTGCGCAGTTCCTCGACGGCGGTGACGAGCCGGGGCAGGAAGCCGTCCAGGAGCCGTTCGTGCACGTAGACCCGCTGCACCGCGATACACGACTGCCCGGCCTGGTAGTTCGAGAACGTGGCGATGCGGTGCGCGGCGAACGTCAGGTCCTCGTCGGCCGACCAGTCGGCGCAGATCACCGCCGCCGCGTTGCCGCCCAGCTCCAGCGTGACGTGCTTGTCCGGGGCGGCGCGGCGGATGGCCGCGCCGACCGGGCCGGAGCCGGTGAACGAGACCACCGGCAGGCGCGGGTCGGCGACCAGTTCGGCGGCGCGTTCGTTGGGCAGCGGCAGCACCGAGAAGATGCCCTCGGGCAGGTCGGTCTCGGCGAGGATCTCGCCGAGCAGCAGCGCGGTGAGCGGGGTGGCCGGGGCCGGTTTGACCACGATCGGGGCGCCGACGGCGAGCGCCGGGGCGACCTTGTGGGCGACCAGGTTGAGCGGGAAGTTGAACGGGGTGATGCCGAGCACCGGCCCGCGTGGCACGCGCCGGACCAGCGCGATCCGGCCGGTGGCGGCCGGGTCGGTGTCGAGGCGTTGCAGCTCGCCGGAGAATCGGCGGGCCTCCTCGGCGGCCCAGCGGAACGTCGAGATCGCGCGCCCGACCTCGGCCTTCGCCCACTTGACCGGCTTGCCGTTCTCGGCGGTGATCAGCGCGGCGACCTCGTCGGCCCGTTCGGCGAGCCGCCGGGACACGTGGTCCAGGGCGGTCGCACGGACGTGCGCGGGCAGGGCCGCGGCCGTCGCGGCCACCCGGGAGGCGCCCGCGACGGCGGCTTCGACCTGGTCGGCCGTGGCGAGCGTGGTACGCCCCACCGCCCGCCCGTCGTACGGGTGGGTGACGGTCAGCTCTGCCTCGCCGTGGACGGGGCGGCCGGCGACGTAGAAGGCTCTCGGCTCCACGTCCGGCAGCGTAGACCAGGAACGCTCGCGCGGAAACAGTTGCCCAAACCCTTGTCTGCCTCGAATTCAGTAGCCAAGATGGCAGTCAGATTGCGAGAACCTCCGCTGACCTTCCTTCCGGCCACCCTCTCGGAGACTTGAGATGAGCGACCAGCAGCAGCTGCGCAACTTCGTCAACGGCGAGTACGTCGACCCGGTGGACGGCGGCTACGCCGATCTGGTCGACCCGTGCACCGGCGAGGTGTTCGCCCGCGCCCCGGTGTCCGGGCCGGCGGACGTGGACGCGGCGATGCGGGCGGCCTCCACCGCGTTCGAGGGCTGGCGGGACGCCACCCCGGCGGAGCGGCAGCGGGCGATGCTGAAGTTCGCCGACGCGGTGGAGGCCCGGGCCGCCGACCTGGTCGACGCGGAGGTGCGCAACACCGGCAAGCCTCGGCAGCTCACCACCGACGAGGAGCTGCCGCCGGCCGTGGACGAGCTGCGGTTCTTCGCCGGCGCGGCGCGCCTGCTGGAGGGGCGTTCGGCGGGTGAGTACCTGGCCGGCCACACGTCGTACGTGCGGCGCGAGCCGATCGGCGTGTGTGCCCAGGTGACGCCCTGGAACTACCCGCTGATGATGGCGGTCTGGAAGATCGCCCCGGCGCTCGCGGCCGGCAACGCGGTGGTGCTGAAGCCGTCGGACACCACGCCGGTGTCGACGCTGCTGCTGGCCGAGATCGCCGCCGAGCACCTGCCGCCGGGTGTGTTCAATGTGGTCTGCGGCGACCGGGACACCGGCCGTACGCTGGTCTCCCACCCGATCCCGCAGCTCGTGTCGATCACCGGCTCGACCCGGGCGGGCATGGAGGTCGCCGCCGCGGCGGCGCCGGACCTGAAGCGGACCCATCTGGAGCTGGGCGGCAAGGCCCCGGTGGTGATCTTCGACGACGCGGACGTGGCGGCGGCGGCCGAGGCGATCGCGGTGGGCGGCTACTTCAACGCCGGCCAGGACTGCACCGCCGCGACCCGGGTGCTGACCGGGCCGGGCATCCACGACGACTTCGTGGCCGCACTCACCGAGCAGGCCCGCAACACCCGCACCGGCGGCCCGGACGACGCGGACGTGCTCTACGGCCCGCTGAACAACGCCAACCAGCTCGCCCGGGTGAGCGGCTTCGTGGACCGTCTGCCGGACCACGCGGACGTCACCACCGGCGGCAGCCGGGTCGGCGACCGGGGCTTCTTCTACGCCCCGACCGTGGTCTCCGGCGTCCGGCAGGCCGACGAGATCATCCAGGACGAGGTGTTCGGGCCGGTGATCACCGTGCAGCGGTTCTCCGACGAGGACGAGGCGGTGCGCTGGGCCAACGGCGTCGAGTACGGCCTGTCCGCCTCGGTCTGGACCCGTGACCACGGTCGGGCCATGCGGATGACCCGCCGGCTGGACTTCGGCTGCGTCTGGGTGAACACGCACATCCCGTTCGTGTCGGAGATGCCGCACGGCGGCTTCAAGCACTCCGGCCACGGCAAGGACCTGTCGGTCTACAGCCTGGAGGACTACACCCGGGTCAAGCACGTCATGCACAACATCGAAGGCTGACCCGATGACTTCCAGCGACGAGTTGCGCAAGCGCCGCGCGTCGGCGGTGGCCCGGGGCGTGGGCAGCGTCGTCGACGCGTACGTCGATCACGCCGGCGGCGGGACGCTCACCGACGTGGACGGGCGGGAGTGGATCGACTTCGCGGCCGGCATCGCGGTCACCAACGTGGGCAACTCCGCCCCGAAGGTGGTCGAGGCGGTCCGCGCCCAGGTCGAACGGTTCACCCACACCTGTTTCATGGTCGCGCCGTACGAGTCGTACGTGGCGGTGTGCGAGCAGCTCAACGCGGTGACGCCGGGCGACTTCGAGAAGCGGTCGGCGCTGTTCAACTCCGGTGCCGAGGCGGTGGAGAACGCGGTGAAGATCGCCCGCCACGCGACCGGGCGGCCGGCGGTGGTGGTGTTCGACCACGCGTACCACGGCCGGACCAACCTGACCATGGCGTTGACCGCGAAGAACATGCCGTACAAGCACCGGTTCGGACCGTTCGCCGGGGAGATCTACCGGGTGCCGATGTCGTATCCGCTGCGCGACGGCGGGCTCGACGGGGCGACCGCGGCGGCCCGGTCGATCGAGATGATCGAGAAGCAGGTGGGCGCGGAGAACGTGGCCGCGCTGCTGATCGAGCCGATCCAGGGCGAGGGCGGCTTCGTCGTACCCGCCGAGGGGTTCCTGCCGGCGTTGCGCGAGTGGGCGACGGCGGCCGGGGTGGTCTTCGTCGCCGACGAGATCCAGACCGGTTTCTGCCGCACCGGTGACTGGTTCGCCTGCCACCACGAGGGCGTCGAGCCGGACCTGGTCACGCTCGCCAAGGGCATGGCCGGCGGGCTGCCGCTGGCGGCGGTGACCGGGCGGGCGGAGCTGATGGACGCGGTGCACGTCGGCGGCCTGGGCGGCACGTACGGCGGCAACCCGGTCGCCTGCGCCGCCGCGCTCGCGGCGATGGAGACGATGCGGGAGCTGGACCTGCCCGCCGCCGCGCGCCGGATCGGCGCGGTGATGGGCGAGCGGCTGCACGCGATCGCCGCCCGTGACCCGCGGGTCGCCGAGGTACGCGGCCGGGGCGCGATGCTCGCCATGGAGATCGTGCAGCCGGGCGGGACCACCCCCGATCCGGTGGCCACGGCGGCGCTGTCGGCGGCCTGCCACGCGGCCGGGCTGCTCACCCTGACCTGCGGCACCTACGGCAACGTGCTGCGTTTCCTACCCCCGCTGGTGATCGCCGACGGCGAGCTGGGCCGGGGCCTCGACATTCTCGATGCCGCGTTCGGCTGACCCGGCCGCCCCTGATCGTGGAGCACCACGGGCCTGATCCCCCCAGGTCCCGCCCGTGGTGTTCCACTCCCCTCGTGGTCAGCGCAGCAACTGCACCGTGTTGCGGCGGACGACGTTCTTGCCCGGTTCGCGGACCAGGTCCATGGCGGCGGCGTTGAGCAGCACGCAACTGCCCGACGGCCCGACCACGGTCACGGTGGCGCTCCGGTTGTTGTCCAGGTTCGTCACCCGCAGCCGGGTGCCGACCGGGAACTGTCCGCTGGTGGCGGCCGGCGCGCCGGCCTCGGCGGAGAACGTGATCGCTCCGGTGCAGACGCTGCCGCCGATCGGCTGCGCGTTGCCGGGTCGCGTCTCGACCGGCTGCCCGCCGCCGGGGGCGGGAGCGGCGCCGTCGAGGCGTTCCACCACGTTACGCCGGATGACGTTCTTGCCCGGCTCGCGGACCAGGTCCATGGCCGCGGCGTTGAGCAACACGCAACTGCCCGACGGCCCGACCACGGTCACGGTGGCGCTCCGGTTGTTGTCCAGGTTCGTCACCCGCAGCCGGGTGCCCGCCGGGAACCGGTCGCTGGTGGCGGCCGGCGCCCCGCCTTCCGCCGAGAACGTCACCGACCCGACGCAGGCGGACCGCCCGGCCGGCGTGGTCTCCGCGAATCCCATTCCGGTGCCGACCGAGAGGCCCACCGAGGCGACCACCGCCACGGTCGCCGCCAGCACGTGCTTGCGCTGCACCCTCACGTTGTCTCCCGTCGTCGGTGTCCTCGACGCGTGATACGGATGCCAGCCCCGGACCGTTCAGCCGGACCGCCGGTCAAGCGGGGCGCCCTGCTGTGCCGGAGGCGTTACCAGGGGGGCCCGTCCTTCCTGTCCAAGATCTTGCAGCTTGTGGGTCTCGCGGTGCTGGGATGCTGGTGCCGTCCACTTCGGATCCTCGTCCCAGGAGCCGCGCATGTACCAGGTCCGACCGTCCCTGTTCGCCGCCGGCCTCACCACGCTGGCCACCGCCGCCGCCCTCGGGCTCGCACCGGGCGCCGCGCTCGCCGCCCCGAGCCCGGCCGCCTCGGCCCCGGCGATCTCCGTCAACTGGTTCGGCGCCGCCGACGTCCACGCGCACGCCGGCACGGTGCGGGGCCGGTTCGACTGCGGCGGCGAACGCGGCCTGGCGTACATCGAGGTGCACCTGGCTCAGCGGGTGCGGGGCACCGACGTCACCGGCTTCGGGTTCGGCGTGATCGGCGCGTGCACCGACGAGCGTACGGCCGGCACCTGGACGGCGACCGTCCCCGCCGACGCGGGCACCTTCCGTCCCGGCCCCGCCACCGCCACGGCCCGCCTGGTCGTCGAGCCCAACTCGCTCACCGAGACCACCGAGCGCCTACGCCTGCTCCCCCACTGCCCGCGTCACTGACCCCGGCGGCCCTCATCAGGCGATCTGCCGGAGGTCGTCGCCGTAGTCGAAGATGATCCGCAGTCGGGCGCCGAGGGCGTTGGCGTACCGGCTCAGCGTGGCCACCTCGTTGACGTCGAGGTCACCGTTCTCGATCTGACTCACCCGGCCCGGCGTGACCCCCATGATCTCGGCGACCTGCCGCTGGGTGAGCCCCAACCGCTTGCGCTCCTCGGCCAGGTGGAAGGCGCTCACCCAGGCCTCGGTCCGGGCGCGTTCCTGCGCGTACGCCTCGTCGTCGCCGCCGAGTTCGGCGCGAACCTCGTCCCAGTCGTGGAACTCCGTCACGACTCCCCCCTTCGCTCACGTTCGTTGTCGAGCCAGGCCTTGTAGGCGATCTCCGCCGCCGGGATGTTCCGCTGGTACCAGCGACTCCAGTCGCCCGCCTTGTTGCCGGCGACCAGGAGGACGGCCTGGGACCACGGGTCGAAGACGAACGACACCCGGATCGCCACGTCGCGACCGGAGCGGGGCCGCAGCTCCTTGAGGTTGCGCAGGCTGCTGCCCCGCAGCGTGTCCACGAGGGGCCGCCCCAACCCTGGCCCGACCTCGGCCAGCTTGTCCACCGCCACGCGCACGCTCTCGTAGGACGCCGGGTCGTGGTGCCGCAGGTCGCGCAGCCAGTGCCGGATCTCACCGGTGACCCGGACCGACCACCGCTTCCCGTCAGCACCCATGGCACAACTATAGTCCGGGCTAAACCGGATGGGCCACGTTCAGCGGGAGTCGAGGAGGGGTTGGGTGGGGTTCCAGGTCGTGCCCGTCTCGGCGTCGCGGCGGCGGCGGGCGATCGCGGACAGGGCCTCCAGGACGACGCGGTTGCCCAGGTAGGCGGTGATGTCGGCGTGGTCGTACGGCGGGGCGACCTCAACCACGTCCAGGCCGACCACCGGCAGTTCGTAGCAGACCCGGCGGACCGCGTCGAGCAGCTCGCGGGAGGTGAACCCGCCTGGCTCGGGGGTCCCGGTGCCGGGGGCCATGCCGGGGTCGACCACGTCCACGTCGACGGAGAGGAACACGCCCTCGCACTCGTCGGTGGCGATGCCGAACGCCTCGGTGAGGCAGGTGTCCAGGCCGCGCGCCACGATCTCGGTCATCTCGTACGAGCGCATCCGCTGCTCCGCCATCCAGGCCAACGTGTCCGGGCCGGGCCAGTAGCCGCGCAGGCCGATCTGGAGGAACCGGTCGCCGCGTACCGCGCCGGACTCGATGAGCCGGCGCATCGGCTGGCCGTGCCCGTGCAGCGAGCCGAACTCGACGTCACCGGTGTCGGCGTGCGCGTCGAAGTGCACGAGCGAGACCCGGCCGAGCCCGTGGTGCCGGGCCACGCCGGTCGCGTCCGGCAACGCGATGGAGTGGTCGCCGCCGAGCACCACCGGGATCGCCCCGGCGGCGGCGACCGCGTGCACGGCGGTCTCCAGCGCGGCCAGCGAGCGTTCGATGTCGCCGCCGAACATCTCCACGTCCCCGGCGTCGTAGACGCACAGGTCCTTGAGCGCGTCCACGCGCAGCGCCAGCGACGGGCGGGAGCCGTCGTGCGGCAGGTAGCACGCCTGCCGGATGGCGGACGGCCCGAACCGGGTGCCCGGCCGGTGCGAGGTGCCGCCGTCGAACGGCGCGCCGATGACCACCACGTCGGCGTCGGCGTAGGTGACCGGTTCCTCGACCGTGCACGGCGGCACGCCGAGGAACGTGACGTCGGGGCCGTACATCGGGCCGTAGCGGGTCATCGTTCCTCCATCCCCCAGGGGGAACCGTAGTCGGTGAGCAGGTCGAGGAAGGGCGTCGGCGGCAACGCCTCGGGGCCGAGCACGCCCGTGCCGGACCAGGCGCCGGTGGCCAGCAGCTCCAACGCGACGACCGGGTTGACCGCGGTCTGCCAGACCACCGCCTGGTGCCCGTACTCGGTCATCGACCACTCGTTGTCGACCACGTGGTAGAGGTAGACCCGGCGGGGCCGGCCGTCCGGCCCGGTGCCGGTGACGTACGTGCCGGCGCAGGTCTTGCCGCTCATCCGGTCGCCGAGCGTGGCCGGGTCGGGCAGGGCGGCGGCCACCACGTCGCGCGGCGACACGTCGACGCCGCGCACCCGCACCGGGGCGGTCGAGTCCAGGCCGAGCTTGTGCAGCGTGCGCAGCACCTCGATGAACTCCGCGCCGAGGCCGTACTTGAAGGTGACCCGCCTCGCCTTCACCCAGCGCGGGATGAGCAGCACCTCCTCGTGCTCCACGTTGACGCACTCGACCGGGCCGATGCCGGCCGGGAAGTCGAACACCTCCGGCTCGCTGAACGGTTCGGTGGTGAACCAGCCGCGGTCGGCCTCCCAGACCACCGGCGGGTTGAGGCACTCCTCGATGGTGGTCCAGATGGAGAACGACGGCGCGAAGTCGTAGCCGGCGACGGTGAGGTTCGCGCCGTCGCGTACCCCGATCTCGTCGATCTCGGTGAACAGCTCGTCGGCGGCGTAGCGGGCGAACACGTCGGACAGGCCCGGTTCGACGCCGATGCCGCAGAGCGCCAGCCGGCCGGCGGCGGCCCAGCGGTCGGCGGCGGCGAACTGCTCGTCGCCGAGCTTGACGCCGGTCTCCGCGTAGGGGCGGTCGGGGTGCGGCCGGGACAGCGACATGGCCATGTCGAGGTAGTCGACGCCGGCCGCGAACGCCCCGTCGAAGATCGGCAGGACGAAGCGCGGGTCGACCGCGTTGAACACGTGGGTGATCCGGTGTTCCCGGCAGAGCGCGGCGACCGCGTCGGCGTCGGAGGCGTCGACGGTGGCGGCCACGAACCGGTCGCCGTGGCCGGTGACCGCTCGGGCGGCGCGCGCCGGGTCGTGGTCGGCGACCACCATGGTCTCGAAGAAGGCACGTCGGGCGGCGATGGATACGGCGGCGGAGCCGACGCCACCGGCGCCGACGAGGAGGATACGCATCAGGAGTCGAACCCCAGTCCAAAGCGGTCGAGAGTACGGAGCCAGAGGTTGCGCCGCCCGTCCCGCGCGTCGGCGTGGGCGAGCGACCATCGGGTGAGGTTGATGCCGGCGGCCCGGATCGGCTCCGGCGGGAACGGCAGCGGCTTGCGGCGGACCAGGTCGAGTCGGGTGAGCGGGGTGTCCGCGCCGGCGAGCAGGTCGAGCGTGACCCGCGCGCCGAACCGGGTCGCGCCGACGCCGAGCCCGGTGTACCCGGCCGCGTACGCCAGCCGCCCCTGGTGGGCGGTGCCGAAGAACGCGCAGAACCGGGTGCAGGTGTCGATGACGCCGCCCCAACGGTGGCTGAACCGCAGCCCGTCCAGTTGCGGGAACGTGCTGAAGAAGTGCGCGGCCAGCGTGCGGAACGTGGCCTCGCGTCGTTCCAGCGCGGGGGCCACCCGGTTGCCGTAGTGGTAGACCGCGTCGTAGCCGCCGAACAGGATCCGGTTGTCGGCGGTGAGCCGGTAGTAGTGGAACTGGTTGCCGGTGTCCGCCAGCCCCTGCCGGTTGCGCCAGCCGATCGCGTCCCGCTGGGCGGCGGTCAGCGGCTCGGTCATCAGCGCGTAGTCGTAGACCGGCACGGTCCAGGCGCGCAGCCGGCGCAGCAGCGGCGGGAACGCGTTGGTGGCCAGCGCCACCCGGGCCGCGCGCACGGTGCCGGGCGCGGCGTCCGCGCCGCCGGCGGTGGTGGCGCGCAGCGCCGGGCCGTCGGCGGCCAGCCCGGTGACGCGGGTGTGCTCGTGGATCCGGACGCCCAGGTCGAGCGCGGCCCGGCGCAGCCCCCAGGCGAGCTTCGCCGGGTCGAGCAGCGCCGTCCGGTCGGTGTCCCAGAGCCCACCGAGGTACGTCGGCGAGGCCACCTCGGCGCGTACCTCGTCGCGGTCGAGCAGCCGCGCGTCGCGACCGTGGCGGCGGCCCAGCTCGGCGTCGGCGGCGAGCCCGTCGAGCTGGTACGGCGCGACGGCCACCGCCAGTTCGCCGGTGCGTTCGAAGTCGCAGTCGATGCCGTGCCGCTCGATCGTCGCGCCGATCGCGTCCAGGTTCTCCCGGCCGAGCCGTTCCAGCTCGCCGATCTCGTCGGGGAACCGCTCGACGCCGTTGGCCAGCCCGTGCGTGAGCGACGCGGCGCAGAACCCGCCGTTGCGCCCGGACGCCGCCCAGCCGCAGGTGCCGGCGTCGACCAGCAGCACGTCGCGGTCCGGGTCGGCCTCCTTGGCCAGCAGCGCGGTCCACAACCCGGCGTATCCGCCGCCGATCACCAGCAGGTCGGCGGTGGCCGGGCCGGTGAGCGGCGGCAGCGGGTCGGGGCGTGTCGGGCGGTCCAGCCAGTACGGCACGGGCGCGGCGTCGGCCAGCGCCCGGCCGGTATGCGGGAGCGTCATGGCCGGCCCGCCGGCGTGGCGATCACCGCGAGCGCCGCCTTGCGGGCCCGCCGGCCGCGCAGCGAGCTGGCCCCGACCAGCAGCAGCGCTATCCCGAACATGGCCGTGCCGATGACGTTTACCTGCGGCGGGATGCCCCGCTGGGCGGCGCCCCAGACGTACATCGGGAACGTGACGGTGGTGCCGGCGTTGAAGTTGGTGATGATGAAGTCGTCGAAGCTGAGGGAGAACGCCAGCAGCGCGGCGGCGACGATGCCGGGCAGCACCAGCGGCAGCGTGATCCGGCGGAACGTCTGCCACTCGCTGGCGTACAGGTCCATGGCGGCCTCCTCCAGCCGCCGGTCCATGCCGGCGAGCCGGGCCTTCACGGTGACCACCACGAACGAGACGCAGAACATCACGTGCGCGATGACGATGGTCCAGAAGCCCTGCGGCACCCCGGCGGCGACGAAGAGCGCGAGCAGCGAGGTGCCCATCACCAGTTCCGGCGTGGCCATCGGCAGGAAGATCAGGCCGTTGATCCCGGACCGGCCGCGGAAGCCGTGCCGGACCAGCGCGAACGCCATCAGCGTGCCGAGCACTGTGGAGACCACGGTGGCGATCAGACCGATCTCCATGCTGCGCACCACCGCGTCGCACATGTCGGCGGTGGCGCAGGGGCGGGCCCAGTTGTCCAGCGTGAACTCGTTGAAGTCGTAGGAGACCCGGCTGGACGGGCGGTTGAACGAGAGCCCGGCGACCACCAGGATCGGCAGCGTGAGGTAGCCGAGCACGAGCACTGCCACGCCCATCACCCACCGGTCGGCCAGCCAGCGCCTGAGTCTCATCAGAGCACCTCCTCCGTGCCGGCCCGGCGCAGGTAGGCGAAGACGATCACCAGGATCGCGGCCATCAGCAGGAACGACAGCGCCGCGCCCTGCGGATAGTCGAGCCGGACCAGGAACGCCGAGTCGATGACGTTGCCGATCATGTACTCGTTCGGCGTGCCGAGCAGTTCCGCGTTGATGTAGTCGCCGGTGGCCGGGATGAAGAACAGCAGCGTGCCGGCGATCAGGCCGGGCATCGACAGCGGCAGCGTGACCCGGGCGAACGCGCGCAGCGGGCTCGCGTACAGGTCGCTCGCCGCCTCCAGCAGCCGGGGATCGAGCCGCTCCAGGCTCGCGTACAGCGGCAGCACCAGGAACGGCAGGAAGTTGTACGTCAGGCCGAGCACCACCGCGATCGGGGTGGCCAGCAGCCGGCCGTCCGGCCCGAGCAGGTGCACGTCGCGCAGCAGCCCGACCACCGCGCCGTTGTCCGACAGGATGGTCTTCCAGGCCAGCGTGCGCACCAGGAAGCTGGTGAACATCGGCGCGACCACGGCCACCAGCAGCAGGTTCTTCCAGCGGCCGGCCTTCTGCGCGATCGCGTACGCCAGCGGGTAGCCCATCAGCAGCGCCAGCACCAGCGCGATCGCCGAGTACAGGAACGATCGCAGGAACTGCGGCCAGTACGCCTGCAACGCGTCCGGGTAGTTGCCGACCGCCCAGGTCATCGCGTACCCGGTGGAGAGCGAGCCGGCCGGGTCGTAGAGGCTGGCGGCGGCGAGTTGCAGCAGCGGCAACGCGAAGAAGACCAGCAGCCAGGCCGCGCCGGGCAGCAACAACAGGTACGGCAGCAGCCGGTTCCGTCCGCGCCGCGCCGGCGGCGGCGCGGGTGACCCGGCGGAGGTGGGGACGTGGGCCAGCGCGGTCACGGCAACGCCCCGACCGGCGGCTCGTCGAGCAACGGCGTGGTCTGGTCGTCCGCGCCGCCGGCCCGGGGCAGCAGGAACGCGTGCCGGGGGTCCCAGTGCGCGGTCACCGGCGTGCCGGTGGCGAGCCGCCCGCCCAGCCCGCTGTTCGCCGCGAACACGGACAGCTCGCTGCCCCACGCGGTGCGCACCAGGTACTGGGTGCTCACCCCGACGTAGGAGGCGTCGGTGACCACGCCGCCGACGTGCTGGTGGCCGGCGGGCACCTCGTCGGGGCCGTCGACCAGGTGCAGCTTCTCCGGGCGTACGCCGAGGAAGGCCGGCCCGTCGACGAGCCGGGCCCGGCCGGCGGGCACCGAGAAGCGCGCGCCGTGCGCGGTGACCAGCACGTCGTCCCCGGCGTGGCCGCCGGCCTCGGCGGCGAGCAGGTTGGACTGGCCGAGGAAGTTCGCCACGAACGCGGTGGCCGGGTACTCGTAGATGTCGGCCGGTGCGCCGAGCTGCTCGATCCGGCCGGCGTTCATCACCGCGACCGTGTCGGCCATGGTCATGGCCTCCTCCTGGTCGTGGGTGACGTGCACGAACGTGATGCCGACCTCGGTCTGGATGCGCTTCAGCTCAAGCTGCATCTGCCGGCGCAGTTTCAGGTCGAGCGCGCCGAGCGGCTCGTCGAGCAGCAGCACCTGCGGGTGGTTGATGAGCGCCCGGGCCAGCGCGACGCGCTGCTGCTGGCCGCCGGAGAGCTGGGCCGGCCGGCGTCGGCCGTACCCCTGGAGCTGCACCAGCGCGAGCATCCGCTCCACCTGGTCGCCCACCTTGCGGATGCCCCGGCGGCGCAGCCCGAACGCCACGTTCTCGTGGATGTCGAGGTGCGGGAAGAGCGCGTAGCTCTGGAACACGGTGTTGACCGGCCGCTTGTACGGCCGCAGCCCGGTGATGTCCCGGTCGCCGAGCAGCACCTGCCCGCCGGTCGGCGTCTCCAGCCCGGCGATCATCCGCAGGGTGGTGGTCTTGCCGCAGCCGGACGCGCCGAGCAGGGCGAAGAACGAGCCCTGCGGGATGGTGAGGCTGAGGTCGTCGACGGCGGTGAAGACGCCGAACCGCCTGGTCAGGTCGGCCAGTCTCAGGTCGCCGGCCGGTGTTTCCTGCGCCATCTGCCTCACGCCCCGATGACCTGCTGGAACTTGGTCTCGTACTCCTTCTCGCGTTGCTCGTCGAGGGCCATGAAGACCTTCGACTTCGCCAGCATCGCGTCGTCCGGGAAGATCAGCGGGTTCTTCGCCAGGTCCGGGTCGATCTTCTCCATCTCGGCCTGCGCGCCCTGCACCGGGCAGATGTAGTTGACGTACGCGGCCAGCTTCGCCGCCACCGCCGGGTCGTAGTAGTAGTTCATCAGCGCCTCGGCGTTGGCCTTGTGGGTGGCCTTGTTCGGCACCAGCATGTTGTCCGACCAGAGCATCACGCCGGACTCCGGCACCACGAACTTGATCTTGGAGTCCTCGAAGCCGAGCTGGATCACGTCGCCGGACCAGCCGATGCACGCGGCGATGTCCCCCTTGGCCAGGTCGGGCGCGTAGTCGTTGCCGGTGAAGCGCCGGATCTGCTTGCTGTCCACGGCCTTCTTGAGCTTGTTCAGCGCGTCGTCGAACTGGGCCGGAGTGAAGTTGGCCGGGTCGTGGCCTCCGGCCTGGATCAGCAGGCCCATGGTGTCGCGCATCTCGGACAGCGCGGTCACCTTGCCCTTGAGGTCGGGGCGGGTGAGCAACTCGTCGACGGTGCGGATCTCCTTGGTCACCTTGGCGTTGTAGGCGAGGCCGGCCAGACCGGACTGCCACGGGATCGCCATCTCGGTGCCGGTGTCGAAGGACCGGCCGCGCAGCGACGGCAGCAGGTTCGCCTCGACGTTTCCGATCTTGGACTTGTCCAGCTTCTGGACCCAGCCGAGCCGGATCATCCGGGCCGCCATCCAGTCGGTGAGCACCATGATGTCCCGGCCGGTGCTCTGACAGCCGGCGAGCTGGTTCTGCACCTTGCCGAAGAACTCGTTGTTGTCGTTGACGTCCTCGGTGTAGGTCACCTGGATGCCGGTGCTGGCGATGAACGCGTCGAGCGTGGGGCGCTTCGACTCGTCCTTCTCGTCGGTGTCCATGTACTGCGGCCAGTTCGAGAACGCCAGCTTCTTCTCGGTGGCGGACACGTCGTCGCTCTTGCAGCCGGCCTCGGTCTGCTGGGCGCCCTTCGTGCCGCAGCCGGCGAGCGTGCCCGCGGTGGCGAGCAGCGCGGCCGAGCCGAGCGTTCCGGTGAGCAGGCCACGCCGGGTGAGCGTCCGGAGGGGACTACGCATGTGACGACTCCTTGGGGGCATCGTCGGCGGCGGGACGGGGGTGGCTCGCCGGCGGGAGGTCAGTGGCGATGGAGGCCTGATCCTGACATGAGGAACCCTCTCTCACAAGGGATTCCGTTGTGGGAATAGCTAAGGACCACGAATTACGCCAGACTGCGCCGGGGCACTACGCTTCTGCACAGCGAATCGGACATGGGGAGCGGCGATGGCCAACCGGCAACTGGAGAACGGCAACGGCAGCCGCCGCGTCACTGTGCGTGAGGGTTCCAACCACGCCCTGTTGGACGACGTGGCCAAGCAGATCATCGAGCAGCTCCAGGAGGACGGCCGCCGCCCGTACGCGAGCATCGGCAAGGCGGTCGGCCTCTCCGAGGCGGCGGTACGCCAGCGGGTGCAGCGCCTGCTCGACGCCGGTGTCATGCAGATCGTGGCGGTGACCGATCCGCTCCAGCTCGGCTTCCCCCGGCAGGCCATGATCGGGCTGCGCACCGACGGCGACCTGGAGCCGGTGGCCGACCGGCTCGCCGAGTTCGAGGAGGTCGACTACGTGGTGATCACCGCCGGCTCGTTCGACCTGCTGGCCGAGGTGGTGTGCCGCAACGACGCGCACCTGCTGGAGATCCTCCAGAAGCTGCGCGGCGTGCCCGGCGTGCTGTCGACCGAGGCGTTCGTCTATCTCAAGCTGCGCAAGCAGACCTACACCTGGGGCACGGCCTGAGCCTGACCGACGACGAAGGCCCGCCAGGCGGTCGGTGTGAAGGTGAGCGTGCCGCCGGTGCGGTCCTTGCTGTCGCGCACCAGCACCCGGCCGGGCAGGTGCCCAGCACCGCGCGGGCTTACCCCTCGGTCTGGAGCAGGCCCGGCACGAGCAGCGGCTGGTACGACCGCAACGAGGTGGCGTCCTGCTCCAGGTCGGCCCACGGGCGGAACCACGACAGGTCGCGGCGGCGGAACGGCTCCGGCCACAGCTCGGCCGCGTCGCGCCCCAGCACCTTCGCGACCGCGATCCGGGTGTGCGGATGCGGTCGGCCGTCAGCCAGCGTGCCGCCGTCGCGTCGCTCGATGCGCTGCGCCGCACGATAGCCACGCTACGTGTGCACGTCTGCGGTCCACCGGCGTGTTGCGGTGGGACGTGTTGGCGGACGTCCCGGATGTCCTCGACCGCTGCCCGAGAACCGGACGGGCGGCGCTCCGCGCGTCGTGGTGATGCCGGGCCCTACGAACTTGATGGCGTGGACGGGTCACGACGGTGAACCGTCTACGCGCTCAAGTTGGTAGCCCGGTGAGCGCACTCGCCGTCCGGACGCGCCAGGTTCGCCGGGACAACGAATCACGAGGTGCGGTTTCCGTTGTGCGGAAGCCCACAGTGCGCCGAATTCGTCGCGTCCACCCTCCTGCGCCACCGATAACACTTGCCTTGGCGATATCGACTGTGGGATAACCGTGGGCAGAGCGGCCGGTGTCACCCCTGACCGGCCCGAGACCCGATGGGGCTGACATGGCCAACGCCACCGACCACCTCTGGATGCACTTCACCCGGATGGCCAGCTACTCCGCCGGCGAGGTTCCGACCATCGTGCGGGGCGAGGGCGCGTACGTCTGGGACGCACAGGGCCGCCGCTACCTCGACGGGCTCGCCGGGCTCTTCGTCGTCAACGCCGGCCACGGCCGGACCGAGCTGGCCGAGGCCGCCGCCAAGCAGGCCGGCGAGCTGGCCTACTTCCCGCTCTGGTCGTACGCCCACCCGACCGCCGTGGAGCTGGCCGAGAAGATCGCCGCGCTGACCCCCGGCGACCTGAACCGGATCTTCTTCACCACCGGCGGCTCCGAGGCCGTCGAGGCGGCCTGGAAGCTGGCCCGCGCCTACTTCAAGCGCACCGGCCAGCCCAACAAGCACAAGGTGGTCAGCCGCTACATCGCCTATCACGGCACCTCGATGGGCGCGCTGTCGATCACCGGGCTGCCCGGCATCAAGAGCGACTTCGAGCCGCTGGTGCCCGGCGGGATCAAGGTGCCGAACACCAACTTCTACCGCGCCCCGGAGCACGGCGACGACGCCGAGGCGTTCGGCCGGTGGGCCGCCGACGAGATCGGCCGGGCGATCGAGCGGGAGGGGCCGGACACGGTCGCCGCGGTCTTCCTGGAGCCGGTGCAGAACTCCGGCGGCTGCTTCCCGCCGCCGCCCGGCTACTTCGCCCGGGTCCGCGAGATCTGCGACGCGTACGACGTGCTGCTGGTCAGCGACGAGGTGATCTGCTCCTGGGGCCGGCTCGGCGAGTACTTCGGCGCCACCCGATACGGCTACCAGCCGGACATCATCACCACCGCCAAGGGCATCACCTCCGGCTACGCCCCGCTCGGCGCGATGATCGCCAGCGACCGGCTGATGGAGCCGTTCCTCACCGAGACCGGCATGTTCGCCCACGGCGTGACGTTCGGCGGGCACCCGGTCTCCTGCGCGGTGGCGCTGGCCAACCTGGAGGTGTTCGCCAGGGAGGACCTGGTCGGGCACGTCCGGGCCAACGAGGACGCGTTCCGCGCCACCCTGGAGAAGCTGACCGACCTGCCGATCGTCGGCGACGTCCGGGGCGACGGCTACTTCTACGGCATCGAGCTGGTCAAGGACAAGACGACCCGGGAGACGTTCGACGAGGCGGAGTCCGAGCGGCTGCTGCGCGGCTTCCTCTCCACCGCGCTCTTCCAGGCCGGGCTCTACTGCCGGGCCGACGACCGGGGCGACCCGGTGGTGCAGCTCGCCCCGCCGCTGATCGCCGAGCAGCAGCAGTTCGACGAGATCGAGCAGATCCTGCGCGCGGTGTTGACCGAGGCGTGGTCCCGGCTGTAGACGGTGCGCTACCAGGAGTTGTCCCACTGGCTGTCCGACCTGGACGAGCCGCTGACCCCCCGGCCCGGCCTGCCCGGCGACACGGACGCCGACGTGGCGATCGTGGGCGCCGGGTACACCGGGCTGTGGACGGCGTACTACCTGGCGCTTGCCGATCCGACGCTGCGGGTCGTCGTGCTGGAGCGGGAGATCGCCGGGTACGGCGCGTCCGGTCGCAACGGCGGCTGGTGCTCGGCGCTGTTCCCCACCTCGCTGCCGGCGCTGGCCCGACGCCACGGGCCGGACCGGGCGCTGGCCATGCAGCGGGCCATGCACGACACCGTCCACGAGGTGGGCCGGGTGGCCGCCGCCGAGGGCATCGACTGCGACTGGCGGGCCGGCGGCACCGTGGTGCTGGCCCGCACCGGGGCGCAGCTCGACCGGGCCCGCGCCGAGGTCGCCCAGGCCCGCGCGCACGGGCTCACCGACGACGACCTGGTGCTGCTCGACGCCGCCGAGGCCACCGCCCGCTGCGCCGCCGACGGGGTACGCGGCGGCACGTACACACCGCACTGCGCCACCGTGCAGCCGGCGAAGCTGGTCCGGGGCCTGGCCCGGGCGGTGGAGCGCCGGGGCGTACGCGTCTTCGAACGCACCCCGGTCACCGCGCTGCGGCCCGGCGCGGCGGTGACCCCGGCCGGCGTGGTCCGGGCGCCGGTGGTGGTCCGCGCCACCGAGGGCTTCACGCCGGGGCTGCCCGGGCACCGGCGGGTGGTCGCGCCGGTCTACTCATTGATGGTGGCCACCGCGCCGCTGCCGGCGGCGACCTGGGCCCGGATCGGCCTGGCCGACCGGGAGACGTTCGCCGACCACCGGCACCTCATCGTGTACGGCCAGCGCACCGCCGACGGGCGGCTGGCGTTCGGCGGGCGGGGCGCCCCCTACCACTACGGCTCCCGGGTGCGCCCCGACTTCGACCGGGAGCCCCGGGTGTTCGCGGCGTTGCGCCGCACGCTCGGCGAGCTGTTCCCGGCGCTCGGCCCGGACGTACCGGTGACGCACGCCTGGGGCGGCCCGCTCGGTGTGGCCCGGGACTGGGCCGCCTCGGTGGGGCTGGACCGCCGCACCGGGCTGGCCTGGGCCGGCGGGTACGTCGGCGACGGGGTGGGCACCAGCAACCTGGCCGGCCGCACGCTCGCCGACCTGATCCGGGGCGAGGCGAGCGACCTGACCGCGTTGCCCTGGGTCGGGCACCGCTCGCCGCGCTGGGAGCCGGAGCCGCTGCGGTGGCTGGCCATGAACGCCGGCTTGAAGATCATGTCGTCGGCCGACGCCACCGAGACCCGCACCCACCGCCCGGCCCGCCGCGCCGCCCTCTTCAACCGCTTCCTGGGCCACTGACTCCTGGGGCACTGACCCGACGGTCAGTGGTTGGGCGGGATCACCCGGAGGTGGCCGCGACGACCCTGCTGGTGCGGCGGCTGGGAGTTCGGCTTGGGGTGGGGGTCCTCGGGAGGACGCGGCGGCGCCGGGCGGGCGGCCTCGCGGACCGCCTCGGCCAGCGCGACCAGGTCGTCGGTCGTGGGCGGCGGCGGCTCGAACTCGCCCTCGTGCCGCACCACGTCCCAGCCGCGCGGGGCCGTCAAGCTGCGGGCGTGCTGCTCACACAGGTCGTACGTATGCGGTTCGGCGAACGCCGCGAGCGGCCCCACCACCGCTGTCGACTCGTTGTAGACATAGGTCAATGTGGCGACCGCTTGCCGGGGGCAGCCGTTACGGGAGCAGCGCCGTGGTGACCTCACGTGCGGCAGGGTATCCCCATTACCGGGTCCGGCGCACCGCTTCGCGTTACGACACGCCCGTCACGGTGATCACAATTCGTCCGATCGGCGCACCGGCGCGCCGGGCGTGCCGCGCGACGGCGGAGCGGCCCTGTCACCGGGCTACCCTGTGCGTCATGACGAGCCCGCAGAACAGCCGCCCCGGCTCGGGCCGGCGCACCCACCGCGACCGGCACGGTCGCGGGCTGCGCGGGCGGCTGGTGCCGGCCACCGTGCCGCTGGCCCGGACCAAGGCCGAGGTCTTCGACGACCTGGTGCTCGACACCGTGGAGACGCTCGAACGCCGGTTCGCCAAGGAGCTGGCCGGGGTGGAGTTCGCCGTCGAGGACGTCCCCCCGGATCTGAACGTCTACGACTCCGACGTACTGGAGGACGGCGAGGTGCCGCTCGCCCGACTGCTGCCGGGTCGTCCCGGCCGGCAGGAGGTGCCGCCGCGCATCGTGCTCTACCGGCGACCGTTGGAGTTCCGCGCGATGGACCGGGAGGACCTCGCGGATCTCGTGCACGACGTGATCATCGAGCAGGTGGCGAACCTGCTCGGGGTCGACCCCGACGAGCTGGCCTGACCGCCGTCCGCGTCGCACCCCGCACACCGCGACCCCACGGACCCGGGCGGCCCCCACCGCCCGGTCCATGTCGGGTCAGGCGGCCACCCGCCGCTTGAGCTTGCGCCGCTCCCGTTCGGAGAGGCCGCCCCAGATCCCGAACCGCTCGTCGTGGCCGAGCGCGTACTCCAGACATTCCGTCTTGACTTCACACCGCGAGCAGATGCGCTTCGCCTCGCGGGTCGAGCCGCCCTTCTCGGGAAAGAACGCCTCCGGGTCGGTCTGCGAGCAGAGCGCCCGCTCCTGCCACTCCGGCGCGTTCCCGAGCAGGTCGGCCACCTCGAGCTGGCCGTCCATCGATTGCCTCCTTGTCGCGCACCGGCGTCATTCGCCGCTGCAACCCCCCACGCGAAAGGCGTGCTTGTCCGTACGGACCCAATTGGTGCGTTCCGCGCGAACAACCCCATTCAAATTACACGCGTGTAATGCGTGCGCCGTCAAGCCAAACTTGATAATGGAGTCGCCCTCCCGACACGTCCGGCGCGACCGCTGCGGCCGTCCGTAGCCTCGCAACCTGCCCTATCGATTCAGACCCCGGGCGAGTAACGCCCTCCCCGGCGAGTTGCCCCAAGTTTTCTGCCGTGGCGCAACACCGGCGGGCCGGCCGGACGCCCCCGTCGGCCGCCGCCCAAGATCACTAATGGTGGGGCAAAGGTTAACGCGCTCGGCGCGGTACCGCCCGTCCATCCACCAACGCCGACCGCGCCCCGTCCAACATGTGGACGGGGCGCGTGGGTCGCTGAGCGTTCGATCAGTCGGTTCGCGGTGGTGAACTGGTCGGCCAGACGAATTCGGTGATCGCCCCGCCGGTGACGGAGATCGCGCCGGCCGGTGTGTCCTCGTCCCACCAGACGGTATAAACGCCCGCCTCCAGGTCCGGGTAGACGGCACTGTGGAACACCCCGTCCAGGACGTGCCGCTCCCGTACCGCCGAGTGGGTACGCGGGCCGTCCCGGTCCGCGCGACTGATCTCGATCTCCCGCCCGTGCAGGTCCCGGCCGGTGTGGATGATCAGTGCGCCGGTGTCGCCGCCGAGGTCGAGCAGCACGGTCCCGCGGTACGACGGGCCGAGGTCGTGGTGCCGGTGCATGCCGCCCATCCCCTCAGGACCGCTTCGCCGGCGGGTTGCCGAACCCGTCGTACGGGGTGCCGAGGAACGGGAAGTCACCGAGGAACGGCGCGGTCACGTCCGTCGCGTCCAGACCCGGCGTGACGGCCGCCGCCGCGGCGTCCGGCTTGAACGTCTTGTCCACGAGCGGCACGGTCAACCCGGCGATCGCGCGCAGCGCGATGGTCACCACGTCGTCGGTGACCCGGCGGCCGTTGGGGAAGCCGGCCAGGTCACCGCCGAGCACCCCGAACCGGTCCGGCCGGGCACTGGGCCGGATCGCCGTGTTCAGCCGCAGCATGTCGGCCTGGGTGTCGCCGGTGGTGTTCGCGAAGCCGTCGACCAGCCCGGCCGGTACGCCGGTGAGCAGCAGCGCCACCAGGTCGGCGCGCGGCTTCTTCGCCTTGTTCAACGCGTCCAGGTTGGGAAAGACACCCGGATAGAGCACCGGCAGCAGCGCGGCCAGCTCGGGCCGCTCGACGAACCCGGCGAACCGCTTGTCCTCCGACGGCGGCAGCGTGTTCCACAGGTCCTTCTTCGACATCGGCACGATCACCTCGTTGAACAACGGGTTACCGAGCCGGGACACCTGGACGAAGGGGCCGGTGGCGGTGTCCGCGGACACCCGGTCGCCGAGCACCCGCACCTGCTGCCGGGACGCGGTGGTCCAGACACCGATCGTCGACGCGCGGTCGGCGTAGCCGTACCGGGCCGCCTTCCGGCGCACCTTGCCCAATGGCACCTGGATCGCGATGCTGTGCACGTTCAGCCGGTCCAACGCGTTGACCGGCTCGCCCTCGGTCTTGAACAGCTTCTTGCCGGCCACGTGGAGCTGCTGGAACGGCCGCAGCGTACCCAGGTCGAACACCGCGCCCAGGTCGACGAAGAACCCGTCGGCGCGCTGGCCGGCGAACACCTTCTCACCGGTGGACAGCTTGAACGTCGCCTGCTTCACCAGGTTCTGGTAGTTCGGCGTGGACAGCGGGCCGACGTTGCACGGCGGGCAGGGCAGCTTGTTCGCCAGCACGTGCTCCCGGCCGTCCGCGAGCCGGGTCAGCTTGTAGAACTGCCGCCGGTTCCAGTTCTTGCTGTCCAGCGACTCGATCGGCCCGGTGTTGTAGAGAAAACTGTTCTGATTCGTGATCTCGGTGGTGAATTCGAAACGATAGGTGACGTCCGGGTAACCGTCGCCGTCGTTGTCGACGTGGATCTCGTACCGGACGTCGTCACCGAACTCGAAGAAGTTGGGGCCGCCGGAGGGAAGCTGCACCGGCACGTAGTTGGCGATCAACGTGACCGTGTCCGGCCGGGTCGGGCTGACGAACGCGTACAGGTCGGAACTGTCGGCGACCGGATCCTTGGCGATCTCCGGGGCCTCGCGGTGAGAGGACATGGCGGACCACACCTTCGTCGGGGAAACGTCTGTCGGACCGGCGCCGGGAGCCCGCGCCGGGAGGAGCGGGGTCAGCGGCGGGCGGCGCGCACCAGCCGGTCGGCCAGGCCACGGTCGCGCACCTGGACCCGGGTCGTGCCGACGAAGACGTCCATCGTGCCGGTGGCGGCGTCGCGCAGGTGGACCACGATCGGCTCGTCGCGGCGGCCCGCGGTCGGGGCGTTCTGCGCGGCGGACAGGCCCGGCACGGTGAGCGCCGCCGCGCCCAGGGTGGCGCTCGCGGCGGCGGTCAGCGTCTGCCGGCGGGTCAGCCGCGGCCAGGGCCGCCGCTTCGGCGCGTCGGTGGTCTCGTCAGTGCTCATCGGCAACCTTTCCGCAACCGGCGCCGCAGCGCCGCGGGGGCCGGGCACCCGGACGCCGCCGGGTCCCCGGGCTGGGGGTCACCGGCGGCGGTCCTCGCCGCAACCGCCGCCGGCATCCACAGGTACGGCGCGGCGCGGCGAAAGGTTCGACGTCAGGCGCGGGCGTGACCGTACGCGGTCGTCCGCTTGCGGAACGGCCGCCCGGCCGCCGTGGCGATCGACCGCAACTGCTCCTCGGTACGGGCCGAACCGTTGCCCGAGCCGGCCATCCGGGAGATGGTCTCCTCCATCAGCGTGCCGCCGAGGTCGTTGCAGCCACCGCGCAGCATCTCCACCGTGCCGGCGTCGCCGAGCTTCACCCAGGAGCACTGGATGTTGTCGATCCGGCCGTGCAGCAGCAGCCGGGCCATCGCGTGCACCACCCGGTTCTCCCGCCAGGTCGGCCCCGGCCGGGCGATGCCGGCCAGGTAGATCGGCGCGTTGGTGTGCACGAACGGCAGCGCCACGAACTCGGTGAACCCGCCGGTACGGTCCTGCACGCCGGCCAGCACCCGCAGGTGGGCCAGCCACTGGCCGGGGTGGTCGACGTGCCCGTACATCATCGTGGAGCTGGACCGGATGCCCAGCTCGTGGGCCGTGCTGACCACCTCGACCCAGGCGGCGGCCGGCAGTTTGCCCTTGGTGAGCACCCAGCGCACGTCGTCGTCGAGGATCTCCGCGGCGGTGCCCGGGATGGTGTCCAGCCCGGCCTCGCGCAGCCGGCCCAGCCACTCCCGCACCGGCACGCCGGCCTTCGCGGCGGCGGTGACGATCTCCATCGGGGAGAACGCGTGCACGTGCATCCCGGGCACCCGCGCCTTGATCGCGCGGACGATGTCGGCGTAGCCGGTGACCGGCATCTTCGGGTCGATGCCACCCTGGAGGCAGACCTCGGTGGCGCCGGCCGTCCACGCCTCCTCGGCCCGGTCCGCCACCTGGTCCAGGGAGAGCCGGAACGCGTCCGCGTCGCTCTCCCGCTGCGCGAACGCGCAGAACCGGCAGCCCACGTAGCAGACGTTCGTGAAGTTGATGTTCCGGTTGACCACGTAGGTCACGTCGTCGCCGACCGCGTCCCGGCGCACGTCGTCCGCGATCCGGCACAACTCGTCCAGCGCCGGCCCGTCCGCGTCGAACAACGCCAGCGCCGCCGCCTCGTGCGCCGGCGTCAGCAGCGCGGCCGGATTCTCCGCCGCCAGCCGCAGGCCGGCGCGCAGGTCGGCGTCCCCGCCGCCGGTCCCGGGCACCGGGCGGGTGACCTTGTTCGCCACCTCGGACCAGTCGCCGTAGACGCTGTCGAAGTCGCCGCGCCGGTCCTCCGTCCGCCCGGTCACGTCGATGGTGACGTGCAGGTCGGTCCGGCCCCCGAACACCTCCTCCGGCTCCTGCCAGGGCCGCCCCACCGGGCGGGCCGCCTCGACCGCCAGCCCGGTCGCCGGGTCGGCGAGCGCGGTGACGTGCGGCAGCAGGCGCGGGTCCAGCCACGGCCCGCCGGCCCGTACGTACTCCGGGTAGACGGTCAACCGCTCGCGCAGCGTGAACCCGGCGCTTGCGGTCCGCGCGGCCAGCTCGTCGAGCTGCGGCCAGGGCCGCTCCGGGTTGACGTGGTCCGGCGTCACCGGGGAGACGCCGCCCCAGTCGTCGATGCCGGCGCGCAGCAGGAGGTCGTACTCGCCGGCGATCAGGTTCGGCGGGGCCTGGATGCGCGCCTTCGGGCCGAGCAGCACCCGGGCCACCGCCACGGTGGCGGCCAGGTCGTGCAGCTCCGCGTCCGGCATGCCGCGCATCGCGGTGTCCGGCTTGGCGCGGAAGTTCTGCACGATCACCTCCTGGAGGTGGCCGTACTCCCGCATCGCGCGACGGATCGCGAACACCGCGTCGACCCGCTCGGCCCGGTGCTCGCCGATGCCGATCAGGATGCCGGTGGTGAACGGCACGCCGACCCGGCCGGCGTCGTCGAGCACCCGTAGCCGCACCGCGGGTTCCTTGTCCGGCGAGCCGAAGTGCGGGCCGCCCGGCTCCGACCAGAGCCGGGTGGCGGTGGTCTCCAGCATCATGCCCATGCTCGGCGCGACCGGCTTGAGCCGCTGCAACTCCGACCAGGACAGCACGCCCGGGTTCAGGTGCGGCAGCAGGCCGGTCTCCTCCAGCACCGCCACCGCACAGGCGCGCAGATAGTCGAGGGTGGAGTCGTAGCCCCGCTCGTCCAGCCACTCGCGGGCCGCCGGCCAGCGCTCCTCCGGCCGGTCGCCGAGCGTGAACAGCGCCTCTTTGCAGCCCTGCGCCGCGCCCTCCCGGGCGATGGCGAGAACCTCGTCGCGCTCCAGGTAGGCGGCGGGCAGCCGGTGCGGCACGGTGGCGAACGTGCAGTAGTGGCAGCGGTCCCGGCAGAGCCGGGTCAGCGGGATGAAGACCTTCTTGGAGTACGTGACCACGCCCGGCCGACCGGCCTCACGCAGCCCGGCGTCGCGGATCTCCCCGGCGACGCGGAGCAGCTCGTCGAGCGCCGCGCCGCGCGCGGTGAGCAGGGCGGCCGCCTCGTCCGCGTCCAACGCCCGGCCGGTGGCGGCGCGGCCCAGCGCCCGCCGGACGCTCGCCTCGGTCGGTTCGAACTCGCTGCGCTCACCCATCGGCCCAGTGTAAGGAGGGGCCCCCGCTTAACGCTTTCGGTAGAGGCGGGGGCCCCGCTTAACATCTGCCGCCAGGCGGAGCGCCGCGGCGGACGGCGGAGGTGGTCCGCCGCCCGCCGACCCGGGTCACCGCGGCTGGTTCGGGTCCTCGCGGTCGAAGCGCTGGGTGCGCTCGTCGTCGACCGGGGACGCCGGCTGGCCCGGCTCGGCGCTCTGGCGCGGGATCGCCTGGGTCGGGTCGGCCGACGGCGGCTGACCGAACGGCGGCGCCGCCGGCGCCGAACCGAACTGCGGAGCACCGGACTGCGCGGCGCCGAACTGCGGGCCACCGAACTGCGGGCCACCGGCCGCCGGGGCATCGAACTGCGGGCCCCCCGCCTGCGGGCCGGCCTGCGGGGCGCCGAACTGCGGGCCGGGCTGCTGGCCGGCGAACGGCGGGGCCGACTGCGGGGCGTGCGGCGGGGCGGTGTTGAACGGCGGCGCCGACTGCGGCTGGCCGTACGGACCGGCCTGCGGCCAACCGGGCTGCGGGGGCGCGCCGGCCGACGGGTAGCCCGCCGGGGCCTGGCCCGGCTGCGGCGGCACCCCGGCCGGCGGGTAGCCGCCCTGGGCGGGGTAGCCGCCGGGCTGACCCGGCTGCTGCGGCCAGCCCGGCTGGGCCTGACCGTAGACGCCGGGCTGCGGCTTGGGCTTCGGCACGTAGTAGAGCGTGCGCCAGATCTTGAACACCACGAAGCCGGCGATCGCGAAGACGGCCAGCCAGGCCACCCGGGTGAGCAGCCCGAGGAACGCATCGAGCACCTCGCCGTCGGCGAGCCGGTTCACCAGCCAGATCAGGAACGTCAGCGCACCGAAGACGGCGGAGACGGCGAACTCGATCAACGCCACCTGGGTGATCAGTTTCGCCTTCGGCAGCACCGGGCGGATGTGCGTGGCGAGCAGCACGGCCAGCAGCGGCAGGACCGTCGACTCCAGCCCGACGAAGGTGAAGTAGGTGCTCCCGGCCCGACCGCCGAACGTGCTGTAGTCGTCGACCGGCACCAGCAGGCGCAGCAGGCCGACGAAGAGCAGCACGGCGTTCGCGCCGAGCAGGACGAGCGCGGCCAGTTCGCGCAGCGGCTTGGTCAGTTGGCTGGCCTGCGCGGCGTCACCGGACGCGGGCTCGGTGGGGCTGGTCACGGACTCCCCCAGGGGACGAAAGCGGACAGTTGGCGACGTGAGCCTAGTCTCTCCGGCCACCGGGCGATCCACGGCGGCACGTGCGGAAGGATGGACGGCATGCGCATCGTGGTACTGACCGGCGGCATCGGGGGCGCCCGGTTCCTGCTCGGCGTCCGGGCGTACGCCCGGGAGACCGGCGCCGACGTGACCGCCGTGGTCAACGTCGGCGACGACCTGCTGCTGCACGGGCTGAAGGTCTGCCCCGACCTGGACAGCGTGCTCTACACGCTGGGCGGCGGCGCCGATCCGGAGCGGGGCTGGGGGCGGGTCGGTGAGACCTGGACGGTGAAGACCGAGCTGGCCGCGTACGGGGCGGAGCCGAGCTGGTTCGGCCTCGGCGACAAGGATCTCGCCACCCATCTGGTGCGCACCTCGATGCTCAACGCCGGCTATCCGCTGTCCCAGGTCACCGAGGCGCTGGCCACCCGCTGGCAGCCCGGCGTACGCCTGCTGCCGGCCACCGACGAACGGCTGGAGACGCACGCCGTCCTCTCCGACGAGCAGGGGCGGCGGGCGGTCCACTTCCAGGAGTGGTGGGTGCGGTACCGGGCCGAGGTGCCGACCGAGCAGTTCGTCTTCGTCGGCGCGGAGGCGGCGAAGCCCGCGCCCGGCGTGGTCGAGGCGATCGCCGCCGCGGACGTGGTGCTGATCGCGCCGAGCAACCCGGTGGTCAGCGTCGCCCCGGTGTTGGCCGTGCCCGGCCTGCGCGACGCGGTGGTCGGCGGTCCGGCCCCGGTGATCGGGGTGTCGCCGATCATCGGCGGCGCGCCGGTACGCGGCATGGCCGACCGCTGCCTGGCCGTGCTCGGCGTGGAGTGCAGCGCGGCCGGGGTGGGCACCCTCTACGGCAGCCGGTCCGGCGGCGGGCTGCTCGACGGCTGGCTGGTCGCCCCGGAGGACGAGGACGCCGTGGTGCCGGGCGTGACCGTCCGCGCGGCACCGCTGCGGATGACCGACGAGGCGGCGACCGCCGCGATGGTGCGCGCCGCGTTGGAGTTGATGTGAGGCTGGAGATCCTGCCGGTGCCGGGCATCGGCCACGTGACCGATGGCGACGACCTGGCGGCGCTGATCGCCGGCGCGGCGCCCTGGCTGCGCGACGGCGACGTGCTGGTGGTCACCAGCAAGATCGTGTCGAAGGCGGAGGGCCGGCTGGTCGACGTGCCCGCCGACGGTCCGGAGCGTCTCGCCGCGCGGGACCGGGTGCTGGCCGCCGAGACCGCCCGGGTGGTCGCCACCCGGGGCGCGACCCGGATCGTGCAGACCCACCACGGCTTCGTGATGGCCTCCGCCGGCATCGACGCGTCCAACGTGGACAAGACCCGCCTGGTGCTGCTGCCGGTGGACCCGGACGCGTCCGCCCGGGCGTTGCGGTCCGCGCTGCGCGAGCGGCACGGTCTGGACGTCGCGGTCGTCGTCAGCGACACCATGGGCCGCCCGTGGCGCAACGGCCTGACCGACGTGGCGCTCGGCGTGGCCGGCATGCCGGCGATCCGCGACCACCGGGGCGAGGTCGACCCGTACGGCAACGAGCTCCAGCTCACCCAGATGGCGGTGGTCGACGAACTGGCCGCCGCCGGTGAGCTGATCAAGGGCAAGTGCGACCAGGTGCCCGTCGCCGTGGTCCGCGGTTACCTCGGCGCGACCCGGGACGACGACGAGGGCGCCCGCGCGCTGGTACGGGACGCCTCGCTGGACCTCTTCTCGCTGGGCACCGCCGAGGCGCACGCCGCCGGCCTCCGGGCGGCGGCCACGCTCCCCGACGGGACCGGCCCGACGCCCCCCGACCCGGCCGCGGTGGACCGGGCGATCGCCGCGGTCGCCGACCTGGTGGCCCCGGGCACCGTGTTCACCCACGTCACCGACGACGAGGTACGCGCCGGGTTCGCCGCCACCGTGCCCGACTGGCCGGCCACCGCCACCGGTCTGCTGCTCGGCGCGGCGCCGACGCCTGTCGACCGGCCGGACCTGGTCCGGTTCGGCGCGGACCTGCAACGCCTGCGCACCGCGCTGGCCGCCGAGGGCATCGGTTCGGTGCTGCTGCCACCGCCGGCGGGCAGCACTGCCAGCGCCACGCTGGCGCTCTGACCGCCTCCGCCCTGGTCAGGCGTCGAGGACGGCGCGGTCAGGCGTCGAGAACGGCGCGGTCAGGCGTCGAGAACGGCGCGGTCAGGCGTCGAGAACGGCGCGGCCCAGCGGGGTCAGCGTGTGCAGCACGGTGTTGCGGTCCCGGTGGCTGACCAGCAGCCCGGCGTTGCGCAGCACGGTGGTGTGCTGGCTGGCCGCGGCGGCGGAGATGCGCAGCCGCCGGGCCATCTCGCCGGTGGTGCAGCCCTCGTCGGCGACCTGGAGCACCGCCGCGCGGGTGCGGCCGAGCAGCGCGGCGAGCGCCTCGCTCTGCCCGGCGCCGTTGCCGGGCGTGAGGCCGCCGAGCCGGTCGACCGGGTAGACCAGCACCGGGGGCAACGTCGGATCGACGAGCGCCACCGGAGTGCGGGAACAGAAGAAGGACGGGACGAGCAGCAGCCCTCGACCGTCCAGGTGCAGCTCCCGGCTGTCCGGGTAGTCGAGCACCTCGAGCACCCCGCCACCCCAGCGCATGGCAGGTCGCAGGCTGGCGAGCAACCCTTCGGCGCCACCGTCGAGCATGGCTCGGGCACGGCGGGCCCGGTCCGCCTCGACGGCGGCCTGGACCCGGGCCCAGTAGGGCGTGACGGCCAGGGACTGGTAGCGCGCCATGGTGTCGGTGAGGTTCTGCAACACCTCGGGTTCGCCCCGGGCGAGCGCGGTCGCCGAGGACGGCAGCGGGGTCTCCGCGGCCAGCATGGTCAGGTCGCGGCGCAGCATGCCGCGCGGGGTGCCGCGGACCGCCTCCAATCCCGCCTCGATGCCGTCCTTGCTGGCGGAGGGCGTGAGGAAGTCGGGGAAGTAGCCACGCGGGGGGTTGAGCGCGAGGAGCAACCGGTAGTGCTCGGCGCTGTTGTCGGCCCGCAGCCCCTGCGCGACGGCGCGCCGCCAGGTGGTCATCATGGGGTCTCGGCCGCGCCCCTGGAGCAGGTGCAGGCTGAGGACCAACTCCCAGAGCGGGTCCGCGGCCGGGGCGACCCGGGTCCGCAGAATGTCCTCACTCGAGAAAATAATCTTCAGCATGGAGAGCGCTCCCGGGTGGACGGCGGAGGTGCCCGCCACCCCTGGCACTTTACCCGCCGGCAGTAATCTCCATCTTTAAGCGTGACGTGAAAGACCTCGACGGTAGGGCGGCCGGTTCGGCAGACTCTCCCTTGCCCGCCGACGCCGGGGCGCATTGTCGACCCGGGCGCCGGCTGACGGGCGTGGCCGGACGGCACCACGAGGGTCTGCGGATTCGTTCCGCAGGGGTGCCGTCCGGCCCTCGCTCATCCGATCCAGAGCGCCACCCGGTGGTCCTCGTCGGTCACGTAATAGCAGCGTCCCGCCTCCTCCGCCAGCCCTTCCACGTGATGGAACGGGGCCAGCTCCGCCACCAGCTCCGCGCCCACCCGGGCGTCGTCCGCGGCGGCGTGGCGGAACCGCACGTGGCGGGACGTCACCTGCCCGCCGTGCGGGTGGTCGTCGAGCAGCACCGAGCCCTTGCCCAGCGCGTCGATCGAGCCGATCACCGCCGCGTAGCCGCCGTCGTCGGTCGGCGTGATCGCGCGGAAGCCGGCCAGCGCGCCGGCCGGCGTCACCCCGGTCAGCGCGTACGCCCCGAGCGCCCGGGGCCAGCTCGGCGCGACCCGGTCGAACATCCCCGCCACCCCGGCCAGTTCCACGTAGATCGGCTCACCGGCGGCGGTCACCGGGAAACGCAGCCCGAGCAGCGCCGTCCCGGCCGGCGTGAACGTCGCCGCCTCCACGTTCAGCGGCAGGTCGTCCTCGGCCAGCCGGCTCACCCAGCCCTTGGCCCGGGCGGTGCCGCGCGCCACGGTCTCCGTCACGAACCGCTGCCGGACCCGCTCGCCCGGCGGCAGCGTGGCCAGCGGCGCGGCGACGAGCGCGTCGTTGATCGCCCGGTGCAGTCGGAACCGGTTGCGCACCACGTGCACGGCGAGCGGGCCGGACACCGCGTCGTCCTCCCGGAACCGGGCCACGAACGCGCGCCGGGGACGCAACGGCCCGGCCTTCGACCCGAAGTGCGAACCGAAGACGTACACCCAGCCGTCGTGGTGGGCGAGCGCCTCGCCGTCCTCGGTGCGGCCGTTCTCCGGGCCCGCGTCGGCGGGCACGTGGTGCGCGACCCACTCGCCGTCGTCGCGTTCCAGCAGCAACGCCAGACACTGCTCGACCGGCCCCTCGTCCAGCACCGTCCAGAAGCCGCGCCGCGCGCCGTACGCCCGCAGCAGCGTCGGCGAACGGACCGGCAGCAGGTCGCTGGCCTCGTTGCCGGCCACCAGGAACTCGACGAGTCGAAGGGTCACCGGGTCAGGGTACGGAGGCCGCGCTCGTACAGTGTCCGGGTGCCCGACACCGATCACACCGCGTACGCCGATCTGCACGCCGACGCCACGACGACGCTGAGCCGCTGGACGGCGACCAGCCCGGCCGCCGCCGCCAACCGGGACCGGACGCTGGCGCTGCTGGCCGCCGGGCCGGTGGCGATGAGCCGCGCGCACCGACCCGGGCACGTCACCGCCAGCGCGTTGGTCCTCGACCCGACCGGCGCTCGGGTGCTGCTCTGCCTGCACGGCAGGTTCCGCAAGTGGGTGCAGCTCGGCGGGCACTGCGAGCCCGGCGACCGGACGCTGGCGGCGGCGGCGCTGCGCGAGGCGACCGAGGAGTCCGGGATCACCGGCCTGACGCTGGACCCGGCACCGATCGACGTGGACGTCCACCCGGTCGCCTGCCAGGGCGGCTCCCTGCACTACGACGTCCGGTACGCCGTGTTCGCCCCGGCCGGCGCGGTCGAACGGGTCAGCGACGAGTCCGAGGCGTTGGGGTGGTTCCCGCCGGACCGGCTGCCGGAACCGCTGGCCGGCGGGACCGCCCAACTGGTGGCGCCGGCGCTCGCGGCGCTGGCCCGTCGCGCCACCGGGTGACGGGACGGGCCGGCGGCGCGGCGGCTCAGATCAGGCCCTCCTCGCCGCGCTCCTTGAGCTGGTCGACGATCTTCTTCACGTCCTGTGCCCGGTCCCGGGGGCAGACCAGCAGCGCGTCCGGGGTGTCCACCACGATCAGGTCACGCACGCCGACGGTGGCGACCAGGCGGCCGGAGTGCGGCACCACCACGGTGCCGGTGGTGTCGTGCAGCAGCACGCCCGGCTTCGCGTCGCCGCCGAGCACCACGTTGCCGGCGGCGTCGGTCGGCAGCACCTCGCTGAGCGTGTGGAAGTCGCCGACGTCGTTCCAGCCGAAGTCGCCGGGCACGGTCGCCACCCGGCCGGCGGTCGCCGCGCCCTCCATCACCGCGTAGTCGACCGAGATCTTCGGCAGCGTCGGCCAGACCGTGCCGAGCACGTCGTCCTGCTCGGGGTTGCCCCAGGCCGCCGCGATCGCGGTGATCCCGGCGTGCAGGGCCGGCTGCTGGCGGGCCAGCTCGGCCAGGAAGACGTCCACCCGCCAGACGAACATGCCGGCGTTCCAGAGGTGCCGGCCGGAACGGAGGTAGCCCTCGGCCACCTCGGCCGCGGGCTTCTCCTTGAACTCGTGCACCGGGCGCAGCGGCCCGTCACCGACCGGGTCACCGGTCTCCAGGTAGCCGTAGCCGGTCTCCGGGCGGGTCGGGGTGATGCCCACCGTCATCAGCAGCCCCTGCTCGGCCCCGCGGATCGCCTGCCGCACCACCTCGGCCCAGCCGGCCGGGTCGGCGATCAGGTGGTCGGCGGCGAACGCGCCCATCACCGCGTCCGGGGCGCGGTCGGCGATCACCGCGGCGGCCAGCGCGATGGCCGCGCAGGAGTCCCGTGGCGACGGCTCGACCAGGATGTTCTCCTCCGGCAGGCCAGCCAGTTGCCGGGCCACCGCCGCGGCGTGCGCGGCCCCGGTGACCACCAGTGTGCGTTCCGGTGTGGTCAGCGGCCCCAACCGGTCCACCGTGGCCTGCAACAGCGAGGCGGAGGTGCCGGTCAGCGGGTGGAGGAACTTGGGATGGCCGGCGCGGGACAACGGCCACAACCTTGTGCCGCTGCCGCCCGCCGGGATGACGGCGTAGAACATCAGCACATCATGCCCGAAGCGGGCGAGCCGCCACGGCGGATGAGGCGGCGCGCCGCCCGCCGGTCAGGCGCGGGCCCGCCGCCAGGCGGCGATGTGCACCTCGGCGCTGGACTCCCAGGTGAACTCCTTGGCCCGGTCGAAGCCGGCCTTGGCCAGCGACAGCCGCCGCTGCTCGTCATCGAGCAGGGCGCCCAGGTCGGCGGCGATCTGATCCGGGTCCTCGCTGGTGTACGCCACCGCGTCGCCGCCCACCTCGGGCAGCGAGAGCCGCGGCGTGGTGAGCACCGGCGCGGCGCACGCCATCGCCTCCAGGATCGGCAGCCCGAAGCCCTCGCCGTACGACGGGTAGGCGGCGACCAGCGCGCCGCCGAGGAAGCCGGGCAGGTCGGCGTAGCGAAGGTAGCCGGGGCGCAGCAGCCGCAGGTGCGACGGGACCTCGGCGACCGCGCGGTCGATGTCGTCGTCGTGCCCCTGGCCGCCGGCCACCACCAGCACCGGCGGGTTCGGCCGGTCGGCCACCGCCCGGGCCCAACCGCGGATCAGGTTGGGCACGTTCTTGCGCGGCTCCTTGGCGCCGAGGAACGCGATGTAGCTGTTGTCGCCCAGCCCCAACCGGGCCCGGACCCGGGCCTTCTCCTCGTCGCCCGGCGCGTGGAAGGCGGCCTGGTCGACACCGTGGTAGGCGACGTCGATGCGGGTCGGGTCGGCGTCCAGCAGCCGGATCAGCTCGTCCCGGGTGGCCTTGCTCGGCACGATCACCCGGGCGGCGCGACGCAGCGAGGTCTTGATCGCGCTGCGGAAGAACGTCCGGCGCGACTTGTCGTAGTGCTCCGGCTCGGTGAAGAACGTCGCGTCGTGCACGGTGACCGTCACCGGACACCCGGCCCTGAGCGGACAGGTGTAGAACGGCGAGTGCAGCACCTCCGCGCCGACCTGCTGGGCCAGCAGCGGCAGGCCGGTCTGCTCCCAGGCGAGCCGCGCCGGCCGGTGCGCCACCGCCGCCGGCGCCGGGACGATCTCGGCCCCGGGCAGCATCCGGGTGTAGCGCTCCAGGTCGGTGCGGAGACTCACCACCGCCAGGTCGACGCCGTCGCCGCAGACCCGGCCGAGCGCGCCGAGCAGGCCGTCGACGTATCGACCGACGCCGCCGCGATCGGCGGGGACACTCGTGGCGTCGATGAGAACGCGGGGCGGGCGACCGGCGGTCACGGGGCGACTCCTCAGGTGGCGCGGTTGTGGGGAAGAACACTGTCGGCAAGCCTACGCCGCGCGGGCCGTCCGACGCTGACTGCGACCCGACGGTACGCCGACTTGTCGTCGTCATCGAGTACGCGGTCCGGGCGCGTATCGTTCGCTCCGATGGCCGACAACATTGCCCGGGTCTTCGCCGACGCGATCGCGTCCGACCCCACCCGACCGCTGCTGACCTGGTACGACGATGCCACCGGCGAGCGCACCGAGCTTTCCGGCGCGACGCTGGCGAACTGGGTGGCCAAGACCGCCAACCTGCTCGTGGACGAGGTCGGCACCGCACCGGACGAGATGGCCGGCGTGTTGCTGCCACCGCACTGGCAGACCGCCGCGGTGCTGCTCGGCTGCTGGTCGGCGTCGTTGACAGTGGTCGACGCGCCGGGTCCGGTGGAGGTGCTGTTCACCGCCGTCGACCGGGTCGACGAGGCGGCCCGCTGGCCGGCCGGCGAGCGTTACGCGCTGGCGCTGGACCCGTTCGCGCTGCCGATGCGGCAGGTGCCGGCCGGCTGCACCGACTTCGTCAGCGCGGTCCGCACGCACGGCGACCACTTCACGCCGTACCCCTCGGGTGGCGCGGGGGACGCGGCGCTGCTGGCCCGCGCGGCGGCCCGCGCCACGGAGCTGGGCCTCACCCCCGGCGACCGCCTGCTGGTCGACGTGACCCGGCATCCCGACCCGGTCGACTGGCTGCTGGCCCCGCTGACGGCAGGCGCCAGCGTGGTCGCCTGCGCCCACCCCACCCCGACCCGCCTGCCGTCCCGCGCCGAGACGGAACGAACCACCCACACCCTTCCCTGACCTCGCTGATCTTGCAGTTTCCGCCCTCGATCCGTGGCGTTCGTCCCTTTCGTCGGGGCGGAACGTGCAAGATCAACGAGGGTGGGGGTCAGGCCGGGGTGGCGCGGCGTTGAGCCAGGGCGGCGAAGGCCGTCAGGGACTCGGGGTTGACCAGGGCGCCCTTGGCCGCCGCCGAGTCGACCGGGGTGCCGGTCAGGATCTTCTTGACCGGGACCTCGAGCTTCTTCGCGCTCAGCGTGCGCGGGACCGCGCGGACCTGGTGGATCTCGTCGGGCACGTGGCGCGGCGACAGGGCGGTCCGCAGCTCGCGGCAGATCTTCTTCCGCATCGCGTCGTCCAGCTCCAGGCCGTCCGCGAGCACCACGAACAGCAGCAGCTCCCCCGCGCCGCCCTCGTCGTCCTCCAGGTGCACCACCACCGAGTCGACCACCTCGTCGAGCCCCTCCACCACGGAGTAGAACTCGGCCGTGCCGAGGCGCACGCCGCCCCGGTTCAGGGTGGCGTCGGAGCGGCCGGTGATGACGCAGCCGCCGCGCTCGTTCACCGTGATCCAGTCGCCGTGCCGCCACACCCCCGGATAGACCTCGAAGTACGCCTCCCGGTAGCGGGCCCCGTCCGGGTCGTTCCAGAACCCGACCGGCATGCTCGGCATCGGCTCGGTGATCACCAGCTCGCCGAGCTGGCCGACCACCGCCGAGCCGTCGGCGGCCCGGGCCTCCACCTTCGCGCCGAGCGCCCGGCAGGCGATCTCACCGGCGTGCACCGGCAGCAGCGGCACGCCGCCGACGAACCCGGTGCAGACGTCCGTGCCGCCGGAGAGCGACTGGAGCTGGAGGCGGTCGCTGACGTTCTCGTACACCCAGGTGAAGCCCTCGGCGGGCAGCGGCGCGCCGGTCGAGCCGAGGCCGCGCAGCGCGGACAGGTCGGCGATCTCCCGCGGCACCAGCCCGGCCTTGCGGGAGGCCAGCAGGAACGGGGCCGAGGTGCCGAAGTAGGTGGTGCCGGTCTCCGCCGCCAGCCGCCACAGCGCGCCCAGGTCCGGATGGCCCGGGTTGCCGTCGAACAACACGATCGCCGCGCCCACCGCCGGCCCGGAGACCAGGAAGTTCCACATCATCCAGCCGGTGGTGGTGAACCAGAAGAACCGGTCGGACGGGCCCAGGTCGTGGTGCAACGCCAGCATCTTCAGGTGTTCCAGCAGGATGCCGCCGTGGCCGTGCACGATCGGCTTCGGCAGGCCGGTGGTGCCGGAGGAGTACAGCACGTAGAGCGGGTGGTCGAAGGCGACCGGGGTGAAGGACAGCGGCTCGTCGGTCTCCGCCGCCAGCTCCGCCCAGGTGATCGCGCCGTCCGGGGCCGGGCCGGCCGGATCGAGGTACCCGACGGCGACGGTGTGCCGCAGCGACGGCAGCGCGGCCCGGATCGCGGCCACCTCGGCGCGCCTGTCGATCGGCTTGTCGCCGTACCGGTAGCCGTCCACCGCGACCAGCACCGTGGGCTCGATCTGCTGCCAGCGGTCGGTGACGCTGCGGGTGCCGAACTCCGGCGCGCAGGAGGAGAAGATCGCCCCCAGGCTGGCGGTGGCGAGCAGCAGGACGTACGTCTCCGGGATGTTCGGCGCGTACGTGGCCACCCGGTCGCCGGGGCCGACGCCGAGCCGGCGCAGGCCGGCGGCCACCCGGCGGACCCGCTCGCGCAACTGCGCCGCGGTCAGCGTCTCCGGGGCGCGGGTCTGCCCGTGCGCGATCACCGCCGGGGCGTCGTCGCCGAGCCCCGGCATGCGCAGCACGTTCTCCGCGTAGTTGAGCGTCGCGCCGGGGAACCAGCGGGCGCCGGGCATAGCCCGCTCGGCGAGCGTGGCGGTCGGCGGGGTGTGCGCGACGACGTCGAAGTAGTCCCAGATCGAGGACCAGAACCCGGTCAGCTCGGTCACCGACCACTGCCACAGCGCGTCGTAGTCGGCGAACTCCAGCCCGCGGTGCTCGGCCAGCCAGCGCAGGTAGTCACCGATCCGGGACCGCTCGCGCACGTCGGCCGGGGGCGTCCACAGCACGTCAGACACGTTCCACCCTCCCCTGGGGCCCGGCACGACACTGTGCATGGGCCGTGGCGCCATCTTGCCCTACCTCGTACCGCCATTCTCCGCACCCGGTGCCACCCACGGGGCGTGCCCACCCCACACCCCACACCCCGCCCCCATGTGGGCCCCGCGCAAGGAGGGGCCCCTTCTTAACGGATTCTGCATAGGAAGGGCCCCCGCTTAACACCTCTCCGCGCCTCAGGTGGCGCGGTGGGCCTGGATGGCGCGACGGCGGGCCAAGCGGTGGGCGCGCCGGATCTCCGCTTCCCGGAAGCGGCGCTCGTCGTCGGGCGTCTCGGGCAGCACCGGGCGGACCGGACGGGGCGCGCCGCCGACGTCCACCCCCACGAAGACCAGGTACGCGGTGGCGACCCGGACCGGCTCGTCCTCGGCCGAGTCCCAGCGTTCGGCGACCACCCGCACCCCCACCTCCATCGAGGTGCTGCCGGTCCAGTTGACCTGGGCGTGGGCGTGCACGAGGTCACCCACCCGGACCGGCTCGGAGAAGACGATCTCGTCGATGGAGGCGGTGACCGCGGTGCCGCCGCTGTGCCGGGCCGCCGCCGCGCCGGCCACGTCGTCGACGAACTTCATCAGTACCCCACCGTGCACGGTCCCGTACAGATTGACATCGACGGCGGTCATGATGCGACTCAGCGTGACGCGGGAGTACGAGGTCGGCTTACCCGACGGGACCGCGGGATGATCTGTCATGCCGGAAACGGTACGGTGCGCGGATGCGACATCTCTGGAGCTTCCTCGCCGGGTTGGTGGTGGCACCCGTCACCTGGGTGCTCGTCACCCTCGGTCAGGACGGATCTGGGCGGACCGTCAACCGCTGGGTGGAGATCGGTACGTACAGCACCCCCAACCTGATCGAACCGGCCGTCTACCTGGGCGTCGCCGGCATCCTGCTCGGCCTGCTCGGCACGCTGCGTTTCTCGCCGCTCGGCCCGCTCGTGGCGGGGCTGCTGCTCGCGGCCCCGTACGTGGGGCTGTTCGTCGCGCCCTTCACCGTGCGGGACCGGATCCCCGGCGACCTGAGGCTGCTCGGCGACCCGCTGCCGCTGCGCCAGCCGCTGGACAACGGCACGCTGTTCCTCATCGGCCTGCTGCTGCTGATGGCCGTGTTCAGCGGTGGACGCTGGCGTCGCCGGCCCGCGCCGGAGGGAGCCGGGGCGGAGCTGACCCCGGCCGGCCCTCCGGCCGAGCCCGAGCCCGCGCTCACCGGCTGGTCCGCGCCGGGCCCGGCGAAGGACCCGGACACCGCCCCGCTCACGCTGGCCTATCCCGAGTCCCCCACCGAACCCCTGCCGCGCCGCACCGGCGGCGAGTCGCCCTGGTCGGCGCCACCGCGCGCCGGGAACCGCCCGGACAGCCCCGACGACTTCCGCTGACCACCCCGGGTGGGCCGCCGGTCCCCGGTCGGCCCACCCCCGCCGGGGTCGGCGACGCATCGGCCGAGTCGGATCTCGGACCCCGACCGCGGTACCCACGAACGAGTGACTGTCACTACAGTCAGCCGTTATGCCGATGCCTTCCGTCAGGACGCGACGGGCCGTCGGCGTGGCCACCGTCGTCCTGGCGTCGGCGCTCCTGGTCACCGGCGTCCGCCTGGCCACCCGGGGTGAGCCCCCGGTCGACGACGCCACCCGGGTCTGGTGCCTGTCGGCGGGCCACCGTCCGGGCCTGGTGGACGCCGCCCGCGCGCTCGGCCTCGCCACGCCCGGCCCGGCCGAGGGGCAACTGAGCTGGTCCGGCCGCCAGGGCAGCCCGGAGCAGTGGCAGGCCGACCGGCGGGCCGACTTCGACCGCACCTGCCGGGCACTGACGGCCGCCGCCCGGCTGGACCGGGCCGGCGGCGGCACGCCGCCGTCGCCCTGGGCCACCCTCCTCCCGTCGATCCTGCTGGCCGCCGCCAGTGCCGCGCTGGCCGGCTGGTTCAGCCGCCGGTCGGCCACCGCCGGCACCCGGCGGGCGGAGGCGGACGCGCTGCGCGCGGCGACCCGGGAGTACGCGCTGGCCGTCGAGTCCCTGTTGTCGCACGTGGAACGGGTCACCCCGGGCCCGTTCCCGGGGGTGGACGACCTCCGGACCCGACGCCGGGAGCTGGCCAGCCGACTGCACACGGTGACCGGCGCGCATCCGCGTTGGCGACTGGCCCGCCGGCTGGGTGACACGCTCGACTCGTCCGCGGGCCCGCTGCACGACGTGCCGCGCGGTGGCACGGCGGACGATCCCCGGCGCGCCGAGTGGGTGCGCGGGCAACGCACGGAACTGAGCCGGCTGGAGGCGCAGGTGGAGCAGGTGGCCCAGGCGGTGGAGAATCCCGGGCTGATCCCGGGCCGCACCCCGGCGGGCGTACGGTGAACCCCCGGCCGCCCGACGCGCCGCCACCGGCGCCGGGCCATCCGCCGAACCCGTTCGCGGTGCCCAGGTTGGGCAGCACCGACCCGCTCAACCCGCTCTGGTACGCCGAACACGTCAACTACTACGTCCCGGTGGACAACACCGAGGGGTCCTTCGAGCAGTGTCAGGCACGGTTCGCCGACGTCGCCCACCTGCACCACGAGGGGCGGCTGGTACTGGTCCGGGGCGAGCGGGGGTGCGGGAAGACCGCGCTGGTCAACCGATGCGCGCACTGGCTGCGCGATCGGCTCGGCCGGGACGGGCTGCGGGCGGAGGTGGTCAACCTGCGCCAGGAGGCCCACGAGAACGACCCGATCCCCACCCGGCGGGAGCACACCTGCCGGGCGCTGCTCGACAAGCTGAACGAGCTGCAACTGCTGCGCCACAACCTGGCGTACGAGATGCGCGACCGGCCCGACGACGCGTACCGCAACCTGCCCGGCTCCCTGGACCCCGACCAGGCACTGATCGTGCTGCTGCCGCCGGTGGAGCTGATCGAGGAGCTGCACTACTACGCCGCGCGGGCGCCCCGGCGGATGGTCTTCTTCGCCGAGACCACCAGCGCACTGGACCGCCGGGACCGGGACGTGTTGGGTCGCAACACCGTCCACCTGGAGGTCGACGGCTTCGACCACCGGCACGCGGCCCGTTTCGCCGCCGACCGGCTCGGCCGGCTGACCCCCGGGCTGCTGCCTCCGCTGGCGGATACCGCACTGGAGGAGTACATAGACGACGGCAGATTGGCAACGATCCGCGAGATGCAATGGTTACTCTTCGGCGTTTACGAGACACTACGTGTGCAAGATGAGCGACCCAACCAGGTGACCTGGCAGGATCTGGCCCGACACTTCATGAGAGAAGCCCGCCGCCTCAGGGAGCAGCCTTGATGGACGCGTACGACCCGGCCCCGATCGGCGAGGCGAACCCCTATCCGTCGAGCGCCGTGGCGCAGGTCGCCGACACCGGGTCGACCGTCTACACCATTCCCACCGCGGCGGTCCGCCGGGCCACCGACGCGATGAACGGCTACCTCGACGCGCTGCGCGACGCTCCGCAGACGCCTGCCGGTCGGGTGGTCGCCGTGGTGGGCGACTACGGCACCGGCAAGACCCACCTGGCGTCCTACCTGGTCCGTCACGCCACCGAGCGCCTCGACGGCGACCTCCAGTCGATCTACCTGACCGCCCCGCCGGACACGTTCGTCTCGTTGTACCGCACCTTCGCCGACAAGCTCGCCGACCGCCGGGAGGTGGTGCACCGGCGCGTCCGCGGACTGTACGCCGACATCCTCGCCGTCGAGCTGCGCCGGTCCCGGGTCACCGAACCCCTGGCCGAGCAACTGCTCGCCGGCGCCCTGGACCCGGTCGCCGTGGTGGACACGTTCAACCTGATGGAGAGTCGACTGCTCGGGCAGTTGCGCGACCGGCTGCGGAAGGTCACCGAGAACGCCGAGTTCGCCCGCGCGCTGACGCTGCTGCTGCGCGGCGGGTTCGAGGACCCGGTCTGGGAGTGGATCGCCGGTCGACCGCCCGCCGACGTGCTCCGCGAGCGGGGGATCACCGGCACGCTCACCGGCAGCGAGGCCACCGCGCTCCAGGCGATGGGCGTCTTCGCGCTGCTGATCGGCTACGGCCCGAACCCGTTCGTCCTGGTCATCGACGAGTTGGATCAGCTGCTCACCGCCGCCGGCCGGCGCGAGGACGAAGCCCTCGACGCGTTCAAGGAGATGCTGCGGGTCTTCGCCGCCTCCAACACGTTCCTCCTGCTCGCCGGGCTGCCCGACCTGCTCGGCACGCTGCGGCGCGACGTGCGGGACCGCAGCGGCGAGCAGATCACGATGACCCCGCTCAGCGCGGCCGACGTACGCGACTACGTGCTCCGGCGGCAGCGGGGCCGGCTGGAGCCGTTCAGCGAGGCGACCGTCGGGCAGCTCGTCGAGCTGGCCAACGGCGTTCCCCGGGGCATCATCTCGCTCTGTCACCGGCTCTGGCGCCGGGCCCGCGACCAGGGCGGCCAGGTCACCCCCGGCATGGTCCGGGAGGCGGCCCGCGAACTGTACGGGGGCGTCGGCGCGCAGCACATCCTCGCCGAGATCCGGCGGGTGCTGGTGAGCACCGGCCACGAGAACTTCCAGCCGGACTACTTCCCCACCGACGACCCGGACAGCCGCGTCGACTACTGGATCCCGGCCGGTCGGGACGGCGCCGGCTGCGGCATCCTGCTCTCCGGCCCGCTGCTGGAGGAGAGCGACGTCGCCCGGGTGGAGACCCGGGCCGCGATCAGCCACGCGCACCATGACTGCGAACTGCTGCTCGTCGTGCTGGAGCCGGTGCCCGAGCGCTTCCTTCCAAGGATCCGCGAGGCCGTCGGCCGGGAGCCGCTGCTCTACCGCCCCCGGTCGTTCGCCGACCAGCTCGCCGCCGAGGTGACGTCGATGACCGGGCGGATCGAGGAGCGTTACCCGGCCGACGGGCCGCTGGTGCCGTTGGCACCGCACATGGCCCGGCTGAACCGCCGTCACTCGGCCACCCAGCACCTGCTCGGCCTGCTCACCGGCTCGCTCAGCGACCTGCGGGCCCAGAACGACGAGCACCAGGCCACGATCCGCCGGGAACTGCGCGAGCTGCAACGCTGGCCGGTCCCGCCCGGCGACCGCCGCAACGGCGACGACCTGGCCGACCTGCCCACGTCGGTGAGCGAACTGTTCGACCGCGCCTTCGCCGTGGTGGACCTGCGGACGCCGGTCGGCGTGCTGTTCCGGCGGGCGTTCGTCGAGGACGAGGGCGGCCGGGGCGCCCGGCAGGCGGTCCGGGCCCGGGTCCGGACCCCGGAGGTCCAGTCGGCGGTCGGGGTCGCCGCGCTGCTGAACGCGCTCGTCGAGGCGTTCGGGCTGGCCGTGGCGGAGTGGTACCGGGCGGCCCGCCAGCGCCCCGGCGGTCCCGCCACCCACCAGTGGGACCGGCTGAGCGAGATGTGCCAGATCTTCGACGCCGTGCACGAATACCTGCCCGTGCGGCAGCTCCGCGGCGCGCGGGACCTCGTGGACGACGAGGTCCGCCGGTCGGAGACGGCGAGCGACGTGCTGACCGACTTCAGTGCGCGGGTACGTCGGGAGCTGGTGACCGCCCTGACCGACGACGCGGCCTGACCGCCGACGCCGGCCCGGCCGGGGCCGTCCCCGGACGGCCCCGCCCGGACGCCTCCCGCAGGCCGTTCGTCAACGCGTGCACCAGGTTGACGACGAGGATCGCCGGCGCCACCACGGCGACCGTGCCGACGAACTGCCGTTCCAGCACCAGCGCCAGGATGACGGCGGTGATGCCGTTCTGCTGGCCGAGCAGCACGTCGAGGCGGTCGGCGGCGGGGAGCCGAGCACAGATCACGGACGCCACCACCACGTGCGCCGCCACGGCGGCCAGCCCCAGCACCACGCCCGGCACCGGGTCCACGCCACCGACCAGCACCAGCCCGAGCGCGAACGTGGCGGCCAGGAACGCCCACCGGGTCAGCAGGTCGAGCGCCCGCCCGATCGGTGGGCGGTAGAACAGCCCGGCCACGGCGAGCCCGAGCAGCAGGAACTGGGTGACCGCCAGCACCGCGAGCCCGAGCAGGATCACGAGCTGACCGACGGTCACCGCCCGGCCGACCCACCGGGCGCGGGTGGCCGCCCACCGGTGCAGGGTTCGGGTGCCCCACCAGGCCACCGCCGCCACGGCGACGAGCAGCGCGTTCCGCACCAGGGAGAGCGTGAACCCGCCCAGGTCCGCCGCCGTCGGGCCGGCCGGATCGCCGGGCAGCGCGGGGACCACCCAGGCGGCGGCGTACACGGTCAGCAGCACGGTGACCGGGTCGTCGAACGACGCCCACGCGGACAGGATCGACTGCGCCTGCCCGGACATCCGGGAGCGCAGCCGGGTCGCCGCGAACGACAACGGGTCGATCTGGGCGACCGCCACCCCGAGGACCAGGAACGCCGGCCGACCGAACGCGAGGTACATGACCGCCGAGATCAGCGCCGCCTTGACCAGCACGCCGACAGTGACCGCCAGCAGCACCAGCCGCAGGTTCCGCCGGGCCGCCGCGAGGTCGATGCCGTGGGTGCTGGCGAACAGGCCGACCGCCAGCAGCGCGGTGGCGACCGTCAGGTAACCGGCGGACCGGTGGACGTCGGTCCAGCCCCGCCCGGCCGCCAGCGCCCAACCGGCGGCGGCGACCAGTACGAACAGCGCGCTGCGGCGCAGCGACGGCAGCACCGCCTCGACCACCCGGGCCCGGCGGTCGGCGGGCGGTGGCCCCGCCCCGCCCGGCGGCGCGCTCACCCGGCCAGCTCGGCGCCGAACACCGCCGCCTTCTCGTCCCCCTCCGCCACCCGGTCCTGGTCGAGCGTGACGGCGAGCAGGTAGCGGTCCAGCCCCACCGGATAGCAGTAGAACGCGCCCTGCTCGACGTCGAGCACCAGCCGGCGCACCCGGGAGCCGATCGCCGGGTGCGCGGACCGCACCACGGCGCGCAGCAGCTCGTCCACCCGTTGGGCGAGGTGGCCGTAGAAGGCCCGCCGCCGGGCCGGGGACGCGTCCGCGAAGAAGCCGTCCAGCCGCGGGTCGTCGAGCACGTCCGCGGTGGCCTCCAGCCGGCCCGGCCGGCACACCGCCACGTAGTGCAGGCCCTCGGCGTGGACCTGCCCGGCGCAACGGGCCGCCAACCCGGCGTACGACTCGTCGCGTGCCCAGGTCCGGGGCCGGACCTCGGCGGCGGTCGGACCGGACGGGCCGGGCGGTCCCGACGCGGTGCTGGCCGGGGTGAGCCAGCCGCCGTAGTTGGTGGGCTGCTCGCCGACGGCCGTGTGCTCCGCGTTGGCCAGCCGGGACAGGCCGATGTCGGCGGCCCGGATCGTCGGCTGCCGGGGCGGCGGCCCGTCCGCCGGATCCGCCACCCGGACCACCCCGACGAGGTGCTGTTCCCGGCTCAGTTGCAGGGCGAAGAGCGCGCCCCGCGCGGTGTGCAGCACCACCCGGATCAGCTCGCCGCTGCGCGCCGGGCGCAACACCCCGCCCAGGGTGGTCATCGCGTGCACCACGTCCCGGTCGACGAGCTGCCGCTCGTCGGCGTCCAGCTCGTGGGCGCCGGCCACCGGCGCCGGGGCGTCCAGGGCGAAGTCGCAGACCCCGGTGCGGTACCGGGCGAGGTGGAGCATCCCGGGCAGGCTCCGCATCAGCCGCTCGCAGGCGTCCACCATGGCCGGTCGCTCCCGGACGTGGTCGGCGAGCATCACGTCGATCCGCCTGTCGACGCCGGACGGCTGGGCCGCCTCGTCGGCGGGAATGGGGGCGCTCATGTCGCCGGGACCTCCATGTCGACGAAGTCGAGCTTCGCGGGGCCGTACGGGATGCCGCCGCTGATCTCGCCGTCGGTCACCAACGCGGCCAGGAGCCGCCGGGTGGCGCGCAGGTACGGGTGCTGGAGCCCGAGGAAGTGACGGCCCTCGTCGAGGACACCGCGCAGCAACCGTTCCGCCTCGGTGGTCCGCTGCGCCGCCGCCAGGCTGCCGGCCAGGTTGACCTGACCGCCGAGCGTCCACGGGTGCGACTCGCCGAGGGTGGCCGCCAGGCCGGCGGCAGCCTGGCGCCCGGCCGAGACCGCCTCTTCGAGGTCGCCGACGCCGCGCAGCAGCACCCCGCGCAGGCTCAGGCAGACCTGGGTGAACGGATGCTCGGGCGGGAGGTCACGCCGGTAGCCGGCCAGGCTCTCGTCCGCCAGCCGCACCGCGTGTTCGCTCTCCCCGCCGAGGTGGTAGTCGACGGCGAGACTGAGCCGGCAGGACTGGGTACGCGGATTGTCCTCGCTGAGCAGCCGTCGCAACGCCAGGTAGGCGCGACTGTTCAGTTCCTTGGCCCGGGTGAGTTCCTCCTGCCGGCGGGCGATGACCGCCAGGTGGCGGATGATCCGCAGCAGCAGCGTGTCCTCCTCGCCGTTGCGGCCGGCCGGCAACCGCTCCTGGTACGCCTCCTGGAGCAGCTTCCGCGCGCTGGCGAGATCGCCCAGGTCGCCCAGGTAGCGACCGAGGTCGCTGGCGAGTTCCAGGGTGTCGGGATGGTCGTCGGCGAAGAGCCGCCGGCGCCGGGCCAGCGTCTCCCGGGCGACCCGGGCCGCCTCGTCGGTGCGCCCGGCCAGGTAGTACGACTGGGCCAGGTTGTGCGCCGCGACCAGCGTCTCCGGGTGGGAGTTGCCGAACTGGTCCCGGAAGCCCCGCCAGGTGGCCTGGTCCTCGATGAGCGCCGGCCGGAACCGGCCGAGCCCGCGCAGGTCACCGGCGAGACCCCGGCGGGTGACGAGGACCCGCGGGTGGTCGTGACCGAGCAGGACCGTGCTCTCCCGCAGCACCTGCCGGCTCAGCGTCAACGACTCGTCGCTGTGGCCCAGGGACCGGGTGACGTCGGCGAGGCGGGTCGCCAACCGCAGCGTGATCCGGTCCTGCCAGCCGTACGCGGCCAGCCAGCGGTCCAGCACCGGCCGCCAGAGCCGGTGCGCCTCGGCGGCCTCGTCCTCGCCCCGGGCGATGAGGTGTTCGAGCTGTTCGACCACCAGCCGGCGGACGTCGTCCGGGCCGTCCGCGTCCAGCGCGCCGGAGCTGAGCAGGTGCTGGTGGAGCTCGTGCCGCAGCGCGGAGGCCGCCGCGATGGTCCGGGGCGCGGCCCCGGCCAGGGCGAGCAGGAACCGCCCGCGACGTGCCGCGTGCTTCCCGGCGGTCATGCCGGCCAGCACGGTGGCCTGCACGGCGGGGTGCATCCGGACCGCCCCGTCGCGGCCCCAGGCGACGTCGAACAGCCGGAACCGCATCCCCAGCGCCAGCGCCCGGTCCATCTCCCACCCGTCGGCGCGCAACAGGGCCGCGTCCTCGTCGGCCAGGTCGGCGGCGACCTGCCCGCGCATCCGCCGGGACTGGACCAGCGCGAGCGACATGCCGATCGGCGCGGCGAAGGAATACATCTCCGTCAGCATCACCGCGACCCGGCCGCTGAACTCCTCGTCCATCAGCCGCAACGCCACCCGGACGATCCGCCGGGTGGGGGACGCCCCGTCGCCGGTGGGCCGGATCGCCTCCAGGAAGGCCGGCACCGCCGCGTCCGGGCCACGTGACCCGGTGACCGCCTCCCGTTTGTCGAGCAGGATGCCGGCCTGGCCCAGCAGCCCCGACGCCAGCCGCAGGTCCAGCGGGAACGTGCCCACCGCGTTGACGACGACAGCGGCCGGGGCGGCGGACAACCCGGGCACCTGCCGGATGAGCAGCCCGGTCGCGTCCTCGCGGCGCAGCCCGTCGACGGTCACCGAGGGGCCGTAGACCGGCTGGTCCCCGGTGCCACCGGTGACCACGACGTGCCCGCGGCCGGAGGGCAGCAGCCCGACCAGGTCCGCCGGGTCAGCGACCCCGTCGTAGACCAGCAGCCACTGGTCGCCGCGCTTCCGCAGCTCGGCGAGCATCTCGTGGACGGCGTTGCCGCTCGGCTCGACGCCGAGCGCGTCGGCGAGCGCCGCCAGCGCGGTACGCACCGCGTGCCGGCTGCCCGCCGGGATCCAGACGACCAGGCGGTAGTCGCGGTGGAACCGGGCCACGTACTCGCGGGCCAGCGTGCTCTTGCCGGCGGCCAGCGGGCCGCGTACCCACACCGGTTGGCCGCCCGGGTTCGCCAGCAGCGCGTCGCGCAGCTCGCTCAGCTCCCGGTCCCGGCCGACGAACAGCCGCGGCCGGTCGGGCAGGCCGAACGTCTTCCGGGACTGGTCGTCCCGGCCCGGGAAGCCCACCCGCCAGGGCCGGTCCAGCGGCGAGGGTTTGAGCGCGGCCAGGCCCAACGCCGCGCGCAGGCGTCGGCGTGCCTCCGGCTCGTCGCAGTCGTAGAGGTCCACTGGGCGACCGGCCGGGGGTGGACCGGCCGGGACGGTACGCAGCACCAGCAGCTCCGTGCCGGGCCGCGCCGCCACCTCCCCGGTCAGCGCGTCGAGCCACGCCTCGTCGTCGTCCTCGACACCGGGCCCGCCCGCCGGGTGCGCGGTGGGGTCCGGGGCGACCGCCAGGACGGTGGCCGGCCCGCCGACGGCCGGGCCGCGCGGGCGCCAGGGCCGGACCCGGATGTCGAGTTCGGTCAGCTCCGCGCTCAGCCAGTCGGCCCACGGCCGTTGCCGTTCCGGGGTGGCCACGAACAGCTCGCCGCCGTTCTCGGCGAGCGGCCGGCTGAGCCCGAACCGGTAGCGCGCCCGGACCGGCTCCGCCTCCGGCTCGGCCCGGTCCAGCTCACCCTGCGTCAGCAGACTCAGCAACCGGCCGTACGCCGCCAGCACCGACGCGCGGTGCGGGGACTCCTCCAGCAGCGGGGCGAGCGGCTGGCCCTCCGGGCCCCCGGGGATGGCGACCTGCCAGAAGTCGACGCCCACCGCCGGCTCGTCCAGGGCGCCGCGGAAGCTCGACGCCACCTCGTCGGCGTGCCGGCGGGCGGCCACCGCGTCGGCGGGTGCCGACTGCGTGGTGGCGGCGATGATCCGGATCCCGGCGGGAGCGCCGCGGTGCACCTGGCGGGCCACGGCGGCGGCGTCGGCGAGCCGGGGCGCCCGGTAGGGGAAGCAGACGACGAGCGCGTCGCAGAGGACGGCCAACCACTGCGCGACCGTCTCGGAGAATTCGGCGGGGTCGAGCAGGACGTCGTCGTACTCGATGAACCGCAACTGCCGGCGCAGTTCGCTGCGGATCGTGCCGCCCAGCCCACCGCCGATCTCGGTCACCGGCGGCCAGGTCGCCGACTCGGGCACCCACACCACGTCGAGGTGACCGGCGGGGGCGGCGTAGCGCCGCAGGGTGGGCTGCCCGGTGGTGAAGCCGGGCAGCGCGAACATCAGGTCGGTCAGCCCGCGCGGCAGGTGATCGGTGAGGGGCGACTCCCCGCTGTAGAAGGGGCTGAGGTGCTCGTGCACCCGGACCGCCCCGCGGCCGGCGTCCACCACGAGCACCCGGCGGCCGGCGCGTGCCAGCAGCCAGGCCACGTTGCTGGTCACGTTGGTGCGCCCGGTCAGGCTCTCCGCGGCGACGAAGGCGGTCACCCTGGTCTCGGCCGATCCCGGCTCGGGCCGGGACGCGGACGTGCCGCGCGCCGGGGCGTCCGGAAACCCGTCGATCGTCATGCCGTCCCCCCGTCGGGCCCGGTGTCGGACGTCGTCCAGCGCCGCCGCGCGCCCGGATTGTCGGCCTGGTTGCCGAACCAGAGGAACTCGGCGGTCGGGTCGCCGCTCTCGTCGATCAGCCGCCGTAGGGACCGGTGCAACTGCCGGCGCGGGATGGCGTCGAGGTCGGCCGGGTCGAGTTCCGCCACATCGAGCAGTTGGGATATCAGTGGCCGGTCGCCACCGCTCACCCGTTCCGACATCTCCGGCCCAACCTTCGATCCATCGACACCACCACTCCGCACGGCACAGCCAGCGTTCCGGCAGTAACATATCGTAGCCTTCATCGATGTCCACCGTCGTCGCGGTGGGCCGCCGACTGGTCTGGGGAGGCCGCGCGTGCGGACGGGCCGGTACGAGATGCCCGTCGGCACGTTCCGGGCGCTCGCCCGGGGCGGTGGCGGCGGGGAGGTGGTCCGGCGGTTGCTCGCGGTGCCGGTGAGTCGGAACCTGCTCGCGCTGCGCTCGGCCGTGGTGCTCGCCACGGACCTCGGTCACCCGCACGCGCCGCTGGTCAACGACGCCTGGCGGCTCCTCGGCGAGCTGCGGCGGTCGGCTCCCGGGCCCACCCGCGTGGTGCTCGGCTACCCCACCGTGAGCGTCTGGGCGGCGGGCACGCTGCGGGCTCTGGGGCACGGCGACCGGGGGTCCGCCGACGACCCGGCGACGCTGGGCGCGGTGGTGGCCGCGGCGGCGATGCGGGCCGGCGGACGGGCCCGTGTCAGCTTCCCGACAAGCCCCTCGGGCGCGGTGACGGTGGCGCTGCCCGGCCTGGGCCGGGTCCACCGCGGCCCAGGCGGCGGGGCCGGGCTGGCGGAGCTGACCGTGGACGGGGCACGCCGCACGCTGACGCTCGACGGCGTGCCGGTGACCGGCCCGGGGCTGTGCCCACGGGCGACCGGGACGGCCGGCGGCGGCCCGGCGCCGGCCTGGCACCCGGTGCCCCGGCTCCGGGCCGACGGGCACGGCCCCCGGCTGCACCTGGACGATCTCCGGTCGCTGGCCCGCCCGGCCGCCGTCGCACCTGTCGACGCGGTCCGGGCCGCCCGCTGGGCGGCCCGGCTGTCCCCGGGCTGGCGGCTGCTGGCCACCCGGCACCGGCGGGCCGCCACCGAGCTGACCGAGGCGATCTCCATGGTGATGCCGCTGGCCCGGGACGCGGCCGGCCGGCCCTGGGCGGCGGTGACCAGCGGGGGCACCCCCGACGAGCTGACCGCCCCGCTGATCAGCGGCACGTTCCCCGCCGCGGTGGGGTGCGTCGCCCTGTCCGAAGGCCCCGGGGCGGCCGGCCCGATCGCCGCGGCCCTCGTGCACGAGCTGGCGCACAACAAGCTGGCCGCCCTGGACCACCTCTTCCCGCTCGTCGAGGCGGCGGAGCCGGCCCGTCACCCGGCGCCGTGGCGGGCCGGCGCCCGTCCGCTGCCGGCGCTCGTGCAGGGCCTCTACGCCCACGTGGCGGTCGGCGAGTTCTGGCGTCGGGAACGGCGCTTCGGCACGACCACCGGCCGCCACCTGGCGCACGCCGAGTTCGCCCGGCTCCGGGGCGCCTGCCGGGAGGTGGCCGACCTGCTCCGGACCGCCGACGGGCTGACCGGGTACGGACGGCTGCTTGTCGACCAGCTCGACGACGTGGTCGACGACTGGTCCGGCCGACGGGCCGGGACGTACGGGCCGGGCCGGGCCGGGCGACGCCGACGGCCCCGCCCGGCCCCGCCGGTCAGCCCTTGAGGAGCTGGCGGGCCATCACGATGCGCTGCACCTGGTTGGTGCCCTCGTAGATCTGGGTGATCTTGGCGTCCCGCATCATCCGCTCGAGCGGGTAGTCCCGGGTGTAGCCGTAGCCGCCGAGCAACTGGACCGCGTCGGTGGTGATCTCCATCGCGGCGTCCGAGGCGAAGCACTTGGCCGCCGCGCCGAAGTAGGTCAGGTCCGCGTCGCCCCGCTCGGACTTGCCGGCGGCGGCGTACGTGAGCTGCCGGGCCGCCTCCAGCTTCATGCCCATGTCGGCGAGCATGAACTGGATGCCCTGGAACTCGGCGATCGCCTTGCCGAACTGCTTGCGCTCCTGGATGTAGCCCTTGGCGTAGTCCAGCGCGCCCTGGGCGATGCCGATCGCCTGGGCGGCGATGGTGACCCGGGTGTGGTCGAGCGTCTTCATCGCGGTGGCGAAGCCGGTGCCCTCGGCGCCGATCATCCGGTCGGCCGGGATCCGGACGTTGTCGAAGTAGACCTCGCGAGTCGGCGAGCCCTTGATGCCGAGCTTCTTCTCCGGTGCGCCGAAGCTCACCCCCGGGTCGGACTTCTCCACCACGAACGCCGAGATGCCCCGGGACCGGGCCGTGGCGTCGGTCACCGCGAAGACGGTGTAGTACTCGGAGACGCCCGCGTTGGTGATCCACCGCTTCACGCCGTTGAGCACCCAGTGGTCACCGTCACGCACCGCCCGGGTGGTCATCGACGCCGCGTCACTGCCCGCCTCCGGCTCGGAGAGGCAGTAGGAGAACATCGCGTCACCCGAGGCCACCGGCGTCAGGTACCGGCGCTTCAGCTCCTCGGAGCCGGCCAGCAGCAGCGGCATGGTGCCCAGCTTGTTGACGGCCGGGATCAGCGAGGACGAGGCGCAGGCCCGCGCCACCTCCTCGATCACGATGGCGGTGGCCAGCGCGTCCGCGCCGGCGCCGCCGTATTCCACCGGGACGTGCGGGGCGTGGAAGTCGGCCGCCCGCAGCGCGTCGTAGGACGCCTTCGGGAACTCACCTGTCTCGTCCGCCTCAGCGGCGTGCGGCGCCACCTTTGCCGCACAGACCTCACGGACCGCCTCCCGGATCGCCTCGTGCTCCTCCGGCAACCGGTAGACGTCGAACGACTGCTCTGCGGCCATGTCGGCCCTCCCCTTTCACCGCTATCATGCGCAGTCCGGACCGCCCGGGGGCCGCCGACTGCCGCAGACTGAAGAATAGCCACCGGGCCTCGACCGGACCTTACCGGCGGGTAGGCTCGCGCCCGGGCGGCGGCAACCCGACCCACTACCCTCACACCAGAATCAAGTTTCCCTCGGTGCCCGGCCTAGGCGCCCAGCCGAATGCGACGCGAGGATGCGCCGCCAGTGCGAGCGGAGAAGACAGGCGTGACGATCCCGTACCCGAACTCCCAGCCGATGCCCGCCATCGCCGCGGTGACCCCGCCCTCCGGCGCGGCCCGGCTCCGGGTGACCTTCCTCGGCACCGGTTACCTCGGTGCGACGTACGCGATCTGCTACGCCGAGCTGGGCTACGAGGTGCTCGGCTTCGACGTCGACGCCGACAAGATCGCCAAGCTGAACGCCGGTGAGGTGCCGATCCACGAGCCCGGCCTCGACGAGCTGCTCCGGCGCAACCTGGCCGCCGGCCGACTGCGGTTCAGCACCGACATCGCCGAGACCGCCGACTTCGGCGACGTGCACTTCATCTGCGTCGGCACCCCGCAGCGCGCCGACGGCATGGGCGCCGACCTGTCGTACGTCGAGGCGTCGGTGACCAGCCTGGCCCAGCACCTGACCCGCAAGGCGCTGATCGTCGGCAAGTCCACCGTGCCGGTGGGCACCGCCGAGTGGGTGGAGCAGCTCGTCGGCAAGCACACGCCGGCCGACCTGGGCGTCGAGGTGGCGTGGAGCCCGGAGTTCCTCCAGGAGGGCTTCGCCGTCGACGACGTGCTGCGCCCCAACCGGATCGTGGTCGGCGTCAAGAGCGAGTGGGCCAACGGCATGCTCTTCGCCGCCCACAAGGGCGTCTTCGACCTGGCCGCCACCGAGGACCGCGAGGTCCCGCTGGTGGTCACCGACTTCGCCACCGCCGAGCTGGTCAAGGTCGCCGCCAACGCGTTCCTGGCCACCAAGATCTCCTTCATCAACGCGATGGCCGAGGTCTGCGAGGCCGCAGGCGGCGACGTCACCCAGCTCGCCCGCTCCATCGGGTACGACCCACGGATCGGCAACCGCTTCCTCCAGGCCGGCCTCGGCTTCGGCGGCGCGTGCCTGCCCAAGGACATCCGCGCCTTCCAGGCCCGCGCCCAGGAGCTCGGCGCCGGCGAGGCGCTGCGCTTCCTGCACGAGGTGGACCTGATCAACCTGCGTCGGCGTACCCGGGTGGTGCAGCTCGCCGCCGAACTGCTCAACCGCCGCTCCGGCCCGGCCGGCCCGGACCTCTCCGGCACCCGGATCGCGGTGCTCGGCGCGACCTTCAAGCCCAACACCGACGACGTACGCGACGCGCCCGCCCTCGCGGTGGCCGCGCTGCTCGGCAAGGCCGGCGCCGACGTGCACGTCTTCGACCCGCAGGGGATCGAGAACGCCCGCCGCGCGGTGCCCGGCCTGGCCTACGAGGAGACCATGAACGACGCCGTCCAGGGCGCCGACCTGGTCTGCGTGCTCACCGAGTGGGCCGAGTTCCGCAACGCCGACCCGGTGGCCCTGGGCGAGCTGGCCAACGGTCGGCGGGTCGTCGACGGGCGCAACTGCCTCGACTCGACACTGTGGACGCAGGCCGGCTGGGAGTACCGCGGCCTGGGCCGTCCCTGACCGATCGACGCCGGGCCGGCCGGCCGGGGAGCAGCCTCCCCGGCCGGCCGGTCCTTTTTGTTGTCCGGAACGCGCCGGCAACTGTCGAAATCCCGGCCCGCTCAGGGCATGCTGCCTCTGGGAGGTCCACAGTGCGAGGGCACAGGCGGACGGGAGACGGTCGTGGAGAGCTTCAGGTGCGCCTCGTGCGGGCGGGAGATCAAGCCCGCCCCCGTCTGTCCGCACTGCGGCGCGGAGCAGCCGCAGTGGTCCGAGCACCTGGCCGACATCGAGCGGTCGATCGCCGAGATGAAGGCCCGGGACGCCGAGATCGCCCGTGAGCAACGGCAGATCGCCGCCAAGATGCAGGCCGCGCTCTTCCAGCGGGACATCCTGGCGCACGCCGGTGAGGAACGGGTCAAGCAGGCCACCCGACCCCGCCGGGTGCTGCGGCGACGACCGGGACGCCGGCCGCCCACCGCCGCCACCGGCGCGCCACCCCGGGTGCCCCGGCAGGGCACCCCGCCGCCCGGACCGGACGATTTTCCCCCGTCGCCGCCCCGCGGCCGGCCGCAGTGGCTCGACGCGGACGACCCGGAGCACCCGCCGGAGGCGTCCTCGCGCGAGGTGCAGAACATCCCGCTCGGGCTGGGCGCGCTGCTGCTCGGCGTCGCGGCGGTGGTGTTCGCGGCGGTCGCCACCAGCTCCATGGACGCGCTCGCCCGGCTCGGCGTGCTGCTGGTCGCGACCGTGCTGATGCTGCTCGCCCCGCCGGTGCTGGCCCGCCGCGGGCTCACCTCGACCGCCGAGACGATCGCCGCGGTCGGCCTGCTGCTGGTGCCGCTGGCCGGGTACGCGGTCTGGGCCGTGGACCGGATCGGCGGCGGCACCTCGGGCGCCGCGTTCGCCGGCGCGATCTTCCTGGTCACCACCGTGGTCGCGGTCGGGTACGCGTACGGCACCGGGCTGCGCGCGCCCCGCTTCGCCACCGTGCTGGCCGCCCAACCGGTGCTGCCGCTGCTGGCGTACGAGCGGGTGACCGGCCCGGCCGGCTGGGCGCTGGTGCTCACGCTGGTGGCGGTGCTGGATCTGGCGCTGGTCCGCTCCCCGCTGGTGCGCGAACGGCCCGTCCGGACCGACCCGCCCCGCACCACCCCGTCGGCACCCGCCGCGTCCCGGCAGCGCGGCGACGACGACCGGCCGGAGTCGGCGCCGGAGGAGTCCGGCGAGGTGCTCGGCGGCGAGCCGCCGGCCGGTCCGGCCACCGCCGCGCCGACCCGGCCGGTGCCGTGGCTGCGCGAGTTGACCTGGCTGCTGCACGGCGCGGCGGTGGCGCTCGCCCTGGCGTACGCGGTCACCGCCCTGCTGCGCGCCGCCACCGTGCCGGTCGCCGCCGGCGCGGGCGCGGTGCTGCTGCTCGCCGCGCTGACGGCGATGGCCGGCACATTGGCGCTGCGCCGACCGCCGCTGCCCGACGTGGGCGCCGGCATCCTCACGCTCGCGGTGATCGGCGCGCTCGGGCGGGTCGCCTCGGTGGCGCTGCCCGGCCGGTCCCTGCTGCTGATCGCCGCGGTCATCGCGCTCACCGGCCTCGCCGTGCGGGCCATGCCGGAGACGGCCCGCCGGGGCCCGCAGCTCGCCTCCGCGGCGGCGTTGACGGTCAGCGGCCTGGTGGTCGCCGGTGGCGCGTTGCGCGCCGGGCTGGCCCCGGTCCGGGCGTCGCTGCCCGCCTGGTCCGCCGACCTGGGCGGCTGGCACGCCGAGCTGGCCCGGGCGGTCGGCCCGACCGGCTGGCAGCTCGCCGTCGCCGCGCTGCTGCTCACCGTCGCCGCCGTGGTCGCGCTGCCCACCTCGATCCGGCGCGAGTTCGCGGTGGTCGGTGCCGCGCTCACCGCGCTCGCCGTGCCGGCCTCGCTCGGTCTGGGCTGGGCGACGGCGTGCTGGCCGATGCTGGTGACAGCGGTCGCCATCGGGGTGTTCGGGCTCACCGCCGGCACGGAACGGGCCGCGGTGGTGCACGCGGTGACCGCGGCCGGGCTGGGGCTGACCGGCGCCGGCGCCGCGCTCGCCCGGCCCGCGCTCACCGCGGCCGCGCTGACCCTGCTCTTCCTGGCCGGGGCGTTGGTCTCGCTCGCGCCCCGGGTCCGGATCGCCGCTGCCGCGACGGATCCGGTCTGCGCCTGGGCGGCCGGTGGCGCGGCGTTCGCCCTGCCCGGAGCGGTGGCCGCGTTCGTCGCCGCCACCGTGCCGACCCCGCCGGCGGCCACTCCGGCCAACCTGCGCGAGATCACCGTGCCGATCCTCGCGGCGAGCTTCCTCGCCGTCTGCGTGACGCTCGCCTACGCCGCCCTGGTGCAGGTGGCGCAGCGGCAGCTGAGCATGCCGCACGCGCTCGGCACCGTGCTCGGCGCGGTGGCCGTCGCCGTCGCCGGGCTCTTCGCGCCCGGCGCCACCTCGGCGGACGGCTGGGTGGGCGGGCTGCTGCTGATCGCCGCCGCGCTGCTGGCGGCGGCGCCCCGGATCGACGCCCGACGCCGCGCCGACATGTCGCTCGACGGTTCCGACCTGGCGCTCGCCGCCACCACGGTGGCGCTGGTCGCCACGCTGGTGCGGATCGCCGCGGTACTCGCGCCGGGCGGCCAGCTCATGGTGGCCGCCGCGCTGGTGCTGGTGGTGGCCGTCGCGGCCCGGGCGCTGCCGGAGGAGTGGCGGCGCGGCCCGATCCTCGGCATCGCCGCCGGCGGCACCCTGATCGGTCTCGTCGCCGCCTGGAGCGCGCTGCGCGGCGGCGTCGGCGTGCTGGCCACCCCCGGCCCGATCTGGGCCGGTGACCTGAGCGGCTGGCCGGCCGCACCGACCGGCGGTACGACCTGGCAGGCGCCGGTCGCGCTGGCGTTGCTGGCGGCGACCGCCGCCGTCCTGCTGCCGCCGCCCTGGAAGTACGACGTGTCGGGCGTGTGCGCGGTGCTCGCCACCGTGGGCGCGCCGGCCGCGTTCGACCTGCCCTGGTGGTCGCCGGTGCTGGTCGGGACGATGGTGGCCGCGGTCTTCGGGATGGCGGCGGTGGCCGCGACGGACCCGAGGGCCGCGCTGTCCCGGGCCACCGTGGCCGGTGTGGTGGCGTTGCACGCCACCGGCGCCGGGCTGGTCCGGCCCTGGACCACCGCGTTGGCGCTGAGCAGCATCGCCCTGATCGGGGTGACGGTGGCGGCCCTGGCCCGATCGTTCGCGCCGGCGCTGGTGGAGGACGTCCGCACCGAGGGCATGCCGCCGCACCTGGTCCAGGTGGGCGGCGCCGCGGCCGGGTCGGCCCTGCTCGCCCTGCCCGGCGCGGTGGCCGCCCTGTCGGTCGAGTTCGGCCGCCCCGCGCAGGTGGTGCTCACCGCCGCCCTGGCCGCCGCCAGCCTCGGCCTGGCGGTGGTCGCGGCGGTCCGCCGGCAGGTGCCGCAGTACCTGCCGTACGCCAGCGTGGCAGTGGTGGGTGCGGGCACCGTCACGGCGGCCACCGCCCTCGTCGTCCATCTGCCCGCCGGGGTGTTCGCCGCCGCCGCCGCGCTGCTCGGTGTGCTCGCCGAGCTGATCCGGGCGGCCACCGTCCCGCCGGTCGGCTCGGCCCGGCCGGTACGCCGGTGGTCGGTGCTGCTGAACGGGGCGCTGCGCCGGGACCCGGACCGCCCCACCGAGCTCCGGTGGCGGGTCAGCCCGGCGGCCGGCGCGCTGGCCGCGGCGGCGCTGCCCACCGCGCTGGCGCTCGCCACGCTGGCGCCCACGCTGGTGGTGGCGCTGTTCTCGACGTTCGTGGTGCTGGGCCGGGTGTGGCAGGGGCCGCCACCGGAGCTGCTCACCCCGCCACCGGACGCGGTGGACCCGACCCACGTGCTCACCGCGCTGCTGCTCACCGCGACCGCGGCGCTGGCCGCGACCGGGTTCAGCGGCGGTCGCCGCTCCCGGGCGGTGCCGGTGATCCTGCCCGGGGCGGCCCTCACGCTGCTGATCGCGCCGGTGGCGCTCGGCCAGGGGTGGCCGGTGACCGCGGAGGCGGGGCTGGTGGTGTTCACCATCTCGATGCTGGGGTTGGCGCTGACCCCGCCGCCGGCGTTGGCCGAGCCGGGTCGCTCGATCCGGGTCGCCCGGGTGCTGGTCTTCGTCATCGGGCTGGCCGCCGGTGGCGCCGGACTGGCCGGCGCGCTCGCCACCCGCGACCTCACCCTGATCACGTTGGGGAGCGCGGTCGGGGTGGGCGCGGTCGCCGCGTTCTTCGGCACCACCCAACGGGCCCGCATCCTCGGCTGGCTGTTCGCCTCGCTGATGGCGCAGCTCTTCGTGCTCACGCTGGGGCTGGTGGCCGGGCTCGCCGCGGTGTGGTCGGCGTTCGGCGTGCTGGCGGTGGGCGCGGCGTTGCAGGTGTTCGCCGCCACGCTGCCCCGGCTGCGCCGGCCCGAGGCGTACCGGGAGGCGGCCACCGTCGAGTGGAGCGGGTACGCTGCGGCGCTCATCGCGCTGGCCCTGGCGTTCGACTCGCCCCGGCACATCGCCGCGTTGCTGGCCGCCTGGGGTGCGGTGCTCGGGGTGGCGGCCAGCCGGCCGGGGCGTCGTCCGTTCGAGCGGAACCTGCTGTTCTGGGCGGTGGTGGCCTGCGAGATCACCGCCTGGTGGATCCTGATGTGGGTGGCCGACGTGGCGCTGCCCGAGGCCTACACCCTGCCGTTCGCCGCGTTGGCCCTGCTGGTCGGCGTGCTGCAACTGCGGCACCGGCCCGACATGTCGAGCTGGGTGGCGTACGGGCCGGCGCTGGTGACCGCGTTCCTGCCCACGCTGGCGATCGTGGTGGCCACCGACTCCAGCATGCTGCGTCAGGTGTTGCTGCTGCTCGGGGCAGTGGCGGTGCTGATCTTCGGCTCGATGAGCCGGCAGCAGGCGCCGGTGATCGTGGGCGCGACGGTGACCGCCGTCGCCGCGGTGCACGCGTTGTTCAGTCTCGGCCCGTGGCTGGTGCTGATCCCGGTCGGCATCGTGCTGCTCGTGCTCGGGGCCAGCAACGAGCGGCGCCGCCGCGCCCAGGAGCGCCTGCAGACCGCGTTGCGCGGCATGCGGTGACGGGGTCCGCTCGTCCTGCCTGACGCCCCGACCGGTCACCGACGGCGGTCACCCTCCGCACCGGACCGGCCGCCGGCCCGACCACCGCGAGACCCCTTTGCTCTGCAGCCACGGGCGCAGCAGTCACCCTGCGCAACCAGGCATTCTCGAACCACAGGGCGAGCGTGAAACGGGAACCGCAGGTCGATGTAGTGCTGCGTCGATGGCTGCAGAGCAAAGGGGCGAAGGGGCAGCCACCACTCCGGCACCGTCGACCACACTCGGTGACCGCAGGCCGTCAACACGCAGAGTGAGTGACCTGTGGGAGTGGTCAGGACAGCGAGGCGCGGAGCGCCGCCTCCTTCTCGGCGACCAGGTCCTCCAGGCTCGCCTGGTAGGCGGCCATCCGGTCGCGCAACGCCGGGTCGGCGGCGCCCAGGATGCGGACCGCGAGCAGCCCGGCGTTGCGGGCGTTGCCGATCGACACCGTGGCGACCGGCACACCGGCCGGCATCTGCACGATGGACAGCAGCGAGTCCATCCCGTCCAGGTACTTCAACGGCACCGGCACGCCGATCACCGGCAGCGGAGTGACCGAGGCGACCATACCGGGCAGGTGGGCGGCCCCACCCGCGCCCGCGATGATCACCCGGATGCCCCGGCCGGCGGCGGACCGACCGTACTCGATCATCTTGAGCGGGGTGCGGTGCGCGGAGACCACACCGACCTCGTGCGGCACGCCGAACTCGTCCAGCGCCTCGGCGGCGGCCCGCATGGTCGGCCAGTCCGAGTCGCTACCCATGATCAGCCCGACCGTACTCATGCTGTTCCCTCCTGGAGCCACCGCGCCGCGCGGGCGGCCCGGGCCCGCACGTCGGCCAGGTCCGTGCCGAGCACCGTGACGTGCCCGATCTTGCGGCCCGGTCGGACCTGCTTGCCGTAGAGGTGGACCTTGGCGCCCGGCTCGGCGGCGAACAGGTGGTGCAGGCGCTCGTCGATCGAGATACCGCCCGGCTCCCCGCCGAGCACGTTCGCCATCACCACCACCGGCGCGGCGAGCGACGTGTCCCCCATCGGGTAGTCCAGCACCGCGCGCAGGTGCTGCTCGAACTGGGAGGTGCGCGCGCCCTCGATCGTCCAGTGGCCGGAGTTGTGCGGACGCATGGCCAGCTCGTTGACCACCAGCCCGGCGGGCGTGTCGAAGAGCTCCACCGCGAGCAGCCCGACCACGCCGAGCGCGGTGGCCAGATCGATGGCGAGCTGCTGCGCGGCCACCGCCCGCTCCTCGGGCAGGTCGGGCGCGGGCGCCAGCACCTCGACGCAGATGCCGTCGCGCTGCACGGTCTCCACCACCGGGTACGCGGCGACCTGCCCGAACGGCGACCGGGCGACCTGCACGGCCAACTCCCGACGCAGCGCCACCCGCTCCTCGACCAGCAGCGGCGTGCCGCCGTCGAGCAGCGTGGCGGCCAGCTCGGCGGCCTGGTCGGCGTCGTCCACCAGCCAGACGCCCCGGCCGTCGTAGCCGCCCCGGGCGGCCTTGAGCACCACCGGCCAGCCGGTCTCCGCGCCGAACCCGACCAGGTCGGCCGGCGACTCCACCGGACGCCAGGCCGGGTTCGGCGCGCCCAACTCGGCGAGCCGCTCCCGCATCACCCGCTTGTCCTGCGCGTGCACCAGCGCCTCGGCCGGCGGGAACAGCTTGACGCCCTCCGCGGCCAACGCACGGATGTGGTCGTTCGGCACGTGTTCGTGGTCGAACGTGACCACGTCGCAGCCCTTCGCGAACGTGCGCAGCGCGGTCAGGTCGGTGTGGTCGCCGTACTGGACGTCGGCGGCGACCAGCGCCGCGCCGTCGTCCGGGGCGAGTGCCAGCACGCGCAGCGACTGGCCGAGGGCGATGGCGGCCTGGTGGGTCATCCGGGCCAGTTGGCCGCCACCCACCATGCCCACGACGGGGAGTCCGGTCCGGGAGTCCATAGCGCCGCCAGCCTAACCGGACCGGCGACGGGCCCGACCGTGAGGGCGGCCCGCCGCCGAGGACTCAGCCGAGCTGGGCGACCAGCTCCTCGACCGAGGTCACCGGCCGCTGGCAGACGAACCCCCGGCAGACGTACGCGGTCGGCCGCCCGTCGACCAGGGGCCGGCCGGCCAGCAGCGGCACGCCGGGCTGGTCCGGGGCGCCGGCGACCACCACCGCGCCGGGCGGGGCGTGCCGGTGCGCGGCGGCCACCAGCGGGTCACCCGCCGGGTCGTCGGTCGCCACCGCGATCTCGTACGGCCCGGAGAGCAGCGCCTCGCCCACCGTGGCGGCGTAGCCGGTGAACCGGGCGTGCCGGTCCACGATCGGCGCGACGGTCGACAGGGTCGCCTCGGCGGCCTCCCGGTAGCGGGTCTCGCCGGTCAACGCCGCGTACGCCACCAGCGCCGCGACGATCGCCGACCGGCCCGACGGAGTCGCGTTGTCGGTCGGGTCGGCCGGCCGGGTGACCAGGCGTTCGGCGTCGTCGGCGGTGTCGTAGAAGCCGCCGTCCGGCGCCGCGAACCGGGCGAGCGCCACGTCGAGCAGCTCACCGGCCAGCGCCAGCCACCGCCCCTCGCCGGTGAGCTGGTGCAGCGTGCAGAACGCCTCCGCGACGCAGCCGTAGTCCTCCAGCACCCCGGCCGGCGCGCCCACCACCCCGTCCCGGGACACCCGGCGCAGCCGGCCGTCCACCAGATGCACGGCGGCCAGGTGCTCGGCGGCGTCGCGCATCGCCCCGCCGGCGACGATGACCACGCCGTCCATCAGGTTCGCGTCCTCGTCCTCCGGCGCCGCATAGAGCGCGGCGACCTGCTGGAACTCCGCGATGGCGGTGATCGCCAAGCCGTTCCAGGCGGCCACCACCTTGTCGTCGCGGGCCGGTTGGGGGCGGGTGTCGCGGGCGTGCAGCAGCCGGCCCGCCACGTCCCGCCAGCGGGCCCGGACCGCCGGATCGGCGTCGTCCACGTCCCGGGCCAGCCGCAGCACGCTGGCGCCCTCCTCGACGAGCCTCTTTCCGTCCGGAGCGCCGCCTTGCGGCGCGGAGGCGGAATGAGGCTCGAAGGTGCCGTCGGCGGTGACGGTGAACAGGTCGGCGGCGAACCGGCCGTCCTCCTCGCCCAGCACCTCGACGAGCTGGTCCGGCGTCCAGACGTAGGTCAGCCCCTCGACGCCCTCGGTGTCCGCGTCCAGCGCCGAGGCGAAGCCCTCGCCGGCCCGGTGCAGCTCGTCGGCGAGGAACCGGGCGGTGTCCCGGGCCACCCGGCGGGCCAGCCTGTCGCCGGTGGCCCGCCAGAGCTGGGTGTAGACGCGCAGCAGCAACGCGTTGTCGTAGAGCATCTTCTCGAAGTGCGGCACGGTCCAGTGGCCGTCCACCGAGTAGCGGGCGAAGCCGCCGGCGAGCTGGTCGTTCAGCCCACCGCGGGCCATCGCCTCGGCGGTGTGCCGGACGATCTCCAGGCTGCGCGCCGACCCGGTCCGCCGGTGGTGCCGGAGCAGGAAGAGCAGGTTCATGTGCGGCGGGAACTTCGGGGCGCCGCCGAAGCCGCCGTTCGTCTCGTCGTACTCCTTCGCGAGCTGGGCGGCGGCGCCGTCGAGCAGCTCGGCGGTGAGCGGGGCGGTCACGCCGCCGACAGCCTGGGCACCGCCGATCGCCTCGACCACGGCGGCCCCCTGCCGCAGCACCTCCTCGCGCTGGTCCCGCCACGCGGCGGCGACCGAGCCGAGCAGCCGGACGAAGTTGGCCCGGGGGAAGTAGGTGCCGCAGAAGAACGGGGTGCCGTCCGGGGTGGCGAAGACCGTCATCGGCCAGCCGCCCTGGCCGGTCATCGCCTGGGTGGCGGTCATGTAGACGGCGTCGACGTCAGGGCGTTCCTCGCGGTCGACCTTGACGCAGACGAAGTCGTCGTTCATGAGCCGGGCCACGGCCTCGTTCTCGAACGACTCGTGGGCCATCACGTGGCACCAGTGGCAGGCGGCGTAGCCGACCGAGATGAGCACCGGCACGTCACGTCGCTTCGCCTCGGCGAACGCCTCGTCACACCAGGGCCACCAGTCGACCGGGTTGTCGGCGTGCTGGAGCAGATAGGGCGAGGTGGCCTCGGCGAGTCGATTCACCACCCGACCATAGCGAGCGCGCGGTGCCCGCGCGCCGCGAGTGGCCGGCCGGGTCGGGACCACGGCCCCGACCCGGCCGCCGGGTCAGCGGGTCAGCGGGTCAGCGTGAGCGTCGAGGTGTCCGTCACGGTGAACTCGTTCCAGTATTCGAAGTCGCGGACCGTGATCTCGCTGACCGCCTGCGCGGTGCCGCGCTGGAACTTGGCGTCGGCCGGATAGGTGGTCGCCGACCAGGGCACCTCCTGGCCCGGGACACACGAGACGTACGGCGAGAAGTTGGCACGGACGGTGCCCGCCTTCTTCTGCTGCTGGACCAGCTCGCCGGCGATGTCGAAGGTGTCCGCCCGGGTGCAGGTGATCGTGCCACGGATGGTGGCGATGCCCTTGCTGTCCACCGTGGCCGCCGGGTTGACGGTCAGCGTGACGTCGAGCGCCGGCAGCGGCGGCGGATTCGAGATGTGGATCTCGCCGCGCAGGCCGCCGGTCGCGCCCTCGCAGCGGATCTCGAAGGTGGCGTCGAAGCGCTCGACGTAGTCGAAGGGACCCCAGGCGGCGTCGAGGACGGTGAACGAACCGGTGCTCTGCGCGCAGGAGCGCCCCCAGCCGTCGTTGGAGAGCCGGATGCCCGCCTGGTGGTTCTCGTAGTCCGGCTGCCCGACGTTCTGGTAGGTGTCGCCGGCCTTCAGCGCGGCCGGGGCCGTGAGAGCGAGGTCCCAGATGCCGTCGGGGTAGTTCGAGGAAATCAAGTGGAACTGCTGCGCGTTCCAGCCGGACGCGCTCGTCTCGTCGCCCGGGGTCGTCGAGGCGGAGTTGTAGGAGTAGGAATTGCCGGCGGTGATCGGGTCACCGGGCTCGCCGGTGACGCTGAACGACCAGGACTGCACCGGCCGGGCCTGCGCCGGCGCGGAGCCGACCAGGCCGGCGGCGCCGGCGGTCAGCGTCATGGTCGCGGCGAGCAGAACCGGTCGCCAGGAACGTCTCATCGTCGTCTCCCCCGTGTGGACGTCGACGGGGACGCCCGTCGCGTCCACCGTGCCAGCAGACTAGGGCCGACCGGCGGTCCCCCGCTGCCCCGCACCGGCGGGATGTCGGCAGCCCGACGACCCGCCACGGAACGTCCTTCCGTTATTCATCCTGGTCTATTTGAATCGGCGCATGCCCGGCGTCGCCCACCGCCGGCACGTCCGAAGGAGACGGTCCATGCGCAGACCCCCCGTCCTGCTCGCCCTGCTCGCCCTCGCCGCCCTCGCCGGCGCCGCGCTGACCCCCGCCGCCGCGTCCGCCGCGGTGCCACCGGAGACCCGGTGGTCCGCCACCACCGCCGTCGGCATCCACAACACGTACGAGCGCGGCACCTACACCTACCTGGCCCAGGCGCTCGACGCCCGACCCGGGCTGATCGAACTGGACGTCTGGCCGGACGTGCTCACCCGGCAGTGGCGGGTCAGCCACGGCAACCCGCTCGGCAACGACAACAACTGCGTGGCCGCCACCAGCGCGGCCCAGCTCTACACGGGCACCCGGAACAAGAACCTGGAACACTGCCTGGACGACATCCGGCTCTGGCTGGGCGCCCACCCCGACGCCGGACCGGTGATCCTCAAGCTGGAACTCAAGACCGGCTTCAGCAGCCGTACCGGCCAGGGGCCGGCCCAGCTCGACGCGGTGCTCGCCGCCCGCCTCGGCGACCGGGTGTTCCGCCCCGCCGACCTGCTCGGCGGCCACCCCGGACTGGACGCCGCCGCCCGCGCCGACGCCTGGCCCACCCGGGCGCAGCTCGCCGGCAAGGTGATCGTGGAACTGATCCCCGGCACCGTCGAGGAGGGCAACCCGACCGACACCCTCTGGACCGACGTGGAGTACGCGCGCCACCTGGCCGGCCTGGCGGCGGCCGGCACGCTGGACACCGCCCGCGCGTTCCCGGCCGTGCACCGCGCCCAGGCCGGCGACCCCCGCACCCGGTACGCGGACCCGGCCCTGCGCCAGTGGTTCGTGGTCTTCGACGGCGACGCCTCGGCGTACGTCACCGGCGGCATCGACACCGCCTGGTACGACACGAACCACTACCTGCTGGTGATGACCGACGCGCAGAACGTCCCGCCGGCGGTCGGGGCCGGTGACGCCGACGCGGCGGCGGCCCGGGTCGCCCAGCTCGCCCGCGCGCACGCCACCATCGCCTCCGCCGACTGGTCCACCCTGCCGGCCGTCCTCGACGACGTCCTCCCCCGAGGCTGACCCCTGAGTTGACGCCCCTGTTTCAGGGAAAGCGTGGCTGTCCGGACCCGGATAGCCACGCTTTCCGTGAATCTGCGGCAGAGGGGGGTGGGGGGGGTTAGTCCTTGTCGCCTCTGGCGAGGTGGCCCGTTCCGGGCTGAAAATCGTGTCGGTCGCTCGCTGACGTCGTCGCTCCTTGGTCCGTGTGAGGTCGTGGGTTAGTCGGACGCTGGTAGCCGCGT
>NZ_PYPS01000001.1 GCF_003027925.1 Micromonospora sp. RP3T
GACCCTGGCCATCGACCTACCCGACGGCGACACCAAGGTCATCCGACGCACGACCACCCAGCCAGTCCGTAGCATCAAGGGCCAGCGACCGCGGATCGCTACCCACGTTTCCTAGACCACCCGTCGCGCATCACCTGGCGGAGCTGCGTCGCACATCAACTGTCGGATCACAAGTGGGAGCGGGAGCGGGATGAAAAGCAATCTGGCCTGCTGAGGGCTGGTAGCCCCTAGCCGCTTCGATGACCATCCAACGGCCTCGCGACGGCCAGAGTGCCCCGAGGCGGCGTCGACACCTTTGAGGCGTTGAATCTATGGTTAGGATGGCGGTCACCCCTCAGCATGGCATGCCAAGGAGATCGCGAATGGTTTTCGCTGCGACTGTCGGTGCAGAGCCGGGGAGCAGAGTTGCCAGCTTCACCGCCGCTATGGGAACCACGCTCGACGATAGTGCCATAGTGGATCAATACGTTCTACATGGATCCTGCTATGCCATACAGGAAGAGCAGCACTATGCGCTTAAACGCGAAGTTGCGCATCAATTCAATCTTGAAGTGAGTCGAGACATATTTGTTGTCGGCTCCGCGAAACTTGGATTCAGCATCGCGCCCAACAAGCGCTACCGGTACTTTGGTGATCGCTCAGATATAGATATCGCAATCGTGAGCCACGACCTGTATCAAAAGGTATGGCACGAGGTGCACTCATATGCGGAGTCGGGCGCGGATTGGCCCCGCCGGGAATCTTGCGAAGGGTATCTTGCCTGGGGATGGATACGTCCAGACAAACTTCCTTCCGGAAGAAGTTTCACTTTTGCTTCTGAATGGTGGGAGTTTTTTCGGGCGCTGCAGCGCGGCGGGAAGTTTGGGCCCTACAAAGTGGCGGCCGGCTTGTATCACGATATTGAGTTTTTGCGTAGATACCAGATGCGCGCTGTCGGCTCGTGCCGAACGGCGTTAATTGAGGAGAATTAAGTGCAGACATCGGCGACCAACAAGAAGCTGCGCACTCTGTTGACGGGAATTCGCGATAAAACGCTTATTCCGAACCCTCACTTTCAGCGTCGACTCGTCTGGTCTAATGCTCACAAGTTGGCCTTTCTTTCAACGGTGCTAGATGGTTTGCCTTTCCCCGAGATTTTTATCTCTGCGGGTGAGGTGAACCCTAATACTGGTGATGGAACTGAACTAATTGTTGATGGGCAGCAGCGGATGACGACTCTCCATCAATACTTCACTGCCTCTGAAGAGTTGCGGCTCAGCCCAGGCGGCATAGTGCCTTACCGCGATCTAGAGGACCGGGAGAAGGTGCGGTTCTTGGAGTATGAGGTCGTTGTGCGCGATCTCGGTCCGCTGACTGAGGATGAAACCCGCGACATCTTCCAAAGGATTAACTCTACTAAGTATTCGCTGAATGCGATGGAGGTTAATAGCTCTCGGTTTGACGGAGAACTGAAGAGATTTGCCGAACGGCTAGCCGGAAAGAAATTCTTTGAGGATCACAAGGTCTTCTCGGGTCTTGATGGCCGTCGCATGAATGACGTGCGCTTCGCACTTACGATGGTGATTACGGCTTTAAGTGGATACTTTAACCGCGACGACGAACATGAATCATATCTGGAGCGCTACAACGATAGCTTCCCTGATGCGAATCGTCTTGAGTCAGAAATTGTCGCTGTCCTTCGATTCATTGAGGATTGCGACTTTGATGACAGGTCTCGGGTTTGGCAGAAGGCCGACCTTTTTACCTTGTTTGCTGAACTTTATCGACTGCTGATGATTGACAAGATGAAGCTTGACCCCCGAATTGTCGGTCGCACACTTGCCGACTTTTACGATGAGGTCGAGTCTGTTACGAGGTCTCCCGACCCTCGTCCTGACGCCGCTGAATATTTCCGTCGCATGCGTGCCGGGATCAATGATCGTATGAGTAGAATTAATCGGGGCCTAGTTGTCAGGGGGCGCATTACCGATGCTAGCCTGCTTGACCTCGATCCAGGAGCCCTTCTGCCTCGACCGCGACCGTAGTGCGGGGCCATCCCGACGATCCTGCAGATTGCCAAGCCGCTACTCGCCCACTAGGCAACCAATCGTCGCGGCACGCTATCGCTCCACGGGAGGTAGGTCGCTGCGATAAGTTCTCGGACCTCCGCGACAGTCTGCCAGTGCTCTTCTTCGATCGTCATCTAGCCCACCTGAATGCCTCCTAGTAGCAGCGTGCCGCGCGATTGTCCAACAGCCGACAATCTCAATAGGTCGCGGCTGCGGCATCATGTCGGGATGTTCTTCCATCGGCACCGCACGTCGCTCCTCTTGGGCAGCATTGCTGCAAGCTTGCTTGCTATGGTTTTAAGTGGGCTTGCCATCTTTGTCAAGTTTCGACCGGTTGCTGGTACTGAGAAGCCCAAAGTTACCGACTGGGTACAGGCTTGGGCCGGCGGTGCGAGCGCCCTCTTCACAGGCGCTGCGTTCGCAGCTGCCGCCGTTGCCCTACTGGTTGAGCGCAAGCGGCGGCGAGAGGATATTGAGAGGCTTGAGAAGCAGCGGGCGGAAGATGTCGCTCGACTAGAAGCGGATCAGGCTGACCGTGATGTAGCACAGGCGCGCCTTGTTATGACTACAGCCAACTTCGATGAGAGAACGATGCAGATCGTCTCGATGGAGGTGACTAATCATAGTCAATACACCATATTGGATGTTCAGCTATGGCTTGGTTTTCCGAGTGAAGCACTGAAGCCTGACAAGAACCGCTGGATGCATGTTATACAGGCGCTTCCGCCTGGAAAGACCTTTCAGCTGGTTGACCCCCCTCAAATCTTCCGAGCGGGCCCCATCGGTTCGGATCACTTCGTGCCTTGGGTTGAGTTCGTGGATGCGCGAGGGCTGCGTTGGCGTCGGTTCAATATCATGCGGCCAATCCGACTATTTGACGGGGCCTACGATATCTCATCTAAATGAGAATAGGGGTCTCGTCTGTCACCCACCGCGTTTCTTCGAAGCGCCGGCCGTCGTCCGAGTCGCCACGCACGGAGATGCAAGGAAGTCCTTGCTATTTCTAAGGGAGCTGGTAGATCCTCGCCACTGTTTTCACCGCTCCATCTGCTCGGGTAATGGTCTGTTCTTCGATTACGGGCGAGCCGACCTCGACGGCGAACAGTGAAGCTAGCTCGATGTCGGCGGCGACATGGCGTTTTTGCGTTTCTAACTGGGGCCCCTCGCCAAGCGCGCTCTCGCCTCGGCGGGGGGCCGCATAAGTGCCGCGACCGTGTTCGGTAGCGACTGTGCATTCCTCCCGCAGAACCGCAATGGCTTGGCGGATTGTGCCGCGACTGGCCCGAAACTCCGAAGTGAGGGCGCTCTCTGGCGGTAGTAGAGCACCCGGCGGGATGGCGCCGCTCGCTATGCGTTCTCGCAGCTCGTCGGCGATGGCGCGGTAGCGGGGCTGTCCGTAGTGCGGGGTGGGCACCTGCTCACCGTACCTGGCACTTGTCTTACCAAGTGCCAACCAGGCGATCTGTTTCGACGTCTAGACAACTCGTCCACTTGTAGATACGTTTCGTGGTGTGCGGCCAGGGTGACGGCTCGTGTCAGGGGTGGTCTCGCGCCGGCCCTGGTCGCACCTGACGCGCGGCGTCCTGTCGGACCGGTTGCGGTAGCCGCGCGGACAAGTTGGCTCGGCGATACCCGACCCGTCCCCGTCGGGCGGTGCGCCGTGCCTTCATCCGAGCCGGTGGCCGGCCGCATTCCCCCGTGGTCGGTCGCCGGCTCTCTTCTACCTGTGGAGGTGCGATGTCCAGCCGTCCCCATCGACGCCGCCGGCTCTCCCTATGGTGGCCCCGAAAGCGGTACCCGACGCGATCAGCCAAGGGCGATGTCCCACCGGATGCGTGCCCGGCGGTCCCGCTGCCGGCGCGATGGTCGGTCGAGCAGGCGCGGGAGTCGTCCGCGTTGCCGCCTACTCCGCCGATCACGCGAGTCCAGGTCTACCGGGGTGGTGCCGGGCGGTGGCCGCGGTGACGCCTACGAACAAGGGCGCCGACGTTACGAGCCACCCGGACTGGTGTGCCCCCGATCGCTGCGGGCACCTCGTGCCGCCGCTGATGGCGGAGATGACTCGCAGCCATCGCGGTGCGATGCACCGGATCGGGAGCGCTCGTGCGGGCGGCATGGTGGTCGCGTACCTCGTCGGCGTTGACGCTCGGACGCCCCTGATTGCGGTGCATGCGACGTGCCGGGCTGGTATCGGCTGGGCTGAGCTGTCCCCGGCACAGGTCGTTCGACTGGTCGATTGCCTGAGCGGCCTGGTGATCGAGGCGGGCGGAGATCCCGGGAGCCGTGATGACTGATTCAAGGAGCATGCCGGAATATGCCCTGGGGTCGGTGACCGGCGTCGTCGGATGCCCCGCGTGGTGCCAAGGGTGCGGACCGGACGACCCGATGCACCGGGGCTTCCTCGCCACCGTCGGCCAGGAGCGGACGGGCTGGGTCAGCGTTCAGATGCTGCTCGACCGGTTCGGGCGACGGGACCTGGTCGTGAAGCTCGACGCCACCCGCGACGGCGTGATCCAGCCCGTTCTGCTCGATCAGATCCGTCTGGACCGGCTCATCTACGAACTGACCTACGTCCGCCTGGTGATGATGACCAAGGGCCTACATCTGGAAGACCACGATGAGCACCCCTGAGCGTCGGCACAGTCGGACTCCCTCGCCGGCCGGGCGGCAGACCAGGCGGCCTGTGCCTCCGGTCGCCCCGGTCCCGGAACGTCCGGCTAGGGGGACCACCTGGCAGACGTTGGAACGTCTTGGGGGTACGGTGTCCGGTATGCAAGGTCGGGACTGGCGCCCTCGCTACCTGCAACTCGCGGAAGAGTTGCGGGCAAAGATCATGGGCGGTGAACTGGCCCCGGGCACTCTGATGCCGAGTGAGACCGAGCTTGCCGACTCATCCGGCCTGTCCCGTACCAGCGTGCGCAACGCGATCCGGCAGCTCCGCGAGTGGGGCCTGGTCCGCGCCGAACAGGGACGCGGCACCTACGTACGGGCACCCCGCCAACGGGTACGCCGACGCAACGCCGAGCGGTACCAGTGGGAGAAGAATCGGGTCCTGCTCGACGAGGGTGAGCGGTTGAAGACCGGTGCCACCGAGCACGACACCGGCCTGACCGTCGACGACCTCAAGTTCCACGCCGAGTACACGCGCGTGGAAGCCGATGCGGAGATGGCGGCGGCCTTGCAGGTCGACCCGGGTACGAAGCTGCTACGCCGCGTCTACTGGACGTCCTCCCGGCATGAGAACGCGCCGCTGACGGTGTCGTACTCATACCTGCCGTACGACCTGGTGGCCGCGAACCCGGACCTGCTCGACGAAAGCAAAGAGCCGTGGCCGGGCGGCACCCAGCACCAGCTCTACACCATCGGCATCGAACTGGACCGGATCGACGACCAGATCCGCGCACGCCCACCGTCGCCCGACGAGGCCGAACTCCTGGACATCGACCCGGGCGTCTCCGTCCTCACCGTCCGGAAAACCTCCGTCGACACCACCGGCCGCGTCGTCGAGGTCGCCGACATAGTGATGCCAGGTGACCGCGCCGAGCTTGTCTACTCCCACAAACTCCAGCGGTGGAAAACGTGACGCAGCTCGTCTCAGTCGTCACCCCCGTCCACGCGCCCAGTGTCGAGCACCTGGCTAGCGCTTATGAGTCGCTGGTCAAGCAGGAGATGCCACCCGGGTGGGACTGGCAATGGCTCGTCCAAGAGGACGGGCAGGCCGGCGCCCTGGTCGATAGGCTGCCGGACGACCCCCGGATCAGTCTCGGGACCGGTCGTCCCGGTGGGCCTGGCGTTGCCCGCACCCTCGCCCTTTCCCGAGTCTCCGGGCAACTCATCAAGGTCTTGGACGCCGACGACCAGTTGACGCCCGGGGCGCTCACGCGGGACATCGCCGCGTTCGACGCGCATCCGCAAATCGGCTGGACGACCTCGCGAGTGCTTGACCTGCTGCCCGACGGGTCTACCGCCGGCTGGGACAAGGACCCGGCCGTCGGCCTCGTCGCCCGCGGCTCCGTCCTGTCCTTCTGGCGGGCCAACGGCTACCGGGCTTCGGTGCACCCGGCGACCCTCTGCCTGCGGCGCGATCTCGTTTTGGCCCTGGGAGGCTGGATGGCGTTGCCCGCTTCAGAGGACACCGGCCTTCTCCTAGCGGCCAACGCGGTCACCGACGGCTACTTCACGCGGGAATACGGTCTGCTCTACCGGAAGTGGCCTGGACAGGTGACAAGCCAAACGGCACACCGGGAGCCCACCGAGTACCACGGACGCATGAAAATTATCGAGGCCAGAGCCGAAGCCCTGACCTCGATGCTGCCCGATGGGCTGCCGCTCATGCCTCTGCTGGCGTAGCTTCATGTCCCGGCATGCCATGAGTGCGGCGCCGCTGCTTCATCTCGGCCTCATAGATGTGCCGACGGCCACCGGCTAGCTCTTCCCGTGCGTCTCGCTCGATCTCCTGGAAGGCGGCGAAGTAGCCGTCGTCGAACTCCTCCATGATCTGGAACGTCCAGCGCCCGGGAAGGAGGTTCCGCCCCAACAGTTCGCGTTTCACGCGGTCAGCCACCTCATCGTGACCTGCCTTGCGCATCAGCTCGACCACCCGATCGAGAGTCAGGTCAGCGCCGCCGACCAACTGATGGGCAGAATAGAGGTGGCCCCGCACGCGGTGAACGGTCTCCAAAGCCTTGCTCAACTCGCCCAAGGCCTCAACCGTGGTGTCGTCGAGGCCGTCAGGGCGCCGGTGATCCTCCTGGACCGCTTGTTGCAACTCCTTGTCTGGCATGCTCACCAACTACCCTGCGAGGCGGATGCATCACGTCTTTCCTCGCAGGCGATCAAGCCGGTGAGCAACGGGCGCGCTAAGCCAGCAGGGGAAGACAGCCAACCCCGCCGATGATGACCAAGATCAGAACGATGACCCGGTAGAGGATCCCGCCCGGCATCTTGATGGTGAAGTTCAGCTCGAACACATCCGACTCCCTCGATAGCTGATGTCTCTCTGGAGAAAAACTGTAGCGATTGGTGCCAAGCCCTCGATGCCCGGAGTCGCTCTGCTGCATGGAGTATTTACTACACCCTTCTCCGGTGATACTGTCGCCGCAAGGTTGCGCCATTCATAACCACATGCTTGTCGTTATGAATCAGCGTTTTCCCAGCTTGGACCCTGTCTCGCCTGTTGCTTGAGTCGAGAGCTCCGGAACTAATCGGACCGATATCCGAAAGCGCTCAAACTCCTAGCTGTGTGTCAATCTGGGCGAGTATTCGTTAATTCGTGTTCCCCATCACATTGATCTTCGGGGTCAATTTTCGGGCACCGGCGACCCTGGGTTCGCGGTCCCGAAGTCCAAGTTGGCGCAGAGTTCCGCGCTCCTGGCCCGGCGAGGGTTCTGATCGGTCTGCTCACCTCTTGGGCGCCGACGTGTCGGCGGCGGTTGTTGACTTGTCTGCCAAGTGCCGTCTACCTTGGAGTCTCAACTTGGCAGACATGCCAACAACCCGGAGGTTGAGCGATGGCTCTGCGTGGCGGTACGAGGTTCGCCGTGCGTTGTGAGGACGTGTTCCCGGCGGGATGCGCCCTGGTCCCCGAGTCCCTGGGTGAGGTCGAGGACTTCGACGAGAAGACGGGCCGGCGCAGCCCGGCGAAGGACAAGTTGACCGGTCAGCGGGTGTGGCAGGTGCGGGTGATGGATCTGGACCCGGAGCTTGGGAAGCGCTCGCGGGAGACGACGGTGAAGATCTCGGCGGACTACCAGCCGGTGCCGCCGACGGGTGCCCCGTTCGAGGCGGTGGAGTTCGACGGGATGACGGTGACGCCGTACGTGGCGAACAACGGCCGGATGGCGTACTCGCTGCGGGCGACCGGCATGCGCGCTCCGGCAGGTGTGGCCAGCAACAAGAAGGCGGCGGCGTAGCCGCATTTGGTGGGGGCGGGGCTGTCAGGTCTTGGCGGACGGCAGCCCCGCCCCTGTGTCTCTTTCCCCTGCTCTGTCGAGAGAGGTAGTGACGTGTCCAAGCGTAGGCGTTCGGCTGCCCCGGCCCAGCCTCGGTGCGGCGTGTGTCAGTCCCGGTTCGATCCGGCCACGGGTGCCGATGGCCGGTGTGAGGGCTGCGTGGGGCAGCTCGTGCTTCCGTTTCCTCCGGTGCGGGATGCGTCGGGTCGGTTCGTGTCGCTGCGGGGTGCCAAGTGATTGGGCGGCCTCGCGGTGAGGTGGTGTCGACCTCGGCCGGTGACCTGATCGTGTTCCGTCCGAGGCGCTTCGAGCTGCCGATGTGGCTGGTGGTGCTCGGCCTGGTGCTGCGCTGGTCCGGGCGGGTGCTGTGGTGGTGCCTGCGTCATCCGGTGGCAACCGGCTCAGTGGTCCTGGCGCTGTGGCTGTACGTCGAGTTCGACTGGCTCGGCCTGGTGGTGCCGCTGGTGATCGCGTCGGCGGTGTCGGCGGTGTGGCGCTGGCGCGATGAGTCGTCCTGGTGGGCGTGGCTGGCGGGCCCGCTGCTCGGCTCCTTCCGGCGGGTGTTCGTCTACCGGCGGGTGTGGCGTGAGGCCATGACGCTCTGCGGGCTCGCCGAGACGTTCGACCGCCGGCACGTTCTCCCTGAGCTGCTGCGGGTCCGCTCGGATCAGGCCCTCGACGTGCTGACGGTCCGGATGGTGCGGGGGCAGACGCCGGAGCAGTTCCAGCGGATGAGCGCGAACCTGGCCTACGCCTTCGGCCGGCGCCACGCCCGGGTCTACGCGGAACGTCCCGGCGACCCGCCGACCCGGACTGGTCGGGGTGCGTGGGTGTTGCGGTTGGTGGATCGGGTGCGGTATCGGGACCGGCCGACGGTGGTCTACGTGGCGTTGGTGCGGAGCGATGCGTTGCGCACGCTGGTGCCGCCGTTCCCGGTGCCGGCGGTGCCGGACTTCACCGCGCTGCCGTTGGCCCGGCGGGAGGACCTGCGGACCTGGTCGCTGCATCTGCTCGCGACTCACGTGCTGGTGGGCGGCGCCACCCGGTCGGGGAAGGGCTCGGTGCTGTGGTCGCTGGTCCGGGTCCTCGGCGGCGGGGTCGCCTCCGGGCTGGTGCGGCTGTGGGTGGTCGACCCGAAGGGCGGGATGGAGTTCGCGCTCGGCCGGCCGATGTTCGCCCGGTTCGCGTGCAAATCGTTCGAGGCGATAGCGGACCTTCTCGACGAGGCCGTGACCGTGCTGCGGGAGCGTCAGACCCGCCTGGCGGGAACGGTGCGGGTGCACACGCCGACCGAAGTGGACCCCCTGGTCGTGGTCGTCGTCGACGAGATGGCGGCGCTGACCGCCTATTTGCAGGATGTCGAGCTGCGTAAGCGCATCGCCGCCTCGCTCGGGGTGCTGCTGTCGCAGGGTGCCGGCGTCGGTGTGCTGGTGGTGGCGGCGTTGCAGGACCCGCGTAAGGAGGTGCTGCCGTTTCGGGACCTGTTCCCGACCCGCATCGCGCTCGGCCTGACCGAGGCGTCACAGGTCGACATGGTCCTCGGCGACGGTGCCCGCAACCGTGGCGCGCTCGCGGACCAGATGCCCCGGTGGGCCAAGGGCGTCGGCTACGTGATCCTCGACGGCACCCCCGACCCGATGCGGGTCCGGTTCTCCTACGTCACCGACGACGACATCCGCGACATGGCCCAGCGGTTCCCGGCACCGGCTGACGCATCGGACATCCTCGCCCAGGTCGGCCGGGAAACCGCCACCGAACCGGTACGCCTTCCCTTGCCGCGTAAGCCGTCCGGGCCGCTGCTGCCCGACGCGCTACGCAACCTCCTCGACTCCGACGGCGGGGGTGAGCCGCGGTGACCACCCCTGCGAACGGTCGCCGGTTCTACCGGCTGCGCACCCCCGAACCCGTCACCGCCGTGTCCGTCCGCGTCGACCCGCAACGGCCCGACCCGTACCCGGTCTATCTCGCGGTCGGTGCCGGCCGGCGACGGATGTCCCTGACCCCCGACGAGGCATGGGCGCTGTGGCGCTGCCTCTCCGAAGCCGTCGCCGCCCTCGGCGCCCCTCCCGACTACATCCGCACCGACATCCGACCGGCCAGGAGGTAACCGCGATGACCACCCTCACCCGCATCGTCAACCGGCTCCGCCGCCCGCTGCGCATCCGCCTCGTCGGCCCGGCCGACCAGACCGCCGCCGCCCTGCACGGCCTGGCGCACATGGTCAACCGCCGCCCCGACATGGCCGACCGGCGAATCCGCATCGACCTGACCATCCGCGACAAGCCCATGCGGGAGTGGCGATGACCGAGCGCACCGAATCCGCCATACGCCTGGTGATCCTGCTCGCCATCGCCGCCATGGCCGGCGCCGCCGCCTTCACCCACGTCCACGACCTGTCCGTCACCCACGGCCAACCCGACTGGATCGGCTGGGCCAACGCCGTAGCCGTCGAGCTGATGACCATCTACCTCGGCCTGGAACTACGCGCCCGACGCCGCGCCGGTCGACCCGTCGGCCTGGTGGGCTCGCTGCTGGTGGCGTTCGCGTTGCTGTCCCTCGCCGCTCAGGTCGCGGAAGCCCATCCGTCGGTGTGGGGCTGGGTCGTGGCGGCGGTGCCGTCACTGGCCTTCCTCGCCCTGGTCAAGGTCGTCCTGTCCAACGCCCCGGTCACGCCGCCGGCTGTCGAGCCGAACCAGCCCGACGCGTACCGGTACGAAGAGCCAGAGCAGGCCACCGAGGTTGAGCCGGTCCGCCCGACCGCGCCGGCGTCGCCCGTCGTGCCGGCGGTGCTGCCTCCGCGTGCTGTCCCGCCTAACCGGCCGCACGTCGTCGGAATCATCCGATGACCGCGCCGACCCTGCCCGGCCTTGCCCCCGTCCCGACCCCGGCTGCTGCTCCTCGGCCGGGGTCGCGGGCGGCCCGCATGGCGCTACCCCGCTCCGTCGATGTGCTCAAGGAGATCGCCGCCGAGTACGGCGTCTGCGTGCGCCCCCTGGCCATGCGCCGCACGGACCTCGACACCGGCCTGACCGAGGTCATCGACCTGCCCTGCGGCGCGACCCGGGAAGACAAGTGCGCGCCGTGCGCGAAGAAGAACCGCCGGCTGCGCCAGGCCCAGATCCGGGAGGGCTGGCACCGCGACGACGAACCGCTACCGCCCCCGCAGCCGGCGACCGAGGAACAGTCGTCCCTGATCCTCTTCCGCGCACACCTGGAGTTCTCCCGTGACGAGGCTTCTCGGGCGTGCCAGTGGGACCAGGTGGAAGACCTCGACGAGGCGATCCGCGAAGTGGAAGAGGCGATCGCGGCCGAAGGGCTCCGGGGACGGGTCGCCCCGCCGCACGCGACCGGCGACGAGGACCAGGGCGACGACGACACCGGCCCGCGCCGCAAGCGCTCCACCCGACGGCGGCAGGACGCCCCGGAACTGCCTCGCCGCAAGGTGGAGGCGCGCACGGTCGGCAGGACGTACACCGCTGCGGACGGGGCCACCTACCGGCCGTCGATGTGGCTGACGCTCACCCTCGACTCCTACGGCCCCGTCCGCCCCGACGGCACCCCGCTCAACCCCGACCGGTACGACTACCGCCGGGCCGCGTGGGACGCGGTGCACTTCCCTCGGCTGCTCGATCGGTTCTGGCAGAACCTGCGGCGGTGTGAGGGCTGGAACGTCCAGTACGCCGGCTGCGTCGAGCCGCAACGCCGCCTCGCCCCACACGCCCACTTCGCCATCCGGGGCACCATCCCCCGGGACATCCTGCGCACCGTCGCGGCGGCCACCTACCACCAGGTGTGGTGGCCGGCGGTCGACGCCCAGCGGTACACCGTCGACCGGCCCCCGGTCTGGGACGAGGACGCCTCGGCGTGGGTCGACCCCGACACCCGCCAGCCGCTGACCACCTGGACGGAAGCCCTCGACACCATCGACGCCGACCCGGACGCGGAACCGGTGCACGTGGTCCGCTTCGGCGCCCAAGTCGACGCCCGCGGCGTCATGCCCGGCACCGCCGACGCCGAACGGACCATCCGGTACGTCACGAAGTACATCACCAAGCACACCGGCGACTGCCACAAGGCCACCACCGACCGGCAACGGGCACACCTGGACCGGCTGTGGCGGGAACTGCGCGTGACCCCCTGCACCGACCGTTGCGCGAACTGGCTGCTGTACGGCGTCCAGCCGAAGAAGGCACACGCGAAGCTCAAGCCGGGCCGCTGCAAGGGAAAGGTCCACCAGCGCGACACCCTCGGCATCGGCGGCCGGCGCATCCTCATCTCCCGCGACTGGTCCGGCAAAACGCTCTCCGACCACAAACACGACGTGCGGGCCTGGGTGCGGGCGCTGCTCGGCGTCACCGTCGGCCTTGATGGCGTCGACGACCAGGGCGCCGCCGTCGAACCGGTCCGGCACGCCTGGGAACTGGCCCGCCCCGATGATCCGGACGTGCCGGCGATGGCGCACCGGCTGCTGCGGTCGATCAGCGAACGCGCCCGCTGGCGCTCCGAACTGCTCGCCGCCAAGGACCGCGCGGCCCAGCTCCCCGACAACGCCTCGACGACGGAAGCGCACTACAAGACGGGGGAGGGGCTGTGATGGCCAAGGACGAGCTGTGGACGGTTCGGGACGTGTCGGCGTACCTCCGGGTCCCGCAGGAAACGCTGTACCGCTGGCGCAAGGTCAAGTACGGTCCGCCGGCGGCCCGGGTCGGCCGACACCTGCGCTACGAGCCGGAAGCGGTCCGGGCCTGGGTACGCGAGCAGGCGGCGGCCTGATGGGACACGTCGAGGACCGCTGGTACAAGACGCTGCGCCACGAGGGCGGACGAAAGGAGCGGATCAAGACGCAACTGTTCGGCAAAGGGCTGCGCTACCGGGTCCGCTACATCGGCCCGGACGGCAAGGAACGCAAGAAGTCCTTCCCCGACCGGGCCAAGCGCGAGGCTGACGCCTTCCTCGTCTCCACCGAGACGGACAAGCTACGCGGCTCCTACGTCGACCCGGTCGCCGGCCGGATCACCTTCGCCGAGTACACCGAACGGTGGCTCACGACGCGCTCGGTCGACGAGTCGACTCGCGAGACAACCGAGTTCCGCGTACGCAAGCACCTGCTGCCCTTCTTCGGTGCTCGGCAACTGGCGTCGATCAAGCCCGGTCACATCCGGGAGTGGAACGCCGCGATGGTCGGCAAGCTGGCCCCGGCGACCCGGGCCGTCGTCTTCGCTCACCTGCAAACCATCCTCGCCGCGGCTGTCGACGACGAACGGATCGCGAAGAACCCGTGTTCGGCAACGTCGGTCAACCCTCCTCGTCCGGCTCAGCGCCGGGTAGTGCCGTGGCGGTACGACCAGATCTCGGCAATCCGCAGCGGCCTCGCCCCGCGGTACCGGGCGATGGTCGACCTCGGCGCTGGCTGCGGTCTGCGGCAGGGGGAGATCCTCGGCCTCAGCATCGACGACATCGACTTCGACAACGGGTGGATCCACGTCTCGCGACAGGTCAAGATCGTCCGGTGCCGGTTGGTGTTCGGGCTGCCCAAGAACGACCGTGACCGCCGGGTGCCGCTGCCGGACTCCGTCGGCCAGGCGCTCCGGCAGCACATCGAGGCTCGCTACTCGCTGACGCTCACCCTGCCGTGGGAGCACCCCGCCAACGAGGAGCAGGTCACGGCGCGACTGTTGTTCACCACCACCCACCGCAACGCGATCAACCGCTGCCGGTTCAACGAGACGAGCTGGCGGCCGGCTGTCGTGGCGGCCGGCATCACGCCGACCCGGGCGACCGGCATGCACGCGCTACGGCACTTCTACGCCTCCTCGCTGCTCGACGCGGGAGAAAGCATCAAGGCTGTCGCGTCGTACCTCGGCCACGCCGACCCCGGGTTCACGCTCCGGGTCTACACGCACCTGATGCCGGCCAGCGAGGAACGCACCCGGAACGCGATCGACGGCCTGTTCGGGACGCCGCCAGAGTCCTGACGCCCTGGCGACGCCCTGCGGGGCTTTCCGGGACACATAGCGCCTGATCAGAGCGGGTGTCGGGATCAAAAGTCGGCGAACAGGTACGGCAGTTCACGTGGGAAGAGTCGACGCAGCTCGACGGCGGCGTCCACCGGCACCTCGCCCAGCCCGCGTACCGCCACCTCGACCGGGTCGAGCACGCCGTACGCCAGGGCGGACAGTCCGGCGGCGGTCAGCCGGGTCGCCGGCACGGTGCCCTCGGCGGCGCTGTCGGCCGGCACCACCGCCAGTTTGCCGGTGGTGCCGTCGAGCAGGTGCCGGCCGGCGAGCCAGCGGTCGCCGACCAGCTCGACGAGCACCCGGCCCACCCCGACCGGCTGGTCGGCCAGCGCCTCCAGGCTGAGCAGCCGGGCCATCGGCGCGGAGGAGTCGGGCCGGTGCGCCCGCGTCTCGACGCGCACGTCGAAGTCGGTGAGCCACACCTCGGGCAGCTCGTCGGGGCCCAGCTCGACGCTGACCCGGTTCACCTGGTCGACGTGCCGGGCGAAGAACTGGAGCAGCGACGCCCGGGCGTACGGGTCGTCGAAGAGCAGGTCGTCGGCGACCAGCGTGCCGGCGTGGTCGTCGATCCGGTAGGTCACCGCGCCGACCGTCTCGCCGTCGCGTACCACGCTGAGCAGCCAGCGGTCGTCCCGCTCGCGCAGGCCGACCGCCCGGAAGTCGGGGAAGACCGCGAAGCCGTGGCGCTCGCGCAGGCACCTGTCGGTGTAGGCGCGCCACCGCGGGTAGCCCGCCCCGATCCGCTCCCAGACCAGCTCGTCGGGCAGCTCGGCGCGCAGCAGCGGCGCCAGCTCCGCGGGGGCGAACACCGCGGTACGCCGCCGGGGCAACCCGGCGTAGCCGAAGCGCTCGTAGAACGAGGGCCGGAACGGGTACAGCGCGCTGAGCTGGTGCCCCTCGTCCCGCATCCCGTCGAGGAGCTGGTGCATCAGCGTCCGGACGTGCCCGCGCCGGCGGGCCAGCGGATGGGTGGCCACCCCGGCGACGCCGGCCATCGGCAGCACCGCGCCGCGCAGGTTCTGCCGCATCGGGATCGCCGAGGCCGCGGCCGTGGTGACGCCGTCCTCCTCGACCACCAGCGTGGTGTTCCCCGCGTTGGTCGGCAGGTAGGCGCGGAACTCGTCGGTCCGGGCCGGCGTCATCGGCGACGCCTCGAACGCGTACGCCTGGAGCGGGAAGCTGGTGGTCGGGCGTTCCTCGGCGCTCAGCCGGCGAATGTGCATTCGTTCATCCCAACGTGCCCGTCCCCGGGTCGCAACCCGAATGGGTCGCCGTCAGGCCTCGGCGACGTCGGAGATGACCACCGTGACGTTGTCCGGTGCGCCGGCCTGGTGGGCCAGCTTCACCAGCTGCTCGCCGCACTGCTGCCGGTCCCCGTAGGTGGCGAGCGCGGCGGCGATGGCGGCGTCCTCCACGTAGTCGGAGAGGCCGTCGCTGCACAGCAGCAGCCGGTCGCCGGGGAAGACGGTGAGCGCACCCACCGCCGGCGGCGCGTCCTGGCCCTGCACCGCGCGGGTGACAAGCGAGCGCTGCGGGTGGTGCCGGGCCTGGTCGCGGGAGAGCGCGCCCTGGTCGACGAGCGCCTGCACGAACGTGTCGTCGCGGGTGAGCTGGGTCAGCTCGTGGTCGCGCAGCAGATAGCAGCGGGAGTCACCGACCTGGGCGAGGACCAGCCGGTCACCGGCCAGCAGCGCCGCGGTCAGCGTCGTGCCCATGCCGTCGCGGGCCGGGTCGACCGTGATGGCCGCCCGGATCCGCTGGTTGGCGGTGCTGACCACGGCGCGCAGCGCGTCGGCCGCCTCCTCGGCGCCGGTGGGCGGCGTCAGTTCGTCCAGGATCCGGATGACGATCTCGCTGGCCACCTCGCCGGCCGGAAGGCCGCCCATGCCGTCGGCCACCGCCACCAGGCGGTCACCGGCGAGGGCGGAGTCCTCGTTGTTGGTCCGGACGAGGCCGACGTCGTTGAGGATGGCCGAGCGGAGGATGAGCGTCATGGGGACAAGCTTGCCAAGAAGACCCGCTCCGCGTCTCTACGCGCTGCCGGGTCGGTGGAAAGAAATGTCACCGACTTGCATCCCGGGTATCCGTCAACCGTCCTTCCCGGATGGACGCGGATAGCGCAACAGCAGGCTGGCCCGGACCTGCTCCTCGCCCACCGCGGCGTAGCTGTGCGGCACGTCGGAGGTCCAGCGCAGATACTCTCCGGGGCCGCCGGTGAGCGGGGCGTCCACCGGGCCGGCCCGGAGCACGCCGGAGAAGACGGTCACGTGTTCGGTGACGCCGGTCTGGTGGGCGGGGGAGAGCTGCGCCGGCCCCGGGCTGACCCGCATCCGGTACAGCTCGTACGTCGCGTCGCGGTCGTGGAACACCTCCAGCAGCGTCGCGCCGACCGCTGCGCCGCGTACGGTCGGCGTCTGCTCGGGGGCGGAGAGCACGGCGGTCAGCGGCACCCCGAGCTGTGCGGTGATCGCGTACAGCGTCTCCAGGGTGGGGTTGCGGACGCCGTTCTCCAGACCGGAGAGCGTGGCCTTGCCGACGCCGGCCAGCCGCGCGAGTGCGGAGAGGGAGATCCCCCGTTCCATCCGGAGGGCGCGGATCCGCGGGCCGACGTCCATGGGGCTATCGTGCTACATCATGTCGTTCCGTAAACGGAACACCGGAGGAGGAAGCGTGGCTGGTCGACTCCAACCCGTACTGGCCGGCGTGGTGACCGCCCTGGTCGGCTTCGCCAGCTCGTTCACCGTCGTGCTGGCCGGGCTGCGCGCGGTCGGCGCCGACCCGGCCCAGGCCGCCTCCGGCCTGCTCACGCTCTGCGTGGCCAGCGGCGCCTGCGCGGTCTGGCTCGGTCTGCGGCACCGGCTGCCGCTCGCCGTCGCCTGGTCCACGCCGGGCGCGGCGCTGCTGGTCGCCACCGGGCCGGTCCCCGGCGGCTGGCCCGCCGCCGTGGGCGCCTTCCTGCTCACCGGTCTGCTGATCATCGCCGCCGGGCTGATCCCCGCGCTCGGCCGCGCGGTCGCGGCGATCCCCGCCCCGGTCGCCTCCGCCATGCTCGCCGGGGTGCTGCTGCCGCTCTGCACCGCGCCAGTACGCGCCCTGGTGGAGGTGCCCCGGCTGGCCGGGCCGGTGGTGCTCGTCTGGCTGCTGCTGCACCGGTTCGCGCGTCGCTGGGCGGTGCCCGGCGCGCTCGCGGTGGCCGTGGTGGCGATCGCGCTGACCACCTCCGGCCCGGCCCGGCTGGACGTCGCCCCGGTCGTCGCGCTGACCGCGCCGACCTGGACGCTGCCCGCCGTCGTCGGGCTCGCGCTGCCGCTGTTCCTGGTCACGATGGCCGCGCAGAACGTGCCCGGCACCGCCGTGCTCGCCGGCTACGGCTACCGGGCGCCGCTGGGCTCCGCGCTACGCGTCACCGGGCTCGCCACCACGCTCGGCGCGTCGGCCGGCGGGCACGCGGTGAACCTGGCCGCGATCACCGCCGCGCTCGCCGCCGGCCCGGACGCCCACCCCGACCCGGACCGACGCTGGATCGCCTCGGTCACCGCCGGGATCGGCATGGCGCTGCTCGGCCTCGGCGCCGGCGTGGCGACCGCCCTGGTGCTGCTCTCCCCGCCGGTGCTGGTCGAGGCGGTGGCCGGGCTCGCGCTGCTCGCCGCGCTGGCCGGCGCGGTGTCGGCGGCGGTAGCCCGGCCGGAGACCCGGGAGGCCGCCGTGGTCACGCTGGTGGTCACCGCGTCCGGGGTCAGCCTGCTCGGCATCGGCGGCGCGTTCTGGGGCCTGGTCGCCGGCTGCCTGATGCTCCTGCTCTTCCGCCGCCCGCCGGCCGCCTCGCCGCCGGCTGATCCCGACGGACGTCCCGAAGTCGGCCCCGATCTGGCAGTGTCACATCGGCCGGGCTGACCATCCGGCCGGCTCGCGCCACAAGGGCCTGGCCGCGTCCTGGCTCCCGGCCGCGTCCTGGCGCTGGGCTCGTCGACCGCCGGTCACGGGTCCTGCTTCCCGACGCGCTGAAGTGTGCCCGAAGCGCCTACGAACTTGATGGCGTGAACGGTTCACCGGTCGTGAGCCATCTACGCCATCAAGTTTGTAGCAGTCACGAGCAGGTGTCCGGGGCCGTGCGGAACTGGCTCGGATGAGCCGACCCATGCCGCCGCATCGCGGCCACCCCGACTCCGACCCGCGCACTGGTCCGTGACCTTGCGGCACCTCGCGAAGGCTTGCGGCACCTCGCAAAGGGAGACGTCGGCGCCTATGCGGTGTCACTCCTCGGCGGGCAGTTCCGCGGCCGGGACGGTGAGGCGGACCGCGCCGTCGGCCACGGCCGCGATCCGGTCGGCCAGCACGTAGACCGCGCCGGTGTCGGCCAGCTCGGTGGAGACCTTGAGGTAGCCCTCGCGCAGCAACCGGGCGGCCAGGTCGGCGGGCACGTCCGGCTCGTCGACGGCGGCCGACTCGATCAGCTCGTCGAGGCTGCTGCCCGGGTCGACCGGGGCGGGCGCCTCCACTGTCACCGCGGCGGGGTCGCCGCGCTGGACGAGATCCACGGTGCCCACCTCGACGCCGGTGGAGTCGACCACCCGCATGCCGGTGGTGACCCGGGAGACGGTGTCCTGCTGCTGGCTCATGCCGAAGCGGTTCCCGGGGCGCGTGGGCGCTAAACGGAGGGGGCCCAGCCGCCCGGCGGGCGGGGGGACAGCTCGCGCCAGGTGTCCGGCCCGTCGAGCAGCGCCCGGACCGTCTCCTCGGCCTCCTCGACACTGGTGTGCTCGTAGAAGCGGGAGACGCCCTCGGCGCCACCGGCGCGCTGCTCCACGTGCCAGCGGTCGCCGTCCACCCGGAGGAAGACGTCCCGCCGGGCGAGCCGGCCCCATTTCCCGTTCCACCAGTGCCTACGCTGCTCCATGCCGGGACTCTATCGAACATGTGTTCGATTCGGGTCGGCCCCCGCGGAATCTCCGCGGGGGCCGGTGGGCTATGGCGTCAGCGCGGGGCCGGCGGCTCCTGCCGGCGGCCGAGCACGTCGTCCAGCGCGCCGCGCTGGGCGGGCGTGCCGTGGTTGCCGGCGAGCAGCGCGTCCCGGATCTCGGTGAGCAGCTTCACCTCTTCGCTGGGCGCGGAGGGCGGCGGCTCCTCGCCGCGCTTACGCCGCTCGGCGAGCTTGTTCATCGGGTAGACGACCAGGAAGTACAGCGCCGCCGCGGTGAGCATGAACGTGATCAACGCGTTGATGAACGCCACCCAGTCGAACGGGATGCCCCGGAAGCTCGGGGTCGAGCCGGTGAGCCCGTTCTTGTTGCCGGTGATCAACACGATGAACACGCGGACCAGTGGTTCCAGGAACGACTTGGTCAGCTGCGTGACCACGCCGGTGAACGCGGCACCGATGACGACGCCGACCGCGAGGTCGACGACGTTGCCGCGCATGATGAAGTCTTTGAAGCCCTTGAGCATCCGCTCTCCCGTGCTGTCCGAATCTGCGTCCGGCACAACCTATGCCTCGGCCGGCCCCTCGAGAAACGCACCGGCCTCGATCGCTGCCCGCGTCGGGTCGCCGGCCCGGATCGCCGCCACCAGCCGGCCGTGGTCGACGTACCGCTCGGCGGTCAGCGCCGGCCCCATCGCCTGCGCGACGGTGCGGCGCAGCGCGGCGCCGACGGAGGCGTACAGCTCGGCGAGCATGGCGTTGTGCGCGGCGGCCACCACCACCGTGTGCAGCGCGGCGTCCGCCTCCACGAACTCGTCCACCCGGCCGGAGCGCCACGCGGCCTCCCGGGCGTCGAGCGCGGCGTCGAGCGCCGCCAGGTCCTCGGGGGTACGCCGCAGCGCGGCGAGCCGGGCGGCCTCCACCTCGAACGCGCGCCGGACCTCGACCACCTCGGTCGTCCGGTCGTCGGTGAGCCGGCGGGCCACCACCGGGGCCAGCTCGTCGGTCGACACCACGTAGGTGCCGGAGCCCTGCCGGCACTCCAGCACGCCGGCGTGCACCAGGGCGCGGACCGCCTCGCGGACCGTGTTCCGCCCCACGCCGAGCGCGGCCACGAGCTGCGGCTCGGTGGGGATGCGGGCGCCCACCGGCCACTCGCCGCCCAGGATGCGCGCCCGGAGCTGCTCGATCGTCCGGTGGACCCGGTGACCGCGCGGCGGCACGACGACGGAATCCACGGCGGGTGTCACCGGTTACACCTGCTGCCGAAATTCATCCCATGATTGTAGGTTCGAGGTCATGACGCCGCCACCCCCGCCCACCGCGACCGCGCCCACCGCCGACGTCACCCCCGGGCCGGCCCCGGCGGCCACCCCGGACCCGCCGGGGGTCTCCCCGGCGCGCGGCGGACTCCTGGTACTGGTCGGGATGCTGCTTGTCGCGTTGAACCTGCGGGCGGCGGTGACCAGCCTCGGCGCGCTGCTCGACGAGATCCGCGTCGGGCTGGGCCTCTCCGGCACCATGGCCGGCCTGGTCACCACGCTGCCCACCATCGCGTTCGCCGGGCTCGGCGCGCTCACCCCGTGGCTGGTCCGCCGCTGGGCGGCGCCCCGGGTGCTGGTGCTGGCCATGATCGCGCTCGCCGCCGGGCAGGTGCTGCGCGCGGTCACCGGCTCGGCGGCCGTCTTCGTGCTCACCAGCGCGCTCGCGCTGGCCGGCATCGCGGTGGCGAACATCCTGCTGCCGATGCTCGTCAAACAGCACTTCCCGCACCGCACCGGGCTGGTCACCGGTGCGTACACGATGGCGCTGACGGTGGGCACGACGGTGGCCGCGGCCTCCGCGGTGCCGGTGGCCCACGCCTTCGGCTCCTGGCGGGCCGGGCTCGGCGTCTGGGCCGGGCTGGCCGCGCTGGCCGTGATCCCGTGGGTGCCGCTGGCGCTGCGGGCGCGCGCCGCGCGCCGGGCCGCTACCCCGGCGGTCGTCGCCGCCCCGGCGCGGGTACGGCCCGGCCGGACCCGGCTCGGCTGGGCGATGGCGGTCTACTTCGGGGCGCAGTCGCTCAGCGGGTACGCGATCATGGGCTGGCTGGCCCAGCTCTTCCGGGACGCCGGCTACCGGCCCGAGGCGGCCGGCCTGCTGCTCGCCGGCGTGACCGCGCTCGGCGTGCCGGTGGCGCTGACGATGCCGGCGCTGGCCGGCCGGCTGGCCACCCTGCGTCCGCTGGTGCTGTCGCTGACCGCGTTCTCCACCGCCGCGTACGTCGGCCTGGCGCTCGCCCCGCGCGGCCTGGCCCCGCTCTGGGTGCTGCTGCTCGCGCTCGGCCAGGGCGCGTTCCCGCTCATCCTGACCACGATCGGGCTACGGGCCCGGACCGCCGAGGGCACCGTGGCGCTCTCCGCCTTCGCGCAGAGCACCGGGTACGTCATCGCCGCGCTCGGCCCGCTGCTGGTCGGCATCCTCTACGAGGCGACCGGCGGCTGGACCGCCCCGCTCGGCTTCCTGCTGGTGGCACTCGCCGTGCAGACGACAGCGGGCATGGTGATCGCTCGTCCCCGCTACATCGAGGACGAGCGCTGAGCGGAGTCGGTCAGGAGGAGGCCGGGGTGGGTTCGCCCGCGACGGCCTCGTCCACCGTCGGGTACGTGTGCAGCACCTCGACCAGGCCGCTGACCTCGAGGATGCGCAGCACGCCGCGCTGCGGGGCGGCCAGCCGGACCACGCCGCCGGCCTCGTCGCAGCTGTTCTTGGCGCGGACGAACACCGACAGCCCGGTCGAGTCGCAGAACGACACCTCGGCCAGGTCGAACACGAGGCGGCTGCGCCCCTTGTCGAGCAGGTCGGTGATCTGATCCTGGAGCTGCGGTGCGGTGGCCATGTCCAGCTCGCCCGCGACCGACACCACGACCACGTCGCCGCGCTGTTCCGTGTGCACCGTCAGGGACATTCGTCGACCTCCTGTGTTCGGGGGAACGGTATCCCACAATGACCGCGCCGCGCAGAACGGGAGCCGGCACAGGTGCTGTCGATCATTTCTTTGTCCCGTGGCAAGTAGTGCGGCAACCCCCGGTGATAGAGTCCGCCCGTCCAGATCTGGGAGGTCAACGTGGCATTGGGCGCAGAGCAGGGCGGTCGGCTCGCCGAACTGCTGAGTCAGCACGAGGACCGGTTGACCAACCGCTGGATCGAGATCGTCGCCGGCTCGTTGCGCGGCCGGCTCAGCCGGGCCGAGCTGGCCCGCCAGGTGCAGGAGCTGCACCGCGCGGTGGCCGACGCCGGCCGGCAGGGCATCGGCGACCTGGCCGACGAGCACGGCGGGGAGCTGCGGGCGGTGCTCGCCGAGATCTCCACCAACCGGGCCCGCCAGGGATTCAGCGCCACCGAGACCGCGATCAGCGTGTTCGCGATCAAGGACGCCCTGCTGGAGTTGATGGAGCAGGAGCGGGGCGAGGACACGCTCCGCGACTTCGTCGCGTTCTCCTCGCTGATCGACCAGATGGGGCTGTTCACCTTCGAGACGTTCGTCCGGGCCCGGGAGAGCCTGATCGCCGACCAGGCGGAGCAGTTGCTGGAGCTCTCCACCCCGGTGGTCAAGCTCTGGGAGGGCGTGGTCGCCGTCCCGCTGGTCGGCACACTCGACTCGGCCCGTGCCCAGGTGGTGATGGAGCGCCTGCTCCAGACACTCGTCGACACGGGTTCGCCGTACGCGATCATCGACATCACCGGCGTGCCGGCGGTGGACACCCAGGTCGCCCAGCACATCCTCAAGACCGTGGTGGCCGCCCGGCTGATGGGCGCCGACTGCATCATCTCCGGCATCCGCCCGCAGATCGCCCAGACGATCGTCGCGCTCGGCATCGAGTTCGGCGACATCGCCACCAAGGCGAGCCTGGCCGACGCGCTCCGTCACGTGCTGCGCCTGACCGGGGTCGAGACCACCGCCCGCCGCGCCCGCCGGGAGTCGTGATGGAGCGGGTGCCGATCCTCAAGATCGGCGACATCCTGCTGGTCTCCATCCTGGTCGACATGTCCGACCAGACGGCGGTCCAGCTCCAGGAGGACCTGGCCGAGCGGATCGTCGCCACCGGCTGCCACGGCGTCATCATCGACATCACGGCGCTGGACATCGTCGACTCCTTCGTCGGCCGGATGCTCTCCACCATCGCGTCCATCTCGAAGGTGCTGGACGCCGAGACGGTGGTGGTCGGGATGCGTCCCGCGGTCGCCATCACGCTGGTCGAGCTGGGACTGTCGCTCAACGGCATCCGGACGGCGCTGAACGTCGAGCGCGGCATGGAGCTGATCGCGGCGAGTCGCGCCGACGACTGGGACGCGGTCCTCGTCGACGACGAGGACACCGAGACGGCGACGCCATGACCACGGGCGTCGACCTGGGGGTGCCGGCGACGCAGGCGATCCGTAGCGACGAGGACGTGGTGCGGGTCCGGCAGTTGGTACGGACCACCGCGGTCGCGGTCCGGCTCTCCCTGGTCGACCAGACCAAGCTGGTCACCGCCGCCAGCGAGCTGGCCCGCAACACGCTGATCTACGGCGGCGGGGGCAGCGCCGAGGTGACCACCGTCTCCGACGGCCGTCGGCGCGGCGTCCGGATCGTCTTCGCCGACCAGGGCCCGGGCATTCCCGACCTCGACCTGGCCCTCACCGACGGCTACACCACCGGCGGCGGGCTGGGCCTCGGCCTCAGCGGCGCCCGTCGGCTCGTCGACGACTTCGACATCCGGACCGCCGTCGGCGAGGGCACGGAGATCACCATCACCAAGTGGTCGCGATGAGCACCGACGTGGTCCCCGACCACGGCGTGTGGTTCCGGGTCGACAACGGCGCCACCGCCGGCGGCGTACGCCGGGTGGCCGAGCGGCTCGGGCGGCAGCTCGGGCTCAGCACGGAGCGCATCGCGGACCTCGCCATCGTCACCGCCGAGATCACCAGCAACCTGGTCAAGCACGCCCGCGAGGGCGCCCTGCTGCTCCGTCCGGCGCGTCGGGACGGGCGGGCCGGGGTGGAGCTGGTGGCCATCGACTCGGGCCCGGGCATGGCCGATCTCACGGTCTCCTCGGCCGACGGGCACTCCACGGTCGGCACGCTCGGCATCGGCCTCGGCGCGATCGCCCGCCAGTCGAGCCGGTTCGACGCCTACTCGCGACCCGGCCGGGGTACGGTCCTGACCGCCCAGCTCTGGGACGGTCCGCCACCGGCGCCGGACTGGGCCGGCGGGTTGGCCCGGCCGATCACCGGCGAGCAGGACAGCGGCGACGGGTACGCGGTCCGGCTGGTCGAGGGCCGGCGGCAGGTGCTGGTCTGCGACGGGCTGGGGCACGGCCCGCTCGCCGCCGCCGCCACCGGTGCCGCGGTCGCCGCGTTCCGTTCGGCCCCGGCCGGCCCGCCGGACACCGTGGTGCGGCACCTGCACGCCGCCATCTCGCACACCCGTGGCGCGGCGCTCGCGGTGGCCGAGCCCGATGCCGGGACCGGGCAACTGCACTACGCCGGCCTGGGCAACATCGCCGCCATGATCGTGACCACCGGCGAGCGGCGGCGCGGCCTGGTGTCGCTGCCGGGCATCGCCGGGCACCAGCGCCCCACGGTTCGTGGGTACGACTACCCGTTCCCGCCCGGCGCGACGCTGGTGATGCACAGCGACGGCGTGGTGGACCGCTGGGACCTGGACGACTACCCCGGACTGGTCGCCCGCCCGCCGCTGCTGGCCGCCGCCGCGTTGCTCCGCGACGCCGGGATCCGCCGTGACGACGCCTGCGTCCTGGTCGCCCGGCCGGCACGGCATGAGTGAGCGCAGCGAGCGGAGCGAGGGCCGTGAGCGCAGCGAACCGCTCCTGCACCTGGCGCTCCGGGTCGAGCAGGACATCTTCCTGGTCCGGCAGCGGGGCCGGGAGGTGGCCGCGGCGATCGGGCTGGAGCACCAGGACCAGGTCCGGATCGCCACCGCGCTCAGCGAGGTGGCGCGGGAACTGCTGCACGGGGTGGCCGGCGCCGACGTCACGTTCGCCGTCGACCGGGCCGGCCCGGCCGGTCGGGCGGAGCTGCGGGTGGACCTGTCGCCGGTCCGTCCGTTCCCCGGCGGCCGGTACGAGCCGCGGTCCGGCGCGGTCGCTCGTCTCGTGGACTCGTTGCGGGTGATGTCGGTCGAGGGCGTTACCGTCGTGAGGATGTCCCGACGAGTACCGGACCACGCCGAGGAGCTGACGCCGGAACGCGCCGACCAGCTCCGCGCCGAGCTGGCGGAACGCGCTCCGGGTTCCGCGCTGGACGAGTTGGCCGCACAGAACGCGCAGCTCATCGCCGCGCTCGACGAGGTGCGCTCGCAGCGGGACGAGCTGGCGGTGCTCAACGCCGAGCTCCAGGAGACCAACCAGGGCGTGATGGCGCTCTACAACCAGCTCACCGAGGAGCTGGAGGAGACCAACCGTGGCGTGGTGGCGCTCTACGCCGAGTTGGACGAGAAGTCCGCCCAGTTGCGGGCCGCCAGCGAGTCGAAGAGCCGGTTCCTGGCCAACGTGAGTCACGAGCTGCGGGCCCCGGTCACCGCGATCATCGGTCTGGGGCGGCTGCTGGCCGACTCCGCGTCCGACCCGCTGACCGGCGAGCAGGCCCGCCAGGTGGGGCTGATCCGGTCCTCCGCGGGTGACCTGCTGGCCCTGGTGAACGAGCTGCTCGATCTGGCGAAGGCCGAGTCGGGCCGGATCGAGCCGGACTGGTCCGAGGTCGACCTGCGGGCCGTGTTCGGGCAGCTGCGCGGCACGCTGCGGGCGTTGGCCACCCGGCCCGAGGTGGAGCTGGTGGTGGAGGAGCCGCCGGCCCCGGCGACGGTCCGCTCGGACGAGGTGCTGCTCGCCCAGGTGCTGCGCAACCTGTTGCACAACGGCCTGAAGTTCACCGAGCGGGGCGAGGTGCGGCTGCGCGCCGAGCGCCGGGACGAGGTGTGGTCGCTCGCGGTCACCGACACCGGCGTCGGCATCCCGCCCGAGTTGCACGAACGGATCTTCGAGGAGTTCTACCAGGTGCCGGGCACGACCCGGGTCGGCGGCACCGGCCTCGGACTGCCGTACGCCCGGCGGCTGGTCGCCCTGCTCGGCGGCACGCTGAAGCTGACCAGCGAAGCGGGCCGGGGCAGCACATTCACCGTGGTCCTACCCGTGGGCGGAGCGTGACGGTGGAGGGCGGGCCGGCGACGGTGCTGGTGGTCGACGACAGCGGCCCGAAGCGTTACCTGCTGGTGAACTGGCTCACCCGGGCCGGGTTCGTGACCGTGGAGGCCGAGAACGGCACGGCGGCGCTGGAGCGGGTGGCCCGGGAGCCGGTCGACCTGGTGGTGCTCGACGTGCGCCTGCCGGACATGAGCGGCTTCGAGGTCTGCGAGCGGATCAAGGAGGCGCATCCGTCCGTGCCGGTCATCCACGTCTCCGCGCACGCGGTGGACGTGGTCGACCGGGCGCAGGGGCTCACCCGGGGCGCGGACGCGTACCTGGCCGAGCCGATCGAGCCGGAGGAACTGGTCGCCACCGCGCACGCGGTGCTGCGCTACTACCAGGCCCGGCGGCGGGCCGAGCAGCTCGCCGAGCGGTTGGCCGCGCTGGCCGACGCCACGGTGGAGATGCACGCGTCGCCGAACTTCGTCCGGCTGCTGGAGGCCGCCGCGTCCGGCGCCGCGCGGATCTTCCGGTCGCCGGCTGCGGTGGTCGCCGAGACGTTCGACGGGGACTGCCTGGCTGGCGTGGCCGCCGACCCGCACACGCCGGCCGGGATCGTGCCGTGGGTGGTGGACGACACCGGCGTGCCGATCGGCACCCGGGTGTGGGTGGATCAGCCGGGCAACTGGCCGTTGACCGACTGGCCGGAGGGGGACACGGTGACCGTGGCCGCCTCGCGGCTGCGGGAGGACCGGGCCCCGCTCTACGTGGTGGTGCCGACCGCCACCCAGACCGTGCGCACGCCGGTGCTGGTGCAGCTCGCCCAGGCGGTGGCGTCGGCGGTGGAGGCGCAGCGCTCCTTCGACGAGGAGCATCGGATCGCGGTGACGCTCCAGCGCAGCCTGCTGCCGCGGCGGCTGCCCGAGGTGGCCGGCCTGGACCTGGCCGTCCGCTACGAGCCGGCGAGCGCCCAGACCGAGGTGGGCGGGGACTTCTACGAGCTGGTGATGCTCGACGGGCACCTGCTGGTGGCGATCGGCGACGTGGCCGGGCACTCGCTGCACGCCGCCACCGTGATGGCCGAGCTGCGGCACGCGGTCCGGGCGTACGCGGTCGAGGGGCACCAGCCGGGCGTGATCCTGGACCGGGTCAACGAGCTGATGCGGACGCTGCTGCCGACCGAGCTGGCCACCATCTGCGTCCTGCTGCTCCACCCGGGCACCGGGCTGATCCGAATGGCCAGTGCCGGGCACCTGCCGGCGCTGTTGAGTCGGGACGGGCGGGTCGAGTTCGTCTCGCAGTCCGCGGCGTTGCTCGGCGTGCGCGCCCCCCGCCCGCCCGACCTGGAATTCGTGCTGCCGGCCGGCGCCACGCTCGTCCTCTACACCGACGGGCTGATCGAGCGTCGGGACGCCACCATCGACGACGGGATGGCCGCGCTCGCCGTGGTGGCCACCCGGGTGGACGACGACCTCGACCAGTTCTGCCAGCGGCTGCTGATCGAGCTGGCGCCGCCGGAGATCCACGACGATGTCGCGGTGGTGGCGGTCCGCCGCCGCTGACTCCCGGTCGACCACTCACCGTAGTTGTCGGCGTGGTTGCTGACGGTGTCCGTCGCCTCGGGCGGTGGATGAGGGCTTCCGCCGCCTTTGCTCTGCAGCCACCGACGCAGCTCGGTCTTGAGCAGGGCTTGCGCGCCGAGTGATGCTGCGACGATCGGGCCGGCGTCGTCACCTTCCGTGCCTGATGCCTCTGTGGCTGCAGAGCAAAGGCGGTTCGCGGTGACCTCGACGGTGCCGGCCGCAGCCACGCAGCGCAACGCGTTGGCCGGTTCGTGTCGCAATTCTTCAAGACCGCCCTCATACCCTGGGTCCTATGAGTACGAAAACTAGTGAGCTGCTGGCCCTCACCGAGCCGGGCACGGTGGCGGTGGTGCGCGGCATCTCCGACGACCACCTCGACCGACCCACGCCGTGCCGTGACTACACGGTGCGTGACCTGCTCAACCACCTGTTCGACGTGGTGGTCAACTTCGAGGCGCTGGCCCGGCGCGAGGAGGTCGACTGGTCGGTCCGGACCGATCATCTGACCAGCGGCTGGCGGGACCGGTTCCCGAAGGAGGCGGCGCGGCTGATCGAGACGTGGTCGGATCCGGCCGTGCTGGAGGGCGTCTCGGCGGGCATGGGCGTGCCCCAGAAGACGATCGGGTCGATGGCCCTGATCGATCTCACCGTGCACGGCTGGGACCTGGCTCGCGCCACCGACCAGGAGTTCACCATGGACCCGTCGGTGGTGGCGGCCCTGCACGAGTTCCTGGACGAGCGGGGCGACATGGGTCAGCGGATGGGTGTGTTCGCCGCGCCGGTGCCGACCGACGCGGCCCCGGGCACGGTGGACGCGCTGCTGGGCCGGACCGGGCGCGACCCGGCCTGGAGTCGCTGAACCGACCGGCCCGTGTCGGCCCGGGCCGACACGGGCCGCTCTTGACACTGCTATTCGCTCAGCGAATAGTGATGCCGTGTCCACTCAGCACGTTCTGCTCGGGCTGCTCGCCGCCGGCCCACGCCACGGCTACGAGCTGAAGCGCGCCCACGACGAGCGGCTGCCCCGGGCCCGGCCGCTGGCCTTCGGCCAGGTCTACGCCACACTGGCCCGGCTGCACCGGGACGGCCTGGTGACGCCGGCCGGCCAGGGCCGGGAGGGCGGCCCGGACCGCACCGCCTACGCGCTCACCGACGACGGACGGGCCACGCTCGAGGCGTGGCTGGCCACCGTCGAGCCACCGATGCCGTACGTGGCCAGCACGCTCTTCGCCAAGGTGGTGGTCGCGTTGCTGGTGGCCGACGCCGACCAGGCCCGCGCCTACCTCATCGCCCAGCGCCGGGCGCACACCGCACGGCTGCGCGAGCTGACCGCTGTCAAGACCGCCCCCGGTGCCCACCTCGACGAGGTGGTCGCCGCCGACTTCGCCATCGCTCACCTCGACGCGGACCTGCGGTGGCTGCACACCACCCTGGACCGGGTCGCCGACTGGCACCGGGAGGTGCACTCGTGACGTTCCTGGAAGCACGCGGCGTGGTCCGGGCGTACGGTCCGACACCGGCGCTGCGCGGCGTGACGCTCGACGTGGCCGAGGGCGAGATCCTCGCGGTGACCGGTCCGAGCGGCTGCGGCAAGTCCACGCTGCTGCACTGCCTGGCCGGCATCCTGCGCCCCGACGCGGGCCAGGTGACCTGGCGGGGGGAGCGGATCGACACGTGGTCGGAGTCGGCCCGCTCCCGGCTGCGCCGTACCGAGTTCGGGGTGCTGTTCCAGTTCGGTCAACTCGTCGCCGAGCTGACCGCGGCGGAGAACGTCGCGCTTCCGCTGCTTCTCGCCGGCACGGGACGACGGGCGGCGCGGACGGCGGCGCTCACCTGGCTGGACCGGCTCGGCGTGGCCGAGGTCGCCGACGTCCGACCCGGCGAGATGTCCGGCGGGCAGCAGCAGCGCTGCGCGCTGTCCCGGGCGCTGGTCACCGAGCCGCGGGTGCTCTTCGCCGACGAGCCCACCGGCGCGCTCGACACGCTCGCCGGCGAGCAGGTGCTCACCCAGTTGGTCCGGCTGGCCCGGGAGCAACGCACCACGGTCGTGCTGATCACGCACGAGCCGCGGATCGCCGGGTACGCCGACCGGGAGGTCAGCCTGCGCGACGGCATGGTCGACCACAGCGGGCTGGGTCTCGATCCGGCGTTGCCGGGCGGCACGCGGTGAGGCCGGGCACGCTGCTGCGGCTCGCGCTGGCCGGCACCCGCACCGACGGCGCGCGGGTGGCACTGACCGGGTTGAGCGCCGCGCTGGCGACGCTGGCCGGGCTGGCCGCGCTGACCGTGCTGGCGGTGACGAAACCGCCCGGTCACGACTGGACGGAGTCCGAGCAGTACACCAACGGGCTGCTGCGCGAGCCCGGCCTGCGGCCCGGCGTGGCGTTCGCGTTGCTGCTGCTCTGCGTGCCGGTGCTCGGGCTGGCCGGGCAGTGCGCCCGCCTCGGTGCGCCGGGGCGCGACCGGCGGCTGGCCGCGCTGCGGCTGGCCGGGGCCACCCCGGGCCAGGTCACCGGGCTCGCGGTCGCCGAGACCGGGATGGCGAGCCTGCTCGGCACCGGCACCGGCCTGGCCGTGTTCGAGGTCGGCCGTCGCCTGCTGCACCGGCCGGACGCCGAAGGGCGGCTGCCGCTGCCCACCGACGTGCACCCCGGTCCGGGCGCCGTGGCCGCCGTGGTGCTCGGCCTGCCGTTGGTCGCCGCGCTGACCAGCGCGTTGCTGCTGCGCCGCGTCACCACCACCCCGTTCGGCGTGGTACGCCGGGTCCGCACGCGGGTGCCGTGGCCATGGCCGGGCCTGCTCATCCTGGTCGCGTTGGCGTCGTTCGCCGCGATCCGGCCGATCGGGCTGTGGTACGAGCGGCGCGACCAGGCGCCGCCCGACTCGGTGGTGCCGCTGCTGCTGACGCTCGGCGGGCTGACCGCCATGATCGGCGTGGTGTCGGGCACCGGCTGGATCTCGTACACCACCGGGCGGCTGCTGCACCGCCACGGGCGCGGTCCGGCCGCGCTGCTCGCCGCGCGCCGGCTCACCGCCGACCCCTGGGCCGGCAGCCGCACCTTCGCCGCGCTGCTGGCCGCGCTGATCTTCGGGGCCGGGGCCGCCGGGGTACGGGCCGACTTCCAGGCCGAGGCGGAACTGTTCCGTCGCACCGGCGGCGGCCTGTCCAACCCGGACTTCTATGTCGGCGCGATGGACCTGGTCGACCTGGCCGTCGCGGTGGCCATGGCGATCGCTGCGGGTGGGCTGCTGGTGGCCGTGGTCGAGGGCATCACCAGCCGACGGCGGGCGTACGCGGCCCAGGTGGCCACCGGCGTGCCCCGCGCCACCATCGGTCGATCGCTGCTCTGGGCGGCGCTCGCCCCGGCGGTGCCGGCGATCGGGCTCGCGCTGGCCGTCGGCTACCTGCTGGTCGCCGGCCTGATGCCGGCTCCCAGTGGCGGCGGCTTCGTGCAGCAGGTCTGCGCCGCCGGCACACCGGGGTGCGGCACGAACGGCGGCGAGCCGCGTACCGAATGGGTGCCGAAGGTGACGGTCACGCCGGACGTACCGTGGGAGCAGCTCGCCTGGTTCGCGGCGGGTGGGCTGGCGGCGGCGTTGGTCACGGTCGTGGCCGGCCTGCTCTTCCTGCGCGCCGCCACCTCGGTGGAGGAGCTGCGCACCACCTGAGCCGGCGAGGTCAGCGGCCGAGCAGGCCGGCGGGGCCGGCGACGGCCAGGCCGATCGCGGTCGAGCAGCAGCAGACCACCAGCGCGGCGGCGACGACCGCGAGGATCAGCCAGGTCGGCCCGCGTCGCGCCACCGGCTGATCTTCCCCGCTCACCCGGGCAGTCTAGGGCCGGGCTCGACCGCACGTGCTGTCCGCGGCGCTGAGGGCCCCTTCCTCACCGGCAGGTGTCAAGAAGGGGCCCGGCCTATGCAGAAGGCGTCAAGAAGGGCCCCCTCCTTACGCGCGGCCGAGGCGGTCCAGCGTCCACGCGTTGACGAACGCCTCCTCGCGCCAGGAGTCGTACCGGCCGCTGGGCCCGCCGTGGCCGGCGCCCATCTCGGTCTTGAGCAGGTAGTCGCCCTGCGGGGCGAGGGCGCGCAGGCGGGCGATCCACTTGGCCGGCTCGTGGTAGAGCACCCGGGTGTCGTTGAGGCTGGTCACCGCCAGGATCGCCGGGTAGTCGGCCGACGTCACGTTCTCGTACGGGGTGTACGACTTCATGTACGCGTAGACCTCGGGGTCGTCCAGCGGGTTGCCCCACTCCTCCCACTCGGTGACCGTCAGCGGCAGCGACGGGTCGAGGATCGAGGAGAGCGCGTCCACGAACGGCACCTGCGCGACGATCCCGGCGAACGCGTCCGGGGCCAGGTTGGCCACCGCGCCCATCAGCAGGCCACCGGCCGAGGCGCCCCGGGCGACCAGCCGGTCGCTCGCCGTCCAGCCGGCCTTGACCAGGTGCCGGGCGCAGGCCACGAAGTCGGTGAACGTGTTCTTCTTGGCCAGCAGCTTGCCCTCGTCGTACCAGCGGCGGCCCAGTTCGCCACCGCCGCGGATGTGCGCGACCGCGAAGACGACGCCGCGGTCGAGCAGGCTCAGCCGGGCGATCGAGAACCACGGGTCCATGCTGGCCTCGTACGAGCCGTAGCCGTAGATGACCGCCGGCGCGGAACCGTCGCGCGGGGTGTCCCGGCGGCAGACCAGCGAGATCGGCACCCGGGTGCCGTCGTCGGCCAGTGCCCAGTCCCGGTGCTGCTCGTAGTCGGCCGGGTCGTACGCCCGCCCGTCCGGGCCGGGGCGTACCGGCTTGCGTCGCAGCAGCGTCAGCTCGTGGCCGGCCAGGTCGTAGTCGTAGATCGACTCGGGCGTGACCAGTGAGGCGTAGCGCAGCCGGATCGCGCCGGTGCGGTATTCCGGGTTCGCGTCCAGCCCGACGCTGTAGATCGGCTCGGGAAAGTCGATGTCCCAGCTGTCGTCGCTGCCGACCGGCACCACCCGCAGCCCGGTGAGCCCGTTGCTGCGCAGCGAGACCACGAGATGGTTCTCGAACGCGTCGACCGACTCCAGCCGGGTGCCCGGCGTGTGCGGGATCAGCGGCGTCCAGTCGCCCGGCGCGTCGGCCGAGGTGTACGCCAGCGCGAAGTCCTCCGCGCCGTCGTTGTGCAGGATCAGGAAGCGGTGGCCATGGTGCTCGACCGCGTACTCGACGCCCTGTCGCCGCGGGGCCACGATCGCCGGCTCGCCGGTGGGGTTGGCCGCCGGGATGACCCGGACCTCGCTGGTGATCTTGCTGTGGATGTCGATGAGCACGAAGCGCTCGGAGCGGGTCAGTTCGACGCCCACCCAGAACCGCTCGTCGTCCTCCTGGTGGACCACCACGTCCTCGTCCGGGCCGGTGCCGACGGTGTGCCGCCACACCCGGTTCGGCCGCCAGGCGTCGTCCACAGTGACGTAGAACAGCGTGGAGGCGTCGCCGGACCACGCCGTGCCGTAGAACGTGTCGGGCACCTCGTCGGGCAGCAGCTCACCGGTGGACAGGTCCTTGATCCGCAGCGTGAACCGCTCGTCGCCGGAGAAGTCGGTGGAGTAGGCCAGCCAGCGACCGTCCGGGCTCACGTCGAACGCGCCGAGCGAGAGAAAGTCGTGCCCCTCGGCGAGCTGGTTGCCGTCGAGCAGCACCTCCTCGCCGTCGAGTGGGGCGCCGTCCGCGCTGACCGGGGGCGTGGTCTCACCGGGGCGGACGGCACGCCGGCAGCGCACGCCGTACTGCTGCCCCTCGACCGTGCGGGTGTAGTACCAGTGGCCGTCCTTGCGGGTCGGCACCGACAGGTCGGTCTCCTGGGTGCGTCGGCGCGTCTCCTCGAACAGCTCGGCCCGCAGCCCGGCCAGGTGCGCGGTGCGCGCCTCGGTGTAGGCGTTCTCGGCCTCCAGGTAGGCGATCGTCTCCGGGTCGTCCTTGGCGGCGAGCCAGGCGTACTCGTCGACGACGGTGTCACCGTGGTGGGTCCGCTCGGCCGGAACGCGCTTCGCCGTGGGCTGTGGGGTCGTGGTCACGGCGTCACGTTACCGGTCGGCGGACCGCCGCCGGGCTCCGCGCCGCGCGGAGCCCGCGACGCGCCGCCAGCGTTTTCGAACATGTGTACGATTGCCGCCATGGCGGCTGCTGCGCGTTCCACCGACCGACCCGGAGCCCTCGAGATCACCCGGAAGCTGGCCGAGATCTGCGGCCGTCCGTTCGCCCGTTTCGCCGGCCCGGCCGACGAGGTGGCCGGCCGCACCGCCCGCTGGGTGGCCGTGCCGGGCGGCCCGCGTGCCGCCGCCGAGGTGCTCCGGCTGGCGGCGGCGCACGACCTGACCGTGGTGCCGCGCGGCGCCGGCACGAAGATCGACTGGGGTGCCGCCCCGGGCCGGGTCGACATCATGCTCGACACCGGCCGGCTGGCCGGCGTCTGGCACGAGCCGAGGGACGCCGCGGTGGCCGAGATCGGTGCCGGCACGCCGCTGCGGGCGGTCCAGGCCACGTTGGGCCGCACCGGCCGGCGGCTCCCGGTCGACGCGCCCTCGCCGGGGGCGACGCTGGGCGGGGTGCTCGCCGCCGACGAGGCCGGCCCGTTGCGCCACCGGCACGGCAGCCCGTGCGCACAACTCGTCGGCGTGCGTTACCTCGACGCCGACGGCGAGCTGGTCAGCGTCGGCGAGTCCGGCACGGCACGCCTCGAACGCGCGGCCCCGACGGGTGGCTTCGACGGTCTGTTCGCCGCCGGTTCCGCCGGTGGCGGTGACGCGGTCCTCGGGCGCGGCGACCTGCCGGGGCTGGACGTGGCCCGGCTGCTCTGCGGCTCGCAGGGCGGCCTCGGCGTGCTGGTCTCGGCCACCATGCGGGTGCACGCGGCGCCGGCCGACCGGGTCTGGGTGTCCCGCCCGCTCTGGTCGCCGTTGGAGCTGCCCGACCTGGTCCGTGCGGTGCACGCCGCCGGGGTCGACCCGGCCGCCGTCGAGCTGGACGTGCCGGTGCCGGTCCCCCTGCCCCGCCGCCGGATCCCCGCCAGCCATCCCTCGGTGGCCGGCCGTCCCGACCATCCGGCGGTGACCGGGCGGCCCGCGGTGGGCAGCCTGGTGGTGCTGCTGGAGGGCGGCCCGTCCGACGTGGCGGGACGCGCCGAGCGACTGACCGCCGTGCTCGGCGGTGGGGCCGTGGTCAACCACCAGGCACCCGAGTGGTGGGGGCGCTACCCGTTCGCCCCGGGCGACACGGCGCTGCGCATCGACGTGCCGGCCACGGACCTGCACTCCGCGGTCTACGCGCTGCGCGACGCCGCCGGCGCCTCGATGCCGGTGCGTGGCTCCGCCGGGATCGGCTCCGCCTACGCCGCCCTGCCCGGTGGGTTGTCGCCGGAGCGGGTCGCCTCGATCCTCACCGCGGTCCGCGACGTGCTGATCGCCCGGCAGGGGCGGTGCGTGGTGGTGGCGGCGCCGGCCCCGGTGCGCCGCAGCGTCGACCTCTGGGGCGAGCTGCCCGCGCTGCCGCGACTGCGCAGCGCCAAGGCGCACCTGGATCCGCACCGTCGACTGGCCCCCGGCCGCCTTCCCGGCGGCCTCTGACCCGAGCCGCGTGGGCGGTCAGGGGATGTCGTTGCGGAGCACCAGGACGGCGATGTCGTCGCGCGGAGGCTCGGCGGAGAACGCGATGGTGGCGGCGCGCAGGCGGGCGGCGACCACGTCGGCGGAATAGCCGGCCAGCGGCGCCGCGGACTCACGTAGCCGCTCGGTGCCGAACAGCTCCCGGCCGCGCCGCCGCTCGGTCACCCCGTCGGTGTAGAAGATGAGCGCGTCGCCCGGCTTGAGCGCCAGCTCGGCCGTCGGGGTGGTGATGGCGTCGAGCAGGCCGAGCGCGGTGCCGCTGGCGCCGACGAACGTCGCGCCGCCACCGCCGTGCAGCAGCACCGGCCGGTCGTGGCCGGCCAGGTGCAGGGAGACGTCGAGCAGGTCACCGTCGCCGGGCGTGACCGCCGCCAGCGCGAGCGTGCAGTAGCGCCCGCCGCCCCGCTCGACGAGCGTCTCGTTGAGTCGGCCGAGCACCTCCGGCAGCGGCTTGCCGTCGCCCACCAGCACCCGGATCACGTCGCGGACCAGGCCGGTCACGGCGGCGGCCTGCACGCCCTTGCCGGAGACGTCCCCGACCACCACCAGCCAGCGACCGTCCGGCAGCGGCACCACGTCGTAGAAGTCGCCGCCGACCTCGGCGTCGTCGCCGGTCGGGACGTACTCGGCGGCGAAACCGATGCCCTCGACCACCGGCAGCACCGGCGGCAGCAGCGACTGCTGGAGCGTCTGCGCGACCCGGCGGCGCTCGGCGTGGATGCGGGCGTTCTCGATGGCCAGCGCGGCACGCCGGGCCACGTCCTCCAGCACCGAGACCTCGTCGGGGTCGTGCCGGTGCCGCTGGTGCCGGCCCACGGCGAGCGTGCCGAGCCGCTGCCCGCGGGCGATCAACGGGACGGCGAAGCCCTCCATCGGCCCGCCCAGCGGCACCTGCGTCTGGCTGCGGGACGCCTCGCGCAGCCGGGACTGGATCGAGTCCGGGCCGGTCTCGGCGAGGACCCGGTGCAGGTGGGGCAACATCGCCTCGTCGGCGTGGCTGGACGCGGCGAGACGCAGCCGCCCCCATTCGTCGGTGGTGTGCACCGCGCACCACCGACCGAGCCGGGGCACCACGAGCTGCGGCACGAGCGCCATGGTCAGCTCGACGTCGAGCGACTGGGCGAGCAGCTCGCTCGCCTCGGCGAGGAAGGTCAGCCAGGCGGACCGACGGACGTCGGCGCGACGCAGCCGGTCGTTCTCCAGGTGCAGCGACAGCCGCTCGGCGGCCAGCACCGCGAGCGGCCGGGCGTACGCCGAGGGCGCCGCGTCCAGCTCCAGCTCGCCGGCGTACGGGCGGTGCACGGCGAGTGGGACGCGCAGCAGCTCGTTGCCCTCCCGGGGGGCCCGGCCGTAGCGGGCGAACACCTGGGTGCCCAGCCCGTCCCCGCGGTCGAGTCGGACCGTGCCGCCGGCCGCGCCCACCATCTCGCCCACCCGGGTCAGCAGCCCGGCGGCGAACTCGGGCAGCGGATCGTCGGCGTACGCGTCGGGGGTGGTCTGCATCAGTTCGCTCATCGCCGCGGCGCTCGGCGTGCCCTGGTCCGGGCGTTCCGTGCCGGCCCGGGCCGGTGCGGCGGACAGCCGGGCGGGCCCGCCCCGACCGGGCCGGTCCAGGCGGAACCAGACGCCCTTGCCGGTGGGGAGGTACGTGGTACCCCACCGGCTGGCGAAGTGGTCGACGAGCAGCAGGCCACGACCGCGCGCGGCCACCTCGGTGATGTCGGCGGTGGTGTTGCGCACGCCGACGACCAGTTCGTCGACCGGGCCGGAGGCGAAGTCGGTGACGGTGACGGTGAACCCGGCGGGGTCGGCCTCGACCTCGATGTCCAGTTCGGTGCGGGCGTGCTCGACCGCGTTGGTGGTCAGCTCGGTGGTGAGCAGCAGTGCCTCGTTGAGCAGTTCGGGCAGGTCGGCTTCGAGGAGCATGGCCCGCACCAGCGCCCGGGCCGCCGCGGGGGTGCGCCGGTCGGCGGGGAGGCGGACGCGACGGACGTGCTCGTCCGCGCCGCCGCTCAGGGCCGGCCCTGCCTCCGCTGACACCTCCGTATCCTCTACCGCCGCCGCCCCGGGTGCCAAGCGCCTCGGCCGAACCCGGAAACTCGGGCGGATACCGTCCGTGACGCGCCCCGAGCCCGCCGTGACCTCGACGGATCGCGCGGCAGAATGATGGGATGGCCGCGTGTCGGCACGAGCCGGTGGGCCCCGAGCTGAGCGAGGAATGATGACCACGGCGAAACAGTCGGTGAGCGCGGATCCGTCCGCCACCGACCACGAGGTGCTCCTCGGCGAGCTGGTCGAGGCGTTGCAGCGGGTGGCTCGCGGCGACCTCCGGGTCCGCCTGCCGCGACGGGCGGGGCGCTCCGGCGAGGTGGCCGACGCGTTCAACGACGTGGTGTCGCTCCAGGAACGGCAGCAGCTGGACCTGCGCCGGATCAGCCGGATCGTCGGCCGGGACGGCCGGCTGACCGAGCGCCTCGACGACGAGGGCCTGGAGGGTTCCTGGGCGGAGGGGCAGCGGGCGGTCAACTCGCTGATCGACGACCTGGGCCGGCCGGCCACCGAGATCGCCCGGGTCATCGTGGCGGTGGCCGACGGCGACCTGTCCCAGCACATGGCGTTGGAGATCGACGGGCGTCCGCTGCGCGGTGAGTACCTGCGGATCGGCCGGACCGTGAACACCATGGTCGACCAGCTCTCGTCGTTCGCCGACGAGGTGACGCGGGTGGCCCGGGAGGTGGGCACCGAGGGCAAGCTGGGCGGCCAGGCCGACGTGCGAGGCGTCGCCGGCACCTGGAAGGACCTCACCGACTCGGTGAACACCATGGCGTCGAACCTGACCGGCCAGGTGCGGTCGATCTCCCAGGTGGCGACCGCGGTGGCGAAGGGCGACCTGTCGCAGAAGATCACCGTCGGCGCGCGCGGCGAGGTGGCCGAGCTGGCGGACACCATGAACTCGCTCACCGACACGCTGCGGCTGTTCGCCGAGCAGGTGACGCGGGTGGCGCGTGAGGTGGGCACCGAGGGCAAGCTGGGCGGGCAGGCGCAGGTGCCGGGCGTGGCCGGCACCTGGAAGGACCTGACCGACAACGTCAACTCGATGGCGTCGAACCTGACCTCCCAGGTCCGCAACATCGCCCAGGTCTCCACGGCGGTGGCGAAGGGCGACCTCAGTCAGAAGATCACGGTGGCGGCGCAGGGCGAGATCCTGGAGCTGAAGGACACCGTGAACACGATGGTGGACCAGCTCTCGTCGTTCGCCGACGAGGTTACGCGGGTGGCCCGCGAGGTCGGCATCGAGGGCAAGCTCGGCGGCCAGGCCCAGGTACGCGGTGTCTCCGGCACCTGGCGCGACCTCACCGAGAACGTCAACCAGCTCGCCGGCAACCTGACCAGCCAGGTCCGGAACATCTCCCAGGTGTCGACAGCGGTGGCGAAGGGCGACCTGGGCCAGAAGATCACGGTGGACGCGCAGGGCGAGATCCTGGAGCTGAAGAACACCGTGAACACGATGGTGGACCAGCTCTCGTCGTTCGCCGACGAGGTGACCCGGGTGGCGCGTGAGGTGGGCACCGAGGGCAAGCTTGGTGGTCAGGCGCAGGTGAAGGGCGTCTCCGGCACGTGGCGGGACCTGACCGACAACGTGAACTCGATGGCGTCGAACCTGACCAGTCAGGTCCGCAACATCGCGTCGGTGACCACGGCGGTGGCGAAGGGCGACCTGTCGCAGAAGATCACCGTGGACGCCCGGGGCGAGATCCTGGAGCTGAAGTCCACGGTGAACACGATGGTGGACCAGCTCTCGTCGTTCGCGGACGAGGTGACGCGGGTGGCGCGCGAGGTGGGCACCGAGGGCAAGCTCGGCGGTCAGGCCCAGGTACGCGGCGTGGCCGGCACCTGGCGGGACCTCACCGACAACGTGAACTCGATGGCGTCCAACCTGACCGCCCAGGTGCGGAACATCGCCCAGGTCTCCACTGCGGTCGCCAAGGGCGACCTGTCGCAGAAGATCACGGTGGACGCGCAGGGGGAGATCCTGGAGCTGAAGTCCACTGTGAACACGATGGTGGACCAGCTCTCCTCGTTCGCGGACGAGGTGACCCGGGTGGCGCGTGAGGTGGGCACCGAGGGCAAGCTTGGTGGTCAGGCGCAGGTGAAGGGCGTCTCCGGCACGTGGCGGGACCTGACCGACAACGTGAACTCGATGGGGTCGAACCTGACCAGTCAGGTCCGCAACATCGCGTCGGTGACCACGGCGGTGGCGCGGGGCGACCTGGGTCAGAAGATCACGGTGGACGCGCAGGGCGAGATCCTGGAGCTGAAGAACACCGTGAACACGATGGTGGACCAGCTCTCCTCGTTCGCCGACGAGGTGACCCGGGTGGCGCGTGAGGTGGGCACCGAGGGCAAGCTTGGTGGTCAGGCGCAGGTGAAGGGCGTCTCCGGCACCTGGCGCGACCTCACCGAGAACGTCAACCAGCTCGCCTCGACGCTGACCACGCAGCTCCGCGCCATCGCGCAGGTCTCCACGTCGGTGACCCGTGGCGACCTGACGCAGCGGATCAACGTGAAGGCGCAGGGCGAGGTCGCCGAGCTGAAGGACAACATCAACCAGATGATCGTCACCCTCCGGGAGACGACCAAGAAGAACGCCGAGCAGGGCTGGCTCGACTCCAACCTGGCCCGCATCGGTGGCCTGCTCCAGGGCCAGCGGGACCTGGGCGAGGTCTGTCGCATGATCATGATGGAGGTGACCCCGCTTGTCGACGCGCAGCTCGGCGCGTTCTTCCTGGCGGACAGCTCCGAGGGCAGCATGCGACTGCGGCTCACCGCCTCCTACGGCTACGTGGCCCGGGGCCACGACGTCACGTTCGGCCCCGGCGAGGGGCTGGTCGGGCAGGCCGCGCTGTCCCGGCGCACCATCCGGGTCAAGGCGCAGCCGGGCGGCCGGCTGGTGGTCCGCTCCGGGCTGGCCGACACGCCCCCGGCCGACCTGGTGGTGCTGCCGGTGCTGTTCGAGGGGGAGCTGCTCGGCGTGATCGAGTTCGCCGGCGTGACCACCTTCTCCGAGCTGCACCTGTCGTTCCTGGAGCGGCTGGTGCTGACCATCGGCGTCGCGGTCAACACCATCCAGGCCAACCGGCGTACGGAGGAGCTGCTGGCGCAGTCGCAGCGGCTGGCGCACGAGATGCAGGACCAGTCGGCGGAGTTGCAGCGCACCAACGCCGAGCTGGAGGACAAGGCGAAGCTGCTGTCGGAGCAGAAGGCCAACATCGAGACGCAGAACCGGGAGATCGAGCTGGCCCGGCTCGGCCTGGAGGAGAAGGCGCAGCAGCTCACCCGCGCGTCGGCGTACAAGTCGGAGTTCCTGGCCAACATGAGCCACGAGCTGCGGACGCCGCTGAACTCGCTGCTGTTGCTGGCGCGGCTGCTGGCGGAGAACCCGGAGCGGAACCTCAGCGCGAAGCAGATCGAGTTCGCCCGGACCATCCACGGGGCCGGGTCCGACCTGCTGTCGCTGATCGACGACATCCTGGACCTCTCCAAGATCGAGGCGGGCCGGATGGACGTGGAGCCGGCCGAGATCCAGTTTGCCGAGATCCGCAGCTACGTCGAGCAGGCGTTCGCGCCGCAGGCCGAGGAGAAGGGGCTCGACTTCCAGGTCCGGGTGAGTCGGGAGCTGCCGCCGGCCCTGGTCACCGACGCCCAGCGGTTGCAGCAGATCCTGCGCAACCTGCTGTCGAACGCGGTGAAGTTCACCGACAACGGGGCGGTGACGTTGCGCATCGGGCCGGCCGCCGAGAACGCGGTCTTCGACGTGCCGGCGCTGACCAACGCCCAGCGGGTCATCGCGTTCACCGTCATCGACACCGGGATCGGCGTCTCGGACGACAAGCTCTCGCTGATCTTCGAGGCGTTCCAGCAGGCCGACGGCACCACCAGCCGGCGCTACGGCGGGACCGGGCTGGGCCTGTCGATCAGCCGGGACCTGGCCCGCCTGCTCGGTGGCACGATCACCGTGTCGTCCGCGCCCGGCCAGGGCTCGACGTTCACGCTCTTCGTACCGGATGTGCTGGCGCCGGACGCGGTGGTGGCGCCCGCGCCGCCGTCGCCGAGCCGCGCGGGCCTGTCGTCGTCGCTGCTCATGCCGATGGAGCTGCCGCAGCCGCAGGAGACACCGGCGACCCGCCGGCTGGACGGCGTGACCGTGCTGATCATCGACGACGACGTCCGGAACGTGTTCGCGCTGACCTCCGCGTTGGAACTGCACGGGATGACCGTGTTGTACTCGGACAACGGGGTGGACGGGGTGCGCCAGCTCGCCGAGCATCCGGAGGTGGACATCGTGCTGATGGACGCGATGATGCCGGATCAGGACGGCTACGAGACGACCGCGCAGATCCGTCGTAACCACCGGTTCGCGGACCTGCCGATCGTGTTCCTGACCGCGAAGGCGATGCCCGGCGACCGGGAGTCGGCGCTCGCGGCCGGCGGCAGCGACTACATCACCAAGCCGGTGGACCTGGACGAGCTGATCGGGCTGATGGCGTCCTGGATCGGCCGCAGCAGAGGCGAGGAGAACGCGTGACGCAGACGGCCAAGGCCCTGCTGGTGGACGACCGGCGGGAGAACCTGATGGCGTTGGAGGCCATCCTCCAGGGGCTCCCGGTGCAGTCGGTCGCGGTGGAGAGCGGTGAGGCCGCGCTCAAGCAGTTGCTGGTGGACGACTTCGCGGTGATCCTGCTCGACGCCCAGATGCCGGACATGGACGGCTTCGAGACCGCCACCCACATCAAGCGGCGGGAGCGCACCCGGCACGTACCGATCATCTTCCTCACCGCGGCGGACAAGGACGCCCAGCTCGCGCTGCGCGGCTACGCGGTCGGTGCGGTCGACTACCTGACCAAGCCGTTCGATCCGTGGGTGCTGCGGGCCAAGGTGACCGTCTTCGTCGAGCTGTGGGTGAAGACCCGGCAGCTCGCCGCCCAGTCGGACCTGGTGCGGGAGCGGGACCTCCAGTGGCGTCGCCTCGCCGAGGCGGTGGACACCGCGACCGCGCTGTTGCGCGCCGACGACGACCCGGCGGCCCGGGAGCGGGCGGCCGACCTGCTGGAGCAGGCCCGCTGGGGCAACACCCGCTGAGCGGTCAGCCGCCGGCCGGGCCGCCGTGCCCGGTCGCGGCACGCCGGGCCCGCCACCGGTCGCCGAGCGACTCCACCTCTTCCTGTACGAAGAGGAAGAAGTCCCGCATCTCGGCGACGCGTTCCCCGGCCGGCGTGCTCCGCCCGCGCAACGCGTCGACGCCACCCCCGGCGATGTCGATGAAGTTCTTGTAGAGGTTGGTCTTGGTGATGGTCGCCTCGTACCAGGGGTTGTCCGGCATCCGGTAGCGGTCGCGCCGGGAGCCCTTGACCGGTTCGCGGACCAGCATGGCGAACTGGGTGAGGTAGCGGACCGCGCCGCTCACGGCCGCCGCGCTGACGCCCAGCCGGTCGGCGATCTCGGCGGCGGTCAGCGGGTCGTCGGCGCTCATCACGGTGAACAGGACCCGGGCGGCCATCCGGGGGAAGCCCACGTCGGCGAAGGCCATGGCCATCCGCTCGACGAAGAGGTGGACCTCTTCGTCGTCGTGGTGGGACAGCCCGGTCATGGTCGGCTCCTCGACACTCACACTGTGACCCTACAGTCTTCACAAGTTTCTGAAACGAGCGTAACTTCCGAAGTATGGAAAACACCATTGAGGTGTCCGGCCTGGTGAAGACGTTCGGCCGGACCCGGGCGCTCGACGGGCTCGACCTGAGCGTCCGCGCCGGTGAGGTGCACGGCTTCCTCGGCCCCAACGGCTCCGGCAAGTCGACCACCATCCGGGTGCTGCTCGGTCTGCTGCGGGCGGACGCGGGAGCCGCCCGACTGCTGGGCGGCGACCCCTGGCGGGACGCCGTGGCCCTGCACCGCCGCCTCGCGTACGTGCCCGGCGACGTCACGCTCTGGCCCAACCTCAGCGGCGGTGAGGTGATCGACCTGCTCGGCCGGATGCGCGGCGGGCTCGACCCGAGGCGCCGCGCCGAGCTGCTGGAGTCGTTCGAGCTGGACCCGCGGAAGAAGGGCCGGACCTACTCCAAGGGCAACCGGCAGAAGGTCGGCCTGGTGGCCGCGCTCGCCTCCGACGTCGAACTGCTCATCCTCGACGAGCCGACCTCCGGGCTCGACCCGCTGATGGAGGAGGTGTTCCAGCACTGGGTCCGCCGGGCCCGCCACGACGGCCGCACCGTGCTGCTCTCCAGCCACATCCTGGCCGAGGTGGAGGCGCTCTGCGACCGGGTCACCATCATCCGGGCCGGCCGCGCGGTGGAGTCCGGCACGCTCGGCGACCTGCGCCACCTGCACCGCACCGCGATCGACGCCGAGGTCACCGCCCCGCTCGACGGGCTGGCCGACCTGCCCGGCGTGCACGACCTGCGGGTGGACGGGCACCGGGTGCGCTTCGACGTGGACGCCGCCGCGCTGGACGCCGCGCTGCGCCGCCTCACCGAGCTGGGCGTCCGCAGCCTGGTCAGCACCCCGCCGACACTTGAGGAGCTGTTCCTGCGGCACTACGAGACCGCCCCGGAAAAGGTCGCCTCATGAGCGCGCTCACCGGGACCCGGCACCTGGCCCGGCTGATCCTGCGCCGGGACCGCGTCCTGCTGCCGCTCTGGGTGCTGGTCCTCGCCGTGCTGCCGATGTCGTACGCGACCAGCTTCTTCGAGCTGTTCCCCACCGCCGCCGAGCGGGCCGCGTACACCGAGGGGACCGCCCGCAACCCGTCCATCGTCGCGCTGCTCGGCCCGGTCTACGGCGACAGCGTCGGCGCGCTGACCGCCCAGCGCAGCGGGTTCCTGCTGGTGATCGTGGCGCTGGCCAGCCTGCTCACGGTGATCCGGCACACCCGCACCGAGGAGGAGGCCGGCCGGCGGGAGCTGCTCGGCGGCAGCGTGCTCGGCCGGTACGCCGGGCTGACCGCCGCGCTGCTCGTCACGTACGCCGCCGACCTGCTGCTCGGGCTGCTCACCGCCGCCGGGCTCGCCTCGACCGGGCTGCCGGCGGCCGGCTCGTACGCGTACGGCCTGGCCGCGGCGCTCACCGGGATGGTCTTCGCCACGCTCGGCGGGCTGGCCGCGCAGCTCACCGAGACGGCCGGCGGGGCGCGGGGCATCGGCCTCGCCGGCCTCGGCGCCGCGTTCGGGCTGCGCCTGGTCGGGGACACCGCCGGCGACGACTGGCCGAGCTGGCTGTCGCCGCTGGGCTGGGCGGCCCGGGTACGGGCGTACGAGGGGGACCGGTGGCTGGTGCTGCTGCTGCCGTTGGTCGCCACGGTGCTGCTGTCCGCGCTCGCGTACCCGGTCTCGGTCCGCCGCGACCTCGGCGCGGGCCTGCTGCCGCCTCGCCTCGGGCCGGCCACCGACGACGGGGCGCTGTCCGGCCCGGTCGGCCTGGCCTGGCGGCTGCACCGGGGGCAGCTCCTCTGGTGGTCGGTCGGGTTCGGCCTGCTCGGGCTGATCCTGGGCGGCGCCGCCGAGGCGGCCGGCCGCTCGGTGGAGGGGAACCCGCGGCTGGAGGAGATCATGGCCCGGATCGGCGGGGCGTCCGGGCTGGCGGACGCCTACCTGGGCGCCACGCTCAGCCTGGCCGGGCTGGCCGCCGCCGGGTACGGCATCCAGGCGGCGTTGCGGATGCGCGCGGAGGAGTCCGCCGGGCGCGCCGAACCGGTGCTCGCCACCGGCACGCGCCGCTCGACGTGGCTGCTTTCACACGTGGCGTTTGCGCTGCTCGGCCCGGTGGTGGTGCTCGCGGTGACCGGCCTGGCCACCGGCCTGACGTACGGCTTCAGTGTGGGCGACGTGCCCCGGCAGGTGGGCCGGATGCTCGGCGCCGGGCTGGCCCAGGCGCCGGCGGCCTGGGTGCTGGCCGGGCTGGCCGTGCTGCTGCACGGACTGCTGCCCCGGTTCGCGTCGGCCGCGTGGGCGGTGCTGGCGCTCTGCGTGCTGCTCGGTCAGCTCGGCGCGGTGCTGAACCTGAACCAGTGGCTGCTGGACCTGTCCCCGTTCACGCACACCCCCCAGGTGCTGCGCGCCACCTGGACCCCCACCCCGCTGTTCCTGCTCACCGCCCTGGCCGTCGCCCTGACCCTGGCCGGCCTGCAAACCTTCCGCCGCCGCGACGTCCCGATCACCTGAGTCGGGTCAGCGGATCATCAGGGCGCTGCGGAGGCCGGTGATGTCGAGGACGCGGAGCAGGAAGTCGCCGACGTTGCTCAGCATCAGCACGCACTGGGCGTGGCTGGCCTTGCGGCTGAGCACCACGAGCGTGCCGAGGCCCTGTGAGTCGCAGAAGGTGACGCCGCCCAGGTCGAGCACGATGCGCGGCGGCGGATCCGCCAGCACCTCGTTGACCACCGTGGAGAGCTGGGCGGCCGTGAGCATGTCGATCTCACCGGCCAGGCGAAGCACGGCTTCGTCACCCGTCCGGTGCACGGTGATGGACAGTTCGGCACGATCCACCCGGTCAGCCTATCGCGATCCCCACGAACGGGCCCGTCGAGCGCTTCCCGCCCCACCCGCCCCACCTCCGGGCGCACCGCACGGGGGGTGAGGCGGGTAACGCCCGGGGCGGGGTGCTGGTCGGGGAGGGGTCGGGCGCTGACACAATGGGGGCATCGTGACCGAGACGTTTTCCGCCGGATCCGGCCGTTACCCGGCCGACGCTCCGGCCTCCGAGGCCCTGTTCGACCGCGCCAAGGCTCTCGTGCCCGGCGGGGTCAACTCCCCTGTGCGTGCGTTCCGCGCGGTCGGCGGCACCCCACGCTTCATGGTCCGGGGGGAGGGGCCCTGGCTGTTCGACGCCGACGGGCGGCGCTACGTCGACCTGGTCTGCTCCTGGGGCCCGCTGATCCTCGGCCATGCCCACCCCGCCGTGGTGGAGGCGCTGCGCGAGGCCGCCACGCTGGGCACCAGCTTCGGCACCCCGACCCCGGGCGAGGTGGACCTCGCCGAGGAGATCGTCGCGCGGACGCCGGTCGAGCAGGTGCGCCTGGTCAACTCCGGCACCGAGGCGACCATGTCGGCGATCCGGCTGGCCCGCGGCTTCACCGGTCGCGCCAAGATCATTAAGTTCGCCGGCTGCTACCACGGCCACTCCGACGCGCTGCTCGCCGCCGCCGGCTCCGGCGTCGCCACGTTCGGGCTGCCCGACTCGCCCGGCGTGACCGGCGCGGCGGCCGGCGACACCATCGTGCTGCCCTACAACGACCTGGGCGCGGTCGAGGCCGCCTTCGCCGCCGAGGGGCAGCACATCGCGGCGATCATCACCGAGGCGGCGGCCGGCAACATGGGCGTGATCGCGCCCCGCGACGGCTTCAACGCCGCGCTGGCCCGGATCGCCCACGCGCACGGCGCGCTGCTCATCGTCGACGAGGTGATGACCGGGTTCCGGGTCTCCCGCGCCGGCTGGCACGGCCTCGACGCCTCCGACGCCGACCTGTGGACGTACGGGAAGGTCATGGGTGGCGGCCTGCCCGCGGCGGCGTTCGGCGGGCGCGCGGAGATCATGGCGAAGCTGGCCCCGGCCGGCCCGGTCTACCAGGCCGGCACGCTGTCGGGGAACCCGCTGGCCTGCGCGGCCGGCCTGGCCACGCTGCGGCTCGCCGACGACGCGCTCTACCGGCGCCTCGACGAGACGTCCGCCGCGCTGGGCAAGCTCGCCACCGAGGCGCTCTCCGAGGCCGGCGTGCCGCACCGCCTCTCCACCGCCGGCAACATGTTCTCGATCTTCTTCACCGACGCCGACGTGCGCGACTACGACAGCGCCCGCACCCAGCAGGTGGCGGCTTTCAAGGCGTTCTTCCACGCGATGCTCGCCGGTGGCGTCTACCTTCCGCCGAGCGCGTTCGAGTCGTGGTTCGTCTCGGCGGCGATCGACGACGCCGCGTGGGAGCAGATCGCCGCCGCCCTGCCGGTGGCGGCGCGGGCGGCGGCAGCGGCGGCGGGACACGGGGGGTAACCAATGGCGGAGACTGTGGTGCACGTGCTGCGGCACGGTGAGGTGCACAACCCGGACGGCATCCTCTACGGCCGGCTGCCCGGTTTCCGCCTCTCCGAGCTGGGCGTGCAGATGGCCAAGGCGGCGGCCCAGGCGCTCGCCGAGCGGACCGTGGTGCACGTGGTGGCCAGCCCGCTGGAACGCGCCCAGCAGACCGCCGAGCCGATCGCGGCGCAGTTCGGCCTCTCCGTCGGCGTCGACGAGCGGCTGATCGAGAGCGCGAACTGGTTCGAGGGCAAGAAGGTCTCGCCGGGGGACGGTTCGTTCCGCGACCCGCGCAACTGGTGGGTGCTGCGCGACCCGGTCACGCCGTCCTGGGGCGAGGCGTACCAGGTGATCGCGGAGCGGATGTTCGCCGCGCTGCACGCCGCCCGCGTCGCCGCCGAGGGGCGCGAGGCGGTGCTCGTCTCGCACCAGCTCCCGATCTGGACGCTGCGCCGCTACGTCGAGCGCAAGCGGCTCTGGCACGACCCGCGTCGCCGGCAGTGCGGCCTGGCCAGCCTCACCTCGTTCCACTTCGACGGCGCCCGGATCGCCGGCATCGGCTACTCCGAGCCGGCGGCCCACCTGATCGCGATCTCGCCGACCGCCCGGACGGCCAAGGGGGCCTGATGCTCACCCGGAGGCTCGCCGCCGCCCTGCTCGCCGCCGTCACCGCCGGTACGGCGCTGGTCGGCTGCTCCTCCGGCAGCCAGGAGAGCCGGTGCGCGGCCGACGGGCTCACCGTGACCTGCGCCCCGGAGCAGCGGTCCAAGACCCCGAAGGTGAGCGGTGAGCTGCTCACCGGCGGAAACTACGACGTCGCCCGCGACCGTGGGCAGGTCGTGGTGGTCAACTTCTGGGGCTCCTGGTGCGCGCCCTGCCGGGCCGAGGCGGACGACCTGGAGGCCACCTACCAGGCCACCAAGGGCGTCGGCGTGACGTTCCTCGGCATCAACGTGCAGGACAGCAAGGACAAGGCGATCGCCTTCGAGGAGGGCCGGGTCACCTACCCGAGCATCTTCGACCCGTCCAGCCGGCAGGCGCTCAACTTCGACATCCCGCCGAACAGCACCCCGGCGACCGTGGTGCTGGACCGGGACGGACGCATCGCGGTGGTGATCCGCCGCGCGGTGACCCGGGACGAGCTGCGGCCGATCGTGGAGAAGGTCGCCGCCGAGCGGCCGGCGCCGAACGGCTCCCGCTGATGGGCGAGACGTTCGCCCGGCTCGCCGCGTCCGGCCCGCTGCTGCTCGCGATCGGCGCGGCGGCGCTGGCCGGCCTGGTCAGTTTCCTGTCCCCCTGTGTGCTCCCCCTGATGCCCGGCTACCTCTCCTACGTCACCGGCCTGGCCGGCACCGACCTGGAGGGTGCAAGGAGGGGCCCCCGGTTAACGCCTCCGGTAGAGGAGGGGCCCCCTGTTAACAGCGGCGGCGGCGGTGTGGGCCTGGCGGAGCGGGCGGCGCCGGCACGGACCGCCGCCGCGGTGAAGGGGCGGGTGCTCGCCGGCACGCTGCTCTTCATCGCCGGCTTCACCGCCGTGTTCGTCTCCACCGCCATCCTCTTCTCCGGCGTCGGCAAGCTCTTCTTCCGGTACGAGCGCACGCTGGAGATCGTCATCGGCGCGCTGGTGGTGGTGCTCGGGCTCGGCTACCTCGGGGTGATCCCCGGCATGCAACGCGAGTTCCGCATCCGCGCGCTGCCCGCCGCCGGCCTGCTCGGCGCGCCGGTGCTCGGCGCGGTCTTCGCGTTGAGTTGGCTGCCCTGCACCGGGCCGACGCTCGGCGCGGTGCTCGGCCTGGCGGCCACCGAGGGGAGCGCCGACCGGGCCGTGGTGCTCGCCGTGGCGTACTGCCTCGGGCTGGGGGTACCGTTCGTCGTCTTCGGGCTGGGCTTTCAACGCCTGCTCGGGGTGTTCCGCGCCGTCCGGCGCAACAGCCGGTGGGTCACCCGCGTCGGCGGGGCCCTGCTGATCGTGATCGGCCTGGCGCTGGTCACCGGCGGCTGGACGAACGTGGTGATCTGGTTGCAGACGCACGTGGGCGTGGGTGAGGTGAGCATCTGATGACGTCCGTGGACGACCGACCGGCCACCCCGCCGGCGGAGGCGCCCCGGCGGCGGGTCAACCCGGTGCTGGCCCTGCTGCGCAACTCGTGGCGGCAGCTCACCAGCATGCGTACCGCGCTGATCCTGCTGTTCCTGCTCGCGATCGCCGCCATCCCCGGCTCGGTGCTGCCGCAACGCGGGGTCAACCCGGAGAACGTCGACAAGTGGTTCGTCGACCACCCCGACCTGGCGCCCCGGCTCGACCAGATCGGCATGTTCGGCGTCTTCGGCTCGGTCTGGTTCTCCGCGATCTACGTGCTGCTGTTCACCTCGCTGATCGGCTGCATCCTGCCGCGTACCCGCGACCACGTCCGGGCGTTGCGGATGCGCCCGCCGGCCGCGCCGAAACGGCTGGAGCGGCTGCCGCAGCACGCGGTGCTGGAGGCCCCGGCCGCCGCCGACCCGACGGCGATCGCGGCGGTGCTGCGCCGCCGCCGGTGGCGGGTCACCGTCCGGGGCAACGAGGTCTCCGCCGAGAAGGGCTACCTCAAGGAGACCGGCAACCTGCTGTTCCACACGTCGCTGATCGCCGTCCTGCTCGGGGTCGCGGTCGGTTCCTGGTACGGCTGGCACGGCAACCGCATCCTGGTCGCCGGCGCGGACAACGCGTTCTGCAACACCCGCCAGCAGTACGCCGAGGCGTCGCTCGGCCCGCGGGTGGACAGCGCCGACCTGCCGCCGTTCTGCCTCACGCTGGAGAAGTTCGAGGCCGACTACCTGGACTCCGGGCAGGCGTCCCGCTTCTGGGCCACGGTCAGCGTCGACGAGCCCGGTGGCACGCCCCGCACCGCCGGCTTCTCGGTCAACTCGCCGCTGCGGCTCGACGCGGCGAACGTCTACCTGCTCGGCAACGGCTACGCGCCGGTGCTGAAGTACACCGACCGGTTCGGCACCAGCCAGACCAGCGACGACCCGTTCCTGCGCACCGGCGACCCGAACGCCACCGAGGAGGGCGTGGCGGTCTTCCCGGACGCGAACGTCGACCCGAAGACCGGCACCCGCGCTCCGGACCAGCAGGTCGCCTTCGACGGGCTCTACCTGCCCACCGCCGGGGACCGCGCGCCGTACGTGGCGTCGCAGTTCCCGGCCGAGCGGAACCCGGCGCTGAACCTGACCGCCTACCGGGGCAACCTGGGGCTGGACGCCGGCATCCCCGGCTCGGTCTACCAACTCGACCAGCGGCAGGTCGACAACGGCAAGCTGAAGCAGGTCGGCACGAAGCTGCTGCGGCCGGGCGAGACGTGGACCCTGGACGACGGCAGCACGCTGGAGTTCGTCGGCACCCGGCCGTACGTGACGCTGGCGATCCGGCACGCACCCGGTCAGACGCTGCTGCTGGTGGCCAGCGGCACGCTGCTGCTCGGGCTGATGGGCTCGCTCTTCGCCCGGCGGCGGCGGGTCTGGTTCCGGGTGTCGCCCCCCGCCGGTGGATCTCCGACGGGCGGTAGTAGCTTGGTGGAGGCCGGTGGGCTGCCGCGCACCGAGCACCCAGGGTTCGCCGACGAGTTCGCGCAGCTCGTCGCCGCGGTCAGCGGCGGCGGGCCGGAGCAGCGGCGGGCGCGAGAAGGAGACGAGTGATGTCCGCACTCTCGGATCAGCTGGTCACGTTCGCGATCCTGACGTACCTGATCGCGATGATCAGCCACGCCGTGGAGTTCGCGTTGGGCAACGCGCGGAAGGTGGCCGTGGCCACCCCGGCCCGCGAGCTGGTCGGCGCGGGCGTCGGCAGCACCGGGGGGACCGTCGACGAGCCGGTCGCGCCGGTCGCACCGCCGCGTCCCGACCGTTCGGCCGCACGGGCCGCGCTCGCCGGGCGGATCGCCGCCTGGCTCACCGCGCTCGCCGCCGCGCTGCACCTGGGCGCGGTGGTCACGCGGGGCATCGCCGCCGAGCGGATGCCCTGGGGCAACATGTACGAGTTCGTACTGACGGTCACCTGGATCGGGGTGGCCGCGTGGCTCGTGGTGCTCTGGAAGCAGCCGTCGTTGCGCCGGCTCGGGCTGTTCCTGACGCTGGTGATGGTGCTGCTGCTGGCGTTCGCCGAGCTGAAGCTCTATGTCCAGGTCGTGCCGCTGATGCCGGCGCTCCAGTCGTACTGGTTCATCATCCACGTGTCGACGATCATCTTCGCCTCGGGCATCTTCCTGCTGGGCGTGGTGCCGGCCGCCGCGTACCTGATGCGGGCCGGTTGGGAGCAGGGGCGGCGTAGCTTCCCGTACACCCTGGCCCGCCGGCTGCCGGCGGCGGCCGGGCTGGAGCGGCTGACCTTCACGACGCACGCGTTCGCGTTCCCGATCTTCACGTTCGCGGTCATCGCGGGCGCGATCTGGGCCGAGGCGGCCTGGGGTCGCGCCTGGGGCTGGGACCCGAAGGAGACCTGGGCGTTCATCTCGTGGGTGGTGTACGCCGGTTACCTGCACGCGCGGGCCACGCCGAGTGTGAAACGCAACGTGGCCACTTGGATCGCGGTGGTGGGCTTCCTGACCATGCTGATGAACCTGTTCGGGGTCAACTTCTTCTTCACCGGCCTGCACTCGTACGCCGGGGTCAACTGACGCGGGGCCGCGGCCGGCCGGGGGTGCCGACCGCGGCGGTCTAGCGTCCCGCCTCGTCCAGTTGGCGTCGGATGAGTCGTTCGGTGGCGGTGGCCCCGGTGGGTTGCAGCCCGGTGCCGGTGCCCTGTTCGGTGACGTCGATGGTGACGGCGATCCGGTCGGTGCCCGCGATGATCATTTCGAAGATCTTGTTGAAGTGGACCGGGACGTCCTGTCCGTCCTCTCCCTTGATCACGAGCTGGCTACCCTCGGTCGCCCCGTGCAGTTGCCGCATCCGCAGGCCGGTGATGTCGCGGTAGCGGAAGTCGAACGCGTCGGTGTTCGACACGATGCAGCGGATGAAGTCCCACTCGCAGGAGAACACCGAGATCCGGCTCTGCCCCAGGAGCAGGATGACGATCTTGTAGCGCGAGAAGCGCAGCACACCGTCCTGGCCGCGCGCCTGCTGGGTGGGGGACGCCGGCCCGATGACGAGCTGCGGCTCGCAGACGAGATCGTCCAGGGCGGTGTCCAGGTGCCGCAGCGCGTGGTCCCTGATGCCGAACTTGTCGAAGTACAGCCAGAGGTCCATCTGCTCGTCGGTCGGCCTGGGCTGCGACGCGGCCAGGTCGCGTTGGTAGGCCGACGTCAACGACGTGTACTCCTGGAAGCCCTTGACCAGCATGACCGCGCCGCCGATGCCGAGCGGCACCGCCAGGCAGCACAGCACCGTCTCCTTCAACGCGATCAGCAGCAGGATCAGGCCCAGCCCGGCCAGCACCCCACCGATGATCATCATCGTCTTGGCGGTGCCGAGTAGTGGTGGCTTCGGGATACGGATGAAGTAGCGGTGCACGTTCGGCCGGCGCGCCTCGATCCCGGCCCGGGCCACCGCCAGCGTGGCCTGCCAGAGCGGGTCCTCCCGGCTCTCCGTGAAGGGGGTGATCTCGGCGGCGTGCACCGGGGCCACCGCGCCGAGACCGGCCTGGAGTTCCTCCACGCTCGGCCCGTGGTCGATGCGGTCGGCGTAGTGGTCCCGTTTGAGCGCGATCCAGAGCGCGCGGACGTGGGCGGCGGTCGGCTCGATCTGGAGGGCCCGACCGAGGTGTTCGTCCACCTGGTCCATGGTCCGTTGGGCACCGCTTCCCATCCGGCTGGGCTTGCGACCGCCGAGCAGTGCGAGCGCCAGATAATAGTGCGGGTCCGCGCCGGCCGCGCCCTTGGCGATCGCCTCGGTGAAGAACTCGACCGCCTTCGGGTAGAGCCCTTCCGCAATGGCACGCCGGCCGTAGCCCATCAACTCGTCCGGGCTCGTGGTCATGCCGGCGATGACCGTTTCGGCGTTGATCTGCGCGCCGAAGACCCGTTGGTTGCGCTGGTCGTAGCCGGCCATCAGGAGATCCCGCCGAGCGCGTTCCACACGGTCACCAACGCGGCGCCGATGGCCGCCACGGGCGCCGCGACCTGAAGCGCCTCGGTGGCCCGGCGGACCCGGGTCGACGCTTCCGCCCGGTCGTCGCGGGCGATGCTCGCGGCGGCGACCCGCAGCTCCTCGCTGATCGCCGCGCCGGCCGACGGGGCGATGACGCCACGCTCGATCGCCTGCGCGACGGCGGCGCGGACGGCGTCGAGCCGGTGGAGGAGCGTGGTCGGGTCGTCGTCCGGCAGGCCGGTGAACGTGGCGTCGCTCAGGTCGATCCGGTCGGCGTTGAATTGGTTGCCACGCACGGTCTGGTGTTTCTGGTCGAATGTTGCCATGGCCGTTGTCACCCACCAATTCGCGAAAGAATTGTTTCGGTGAACTGACCGAACCATTCGCCGAGGGGGCATCGCAACGTCGGAAAACTTACTTGCCCGACGGCGACTGTCCGCAGTGGTACGAACTGTGCAGGTGGCTCGGTCCAGACGGGTGACGCGTTTCCCGGGAATTCGTGTTGGCGGGTCCGAACAGGCAATGCGGAAACGGGCTGCCGGGGGGCGTGTCGTGGCCCCGTCGGGGTGCCCGGACTGCCGAACGTGCGCGGAGACGGGCCGTTCGGTCTTCGGCCGTCCGGCCGATCACCGTTCAGGGGTCTTGACGGCGGCGGCTCCTCCGGGGCGCGCACCGCCACGTCCCTCGCCGACCGGGGCGCGGCATCGACTTGGGCGCGGCATCGACCGCCGGGAGTCGGGCGACTCCCGGCGGTCGCGTCGTCGCCCGGTCAGCCGATGACGACCGGGGCGGTGTCGTTCGTCGGGTCGTCGTCGGGCCGGGGGTAGCTGTAGGGCACGGCTACCGAGCCTGGCGCGCCCAACGGGCCGTCGATCCGCAGGTCCACGTCGACCAGGAAGGCGTCACCGGCCGGGAAGACCGCGTCCGGCAGCGTGCAGAACCAGGCGATCGGCGCGCCCGGGTCCTCCTCGTCGCCGTAGCCCGAACAGTGCTCCGGCGCGTTCGTCACCACCGTCCCGGCCGGTGGGGTGAACGTGAAGTGGGCGGCGTCGCCGCCGGAGACGGTGCCGTCCGGCACGCCCGGCCCGTCGTTGCGCAGGCCGACCCGGACCCGCACCGTGTCGCCGGTCGCCCCGGCGGCCCTCGCGCCGAGCGCGACCACGTCGAACGCCCCGCGGACGGCGCGGAGATAGAACTGACCGGAGGCGTACTGCTGATCCGGGCCGAGCACGTCGACCGTGCCGCCGACCGGACGCAGCCGCAGCGCCGCGTCCGCCGGGCGACGCCGCAGCACCACGCCCTCGGGCAGCGGACCGGCGGTGGCCTCGGGCGCCACGGTCTGCACGATGCGTTTGTCGCCGACCGCGGCGGGGCCGACAGTGGTCGGGAGACCACCGGGCACCTCGTAGCGCCGGCCCGGCGTCAGCTCGCGGCCGAAGTGGCAGACCACGACGGTGCTGAGTTGGCCACCCGTGCCGTACCGGCAGTTGCGGAACGCCGCCGGCTCCAGCCCCACCGGGAAGCGGAACGTGGCCCGCAGGCCGGTCACCGGCTGGTCGCCGGCGCTGACCAGGGTCACCGGCACGGCCAGCCGGTCGCCGGTGCCGGCGCCTTCCACGTATGCGTCGACCAGGTCGACGGCGTCGGGCCCGGTGCGCACCGTGACGGCCGCCTGCTGGGCCTCGCCGTCGACGCCGTCGGCCAGCGTCGCCCAGGCGATCGTGCCGGCGGCGCCGTCGACCGCACCGGCCACCGTGCGGAGCACGATCGGGACGGTGCCGGTCACGCCGCCGAACTCGTCGGTGGTGGCGTCGGCGGGCATCGGGCAGGTCGCCACCGCGCCCACCCGGTCGCAGCCGGCCGGGAACGTGGCGGTGGCGACGTCGGCGAGGCCGCTCACGTCGATGCGGACGCGCGGGTGCGTCGCGTCGGCGTCGCTGCTGAGCGAGAAGGCGGCGGTGCGGGCGGGTGCGCCCGGACCGCCGAGGGTGGTGTCGCCGAGCCAGCCGCCGACCCAGCCGGGACCGGGGTCGGCGGTGGCCGGGGCCGGCAGCGCCGCGACCACCCCGAGCGTGGCCAGCGCCGCCGCGCCGGCCGAAACGCGCAGACGTCTCATCGAACTCCTTGCGGACGGGGACGCCGGCCCGAGCGGGCCGGCGTCCGCGATCCTATGAGGAGGGTGTGACGCCGACTCAGTGGCAGCTGTCGACGCCCGAGTCGGTGAAGGTTCCGCCGGTCACCGGTAGGAACTGCCACGTGTAGGCGTTCGGGGAGAGCGTCAGCTTGAGCACTCCGAACGTGTTCCCGTTCTTTGCCTGGCTGTTCGCGGCCGGCTCGGGGAACGTCTTCATCAGCGGCCGGCCGCCGGTGCCGACCACGAACTCCCGGATGCCGCGGGTCGGGTCGGCCACGCCGGACGGGTTCTGCGGGGCGAACCGCTCGTACTGGTGGTTGTGGCCGTTGATGACGATCTCGGCGCCCGCGTCGTAGAGCGCCTGGAACAGCGGGCGTACGTTCGACGACGTCCGGCCGCCGGAACTGAACAACGGGTGGTGGTACTGGGCCAGCGTGCAGCGGTTCGGGTGTGCGGCCAGGTCCGCGCGCAGCCATTTCTCCTGGGGCGAGCCGGCCTGGCAGCCGCCCACGTGGGAGCAGTTGGTGTTCAGCACGATGATGTGCCAGCCGGCCTTGTCGAAGGAGTAGTAGCCCTTGCCGGGTGGCAGGACCGGGCCGAAGTAGTCGAACGTGGGCTTGGCGTTGGCGGTGAGGTAGTCGTGGTTGCCGAGGATGGGTTTCGTGCGGCTCTTGAACTGCCCCCAGGTCGGGTCGTAGCAGTCGGCGAGTTGCGCCGCCGTACCGCTGTCGGTCAGGTCGCCGCCGGCCATCACGGTGCCGGGCTCGCGGGCGATGATCTGCGCGGTCTGCGCGGCGCCGGTGGTGCTGCACGCCGAGATGTCACCAGCGTTGAGCAGCACGTTGTCCCCGGTCGGCGGTGGGCCGGTGGTGACGATCAGCATCGGCGCGTACGTGCCGGACTCCCGGCTGTCGTAGAACGCGCCGTCCGGGTTGGTGGAGGACAGCGAGAACGCCACCTCGCCGTTGCCGGTGACGGCGTCGGTGACGTCCAGCTCGTACCAGGTGTTGCTCCGGACCGTGCCGAGCGAGCCGAGCGGGCCGCCGACGGACGCCGGCCGGTTGGCGTAGGTCAGCGTGCTCTCCGACCAGGACGTGCCGACCTTCTGCGCGGTGCCGCCGTTGGGGCTGGGGGCGTTCGCGGTGTTCCGGACGTGCAGCCGCAGGCGGGCGCTGGAGACCGGGTCGGTCAGGCGGGTGACGGTGAACTGGAGGTAGGAGATCCGGACCGGGGCGGCGCCGACCACGAGGGAGTTGGTGCTGTTGAAGTTGGCGTTCGGGCTGGACGAGCTGACGTAGCTGTCCTGGGTGGGGGCGAACGGGATCGTGGTGGTGGCGGCCGAGGCCGGGGGCGCGCCGGCGAGCAGCGCGGCGGTGAGGGCCGACGCGGCCAGCCCGGCCTGGAGAGCGAGCCTTTTCATGGGATCTCCGATTTCCACGGCCGTTCGCTCGTGCCCGTCCGGGCGGACCGGCCGCCTCGTTGCGGGAACCCAGTTGACGTGGGGGCGCGTGACGCGGCCGTCACCGACGGCGAAAGGGCGGTGACGGCGGCGGTCGGAGGTGAGGACGCCTACGAGGCGGTGACGCGGCGGCTCAGCAGCTCGTCGATCCGACGGGTGATCTGGTAGGCCACCTCGGGCAGGTCGGCCAGGTCGAGGCGGTCGGCCCGGAGCGCGAACTGGGCGTGCAGCTCGCGGGCCACCGCGTCGCGGATCTCGGTCTGGAGCGGGCTGAGCCCGTCAGGATCGCCCACCACGTACGCGTCGTCCATCCGCCCATGATGACGGACGTGTTGCCCTTGCGTAAACATCGATAAATGTCTATGGTTTGCCAGAAAGCGCTTTCTAACTCAGAGTACACACGCGTGAAAGGTGAAACCGGATGAGACGCAAAGTCGCCACTCGGTGGCTGACCGGCGGTGTCGCTGCGGTCGCGGGCGCCGTCGTCGCGCTGGCGTTGCAGGTCCCCAGCGCGTCGGCCGCCACGAACCTGAGCCTCGGCGCCGGCGCTGACGGCTCCAGCAAGGCTGATGGCACCAGCTACGGCAACGTCATCGACGGCAACGCCGGCACCTACTGGTCGCCGAGCGGCTCGACCGGCACGGTCTCGGTCAAGTGGGGCAGCGCCACCACGGTGTCCTCGGCCGTCATCGTGCAGGCCTCGGGCGGCGGCTCGATCAGCGGCTGGCAACTCAAGAACTACGACACGGGCTCCGTCCTGGCCAGCGGCGGCAGCGCCCCGAGCGTCATCACCTTCTCCTCGACGTCGCTGAAGAAGATCTCCTTCGTCATCACCAGCGCGTCCGGCACCCCGCGGATCGCCGAGTTCGAGACGTACGCCAGCGGCGGGTCGACCCCGACCACCAGCCCGACCAGTGGTCCCACCAGCGGTCCGACGTCCGGCCCGACCGGCAACCCGGGTACGCCGACAGGTGCGTGGCCGTCGTCGGCCGGCTCGGTGAACATCTCGAGCACGGTCAACGTCTCCGGCACCTTCGACGGCGGGATGAAGACCTACTGTTGCATGGGTGACGGTGGGCAGGGCGAGTCGCAGGACCCGATGTTCAAGATCGCCAACGGGGGCACGCTCCAGAACGTCATCCTCGGTTCGCCCGCCGGTGACGGCGTGCACTGCGAGGGCACCTGCACGATCCGCAACGTGTGGTGGAACGACATCGGGGAGGACGCCGCCACCTTCAAGCAGACCAACGGCGGTACGTCCTACGTCATCGGTGGCGGCGCGCGCAGTGGCAGCGACAAGACCTTCCAGCACAACGGCAACGGCACCGTCAGCATCTCCGGCTTCTACCTCAAGGGGACCGGCAAGCTGTACCGCGCCTGTGGCAACTGCTCCACCTCGTACACCCGCCACGTGCGTGTCGACAACGTCCTCGTCGACGACATCGACATGCTCGCCGGCATCAACAGCAACTGGAACGACACCGCGACGATCACTCGCGTGGTCGTGATCGGCTCGGCGGTCATCTGCGGCAAGTACAAGGGTGTGGCCAAGGGCAGCGAGCCGAGCTACCTCGGTGAGGGCTGGAACGACGCCAACTGCAAGGTCAACAGAAGTGACGTCATCTTCCGGTAGTGGTGTTCGGACAGGGGCACCCGACGTCGGTCGGGTGCCCCTTTCGTGTCCGTCACCCGCCGAACCAGCCCGGCACGTCGAGGCGGAACACGTCGGCGGGGACCATCCGGCGCAGGTCGTCCTCGATGGCGGCGACCCGGTCCGCGCCGAGCGTGGCCGCCCACCTGTCGCGCAGCGCGTCGAAGACGACCGCCGAGCGGCGTAACCCGTCGTGGCCCCGGGCGGTCATCCGGACCAGTTTCCGGCGCGCGTCGGCGGGGTCGTCCACCCGTTCCAGGTAGCCGAGCGCGACCAGCCGGTCCACCGTCTTGCCGGCGGCCTGCTTGGAGACGCCGAGGCGCTGCCCGAGGTCGGAGGCGGTGGTGCCGGTCGGTCCGACGGCCTGGAGGACGAAGCCGTGGGCCGGGCGCAGCTCGGGGTGCCCGTGCCGGGCCAGCTCGGCGTGCAGGTCGTCGACGAGCGTACGGAAGCCGGCCAGCAGGAGCAGCGGCAGCGCGAAGCCGGGGCGGTCAGGCGTTGCCATGTTCGACAACCTGGTTTACGGTTTGGTCAACCACGTTGACTATCTTACGAGAAGGGACCCCTGATGTCCCGCTTCACCGCGTACCAACCCGACACCGCACCGGCCGCCGCCCGCCCGGTCATGGCCGGCGTCCACCGCAAGCTGGGCCACCTGCCCGCCGCCGTCGGCCTGATGGCCGGCTCGCCCGAGCTGCTCAAGGGCTTCCTCGCAGCCAACGCCGCCTTCGAGGCCACCGACCTCGACCCGGTCGCCCGGGAGGTGGTCGTGCTGACGGTCGCCACCCGCAACGCGTGCCACCTCTGCGTGGCCATGCACACCGCCACGCTCACCCGGCAGGACGCCGCGCCCGAGCTGATCGACGCGCTGCGAACCGGCGGCGTGCTGCCCGAGCCCCGGCTGGAGGCGCTGCGCCGGTTCACCGTCGCCGTGCTCGACCACCGGGGCGCGGTCGGAGACGCCGAGCTGGACGCGTTCCTGGCCGCCGGCTGGCAGCCACGGCACGCGCTGGACGTCGTGCTCGGCGTCGGGACATACACCATCTCGACGTTCGCGAACCGGCTCACCGCCGCGCCGCTCGACAAACCCCTGAGCGCGTACGCCTGGGAGCCGGCCGCCTGAAGCGGGCGTCGGTACGCCTGGGCGCCGGTCGCGGGCGCCGGTCGCGGGCGCCGGGCGTAAGGCGGCGGGCGTTGAGGCGGCGGGCGTTAAGCGGGGGCCCCGCCTCTACCGGAGGCGTTAACAAGGGGCCCCTCCTTCGCGTCGGGGGCGGCGCGGCCCCGGGTCCGACTCCAGGTGGTGCCCGCCTCGGTCGGCGCATATCCCGGTGTCGCCGGGGCCTTCGTGCTGGCTACGCTCCCCACCGGGGAGGACGTCGTCTATCTGGACGATCAGCTCAAGGGCCAGGTGATCGATCACACCGAGGACGTGCTGGCGGTCCGGTCGTCCTGGGAGTCGATCGAGGGGGAGGCGCTGCCGCCCCGGCAGTCGATGGAGTTGCTAGCGGAGGTGGCGGAGACATGGCGGACCTGACCGGCGCCCGGTGGCGCACCAGCACCCGGAGCAGCACCAACGGCGGTGACTGCGTCGAGGTGGCCGACAACCTGCCGCGCGTCGTCGCCGTCCGGGACAGCAAGGACCGCGCCGGAGCGGTGCTGACGTTCCGCCCGGCCGCCTGGCGCGCGTTCGTCGAGTCGGCCCGCCGGGGCTGACCCGCCCGTTCGTCAACCCTTGAGGAACGGCAGCAGCAGCGCGGTGAGCTTCGCCGGTTGCTCCTCGAACAGCCAGTGGCCGCAGTCCTCGACCACCTCGCCGGTGACCCGGTCGGCGTACCGGCGCACCTGCTCGGCCACCTGCCCGCCGAGGCTGGCCTGCGCGCCGACGGCCAGCACCGGCATCGGCAGCTTCGTGCCCCGGTACGCCGTGTTGTCCGCGACGTCCTGCCCGAACGCCCGGAAGTAGGCGAAGCTGGCCCGCAGGTGCGCCTCGTCGCGCAGGTGATCGGCGTACTCCTCGATGTCGTCCGGGCCGAGACTGCCCTTGTTCACCATGATCGAGTCGGTGAACCGGTCGACCCAGAGCGCCTCCCGGCCGGCGACGAGCTGCTCGGGCAGGCCGTTGGGCACGGTGAAGAAGCCGAAGTTCCACACCGCCGGGCCGGCCGCGGTGAGCGCGGGCATGGCGTAGACGCTCTCGTCCGGGACCGGCGCCTCGCTGAGCACCAGCCGGGCGACCGCGTCGGGGTGGGCGGCGGCATAGGCGTACGCGACCATGGTGCCGAGGTCGTGGCCGACCAGCCGGATGTCCCCGGCCAGGTCGAGCGCGGTGAGCAGCCCGTGCAGGTCGGCGGCGACCGTCTTCTTGTCGTACCCGCCGGGCGGGGCGTCGCTGTCGCCGAAGCCGCGCAGGTCGGGGGCGATCACCTCGAAGGAGCGCGCCAGCTCCGGCAGCACGTGCCGCCACATGCGCCAGCACTGCGGGTAGCCGTGTAGCAGGACCAGCGTGGGCCCCTGGCCCCCTCGGACGTAGTTGATCTCCACGTCGCCGACCTGGGCCCGCTGCTCGCTGAACCCCGCCGGCACCCGCTCGTCGTCCATGCCGCCGACTACCCGCCCGACGGGGCGTTAAAAGGGGCCCCCGCCTCTACCGCAGGCGTTAAGAAGGGGCCCTTCCTTGCACCTCAGGGGGGTGGGGGAGGATGGAGGCATGGGGCGTGGCTTTCCGTACGACGATCTCAAGGACTTCCTCGCGGCGCTGGAACGCGCCGGTGAGCTGCGGCGGGTGAGCGTCCCGGTCGACCCCACGCTGGAGATCAGCGAGGTGGTCACCCGGACCGTCCGCGCCGGCGGGCCGGCGCTGCTGTTCGAGCGGCCCACCCGGGGCGAGATGCCGGTGGCGGTCAACCTGTTCGGCACCGAGAAGCGGATGGCCATGGCGCTCGGCGTCGAGTCGCTCGACGAGATCGGCGCGCGGATCGGCGAGCTGCTCAAGCCGGAGCTGCCGCAGGGCTTCACCGGCATGATGGGTGGGCTCGGCAAGGTCATGCAGCTCAAGTCCATGCCGCCGAAGAAGGTCCGGACCGCCCCCTGCCAGCAGGTGGTCTACCGGGGCGACGACGTCGACCTGAACCGGCTGCCCGGGTTGCAGGTGTGGCCGGGCGACGGCGGCATCTTCCACAACTTCGGGCTGACCCACACCAAGCACCCGGAGACCGGCAAGCGCAACCTCGGGTTGTACCGGCTCCAGCAGCACGGCCGGAACACGCTCGGCATGCACTGGCAGATCCACAAGAACTCCACCGCGCACCACGCGGTCGCCGAGCGGCTCGGGCAGCGCCTGCCGGTGGCGGTCGCCATCGGCGCCGACCCGGCGGTCGCGTACGCGGCCAGCGCGCCGCTCCCCGCCGACATCGACGAGTACCTGTTCGCCGGCTTCCTGCGCGGGGAGCGGGTCGAGATGGTCGACTGCCTGAGCGTCCCGTTGCAGGTGCCGGCGCACGCGCAGGTCGTGCTGGAGGGGTACCTCGAACCGGGCGAGCGGCTGCCCGAGGGGCCGTTCGGCGACCACACCGGCTTCTACACGCCGGTCGAGCCGTTCCCGGTGCTGCACATCGAGACCATGACCATGCAGCGCGACCCGGTCTACCACTCGATCGTCACGTCCCAGCCGCCGCAGGAGGACCACGGGCTCGGCAAGGCCACCGAGCGGATCTTCGCGCCGCTGCTGCGGTTCCTGATCCCGGACATCGTCGACTACGACCTGCCCGCCGCCGGCGTGTTCCACAACTGCGCGATCGTGTCGATCCGCAAGCGCTACCCGAAGCACGCGCAGAAGGTGATGAACGCGATCTGGGGCGCGCACATGATGTCGCTGACCAAGCTGATCGTGATCGTCGACGAGGACTGCGACGTGCACGACTACAACGAGGTCGCGTTCCGCGCCTTCGGCAACGTCGACTACGCCCGCGACCTGCTCCTCACCGAGGGCCCGGTGGACCACCTGGACCACGCCTCGTATCAGCAGTTCTGGGGCGGCAAGGCCGGCGTGGACGCCACCCGCAAGCTGCCCACCGAGGGGTACACGCGGGGCTGGCCGGAGGAGATGCGGATGTCGCCCGAGGTGACGTCCCTGGTCGACAAGCGCTGGCAGGAGTACGGAATCTGATGACCGCGGTGGCGGAACGGCCCGGCCGGGTCACGTCCTTCCTGAAGCTCGTCGCGATCGAGCACTCGGTGTTCGCGCTGCCGTTCGCGTACCTGTCGGCGCTGACCGCGATGCGGGTCGACGGGGGGCGGGTGCGGTGGGGGGACCTGCTGCTGATCACGGTGGCGATGGTCGGCGCGCGGACGTTCGCGATGGCCGCCAACCGGATCCTGGACCGGCGGATCGACGCGCGGAACCCGCGTACCGCGAACCGGGAACTGGTCACCGGGGCGGTGAGCGTGCGGACGGCCTGGACCGGAGCGGCCGTCGCGCTCGTGGTCTTCCTGGCCGCCGCCGCGCTGCTCAACCCGCTCTGCCTGATGCTCGCGCCGCTGGCCGTGGTGCCGCTGGTGGTCTACCCGTACGGCAAGCGCTTCACCAACTGGCCGCACGCCATCCTCGCGGTCGCCCAGGCGGTCGGCCCGGTCGGCGCGTGGCTGGCGGTCACCGGCACGCTCGACGGCTCCGGCCCGGCCTGGCTGCTCGGCGCCGCCGTCGGCCTCTGGATCGGTGGCTTCGACCTGATCTACGCCTGCCAGGACTCCGAGATCGACCGGGAGATCGGGGTGCACAGCGTCCCCGCCCGGTACGGCCGGCGCTTCGCGCTGCACGCCTCCACGGTCGCGCACGTGGTGACGTTCGCGCTGTTCATCTGGTTCGGCGCGCTTGTCGGCTTCGGCTGGCTGTGGTGGATCGGGCTGGCGCTCACCGCGGTCGCCTTCGGCTACCAGCACCTGGTGGTCAGCCCCACCGACCTGAGCAAGGTCAACCGGGCGTTCTTCACCGCCAACGGGTTCGTCGGCATCGCGTTGTTCGTGCTCGCGCTGCTCGACCTGGTGGTCCGGCTCGGTCTGCGACCCTGACCGGGTCGGGCGGGTCGGCTCGGCGCCGGTGCCGGTCGTCCGCCGGGCGGTCAGGGCGTCGCGGCGACCGGGTAGCGGGCGCTCTCCAGCGTCCAGTCGACAGTGCCGCGCACGGCGGCGGCCACCCCGTCGAGATGGGTGGTGACGGCCTCGTCCAACGCCGGGCCGAACGACGGCACCGCCGCGCGCAGCGCCATGAAGCGGCTCATCTCGGCGCGCCAGTGCGCGGCCACCAGGTCGACCGCGGCCGGCAACGGCACGCCCCGCTCGGCGGCCACCGCCAGTACCAGGTTGTGCCCCCCGCCGGTGACCCGGTCCCGCTCCAGCGAGGCGATGTCGTTGAACCAGGAGAGCAGGTCGTTGGCGAGGTCGGCGTGACGGCGCAGCGCGGGATGGTGGTAGACCGCGTCGGGCAGCGGACGACCGGCGGCGAACTCGATCAGCGGGTACGACACGTACGCCGCCGAGGTGGCCCGGCGTAACCGGACGTACTCCGCGACGCCGGGCGGCCGGCCGGCCGACGTGGCAGCCGTCTCCCGGGAGACGCCGTCGAGGTGGTCGGCCACCGCGTCGGCGAAGCGCAGCCGCCACCGAGCCGGCATCCGGTGCCGTGGCTCCCGCCACGCCTGCACGAGCAGCCGGCGTAGCGGACCGGTGAACCCCGGGTGGCGGGCTCGCGGGCCCTCGCGGAGCAGCGCGAGCGCGCCGTCGCGCAGCGCGCGGATCTGCGCCGGGGCCAGCCCGTCCGGCCCGTCACAGGCGTCGTCGACCAGGAAGAACCAGGTGAACAGCGCGGCCAGCACCCGCAGGTCGGGCTCGGTGGCGTCCGGGTAGAGCCGGCCGGCGTACCGGGCGAAGCCGGCGCGGGCCAGCCGTCGGCGGGTACCCGGATCCAGCGGCAGGCCGAGCCGGTCGAGGTGGTCGACGAGCCAGCCCTGCACCTCGTCGGCGTACGGGGAGAACCGGGGCGCGACGGGGCAGTCGGAACGCAGCGCCCGCAGCACCGCCGCCGTCATCACCGGCCCTTCCATGGAGGTGGATCGCCGGATCAGAGAATCCCATGCGGCGGGAAGCCCCGTCGACCCACCGGACATTTGGCCTGGCAGGCTTACGGCATGCGCGAACCATGGGTGGTGGGCGTCTCCGGTGCCTCCGGGACGCCGTACGCGGCGGCGGTCGTCCGGGGTCTGCTCGACGCCGGCACGGCGGTCGACCTGGTCGTGTCCCGGGCCGCCCGACTGACCGTGCTCGACGAGACCGGCCGGCCCTTCCGGGACGCGCACTGGGCCGCGGACCTGGCCGCGTGGCTCGACCGCGACCTCGCCGGCGCGGACCTCCGGTACTGGCCCGCCGGTGACCTGGCCGCCGGCCCGAGCAGCGGCTCCTACCGGGTACGCGGCATGGCGGTCGTGCCGGCCAGCACCGCGGCCTGCGCCGGCATCGCGATAGGTCTCTCCAAGGACCTGCTCCAGCGCGCCGCCGAGGTGAACCTCAAGGAGCGCCGCCCGGTCGTGGTGGTGCCCCGGGAGACCCCGGTGACCCGCAGCCACCTGGAACACCTCATCGCGCTGCACGACGCCGGCGCGGTGGTGCTGCCGGCCAGTCCGGGCTTCTACGGTGCCGGCGCGTCGGCCTCCGCGCAGCAGTTGGTCGACTTCGTGGCCGGGAAGGTGCTCGACGCGCTCGGCGTCGAACACACGTTGTTCCGGCGCTGGTCGGGCACGCTCGCCGCGGACCGCCGGGACGTGCCCGACGCGGACCGCCGGGACGTGAGCGGCCGGGACGGCCGGGACGGGCACGGGGCCTGACCGGCTCACCACCGGAGCGGCCGGCACCGGCGCACACCATCGGCCGGGGCGCGGCCCGCCTCACCGGCCGGACCGCGCCCGCTCGCTCAGTACATGCCGGCGTTTGCCGGGCCGGGTCCGGTCGAAGCGGTCGGGCCCATGTTGCGGGCCTTGCCCATGTCCTCCGCCTCGTCCAGCATGCCCTCCCCCTCAAGCAGAGCTCGCACCTCGGATTCCCGAAACCGGCGATGCCCGCCTGGAGTCCGGATGCTGCCGATCCGGCCGGCCGCTGCCCATCGGGTCACGGTTTTCGGGTCCACCCGAAACAGCGCAGCGACCTCACCCGGTGTCAGCAGGCGATCTCCAGTGTCCACAGCCCCCTCCTCGCGTCGACGAAGCCCCCGGCTGAACACACTGCCCCCGGCCGGTGCGAGCCCAGAGCCGTCATGAGGGACGTATGGCAATTACAGCACCAGGGACCGGGCGTGTCCGCCAAACGCGAAATACGCACACACTGCGAAGTTAGGAAATGGTACCGGCGTAGAACCTCCGTGACGGGACGTTTGTGAATGGCAACGTACCGTCATGTTCAACGGGTGCCGTCCGCCTCCGGTCACGGCTCAGAGGATAGGGTCACTCTCCGTGGACACGATCGACCTGGCCCTCGTGGAGCTGCTACGGGGCAACGCCCGCCTGTCGTACGCCGAGCTGGCCCGGCAGGTCGGCCTCTCCGCGCCGGCCGTGCACGAGCGGGTCGGCAAACTGGAGTCCGGTGGGGTGATCCGGGCGTACCGCGCCGAGGTCGAGCCGGAGGCGATCGGGCTCGGGGTCACCGCGCTGATCGGCATCGTGGAGAACTCCGACGCGGACACCGACGACGTGCTGGAGGCGTTCCGCCAGATCCCCGAGATCGAGTCCTGCTACTTCATGGCCGGCGTCGAATCCTTCCTGCTCAAGGCGCGGGTCGGCACCATCGCCGAGCTGGAACAGCTGATCGTCCGGCTGAACCGGACGCCCGGGGTCGCCTCCACCCGCACCGGGATCGCGCTGTCGACCAAGTGGGAGAACCGCCCCCAGCCGCTCGAACCTCCCACACCCTGACGACCCGTCCGCCGGCCTCGCCCGGCCGGCCCGGGGACGCCATTTCGCTGCGCCTACAACCTTGATGGCGTAAACGACTCAGGCGAGCACCAGTGCCTCGCCCCTCCCGCCTCGCCCCTCCCGCCTCGCCCTTCCGCCTCGCCCTCGCGCCTCGCCCTCCCGCACCCCCGCGCCGCCCACATTCACGGAAAGAGTGGTTGTTCGGACCGGAATAAGCACTCTTTCCGTGAAACCGGTGCCGGGGCCGGTGCGGGTGCCGGGGCCGGGGGCCGGTGCGGGGCGCGGCTGCGGATGCGGGCAGGGGTGGGGTGCGCGGATGCTGGGGTGGGCGGGGTGCAGCACGGGGAGCGCCAGGGCCAGCTCACGGCCTCCGGGAGTCCACTCGCTGCGCCGGGCTCGGATGGCGAGCCTCCGGCGGCCACCAGCGGGTCCTGCTTCGCCCGTCGACATCGGTGCGGAACCCGACGACCCGGCCTGACTCATCTGTGCCATCAACCTTGTAGGCGGACGCGCGGGATACCACTGCCGCCTCTCCGCCGGCCCGGCCCGGCCCCGGCAAGGCCCGGCCAAAGGGCTGGCCCGCGACCGGTGCGGGCGGATAGCGTGCGGCGATGACGACCTCGGGGCGGGGTGCCGCCGTGGTGACCGGCGCGGCCGGCGGACTGGGCCGCGCGCTCGCCGCCGCGTTGCACGCCGACGGTTGGCGGGTGCTGCTGACCGACGTCGACGCCGAGGCGGTGGGCGCCGTCGCCGGGCCGCTGGGCGGCTGGTCCCGCCCGCTCGACGTCCGCGACGAGGCCGCCTGCGCGGCGGTCGCCGCCGAGGCGGCCGGCGGGCCGGGCGGGCTTGGGCTGTGGGTGAACAACGCCGGCATCCTGGTCACCGGTCCGGCCTGGAAGCAGGACGCCGAAACCCGACAGCGGGTGATCGAGGTCAACGCGCTCGGCGCGGTCAACGGCACGCTGGCCGCCGTGGCGGTCATGCGGGAGCAGGGCCACGGCCACGTGCTCAATGTCGTCTCGTTGGCCGGGCTGATCGCCGCGCCCGGCGAGACGGTGTACGCGGCCAGCAAGCACGCCCTGCTGGCGTTCAGCCTCGGCACGCTGACCGACCTGCGGATGGCCGGCGTCCGGGGCGTACACGTGTCGTGTCTGTGCCCGGACGGGATCTGGACGCCGATGCTGCACGACAAGCTCGACGACCCCGGGGCGCTGGCGTCCTTCACCGGGTCGCTGCTGACGCCGGAGCGGGTGGCCGCGCGGGCGGTCCGGCTGGCCCGCCGGCCGCGCCCGGTGGTCAGCCTGCCGCGCTGGCGAGGCGCGCAGGTCCGGCTGCTCGACGCGTTCCCCCGGCTCGCCCTGGCCCTCACGCCTGTGGTGCGCGCCGCCGGCCGGGCCGGGCAGCGCCGGCAGTCGCGCCGGGTCCGGACGGATGCGAGTCGGCCTCGCTTGTAACGTTGCCGGCGTGACTCATCTCGACCGGTGTGACGAGGCCGCCCGGCGCTGGCTCACCGAGGCGATCGCCACGGTCGAGGCGGACGCCAACCGGTCCGCCGACACCCACCTCCTGCCGTTCCCGCTGCCCCGGGCATGGGGGATCGACCTCTACCTCAAGGACGAGTCGGTGCACCCGACCGGCTCGCTCAAGCACCGGCTGGCCCGCTCGCTGTTCCTCTACGGGCTGTGCAACGGCTGGATCCGCCGGGACACCACGATCGTCGAGGCGTCGTCCGGGTCGACGGCGGTCTCCGAGGCGTACTTCGCGCGGATGCTCGGGTTGCCGTTCATCGCGGTCATGCCGGCCTCCACCTCGCCGGAGAAGATCGCCCAGATCGAGTTCCAGGGCGGGCGCTGCCACCTGGTCCGGGACCCGGCCAAGGTGGTGATCGAGGCGCGTTGGCTGGCCGAGGACGCCGGCGGTCACTACATGGACCAGTTCACCTACGCCGAGCGGGCCACCGACTGGCGGGGCAACAACAACATCGCCGAGTCGATCTACGCGCAGCTCGCGCTGGAGCGGCACCCGGTGCCGGCCTGGATCGTGGTGGGCGCCGGCACCGGCGGCACCAGCGCCACCATCGGCCGGTACGCCCGCTACCGCCGACTGCCCACCAAGCTGTGCGTGGTGGACCCGGAGAACTCCGCGTTCTACCCGGCGTGGCAGGCCGGCGACTGGTCGGTCCGCACCGGTCGTGGCTCCCGGATCGAGGGCATCGGCCGGCCCGGCGTCGAGCCGTCCTTCCTGCCCAGCGTGGTGGACCGGATGGTGCAGGTGCCGGACGCCGCGTCGCTGGCCGCCATGCGCGCCGGCTCGGCGGTGCTCGGTCGCCGGGTCGGCGGCTCCACCGGCACCAACCTCTGGGGCGCGTTCGGGCTGATCGCCGAGATGCGCGCCGCCGGCCGAACCGGCTCGGTGGTGACGCTGATCTGCGACCCGGGCGACCGCTACGTCGACACGTACTACTCCGACCGGTGGGTGGCCGGGCAGGGTCTCGACCTCGCCCCGTACCTCACCGCCGTCGACCGGTTCCTGGCCGACGGCACCTGGCCGGCCTGACCGGCGTCTGTCGTCACCGCAGGTCCGGCGGGTACTCGACGGCGGACCAGGTGCGGGCCCGGTCCCACAGTCGGCCGGCGACGGCCGGGTCGTTCGCGGGCGCGGCGACCGGATCCAGGTGCACCCGGTCGTCCGACTTCCGGTTGCCGGGGCCGATGAAGACCCCGCCCCGGGCCCCGGGGGCGGTGGCGGCGAACAGCAGCGGAACCGCCGCGCGTTCGGCCGGCCGGCCGATCAGCGCCTGGAGGACCGCCATCGTCGCGCGCAGGGCCGGGCGGCGGATGTCGTCGTTCAACGCGGTTCTCGCCAGGCCGGGATGGGCGACCAGGCTCTGCACCGGCCGGCCGGCGCGCCGCAACCGGCGGTCGAGTTCCAGGCCGAGGAGCAGGTTCGCGAGCTTGGACGCCACGTACGCCCGCGAGGGCGAGTAGGACCGCTCGGCGGCCGGGTCGTCGAACGGCGGCGCCACCCGGAAGATCCGGTAGAGGCCGGACCCGACGTGCACGACGCGCCCGCCGTCGCGGATCAGGTCGAGCAGGCGACCGGTGAGCGCGAAGTGGCCGAGGAAGTTGGTGGCGAACTGCATCTCGATGCCCTGCGGGCTGAGCCGGCGGCCCTGGTGGCCGCCGATGCCGGCGTTGTTGACCAACAGGTCGAGGGGCCGCCCCCGTGCGTGCAGGCCGGTGGCGAAGGCGGCGACCGAGTCCAGGTCGGCGACGTCGAGCCGCCGCGCCTCGACCCCGGGCAGGACGCGGGCCGCCTTGTCCACGTCGCGGACCGCCGCGATCACGGTCGCACCGTGCGCCGTCAACTGCCGCGCGACGACCAGGCCGAGCCCGCTGGTCGCGCCGGTCACCACGGCCGTGCGGCCGGTCAGGTCGGGGATGTCGGCGACGGTCCAGCTCACAGCCATGACAGCTCCTCAGCGGATGTGTGATCCGATCGGATCATCTATCCGATCTGCGCCCAGCCTAGCAGGTCAGCGGATGAGTTATCCTTTCGCCATGTCGACAGGCACGGGCGGACGGCTGCGGGCGGACTCCGCCCGGGTCCGCGAGCAGATGCTCACCGTGGCCGCCGCCCGGCTACACGGCGGCGACCGCGACCTGCCGCTGAACGCGATCGCCAAGGCGGCCGGCGTCGGCGTCGGCACCGCCTACCGGCACTTCCCCAGCCGGCAGGTGCTGATCGAGGCGCTGGCGGCACCGAGCTTCACCCGGCTGGCGGCGGACGCGCGGGCGAGCGCCGCCGCCGCCGATCCCGTCGCCGGGTTCGAGCAGCTGATGTCGACCGGGCTGCGGCTGCTCCGCGAGGAACCGGCGCTGGCCGAGGTGCTGGCCGCAAGCGACGACCTCACCGCCGACGCCGTCGCCCCGGCGGCCGACTTCTTCGACGCGCTCGACCACCTGCTCCACCGAGCCCGGCAGGCCGGCGCCGTCCGATCCGACATCACGGCCGACGACCTGCGCAGCCTGATGTGCGGCGTGCAACACGCCGTGGCGATCAGCGACCAGGCCGCCGCCGACCGCTACCTCGGCGTCCTGCTGCGCGGGCTGCGCACCTGACCGGCCGGCCGGCAGGCGGCGGGCCGTGGTGGCGCTGGTCCGACGGTCAGCGTGGGTCGACCCGCTCCGCGAGCCCGGGATAGCGCACCACGAAGCCCTCCGGGTCGACCTCCAGGTCGGCCGTGAACCCGTCCCCGGCGTACCGCACCCGGCCCGGACCCAGCGAGGTGTAGACCTGCTCGGCGGGGAGCACCGTCAGGCCGGGCAGCAGCACCCATGCCACCGTCACGCTCGTCGCCAGGTCGGCGGGGAGGCGGCCCAGCCCGATCCGGCGGATCGGCAGCGTGTTGGTCAGCGGGGAACCGCCCAGGTCGACGTCGAGCGCCTCGGCCAGCCGGTCCGGGTCGTCCGTACCGGGCAGGCCCACCGGCGGACGCCCGACCGCCCGCAGCGCCGCGTCCAGGTCACCCTCCTCGCCGGTACGCACGCGCCACCCGTCGCCGCCCCGCTCCAGGCGTACGCTCCGCGCCCAGCCGGCGCCGTCCGCGTCGACCTCCAGCCGGCTGGTCGACCAGTCCGGCGCGACCGTCAGGCGGTAACGGCAGGTGTACGGGATCGGGTCCACGGCCAGCGCCACGCCCTGCGCGGTCAGCCCTTGGCGGTCGTCGAGCACGACGTGCTCGGATCCGGCGGTGTCGGTCCGGGCCCAGAAGAGCGACTTCGGCATGGACCGGACGTTACGCGACCCGCCGGGTGCCGGCAGCGGATGCGCGAACGCCGCCACCGAGCGGGTGCTCGACGGCGGCGTTCGCAGTGGTCTTCCGTAGGCTCCGGATCAGTGGGTACGGGCCGGCGGACGCCCACCGAAACCGCGCCGGTCGTCGCGCGGCCGGTCGTCCCGGCCCCGGCCCTCGGGACGGAAACCGCCCCGACGCTCGGCCGGCCGGGCCTCGCCCCGGTCCCCGAAGCGACGCTCGGTGCCGCCGTCCCGGTCCCCGAAGCGACGCTCGGTGCCGCCGTCCCGGTCCCCGAAGCGACGCTCGGTGCCGCCGTCGCGGTCCCCGAAGCGACGCTGTGCGCTGCTGTCCCGGTCCCCGAAGCGACGCTCGCCCTGCGGGCGGTCCCCGTGGCGGCGCTCGCCGACGTCACGCCCGCCGGTGGGGCGGTCGTCGCGTCCCCGGTCGTCCCGGTCGAAGCCGCGCCCGCCGGTCGGCCGGTGCCGGTCCCCGAACGGCCGGTCGCCACCGGTCCGGTCGCGCTGCGCCCGCTCGCCGAAGCGCCGGTCGTCGGACTGCCGGCCCTCGAAGCGGTCCCCGCGGTCGTCGGACCGCCGGTCCCCGAAGCGCCGGTCGTCGCGGCGCTCGGTCCGGTCGCTACCGAACCGGTCCCCGAAGCCGCGCTCGCCGGTCGGCCGGTCGCCGTAGCGACGCTCGCCGGTGGGCCGGTCGCCGTAGCCGCGTCCGCCGGTGGGTCGGTCGCCGTAGCGGCGCTCACCGCTGGGTCGGTCGCCGAAGCTGCGCTCACCACTGGGGCGGTCGCCGTAGCGCCGCTCGCCGGTCGGCCGGTCGCCGTAGCGGCGCTCACCGCTGGGTCGGTCGCCGTAGCCGCGTCCGTCCCGGTCGCCGAAGCGGCGGGCACCGCCGCCACGGCGGGGCTCCGGCTCCTCGCGGACCGGTACGCCGCTGGGCTCGCGCGCACCGGTCAGCTCGGCCAGCGCCTCGTCGCCGGCGCGGACCCGAGCCTGGGACGGCTCGACGCCCGCCTTCTCCAGCATGGCCAACGTGGTCCGGCGCTGCTTCGGCAGCACCAGGGTCGCCACCGCGCCGGACTCGCCGGCCCGGGCGGTGCGGCCGGCCCGGTGCAGGTAGTCCTTCGGGTCCTTCGGCGGGTCCACGTGCAGCACCAGCGAGACCCCGTCGACATGGATGCCCCGAGCCGCCACGTCGGTGGCGACCAGCACGTTCATCCGGCCCTCGCGGAACTCGGCGAGCGTCCTGGTGCGCATCCGCTGGGTCTTTCCGCCGTGCAGGCCACCGGCCCGTACGCCGACCGCGGTGAGCTGCTCGACCAGCCGGTCGACGCCGAGCTGCGTACGGGCGAAGACCATGGTGCGGCCCTCACGGGCGGCGATGGACGCCGTCACCGCGAACTTGTCGTGCGGCGGGATCAGCAGCATGTGGTGATCCATGGTGGACACCGCCGCGGTGGCCGGCGCGGTCGAGTGGGTGACCGGGTCGGTCATGAACCGCTTGACCAGCGAGTCGACGTCGTTGTCCAGAGTGGCCGAGAAGAGCAGCCGCTGGGCGTCCGCGGGCGTCTTCGCCAGCAGCTCGGTGACCTCGGGCAGGAAGCCCATGTCGGCCATCTGGTCGGCCTCGTCCAGCACGGTGACCTCGACGTCGTCGAGCCGGCACACGCCGCGCGCGATCAGGTCGCCGAGCCGCCCCGGCGTGGCCACCACGATCTCCACGCCCCGGCGGAGCGCGTCGATCTGCCGGTCGTACGGCACGCCGCCGACGGCGGTCTTCAGGAAGATGCCCACCGCCTTGCCGAGCGGCACCAGCGCGTCGTTGACCTGCATGGCCAGCTCGCGGGTGGGAACCAGGACCAGCGCGCGGGGGTGCAGCGGCCGGGCCCGGTTGCGGTCGGCGAGGCGGGCGATCACCGGCAGGCCGAAGGCCAGCGTCTTGCCGGAGCCGGTCTGACCCCGGCCGAGCACGTCGCGGCCGGCGAGCGCGTCCGGCACGGTGGCCCGCTGGATCTCGAACGGGGTGGTGATGCCCTGCCGGGCGAGCGCGTCGACCACCTGCGTCGGAAGGCCGAGCGAGGCGAAGTCGGGGGCGTCGGTGATCGGGTCGGTGGACGGGGACATGCCGGATTCAGCGAAGGTGGTCAAGAAATACCTTTCGAGCGGGGCGCATCTTCGCGATGGCCTGCCGCGGCACCGTCACGCCGCCGAATCGCCCGCAAGATCGCCCATGGGCGCGCAGTCGGACGCGCCGGGTCAGTGATCCCGACAAGTGTACGGCGCTTCGCCGACACGGCCACCGCACAGCGCGGCCGTAGTGGGCGGGCTCACCCCGTCAGCGCGTCAGCACGGTGCCGGTCAGGCCGCTCAACGCGTCGTTGGCCAGGAACACCACGAGCAGACTGATGGCGATCAGCGCCGTCAGCGCGACGGCCAGCACAATGATGACCTTGGTGTTGCTGGCCCGGGTGGTCGGGGTGTCCTCGGCCCAGCCCTGGGCCAGGATGTGCCCGGTCAGCGAACCGGTGTTCTCCGACGGGCTGCTCTGCGGGAGCGCGACAGTGGCGAAGCCCGGGCCCTCCGTGCCGCCGTACGCGGTTCCGGCCAGGTCCTGACTGCCGAGCTGCGGGCGTACCGGAGGAGCGGTTTCGGTCTGCCGTGCGGAAGCGGCCGGCGGCGGCCAGGTCGGCAGCGCCGGGGCCGGGACGGCCGGGGCCGGCGGCGCGGACGTGGGGGGCCAGACCGGCTGCGCTCCGGGCACGCCGGCCATCGCCGGCGGCGGCGGGAACGGGGGCGCGGGCATCGGGCCGGGCGGCGGCGGTGGCGGTGGCACCGCGGGCCCCGGGGGCGGTACGGGTGGCCCGGGCATCGGCGGAACCGGCCCCGGCGGATTCGGTCCGGGCGGATTTGGTCCGGGCGGATTTGGTCCGGGCGGAACCGGCCCCGGCGGAACCGGGGACGGAGCCGGCCCGGGGGCCGGCATCGGGGGCGTCGGGCGGAGCGGGGGCTCCGGCTCGGGTACGGGCGGAGCCGGGGACGGGGGCGTCGGCCCGGGCACCGGGGTCGGAGCCGGCTCGGGCTCGGGACCCGGCGGGGACGGCGGCTGCGCCGGCTCCGGCGGCTGGGCGGGCTCCGGCGGCTCCGGGTTGACCGGGGCGGCCCGGTAGAGCTTCGCGGCGGTGGGCGCGGCCGCCACCGACACGGCGACCTCGTCGGCCGAGACCCGGCTCAGGCCGGGCACCGATGCGCTGGCCCGGGCGGGCGCTGCCGGGGAGTCGGTGCGCGGCGCGGGCGTGATCCGGCCGGCGAACCGGTCGGCCGGCTGCTGCCCGGCGTCGCCGACGGGGTGGGCGTCCCGGCTCGCGTCCGGGGACCCCGCGCGCGGCGCGGGCACCTGGGCGGCCCCGGCGACCTGGGCGGCGCCCGGCACCTGGGCGGCGTTCGGCGTCTGGGGGGCGCTGGGCATCTGAGTTGAGCCGGGCACCTGGGCGGAGCCGGGCACCTGGGCGGAGCCGGAGATCCGGGCGGCGCTGGGGGCCGGGGCGGCACCGGAGGCCGGGGTGGTCGGGGAGTCGCCGTCGGTCGGGCCCGCCGCCGCGGCGTCGTCGGGACCTGGCCCGGAACGGTCAGCGGCGTCCACGGTCGGAACGGGCGCCGGCGTCGCGGCGGCCGGGAGCGGGATCGGAGCAGCCGTGGTCGGGGCAGCCGTGGTCGGGGCAGCGGGGGGCGGGGCGGCCATGGTCGGGGTGGCCGGGGTCGGGGTGGCCGGCGGTGGCGGGACCGGGGCCACCGGAACCGGCGTCGGCGGCGTCGCGGCGGCCGGCGAACCGGCGTCGTCGTCGGTCGAGGCCGGCCGGTCGGCCGCCGCGAAGGCGGACCAGCTGGACGGCGGCGAGACGGTCGCCCCGGGGCGGCGGCGGTCCAGCGGCGGGACGCTCTCCGCCGGGGCACCCGCCCGGTAGGTGGTGGCGGTGGCCGGCGGACCGGGCCGTTCCCCGCCCGACGGCGGCGCCACGGCCGAGCCGGCCACGCTGACCCGGGCCCGCGCGACGGCGACCGGACCCGGCTGCGCCGGGCGCTCGTCGGCGTTCCCGACGGGGTCGGGCGTGGATCCCGGTTGGACCGTCTCCGCCGGAACCTCGTGCTCGCCCATCTCGCCCCTCCGCACCCACGCTCGCCCCCGACCGTGGCGCCGGCCGGAAGTGCCTGGATCTCACCGTGCCACATTCCGGCCCGGGAACACAGTCGGAGCGGACGGTTGGGTCAGCCGGCGCTGGTCGGGCTGGCGGACTTGCTGCCGGCCGTGCTCTCCGTCGGCTTCGCCGTGCTGCTCGACGGCGCGGCGGCGCTCTCGGTCGGTTCCGCCGAGGTCGACGACGGCGCGACGGTGGCGGTACGGCTCGGCGTCGGGCTCGGCGTGTCCGACGGGGTGGGCGTCGGGCTGGTGCTCGTCGACGGGGTGGGCGTCGGACTGGACGTGGTCGGCGTGGGCTTCGGCGTGGCGGACTTCGTCGGCTTCGGCGTCGGCTTCGGCGTGGCGGACTTCGTCGGCTTCGGGGTCGGCTTCGGCGTGTTACCGGGCTTCGGCGGGTTGACCGGCACGGTCGGGAGCGGCACCGGCGTGGCGGGCCCGGAGACGGCGCCGACCACCCGGGTCGCCGCGTAGAGCCGGGACCACCGGACCACCGAGATCTTGACCACGTCACCGGTCCGAGGCGCCTCCACCATCTTGCCGTCACCGATGTACATGGCGACGTGGTGGATGCTGCTCCAGCTGCTGCCGGAGGCGAAGAAGAGCAGGTCACCGGGGAGGAGAGCGGTCGGGCTGACGGTGCGGGAGCGGGTCGCGTAGTACTGGTCCCGGGAGACGCGGGGCAGGCCCCGGTAGCCGGCCGACTGGTAGGCGGCGAGCATCAGACCGGAGCAGTCGAACCGGTTCGGGCCCTCCGCCGCCCAGAGGTAGGGGTCACCCAACTGGGCCAGGGCGTAGCGCACGGCGGCCAGTGCCCGCGGGTCGGCGACCAGGCCGTTGATGCTCTGGTTGACGACGTACGGGTTGCCGAGCCGCTGCTCGGCGGCGTCCTCGCGGCGCTCGATGTCGAGCAGCTTGGCGGCGTTGTCGCGGCGGAGCTTGAGCAGCGCGGCTTCCTGCTTGTGCAGGTCGGTCTCGACCCGGGTGAACTCCGCGGTCTTCTCGGTGACCCGGCGCTGGACCGAGGCGTGCGCCTCGCGCGCGACCCGCTCGTCGGTGGTGGCGCGCAGCAGCTCGCCGGTCACCGAGGTGGTGGCCCCCTCGGCCTTGTCGCCCCGGGTGATCCGCTGGAGATCGGAGAACTGGCGCAGGCTGGTGCCGAACTCGCCGGGCGGCAGCGCGGCGTCGGCCTTGACCGCGTCGGCTGCGGCGCTCTTGGCGTTCTCCTGGGCCCGGGCCAGCGCGGCCTGGGCCTCCTTGAGCCGGGCGGCGGCGGCGTTCAGCTCGGCCTGGGCCGCGTCCCGCTCGCCCTTGACCCGCAGGAGGTTGTCGCCGAGTTGGGCGACCTGACCGTCGACCTGGTTGATCTGCGCGATCAGCGGCCCGTCGGCCGGGTTCGTGACGCCGGTCGTGGCGCCCGGCAGGACCGGCGCGCCGGGCACGGCGGCACCGGGCAGGCCGGGCACCGGGACGCCGGGCTGGCCGGGGACGGCGGCACCGGGTCGGCCGGCGGTGGCGCCGGGCACGGTGGGGAGCTGGAGCGGGCCGGTGACCTGCGGCCGGGACCCGGTGCTGGGAATGGTGTCGGGCAGCGGATCGGCCCAGGCCGGGGTGGCGAGCGCCGCGGCCGCGACCGCCCCGAGCAGGGCGGACCAGAGCGCCGGGCGCAGCACCGGTGAGATCACCGGTGAGCGTCGCCGTCGCCTTCGGGCCTTGGTGCTGTCGACCATTCCGCTCCCCGTCCGGTCTGGTGCGCGCCACGCGTCGTGGGCGTGATGAGACAGGGCGGCCCCTGGTGTGTGTTCCGCCCCACCCTGTCTTACCTCACCGACGCAACGATGTCGATGTGCGGAGCGTGACGACCGGTGAACTGGGTCGCTGCGGTCGACCGCGCGGGCGGCGCTCCGGACCCGCGACGTACGCTCGATCGGGACCCCAGGTGGAAGGACGTGGCTTTCGGATGGACGCCGGACTCAAGCGTGAGCTCGAAGCGAAGGTCTACGCGGGGGAGCGGCTGACCCGCGAGGACGGCATCGCGCTCTACGCGAGCGACGACCTGACCTGGTTGGGCCGGCTGGCCCACCACAGGCGTACGGAGCTCAACGGCGACCGGGTGATGTTCAACGTCAACCGGCACCTCAACCTGACCAACGTCTGTTCCGCGTCGTGCGCGTACTGCTCGTTCCAGCGCAAGCCGGGCGAGAAGGACGCCTACACGATGCGGATCGACGAGGCGGTCCGCAAGGCCAAGGAGATGGAGGACGAGCAGCTCACCGAGCTGCACATCGTCAACGGCCTGCACCCGACGCTGCCCTGGCGCTACTACCCCAAGGTGCTGCGCGAGCTGAAGGCCGCGCTGCCGAAGGTCAACCTCAAGGCGTTCACCGCGACCGAGGTGCAGTGGTTCGAGAAGATCAGCGGGCTGACCGCCGACGCGATCCTCGACGAGCTGATGGACGCCGGGCTGGAGTCGCTGACCGGCGGCGGCGCGGAGATCTTCGACTGGGAGGTCCGCCAGCACATCGTCGACCACGCCTGCCACTGGGAGGACTGGTCGCGGATCCACCGACTGGCCCACTCGAAGGGCATGAAGACGCCGTCGACCATGCTCTACGGCCACATCGAGGAGCCCCGGCACCGGGTCGACCACGTGCTGCGGCTGCGTGAGCTGCAGGACGAGACCGGGGGCTTCCAGGTTTTCATCCCGCTGCGCTACCAGCACGACTTCGTCGACTCGGCGGACGGCAAGGTCCGTAACCGGATCCAGGCCCGCACCACGATGGCCTCCCCGGCCGAGTCGCTCAAGACGTTCGCGGTCTCCCGCCTGCTGTTCGACAACGTCCCGCACGTGAAGTGCTTCTGGGTCATGCACGGGCTCTCGGTGGCCCAGCTCTCGCTGAACTTCGGCGTGGACGACCTGGACGGCTCGGTGGTGGAATACAAGATCACGCACGACGCCGACTCGTACGGCACGCCGAACACCATGCACCGGGACGACCTGCTCCACCTGATCTGGGACGCCGGCTTCCGCCCGGTGGAGCGGAACACCCGCTACGAGACCGTCCGTGAGTACGCTGCCGCGCCGTCGATGGCCGAGCGCCGCTCCGAGCCGCAGCAGGTCTGGGCCTGACCCGGCGATGAGCACCGGCAGGTCTGGGCCTGACCCGGCGACGAGCACCGGGGATCAGCAGCGCGGCTTTCCTCGGCGGGACGCCGAGGGGCGCATCCTGACGCTCGGTGACCTGCTCGGCGTGACGCTCGCCGGGCTGGTCATCGGCGTGCTGGCGCTGCTGCTCTTCGAGTGGGCGTTCGCCGCCGTCGGCGCCGGCGGGTTCGGGGGGACCAACGGCTGGCTGGCGGTGATCCTGCCGCTCTGGCTGTTCTGGGACGACTTCCGGGCCTGGGAGTTCGGTGCCGCCCGGGTGCTGGCGGCGCTGGTCGGGCTCGGGGTCGGCGTGCTGGCCGGGTTGCTGGCGGCCGGGCTGGCCGCGGGGCTGCCGGCGCTGTTCACCGGCGCGCTGGCCGCGGCGGTTTTCACCGTGGTCTACGCGGTGATCTGGTTTCATGGCGTGCACTGGCTGGCCCGGCGGACGGGCTGAGGCGGCGGAGAGAGTGGGAATGCGGGCATGAGCGCGGCGGTCAAGTACACGCTGGGCCGGATCGGGCTGTTCGTCGCGGTGCTGGCGGCCCTCTGGTTCATCGAGATGAACATGTTCCTGCGGCTGATGCTGGCGCTCGTCTTCTCCGCCACGCTGTCGTTCTTCCTGCTGAAGGGGTGGCGGGACGAGATGGCCGGGGAGATGTCCGAGGCGGCGGAACGCCGTCGCGCGGAGAAGGACCGGCTGCGCTCCGCCCTGGCCGGCGACGACCAGCCCGAGCCCAAGGACTGAGTGGTGAGAAGGGGCCCCTTCTCGACGCCAGGCGTTAAGCAGGGGCCCCTCCTTTCAGCTCACCAGTTGGTGGAGCCCGGGACGGTGGGCCAGGGGCGGTTCAGCGGCTTGATCAGGTACGCGATGCCGCCGGAGCCGGAGGCCACGGTGCCGTTGGCCCGGTAGCGCTTGGTGCGCTGCCAGATCTGCTCGAACTGCTCGCGCTGGTAGACGTTGCGCACCGCCTCGTTCGAGGACGACGCCGGGTCGTTGACGATCACGTCGCCGTCGGCGGTGAAGCCGACGATCACGAACAGGTGCCCGGAGGTGCCGTAGTTCGCCCCGTCCAGCTCCTCGGCCAGGAACGACTGCGACGTGACCACCGGGATGCCGGCGGCGATGAACCGTTCCGCCTCGTCCAGCGAGTGCAGCCGGGTGACGCGCGCCTCCAGACCGGGGAAGCCGGCGGCGTACGCGGTGTTGAACGGCCAGTTGCCGGCGCCGTCGTACTCGTGGTCGTAGGTCATCCGGGCGGCGTGGTCGACGGTCGGGTCGGCGTAGGCGGGGTCGACCCAGGCGGTGTCCTCGGCCGAGGGCTTGCGTCCCCAGTACTCGACCACCATCTCGGTGGAGGTGGGCGAGCACCACGCCTCGCCGCCGCCGTCGTACTCCGGGTACTCGCCGATGTGGACGTTCTGCGAGTAGCGGGGCACGGCCAGCTCGGTGCCCCAGGCGATGCCGCCCCGGCTCGGGGTGACGGTGAACCGGTCCGGCACGTTCGAGGCCATCGCGCCGACCATCCGGACCTGCGGCGCGGCGGCCTGTCCGGGCGCGCGGTAGAGCGTCAGCCGGAGCTGGTACGAGCGCAGCAGCACCCCGGCCGAGGCGTCGTCGACGGCGAACGTGTCGGTCCAGATGCTCGACCAGGGGTCACCCTGACCGTCCAGCGTGGCCCGCTTGATGTCCTGGTCGCCGGAGGCCCAGCGGCCCATCACGTACCACGGGGTCTGGGCTCCGGTGTTGTAGGTGCCGTGCAGCTCGACCTGGATCCAGGTGCCGGCGGGGGTGCTGGCGTTCCAGGACGCGACAAGTTCGGTGGCGTCGAACCCGATCCGCCGCTCGGGTGAGGTCCAGGTGGCGTACTCCCAGGTGCGGGTGGCGCCGGTGTGTTCGTCGGTGAACTCGACTGTGCCGGCGGGTCGGGCGATGGTGAGCGCCGGCTGGCGGCCGGGCACGGCGCGGGTGCCCTGGTGCGTGCCGGTACGCCAGTCGGGGTAGCGGGAGAACTCCTGGAACGTGATCTGTTCGTCGTGGGTGACGCCCGGCCGGGGGCCGTGGGCCTGGGCGGGTGCGGTGGTGCCGAGCAGGGTGAGCGCGGTCAGGCCGGCGAGGGCGACCGCGCGCAGGGGTCTTCCGAACATGGCAGCTCCACGGGGAAACGGCATCGTTGCCGTTCACTGTCGTCCTTGGCGGGAAGTTTCGCCAGATGTTCAGCCATGGAAAATCATTGCCGACGTGAGGATCAGGTCGGGATGGTTCATGACAACGACGGATGTTGATATGACCATGTGACTGCTGGTGAAGTGTGCGGACAACGGGATCTCCCCGTACCCCGAGGAGGTTGTCCATGGCCCTCCGCACGTCCCCGCTGCGCCGCCGGCTCGCGATCGTCGCCGCCGTCGGCCTGATCCTGGTCACCGCCGCCGCCGGGCCGGCCGCCGCCCGCCCCGACCCGGACCGGGCCGGCGAGTCCGCCGCCGTCGCCTACCGGGTGCTCGGCCCGCGCACCGTCGCCGACCGCACCGCGGTCGCCCGCACCGGCGCCGCCATCGACTACTCCGAGCACGGCGTGCTGCACGTCACGGCCACCACCGCCGAGGCGAACGCGATCACCCGGCTCGGCTTCCGGCTGGAGAAGGACGTCGCCCCGGCACCGGCCGGCGGCGCGACCGCGTACGCGTTCCCGCCCGCCGACTCGAACTACCACGACTACGCCGAGCTGACCGCGGTGGTGAACCAGGTGGTCGCCGACCACCCGAGCATCGCCCGCAAGCTCAGCATCGGCACGTCCTACCAGGGCCGGGACCTGATGGCCGTGAAGATCTCCGACAACGTCGGCACCGACGAGAGCGAACCGGAGATCCTGTTCAACGCCCAGCAGCACGCCCGCGAGCACCTGACCGTCGAGATGGCGATCTACCTGCTCAACCTGTTCACCGACAACTACGGCACCGACTCCCGGATCACCGGCATCGTGAACTCCCGGGAGATCTGGATCGTGCCCACCGTCAACCCGGACGGCAGCGAGTACGACATCGCCACCGGCTCCTACCGCTCCTGGCGGAAGAACCGGCAGCCCAACAGCGGCTCCACGTACGTCGGCACCGACCTGAACCGCAACTGGGGCTACCAGTGGGGCTGCTGCGGCGGCTCGTCCGGCACGAAGTCGTCGGACACCTACCGCGGCCCGTCCGCCTTCTCCGCCCCGGAGACCGCCGCGCTGCGCAACTTCGTCAACAGCCGGGTCGTCGGCGGGGTGCAGCAGATCAAGGCGAACATCGACTTCCACACCTACTCCCAGCTGGTGCTCTGGCCGTACGGCTACACGTACAGCAACACCGCCACCGGGATGACCGCCGACCAGTACAACACGTTCGCCACCATCGGCCAGCAGATGGCGGCCAGCAACGGCTACACCCCGGAGCAGTCCAGCGACCTCTACATCGCGGACGGCACCAGCATCGACTGGATGTGGGGCACCCACAAGATCTGGGCGTACACGTTCGAGATGTACCCCGGCTCGGCCTCCGGCGGCGGCTTCTACCCGCCCGACGAGGTGATCCCGGCGCAGACCTCGCGCAACCGGGACGCCGTGCTGACGCTCTCCGAGTACGCCGACTGCCCGTACCGGGCGATCGGCAAGCAGAGCCAGTACTGCTGACCTCACCCGGCGGCGGGGACCCCGGTCCCACCCCCACCGGGGTCCCCGCCCACCCCCGCCCGTCCGGGTGATCTTCGCTGGTCGTGCGCTACGGTGGCACCGACCGTGCCACAGCGAAGCCGGTGCGAAACCGGCGCTGTCCCGCAACTGTGATGCCCCGTACGGTCGGCGTCGGCCTCCCGCCGGCGCCGACGGACGTGGGACGAGCCAGGTCGCCTGCGGCCCGGTCGCGACACGCGCCTTCGAGGAAGGGCGCCTCGCGGACGGGGCCCTTTCAACCTGTCGGCGAAGCACCACGCTCCTCGACCGACAGGAGGACCTGTGACCCGACGTACCCCTCGGCTCTTCGCCACCGCGCTCGCGGCCGGCGTGCTGCTGCTCGGCGGCTGCGCCGAGAAGACCTCGACCGACACCCCCGCCACCGGCGCGTCCGGCGGCTCGTTCCCCGCCAGCGTGGGCAACCTGACGCTGGAGAAGCGCCCCGAGAAGATCGTCTCGCTGTCGCCGACCTCGACCGAGATGCTCTTCGCCATCGGCGCCGGCAAGCAGGTCACCGCCGTCGACGACCAGTCGAACTACCCGGCGGACGCGCCGAAGACCGACCTCTCCGGCTACCAGCCGAACGCCGAGGCGATCGCCGCGAAGAGCCCCGACCTGGTGGTGATCACCAATGACACCAACAAGATCGCCAGCCAGCTCGTCGCGCTGAAGATCCCGGTCCTGCTCACCCCGGCCGCGACCACGCTCGACGACACGTACCGGCAGCTCACCGACCTGGGCAAGCTCACCGGCCATCCGACCGAGGCGGACGCCGTGGTGCGGAAGATGAAGGACGACATCACCGCGCTCACCAAGGACCTGCCCAAGCGCGCCGAGAAGCTGACCTACTACCACGAGCTGGGTCCGGAGCTGTACACCGCGACCAGCAAGACGTTCATCGGCACCATCTACGCGCTCGCCGGGCTGGAGAACATCGCCGACCCGGCCGACGCCGGCGGCAAGAGCGGCGGCTACCCGCAGCTCTCCCAGGAGGTCATCGTCAAGGCGAACCCCGACTTCGTCTTCCTGGCCGACACCAAGTGCTGCCAGCAGAGCGCCGACACGGTCAAGGCGCGCAGCGGGTGGGCCGGCCTCACCGCGGTCAAGAACAACCAGGTCGTGGCGCTCGACGACGACATCGCCTCGCGTTGGGGCCCGCGCGTCGTCGACCTGCTGAAGGCGATCGTCGACGCCACCGCCAAGGTTCCGGCCTGACCGTGGCCGTACGACCGGCGGACCCCGCGCCGGCCGGGACGCCCGACGCGTCCCGGCCGGCCGATCGACTGCCACACCCCCGTCGGGGCGCGACACCCGCCGACGCTCCGGCCCGGTCGGCCGGGCTGCGCACACGTTGGCTGCTCGCCGGCCTGGTGGCGGTCCTCGTCGCGCTGGTGGCCGGCGTCTCGTTCGGCCCGGTCAGCCTGCCGCCCGGCAGCGTCGCGGCGGAACTGCTCAACCTGCTGCCCGGTGTGCACCTGGACAGCGGCCTCACCGCGCAGGAGGTCGCCATCGTCACCGAGCTGCGCCTGCCCCGGGTCGTGCTCGGTCTGCTCGTCGGCGCGCTGCTCGCCCTGGCCGGCGGCTGCTACCAGGGCGTCTTCCGCAACCCGCTGGCCGACCCGTACCTGCTCGGCGTGGCCGCCGGGGCCGGGCTCGCGGTCACCGCGGCGATCGTGCTCGGCGCCGGGGCCGGGGCGCTCACCGGCCTGCCGGTCACCGTCCCGCTCGCCGCGTTCGTCGGCTCGCTCGGCGCGGTGGCGATGACGTACCTGCTCGGCGCCGCCGGCGGCCGGGACCGCTCCCCGGCCACGCTGATCCTGGCCGGGGTGGCCGTGTCGGCGTTCCTCGCCGCCGGGCAGACCTACCTGCTGCAAGCGCACTCGGACAGCCTCCAGCAGGTCTACTCCTGGCTGCTCGGGCGGCTCTCCACCGCCGGCTGGCACGACGTGCTGCTGGTCCTGCCGTACTTCCTGCTCACCGCCGTGGTGGTGCTGGCGCACCGGCGGGAGCTGGACGTGCTCGCCCTCGGCGACGACGAGGCCACCAGCCTCGGGCTGCACCCGCAGCGGTCCCGCTACCTGCTGATCGCCGCCGCCTCGCTGGGCACCGCCGCCGCGGTCTCCGCCTCCGGCCTGATCGGTTTCGTCGGCATCATCGTGCCGCACACCGTCCGGCTGCTCGCCGGCTCCAGCCACCGGGTGATCCTGCCGCTGTCGATGCTCTTCGGCGGCGCGTTCCTGGCGCTGACCGACGTGGTCGCCCGGACCGCCGCGGCACCCGCCGAGATCCCCATCGGCGTGGTGACCGCGCTGCTCGGCGGCCCGTTCTTCGTCCTGATCCTGCGCACCGCCCGCGGGGTGCGCGCGTGAGCGCGAGGAGTGAGCCGGGTTTGCGAGCCCCGCAGTCGCACGCCCGGGGGACCAGCGTGAGCGCGAGGAGTGAGCCGGGTTTGCGAGCCCCGCGGTCGCACGCCGGGGGACCAGCGTGAGCACGGCGGTCGAGGTCCGGGACCTGCGGGTCGAGTTGGGCGGCAGTCCGGTCCTGGCCGGCGTCGACCTGACCGTCGCGGTGGGCGAGTGGGTCACCGTCATCGGCCCCAACGGCGCCGGCAAGTCGACGCTGCTGCGCGCCGTCGGCGGCCTGCTGCCCGCGCCGGACGCCGTCTCCCTCTTCGGTACGCCGATCCGCGCGCTGCGCCGTCGCGAGCGGGCCCGGGTGGTGGCCACCGTGGCGCAGTCGCCGGTGGTGCCGGCCGGCATGGCGGTCGTCGACTACGTGCTGCTCGGGCGCACGCCCCACATGCCGCCGCTGGGCCGGGAGTCCGCCGCCGACCTGACCGCCGTGCACGAGGTGCTGGACCGGCTCGACCTGAGCGGGTTCGGCCGCCGCGAGCTGGCCACCCTCTCCGGCGGGGAGCGGCAGCGGGTCTTCCTGGCCCGGGCGCTGGCCCAGGGCGCCACCCTGCTGCTGCTCGACGAGCCGACCAGCGCGTTGGACATCGGGCACCAGCAGGAGGTGCTGGAACTGGTCGACCAGCTCCGCCGCGAGCACGACCTGACAGTGCTCGCCACCATGCACGACCTCTCCATCGCCGGCGAGTACGCCGACCGTCTGGTGCTGCTCGCCGAGGGCCGGGTGGCCGCCGCCGGCCCACCCGCCGAGGTGCTCACCGAGGACCTGCTCGCCCGCCACTACCGCGCCCACGTCCGGGTCATCCCCGGCCCGCACGGCCCACACGTCGTCCCCCTCCGCCGGGGGTAAGGCGGGGGCCCTTCTTAACAGGTGGCGTTAAGAGGGGCCCCCGCCTCTACCAAATGCGTTAAGAAGGGCCCCCGCCTTACACCTCAGCGGAGGGTGGAGATGGAGAAGAGCGCGCCGTGGGGGTCGCGGAGGGCGGCGGAGCGGCCGGCCGGATTGTCCCGGGGCGGAACGAGGATGGTGCCGCCCAGTTCGGCGGCGCGGGCCGCGGTGGCGTCGGTGTCCTCCACCCCGAAGTAGACCGTCCAGTACGCCGGCAGGTCGGCGGGGAGCGGCTCGGCCGCCGGCAGCATGCCGGCGACGATGCGGGCGCCGCAGCGCCATCCGATGTAGGGGGCCGGCCCGGTCGACCGTTCCTCGGGATGCCAGCCGAAGACCAGCGCGTAGAACTCCCGGGCTCCCTCCGGATCCGGGGTGACCAGCTCGTTCCAGCACATCGCGCCGGGCGCGTTGAACAACTCCGCGCCGCGCATCGCCATCGGCTGCCAGACGCTGAACACCGCGCCGGCCGGGTCGGCGAGCACCGCCATCCGGCCCTGCGCGGCGACGTCGAACGGGGCGACGACCACCTGCCCGCCGGCCGCCGCGACCCGGGTGGCGACCAGGTCGGCGTCGTCCGTGGCTACGTACGTCGACCAGACCGGCACCTGGTCCGGCGTGGCCGGTGGGCCCACACCGGCGACCGCCTTGCCGTCCTTGAGGAAGACGGTGTAGCCGCCGGCGTCCGGCACTGTGGAGATCCGTCCGGTCCAGCCGAACAGTTGCGGGTAGAACCGTCTCGCGTCATCCAGTCCGGGGGTGGCCAGGTCGGTCCAGCAGGGTGTGCCGGGCTCGACGCCGTTCACGGTGACCCCTTCCGCCGGGGGTGGCCCCGCTGGCCCGCCCTGCCGGCATCGTGGCACCATCGGACCGGCCGCCGGGCCGGAACCGGACAAAACGTCAGCGGAAGCGGCGTCCCTCGTCCCGCCGGTACGCCCAGCCGGCGACCGCGGCGAGCGCCACCACCCAGACCACCAGCATCACCAGCGCCCGGGGGTCGGGCCGCCAGTCGGTGACCGCCGCCCACATCAGCTCCACCGCGCCCCGGGTCGGCAGGTAGGGGGCGACCGCCCGGACGAATCCGGGGGCCTGGTCCGGTGCGGAGAGCAGGCCACCGCCGAACGCCAGTGGGAAGAAGAGCACCTGGGCCACCACGATCGCCGCCTTGCTCGGCAACGAGTAGCCGATCGCGAGGCCGAGCAGCGTGAACGGCACCGAGATCACGGCGACCGCGGCGAGCCCGATCAGGAACTGCGCCACGGTGACCCGCGCCGCGGTGGCCACCGCCGCGATCACCACCACCGGCACCATCGACAGGTAGGTCAGCACCAGGCCGGCCAGGATCCGCCCGGCCAGGCGCGGCGCCGGCCCGGCCGGCAGGGTCCGGGTGTACGGGTTCCAGGGCTGGTCGCGGTCCTCGGCGACGCCCACGCCGTACTGGAAGATGTTGGCGCTCATGGTCGCGAACGTGACCATGGCGGCGGTGGCGTAGGTGGCGCCGGTGGGATCGTCGCCGGCGAACGGCACCACGAAGAAGAGCATCGCGGCGGCGGGGAAGAACGCGCTGCCCACCACCGCCACCGGGATCCGGATGATCTCCAGGAGCTGGTAGCGGGCGTGGACCAGGGCGAGCGGCACGGTGGTCTCCTAGGCGGGGGTGGGCGCGGGCCGGGCGTCGGCCGTGATGGCGAGGAACGCCTCCTCCAGCGAGGTGGGGCGGACCTCCAGGTCGCGGAACGCCACGCCGGCGGTGACCAGGTCGCGGACGAGCTGGTCGGCGTCGGTGGTGAGCAGGTGGACCCGCCCGTCGACGCGTTCGGTGGCGACCACCCCGGGCAGCGCCGGCAGGTCGTCGGCGACCAGGCTGACCCGGCGTACGCCGACGATGCCCCGGATCGCCGCCACCGAGTCGTCGGCGAGCACCCGACCCTGGCCGATCACCATCACCCGCTGGGCGAGCGCCTCCACCTCCTCCAGGTAGTGGCTGCTCAGCAGCACCGTGCCGCCGTCGGCGTGGAAGCCGCGGATCGCGTCCCAGAGCGCGTGCCGTGCTTCCACGTCGAGCCCGGTGGTGGGCTCGTCCAGCACCACCAGCCGGGGCCGGCCGACGAACGCCAGCGCCACGGCCAGCCGCCGGCGTTGCCCGCCGGAGAGGCCGCCGGTCTGCCGCCGCACCTGGTCGGCGAGGCCGAACCGGTCGAGCAGCTCACCCCGGGGCACCGGGTCGGGGAAGTGCGCGGAGACGAAGTCGACCACCTCGCCGACCCGCAGCGTGCCGGGCAGGCCGGTCTCCTGCGGGGTCACCCCGAGCTGCCGCCGGCTCGCCGGGTCGCGTGGGTCACCGCCGAGCAGCTCGACCCGGCCGGCGGTCGGACGGCGCAGCCCCACCAGCAGGTTGATCAGGGTGCTCTTGCCGGCGCCGTTCGGGCCGAGCAGGCCGACCAGTTCCCCGGCCCGGACGGTCAGGTCGACCCGGTCCAGCGCCAGCACCTCGCCGTAGCGGCGGCTGACCTGTTCGGCGCGGGCCAGGATCATCACAGGCTCCTCGGGCGGGGGACGGTCCTTCCCTGTGTACCGCGTCGGTGCCAGCCGGGTTGCCCCGGGCCGGTCAGCCGGCCAGCGGGGCGGGCAGCGGGGCGCGGTGCAGCACCGCCAGCCCGGAGACCGCCCGGGTCAGCACCACGTAGAGGCGGTGCAGGCCGCGCGGCTCGGCCGCCACGATCGCGGCCGGTTCGACGACCACCACGTGGTCGTACTCCAGGCCCTTGACCAGCGTCGCCGGGACGACTGTGACGCGCGCCGCGGCCTCGACGTCGTCGGCGGTCGCGGTCTCGACACCGGCGGCGTCGAGCGCCGCGCGGAGCCGGTCCACCGTGTCGTCGGCGGCGATCACGCCGACCGAGCCGTCGTGCGCCAGCGCCGCCCGCACCTCGGCCACCGTCGCGGCGGTCAGGTCCTCGACGGTACGCACATCGAGCGCCCCGTCGTGGCGCAGCGACCGGGCCGGGGGTACGTCGACGGCGAGCGCGGGCAACAGCCGGTTCGCGAACGCCACCACGGCGGCCGGCACCCGGAAGCCGACGCTCAGCGGCACCACCGCGGCGTCCGGCTTGCCCAGGTGGGCCAGGGACTCCCGCCAGTCGGTCGCGGCCCAGGGCGCGGTGCCCTGCGCCAGGTCGCCGAGGAGCGTGATGGAGCCGTGTTCGCTGCGGCGGGCGATGGCCCGGCACTGCATCGGCGAGAGGTCCTGCGCCTCGTCGACCACCACGTGACCGAACCCGGCGGGTCGCTCCAGCAGCCCGGCGACCTCGTCGAGGAGGACCGCGTCGGCGGCGGTCCACCGGGTCGCCTTCGCGGTGCGTCCGACCTTGCCGGCGCGGAACAGCTCCTGCTCGTCGGCGTCGAGCAGCCCGTCGGCGGCGGCGGCGAGCGCTTCGGTGTCGGTCCGCAGCCGGTGCAGCAGCCCGTCCGGGGTGAGCGCCGGCCAGACCGCGTCGAGCAGGTCGGTGACCGGCTTGATCCGGCTCATCCGGCGCAGCCAGGCGTCGGACGGCGACTCGGCGCGGCGGGCCTCGGCCTGGCGTTGCAGCAGCCCCACCACCCGGGCCCGGACCCGGTCCCGGCCGGTGGCGTAGGGCAGCCCCTCCTGCCGCGTCTCGGTGACCAGGCGGTGCAGCGGGTCGAGCCCGATCCGCCAGCGGTACGAGCCGTCCGAGACCATGATCGGCTCGGTGGGCGTACCGATGTGGGCCTCGACGGCGCGACGCAGCACCTCGGCCATCCGGATGTCGTGCTTGAGCGCGGCGGCGGCCGGGTCGTCGACCGCGCGGACCGGCACCCGGGCGACCAGGTCCTCGACGGTGGCCTGCTCGACCTCGACCTCCCCGAGCGCCGGCAGCACCGCCGCGATGTACGACAGGAACGCCCGGTTCGGCCCGACGATCAGCACACCCGAGCGGCGCAGTCGTTCCCGGTGCAGGTAGAGCAGGTACGCGGCGCGGTGCAGCCCGACCGCGGTCTTCCCGGTGCCCGGCGCGCCCTGCACGCAGATCGAGTCGGCCAGGTCGGCCCGGACCAGCTCGTCCTGCTCGGGCTGGATGGTGGCGACGATGTCCCGCATCGGGCCGACGCGGGGGCGTTCGATCTCGGCGGTGAGGATGCGGCTGGCCGTGCCGAGTTCCTCGCCCCGGTCGAGGTGTTCGTCCTCGAAGCTGGTCAGCACGCCGGCGCTGAAGCCGAACCGGCGGCGCACGGCGACGCCCTGCGGGTCGCGGGCGCTGGCCCGGTAGAACGATCGGGACACGGGGGCCCGCCAGTCGAGCACCAGCGGTTCACCCAGGTCGTCGGTGACGTGGCGCCGACCGACGTGGTAGTTCCGCCCGGCGTGGTCCGGGTCCGTCTCCCCGCCAGGCGGGCTGTCGGCGGGCCCGCCGAAGTCCAGCCGGCCGAAGAAGAGCGGGGTGGTCGGGTCGTCGGCCAGCTCCTTGACCCGCCGGGCCATGTGCCGGCCGAGCTGTTCGGCGGTGTACGCGTCGCCGGCCACCTTGTCGCCGGTGGCGAACAGGGACTCGGCGCGCTCCCGCATCCGGCGCAGCGCGGCGCGGGAGGTGTCCAGGTGGGCCCGTTCGGCGACGAGTTCGTCGTCGAGCGGGGTGGTGGCGGTCAGTTCCGGTGCGGGCACTGTGAACTCCCAGGGCTCAACATGATGCTCGCTCGCGTGTCCGGGGGCGGTTGGCCTGCTCCCGGCGCGGGGACGTCCGCTGCGGTGCATGCTCACCGCGGCCGTCGGGCGGTCATCCACTATAAGGAACTGCCAGGGGCGTGCGATAGCCGTTTGCGTTGTCACGGAACGTGTTCGTCTGCTCGACCCCTGGAGGTGTGGCTGCGGTGCCTTTGCTCTGCAGCCGCCGACGCATCACTGCCTTGAGCTGGGGTGATGGCCCGACCTTCGGGCGGCAGGCGCGAGCGGCCCGGTTGCTCCGTGTGCCCGCTGCGTCCATGGGTGCAGAGCAAAGGGCACCCGACGTGGAGGTCCACCGCCCGAGTCGTCGCGCTGTCGCCGCCACCGAGCGCGCCGTCCGGGCCTCACCTCCCGCGCCCGTCGTCGGCCGACGCGGGATCATGGGGGCATGACCGAGGCGCGTCCCGAACAGCACCGGGTGAGGATCAGCGACCCGCAGGTGATGCGAGCGCTCGCCCATCCGGCCCGCATGGCGATCATCGAACATCTCAGCGCGGTGGAGGGCGGCGCGACCGCCACCGAGTGCGCCGAGATCGCCGGGTTGTCGCCGAGCGCGACCAGCTACCACCTGCGCGAGCTGGCGAAGTTCGGCCTGGTTCAACAGGCGCCGGGCCGCGGTGACGCGCGGGAGCGGGTGTGGCAGGCGGTGAACCCGTCGTACTCCGTCGAGGCGGCGCCGGACGCCGACCCGGACACGCGTGCCGCCGAGGCAGCGCTGGTCGAGGCGCACCTGGTCCGGGACGCCCAGCGGGTCCGGGACTGGATGCGCCGCGCGCCGGACGAGCCGCGCGAGTGGTACGAGGCGACCTGGCTCAGCGACAGCGTGCTGCTGCTGACCGCGGAGGAGTTGGTCGAGCTGAACGAGGCGGTCCGGGCACTCACGTCTCGGTACCGGCAACGGAACCGGACCGAACCGCCGGTGGGGGCGCGCAAGGTGGCGGTGCAGTACCGGGCGATGCCGATCGACTGATCGGGGTTGCGCGCACCGGTTGTGAAGGATTATTTTCGAAGTATGTCCTTCACAACTGGTGGGTCGCGCTGGCCGGACGTCTGGCTCGCCGCCACCGCCCGAGGCATCTCCAGCTGCGGGGACTTCCTCGCCGCCACCGCGCTGACGCTCGCGCTCCAGTCCGCCGGCGGGGGCGGCCTCGCCGTCTCCGGGCTGCTGCTCGCCGCGACGCTGCCGCTCGTCGCGCTCGCCCCGCTGACCGGGCGCCTCGCCGACCGGGTGGACAGCCGGACCCTGCTGATCGTCGCCGGCCTGGCCCAGTCCGCGATCTGCGCGGCGCTGGCGTACGCGACGGCACCGGCCCTGGTCCTCACGCTGGTGGCGCTGCTGGCGACCGGGCTCGCGGTCACCCAACCGGTGCTCGCCGCGCTGGTGCCGGTCATGGTCCGGGCCGAGGACCTGCCCCGGGCCGGCGCGCTCAACCAGACCGCCGGCACGCTGGGCGCGCTCGCCGGGCCCGCGCTGGCCGGGTTGCTCGTCGGGCAGTTCGGCACCCGGGTGCCGCTGCTCGTGGACGCGGTCAGCTACCTCGCGCTGGTGGTGGCCGCGCTGCTCATCCGTACCCGACGGGGTCGCCGGGCCACGGCGGCGGCCGGCGTCGCCGCGCCCACGCCCGCCTGGCGGCTGCGTCGCGACCCGATGCTGCTGGTCATGGTCGGCAGCGTGGCAGCGGTGGTCGGCGCGGTGGGGGCGATCAACGTGATCGAGGTCTTCTTCATCCGGGAGACGCTGAACAGCTCCACCACCGTGTACGGCCTGGTCACCGGCGCCTGGACGGCCGGCATCGTGCTCGGCGCCTGGCTGTTCGCCCGGGTCGCCCGCCGGCTCGCGGACGACGGCGCGCTGCTCGGGGCCGGGCTGCTGCTGCTCGGCGGCTGCTGCCTGGCGGTGCTCGTCTCGGCGGCGGTGCCGTCGGCGTGGCTGCTCGTGCCGATCTGGCTGGTGGGGGGCACCGCAAACGGCGGCGACAACGTCTTCAACAACCTGCTGCTGGCCCGCCGGGTGCCGGAGGCGGCCCGGGGGCGCGCGTTCGCGGTGTTCGGGGCGGCGGTGCAGGGTGCCGCGATGGGCGGCTACCTGGTCGGCGGCCTGCTGCTGGCGGTGGCCGACCCCCGGCCGCTGGTCGTCGGCTGCGGGGTGGTCGGCCTGCTGGTCGTGGCGGCGCTGGCCGGGCCGGTCCGCCGCGCGGCACGCGCCGAGCGCGCCGCGGTGGGGGATGGGCCACTCCCGGGGCTCCCTGCGGGGCGGGGCGGCGATGACGGGGATACGGTCGGGTCATGGCCGACCGCATCGCCCGCCCCCGGGTGGGGCACATCCAGTTCCTCAACTGCCTCCCGATCTACTGGGGGCTGATGCGGTCCGGCGCGCTGCTCGACGTCGACCTGCACAAGGACTCACCGGACCGACTGAGCGCCGACCTGGTCCGGGGCGACCTCGACATCGGCCCGATCACGCTCGTGGAGTTCCTGAAGCACGCCGACGAACTGCTGCTCCTGCCCGACCTGGCGGTCGGCAGCGACGGTCCGGTGCTCTCGGTCAACATGGTCTCCACCCGGCCGCTGACCGAGCTGGACGGCGGCAAGGTGGCGTTGGGGTCCACCTCGCGTACCGGGGTGCTGCTGGCCCAGGTGCTGCTCGCCGAGCGGTACGGGGTGCGTCCGGAGTATTTCCGCTGCCCGCCCGACCTGACCCAGATGCTGCTGGAGGCCGACGCCGGCGTGCTGATCGGCGACGTGGCGCTGCGCGCCCTCTACGAGGCGCCCGGCAAGGGCCTCGCGGTGACCGACCTCGGGCAGGCGTGGCACGAGTGGACCGGAATGCCGATGGTGTTCGCCGTCTGGGCGGTCCGCCGCGACTTCGCCGCCGCCCACCCGGGGCTGGTCAAGGAGGTGCACGAGGCGTTCCTGCGCTCGCGTGACCTGTGCCTGGCCGAGCTGGACCAGGTGGCCGAGGCGGCGGCCCGCTGGGAGCCGTTCGACGCGGCGACGCTGGCGACCTACTTCCGCACGCTCGACTTCTCGCTGGGCGAGCGACAGGTGGCCGGGCTGCGCGAGTTCGCCCGCCGCGCCGCCGCGTACGGGGAGGTGCCGGCGCTGCCGCCGGGCGGCCCGGAGTTCTTCCACCGCTGACCGGGGCGGCGGTCAGCGCCGTCGCGCCGGGATCAGGTCGGCTCGCGCAGCAGCGCCTCGGTGATCTGCTCGCACGCCTTCATGCCGTAGTCCCACCCGCCGACGCTGAACGGGCTCTTGACCATCACGCCCATCGTCCAGGTGTCGCCGATCGCCAGGCAGTTGACGTGGTACTCCTGTTCCTTCTGCCGGTCGATCCAGCCGTTCTTGATGGCGATCTTCTTCTGCTCGGCGGCCGGGAACGCCTTGCGGATGCCGAAGTCGCCGGAGCCGCGCACCAGGCGCATCTCGTTGAGCAGCCACTTGGTCCACTTCGGCCCGGCCGCCCGGCCGTCGTCGATGCAGAGGCCGAGCCGGGCGGTGTCCCGCGGGGACAGCAGCGTCCGGCTCCAGCCGCCGTCGGCGGCGACCTTGCTGTCGGTCAGCTTGCAGATCGAGATCAGCCGCTTGATCGAGGCGGCGCTGCCCACGCTCTCGTAGAACTGTTGGGCGCGGGTGTTGTCGCTGTCGCGGATGATGCGCGTGGCGTCGTCGAGCTTGGCGTCGCTCGGGGTCTTTCCCGCCTCGGCGCTGCGGCGCAGGTAGTCGGCGACCACCCAGGACTTGATCAGGGACGCGGTGGTGCTGGTCTCGCCCATGTTCTTCGAGCCGATGATCTGTCCGGTCCGCTTGTCCAGCACAGACCAGGCGTACCAGCCCTTGAGGTCGAGGTCGTCGAGGTTTCTGGCCTGGAACGGCAGCGGCTCCAGCGACGCCGACGGGGCTGGCGCCGGCCGGTCGTTACGGTCAGTGGGCTGTGTGGTGGATCGCTCACCCGCCACGTCGGGGTGCGTGGCGGCGGTCGGCCGCAGTGGTGAGCCGGGGACCAGCCGGAGCGAGAGGACCAGCAGGCCGACCAGGGCGACCGCCACCGCGCTGAACGCCAGCGGGCGGCGGTGACTGCCGGGCCGTCGCCGGGCGCCGGCCATCAGAGCTTCCCGATCGGCTGCTGCGGCACCTTGAGCGCGGCGCCGGGCTGCGGGGTGACGAGCTGCGTGGCGACGCTCGCGCAGAGCTTCGAGCCGTACGAGAGGCCGACGGCACCCGGGTAGCGCATCATCACCGCGAGGCTCCACTTGTCGGTGACCGCCAGGCAGTTGACGTGCCAGTTGCCGTCGTAGGCGAGCCGGGTCCAGCCGTTCTTGATGCTCACCGGGCCCTGGGCCTTGATCGAGGCGGGCAGGCCGTCGATGATGCCCCACTTGCCGCCGCCGGACTTCTCCTGCTGGCTCTTGATGCTGCCCCGGACGTTGGCCATCTCGTTCATGACCCACTTTGTCCACTTCGGCCCGGCGGCCTTGCCGTCGGCGATGCAGTCGCCGAGCCGGACCGCGTCCCGGGGGGACATCTCGGTGAAGCTCCACCAACCCAGGTACGCGGGCACGCTGCCGGCCCTGGTGTCGGTCAGCCCGCAGATCTTGACGGCGCGCTGGAGCACCGGGTTCAGCTTGTTGCCCGGCTGCTTCTGGTAGGAGCCGCCGGCCGCCCGGTAGACCCGGTTCGCCCCGTCGTCGTTGCTGTCCCGGATGGCCACACTCGCCGCCTTCTTGAGATCGGCGGGGGGTTCCTTGTCGCCGAGCTGGCGCAGGTAGTCGGCGACGATCCAGGTCTTGAGCATCGACTCGGTGGAGCTGGTCCGGTTCATGTTCTTCGCGCCGGTGACGGTGCCGGTCGTGCGGTCCATCAGCGCCCAGGAGAAGAAGTCGCCCCGGAAATCCACCGAGACCGGGGCGTCGGCCAGCGTCGGGGACGGGGGCGCGCTCGGGGCGGGCGCCGGCACCTGCTCGGCGCCGCCGCCAAAGCCGCCGAGGCTGCTCGGGCCGTCTGAGCCGGAGAGCTGGGCGTACGCGGCGGGCACCAGCATGCCGCCGCCGACGAGCACTGCCACGACGGCGAGCACCATGGTCACGCGAGGTCGCATGAGTGGGTGAACTCCAGATGTATGGCCGGGGGGACCGGCTTCCGCATGTGTTCGGCCCGATCACCACGAGGCCGGGGGACGGTGGCCTGAAGGTGGCGATCAACGGCAGCCGATCGGTGTGCCGGGGGAAGTCTACTTCCGGACTGGCATTCCGCCAGATCCCGACACCCGGCGACTCGCCGGGTGGGCGGGATATTGAGCAGATATGCGGCTCCTGGGAGGTTTCATTTCCGGCAAGTGGTCGACGTCACAAACGTTTTCCCAGCTCAGGGGCGACCACCCTCGGCTGCCGCGTGGCCACCGGAGGTGATGGCGGAATCCTGTTACACCCTCTGGTGTCGCGCGTCGCGAGCTGTAACACTGGCCTCATGTATGGCAACGACTTCGCCCCGCCCGAGGACGCTCCGGGCGGCGGCCTGCTCGGCGAGGTGGAAGCCGCGGAGGCGGCGCTGCGCGAGGCCGCGGCGCGGGCCCGCCGGGGCGGCCCCGGGCCGGACGAGGACTTCGAGGCGTACTTCGCCGACGTGATCGACGCCGACCAGAAGATCGAACCCCGGGACTGGATGCCCGAGGCGTACCGGAAGACGCTGATCCGGCAGATCGCCCAGCACGCCCACTCCGAGATCATCGGCATGCAGCCGGAGGGGAACTGGATCAGCCGGGCCCCCTCGCTCAAGCGCAAGGCCATCCTGCTGGCCAAGGTGCAGGACGAGGCCGGCCACGGGCTCTACCTGTACGCGGCGGCCGAGACGCTCGGCATCAGCCGCGACGAGCTGGTGGAGCTGCTGCTCGACGGCCGGCAGAAGTACAGCTCGATCTTCAACTACCCGACGCTGACCTGGGCCGACGTGGGCGCCATCGGCTGGCTGGTGGACGGCGCGGCGATCGTCAACCAGGTGCCGCTGTGCCGGTGCTCCTACGGCCCGTACGCCCGCGCCATGATCCGGGTCTGCAAGGAGGAGTCGTTCCACCAGCGCCAGGGCTACGAGATCCTGCACACGCTGGCACACGGCACCGGAGCCCAGAAGGCGATGGCCCAGGACGCGCTCGACCGCTGGTGGTACCCGTCACTGGCGATGTTCGGCCCACCGGACGGCGATTCCACGCACAGCGCGCAGTCCATGGCCTGGAAGATCAAGCGCTTCTCCAACGACGAGCTGCGTCAGCGCTTCGTCGACATGTGCGTCGGCCAGGCGGAGGTGCTCGGCCTGACCATCCCCGACCCGGGCCTGCGCTGGAACGACGAGCGGCAGGCGTACGACTACACCCAGCCCGACTACGCCGAGCTGATGCGGGTCATCAAGGGCGACGGGCCGTGCAACCGGGAGCGGATGGCGCACCGGCAGCGGGCCCACGCCGACGGCGCGTGGGTACGGGAGGCCGCCGTGGCGTACGCCGCGAAGCGGGCCGACAGGAAGAAGGAGAAGGTCGCGGCATGAGCGAACGCACCGAGCGGAGCGAGGGCCGTGAGGGCATGCCCGGTCAGCACGGCATGAGCACCGAACTCACCCCGCTGTGGGAGGTCTTCGTGCGGGCCCGACGCGGCCTGTCGCACACCCACGTCGGCAGCCTGCACGCCCCCGACGCCGAGTTGGCGCTGCGCAACGCCCGCGACCTCTACACCCGCCGGCAGGAGGGCGTCTCGATCTGGGTGGTGCCGGCCGGCGCGATCACCGCGTCCAGCCCGGACGAGAAGGACGCGTTCTTCGACCCGGCGGCCGACAAGGTCTACCGCCACCCGACGTTCTACGAGGTGCCGGACGGGGTGGCCCACCTGTGAGCGCGAGGAGTGAGCCGGTGTTGCGAGCCCCGCAGTCGCGAACGGAAGGCGGCCCGGTGAGCGGCGTCTTCGACTTCACGCTCGCCCTCGGCGACGACGCGCTGATCGCCGCGCAGCGGCTCGGCGAGTGGACCACCCGCGCGCCGGAGATGGAAGAGGACATCGCGCTGGCCAACATCGCCCTCGACCAGTTGGGCGCGGCCCGGCTGCTGCTCACGTACGCGGGCGAGCTGGAGGGCGCCGGCCGGGACGAGGACGACCTGGCCTTCCTGCGCGACGACCGGGAGTTCCGCAACTGCCTGCTGGTCGAGCTGCCCAACGGCGACTTCGGCGTGACCATGGCGAAGCTGTTCTTCCTGGCCGCCTGGCAGCTCCCGCTCTACACCGCGCTGGCCGGCGGCGGCGACGACCGGCTGGCCGCGATCGGCGCGAAGGCGCGCAAGGAGTCGGCGTACCACCTGGACCACGCCTCGCTCTGGGTGAAGCGGCTCGGCGACGGCACCGACGAGTCGCACCGTCGCATGCAGGACGCGGTCGACCAGGTCTGGCCGTACGTCCACGAGCTGTTCACCAGCGACCCGGCGGCGCCGGTCGACCCGGCCACGCTGCGGGCCGACTTCGACGCCACCGTGGCCGCGGTGCTGGACGAGGCCACGCTGACCCGGCCGGAGACGCGCTGGACGCCCGGCGGGGGCCGGGACGGCGTGCACACCGAGCAACTGTCCTACCTGTTGGCCGAGATGCAGGTGCTGCACCGCGCCCACCCCGGAGCAAGCTGGTGAATGCGCGGGCGGCCGTGGCGGCGGTGGTGGATCCGGAGATCCGGGTCGTCACCATCGACGAGCTGGGCATCCTGCGCGCGGTCGAGGAGGAGCCGGCCACCGGCCGGGTCGTCGTCACCATCACCCCCACCTACACCGGCTGCCCGGCGATGGACGTGATCCGCGCGGACATCCGCCGCGCGCTCGCCGCCGCCGGCCATCCGGACGCCGAGGTCCGCACCGTCTACGCGCCGGCCTGGTCCACCGACTGGATCTCCGACGCGGGCCGGGCCAAACTGGCCGCCGCCGGCATCGCCCCGCCCGCCCGGCGCGGCGACGACACGGTGGTGCCGCTGACCCTGGCGGTCCGCTGCCCGCGCTGCGGATCACCGGAGACCACGCAGGTCAGCCGGTTCGGCTCCACCGCCTGCAAGGCGCTGTGGCGCTGCCGCTCCTGTGCCGAACCCTTCGACCACCTGAAGGCGCTGTGACTGTCACCATCACCCGGCCGGTCCGCCGTCGGCCGGTCTTCCACCCGCTGCCGGTCGCCGCCGTCGACCGGCTCACCGACGACTCCGTGTCGATCACCTTCGCGGTGCCGGAGGAGCTGCGGGAGACGTTCGCGTTCTCCGCCGGGCAGCACCTCACGGTCCGCCGCCCGGCCGTCGCCGACGACCCGGAGTCCGGCCAGGCGCGACGGTCGTACTCGATCTGCTCCACCCCGGACGAGCTGGCCCGGCACGGCCGGTTGCGGATCGGGGTGCGCGAGGTCCCGGGCGGGGCGTTCTCCGGGTATGCCTGCGGCGCGCTGCGCGACGGGGACACCGTCGAGGTGCTGCCGCCGCTCGGGCACTTCACCTCCGCGTTCGCGCCGGACCGGGTCCGCCGGTACGGCGCGGTGGTCGCCGGTTCCGGCATCACGCCGGTGCTCGGCCTGGTCGCGACCGCGCTGGCCGTCGAGCCGCGGAGCACGTTCACCCTGGTGTACGGCAACCGCACGGCGAACACGGTGATGTTCGCCGAGGAACTGGCCGACCTGAAGGACCGCTACCCGACCCGGCTGCACCTGGTGCACGTGCTCAGCCGCGAGATGGGCGAGTCGGCGCTGCTGTCCGGGCGGGTCGACGCGGACCGGCTGAACCGGCTGCTGGACACCGTGGTGCCGGGCGACCGGATCGAGGAGTGGTTCCTCTGCGGCCCGTACGGCATGGTGGTGGACGCCAAGGCGGTGCTGGCCGGGCGCGGCGTACCCGACGCGGCGGTGCACACCGAGCTGTTCCACGTGGACGCCCCGCCGGAGCCGGTGCGCCGTCCGGTCGAGCAGCCGGACGCGGGCGCCGAGGTGACGATCGTGCTGGACGGGCGCTCGTCGAGTTTCACCATGGGCCGGGACGAGCGGGTGCTGGACGCCGCGCTCCGGGTGCGGGGCGAGCTGCCGTACGCGTGCAAGGGCGGAGTCTGCTCGACCTGCCGGGCCCGGGTCACCTCCGGTGCGGTGACGATGGCCCGCAACTATGCGCTGGAGCCGGACGAGGTGGCCGCCGGCTACGTCCTGACCTGCCAGTCCAGCCCGGTGAGCGAGCAGCTGACGGTCGACTACGACGCGTGACGGGGCAGTGGGTTCGCCGCTGACGCCGTAGATTGCCTCTCGTCATCGTCCCGGGCCGATGCGTGACGCCACGAGCGTGTGCGTCGGCGCGGGTGGTCGCGCCGCGTCCGGGTCCGGGCGCGGCGCTCGTCATCAACGGGGGCAGTGTGTCGAATGGACGTGTGGGACGCCGGCGGCGGCGGTGGACGGCGGTGGCCGGGACGATCGCGGTCGCCGGCGCGGGACTCGTCGGCGGGGTGCCGGCCGGGGCGGTGAGCGGCGGCAGCCCGGTCACCGATCCGGCGTTCGCCTTCGCCGCCAGGCTGGCCTTCGGCGACGACCGGGTCTGTTCCGGGGCGCTGGTGAGCGCCCAGTGGGTCATCACGGCCCGGTCCTGCCTGAGCGTGGCCGGTGCGCCGGTGGTGGCCGGCCCGCCGGCCCGGCCGACGACAGTGACGGTGGGCCGGCTCGACCTCACCACCACCGCCGGCCAGGTCCGGACGGTCAACCGGGTGGTGCCGCACCCGAGCCGCAACATCGCGCTGGTGCGCCTGGCCGGCACGGTGCCCGGCATCCGGCCGGTCACCCTGGGCACGACCGCCCCGGCGGCCGGCGACACGCTGCGGGCGGTCGGCTTCGGCCGCACCGCGACCGAGTGGATCCCGGACCAGCTGCACGGCGTGGACGTGGCGGTGGCCGCGGTGACGACCACCGGGCTCGATGTCGCCAACCAGGACGGCTCCGGTCCGACCACGTGCCGGGGCGACGCCGGTGGGCCGACGGTCCGGACGGGCGGCGCCAATCCGGAGCTGGTCGCCGTGCACGACACGTCGTGGCAGGGCGGCTGTTTCGGTGAGGCGGAGACCCGACGGAACGCGGTCGAGGCGCGCACCGACGACCTGGCGACCTGGATCCGGCAGAACACGCCGGCGAACTGCAACGCGCAGGGCGGCACGGCCGGCACCGGTGACCAGGCCACCGTCGTGCTGCCGGGCGACTTCACCGGGGACTGCAAGGACGACGTGCTCGGTCAGCTCACCACCGGCGACCTGCGGCTCTACCAGTCGTCCGGCACGATCCCCGGCACCCTGTTCCCGACCCCCTTCCCGACCGTGGGCGCCGGCTGGACCGCGGCCGAGAAGCCTCGGGTGATCGTCGGCGACTTCAACGGCGACGGAAAGTCCGACCTGATGGCCCAGTGGGCCGACGGCGACCTGATGGTCTGGCCGTCCACCGGCGACCCGTCGCGGCTCTTCTCGCCGGGTCGACTGGTCGGCTCGCCCTGGACCACCACCCAGTACCCACGGATCTTCCCGGGGGATTTCAACGGCGACGGGAAGACCGACCTGATCGGTCAGACCACCACCGGCGACCTGTGGCTCTGGCCGTCGACGGGTGACCTCTCCGCGGACAACCGGCTCTTCACGTCGAGCACCCGTCGCCTGGTCGGCGGCGGATGGACGACGACCCAGTACCCGCGGATCTTCCCGGGCGACTTCAACGGCGACGGCCGGACCGATCTCATCGGCCAGGTGTCCAACGGTGAGTTGTGGGCCTGGGCGTCCTCCGGTGACGTGTCCGCGGACAACAGGCTGTTCACCGGCCGCCGGACGGTGGGTGGCAACTGGGCGATCTCGGTCTACCCGCGGGTGGTGCCGGCCGACCTCGACGGCGACGGGATCACCGATCTGCTCGCCCACGGCACGGACGGGACGCTGCGGGCCTACCGCTCGACCGGGGACCTGTCGGCTGACAACCGGCTCTTCCCGAAGCCTCACCCGATCGTGGGCGCGCCGTGGGACAAGGCGAGCAAGCCCCGGATGATCGTCGGGGACATGACCGGGGACGGCCGGGCGGACCTGCTCGGCCAGTCGGCCGACGGGACGCTGACCGGGTTCGAGTCGACCGGCGACATGAGCGCCGACAACCGGCTCTTCGCGGGCAACCGGGGCACCGTAGGGACGGGTTGGACCACCTCCGCCCTGCCCCGCCTGTTCTAACTGACCCTTTCCGGCTGCCGGCCCTCGTCCCATCCGTGGACGAGGGCCGCAGTCGTCGGTCCTGGCTGAGCGCGCGAAGCCCGGCTCACCCACCGTCCGGAAGGCTGCCGGGTTCACTTCCAGGGGGCTACTGCCCCCGGCAGTTACCAAGCTACCTCTGTCCGTTGGCCGTCGACGGACTTCCTGTCAGCGGTCGGTGGCCTGGTCAGGTCGTACGTGGGCGGTCCAGTAGGTGAGGTCGGAGTGGTGCTCGGTAAGGCTGACCGGCTCGCCGCAGGCTTCCTCGATCATCTTGACCGCCTCGTCCAGGTGCGCCGGCTGGTGATCCCAGTCGTCATCCAGGAACAGGTGCAGCCCGACCTCGCCCCGGTCGTCGCCGAGCGCTTCGGCCGCCTCCGGCGACACCAGCACGACGGTGTATCGGGCCGCCTCTCGCTCCGCCTCGGTGAGGGACTGCCGCTCGGCGCGACCGTGTCGGCCGAAACGGTCGATCACGGACGGGATCGGGCCCGGCGAGTCCGCCGGGTCGTGCGGCCGAAGCCAGGTGGGCTGACAGGTCTGCATCGAGACTCCCGAGAGACGGAATCGCAACGTTGCTCTACATGGTTGCGTTTCGGTAAGGCGGTAGTCAATACTCAATGCCACGGTGCATGTCCTGAGCGTGACGATCCACGGGTAGGTCGGAAGGGGCGGTATGGCAAAGGCGAATTTGCCCACCGTCGTCGGGCGTGGGCTCGGCGGCGAGCTGCGCGAGCTGAGGAGGGCGCGAGGGCTCGCGCTGCGGCGGGTGGCGGCCCGGCTGGAATGGCAGGCGTCCAAACTGTCCCGGATGGAGACCGGTGTGCAGGGCATCCAGGCCGCTGACGTGGCGTCCCTGCTGGTGATCTACGGCGTCACCGGGGAGGAACGCCGGCGGCTGCTCGCGATGGCCGAACGCTCGGCCGAGACCGGCTGGTGGGAGGCGATCGGCGGGCTGTCCGACGAGTCGCGCACGCTGATCCGGCTGGAGGCCGAGGCGGCCGGCATCGTGAACTGGGAGCCGCTGCTGGTGCCGGGCCTGTTGCAGACGCCGGACTACGCCCAGGCGGTGATGGTCGGCTGCGGCGTGCCGTCCGACGAGGCGCAGGGGCGGGTGGCCGCCCGGCTGGGCCGGCAGGCGATCTTGAGTCGCCCCGCTCCGCCCGCTCTCCACGTGCTGCTCGACGAGGCGGTGCTGCGCCGGGCGCTCGGCGGTCCCCGAGTGATGGCCCGTCAGCTTCGGCACCTGCTTGAGGCGGCCGAGCGGCCCACGGTCACGCTGCGGGTGGTGCCGCTGGCGGTCGGCGCGCACACCGGCCTGGATGGCTCGTTCGCGCTCCTCGACTTCCCGCGCAACCGGTCGGTGGTCTGTCTCGACCACAAGCTGACCGGGCTGTTCCTGGAGGAGGCCGCGCAGGTGGCGCACTTCCGGCGGGAGGCGGATAGGCTGACCGCTGCGGCGTTGAGTCCCGTCGATTCGATGGCGCTTGTCGCGCGGTACGTGGCGGAGCACGAACGAGAGTGAGCCGAGGATGACCACCCCTGAGCTGTCCGGCGTGACCTGGCGCAAGTCCACCCGTAGCGGCTCCAACGCCAACTGTGTGGAGGTGGCCACGGCGGCGCGGGTGGTCGGCGTACGCGACTCGAAGGACCCGGCCGGGCCGGTGCTGGCCTTCGGCCGGCGGTCCTGGAATGCCTTCGTCGCCGGCCCACCGAACCGCCCCTGACGGCCCGTCAGCTCGGGGATCACCGAGCCAAGCCCTCAGGGCAGCGGTGGGTCGCGCCGCAGTTGGCAGGCGGTTGGTTCGTTGCGGTCCGCCCGGTCGCTGAATCAGACACGATCGCGGGCTGAAAATCATCTCGCACTACCGGGAGTGAGGCGCAAAGCGGTCGTCACTGCCCGAACCCGACCAAGCCTCCCTCAACTACGCCCTGTACGGATTTTCTGGTACACAATACCGTTTTCTGGTGCACGGACGACTGTTCTGATGCACGAGTTGAGGGAGTCGTGTATCAGAACCCACTGGCCCGCATGCGGCTGACGAGGTCGGTTCCGGCCCGACGTAGGCTCGGGGGCGTGACGGCGAACCGGGAGATCGACGACATCCTGCAGCGCGGCGCGGACGGCGGGCGGATCACGCCCGAGGAGGCGCTGCTGCTCTACACCGAGGCGCCCTTCCACGCGCTGGGCGAGGCCGCCGACGCGGTACGGCGGCGCCGGTACCCGGACAACATCGTCACGTACCTGATCGACCGCAACATCAACTACACGAACGTCTGCGTGACGGCGTGCAAGTTCTGCGCGTTCTACCGGGCCCCCAAGCACGCCGAGGGCTGGACCCACCCGACCGAGGAGATCCTGCGCCGCTGCGGCGAGGCGGTCGAGCTGGGCGCCACCCAGGTCATGCTCCAGGGCGGCCACCACCCGGACTACGGCGTGGACTACTACGAGGAGCTGTTCTCCTCGGTCAAGCGGGCCTACCCGCAGCTCGCCATCCACTCGATCGGCCCGAGCGAGATCCTGCACATGGCGAAGGTCTCCGGCGTGAGCCTGGACGAGGCCATCGCCCGGATCAAGGCGGCCGGCCTGGACTCGATCGCCGGCGCCGGCGCCGAGATGCTGCCGGACCGGCCGCGTAAGGCGATCGCGCCGCTCAAGGAGTCGGGCGCGCGCTGGCTCGAGGTGATGGAGTTGGCGCACCGGCAGGGCCTGGAGTCGACCGCGACCATGATGATGGGCACCGGCGAGACCAACGCGGAGCGCATCGAGCACCTGCGGATGATCCGGGACGTGCAGGACCGCACCGGTGGCTTCCGGGCCTTCATCCCGTGGACGTACCAGCCGGAGAACAACCACCTGAAGGGCCGCACCCAGGCCACCGCGCTGGAATACCTGCGCCTGGTCGCGGTGGCCCGGCTCTTCTTCGAGACGGTGCCGCACCTCCAGGCCTCCTGGCTGACCACCGGCAAGGACGTCGGGCAGCTCGCGCTGCACATGGGCGTGGACGACCTGGGCTCGATCATGCTGGAGGAGAACGTCATCTCCTCGGCCGGCGCCCGGCACCGGTCCAACCTGCACGAGTTGATCGGCATGATCCGGTCGGCGGACCGGATCCCGGCCCAGCGGGACACGCTCTACCGCCGGCTCGCGGTGCACCGCACGCCCGCCGACGACCCGAGTGACGACCGCGTGGTCTCGCACTTCTCCTCGATCGCGCTGCCGGGCGGCGGCGTCGGGAAGTCGTTGCCGCTGGTGGAGGCGAACTGACCGGTCCACCGTTCGGTCGGTCGGGAGCGTCGTGCGGCCGGGTGTCGTCCCGTTTCCGGTGGAGCTTCGGCGTGGCCCTCGACGGGCCTGATCGGGAGCCGCTAACGTCCCCGCTCGACACCGCCCATCCGGGCCGCGAGCTGCCAGGTAACAGGTCGGCGGCGACCCGGGCGAGCGTGGCCACGCCGGTCGCCGTCGCGGCTACGCTGGCGGCGTTCGGCGGACCGTCGTCCTCCATCGGCCCATGAGGGCCGTTCACATAACGCACCGCGGCAGGGGCGGGATGGGTGACCATCCCGCCCCTGCTGTCGGTGGGGGACGGTGGCAATTCCCACCCGTGGGACGCTGGCGCCGCGCCGCGTCGCTCCGGTACCGTCCGTTCGTTCCGTGCCTGATCGGCACGTCCCTACCCCCGGGGGAACCATGACTTTCCGATACCGATCCACTCTGGCGCGTGCCGGTGTGGTGGCGCTGCTCTCCACCGCCGGCCTCGCCGCCGCCGGCCCGGCGCACGCCGCCGACGAGGCCGACCTTCAGCTCGTCCCGCTCAGCTACCAGCTCGCCAAGGGCGTCGACGAGGCCCGGGCCAAGCCGTTCAAGTTCCAGGTGGACAACACCACCGGCGCCGTCGACGCGAAGGGCGTCCGGGTCACGGTGGAGACGAAGGGCCTGAAGGACCGCAAGGTCGGCGTGTTGGTCCCGGAGGGCTGCGAGGTGACCGGCACCTCCTTCACCTGCCTGCTCGGCGACCTCGCCGCGGGTACCACCGAGGACTTCGGCATCCCGCTGTTCTCCACCGGCGGCAAGGGTGCGGCCGGCACGCTGAAGGTCTCCATCAGCGCGGCCACCGCCGACCCCGACCTGGAGAACAACTCGGTCGAGCACGACATCACCGTGACCGCCCCCGGCTACGACCTCACCACCTGGGTGCAGGACGTGTACGCCGACGTGCAGGTCGACGGCGACGATGCCGGCGAGGCGAACCTGCGTCCGGTCCGGCCGGGCGAGACCGCGCCGCTCGACTGGGCCGTCTTCAACGACGGCAGCCGGAAGGCCACCGGCGTCGCGTACGGCATCACGTTGCCGGCCGGCGTCACCTTCGCCGAGCTGCCCGAGGGCTGCGTCGAGCAGGACCTGGGCGGCTTCGCGCAGGCGTACTGCGAGGACCGGGGCGCGGTGCTGAAGCCGGGCCAGTTCTACACCGCCGGCGTGCGGGTGAAGGTCGGCGCGGACGTGACCGAGAAGCTGCTCCGGCCCGGCTTCGTCTTCGCCGCCGGCCTGGACTCCGCGTCCGGCGAGCCCGAGGAGGAGCCGCGCGTCGCCAGCTCGGCGCAGCGCCGGGCCTTCTCCGAGGTCGACGACGTCGACAACACCGCCCAGTTCGACGTCTTCGTGGACCCGAACGGGCAGCCGACCCCGACCCCGACGCCGACCGGCACCCCGACCGCCGAGCCGAGCCCGAGCGGCGGCGCGACCGCGGTCCCGACCCCGACTCCGACCCCGACCACGGGTGGCGGCAGCGGCGGCGGCTCCGGTGACGGCGGCCTGCCGGTGACCGGTATGCAGGTCGGCCTGATCGGCGGCATCGGCGCGCTGGTGCTCGCCGCCGGCGCGGCGCTGGTGGTGCTGTCCCGCCGTCGCAAGGTGGTTCTGGTCGCCCCGACCGACGAGCGCACCGGGGACTGAGCCGGACGCTCCGGACACGGCGGGGGCGGGGTGGGCGACCACCTCGCCCCCGCGCCGTACCCGGGTCGTCGCGGCTGGCAGAGTGGAGGGGTGAGCCGTACCCCGCAGGGCCGACGCGCCAGCCTGGAGAAGCAGCCGCACGAGGTCGCCGCCATGTTCGACGGCGTGGCGGCCCGCTACGACCTGACCAACACCGTGCTCTCCTTCGGGCAGGACCGGCCCTGGCGGCGGGCCACCCGGGCGGCGCTCGGGTTGCGCCCCGGCGAGCGGGTGCTGGACGTGGGCGCCGGCACCGGCGTCTCGACCGAGGAGCTGGCCCACTCCGGGGCGTACGCGGTCGGCGCGGACCTGTCGCTGGGCATGCTGCACGCCGGCAAGCGGACCCGCCCGGCGGTGCCGTTGCTGGCCGGCGACGCGCTGCGGCTGCCGTTCGCGGACGCCACCTTCGACGCGGTGACCATCTCCTTCGCGTTGCGCAACGTGAACGACACCGACGCCGCCCTGCGCGAACTGGCCCGGGTGACCCGGCCGGGTGGGCGGCTGGTGGTCTGCGAGTTCTCCACCCCGGTCAACCCGGCGTTCCGCACGGTCTACCTGTCGTACCTGATGCGGTCGTTGCCGACGGTGGCGCGCGCGGTCTCCAGCAACCCCGACGCCTACGTCTATCTCGCCGAGTCGATCCGGGCCTGGCCGGATCAGGCGGCGCTGGCGGCGCGCGTCGGCGCGGCCGGCTGGGGTCGGGTGGCGTGGCGGAACCTGACCGGCGGTGTCGTCGCGCTGCACCGGGCCGTCCGGAACTGATCGCCCTGGCTCTCAGCGGGGCATTTCGTGAATGTCCGGCTTGAGCCTGATTCCCGTCGTAGGCTCGCGCCCATGACGGGACCCGACCACGCCGCCGCCACCGACGACGACGCCGCCGAACTGATCGCCCAGCTCAGGGAGCTGGCCGGCGCGGATCCCACCGAGGTCCGTCAGGTGGTCGCCGAGGTGCTGGCGGCGCTGGACCGCGCGGCCGGGGGCGCGCTGCGCGACCACCTACCCGAGACGATCCGGCTCGACGCCGGGTTGGGACCGACCGCGCCGGCCCGCCCATGACCGATCTGCGCGCGCTCACCGGCGGGTTCCTGCGGAAGTTAGGCCCCCCTCAGCGCATACAGGTGTAACGCCGGTCATAGACTCCAACCCGATCGGCTTGTGAAGCATTTCACGAGCATGCGGGAGGAGGCGCGGATGACCGCGGTGGAGAACGACGCCGACGTCATCGTCGTGGGCGCCGGTCCCGGAGGATCGGCCACGGCATACCACCTGGCGCGGCACGGCGTACGCGTGCTGCTGCTGGAGAAGACGGAGTTCCCCCGGGAGAAGGTCTGCGGTGACGGGCTCACGCCCCGTGCCGTACGGCAGCTCGTCCGGATGGGCGTGGACACCTCGCCCGAGGCCGGCTGGCTGCACAACAAGGGCCTGCGGGTGATCGGCGGCGGGGTACGCCTGGAGCTGGACTGGCCCGACCTGGCCAGCTTCCCCAACTACGGCCTGGTCCGGACCCGGCTCGACTTCGACGACCTGCTCGCCCAGCGGGCCGTCACCGCCGGCGCGAAGCTGCGCACCGGCGTCAACGTCCTCGCCCCGGTGCTCGACGCCGACGACCGGGTGACCGGCGTGCAGGCCGAGGTCGGCCCCGACAAGGAGCCGGCCACCTTCCACGCGCCGCTGGTGGTCGCCGCGGACGGCGTCTCCGGCCGGTTCCCGCTCGCGCTCGGCATGGCCAAGCGGGAGGACCGGCCGATCGGGGTGGCGGTCCGCCGCTACTACCGTTCACCCGCCAAGCACGACGACGACTACCTGGAGTCCTGGCTGGAGCTGCGCGCCAAGGGCAACGACGCGTTGCTGCCCGGCTACGGCTGGATCTTCGGCCTCGGCGACGGCCGGGTGAACGTCGGCCTCGGTGTGCTCAACTCCTCCACGGCGTTCGGCAGGACGAACTACCGCCGGCTGCTCACCGACTGGTTGGCCAACACCCCTGAGGACTGGGGGATGACCGACGAGACCAACGCGGACGGGCCGATCCTCGGCGCCGCGCTGCCGATGGGCTTCAACCGGGTCCCGCACTACAGCCGCGGCGTGCTGCTGGTCGGCGACTCCGGCGGCATGGTCAACCCGTTCAACGGCGAGGGCATCGCGTACGCGATGGAGTCCGGTGAGCTGGCCGCCGAGGTCGCCGTGCAGGCGCTCGCCCGTCCGGCCGGCGCGGAGCGGGAACGGGCGCTGATGGCGTACCCGCAGGAGCTGAAGGCCCGCTTCGGCGGCTACTACCGGCTCGGCGGGATCTTCGTGAAGCTGATCGGTCGGCCCGAGGTGATGCGGATGGCCACCAAGCACGGCATGCCGCACCCGCTGTTGATGCGCTTCGTGCTGAAGCTGCTGGCGAACCTGACCGACCCGCGCGGCGGGGACGCGATGGACCGGGTCATCAACGCCATGACGAAGGTGGCCCCGGCCGTGTGACGAGACCACCGGCCCGCGGTCGACCGACCACGGAGCGGAGAGATCGACCCCCGCCGACCGCTGTCGTCAGGGACGTGAATAGTGTGATTTTGGCCAACCACCGAGGTCAGGGAAGGACGAGCAGGGGACAACGATGACGCTCTCTCCTTATGCACCCATCATCGGGCTGTTCGCCCTCGCCGCGGGGTTCGCGCTGTTCTCCGTGGCCGCTGCCCGATTCGCCGGCCCCCGGCGTCTGAACAAGGCCAAGCTCGAGGCGTACGAGTGTGGCATCGAGCCGAGCCCGCAGCCGGTCGGCGGCGGCCGGTTCCCGATCAAGTTCTACCTGACGGCGATGCTCTTCATCGTCTTCGACATCGAGATCATCTTCCTCTACCCCTGGGCGGTCTCCTTCGACGCCCTGCCGATCTTCGGCTTCGTGGAGATGGTCATGTTCATCGTCGCGGTCTTCGTCGCCTACGCCTACGTCTGGCGGCGCGGCGGGCTGGACTGGGACTGAGGAGGTAGCAGATGGGCATCGAGGAGAAGCTTCCCTCCGGCGTCCTGCTCACCAGCGTCGAGAAGCTGGTGAACTGGTCGCGGAAGTCGTCCGTCTGGGGCGCCACCTTCGGTCTGGCCTGCTGCGCCATCGAGATGATGGCCGCCGGTGGCCCGCACTACGACATGGGCCGGTGGGGCATGGAGGTCTTCCGCGCCTCGCCCCGGCAGGCGGACCTGATGATCGTGGCCGGCCGGGTCAGTCAGAAGATGGCCCCGGTGCTGCGGCAGATCTACGACCAGATGGCCGAGCCCCGCTGGGTCATCTCGATGGGCGTCTGCGCCAGCAGCGGCGGCATGTTCAACAACTACGCCATCGTGCAGGGCGTCGACCACGTCGTTCCGGTCGACATGTACCTTCCCGGCTGCCCGCCCCGGCCGGAGATGCTCATCGACGCGGTGCTGAAGCTGCGCGAGAAGATCATGTACGAGCCGCTGGGCCCGAACGGCCGCAAGATGCTGGAGGCCCGCAAGGAGCGCGGTGACGTGCCGGTCGTGCCGTACGGCTCGATGCCGTCGTCGTACCGCAACGACAAGGCCCGGCGTGCCGAGTGGACGAAGGCGGTCCGCGAGGGGCGCGAGGAGCAGTTGCGGATCGAGAACTGGATGAAGGCGCAGAACCACCTCCAGACGCAGGGAGGCCCGAAATGACCTCGCCGAACGACAGGAACAACGACGGCGGGGTGCCGGTGCCGACCACTCCCGCCGGGGCCAGCGGCACCGCGCCGGCGGAGTACCCGCCGGCCAGCCCGGCCGGGCGGGGCATGTTCGGCAACCAGGGCACCGGTGACGTCTCCGGCTACGGCGGCCTGGTCCGCCAGCGCAAGCCGATCGAGGAGGCCGCCCGCCCGTACGGGAGCTACTTCGACGAGGTGCGGGACGCGCTGGAGGAGGCGTACCCGGCCTTCGGTGACGCGATCGAGAAGGTGGTGGTCGACCGGGGCGAGCTGACCCTGCACGTCCGCCCGGAGCGGATCGCCGAGGTCTGCCAGGTGATGCGCGACGACCTGTCGCTGCGCTTCGAGCTGCTCTCCTCGGTGTCCGGGGTGGACTACCTGGGCGCCGACGCGCGCCGGCTGCACGTGGTCTACCAGCTCACCTCGATGACCTACCGGCGGCAGGTCCGGCTGGAGGCCGCGGTCTCCGTCGAGGAGCCGCACCTGCCGAGCGTCACCGCCGTCTACCCGACCGCCGACTGGCAGGAGCGGGAGGCGTACGACATGTTCGGCATCGTCTTCGACGGCCACCCCAACCTGACCCGGATCCTGATGCCGGACGACTGGGAGGGGCACCCGCAGCGCAAGGACTACCCGCTCGGCGGCATACCCGTCGAGTACAAGGGTGCGGAAATTCCCCCGCCGGACCGTAGGAGGTCCTACCAGTGACCACGTCGAACTACGCGACCGAGCGCGAGACCACCGAGGGCAAGGTCTTCACCGTCACCGGTGGGGACTGGGACCAGGTGGTCTCCGGCACCGACCCGATCAACGACGAGCGGATCGTCGTCAACATGGGTCCGCAGCACCCGTCCACGCACGGCGTGCTCCGGCTGATCCTGGAGCTGGAGGGCGAGACGGTCCGCGAGGCCCGCTCCGTCGTCGGCTACCTGCACACCGGCATCGAGAAGAACCTGGAGTACCGCAACTGGGTCCAGGGCTCGACGTTCGTGACCCGGATGGACTACCTCTCGCCGATCTTCAACGAGACGGCGTACGCGCTCGCGGTGGAGAAGCTGCTCGGCGTCACCGACGACGTCACCGAGCGGGCCACCACCATCCGGGTGCTGATGATGGAGCTGAACCGGATCTCCTCGCACCTGGTCTGGCTGGCCACCACCGGCATGGAGCTGGGCGCGATCAACATGATGTTGTACGGCTTCCGCGAGCGGGAGTACATCCTCGACATCTTCGAGACCATCACCGGCCTGCGGATGAACCACGCGTACGTGCGGCCGGGCGGGGTGGCGCAGGACGTGCCGGACGATGCGATCCGCAAGATCCGCGACTTCCTGGTGCTGATGCCGAAGAAGCTCAAGGAGTACGAGAACCTGCTCTCCGGGCAGCCGATCTGGATCGAGCGCACCACTAACGTCGCGGTGCTCGACGTGACCGCCTGCGTGGCGCTCGGCATCACCGGCCCGGTGCTCCGCTCGGCGGGGCTCGCCTGGGACCTGCGCAAGACCATGCCGTACTGCGGGTACGAGACGTACGAGTTCGACGTGCCGACCCACACCGACGGCGACGTGTGGGGCCGCTACCTGGTCCGGCTGGCCGAGATCCGGGAGTCGCTGAAGCTGGTCGAGCAGGCGCTGGACCGGTTGAAGCCGGGCCCGGTGATGGTCGCCGACAAGAAGATCGCCTGGCCGGCGCAGCTCGCCATCGGCGTCGACGGCATGGGCAACTCGCTGGAGCACGTCGCCAAGATCATGGGTCAGTCGATGGAGTCGCTGATCCACCACTTCAAGCTCGTCACCGAGGGCTTCCGGGTCCCGCCCGGCCAGGTCTACGTCGGCATCGAGTCGCCCCGCGGCGAGCTGGGCGTGCACGCGGTCTCCGACGGCGGCACCCGGCCGTACCGGGTGCACTACCGGGAGCCGAGCTTCGTCAACCTCCAGGCCCTCCCGGCGATGGCCGAGGGCGGCCTGATCGCCGACGTGATCGCCGGTGGCGCCTCGCTGGACCCCGTGATGGGTGGTTGTGACCGATGAGCACCACGTTTACCGAAGAGACCCGGCTGCGGGCGCGGGAGATCATCGCCCGGTACCCGGCGGACCGGTCCCGTTCGGCGCTGCTGCCGCTGCTGCACCTGGTGCAGTCCGAGGAGGGGTACGTCTCCCCGGCCGGCGTCGAGTTCTGCGCCGAGGTGCTCGGGCTGAACAAGGCCCAGGTCGGCGCCGTCGCCACCTTCTACACCATGTACAAGCGCAAGCCGACCGGTGACTACCTGGTCAGCGTCTGCACCAACACGATGTGCGACGTGCTGGGCGGCCAGGCGGTGTACGACACGCTCGCCGAGCACCTGGGCGTCGGGCACGAGGAGACCACCGCCGACGGGAAGATCACCCTGGAGCACGCCGAGTGCCTGGCGGCGTGCGACTACGGCCCGGTGATGACCGTCAACTACGACTTCTTCGACAACGTGGAGCCGCAGGGCGCGCTCGGCGTGGTGCAGGAGTTGCAGGCCGGCGGCCGGCCGATGCCGACCCGGGGCGCGCGGCTCTGCACGCTCAAGGAGATGGCGGTCCAGCTCGCCGGCTTCGCCGACGAGCGGGACGGCGCGGTGGCCGACGGCGGGCCGGGCGAGCCGAGCCTGCGCGGCCTGCGCCTGGCCGAGCAGCACGGCATCTCGGTGCCGGGCTTCGACCCGAGGACGCCGATCCGCAGCAAGGCCGAGGCCGACCGGGCCGCCGCCGAGGCGAAGGCGAAGGCCGAGGCCGGGAAGCCGGCCCCCGCGCCGGCCAAGGCAGTCGAGCCGGCGAAGGCCGACACCACGGCGAAGGCCGACACCCCGGGCAACGCGGGCGCGGCCGAGCCGGCGACGCCGGCGGCGGCCAGCGGCACCACCGCGCCGGACGTGAAGGCGCCGGACGACAAGTCGCCGCAGGTGCGCACCGCCGAGACCCGGCAGCCGGACGCGCGGACCCCGGTCGCGGACGCGCCCGGCACCAAGGTCCCGACGGACGGCCCGGCCCCGGCGCCCCGCGACGCGCGGGCGGCGGAGGCGGCCGGCGCGGCGGCGAACCCGCCGGCCGGTGACGGCAAGCCCGCCGGCGACGCGGCCGGCGCCCAGGAGCGCAACCTCAAGGACGCCGAAGCCGGTACGGACGCCGACGGCGCCGACCCGGCGGACGCGAGCGGAACGGGGGTCCGGAAGTGACCACTCCTCGGCCGGAGACGCTGGCCAAGCTCACGCCGGTGCTCACCAAGCGCTGGCTGTCGCCGGACGCCTGGCGGCTCGGCACCTACGAGAAGCTGGACGGCTACGCCGCCCTGCGCAAGGCGCTCAAGGCGCACCCGGACGACCTGATCCAGCTCATCAAGGACTCCGGGCTGCGCGGCCGGGGCGGCGCGGGCTTCCCGACCGGGCTCAAGTGGGGCTTCATCCCGCAGGGCGACGGGAAGCCGCACTACCTGGTGGTGAACGCCGACGAGGGCGAGCCGGGCACCTGCAAGGACCTGCCGCTGATGACCCACGACCCGCACTCGCTGGTCGAGGGCGTCATCATCGCCTCGTACGCGATCCGGGCCAACCGGGCCTACATCTACATCCGCGGCGAGGCCGTGCACGCCGCCCGCCGGCTGCGCAGCGCGGTCGCCGAGGCGTACGCCAAGGGCTACCTCGGCCGGAACGTCCTCGGCTCGGGCTTCGACCTGGACCTGGTGGTGCACTCCGGCGCCGGGGCGTACATCTGCGGTGAGGAGACCGCGCTGCTGGACTCGCTGGAGGGCTTCCGGGGCCAGCCCCGGCTGCGCCCGCCGTTCCCGGCGACCCACGGCCTGTACGCCAGCCCGACCGTGGTCAACAACGTCGGCACCATCGCCAGCGTGCCGTACATCGTGCTGGGCGGCGCGGAGTGGTGGAAGACCATGGGCACGGAGAAGTCGTCCGGCCCGATGATCTACTCGCTCTCCGGCCGGATCGCCAACCCCGGCCAGTACGAGGCGTCGATGGGCATCACGCTGCGCGAGCTGATCGAGCTGGCCGGCGGCATGCAGCCCGGGCACGAGCTGAAGTTCTGGACCCCGGGCGGCTCGTCGACGCCGCTGCTGACCGCCGAGCACCTGGACGTGCCGCTGGACTTCGAGGGGGTGGCGGCGGCCGGCTCGATCCTGGGCACCACGGCCACCCAGATCTTCTCGGACCAGGACTGCCCGGTGTACGCGACCTACCGGTGGCTGGAGTTCTACCACCACGAGTCGTGCGGCAAGTGCACCCCGTGCCGGGAGGGCAACTACTGGATGGTCCGGGTCTACCGGCGCATCCTGGCCGGCCAGGGCACCCACGAGGACCTGGACACCCTGCTCGACACCTGCGACAACATCCTCGGCCGTTCGTTCTGCGGTCTGGGTGACGGCGCGACCAGCTCGGTGACCTCGTCGCTGAAGTACTTCAAGCAGGACTACCTCGACTACATCGAGGGACGTACCGCACCGAAGCTGTCGGAGAAGACCCTGGTAGGGGCGCACTGATGACGGACGTAGCCAAGCAGACCGAGACCGTCACGCTGACCATCGACGGCGTCGAGGTCACCGCGCCGAAGGGGGCGCTGCTGATCCGGGTCGCCGAGCAGTTGGGCACCGAGATCCCGCGCTTCTGCGACCACCCGCTGCTGGCCCCGGCCGGCGCCTGCCGGCAGTGCCTGGTGGAGGTGGAGGGCCAGCGCAAGCCGGTCGCCTCCTGCACCCAGACCGTCGCCGACGGCATGGTGGTGCGGACCCAGCTCACCTCGCCGGTCGCGAAGAAGGCCCAGGAGGGGGTGATGGAGCTGCTGCTCCTGAACCACCCGCTGGACTGCCCGATGTGCGACAAGGGCGGCGAGTGCCCGCTCCAGAACCAGGCGATGTCCACCGGCCGGACGGACTCGCGCTTCCACGAGCACAAGCGGGAGTACCCGAAGCCGCTGCCGATCAGCACCCAGGTGCTGCTCGACCGCGAGCGCTGCGTGCTCTGCCAGCGGTGCACCCGATTCTCCGAGGAGATCGCCGGCGACAAGTTCATCGACCTGATGGGCCGCTCCTCGCACGAGGAGATCAACATCTACCGGGACGACGCGTACGGTGAGGAGGGCGACGAGGGAGACGTCCCCTTCAACTCCTACTTCTCCGGCAACACCGTGCAGATCTGCCCGGTGGGCGCGCTGACCGGCTCGCAGTACCGCTTCCGCTCCCGCCCGTTCGACCTGGTCTCCTCGCCCAGCGTCTGCGAGCACTGCTCGGCCGGCTGCGCGCAGCGCACCGACTGGCGGCGGGGCAAGGTGCTGCGCCGGCTGGCCGGCGACGACCCGGCGGTGAACGAGGAGTGGAACTGCGACAAGGGTCGCTGGGGCTTCCAGTACGCCCGCGCGTTCGACCGCCTCACCACCCCGCTGGTGCGCGACGAGAAGACCGGTGAGCTGCGCGAGGCGTCCTGGAGCGAGGCGTTCACCCGGGCCGCCGAGGGGCTGCGCGCGGCCCGCGACGACGCGACCGGCACGGCGGTGCTCACCGGCGGCCGGCTCACCGTCGAGGACGCCTACGCGTACGCCAAGTTCGCCCGGGTCGCGTTGCACACCAACGACATCGACTTCCGGGCCCGTCCGGTCTCCCGCGAGGAGGCCGACTTCCTGGCCAGCAACGTCGCCGGGGTCACCGACGTGACCTACGCGGACGTGGAGAACGCGCCCGCCGTGGTGCTGGTCGGCCTGGAGCCGGAGGAGGAGTGCCCGATCCTCTTCCTGCGGCTGCGCAAGGCGTACCTGAAGAAGACGCTCACCGTGTACGCGATCGCGCCGTTCGCGACCCGCGGCCTGGAGAAGCTCGGGGCCAAGCTGGCCCGGGTGGTGCCGGGCGAGGAGGCCAGCGTGCTGGCCGAGCACGCCACGGTGGCCGAGGCGCTGGGGCAGCCGGGCGCGATCCTGATCGTCGGCGAGCGGCTGGGCGCGGTGCCCGGCGGCCTGTCGGCGGCGGCGGACGTGGCCCGGCGTACCGGCGCCCGGCTGGCCTGGGTGCCGCGGCGCGCGGGTGACCGCGGCGCGGTCGACGCGGGCTGCCTGCCGAACCTGCTGCCCGGCGGACGGGTGGTCACCGAGCCGGCCGCCCGCGCGGAGCTGGGCGAGACGTGGGACCTGCCGGCCGGGGTGATCCCGAGCCAGGCGGGCCGCGACACCGACGGCATCCTCGCCGCGGCGGCCGACGGCAAGCTCGGCGCGCTGGTGGTGGCCGGCGTCGACCCGGCCGACCTGGCCGATCCGCGCCGGGCCGAGGCGGCCCTGGACGCGGTGCCGTTCCTGGTCAGCCTGGAACTGCGGATGAGCGCGGTGGCCCGCCGGGCCGACGTGGTCTTCCCGGTCGCCCCGGTGGTCGAGAAGGCCGGCAGCTTCCTGGACTGGGAGGGCCGGCTGCGGACCTTCGAGCGGGTGCTGGACACCGGCGCGATGACCGACGGCCGGGTGTTGGACGCGATCGCCGCGCAGCTCGACGTGCGGCTCGGCACCGGCGACGTGCTGAGCGTGCGCCGCGAGCTGGGCGCGCTGCCCCGGACCCGCACCGAGCGGCCGTCCGCCCCCTCGGTCGAGCCGGCCGCCGTGCCGCAGCCCGGACCGGGCGAGGCCGTGCTGGCGACCTGGCACCAACTGCTCGACCTGGGCAGCCTCACCGACGGCGACGAGCACCTCGCCGGCACCGCCCGCCTGCCGGTCGTCCGGCTGGGCAAGGGCACCGCCGAGACGCTCGGCGTGGCCGACGGCGACCCGGTCACGGTCGGCACCGACCGCGGCGCGGTCACCCTGCCGGCGGCGATCACCGAGATGCCGGACGGTGTCGTCTGGTTGCCGACCAACTCACCCGGTTCGACCGTGCGGCGCAGCCTCGGCGCGACGTCCGGTCACGTCGTCAAGGTGACCGCGGCGCCCGTCGCCGCGGATGCCGCCGCACGGCCGGGTCCGCTCCTCAACGCAGGGGGTGCACACCAGTGAACGCGGTCTACCTCGCGGCGCAGGACCCGACGCTGGCCGACTTCGGCAAGGACCCATGGTGGCTGGTCCTCGGGAAGATCGTCTTCGCGTTCGCGTTCGGCCTGCTGGCCACGCTGCTCGGCGTCTGGTTCGAGCGGCGGGTGGTCGGCCGGATGGCGGTGCGACCCGGCCCGAACCAGGTCGGCCCGTTCGGCCTGCTCCAGACGCTCGCGGACGGCCTGAAGATGGCGTTCAAGGAGGACATCCTCCCGCGCGCCGCCGACAAGGTGGTCTTCTTCTTCGCGCCGACCATCTCGGTGATCTCCGCGGTCACCGCGCTGTCGGTGATCCCGTTCGGCCCGAAGGTGAGCATCTTCGGCCACTGGACGCCGCTCCAGGTCACCGACGTGTCGGTGGCGGTGCTGGTGATCCTGGCCTGCTCCTCGATGGGCGTCTACGGGATCGTGCTCGGTGGCTGGGCCTCCGGCTCGACGTACCCGCTGCTCGGCGGTCTCCGCTCCAGCGCCCAGATGATCTCGTACGAGGTCGCCATGGGGCTGAGCATCGTGGCGGTCTTCATGACCGCCGGCACGATGTCGACCAGCGGGATCGTCGCCAAGCAGGCCGACGGCACGCAGCTCAGCATCGGTGGCTTCGACCTGCCCACCCCGGGCTGGTACGCGATCCTGCTGCTGCCCAGCTTCATCATCTTCTTCATCGCCATGGTCGGCGAGACCAACCGGGCCCCGTTCGACCTGCCGGAGGCGGAGTCGGAGCTGGTCGCGGGCTTCATGACGGAGTACAGCTCGCTGAAGTTCGCGCTGTTCATGCTCTCCGAGTACGTCGCCATGGTGACCATGTCCGCGGTCACCACGACGCTGTTCCTCGGCGGCTGGCGGGCCCCCTGGCCGATCACGCTGTGGTCGGGCGCCAACGAGGGTTGGTGGCCGATGCTGTGGTTCTTCGGCAAGGTGATCCTGCTGGTCTTCGTGTTCGTCTGGCTGCGCGGCACGCTGCCCCGGCTCCGGTACGACCAGTTCATGCGCTTCGGTTGGAAGGTGCTGCTGCCGATCAACCTGGTCTGGATCCTGGTGCTCGCCGGGCTCCGCTCGATCGAGGACTGGCAGACCCGGGACCGGTTGCTCGTCACCGCCATCGGCGCGGGCGTGCTGCTGCTGGCCACGCTCTTCTGGCCGAGCCGGAAGAAGCAGCCGAAGCCGTCGCCCCAGGAGCAGGTGGACAGCCGGCCGTACGGCAGCTTCCCGCTGCCACCGATGGATCTTCAGGTTCCGCCGAGCCCGCGTACCAAGCGCGTGGTCGCCGAGCGGGAGCCGGCCAACGTCGTCGCCGGCTCCGAGTCCAGGGAGGTGTGACGTGGGCGCGATCACCGGAACGTTCAAGGGCTTCGGGGTCACCTTCTCGCACATGTTCAAGAAGGTCGTCACCACCGACTACCCGTTCAAGCCGCCGGTCTCGGCGCCGCGCTACCACGGGCGGCACATCCTCAACCGGCACCCGGACGGGCTGGAGAAGTGCATCGGCTGCGAGCTGTGCGCCTGGGCCTGCCCGGCCGACGCGATCTACGTGGAGGGTGGCGACAACACCGAGGAGCAGCGTTTCTCCCCGGGTGAGCGGTACGCCAGCAACTACCAGATCAACTACGCCCGGTGCATCTTCTGCGGGCTCTGCATCGAGGCCTGCCCGACCCGTTCACTCACCATGAGCAACGAGTACGAGCTGGCCCGGGACAACCGGCAGGACCTGATCTTCACGAAGGAGCAGCTGCTCGCGCCGCTGCTCGAAGGCATGGAGCAGCCGCCGCACCCGATGCGGCTGGGCGACAGCGAGAAGGACTACTACGTCGGTGCGCTGGAGAATCCGGGCACCTCGGCCGGTGCCGAGCACTCGTCGATGGGCCCCGGCCGGTACCAGGTGGAGGAGCACCCCGGCGTGACCTTCCCCGGCGCCGAGCAGGCCGCGCAGCGGTCCGAGGCGGGCAAGGGAGCAGGGGTATGACCACTTCTACGGTGCTCGCCGCGGCGGGCGACGTGACCGGGGGTGAGGAGGTCACGTTCTGGATCCTCGCCCCGCTGGCCCTGATCGGGGCGCTCGGCATGGTGTGGGCCCGCAACGCGGTGCACTCCGCGCTCTGGCTGGTGCTGACCATGCTCTGCCTGGGCGTGTTCTACGTGCTCCAGGCCGGCCCGTTCATCGGCATGGTGCAGATCATCGTCTACACCGGCGCGATCATGATGCTCTTCCTGTTCGTGCTGATGCTCGTCGGCCGGGACGCGTCCGACTCGCTGATCGAGACGTTGCGCGGCCAGCGGGTCGCCGCGGTGGTGCTCGGGCTCGGCTTCGCCGGCCTGGTCGGCACCGGTCTCTACCGCGCGCTCGACGGCGTGCAGGCGGTCGGGCTCGACCAGGCGAACGCCGAGGGCAACGTGCAGGGCATCGCCCGGCTGCTGTTCACCAAGTACGTCTTCGCCTTCGAGCTGACCTCGGCGCTGCTGATCACCGCCGCGGTGGGCGCGATGGTGCTGGCGCACGTGGAGCGGCGCAAGGAGGACCGGATGGACCAGGTCGCCACCATGAAGGCGCGGTTCCGGCCCGGTAACTACCCCGGCCCGAAGCCCGGCCCGGGCGTCTTCGCCACCTCCTCCTCGGTGGCCACGCCGGCCCGCCTGCCGGACGGCCGGCTGACCGACCGTGGCATCCCGGAGATCATGCCGGTGCGCGACATGACGTCGGAGGAGACCGCACTGAAGGGCACTGACAAATGACGCCGGACTACTACCTGATCCTCGCGGCGGTGCTGTTCACCATCGGCGCCGTGGGCGTGCTGGTCCGGCGCAACGCGATCGTGCTGTTCATGTGCGTCGAACTGATGCTCAACGCGGCCAACCTGACCCTGGTCACGTTCAGCCGGATCAACGGTGACCTGAACGGCCAGATCATGGCGTTCTTCGTGATGGTGGTGGCGGCGGCCGAGGTCGTGGTCGGGCTCGCGATCATCATGGCGATCTTCCGGACCCGGCGCTCGGCCAGCGTCGACGACGCCAACCTGCTGAAGTACTGAGGGGCCAGTCGTGGAACAGACTGTGGAATTCGCTACGGCGGATGGGCTGCTGGGCAGTGTCTGGCTGCTGGTGGCGATCCCGCTGGTCAGCGCGGCGGTCCTGCTGCTGCTCGGCAAGCGGGCGGACCGCTGGGGCCACTGGCTGGGCGTGGCGGCCATCGGCGCCGCGTTCGTGCTCGGCCTGACCTACTTCTTCCAGCTCCGAGGCCTGGAGAACAAGCAGGTCCAGTCAAGCCTCTGGCAGTTCATCACGGTCGGCGACCTGAAGGTGGACTTCGGTCTGCTCTTCGACCCGCTGGCCGCGGTGTTCGTGCTGCTGATCACCGGGGTGGGCTTCCTGATCCACCTCTACGCCGTGGAGTACATGGCGCACGACGAGGGCCGGCGACGGTTCTTCGGGTACTTCAACCTGTTCGTCGCCGCGATGCTGCTGCTGGTGCTCGGCAACAACTACGTGATGCTCTACTTCGGCTGGGAGGGCGTCGGCCTGGCGTCGTACCTGCTGATCTCCTTCTGGTACGGCCGGCCGAGCGCGGCCACCGCCGGCAAGAAGGCGTTCCTGATGAACCGGGTCGGCGACGCCGGCCTGGCCATCGGCATCTTCGTCATGTTCGCCATGCTCGGCACCACTCAGTACGACGAGGTGTTCAACGGGGTCGGCTCGCTGACCTCCACCACCGTGCTCGTGCTCGGCCTGCTGCTGCTCCTCGGCGCGGCCGGCAAGTCCGGCCAGTTCCCGCTCCAGGCGTGGCTGCCGGACGCGATGGAGGGCCCGACCCCGGTCTCCGCGCTCATCCACGCCGCCACCATGGTCACCGCCGGCGTCTACCTGATCGCCCGCTCCAACCCGATCTTCTCGGCGAACGAGACGCTCCAGCTCGTGGTGGTCAGCGTCGGTGCGCTCACGCTGCTGATGGGTTGCGTCATCGGCGCGGCGAAGGACGACATCAAGCGGGTGCTGGCCTGGTCCACGGTCAGCCAGATCGGCTACATGTTCCTCGGCGTCGGCCTGGGTGGCGGCGCGTACGCGCTGGCCATCATCCACCTGCTGGCGCACGGCTTCTTCAAGGCCAACATGTTCCTCGGCGCCGGCTCCGTCATGCACGGGATGAACGACCAGGTGGACATCCGCCGCTTCGGCGGCCTGTCGAAGTACATGAAGGTCACCTGGCTGACGTTCATGATGGGCTGGCTGGCCATCATCGGCATCCCGCCGCTCTCCGGCTACTTCTCCAAGGAGCCGATCATCGCGTCCGCGTTCGAGCGGGAGGGCTGGACGGCCTGGCTGTTCGGCATGGCCGCGCTGCTCGGCGCCGGGCTCACCGCGTTCTACATGACCCGGCTCTTCGTGCTCACGTTCCACGGCCCGAAGCGGTGGACCGAGGACATCGAGCACCCGCACGAGTCGCCGAAGCTCATGACGATCCCGCTGATCCTGCTCGCCGCCGGCTCGGTGGTGGCCGGTGGTCTGATGACGCTGAACGACAGCGTGGTGTCCTGGCTGACCCCGGTGCTCGGCGAGGAGGCGGGTGGCGAGGCGCACGGCGTGCTCTCGCACACCGTGATCACCATCCTCTCCATCCTGATCACCGTGCTCGGTGCCGGGCTGGCCTGGTTCCTGTTCCGCAACGGCACGGCCACCGAGCCGCAGCCGGCCGGCGTGCTGGTCACCGCCGCCCGCAAGAACCTCTACACGGACACCGTCAACGAGGCGGTCTTCGAGAAGCCGGGCATCTTCCTCACCCGGGCGCTCGTCTTCCTCGACAACCGGGGCGTCGACGGGCTGGTCAACGGCCTGGCCGCCGCGGTGGGCGGGGGCTCCGGCCGGCTCCGGCGGCTCCAGACCGGCTTCGTGCGGTCGTACGCGACCTCGATCCTGACCGGCGCGCTGCTCGTGGTGGCGGCGTTCCTGGCGGTACAGGCGGGGTGGCTGGCGTGATCGACCTCAACGCGGCCGCCCCCGCCGGCGGGCCACGCAGTCACGACGGAGGTAAGGCCGAATAATGTCCAACTTCCCGTTCCTCTCGGTGCTGACCGTGGCGCCGCTGGTCGGCGCGCTGGTGGTGGCGCTGCTGCCACGTCGGCGGCCGGACCTGGCCAAGCTGGTGGCGTTCGGCTGGTCGCTGTTGGTGCTGGTGCTGTCGGTGGTGATGTGGTTCGCCTTCTCCGCCGACGGTGACCGGTTCCAGTTCCGCGAGTCGTACGCGTGGATCCCGAACTGGGGGGTGCGGTTCACCTTCGAGGTGGACGGCATCGCGCTGGTCATGCTGATGCTGATCGCGATCCTGGTGCCGCTGGTGATCCTGGCGTCGTGGCACGACGCCGAGCAGTCGAAGCGTTCGGTTCCTGTCTACTTCGCGCTGCTGCTCGTCCTCGAGTGCACGATGATCGGCGTCTTCGCCGCCGCCGACGTCTTCCTGTTCTACGTGTTCTTCGAGGTCATGCTCGTCCCGATGTACTTCCTGATCGGCAGCTACGGCGGCCACCAGCGGCAGTACGCGGCGGTGAAGTTCTTCCTCTACTCGCTGGTCGGCGGCCTGTTCATGCTGGCCGCGGTGATCGGTCTCTGGGTGGTCGGCGGGAAGACGTTCGACTGGCAGGCGTTGAGCCAGGCCGAGTTCGCCACCAACACCGCCCGCTGGCTGTTCCTCGGCTTCTTCCTCGCGTTCGCGATCAAGGCGCCGTTCTTCCCGTTCCACACCTGGCTGCCGGACGCCGGTGGCGCCGCGCCGGCCGGTGCGGCGGCGCTGCTGGTCGGTGTGCTGGACAAGGTCGGCACGTTCGGCATCCTGCGCTACTGCCTCCCGCTGTTCCCGGAGGCGTCCCGCTGGTTCGCGCCGTACGCGCTGGCGCTCGGCGTGATCGGCATCATCTACGCGGCGCTGCTGGCGGTCGGGCAGAACGACCTGAAGCGGCTGGTGTCGTACACCTCGATCGCGCACTTCGGCTTCATCGGGGTGGGCATCTTCGCGTTCACCACCCAGGCCGGCACCGGCGCGGTGCTCTACATGCTCAACCACGGTCTCGCCACCGGCCTGCTCTTCCTGGTGGTCGGCATGCTGATCGCCCGGCGTGGCTCGGCGCTGATCAGCGACTTCGGCGGCGCGGGCAAGCTGGTGCCGGTGCTGGCCGGCGTGCTCTTCTTCGCCGGTCTGGCGTCGCTGGCGCTGCCCGGCACCGCGCCGTTCGTCTCCGAGTTCCTGGTGCTGATCGGCACGTTCACCGTCAACAAGCCGGTCGCGGTGATCGCCACGCTCGGCATCATCCTGGCGGCGGCGTACGTGCTGTGGATGGTGCAGCGCACCACCCAGGGCACGCTGAACCCGGCGCTGACCGAGGTCGAGGGCATGCGTCGGGACCTCAGCCTGCGCGAGAAGGTCGTCGTCGCGCCGTTGATCGCGCTGATCGTGCTGCTCGGCTTCTATCCCAAGCCGGTCACCGATGTCATCAACCCCGCCGTCCAGGCGACCATGCAGGACGTCGGCAAGTCCGATCCCGCCCCTGAGGTCGGCAGCGTCCAGGAGGCTTCAAAGTGAGTGAACTGAAGCTGCCGTCGATCGACTACGCGGCGCTCGCTCCCATCCTGATCATGTTGGGCGCCGCCCTGCTGGGCGTCCTGGTCGAGGCGTTCGTGCCGCGCCGGCTGCGCAACGCGGTGCAGCTCGCGCTCGCCCTGGTGGCGGCGCTGGCCGCGATCACCATGGTGATCGTGAAGTCCGACGCCCGGCTGGTCACCGCCGGCGGTGCGATCGCGGTGGACGGGCCGACGCTCTTCCTCCAGGGCGCCATCCTGGTGCTGGCCGTGATGGCGCTGCTGCTGGTCGGCGAGCGCACGGTGGAGCGGGGCGGCGCCTTCGTGGCGCACGCGGCGGTCACCGCCGAGTCGCCCGAGGACCGGAAGCAGGCCGACGGCGTCGGCGGGGCCACCGAGGTCTACCCGCTGATCTCGTTCGCGATCGGCGGCATGCTGATCTTCGTGGCGGCGAACGACCTGCTGACCATGTTCATCTCGCTCGAGGTCTTCTCGCTGCCGCTCTACCTGCTCTGCGCGCTGGCCCGCCGCCGGCGGCTGCTGAGCCAGGAGGCGGCGATGAAGTACTTCCTGCTCGGCGCGTACGCCTCGGCGTTCTTCCTGTTCGGTGTGGCCCTGATCTACGGCTTCACGTCGGGCATCCCGGGCCGGGGCGCCGGTGTCGACTTCGCCACCGTGCACGCCGCGGTCGGCGAGTCCTCGTCCAGCCAGGTGCTGCTCTTCGCCGGCATGGCGCTGCTCGCCATCGGTCTGCTCTTCAAGGCCGCCGCCGCGCCGTTCCACGTCTGGACGCCGGACGTCTACCAGGGCGCGCCGACGCCGGTGACCGGCTTCATGGCGGCCTGCACGAAGGTCGCCGCGTTCGGTGCGCTGCTGCGGGTGTTCCACGTCGCGTTCGCCGGGGCCTCCTGGGACTTCACGCCGGTGATCGGTGTGGTGGCGGTGCTGACCATGCTGGTCGGCGCCGTGCTGGCGGTCACCCAGACGGACATCAAGCGCCTGTTGGCGTACTCGTCGATCGCGAACGCCGGTTACCTGCTGGTGGGTGTGCTGGCCCCCAGCAAGGAGGGGCTGTCGGGCACGATGTTCTACCTGGCCGCGTACGGCTTCTCGGTGCTCGCCGCGTTCGCCGTGGTGACGCTGGTGCGGGACGCGGACGGCGAGGCCACCCACCTGTCCCGCTGGGCCGGGCTGGGCCGCCGCTCGCCGTTCTTCGCGGCGATCTTCACGTTCATCCTGCTGGCGTTCGCCGGCATCCCGCTCACCAGCGGCTTCACCAGCAAGTTCGCGGTCTTCGGCCCGGCGCTGGAGGCCGACCAGGCCTGGCTGGTGATCGCCGGCGTGCTGACCAGCATGGTGCTGGCCTTCCCGTACCTGCGGGTCGTGGTGATGATGTGGCTGTCGGAGCCGGGCGAGGCGACTCCGACGGTGACCGTGCCGGGCGCGCTCACCTCGGCCGCCCTGATGATCGGCGTGCTCGCCACGCTCGTCCTCGGTGTGGTCCCCGGGCCCCTGCTGGACCTGACCACCGGTGCCGCCGAATTCGTCCGATGACGGAAGTGGTTCCACCCGGGGGCCGGTACGCCGTGGCGTACCGGCCCCCGGTCCGTATCCCCCTCACCGAGCAGGTCGAACGGGTGTGGCATGGTTGAAGACGTGGTGAACCCGGCTGGCGAGCGTTCAGGTCAGTTCGGCGCGCTCGGCCTGCACCTCGCCGACCCGCGCGTCGAAGCGTCCGTGCTGGGCGTCCTCGACCGGGTCGAGGCACAACTGTGGTCCGGCGTGGCCAGCGCGGACCCGCTGGTGGCCGACGCGGCCCGGCACCTCATGGAGGCCGGCGGCAAGCGGTTCCGGCCGCTGCTGGTGGCGTTGGGCGCCCAGTTCGGCGATCCGGAGGCCGCCCAGGTGGTCCCGGCCGCGGTGGTGATGGAACTCACCCATTTGGCCACGCTCTACCACGACGACGTGATGGACGAGGCGGCCGTGCGGCGGGGCGCGCCGAGCGCCAACTCCCGCTGGAGCAACTCGGTGGCCATCCTGGTCGGCGACTTCCTCTTCGCGCGGGCCGCGGACATCGCGGCCGACCTGGGCCCGGAGGCGGTCCGGTTGCAGGCGCGCACGTTCGCCCGCCTGGTGCACGGTCAGATCGCCGAGACGGTCGGCCCGCGCGGCACCGACCCGGTCGCGCACTACCTGCATGTGATCGCTGAGAAGACCGGTTCGCTGATCGCCACCTCGGCCCGCTTCGGCGGCATGTTCGGTGGCGCGTCCGCCGCGCACATCGAGGCCCTGGCCGGGTACGGCGAGGTCATCGGCGTCGCGTTCCAACTCTCCGACGACCTGCTGGACATCGCCAGCGAGTCGGTGCAGTCCGGCAAGACGCCCGGCACCGACCTGCGCGAGGGCGTGCCCACCCTGCCGGTGCTCTACGCGCTCGCCGGCGACGACTCGGACGCGGCCAGCGTCCGGCTGCGGGAGATCCTGGCCACCGGCCCGCTCGTCGACGACGCGCTGCACGCCGAGGCGCTCACGCTGCTCCGTGAGTCCCCGGCGCTCAAGCGTGCCCGGGAGACGGTGCGCAGCTATGCCGAGGATGCCCGCGCCCACCTGGCTCCGCTCCCGGAGGGCCCGGCCCGCCGCGCCCTCGAATCCCTCTGCGACTACATCGCCGACCGCACCAGCTGACCCGCTCCGGTCGTCAGGCGGTCGATTACCCCGATGCGTCCGGACCGCGGACGCTCGGTGCCGTTACCGGCCGTTACCGAGCGTGATCTGCGCCGGGGACAAGTTCGCAGCGGAGTCATATACCACACGGTCATAAATATGACCCCTGGTCATAGCCGTCCGAGGCAGTATGGCCCGGTGGCCCGGTGGCCCGGTGGCCCGGTGGCCCGGTGGCCCGGTGGCCCGGTGGCCCGGTGGCCCGGTGGCCCGGTGGCCCGGTGGCCCGGCGGAACAGCGGAACAGCGGAAGGGTGCGGCGCGCCGGCAGGGCGGGGTGTGTCGGGACGGACGGGCTCAGGCGGGGCGGGACAGCAGGCGGGCGCCGAGGAGCATGAGCAGGGCCGCGAGGAGCATGGCGCCGGCCGCGGTCAGCCACATCACCGGATAGCCGGCCGTGCCGGCCAGTGCGCCGAGACCGAGCGGGCCCAGGCAGCCGCCCGCGTACACGCCGGTCTGGGTGATCGAGGTGGCGGCGGCCGGGGCCCGCGGGTGGAGCCGGACCACCGCGAAGGTCAGCAGCCCCGGCCAGGCCCAGCCGAGCCCGAAGCCGAGCACCACGCCGGCGACCAGCGGCACCGGGCCGGCCACGGAGAGCAGGACCAGCCCCACCGAGCCGGTCACCAGCAGCGCGGCGACGACGCCGACGTGCCCGCCGGCCCGCCGGTCGGCCAGCCACCCCACGCCGACGCGGGCGGACACGCACACCGCGCTGCCCAGGGTGAGCGTCAGGCCGGCCAGGCCGGGGGAGAGCCCTCGCGCGGCCGACGAGTCGACCAGGAACGTGCCCAGCGCGTTCGCCGCGCCGGCCGCGAGCGTCGCGGCCAGCCCGACCACCACCAGCGCGGCCCGGCCGCCGCCCCGGGCGGTGGAGGCGGACCGGGTACGCCGGTCCCGACCGGACCGGGGTACGGCTGGCAGCGCGGCCAACGCTGCCCCGGCTGCCGCCACGAACGCCCAGCGCCAGCCGGCGGTCAGCGCGACGGTGGGGACCGCCGCGCCGGCCAGCAGCGTGGAGAGCGGGATGGCGGCCTGCTTCACGCCGAAGGAGAGCCCCTGCCGGTGGGTGGGCACGTGCTCGGCCAGCGCGGCGTTGCTGGCGAGCTGGCCGAGCGCGTTGCCGGCGGCGCTGAGCGCGAGCAGCGCCACCAGCGTGGGGTACGACCGGGCGAGGCCGGCCACGGCCAGCAGCGAGCCGGCGGAGAGCACGATGGCGACGCGGGCCACCGGCGCCGGCCCGTACCGCTCGACCAGGGCGCCGGACGGCACCGAGGCGAGGGCGCTGATACCGAAGTAGACCGAGACGGCCAGGCCCAGCCCGGCCGGACTGAAGCCCAACTCGTCGCCGAGCTGCACGGCGAGGCCGCCGACCAGGAAGACCGGCAGGACGCAGGCGATCGTGGTGACGGTGGCGCCGGCACCGACCCGGACCGGTCGCCCGGCCGTTGGCCGACCGGTTCGCGAAATAGTTTCAATCATTGTCGGTCAACCTACGCCGACCGCGTTTTCGCTGCTGATCGTGTCTGTCGATGCACGTTCTGTGCCCGGTGATCTGACATCCTCGACCCGAACAGGCATTTCGCACCCGGACCTTTTTTCATATGGTGTAAGCCCCGGCGGCGGAGGTGGTTGTGCGCGACCCTCTGGCGGAGCCTTCGGACCTGATCCGCAGCGTCTCCCGCGCGCTTCGAGTGCTCGAGTCGGTCGGCCGTGCGCCGAAGGGCCTCACCGTGAAGCAGATCGCCCGCCGCTGCGAACTGACAGTGGCCACCACCTACCATCTGGTGCGCACGCTCGCGTACGAGGGCTACGTGATTCGGCGCGAGGACGGGACGTACATCGTCGGGCTGGAGATCGCCGACCGCTACCGTGAGCTGGTCACCGCGTTCCGGGGCCCGCCCGCGGTCGGCGAGGCGTTGCGCCGGGCCGCCGCGGAGACCGGCTGGAGCCACTACCTCGGCCGTTTCGTCGGCGGGCAGGTGGCGGTGACCGCGTGTGCCGAGGGGCCGCGCTCGCCGTACCTGGAGGATCTGGTGCCGGGCTTCGCCGAGGGCGCGCACGCCACCGCGCTCGGCAAGAGCCTGCTCGCCACGCTCACCGCCGAGCAGCGCTTCCGCTACCTGCGGGAGTACGGCATGCGGCCGTTCACCACCGCCACCCTCACCACGGTCGAGGCGTTCGAGGCCGACCTGGCCGCCGGCGACCGGCGCGGCATGCAGTTGGAACTGGGCCAGTTCCGGCAGGGCGTGGCGTGCGCCGCGGTGCTCGTCGCCCCGGACAAGGACATCGAGCGGCGGGTGGTGCTGGCCTGCGCGTTGCCGGCCAGCGAGATGATGACCTCGGCACGGGTGGTGCGGGCGAAACTGCTCACCGCCGCGCGGGCGATCGCCGACGGGATCGCCACCGAGAACTGAAAGGGCCACCATCCCGGCCGGATGGTGGCCCTCCAGCGGGCGGTCCAGCGCCGGACCGCCCAGAGGTTGGCTCAGCTGCCGACCGGGCCCCCGTCGAGGCGCCAGGTGACCACCACGCCGGGCTTGGCGAAGTCACCGTCCGGCCAGGTGGAGGCCGGGTTCTCCACGGACGCGCCGGAGATTTCACCCGGGTGCTGCACGGCCACGAACACCGACCGGTTGTCCCGGGTGATGAACGGGCCGCAGGTCTCCGCGCCGAGCGGCACGGTGAGGAACTGCTTCAGGTGGCCGCGCTCCGGGCCCTCGACGGCGGTGGCGAACAGGCCGTCGTTGCCGCCCAGCGCGTTGCCGTCGGTCGAGATCCAGAGGTTGCCGGTGGCGTCGAACGCGACGTTGTCCGGGCAGGAGATCGGCGACACCTTCGTCTTGTCGTACCCGGCGAAGTACGTCGAGGCGTCGGTCGGGTCACCGCAGACGATCGGCAGCGACCAGGTGAACGTCTCGGCGGTGTTGTCGCCGCGCTCCTCGACCAGCTCCAGGATCTGCCCGTGCTTGTTGGCGTTACGCGGGTTCGCCTCGTCGGCCGGCGCCTTGCCGACCTTGCCCCGGTCGCTGTTGTTGGTCAACGCCACGTAGACCTTGCCGGTGAGCAGGCTCGGCTCGACGTCCTCGGGACGGTCCATCTTGGTCGCGCCGACCTTGTCGCCGGCCAGCCGGGTGAACGTCAGCACGTCGGCGGCGGTCATCCCGTCCACGTACGAGCGGTTGCCGCTGACCAGCTTGATCCATCGGCCCCGGCCGCCGAAGCCGCCGTCGGCGGGGAGCGTGCCGCTGCCGTCGATCTCTCCGGCCGGGCTGTCGCCGGTCAGCGCGGCCACGTAGAGCGTGCCCGACTCCAGCAGCGTCAGGTTGTGCTTGCGGGCCACCCAGGAATTGCCCGGCAGGAACTTCTTGTCCGACACGAACTTGTAGAGGTAGTCGAAGCGCTCGTCGTCGCCCATGTACGCGACCACGTGCCCGTTGCGGGCCACGATGACGTTCGCGCCCTCGTGCTTCACCCGGCCCAGCGCGGTGTGCTTGCGCGGACGGGCCTGCGGGTCGAACGGGTCGATTTCGACGACCCAACCGAACCGGTGCGCCTCGTTCGGGTGCTTCGCCAGGTCGAACCGCTCGTCGGCCCGGTCCCACTTGCGGCTGCCGCTCGGGTAGCGCGCGTCGGTCGGGATGCCGTAGCGGGCCAGCTTCGGCTTCAGCTCCTCCGGCGCGCCGTCGCCGCCGACGAAGTACTGGTTGAAGTTCTCCTCGCCGGAGAGCACGGTGCCCCACGGGGTGACGCCGCCGGCGCAGTTGTTCAGCGTGCCGACGACCGTGCGGCCCTTCGGGTCGGCGGCGGTCCGCAGCCACGCCGACCCGGCGGCCGGGCCGGTCAGCTCGAACGTCGTGGCCAGCGCCGTGACCCGACGGTTGTACTCGCGCCGGCCCCGGCGTACCGGCCGCCACTGGCCGGTGTCCGTGACCCGCTCCAGCTCCACCACGGACATGCCGTGCGCGGCCATCGCCACCCGCACCTGCTCCACGGTCAGCGCGTCCTGGCTGGTGAAGCCCGGGAACATGAGGTCCTCGTTGGTGTACTCGTGGTTGACCACGAGCAGCGCGCGCCTACGGTCGATCGGCAGCACGCCGACGAAGTCGTTGTTGTAGCCGAACTGCTTGGCCTGGGCGGCGGCGCTCTGCTGACGCACGTCGAACGCGGGCGCGCCGGGCACCACCTCGTCGCCCCACTTGATGACGACGGCGTGGTCGTACCCGTTCGGCACCACGAGCGTGTCCAGCTTGTTCGGCGGGATCGGCTTGAACGACAGCGCGCCGCTGCCCGGGCGGGCGGACGCGGCGAGAGCCTCGTCCGTGCCCGGGGCGGTCGGGGTGGCCGGCGCGGCGGCGGCCGGCGCCGCGCCGGCGAGCGCGCCCGCGGCGGCCCCACCGAAGCCGAGCACCAGCGCGCCGACCGCGCCGGCCCGGACCACGCCACGGCGGGAGACCTCGGCGTCGACCAGGTCCCCGAAGTACGGGTTGTCGGACGAGTTGGGCACCGGGTGGTCGCAGGCGTTGCCGCACCGGTACAGACAGGTCATCGCGTCGCGGCTGCCGTGGCGGGTGCCACCCAGCAGCGGGAGCAGGCGAGGACGTTCGCTCATGGGGTGGAGCCTCCTGGTCGGACGTCGGACGGCGTGCCGGGCGGTCGGCCCGGACGCGTACCTGCCGGACGGTGCCAGCACGTGGTGAGCGCGCGTCGGCCCGAACCTGAACCGGAGGTGAACAGCTCCGGCGTGACCTGCGGCTGAACCGTTCGGCGGCCCGGCACGTATGGAAGGACGAACGCGCCCGCCCGGACGGGCGAACGCATCGCCGGTCTCCCCGCCGCCGGAAGCGAGGTACCGCCATCAGCGACCACGACGCCCAACTGCTGCGCGCGCTGCACGACGAGCACGCCGACGCGCTGTTCGCGCACGCCCTGCGACTGGTCAACGGCGACCGGCCGCGCGCCGAGGACCTGGTGCAGGAGACGCTGCTGCGGGCCTGGCGGCACCCGGAGTCGCTGGACCCACGGCGTGGCTCGGTCCGCGCCTGGCTCTTCACCACCGCCCGGAACCTGGCCATCGACGCCTGGCGTCGCCGCTCCGCCCGGGTGGGCGAGGTCTACACCGACGAGCTGCCGGAAACCGCGGAGACGGTCGACGAGACGGAGCGCGCGGTGGAGGCGTGGACGGTGGCCGAGGCGCTCAACCGCCTCAGCCCGACCCACCGCGAGGTGCTCGTCGAATGCTTCTACCAGGGCCGGTCGGTGGCGGAGGCGGCGGCCCGGCTGGGCGTACCGCCGGGCACGGTGAAGTCGCGCACCCACTACGCGCTGCGCTCACTACGGTTGGCGCTGGCCGAGATGGGGGTGACCGGATGACCCGCTGCGAGTTCGCGCACGACGACGGCGCGTACGTGCTGGGCGCCCTCGCCCCGGCCGACCGCGCCGCCTACGAGCGGCACCTCGGCGGGTGCGCGCAGTGCCGGGAGGCGGTGGCCGAGATCGCCGTGCTGCCCGGTCTGCTGGGTCGGCTCGACCCGGCCGGGTTGGAGCAGTTCCTGGAGGTCGGCCCGGAGACCTCACGGCTGCCCGCGCTGCTCGACGCCGCGCGGGCGCGCAAGCGCCGCGACCGGTCCCGCGCCCGACGACGGTACGCGTCGACAGCGCTCGCCGCCGCCGTGCTCGCGGTGCTGGCCGGCGTGGGCGTGACGCTGGTCCGGCCGCCGGCCGAGCCGGCTCCCCGGCCGGTGGCGCTCACCTCGATGCGGCCGGTCGCCGGGACCGCGCCGGTGCACGCCGAGGTGGGGCTGACCGAGACGCCGTGGGGCACCGAGGTCACCATGCACTGCGGCTACGACAGGCGGGCCGGGCACCGCGAGGCGTACACGTTCCGGCTGGTGGCGCACGGCCCGGACGGCGCGACCGAGCAGATCGGGTCCTGGCTGGCCGCGCCCGGCGACGACCTGCGGTTCTCCGGCGTCACCCGCTTCACCAGGGGTGACCTGGTCCGCCTGGAACTCCTCCGTGGCGACGAGACTCCCATCCTCGCCTACGACCTCCGCTGACCACCCACCCACGCCCCCGTCTGTTGCGCGCTGATTCACGGAAAGCGTGGCTGTTTCGGGCCCCACAGCCCCGCTTTCCGGGAATCAGCGCGGAAGGGGGGAGGGGAGTGGGGCGCGGGTGCGCCGGGCCTGGCGGGTGTGGTTCAGGGCGTCGACGGTGAAGACGACGAGGGCGAGCCAGACCAGGGCGAAGCCGGCCAAGCGGGCCGGCGGCATCGGCTCGTGGAAGAGCAGCACGCCGCAGCCGAGCTGGAGGATCGGGGCCAGGTACTGCAACATGCCGACGGTGGACAGCGGCAGCCGGTTGGCCGCGCCGGCGAAGAACAGCAGCGGGATCGCGGTGGCGGCGCCGGCCAGCACCAGCAGCGCGGTGTGTCCGGCGGAGACGTGCCCGAACGTCGAGTCGCCGCGCGTGGCGAGCCAGCCCAGGTACGCCAGGGCGGGCAGCGCCAGCACCGCCGACTCGACGAAGAGCCCCTCGGCGGCGGGCAGCCCGAGCTGCTTCTTGACCAGGCCGTACCCGGCGAAGCTGAACGCGAGCGTGAGCGCCAGCCAGGGCAGGCGACCGTAGTCGACGGTGAGCACCGCCACCGCGAGCGCGCCGACGCCGAGCGCCACCCACTGCGCCGGGCGCAGCCGTTCCCGCAGCGCGAACACGCCGAGCAGCACCGACACCAGCGGGTTGATGAAGTAGCCGAGCGCGGTCTCCACCACCCGGTCGGAGTTCACGCCGTAGATGTAGGTGCCCCAGTTCACCGCGATCAGCGCGGCGGCGAACGCGATCCCGGCCAGCGCGCGGGGCCGCCGGGCCAGCGCCCGCAGGAAGCCGACGTGGCGCATGGCGGCCAGCAGCAGCGCCACGAACACCACCGACCAGATGATCCGGTGCGCGAGGATCTCCACCGGCCCGGCCGGCCGGAGCAGTTTCAGGTAGATCGGGAAGAAGCCCCAGAGCAGGTACGCGCCGATGCCGTACAGGTAGCCGAGGCGGAGCTGGTTCACCGCTCCACCGTAAGTGGTGAAGCCGGCCGCTGGTCCTTTCCGGTGACCGGCGTCACCGCTCGTCCAGCTCCATGTACCGGTCCGCTGCCACCGGCTGGAAGCCCAGTTTCCCGTACACGCCGTGCGCGTCCACGGTGGCCAGCATGATCCGGCGTACGCCCAGTTCGGCCATGTGGTCGCGGACGCCCGCGGTCAGCCAGGTGCCCAGCCCGCGACCCCGCTCGGCCCGGTCCACGTAGACGTCGCACAGCCAGGCGAACGTGGCCCGGTCGGTCACCACCCGGCCGACCGCGACCTGCCGGCCGTCACCGGGACGGTAGACGCCGAAGCCGATCGAGCCGGCGAACGCGCGCTCGACCGTCTCCCGATCCCGCCCCCGCGCCCAGTACGCGTCCGTGGCGAGCCAGGTGTGCACGCGGCCCAGGTCGAGCCGGTCGGGGTCGGTGCTGAGCTGGTAGCCGTCGGCGCGGGTCAGAGTGAACACCCGGCCGAGGCTAGTGCCGCTCCGGGGGCCGCTCGCCAGCCAATTCCCGCGCACTGGCCTGCCCGCCCGGACGCAGTGCCGGGCGGGTGGCGAGGACGTCTCAGTCGCGGTCGAGGACCGCGCCCAGGATCCAGGTGACGATGCCGACGAGAAGCGCGCCGAGCACCGCCGCCGGCCAGAACCCGTCCACGTGGAAGGGCAGCCCGGCCTCCCCGGCGATCCAGCTCGTGAGCAGGAACAGCAGCCCGTTCACCACAAGCGCGATCAGCCCGAGGGTGAGTAGGTAGAAGCCGCACCCCACGGTCTTGATGATCGGCTGGAGCACCGCGTTGACCACGCCGAAGATCACCGCGACGAGCAGCAGCGTCGTCACCGTCTCGGTGGCGGACCCGGAGTCGAGCGTGATGCCCGGGATGAGCAACGTGGCGAGCCAGAACGCCACCGCCGTCGACGCCACCCGGATCAGAAGACCCTTCAGGAAATCCATGGCCGGGATCGTGCCACGCCCCTTCCACCGGCGGAAGCGCCTGCGCCTCAGCGGCGGGCCGGACGACCGACCAACTGCGACTCGACCGGGGTCGGTGACAGCAGGGCCCACCGCAGCGCCCGCCGGTTGACCACCGCCACCATGTCGTCGCGGATCCGGGTGAGCCAGCCGGCGGAACCGCCGAGCCCCAGCGCGGTGCCGGCCAACTCGGCCTCGGCCGGGTCGAGCGGCTGGAGCACGGCCAGGTCGGCGCGGGCCAGCGCCGGCGCGTCCGCCGGGGTCAGCTCGTCGCGAACCACCAGCACCGACTGCCAGGCCGCCGCCGGACCGACCTCCGGCGGCACCGGGCCGGCGTCGACCACCAGCAGCAGCGGCCGCAGCGGCGAGCCGGGCGCGCCGCCGACCGGCCGCCCCGGGGGGAGCAGCGGCACCCCGTCGCCGGGCCCGCCGACCCCGCGCGCGAACGCCTCCCAGGCGCGCGGCCTGGTGGTCTGCACCGCCACCCGGGCACCGAGCGCCAACGCCCGCAGCACCAGCAACTGCGCGGCGGGCACCCCGCCGACGAGCAGCACCCGGGTCGTCGCCGGGCGGAACAGGCGGACGGTGAGCGGGCCGCCGCGCCGGTTGGCGCCCACCATCAGGCCGGACCCGCCGACCGGCAGGTCCGGCGCGGCCGGCGGCGACCCGGCTGGGGGTACACCGCCCCCGGTCACCGCCAGCGGCAGGGTGGCGGCCAACCCGGTGAGGTGCTCGCCGTCGAGGCGGTGCAGTTCCGCCCCCGCGTCCCCGGCCGCCCGACGGAGCGCCCGTTCGGCGACCGCCAACTCCGCCGCGCTTCCGGCTGCCACCCGGACGGTCAGCTCGGCCCGGGTCGGCGCGGCGTCGGCGCGGGGGCCGACGCAGAGCGCGACAGTGGTGGCGGTGGCCGGCACGGCCAGCAGCCGGGGCACCAGCCCCCGGGCGGCCTCGTCCCGCGGATCCGGCCAGCGACGCAGCCGCCAGGTGGCCTGGGTCAGCCCGCCCACGGTGAGCAGCGGCCAGGTCTCCCGGGCCGGGGCGCCGGTCTCGTGATGGGCCAGCTCGTCGACCACCCGCAGGGCGGCCGGGGCGCCGAGCGGCCGGCCGCTCAGCGGACCGAGCCGGCGGACGATCCGCCGGACCGTCCCGGAGAGCGCCCGCAGCAGCTCCTCGTCCGACCAGCCGTCGGCCCGCAGCACCCGCACGGCCAGCACCACCCGCGTACGCCCGGCCACCCGGCCGTCGGTGAGCTGGCGGTAGGACGTTCCGGCCGGCCCGGACGCGACGGGCGCCACGGGGGCCGGGGAGGCCGAGAAGACCAGCTGGAGCCGGACCGGCGGACTCTCCGGGCCGACGGGTGGGAGCAGGTCGGGCGGGGCCGGGAGCGTCTGCGGGTGGTCGCCGAGCAGGTCGTCCGGATCGCCGAGCTCCAGCAGCGCGGTCAGCCCGGCGGCGTCGTGCAGCACGGCGGCCGGACCGCCGGCCAGCTCCGCGGCGTGCACCACCGTGCCCGGCACGACCAGGTCCAGCAACGCCGAGGGCCCGGTCGCCGCCGGCAGGGCACGGCGACGGCTCAGGTACGCCGCGCCGACGGTGAGCCACTCGTGCAGCCAACGGCCCCGGAACCGGACCCACGCGGCGGGCACCAGCAGTGCCGCGCAGCACAACGCCACGGCGGTCGGCGCGACGCCCCGCCCCAGGGCGGCCAGCAGGACGGCGGCCGCGACCTGTGTGGTCACGATCTGTCCGGCGCGCAGCCGCCGGAGCCTCCACTGTGGGGGTGGGGCCGGCGCGGGCGCGGGCCGCTCCGTCGTGCTCGCGGTCACCGCACCTCCTCGTCGGGCCGCCGGGTGACGCCGCCGTGGCACATCGTAGTGGCGTCGTTGTCCACAGGGGAGGCCCCGGGGGTAGCAGAACCGGACTGGGGCCGCTACCGTCAGCGACGAAAATCGTTGCGCGTGCGCCCGCCGTCTCCCTCCCCCTTCCGGCGGCCGCGAGCGCCGCGCCGACGAGTCCACGGTGGTCACCTCGGGTGGCCAGCCACGACCGAGGAGACGAGGTGACGTCCGGGATGTCCCAGACCCAGGCAGAAGCCGCGGTGATGCAGCAGACCGCCGCGAAGTTCGAGCAGGTCGACCAGTCGCTGCAGACCATGCTCAGCGGCCTGATGGCCGAGCTGGAGGTGCTGCAACAAGCCTGGCGAGGCGCCGGCGGGCGCTCGTTCGCACAGGTCAAGCAGCAGTGGGCGCAGGACCAGGCGACCCTGCAACGGGCCCTGCGCGAGACCGCCACCGCGATCCGCACCGCCGGCCGCCAGTACGACGTCTCCGACACCGAGGCCGCCGGCCGGGTGGCCGGCACCAACCGCGGCATCCAGCTGCCGCTCTAGACCATCGGAAGGATCGAACTCATGGAGCACGGTGTGCTGGTCGTCAACTTCGCCGCCCTGCAACAGGCCGCCGCGGACATCCAACGGGCACTGACCACCCTGGAAAGCCAGCTCGGGCAGCTCGAACGGGACGCGGCACCGCTCGTGGCGAGCTGGAACGGTGAGGCGCGCGAGGCGTACGAGCAGCGGCAGTCCCGCTGGCGGGCTGCCTCGCAGGACATGCAGGCGATGCTGCGCGACATCAAGCTCGCGGTGGAGGACTCCGCGGCCGACTACCTCGACACCGAGAAGCGCAACGCGAACCTGTTCCACTGAGACGGGCAGGGCGGCCCGGGTGCCCGCACCCGGGCCGCCCCGTCGTCGGGTCAGGTGGGGTTGGCGGGGTGCCAGCGTCGGCGGGTTCCCCGGGGTAGCACCACGGCCAGCAGCGCCACGAGTGCCGCCGCGCCACCTGTCACGCCGGCCACCAGGAGCGCCCGGTCCCGGGCCGTGGCCCGGCGGGACTGGCGGGCGAGTGTGGCCGGGTCCGGCCGGTCCGCCGGGAGCGCGGCAACACGCCCGGGCCGGGCGTCCGCCCCGGCGGGCGACTCGGTCACCGCGCGGTACGGGTTGAGCACCCCGGCGCCGTAGCCCTCGCCCCGCCCCGGTGCCGGGTCGGCGCCGGCCACGATCCGCCCGGCGACCTCGGCCGCGTGCAGCCCGGGGCGATACTGCCGCAGCAACGCGGCGGTGCCGGCGACGAACGGCGTGGCGTAACTGGTGCCCTCCGCCCGACGACGGCCCTGCCGGGGCGCCGCCATCAACACCTCGCTGCCCGGGGCGACCAGGTCGACGTACGGGCCGGTCTGGGAGAACGCGGCTCGCGTCCCGTCCCGCCCGATCGCGCCGACGCCGAGCACCCCGTCGTACGCGGCCGGGAAGGGGCGGGGATCACCGCTGTCGTGCAGGTTGCCGGCGGCGGCCACCACCACCACGTCCCGCCGCACCGCGTAGGCGACCGCGGCGCGCACCGCCGGGTCGTCCGCGTACAGCACGACCGAGAGGTTGAGCACGTCGGCGTCGTGGTCCACGGCCCATCGGACGGCCCGGGCGAAGTCGGCCGCGTCGACCGTACGCCCCGACTCCCGCCCGTCGACCACCTGCTGTTCGCTCACGCGTACCGGCAGGATGCGCGCGCCCGGCGCGAGGCCCCGGAACGCGACACCCGGCCGTGGCGCGGCGGCGATGATGCTCGCCACGCCGGTGCCGTGCCCGGCGCAGTCGCGGGTGCCGTCCCCGCCCGGGTCGAGGAAGTCGGTGCCGGCCAGCACCCGGCCGGCGAGCTGCGGATGGGACCGGTCCACCCCCGAGTCGACCACCGCCACCACCACGCCCGCGCCGGTCGCGAGCGGGGCCAGCCGGTCCGGCGCGTACCGTTGCTGGGGCCACGGCTGCTCGGCCACCGGGCGGGCCGGCACGGGCGGCGTGGCGCAGCCGGACGGCGCGCGGGCCGCCGCCGGGGCCGCCGGCAGGCCGGAGACGAGGAGGGTCGCCAGCGCGACCGCGGTGGAGCGCGCGAGGGGCCGGGGCATCGACGACCTCCGTATCGTGTCGACTCCGGAACGGGATGTTAGCGCCTCGCCGACGCCGTGGCCGACCGTCGATGGCCAGGCATTGTGATCTTGTTACCACCTTGTAGGTTGTAGGCGATGCCTGTGGCCTGTGCGCGGAAGGAGAGGTGGCCCGTGACCGGATGGGAGCCGGCCACCGAGGCCGAGGTGGCGATGCGGGACGCGCTACGCGCGCAGGACCAGCAGCAATACTTCCGCGTGCTGACCCGTGTCGATCTGGTGCTGCCGATCGCCGGCGGCCCGACCGCGGGGTGGGGCACCTGGACCTCCGAGGGTCGCACGCACGTGCTGGCGTTCACGTCGGTCGCCGCGCTGCGCGCCAGCCTGGGCGAGAACGCCGGCGCCACGCGTCTCGTCGCGTACCCGGACCTGGCCGCCGGCTGGCCCAACCAGGAGTGGTGGCTGGCGGTGAACCCGGGCCTGCCGATCGAGGGCTACCTGCCCGCCTGGTACGTCGCCCAGCTCGCCCGGGGCGACGTCCGGCTGCCCGGCCGGACCATGGGTGCCCGAGCCCGTCTGGAGCGGGTGGAGAGCGCCGCCCGGGCCGCCCGCGACGGCGTCCCCGGGCCGGTGCGTGACAGCGTTCCCGGGCCGGTGCGTGACAGCGTTCCCGGGCCGGTGCGCGACAGCGCCCCCGGGCCGGTGCGCGACGTCGGTGCCGAATCCGACCGCTTCGGTGTCCCGGAACCCGCCCGCGAGGCGCCGTCCGTTCCGGTTCCCGCCGCCGCGACATCCCCGACCCCGTCGGGCCGTGGCGGGCGGGTGGCGGAGACCGAGGAGCCCGCCACCGTACCCATGCGATCCGTTCCCCTCCTCGGCCGCCGCGCCCCGACAGCGCCGCACCGCCGCCCGGCGCCCGGTGACCACGGCCGCGCCGGGGCCGACCCGGACGCGCTCGACGGCTGGCTCACCGACCTGCGTCGCCGTCCCGACGAACCAGACCCGTTCGCGGCCGGCCGGGCGACGCCGGACGAGCCGCCTGTGCCCCCGGCCCCACCACCGGCCCGCTCCTTCTTCGAGCCCACCTCGGGCCGCGCGACCCGGCGGCCCTCGCCGCTGGACACCCCCAGGCGGTCCGGCGAGCGTTCGACGCCGCCCTCCCGGTTCGCCGGCGGCCAACCGTTCCCCCGGCGCCGGCCGCTGAACGAGCCGGTCCGCGAGGACCAGACCCGACCGTTCCGGGTGGGAGCGGACGAGCCCGCGCCGACGCCGGCCGAGCCGGCAGCCCCGTTCCAGCCGGCCCGCCCGCCCGAGGACACCCCTCGGACACTGCCCCGCAGGCACTCCGGTCCGCCCGCTCCCGACCGGTGGGCCGGAACGCGCACCGACCGCGACGCTCCGGGCTGGACCCCGCTCGACGACCCGACGGAAGCCGAGGAGCTGCCACCGTCGATGGCCGAGCCGGTGTCCGCTCCGCCCGCGCCGCGCCGCGGCTTCACGCCGATCGTCATCGAGGGCACCGTCATCGAGGCCCGTGACCTGACCGCACCCGCGGCGACCGGGCCAGCTTCCGAGGGGTACGCCGCCACCGGCCCAGTCGTGTCCCGGGTGGACGCCGCCGAGCCGGTCGGGTCGCCGGCCGTCGACGTCGACGAGCCCGCGCGGGCCGACGACCGCAGGGCACCCGAACCATTCGTCACCGAGCTGTCTGTCGCCGGGCTGTCTGTCGACGAGCCGTCCGTCGCCGGGCTGTCTGTCTCTGAGCCGTTTGTCTCTGAGCCGTTTGTCTCCGAGTCGTCCGTTGCCGGGCAGAAGTCGACCGCGCCGTTCTCCGCCGGGTCGTTCTCCACCGGACCGGTGGCTGCCGAGCCGTTCGACGCCGGGTCGTCGGCCACCGCACCGTTCGCCACCGGGTCGCGCTCGGACCGGGTCGGGTCGGCGTGGGAGACGACGACGGCACCGCTCTCGCCGGCCGCCGCCGAGCCGTTCCCGTCCCCGGCCAGCGAGCCGACCAGATCGGTGTTCGATCCGCTCCGCACGGCCGAGGCATCCGTCCCGGCGGACGCGGCACCGCTGCCGACCGGACCGGACGAGCCGACGGTGTCGCTCGCCCGGCCGGCCACGTACCCGGACGAGCCGACGGTGTCGCTGTTCGAGCCGACCACACCGCTGTTCACGCCGTCGTCGTCGCCCCCGTCTTCGCCGACGCCTCCGTCTTCGCTGTCCCAGTCGACGCCGCCGGCATCGACGTCGCCAACATCGGCGTCGCCATCGGACGAGGCGGGCACCCCGGTGACGTCCTCCGCCGGGGAACCCGTCAGGTCGCTGTTCGAACCGTTGTCATCCCCGGTCGCGCCCGTTCCGGCCGAGCCGACGGTGTCCCTGTCCACGCCGGTCACGGATGAGCCGACGACGTCCCTGTCCACGCCGGCCATGGATGAGTCGACGACGTCCCTGTCCAGCCCGGTCACGGACGATTCGACGACGTCCCTGTTCGCGCCGGTCACGGACGAGCCGACGGTGTCCCTGCCCGCGCCGGCAACCTCGGACGAGGCCACCACGTCGTTGTTCGCGCCGGCCGGGGACGAGCCGACCACGTCGTTGTTCGCGCCGGCCGGGGACGAGCCGACCACGTCGTTGTTCGCGCCGGCCGGGGACGAGCCGACCACGTCATTGTCCGCGCCGCTCGCGGCGGAGCCGACGGTGTCCCTGTTCGCGCCGGTCAGTCGCCCGGCGGCGGACGAGCCGACCACGTCACTCTTCGCGCCGGCCAGCCGGCCGGCGGCGGACGAGCCGACCACGTCGTTCTTCGCGCCGTCGCCGTCCGAGGAGCCGTCCCCGTCGTCAAAGACGGGGCTGGAGACGGAGCCGATCCCATACGTCGCCGCCGAGGAGCCGCGCGTCGAGCCGGTGACCGACGGCACCGGTCGCCCGGCGGTCGAGCCGGACTTCGTGCCGGCGAACGAGGTGGAGGAGGAGCTGCTGGCGGCAGCCGCCAGCGGTAACACCGACGGCTTCCTCACCACGCTGCTGCTGGCCCGGGTGATGTTGCCGGTCGCGTTCGACTCGGCGGCGGGCAGCCGGCCCGGCGATCCGGGTTTCTCCTGGCGTACCGAGACGGTCGACGGGGTGCGGTACGTGGTTGTCTACACCTCGCCGGAGCGGCTCGCCGATCACGCCGGGGGGCCGGTCGACACGGTACGGGTCAAGTTCGTCCAGCTCATCCGTCAGTGGCCGGACGTGGCCTGGTCGTTCCGGGTCAACCCGGACACGCCGGTCGGCGCGGCGTACCCGGGGGAGCAGGTCCTGGCGCTTGCCAACTGGGCCGCCGAGGTGGGGCTCGGTGACGATCCGGAGACCGAGCCGGAGCCGCCCGCCGCCGGACCGGCACCCACGGCCGAGCCGCGGACGGACGCGCCGGCGGCGAAGCCGACCCGGCCGGTGACCATGCAGAAGGCCATCGCGGCGAGCCAGCTCGCCTACTACCTGGAGCGTGGCTACGACCGGGTGTCCGGCTTCGTGCACCGGGCCGGCGAGCTGGCCCACCTGCGTACGCCGGCGGAGCTGTTCGACGCGCTGGGTCTCGGCCATCCCGGCTCCCCGTTCTCCCGGGACGCCGAGGAGCTGTACCTGCTGCGCTGGCCGGCGTACCGGCCGAGCCTCTACCGGATCCCGTACGGCGGGCAGAACGAGGCCGCGATGCGGGCGATGGAGGGCTGGGTCATCGAGCGGTACCCGTTCCGGGGCAACGGCTTCGCGCCGGGCGAGAGCAGCGACGTGATCGCTGAGTTCAAGGTGGACAGTGCCCGGCTGCCGCACGGCGCCGAGCTGTGGCGGGTCGCCGCCGACGGCGATGCCCGGCTGGTCGCGGTGCTGGACACCGACGCGCTGCTGTGGCGGAAGGCGGACGGGGCGTGAGCCGCGACGGTTACGTGGCCCGGTGGCGCGGCCGGGAGTACCAGGCCAGCCCGGACGGTGACGACGTGCGGCTCTACCAGCCCGAACCGGACGACGGCTTCACGGAGGCGCGCCCCGGCCGGTACGTCCGGGTGGTGCCGGTGGCCGAGGTCGACGACCTGGCGTACGTGCGGACCACCTGCACCTGGCAGGGGCAGCCGTTCATCGTGCTGGCCGAACACGAGGGCTGGCTGCGGGTGGAGTACACAGGTGGGCGCTGGCCGGTGGCGGAGGCGATGGGGCTGGAGGCGTTCGACTTCGGCGTCTACCAGGGCTGGGCGCCCGCGACCGAGGTGGCCGGGCTGGGCGAGCAGCGGGTCTGAGTCAGGACTTCGCCCACCGCAGGATCTCGCCGAGCACCACGTCCCGGGCCTCCACGTGCGGGAAGTGGCCCACTCCGTCGAGCAGCCGCCACTCGTACGGGGCGCTGACGTACCGGCCGGAGCCCTGCGCGGTGCGGGGGAGCGAGGCCCGGTCCAGCGCGCCGTGCAGTTGCAGGGTGGGGGTGACCAGCGGCTTCTGCATCAGCTTGACGAACCGGTAGCCGTGCAGCCGTAGCACCGACCGGAACGCCCAGCGGTAGCCCTCCAGGGCGCAGAACGCGGCCTGGGGGATCTGCATCGCCACCCGGCAGCACCGGGCGTAGTCGTCGAAGTCCGGCCCGTCGACCCAGTCCGGCCCGCCCCAGCGGCGCAGCATCTCCGTCACCTCGGCGGCGCCGTCCCGGGTCAGCACGTGCTCGTAGCGGGGGAGCTGGAACTTCAGCGTGGCCGTGGCGGACGCGAACTGGCCGCGCGGGTCGGCGACGATGGCGGTCCGTAGCCGCAGCGGGTGCGGCGCACCGAGCACCACGAGCCGGCGGACCAGGGTGGGGTGGAACGAGGCGGCGGTCCAGCCGATGAGGCCGCCGACGCCGGTGCCGACCACGGTGGCGGACCGCTCACCGAGCGCGCGGATCAGGCCGGCCACGTCGGCGGCGAGCGTGTAGCCGTCGTACCCCCGGGGTGGCTTGTCGCTCGCGCCGTAACCGCGCAGGTCGACGGCGACCGCGCGGAAGCCGGCGTCGGCGACCGCCGGCAGCATCTCGTGCCAGGCGTACCAGTATTCCGGGAAACCGTGCAGGAAGAGCACCATCGGTCCGGTGCCCGCCTCGACGACGTGGAACCGGCTGCCGTTGGCGCCGACGAACCGGTGCGTCCACGGCCCTTCGGGCAGGACGCAGGATTCGTCGGCGAACCCGTCGCGCTGGTCGGTCATGGGGCACAGCCTAGGGCCGCCGGTCGTCCGCCGGCCCCGCAGGTGCGCAGGATCAGGGGATTCTCCGGGGCGGGGCGTCGGGCGGGTCAGCCCACGCGTTCGATGCGCAGCAGGCCGACCAGCCGTCCGGGCCCGCACTCCACGCCAGCCGGCGGCGGGCCGACGGTGACCCGCACCCAGGTGCCGGCGGGCCAGGTGCCCTGGTCCGGGCCGTACAGGGCGTGTTCCTGGCCGTCGTCGGTGACCAGCGTGTAGCAGGGGCCGCTGCCGCCGTGGCTGAGCCGGCCGGCGAGGACGTTCGGCTTGCGTTGGTCGGTGGGCTGCCGTGGTGGTCCGGTCGGCGGCCGGAGCGTCGGCAGCTCGGTCGCGGAGAGCGGGGGCCGGCCGGTGGAGGCGGCCGGGGCCGGTGCGGTCGGTGTCGGCGCGGTCGGGGACGGTGCGGTCGGGGACGGGGGCTGCGGCGTGGCGCCGACGGGTCCGGTGGGTGCGCCGGCACCGGCGGGGGGTTCGGACACGTCTCCTCCGTTCTCCGGGTTCGCGCAGCCGGCCAGCGCCAGGGCCAGGGGCAGTGCGAGGACCGCGGCGAGGCGGCGGTCGAGGGTTGTGGTCACCCGCTTGGGACGCGCCGCGGGTCGCGACGGTTCCCGCCGGCACAGGGCGAGGCCCGGGCAGGTGACCTGCCCGGGCCTCGTCGTGGTGTGGCGTGGATCAGTGGTTCAGGAGAAGCGGACCTTCAGCGAGGTGCCGTCCTGCTCCAGGACCTTGATCTTGGTGCCGGTGGCCGGGAGCTTGACGCCGTGGTTCGGCAGCTCCGGGTACCAGTACTGCTTGGTGTCGTCGAACAGCGGCTGCGCGGCCTGGCCACGGATGTACTGCGGCTGGCTGTTGAGGTGCAGCGTGAACGAGTCCGCCTTCTTCAGGCCGAACGGCGCGTCGTAGACCTGGACGCGGGCCCGCCAGGGCGCCCCGGTCAGGTTGTAGATCGGCCGCGGGTGGGCGTCGATGATCATGTTCCGACCCTCACCCGGGTGCACGAACGTGTCGTTGTCCGCCCACCGGAGGTTCCAGTAGGAGATCAGCAGACCCTCCTGGTACGCGTAGTGGTCCACGTAGTCCGGGCGGGTGTTCGCGTAACCGAAGAAGTACGGGCCGGTCTTGAGGTACTTGTCGTACGAGACGTACGACCGGTTACCGGCGATGTAGTAGTTGTCGAACAGACGGGTGTAGGTCTCCTCGACGATGCTCCAGCCGTTGAGCGTCCAGCCGGGGGCACCGGCCTCGGCACCATCGGTGAGCAGCGTCTGACCGTCGGCGGTCACGGTGAGGGCGTCACCGTAGAAGCCGCCCTCGGACACGCCACCGTCGGTCTGGTAGCGGAGCCGGAACTGCACGGCCTTGCCGACGACCGAGTCCAGGTTGACGTTGACGTCGACCCAGTTGCCGTCGCTGGAGCCGTCCAGGGCGTAACGCCCGGGGGAGATCTCCTTCAGGGCCTGGCCGTTGGCCGTGCCCGGGAGCGAGACCCAGTTCTGGCCACCGTCGGTGGAGGCCTCGAAGAAGAGGTAGTCGAAGTCCGCCTCGATGCTGTAACGGCCCTTCATCGACACCGCGGCGCTGCTCTTCCCCGTGAGGTCGATGCTCCGCGTCATCGTGGTGTTCAGGTCGTCCTCGTTGCCCGAGAAGAACTGCTTCGTACCCTCGAACGGCTTGCCGTTCTGGAACTCGTACGCCCGCTGCGGCAGCACCACCACGGCGGCCTGCGCCTTGGCGGAGTTGTACTCCTGCGGGCCCAGCTCCAGGGTGCGCTTCTGACCGGCGACGACCACCTCGTAGTCGAGCCAGCCGAGCTGGAGCTTGTTCCAGGCGCCGAGGTCGCCGCCGCGGTCGCCGATGCCGGCGTCGTTCTTGGCGCCGAGCCGGCTCTGGGCCATCAGGGTCCAGTGCTCGTTGTTGTTGTCCCCACCACTGGTGACGTTGTAGTCGTCCGGCAGACCGAGGTCGTGGCCGTACTCGTGGTAGAAGACGCTCCGGCCACCGTTCTCCGGCTGGATCGTGTAGTCACCGATCCAGACGCCGGTGTTGCCGATCTGGGTGCCGCCGGCCGGGAAGTTCTCCGGACCGGTGTTGCCCTGGTCGCTGGCGAACGCGTACCAGCGGTGGCTCCAGATCGCGTCCTCACCCTGGATCGGGTCACCGTCGGCCTGGTCGCCGCCGGCGTGGACGATCTGGAAGTGGTCGATGTACCCGTCCGGCTCGTTGAAGTTGCCGTCGCCGTCGAAGTCGTAACGGTCCCACTCGTCCATCGACTTGACGTCGGCCGCGATCTCCTCGTCGGAGCGGCCCTGGGCCTTCTGGTCGGCGACCCACTGGTTCGCGGCGTCGCGGACCAGCGCCCAGGTGTTGTTGCAGACGTTCGAGGCGCACGGGTAGCCGTTGGAACGGCCGTAGCGGGCCTCGTTGTACTTGACCTTCACCCAGTTGGTGACCTCGCCGTCGACGCTGTACCGACCCGAGGACTGGGCCTCGTAGTACTGCTTCAGCGACTCGTCACCGGGGTTGGTGCCGAAGTACAGCTGCCGGAAGTGGTCGGCGCTGTAGTCCGGCTGCCAGATCGTGGAGTTGTCCACGGCCCGGTTGGGCTCGGGGATCTGGTTGACGCGCGGACCGTCGAACCGGGTCGGACCCGGCACGGCCGGGGCGGTGTCCTGGTCCGGGTAGTTCGGGTGCCGCTCGTCGCCGAACTCCGCGAGGATGACGAAGATCTTGTCGGTCTTCTCGCGGGAGAGCTCGACGTACTGGTCCTCGGTGGGACCCTTGCCGGCCCTGGTGCTCTTGGCGGCCTTGCCCGCCGCGGCACCCTCGGCAGCCTTCTCGCCAACCTTGACGACGGTGCTGCCGTTGATCTTCTGGGCCTTCGCCCGGCCCGACAGGACCTCGCTCAGGCCCTCCTGGCGCAGTGCGCGCCGCTTGTCCTCGAGCGGGTTGGGCAGGTCGTGCTCAGCCTGCGCAGGCTCGGCCACCGACGGGGCGGCGGCTGGCAGCTTCGGCGTCGGCGCGGCGCTGGCGGACGTGCCCGCCATCAGCCCCGTTGCGGTCAGCGAAAGCCCGAGCAGACCCACTGCGACTTTGCGCACGTGGTACCTCCGGTGTGAGGGAACCGGCCCCATGGGGGTACGGGCCGGTGGAACGTCCCACAAGTGGGACCCACGGTGAACATAGACACTGCTGGGACTGCTGTGAAGATGTGTGCGTCGATTTGTAGCAACTTTTTGTTGGGGTTGACTTTCGCCGTCACACTCTGCTTCGTCACCAAGGCGTTGACCAGCGGCGATGGCCGTTCGGCCGAAGGCAGCGAAACGGATGGATATACGGAACGGGCCGGGAGCGCTACCGCTCCCGGCCCGTCCGTCATCCGGCTCGTTCGGCCCGTATTCCGGGCATTCCGGTTCCGGTTTGAAGGTGTCGATCAGCTCCGCGGCGGAACCACGTACACCTGGGCGTACGCGTTGTCCTTGGCGGCGCGCTTGATGATGATCGACGTGCCGTACCCGACGCCCGCGTCACCCGGATTACCGGTGCCGAGCACGATCGCCCCGCCACCCAGCGTCGAACCGTAGTAGTCGGTCGCCGGGGTGCCGTCCGGGTTCACCACCCGGGTCGTGTACTGCTGGTTGCCCTTCGACGGGACCACCACCGAGGCGTCGTTGTCCCGCGCGTACGGCGAACCGTCGCGGATCTCGATGCCCGGGTACCAGCCCTTGTTGTCGGTGAAGCCGCGCACCGGCGCCTGCGCGCCGAACTTCGTGCAGTACTCGCTGTACGGCTCGTCGGCCGCCTCCAGGCACTCCTTGAACGGGTACGTCGGCGTCAGGCCGAACGCGGCGTTCGAGGACTGCGGCCGGCTGGGCAGGTTCTTCAGCACCGACGGGTCCTTCTCGGCCGCCGCGCCCTTGCGACGCAGCGGGTCGTTGTGCGAGTCGACGATCAGCAGCCCGCCCTTGGCGCCGTAGCTGGGCAGCGCGGTCATCTGCGCGGTGACGTGGTTGACGTCGCCCAACTCGGTGTCCCGGTACCAGACCAGCATGCCGGGCGCGTTGTAGGAGATCCGGTCGACCTTCCACGCCTCGTGCGAGTAGACGGTGTCGTAGGCGTACTTCAGGCCCTTGTCGAAGCCGTCGAAGTTGCGCCACTCGGCGAGGTAGTAGTGCGAGCGGACCTGGGTGCCCGAGTCGACGTGCCAGCCCGCGCCGGTGGTGTCGGTGAACGTGCCGCCGGTCTGGGTCCAGCCGGCCGTGCCGCCCTCGACGTCGTCGCTCCACGTGGTGGCGCCGCCGCCGGTCACCGAGAAGTCGTCGGCGAACCAGCCGCGCTCCTGGAACGCCTCGTCGGTGGCGTACCGCAGCCGCACCTGCACGGTCTGCCCGGCGTACGGCGACAGGTCCACGTAGTCGTGGCGCCAGCCGCCGGTGCTGCCGGTCAGGCCGTACTTCTTGTTGCCGAAGTCGACCATCCGGCCGTTCGGGTCGGCGTAGCCGTCATCGGTGGAGACCAGCGCGCCGGAGGAGTCGTACACCTTGCGCTCGGTCCAGGTGGCGCCGCCGTCCGTGGAGACCTCGACGAAGCCGTAGTCCCAGTCCTCCTCGATGACGTAGTCGTTCCACATCCAGAACTTCGCATCGGCGGCGTTCGGGACGCTCACCGTGCGGCTCAGCTTGACGTCCGCCCATGCCTGGTCGGCGCCGGAGTACCACATGTTCGCGCCGCTGTGCGGCTCGGCCAGCGTGATCACCTTGTCCGGCAGGTCGATCTTGATGCCGTCCTCGGTGCCCACCGGCGTACGCGAGGTCTGCCCGAGCTTGACCAGCTTGGCCCGGTCGCCCGGCCCGAACGTCTTCGGCTCGGCCCAGCCCAGCACCCACTTGTCCCAGAGGCCCATGTGGGTGGGGAGCGCCTGGAAGATCTCACCGGAGTGCGAGCCGGACGCCATCAGGTCCCAGAAGTCCACGTCGGAGTCGGCGTTGCCGGACGTGTCGTAGAGGTCCGGCAGGCCCAGGTCGTGCCCGAACTCGTGGGCGAAGACGCCGACACCGGCGTCCTCCGGCTGCACGATGTAGTTCGACACCTTCAGGCTCGTGCCCGGGATGGTGTAGCCACCGGCCACGGTGGAGGAGTGCGCCCAGACCGCGTAGACGCCGACGTCGCCGCCACCGCGGGACTTGCCCTGGTTGGCGTGCACCAGCACCAGGTGGTCGATCACGCCGTCCGGCTCGTGGAAGTTGCCGTCGCCGTCGCGGTCGCTCTGGTCCTCGATGTCGTAGTCGGCCCAGGGGAAGTTCGGGTCGGCGGCGGCCAACGCGTCGATCGCGTCGGTGGCGAGCCGGCCCGCGCCCTGCGGATTGTCCGGGTGACCGTTCATCGACTGCTCACGGCCGGCGACCCAGTTGCCGTTCTCGTCCTGGAAGCAGCGCGAGGCGGCGTACCAGCCCTCCGAGTGCGGCACCGTGATCCACGGGCTGGCCTGCCCGTCCACGGTGTACGCGTTCTTGGACATCTCGAGGTACATGTTGTGCATGGTCCGGCCGGCGAGGCTGATGCCCGGCTTGCCGTCCGGCCCCTTGAGGTCCTTGCGGACCCGCTCGGTGATGCCCTGCTTGGTGTAGAGCATCTTGTCGTAGTGGGCCGGCGAGAAGTCCGGCACCCACATCGAGTTGTTGTCCTTGTGCGGCAGCGTGGCCGGGTTCGGGATGGTGTTGTGCCGCGGCCCGTTCTGCACCGTGCCGGGCACGCAGGTGCGGTCCTCGAAGACCGTCTTCGGCACCATCACGCCGGTGAAGTCGTCGTTGGCCTTGTCGTTGAACTCCACCAGCAGCGTCAGCAGCTTGGCGGTCTGGGTGTTCTTGGCCTTCTTGATCTTGCGGGGGCTCTGGCCGGTCCGGATCGACTTGGCCTCCAGCTTGGCCAGTTCCCGGGCCGCGATCGGGTTGCCGCCGGCGTACTTGCGGTCGTAGGCGCGGGCCTCGTCCGCCGGTGCGGCGAAGACCCCGTCCTTGCCCTTGGCCTCCTTGCCGCCGGTGTCCGGCTGCACCTCCGGCTCGGCGTAGTTGATGTAGAACTCGTCCGCCGCGATGGTGGCCGGCGCGGACCGGGACGGCTGAGCCGACGCACTACCCGTCACGGTCAGCGACGTGGCCGCGAGGGCGATGGCGGGCAGCGCGACGAGTAGTCGTCGGCGGGCCCGGGACTGCGAACTGGCGAGCATGCCACTCCGTTCGTAGGGAATGGTGAGGGACCGGCCGTCTCAGTGACGCGTGTCGAAATTTGCCGGTGCGGCTGAACGTAGCCGACGGGAAGCGCCATCGACAGGGGTGAACAGGCCAGTACTCCTCCGCCGATCGACCGGCCCGGCGCCGGGTACGACGAAGGGCGGGCCGCCGCGCGACCCGCCCCTGCCGTACCGGTGTCGTCAGTCCTCGTCGGACTTGCCGCCACTCATCCCCGACGAGATCAACTCCATCACCGAGGAGTCCTGCAACGTGGTCACGTCGCCCAGCGACCGGTTCTCCGCCACGTCCCGCAGCAAGCGGCGCATGATCTTGCCGGAGCGGGTCTTCGGCAGCTCCGGCACCAGCATGATCTGCCGCGGCTTGGCGATCGGGCCGAGCGTCCGCGCCACGTGGTTGCGCAGCTCGGCGATGAGCTGCTCGCCCGCGTCACCGGTGATCTCCGCGCTGCCGCGCGGAATGGCGAACGCGACGATGGCCTGCCCGGTGGTCGGATCGGTCGCGCCGACCACCGCCGCCTCCGCCACCGAAGGGTGGCTGACCAGCGCCGACTCGACCTCCGTGGTGGAGATGTTGTGCCCGGACACCAGCATCACGTCGTCGACCCGGCCGAGCAGCCAGATGTGCCCGTCGTCGTCCTTCTTGGCGCCGTCACCGGCGAAGTAGACCCACTTGTCGCCGACGTTGGCGCCCGCCCCGAACCGCGACCAGTACGTCTCCAGGAACCGGTTGTCGTCACCCCAGATGGTGCGCAGCATCGACGGCCACGGCTCGGTGAGCACCAGGTAGCCACCCCCGCCGTTCGGCACCGACTCACCCTGGTCGTCGACCACGTCGGCGACCACGCCGGGCAGCGGGGTCATCGCCGAACCCGGCTTCGCCTCGGTCACCCCCGGCAGCGGCGAGATCATCATCGCCCCGGTCTCGGTCTGCCACCAGGTGTCGACCACCGGCAGCTCACCGCGCCCGACGTACTGCCGGTACCAGATCCACGCCTCCGGGTTGATCGGCTCACCGACGCTGCCGAGCAGCCGCAGCGACGACAGGTCGTAGCCCGCCGGGATGTCCTCGCCCCACTTCATCATGGTGCGGATCAGCGTCGGCGCGGTGTACAGGATGCTGACCCGATACTTGTCGACGATCTCCCAGAACCGGCCCTTGTGCGGGGTGTCCGGCGTGCCCTCGTACATGACCTGGGTGGCGCCGTTGGAGAGCGGGCCGTAGACGATGTAAGAGTGCCCGGTCACCCAGCCGATGTCGGCCGTGCACCAGTAGACGTCGGTCTCCGGCTTCAGGTCGAACACCGCGTGCGTCGTGTACGACGTCTGGGTCAGGTAGCCGCCGGTGGTGTGCAGGATGCCCTTCGGCCGGGCCGTGGTGCCGCTGGTGTAGAGAATGAACAGCGGGTGCTCGGCGTCGAACGCCTGCGCCTCGTGCTCCGGCGCGGCGGTCTCCACCGTCTCGTGCCACCAGTGGTCCTTCGCCGACCAGCCGACCTCCTCGCCGGTGCGGCGCACCACCAGCACGTGCTCCACGGACGGGCAGTTCGCCACCGCCTCGTCCACGGTCGGCTTGAGCGCCGACGGCTTGCCCCGCCGGAAGCCGCCGTCCGCGGTGATCACCACCTTGGCGCTGGCGTCCTGGATCCGGTTGGTCAACGCGTCGGCGGAGAAGCCACCGAACACCACGCTGTGCGTGGCGCCGATCCGGGCGCAGGCGAGCATCGCCACCGCCGCCTCCGGGATCATCGGCAGGTAGATCGCCACCCGGTCGCCGGCCGTCACGCCCAGCTCGGTCAGCGCGTTCGCCGCCTGGCAGGTGAGCCGGTGCAGGTCCGCGTAGGTGACCGTGCGGGTGTCGCCCGGCTCGCCCTCCCAGTGGATTGCCACCTTGTCGCCGTGGCCCGCCTCCACGTGCCGGTCCAGGCAGTTGTACGCCACGTTCAGCCGGCCGCCGGTGAACCACTTCGCGAACGGGGCGTTCGACCAGTCGAGCACCTGCTCCCACGGCTCGGCCCAGCTCAGCCGGCCGGCCTGACGCGCCCAGAAGGCGAGCCGGTCGGCGGCCGCCTCCTCGTACGCCTCCGCGGTCACGTTGGCGTTCGCGGCGAGTTCGGCCGGCGGCGGGAACTGGCGCGTCTCGTTCAGCAGATTGGCCAATGCCTCGCTCATACGGTGGCTCCTTCGTCGCGTGACCTGCGTCTCCCTACTCCGGGGAAGGTTAGCCCCGCCGTACCCGACCCGCGACCGCCCGCCCCGCTCCGCGCGCTCAGCGGCTCCCCCTCCGCGCCGAGGTGCAAGGCGGGGGCCCCGCTTAACGCATTCGGTAGAGGAAGGGCCCCTTCTTAACACCCGCGACCGTGTCGCTAGCGTGACGGGGTGACCACCGATCCGCTCGCCCCGCTGCTCGCGCTCGCCGACGTCGCGTCCGCCGTCGAGCAGGCCCGCGACCGGGTCGACCAGGCCCACCGGCACCGCGCGCTGCGCCGCCAGGGCGGTCCGCTCGCCGCCGAGATCAGTCTCCGCTCGGCCGTGGCCAGCGCCGCGCTGGAGGGCCGGGACCACGACCGCGAGGAGGTACGCGCCGGCACCGTCACCGACCCGGTGCTCCAGGGCGCGCTGCGGGTGGCCGGCGCGCTGCCCGGCCTGAGCGACCTCTGGCCGAAGGCGCCCCGACAGGTGCTCGCCCGGCTGCACGTGCTCGCCGCCCGGGACGTGGTGACCGAGGAGGAACTGGGACGCCCGGTCGCCGACCCGGTGGTGGCGGCCCGCCTCGACGGCCTGTCCGGCCTGGTGGCCGGCGGCACGAAGGTACCGCCGTTGGTGCTGGCCGCCGTCGTGCACGGCGAACTGCTGAACCTGCGCCCGTTCCCGGGCCCCTCCGGCGTGGTCGCCCGCGCCGCCGCGCGACTGGTGCTGATCTCCACCGGGTTCGACCCCCGCGGGCTGGTCGCGGTGGACGTCGGGCACCGTGAGCGGGAACCGGAGTACGTCGGCGCGGCCGGCGCCTTCGCCACCGGCACCCCGGACGGCCTGCGCTCCTGGCTGCGGCACTACATGGCCGCGGTGGAGGTGGGAGCGGAGCAGATCACGCTCGTCGGCGACGAGATCCTCGCCGCCTCCTGACGCGCGCTGCCTCCCGGCAGCTTTCCCGGCTCCTGGGCGCGTGCAGCCTTCTTTGGGTGGTGCCTTTTCCGGCGGTCGCGGCCGAACGGGTCAGGCGGTGGGCGCGACGGCCCTGGTACGGCGGTGCCGGCCGTACCAGGCGATGCCGATGGCGACTCCGACACCCACGCCCAGCGCCGCCGCCGCGACCGGTACCGCCGGCCGCTCCCGCAGTCGGCGGCCCAGCGGGATCGGGTGCCGGAACTCCAGCACCGGCCAGGCGTTCTCCAGCGCCAACCTGCGCAGCGCCCGGTCCGGGTTGACCACGGACGGGTGGCCCACGCACTCCAGCAAGGGCCGGTCACTGTACGAGTCGGAGTACGCGTACGACTCGGCCAGGTCGTAGTCGCGCTCCTGGGCCAGCTCACCCACGGCATCGACCTTGCTCGGGCCGGCCGCGTAGAACTCGACCTCGCCGCTGTAGCGGCCCTCGACGACCGCCATCCGGGTGGCGATCACGTCGGTCACCCCGAGCAGCTCGCCGATCGGCCGAACCATCTCCTCGCCCGAGGCGGAGACCAGCACGACGTCCCGGCCGGCAGCCTGGTGCTCCTCGATGAGGGCGGCGGCTTCGGCGTACACATAGGGGTTGATCAGCTCGTGCAGCGTCTCCGCGACGATCTGGCGGACCTGCTCCACCGGCCAGCCCTTACAGAGCGTGGCCAGATAGTCCCGGGTACGGGCCATGGTCTGCTCGTCGGTGCCGCCCAGCCGGAACATCAGCTGCGCGTACGCCGACTTGACCACGTCACGCCGAGTGATCAGCCCGTCCCGGTAGAACGGCCGACCGAACGCCAGAGCGCTCGACTTGGCGATGACGGTCTTGTCGAGATCGAAGAAAGCGGCACCACGGCCCACGGCGCGAAAGTCTAGCCGGACGGGACGCCCACAGCCGCCCGGCCCGGACCCCTAACCTGAGGTGCACCCGGCCGAGTGACCCCGGTCACATGGAAGCGTAAGAAATTAGCTTTGCGTGGAGTGAACACCACTCGACGTATAAGGGTCGGCTGCGGCATGCTTGTCCTCACGACGGGAGTTCACGTCTCGTCGCTACTGGAGGCCTCGGCGGTTGCACCCCCCGTGACCGCTGAGTCGGTTCGGCTCGACCCCCCCGGAGCCGAACCACCCCGACGACCCCCGTCTCCCCCCGACGGGGGTCGTCCCTTTGTGTGGAGCGCTCCCGCCCAGGTGGGAGCGCCTTCCGGCTCGGCCAGTTCGGGCGTCGGTGTGGCGGAGCGGCCGACCCGTCGCCGGGCCGGCCGCTCCCATCGGCGGATCAGCCCTTGATCAGCTTGACGACCGCGGTGTCGTTGACCTCGACGTACTGGTTGTACTCGCTGTCGTAGCCCTGGGCCCTGGTGCTGACCTCCACGTCACCCTTGACGAACGGCACGGTGCCGGTCGGCGAGGCGGTGGCGGTCCAGGCCGCCGGGGTGCCCGGGGCGCAGTCCACGCGGGTGGTGAAGTCACCCCGGACGATGGTCTTCTTGACGATCTCGGTAACCGTGCCGTACAGCGCCACGGAGGTGGGCTGGTTGCAGGTGACCGTGCCGTGCACGACCGCCTTGCCGCTCACCGTGCTGGCCGTGCCCTGGGTGGCCACGGCGAGCGCGAGGTCCAGCGGCACCGGGGCCGGCGAGTTGGCGATGTGCACCTCGCCGCGGGCCGCCGCGGTGCCGCCCTCGCAGTGCTGCTCGAAGGTGGCGTCGAACGTCTGGACGTAGCCGTTCGGTCCGAAGACGGCGTTGAGCACGGTGAACGTGCCGGTCAGCTCGTTGCAGCCGCGGCCGTTCCCGTCCAGGCTCAGGCCGGGGCCCGCGCCGTTGAACGGGTAGCGGGTCGCGTTCTCGTAGGTGCCCGGGGTCAGCGGCTGGCTGCCCGGGGCGTCGAAGTCCAGGTACCACCAGTCGCCGCCGTAGCCGTTGACGTTGACCGACACGTGGCTGGCGTCGGTCGACGCGGAGGTGGTGAGCTGGTCGCCGTCGGCGACCGAATAGGCGTACGACCCGCCGCCGGTGATGTAGTCGCCCTGGTCACCGCTGAAGGTGACCGAACCGGACGCCACCGGCTGCGCCTGTGCCGGCGCGGCAGCGACCAGCCCACCCAGCGCCCCCGTGATCGACAGGCTGGCCGCCAGGGCCGCCCTCCGCCAGGTCTTGTGCATCCCCGCTCCTCTCGGTGAGACAGCTGGGCGGTCGTACCGCCCGAAAGTTGCTGTCGATCAATTACCGCACAGAGTGGTGATGTCGTTACACCGCGAGGACAAAGCGTCCGAAAGGGACAGTCAGCGGATCACGGCGCGCAGCGTCTGCCCGGCCGGCTCGAAGCAGGCGAGCCCGCGGCCCTGCTCGTCTGTCACCACCCACGGGTGGCCCACGTACGTCTGCTGCCGGTAGGACTGCCCCGCCTGGAGCACCGCGTACCGCTGGCGCCGGCCGTCGTAGTCCAACCAGTTGACGACCACGGGCGCGGTCCGGGCGTTGACGAAGTCGACGAAGGTCTCCGGCCCGCCCCCGCTGGAGCGCAGTGTCGACTCCCGGGACGCCGGGAGCGGGGTGAGTTCGCCGGGCCGGGACACCGGCGGCTTCGTCCGGCTGGCCGACGGCTTCGGCGCCGGCGGTCGGGCGGCCGGAGTGGTGCGGCGGGGCGGGGCCGGCGAGCGGGTCGGCAGCACGGCGCGGGTGGAGAGCGACACGGGCGCCGGGGAGTACGACTCGGTCGCCAGGTCCGCGGCCGGCGTGCCGGGCGAGGCCAGGATCGCCTCGGCGCCGCCGGGCGGCGGCAGGTCGGGGCGGCGGGGCATGGCGAAGAAGCTGAGCGTGCCGACCAGCACCACCACCATGACCCCGATCGCCACCGAGGCGAGCGTGGCCGGGGACGGGTCGCGGAGCCAGGCCTCGCCGCCGCTCGGCGGGGCCGGCCGGGCGTGGCGTCGGCCGGACGGGGTTCCGGTGCCGTGCGGTGAATCGGTCATGGCCTCGATTCCGCGAGCGGTGCCGTCCGTTCCACGGCAGGGGGCTCCGATTATGCGGGACGGGCAGCGTTCCCAGTCAATGGCTGGCGGGGCCACCGGTGCCGGCCGGTGAGCTGGGCCGGACCAGTCGTCCGGCCAACGTTCCCCGCCGATCCGGTCGCGCGGACGCATAGCAGATCGACTCGTTCGGCGAGGTCTGTCCACAAGCCCCTCCGTTGTCCACAGGCGAGCGGCTGCGGCACCCACCCGATCGACCCGATGGGCAGGCTCCACCACGGCACGTCCGAGTCCGACCGTTGGAGGCCGCCATGGCGCCCCGCACCCCGCTTCCGCCGTACCGTCGACTGCCCTTGCTCGTCACGGCCGACGGTGACCTGCTCGATGAGCTGTTGCGCCTGGCCGCGGCCGGCGGCACGGAGGTCGAGCTGGCGGCCGACCCGGCGGCCGCCCGCGCCCGCTGGGCGCCCGCGCCGCTGGTGCTGGTCGGCGCCGACCAGGCCGCGGCCTGTCTGCGGGCCCGCCTGCCGCGGCGTCCGCGCACGGTGCTGGTCGGGCGATCCGGCCAGCTCGATCCGGGTACGGAGCTGGCCGAGCTGATCGGCGCCGAGCACGTCGCGGCGCTGCCCGCGGCGGAGCCCTGGCTGGTCGACCGGTTCGCCGAGTGCGTGACCGGGCCGGTCGGCGCGGGCCCGGGCCGGGTCGTGGCGGTGCTCGGCGGGCGCGGCGGCGCGGGCGCCAGCGTGCTCGCCGGCGGGCTCGCGGTCAGTGCGGCCCGGGCCCGGCTCCGCACGCTCCTGGTCGATGCCGACCCGTTGGGCGGCGGCCTCGACCTGGTGCTCGGATGGGAGCAGCTCGACGGGTTGCGCTGGCCCGAGCTGGCCGGCGCCGACGGCCGGGTGGATCCACCGTCGCTGGTCCGCGCGCTGCCCAGCCGTGGCGACCTGGTGGTGCTCTCGTGGGACCGGGGGGACCTGCGGCACCTGCCGGCCGAGGCGATGGCCGCCACTGTCGACGCCGGCCGCCGCGGGCGGGACCTGGTCGTGCTCGACCTGCCGCGGCATCTCGACGACGCGGCGGTGATCGCCCTCCAGGCCGCCGACCGCGCGTTCCTCGTGGTGCCCGCGGAGCTGCGCGCCACCGCCGCCGCGGCCCGGGTGGCCGCCGTGGTGGCACCCCAGTGCGCCGACCTCTCGGTGATCGTGCGCGGTCCGGCTCCGGGTCGGCTCCGGGCGGCCGAGGTGGCCCGCGCGCTCGGCCTGCCGCTCGCCGGCACGCTCCGGCCGGAGCCCGGCCTGTGCCGAGGCCTTGAGCGCGGCGAGGCCCCGGGCGCCACCGGCAAGGGCCCGCTCGCCGTGCTGTGCCAGCGGCTCGTTGACGAGCTGACCGGTCGGTCCGCGGCGGGCGCGGCGTGACCGGCCCGGCCGATCCGGGAGAGCTGGCCGCCCGGGTCCGGCACCGCTTCGCCGCCGACGCCACCCCGGTCACCTCCGCCGCGGTGGTCTACGCGGTACGCGCCGAGCCGGGCGCCGGCGTGCTCGGCGACACCACTCTGCTGCGGATCGCCGACCGGGTGCACGACGACCTCGTCGGCGCCGGCCCGCTCGCGCCGCTCCTCGCCGACCCGCAGGTCACCGACGTGCTGGTGAACGGCGTCCGGGTCTGGGTCGACCGGGGGCGGGGCCTGCACCAGGTGGCCGTTCCGCTCGGCACGGTCGACGACGTACGCCGGTTGGCGCAGCGGTTGACCGCGGCGGCCGGTCGCCGGCTGGACGACGCGTCGCCCTACGCCGACGCGCGACTGCCGGACGGCACCCGGCTGCACGCCGTGCTGCCGCCGGTGGCGACCGACGGCCCCTACCTGTCGCTGCGGACCTTCCGGCAACGGCCGTTCACGCTGGCGGAACTGGTCGACCACGGCACCGTGCCCCGGCCGGTCGCCCCGCTGCTCGACGCGGTGGTGGCCGCCCGGCTCGCGTATCTGGTGACCGGCGGCACCGGCTCCGGCAAGACCACGCTGCTCAACACGTTGCTCGGGCTGGTGCCCGGCACCGAGCGGATCGTGCTGGTGGAGGACGCCGCCGAGCTGCGCCCGGTACACCCGCACGTGATCGGGTTGCAGGCGCGCACCGCGAACGTCGAGGGCGTCGGCGCGGTCGGCCTCAGCGACCTGGTCCGGCAGGCGCTCCGGATGCGACCGGACCGGCTCGTGGTGGGCGAGTGCCGGGGCGCCGAGGTGGTCGACCTGCTGGCCGCGTTGAACACCGGCCACGACGGCGGGGCGGGGACGCTGCACGCCAACGCCCCGACGGATGTGCCCGCCCGACTGGAGGCGCTCGGGATGCTCGGCGGGCTGCCGCGGATCGCGTTGCACGCCCAGGTCGCCGCCGCCCTGCAGGTCGTCCTCCAGGTACGCCGGACCGGCGAGGGGCGGGTGCTCGACTCGATCGGCCTGCTCCTCCCGGGTGGCCCCGACCGGGTGGTGACAGTGGTTCCGGCCTGGATCCGGGGCCGTGGTCTCGGCCTGGCCGCCCGGCCGCTCGGCAACCTGCTGCGCGAGCGGGGCGTGCCCGTGCCGCCGATCCTCTGTGCGGTCTGGCCCGATGCGGCAGGCCCCTCGTGACCGGCCAGCTCGTCACCGGCCAGCTCGTGACCGATCAGGTCGGGCTGGTGGTCATGCTGCTGGTCGGTGCCGCGGTGATGGTCGGCTGGCCGGTACGCGCCGGACGGACCCGACAGCGGGCGGTCCTCGACCCTGGCCCCGGCCGCCGGCCCACCCCTGACCGGCGGCTCACCTCGAGGTCAGGCGGTCGGGCTGCGTTCTCGACACGGCTCGCCCCTGACCGGCGGCCCGCCTCGACGTCGGCGGGTCTTGCTGCGTTCCGGACCGTCTCCGTCCGGCGGGTCCTGCCGGTGGCGGCGCTGCTCGGTGGCGGGGTGGGGGCGCTCCTCGGTGGGCCGGTGGCCGCGCTGGCACTCGCCGTCTACGGCACGCTCGCGGCCCGGGCGGCGGTACGCAGGCGCGCCCGGCAGGCGGCCCAGTCGGAGCACCGTCGTGACCTCGACCGGCTCGGTGCCGTCGCCGCCGATCTGCGGGCCGGTCTGCCCACCGGCCATCTGCTCGACAGCGGTGCGGGGCGGATCGCGCGGCTGACCCGGGCCGCGGTGCGACTTGCCGACCGAACCGGGGCGCCGCTGGCCGACCTGCTCGAACGGATCGAAGCCGACGCGCGCGCGGCCGACCGAGGGCTCGCCGCTGCCGCCGCCCAGGCCGCCGGCGCGCGGGCGACGGCGTGGCTGCTCGCTGCCCTGCCGCTCGGCGGGATCGGTCTCGGTTACGCCATCGGCGTCGACCCGGTGGCCGTGCTCCTGCACACGCCGGTCGGCGGTGGCAGCGCCGTGGCGGCCGTGGCCCTGCAGATGGGCGGGCTGCTCTGGGCGGAACGGCTCGGCGCCGGGCCAGGGCGGGCAGCCTGATGTCACGCGAGGTGGTCGCCGCCGTCTGCCTCGGCGGCGCCGCTTCCCTCCTGCTCGTCACCGGGGCCACCGCCCGGCCGCTCCGGCGGCTGCGCCGGCTCGCGCCGACCCCTCGGCAAGGCCGCCCGAGCTGGTGGCCGGACCGGATCCGGCTGGGTGCCGGCCTGACCGCCGTGGCCGTGGCGGTGGTCGCCGGTGGCTGGGCCGGCCTGCTCATCGGTCTGCTGGCCGGGGTGGCCGCCGACCGTCTGCTGCGCCGGATCGAGCCCCGCGCGGTACGGGAGCGTCGCCTGCGCGAAGCCGCGGACCTGCCGCTCGCCGCCGATCTGCTGGCTGCGGCGCTCCGGGCCGGCGCGCCTGTCGACCGCTCGGCGCTCGCGGTCGCCGAGGCGCTCGGCGGCCCACTCGCTGACCGGCTCGGCCGGGTGGGCCGCACGCTGGGCCTGGGCGGTACGGCGATCGAGGCGTGGGCGCACCTGCGCCCGATCTCCGGGGCGGAGAGCCTGGTGACCGCCGCGGTCCGCTCGTCGAACAGTGGCGCCGCGCTGGCCGGCGCGCTCACCCGACTCGCGGACGACCTGCGGGCGGAGCGCTCGACCGCGGCCGAGGCGGCGGCCCGCCGCGCGGGCGTGCTCATCGTGTTGCCGCTCGGGCTGTGCTTCCTGCCCGCCTTCATTCTCGCCGGTCTGGTACCGGTGATCGTCGCCGTCCTCGGCGACGTGCTGTGAACCATCGAGAAGGGACGTACGACATGCGCAAGCTCCTCACCCGACTGCGGGGTGACGCCGGCATGAACACCGCGGAGTACGCCGTGGGCACCCTCGCCGCGGTCGCTTTCGCCGGCATCCTGCTGAAGGTGCTCACCTCCGGGAACGTGCAGTCCGCGCTGACCGCTGTCATCGACCGGGCCTTGAAGTGACCGGGCGCCGGTGGGCCGGCCGACACCCTGGCCGGTGCGCCCGTGTTCCGGCCGCCCCGGTGGCGAGTGGCGGGGCGGCGTACGCCGTCCGGTGCGGCGCCGCCCGCCGTCGTCCCTGGGAAGTCCGGGAACGGGGGTCGTTCACCGCCGAGCTGGCGGTCGGCCTGCCGGCGTTGATGTTCCTGCTCGTGGCCGGCCTCACCGCGGTCGACGCGGTGACCACGCGTGCCGGCTGCGTCGACGCGGCCCGGGAAGCGGCACTCGCCGCCGCGCGGGGCGAGCCGGGTCTACCAGCCGCCACTCGGTACGCCCCGGCGGGTGCGGAGGTGACGTTGACCGTGACCGGTGACCGGGTGACCGCGACCGTCCGGGCACCTGTCCGGACGTTCGGCACGAGGCTGCCCCAGTCGACCGTCTCCGGCGCTGCGGTGGCCGCCGTGGAACCCGGCGCTCCCGGGCCGGCGTCGTGACACCGCAAACGCTGCGAAAGGCGGACAAACCACAAACGCCGGAGAAGCTGGGAATGCCGGCGGAGCTGGAAACGCCGAGGCGGCTGGGGACGCTGGGGACGTTGCCACCGACCGTCGGCTCAGCCGCCCGTGAGCCGCACCCGGATGAGCTGTCGGACCCGGCCGGGCCGCACCTTGCCAGAGCGGGCCCTGCCGCACCGGGCCTCGCTGGGCCGGGCCCTGACAGGCCGGGCTTCGCCGGGCCGAGTCCTGACGGGCCGAACCTTGCCAGGCCGAGCCCTGACGGGCCACACGCACGCGGACGACCCACCGGCTGGTCGGTGGACGAGCGGGGCGGGGCGACCGTGTGCCTGCTCGCCATCGGCCTGGTGTTCGTGCTCGTCGGGTTGTTCGGCGCCGGGCTCGGGGCTGCCCGGTGCGCGCGCCATCAGGCCCGGGTGGCGGCCGACTTCGGTGCGCTCGCGGGCGCGAGCCGGGTGCTCGACGGGGTGGACGCCGCATGCGGGTCGGCCGACGCGCTGGTGTCCGCCAACGCCGGCCGGATGACCGGCTGCCGGGTCGACGGCCTCGACCTGATCGTCACGGCGCAGGTACGGGTCGCGTCGCTACCGGGGTTGACGCGCGTCGCCACCGCCACGTCCCGGGCCGGCCCGGCGCGCGAACTCGCCGCCACGCCATGACCATCGCCTGCCGCCTGCCGCCTGCCGCCTGCCGCCTGCCGCCTGCCGCCTGCCCCTCGACACTGGTCTAGCTAACGGTTTCGCTACCGGCGGCCGGGCGGCGGTACCACCCGGCACCCGCCCGGCGGTCGGGCGACGGTACCCGCTCGGCGGTCGACCGGTGGAGCCCGCCGCGACGGGCCGCACCGATCGACGCCGGCGTCAGCGGGACTGGAGCGCGTCCAAGCCCACCGCCATGGCGATGACCAGGCGACGGTCGATGTGCGGGTGGTGGATGTCGACGACGTACCGGTCGCGCAGGCCCCACTTCTTGTCGACCGAGAACACCGGCTGGCCGCCGGCCAGGAAGTCGAAGTGGTAAGGCAGCCAGGAGAGCGAGTCGACGAAGCGGCGCAGCAGCGCCACCGGCAGGCTGCGCTCCTGTCCCGTCGCGGGCGGCAGACCGGGCTGCTCGACGTGCCAGGTCGAACGCAGCAGCGACTGGGCGAAGTCCTTGCGGAACAGGCCGATCGGGGTGCCGGCGTGGTCGGTCACGTCGTAGGTGGCGCCGAGGTCGAGCCGTTGGCGGGCCTTGAACCCCAGCAGGGGGTACTGCTTGGTGTCGTCGGTGTAGATGGTCACCTGCTCCTTGAAGGCGAGCCGCTTCTGCTGCGCGAACGCGAGCAGCCCGCCCTCGGAGCCGTCCGGTGCCACGGCGTGCACCTCGTACTGGTTGACCATCATCCGGATCCGCTGGCGGACGATGAACCGGTGCTGGGCCTGCAGGCTGTCGAGCGACATCTGATCTCCTTCGAGGGGTCGCCGGAGTCTCGCACAGCGCCGCCACCAGCGCGCACCTCTGGTCAGCCCCGCCGACGGCCTTGATCGACTCCCGCACGCCGAAGTGACGGCGCCGGTCATCGTCCGACACCGCCCTCGTGGTGAGCTGGCGAGACGCCACCCGACCCGACCGCGTTCATCGCACAGCGGTTCGTGCCGCGACGGCGGTCAGCGCCCGCCGTCGACCGTGGCCTTCATCGCCCACGTGTTGAGCACCTGGTGGATACCGCGCAGGCGTTCGTTGATCTGGTCCAGCCGCTCCGCCTGGGCCAGGTTCGCCAGCGCGGTACCCAGCGCTATCTGCTGGTCCGGGGTGAGGCTTTCCTGGTCGATGGTGTAGAGCAGCTCGACGGTCTCGGCGATCGTGTCGGCCACGGCGGCACCTCCGGCGGGACGGGTCTCGGGGTCGCGTCTGCGCTACCGGAATGATGCATGGAAGCGCTCCCATACATCAATGCCCCGCGACGCCCGTCCTCATGCACCCGTCCCACCCACCAGACTCACTCCTCCCGCCGACCCGCCCGTCGATCTTGCAGATGGCGCCCAGGCGTATCGGACGAACAGGGCGAGGTGTGGGCCGAAACTGCAAGATCTATGGGGCCGGGTGGGGACTGCGGGGTCGAGGAGCGGGGCGGCTCGGCGGTGAGGGAGAGGCCTCGCTCGCTGCGGTCACCGCCTCGGTGAGCCGAGGTGGTGACGCGTGATGCGGCTAGGTCAGTCCGTCGTGATGCGGTCGGTCGCCGGTCGCCGGGTTGCCCGGTCGTCCTGCCGTGGCAGCACCCCGTCACGCTCCTCCTGCGGCCCCGACCCGTCATCCGCCGCGACGTCACCCGGCGAGCCACCGCTCGTCGCCGCGACGACACCCGCCGCGTGAACGCCTACCGCGCCGACACCCGCCGCGTGAACGCCTACCGCGCCGATGCCGGCCGCACTGTCCGTCGCGCTGTCGGCCGCAGTGGCGAGGTTGGTGAGCACCACGTCGAGGACCTTGACGGCTTCCGGCTTGGCCAGCGGGTTGTTGCCGTTTCCGCACTTCGGGGACTGGACGCAGGACGGGCACCCGGTCTCGCACCCGCACTCGACGATCGCGTCGCGGGTGGCGCGCAGCCAGGCGGCGGCCGTCCGGTACGCCCGCTCGGCGAAACCCGCCCCGCCGGGGTGGCCGTCGTAGACGAACACGGTCGGGGCCTCGGTGTCCGGGTGCAGGGCGGTCGACAACCCGCCGATGTCCCAGCGGTCGCAGGTCGCCATCAGCGGCAGCAGGCCGATCGCGGCGTGTTCGGCGGCGTGCAGCGCGCCCGGCACGTCGGCGGCCTCGACGCCGGCACGAGCCAGCGACTCCGGCGAGAGCGTGAACCAGACCGCGACCGTACGCAGTTCGCGCGCGGGCAGGTCCAGCGGGCGGGTGTCGATCACCTCGCCGGTGGCGATGCGCCGGCGCTGGTACGACACCACCTGGCTGGTCACGTCCACCTCGCCGAGGAACAGCCCGACCGGGCCGGCGTCGACGTACGAGCGGACGGACACCACGGACAGCGAGGTGACGTCGCGCGCGTGGGTGGACCAGTCCGGCTCCTGGGCGTGCACCAGCGCGCAGCCGTCGGCCAGGTCGAGTGTGTCGACCACGTACGAGACGCCCTGGTGCAGGTAGACCGCGCCGGTGTGGAGCAGGAAGTGCGCGGAGCCGCCGTCGACGGTGCCGAGCAGCCGCCCGGTGGACTCCTCGACCACGCAGACCGGTGCGCCGCCCTCGCCGCGCAGGTCCACCTCGGGGCGTTCCCGGTGCCGCCAGTACCAGCCGGTGGGCCGCTGCCGCAGCGCGCCGGCCTCGACCAGCGAGTCCACCGCCTCCTTCGCGCCGTCGCCGAACAGGTCCAGGTCGGCGGCGGTGAGCGGGGCCTCGTGGGCGGCGCAGGCGAGTTGCGGCGCGAGCACGTACGGGTTGGCCGGGTCGAGCACGGTGGCCTCGACGGGACGCCCGAACAGCGCCTCCGGGTGGTGCACGAGGTAGGTGTCGAGCGGGTCGTCGCGGGCCACCAGCACCGCGAGCGCCTCGTCGCCGGAGCGCCCGGCCCGGCCGGCCTGCTGCCAGAGCGAGGCGCGGGTGCCGGGCCAGCCACAGATCAGCACCGCGTCCAGCCCGACCAGGTCGACGCCGAGTTCGAGCGCGTTGGTGGAGGCGAGCCCGAGCAGGTCGCCGTGCAGCAGCGCCCGTTCCAGCTCGCGACGCTCCTCGCGCAGGTAACCGGCCCGGTAGGCGGCGACCCGGTCGCCCAGCCCCGGCACCGCCTCGTCGAGCGACCGTCGCGCGTTCGCGGCGACCACCTCGGCGCCCTTGCGGGACCTGACGAACGCGAGCGTGCGGACCCCCTCGACCACGCTGTCGGCGAGCAGGTCGGCGGTCTCCCGCAGCGCGGACCGGCGCACTGACATCAGGTCGGCCTCCGGCGTGGCATCACCCGAAGGCAGCAGCGGCGGCTCCCAGAGCGCGAACGCCACCCCGCCGCGCGGCGACGTGTCCTCGGTGACGGCGGTGACGGGCAGGCCGGTGAGCCGCCCGGCCGCCGTCGCCGGGTCGCCCGACGTGGCCGAGGCCAGCAGGAAGACCGGCGTACGCCCGAAGCGGGCGCACTGTCGACGCAACCGCCGCAGCACGTGCGCGACGTGTGAGCCGAAGACGCCCCGGTAGGTGTGGCACTCGTCGATGACGACGTACGCGAGCCGGCGCAGGAAGCCGGACCAGTGGGCGTGCCCGGGCAGGATGCCGTGGTGCAGCATGTCCGGGTTGGTGAGCACGAACCGGGCGTGCCGACGGATCCACTCCCGTTCGGTGCGCGGGGTGTCGCCGTCGTAGGTGGCCGGGCGTACCCCGTCGAGGTCCAGGCCGGCGACGGCGCGGAGCTGGTCGGCGGCGAGCGCCTTGGTCGGGGCCAGGTAGAGCACCGTGGCGCGCGGGTCGGCGAGCAGCGTGCTCAGCGCGGGTAGCTGGTACGCCAGCGACTTGCCGGACGCCGTGCCGGTGGCGACGACGACGTGCTGGCCCGCGTACGCCAGCTCGGCGGCCTCGGCCTGGTGCCGCCACGGCGCGACCACGCCGCGTCGCGCGAACGCCGCCCGCAGCTCGGCGGGCGCCCAGTCGGGCCACGGCGCCGGCTCGCCGACGCGGGCCGGCACCCGCTCGACGTGGGTGACCGGGTCGGTGGCGTGGCGCAGCCGTAACCGGCGCAGCAGCTCGTCCGGCGTACGCCTCGGGCCGGGGCTGTCGTCGGTCACGTCCTGCACTCTCGCACTGGTGTTCGGAATTGGGAACCGCCGGGTCGGGGTATGGGGAGGGCCGGGCCGGTGACCCGAAGCGGTCGCACGGGGGGATGGTTAGATGCCCAGGAGAGTTTACCGAGGAGGGGCCGATGGAGCTGTCGCTGGCGACCCGCACCGTGGGGGAGCACACGGTGCTCGAGGTCGGCGGTGAGGTGGATGTCTACACCGCACCCCGCCTGCGGGAACGGCTCATCGAGTTGATCGACGGTGGGGCCCGCCACGTGGTGGTGGACCTGGGTCGGGTGGACTTCCTCGACTCGACCGGGCTCGGCGTGCTGGTCGGCGCGCTCAAGCGGCTCCGGTCGGCCAGCGGCTCGTTCGCGCTGGTCTGCGACAAGGAGCCGCTGCTCAAGATTTTCCGCATCACCGCCCTGGATCAGGTCTTCCCGTTGCACCCGACGGTCGACGCGGCCATCGCCGCCGACACCACCGGCGCGTGATGGCCACCGTCAAGCTCTCCTTCTCGCCGGCGCCGGTGCACGTGCGCACCGCCCGCCTGGTCGGTGTCGCGGTGGCCCGGCGGGCCGGGGTCCGTGAGGACCTGCTCGACGAGGTGCGGCTGGCCATCGGTGAGGCGTGCACCCGCGCGGTCGCGCTGCACCGGCAGTACGGGCTGGCGGAGCTGGTCTACGTGGAGATGTCCGACGGTGGGCCGTACACGGTGCGGGTGGTGGACCGGGCCCCGATCGAGGCCGGTCTCGGGTTGGCCGCGCTGGGCCCGGACGAGTTGGCGAAGGAGTCGCTCAGCGAGGACGCGCTGACCACCGGCGTGGGGTTCGCCCTGCTCGCCGGTTTCGTGGAGGACCTCCAGGTCCGCCCGGTCGACGAGGGCGTCGGCACCGAGGTCCGGATGGCCTGGCCGACCGGCCGCGGCTGATCAGATCGTTCCGCAGGCCGCGTTCCCCGCACGGGGAGCGCGGCCTCGTCGTGTTGACCGGCCCATATATCAGATTTCCTCGCATAACACAGTTACGAAGATCATCGAGACACGGTGCCCCCTCGATGTGACCCTCACCACGCCGGAGGGCTACAGTACCCGGGTTGTCAGCAAGTGATCGCTCCCCGCAGCCAGCGGGAACGGGTGGATGGCGCGCGCTGGCGAGTTCGCATCCAGGCGTCGGCCCGTGCGTCTCCACGAGCCGACGCGAGTGTTCGGTACAGGAGGACACAGATGTCCGGGACCTTGGCCGCCGACGGCGGCGCCCTGTCCCTTACCGGAGCCAACGTGACGTACGTCGTCATCGCCGCGGTCATCGCGCTGGTGGCGCTCGTCTTCGCCGCCGCCTTGACCAAGGCGGTACTGGCAGCCGGTACGGGAACCACCAACATGCAGGAGATCTCCGGGGCGGTGCAGGAGGGCGCGTCGGCGTACCTGCTGCGGCAGTTCCGCACCCTGGCGATCTTCGTGGTGATCGCCGTCGTGCTGCTGTTCCTGCTGCCGGTGCACGACACCGACGGGAACCAGACGCTGGTGAAGATCGGCCGGTCGGCGTTCTTCGTGGTGGGTGCGCTGTTCAGCGCGTTCATCGGCGGCGCCGGCATGTGGCTGGCCACCCGCGCCAACCTGCGGGTCGCCGCCGCCGCGCGGGAGCGCGAAGGTGGCCGCGAGGGCGCCATGAAGATCGCCTTCCGCACCGGCGGCGTGGTCGGCTTCCTCACCGTCGGCCTCGGCCTGTTCGGGGCGGCGCTCGTCGTCATCCTGTTCCGGGGCGACGCGCCGACCGTGCTGGAGGGCTTCGGCTTCGGCGCCGCGCTGCTGGCCATGTTCATGCGGGTCGGCGGCGGCATCTTCACCAAGGCCGCGGACGTCGGCGCGGACCTGGTCGGCAAGGTCGAGCAGGGCATCCCGGAGGACGACCCGCGCAACGCCGCCACCATCGCCGACAACGTGGGCGACAACGTCGGTGACTGCGCCGGCATGGCGGCCGACCTGTTCGAGTCGTACGCGGTCACGCTGGTCGCCGCGCTGATCCTGGGCCGGGCCGCGTTCGGCGAGGACGGCCTGGTCTTCCCGCTGATCATCTCCACCATCGGCGTGCTGGTCGCCATCGTCGGCGTGTTCATCACCCGGCTGCGCGCCAGCGACCGCAACGGCCTGACCGCGATCAACCGGGCCTTCTACCTCTCCGCGGTGATCTCCGCGGTGCTGGTGGCGATCGCCGCGTTCACGTACCTGCCGGCCACGTTCGGCGAGCTGGAGGGCGGGCTGACCGACGTCGACCGCAACCCGCGGCTGGTGGCCATCGGCGCGGTCGTGATCGGCATCGTGCTGGCCGCCGCGATCCAGGCGCTGACCGGCTACTTCACCGAGACCAACCGCCGCCCGGTGCAGGACATCGGCAAGAGCTCGCAGACCGGCGCCGCCACCGTCATCCTGGCCGGCATCAGCATCGGCCTGGAGTCGGCTGTCTACTCGGCGCTGCTGATCGGCGCCGGCGTCTTCGGCGCGTTCCTGCTCGGCGGCAGCTCGATCACGCTGTCGCTGTTCGCGGTCGCGCTGGCCGGCACCGGCCTGCTCACCACCGTCGGCGTCATCGTCGCGATGGACACGTTCGGCCCGATCTCGGACAACGCGCAGGGCGTCGCCGAGATGTCCGGCGACATCGACGAGCACGGCGCGCGCACGCTGACCGAGCTGGACGCGGTCGGCAACACCACCAAGGCGATCACCAAGGGCATCGCGATCGCCACCGCGGTGCTGGCCGCGACCGCGCTGTTCGGCTCGTACACCGACACGCTGCGGACGTCGTACGCCGACGCGGGCGTGGGCGACGTCGGCACCGAGATCCTCAACGCGCTGAACGTGGCCAACCCGCGCAACCTGGTCGGCCTGATCATCGGCGCGGCCGTCGTCTTCCTCTTCTCCGGTCTGGCCATCAACGCGGTCTCCCGCTCGGCCGGCGCCGTGGTGATGGAGGTCCGCCGGCAGTTCCGCGAGCTGCCCGGCATCATGGACCGCACCCAGCGGCCCGAGTACGGCAAGGTCGTGGACATCTGCACCCGGGACGCGCAGCGCGAGCTGCTGACCCCCGGCCTGCTGGCCATCCTGGCCCCGATCGCGGTCGGCTTCGGCCTCGGCCCGGGCGCGCTCGCCTCCTACCTGGCCGGCGCGATCGGCGCGGGCACGCTGATGGCGGTCTTCCTGTCCAACTCCGGCGGCGCCTGGGACAACGCCAAGAAGCTCGTCGAGGACGGCGCGTACGGCGGCAAGGGCTCCGAGGCGCACTCCGCCACCGTCATCGGCGACACCGTCGGCGACCCGTTCAAGGACACCGCCGGCCCGGCGATCAACCCGCTGATCAAGGTGATGAACCTGGTCTCGCTGCTGATCGCCCCGGCCGTGGTGGCCTGGAGCGTGGGCGACGACAAGAACCCCGCGCTGCGGATCACGATCGCCGTGGTGGCCGCGCTGATCATCGCGGCGGCGGTGGTGTTCAGCAAGCGCAAGGGCGTGGTGATGGACAGCTCGGACCACGGTGCGGGCACCTCGGACCAGCACCCGGAGACGGTGGGCGCCTGACCGACGGGACGGTTCCCGGCCGGCCCCGGTCGGCCGGGAACCGTCCCGTGCACGAAACCTGACCGGTGGCGGTTCCCCCCGGAGGTCGTACGCTGCAACGCATGCGTACGCGCCGGGCGGCAACCGCCGGAAAGCTCACGGTGGTCCTGGCCACGCTGGTCCTCGTCGCCGCCGGCTGCGGCGGCCCCAGCCCACGGGCCTGGGCCGCGTCGGTGTGCCAGGCGCTCACCCCGTGGCGCGCGGAGATCTCCAAGCTGACCAGCAGCACCCGGCAGCAGATGACCGCGCAGACCACCCCGCCGCAGGCCAAGGAGAACCTGGTGCGGTTGTTCGCCGGGGCGGAGCAGGCCAGCGAGACGGCCCGACGCAAGGTCGAGGAGGCGGGCGTGCCGGAGGTCGACCACGGCCCCGAGGTCTCCGCCGGGTTCCGTGGCTCGCTGAGCAAGATGCGGGACGCGTACGGGCGGGCCCGGACCACCATCGACCGGCTCGACACCGCCCAGGCCGGCCCGTTCTACGACGGCGTGCGCGCCGCCGTGGACACCCTGAACCAGGAGTACGACGCGAGCGCGCTGGACACCAGCAAACTCAACTCACCCGAGCTCAAAGAGGCCTTCGACGAGGTCCCGGAGTGTCGCTGACGCCACCCTCCCCGAATCCGAACCCGGCCCGCCAGCCCTCGCTGTTCTCCACCGAGGCGGCCGATCCCGCGCTGGCGGACCTCGCCGGCCTGCTCGCCGGGCCGGGTGAGGTGGTGCGGATGGGCGGCACGGCCCGGCTCTCCGTGGTGGTGGACGCGGCCTGGCGGGTGCACGTGCTGGTGGCCGAGTTGGGCGCCCGGGGTGTGCCGGCGGGCTGGGAGCCGACCGGGGACGGCCGGTACCGGGTGCGCACCGCGTACGCGAGCACGTTGACGCCGCTCGCCCGGGGCTGGCTGCTCGGCGCGGTGAAGCGACCGCCGGCCCGGTTCCACCTCGACGGGCGGCGGTTGCGGCTCTGGGCCGCCGCGGCCGGGGCCGCCGAACCGGCCGGGTTCCGGCTCGGGCTCGGCCCGGCCGACGAGCAGTGCTGGCCGGCGGTGCGCGCCGCGTTGGCCGTGGTGGGGCTGCCGGCCGCGTTCGTGGAGCCGGGCGAGGGCGGGCCCGCGTACCGGATCGGTGGGCGGCGGGTGACCCGGCTGGCGGAGTTGGTGGGGGAACGGCCGCCGGCCGCGCCGGCCGCCGACTGGCCGGGCCCGCACGGCTGACCCGCCGGCGCAACCCCGCCGGCTGTCCGATCGCCGACCGTTCCGGCGGCGGTTTGCGCAGGAATTCGACTGGAGCCGCCTCCGCCGGGGGGTGTGTGATCGTCACAGTGACCCGCCCGGCGCCCTACCCACGGTGTACGGTGGCGCCGTCCGGCAGGGTGCGGCCGGCGACCGCCGGGGAGGCGGGCCCGTTCGCCGCCCACGAAACCCGGGGCGCGGACGGCGCGTTACGTTGGACGTCCGGGCCGACCGCGGTCCGGGCGGGGCAACACGGCCCGGAGTGGGCGTGGCGTAGGAGTGAGGTCGGGGAGAGACGTGCCGAGCAACGCTGGAACCACCCGTCTGGTCATCGTCGAGTCACCGGCGAAGGCCAAGACGATCTCGGGCTACCTCGGCCCGGGGTACGTCGTGGAGGCCAGCTTCGGCCACGTCCGGGACCTGCCCCGTAACGCCGCCGACGTGCCGGCGAAGTACAAGGGCGAGCCGTGGGCGCGGCTCGGCGTCGACGTCGACAACGGCTTCCACGCGCTCTACGTGGTCTCGGCCGACCGCCGCCAGCAGATCAACAAGCTGGTGAAGCTGGCCAAGGAGGTCGACGAGATCTTCCTGGCCACGGATGAGGACCGCGAGGGCGAGGCGATCGCCTGGCACTTGGTGGAGACGCTCAAGCCCAAGGTGCCGGTCAAGCGGATGGTCTTCCACGAGATCACCAAGCCGGCCATCCAGGCTGCGGTGGCCAACCCCCGGGAGATCGACCGCGATCTGGTCGACGCCCAGGAGGCCCGGCGCATCCTGGACCGGCTCTACGGCTACGAGGTCTCCCCGGTGCTGTGGAAGAAGGTCATGCCGAAGCTCTCGGCGGGCCGGGTGCAGTCCGTGGCGACCCGGATCGTGGTCGAGCGGGAGCGCCAGCGGATGGCGTTCCGCACCGCCGAGTACTGGGACATCCTGGCCACCCTGGCGGTGGCGAAGCCGGGCGAGGGCCCGCGCACCTTCAACGCCACGCTCGTCGCGCTCAACGGCGACCGGATCGCCACCGGCAAGGACTTCGAGCCGACCACCGGCCGGGTGCGCGCCGGCGCGGGCGTCGTGCACCTCGACGAGGGCGGCGCCAGAGGGCTGGCCGCCCGGCTGGCGGACCGGCCGTTCACGGTCACCCGGGTCGAGGAGAAGCCCTACCGCCGTCGCCCGTACGCGCCGTTCATCACCTCCACGCTCCAGCAGGAGGCGGCCCGCAAGCTGCGGTTCTCGTCCCAGCAGACGATGCGCACCGCGCAGCGGCTCTACGAGAACGGCTACATCACCTACATGCGTACCGACTCGGTGAACCTGTCGGAGACCGCCATCGCGGCGGCCCGCCGGCAGATCGTCGAGCTGTACGGCGAGCGCAGCGTGCCGCCGGAGCCCCGCCGCTACACCGGCAAGGTGAAGAACGCGCAGGAGGCGCACGAGGCGATCCGCCCGGCGGGCGACAACTTCCGCACCCCGGGCGACGTGGCCAAGGAGCTGTCCGGCGAGGAGTTCAAGCTCTACGAGCTGATCTGGCGGCGCACCATCGCCTCGCAGATGACCGACGCGGTCGGCTCCAGCGTGTCGGTGCGCATCCGGGCCGTCTCCTCCGCGCAGGAGGAGGCCGACTTCGGCGCCACCGGCAAGACCATCACCGACCCGGGCTTCCTGCGCGCGTACGTCGAGTCGAGCGACGACGAGAACGCCGAGGCGGAGGACGCCGAGCGGCGGCTGCCCACCCTGGTCAAGGACCAGCCGCTGACCGCCGACGAGCTGGCCGCGCAGGGCCACCACACCCAGCCGCCGTCGCGCTACACGGAGGCGTCGCTGGTCAAGGCGCTGGAGGAGCTGGGCATCGGCCGCCCCTCCACGTACGCCTCGATCATGCAGACCATCCAGGATCGCGGGTACGTCACCAAGCGTGGCCAGGCGATGATCCCGACGTTCCTGGCGTTCGCGGTGATCGGGCTGATGGAGCGGCACTACCCGCGTCTGATCGACTACGACTTCACCGCCAGCATGGAGAACGAGCTGGACGAGATCGCCGGCGGCGACCACGCCGCGGTCGACTTCCTCACCTCGTTCTACTTCGGCAGCGCCAACGGCGCCGGCGACCAGGCCATCGCGCACGCCGGTGGGCTGAAGAAGCTGGTCACCGAGAACCTCAGCGAGATCGACGCGCGCAGCGTCAACTCGATCCCGCTGTTCACCGACGACGAGGGGCGCGAGGTCGTCGTCCGGGTCGGCCGGTACGGGCCCTACCTCCAGCGCGCGGTACCCGGCGAGCAGCAGGCGCCGGCCGCCCCGGCCGAGGGCGAGGAGGGCGGCTCCCAGGGCGACCGGGCGCCGATCCCGGAGGGCCTGGCGCCCGACGAGCTGACCCCGGAGAAGGTGCACGAGCTGTTCCTCGGCGGCGGGGGCGAGCGCAAGCTCGGCGACGACCCGTCGACCGGCGAGCCGATCCTGCTGAAGTCCGGCCGGTTCGGCCCGTACGTGGCCAGCGGGGAGCGCAAGTCGTCGCTGCTGCGCTCGCAGTCGCCGGACGACCTCACGCTGGAGCAGGCGCTGCGGCTGCTCAGCCTGCCCCGGCTGGTGGGCGTGGCCCCGGACGGCGGGGAGGTTCTCGCCAACAACGGCCGCTACGGCCCGTACGTCAAGCGTGGTGACGAGTTCCGCTCGCTGGACTCGGAGGACAAGATGTTCACCGTCACGCTGGACGAGGCGCTGGCGCTGCTGGCCGCCCCGAAGACCCGCCAGCGTCGGGCCGCCGCGCCGCCGTTGCGGGAGATGGGCGTCGACCCGCTCACCGAGAAGCCGCTGGTGATCAAGGACGGGCGCTTCGGGCCGTACGTCACGGACGGGGAGACCAACGCGTCGCTGCGGCGCGCGCAGACCCCGGAGGCGCTGACGCTGGAGGAGGCGTCGGAGATGCTCGCCGAGAAGCGGGCGAAGGGCCCGGCGCCGAAGAAGGCCACCAAGAAGGCCGCCGCCGCGAAGAAGACCACGGCCGCGAAGAAGACGACGGCCGCGAAGAAGACGACGGCCGCGAAGAAGACCACGGCTGCGAAGAAGGCCCCGGCGAAGAAGGCGGCCCCCCGGAAGGCGACCTCAACCCCCAGCGAGTGATCTTGGTTCGGATCCGCCCCAGATCCGGGTGGTGGGCGTGGGCGGTGGGCGTGTCGCGCCGGAAGCGAGGCATCGCTGGTGAGCGGTATGCCTCCTGGTCATAATTATGACCAGGAGGCATACCGCATTTCCCTCGAGTTTCTTCCGCCGCACCACACGGAGGGTGGACCCGGAAGATCCCACAAGATTTCGGTCAGGAGCCGAGGACCTGGCGCAGGTAGGGGTTCTCGAAGACGCTCTGCGGGTCCAGGCGGGCGCGGAGGGCCTGGAAATCCGTGAACTTCGGGTAGGCGGGGGCGAGCGAGGCGGCGTCGCGCCAGTGCAGCTTGCCCCAGTGCGGGCGACCACCCAGCTCGGTGGCCACCTGCTCGAACGCGCGGAAGTACGGCTCGTACGGCAAGCCCACGTACTGGTGGACCGCCACGTACGCGGAGTCCCGCCCGTACGAGTGGGAGAGCCAGATGTCGTCGGCGGCGGTGAACCGCACCTCGACCGGGAACAGCACCTTGAACGGCAGCCGGTCCACGATCCGGCGCAGCTCGGCCAGCGCGGTGGGCAGTGCGTCGCGCGGCAGGCCGTACTCCATCTCCACGAACCGGACCCGGCGCGGGGTGCAGAAGACCCGGTCGGAGCGACCGGTGTAGGTGCGTTCGGTGAGCGCCCGGGCGGAGACGGCGCTGATGCCGGGCGCGAGCGCCGGCACCGCGCGGCCGAGGCGGCAGGCCCCGGCGAAGACGGTGTTGGCGAGGAACTCGTCGTCCAGCCAGCCGCGCCAGCGGGGCAGCGGCCGGTCGTCGGCGGGCACCCGGTCGTTGGTCTTGACCTGCACCCGGTCGGTGTACGGGAACCAGTAGAACTCGGCGTGGTCGTGCGCTCCCCACAGGCCGGGCAGGTCGGCCAGCACGTCGGCGAGCGCGGCCGGCCGTTCGTGTGCGCGCAGCACGAAGGCGTCCACGCAGCGCAGCGTGACCTCGACCAGGATGCCGACCGCGCCGAGCCCGACCCGGGCGGCGTCGAACACGTCGGGGTGCTCGTCGGCGGAGCAGCGCAGCACCTCGCCGGTGCCGGTGACCAGCGTCAGGCCGGCCACGAACGTGGAGAGGCAGCCGAGTGTCGCGCCGGTGCCGTGGGTGCCGGTGGAGATCGCGCCGGCGATGGTCTGCGCGTCGATGTCGCCGAGGTTGGGCACCGCCAGACCGTGGCCGGCGAGCAGGTCGTTGAGCGCGTGCAGCGTCATCCCGGCCGGTACGGTGACGAGGCGGCGCGCCACGTCGACGGTGACGTCGGTCGCCAGGTCGGCGAGGTCGAGCCGGTGCCCGTCGGCGACGGCGGTGGCGGTGAAGGAGTGACCGCTGCCGACCGCCCGGATGGTGGTGCCGGCGGCGGCGGCCCGGCGGACCGCCTCGGCGACGTCCGCCACGCTCCGGGGTCGCGCGGTGACCAGTGCCGTGCTGCGTTGGTTGCCGGCCCAGTTGGACCAGTCGGCGGGGCTACCGGCCATGGCGAACACTCCTCGACATGAATATGAACTGAATTCATATCAGGAACGTTGTGCCTGGTAAATACCGCAATCGAGGTCGGCTCGTTGTACCGGTAGTCACAGACTCGTGACGTGCGGATATGTTCAACCGTCGAAGGGGGGTGGCGCCGAGTGTCCACACCAGCCGCCACGACCGGGCCGCTGCGTCGGGTACCGGTGCAGGGTCGAAGTGTCGCGCGCGTCCAGCGGATGCTGGACGCCTGCGCCGAGCTCGTCGACGAGGTGGGGTACGAGGGGTTGACCACGACCCTGCTCGCCGAGCGTGCCGAGGTGGCGATCGGGTCGGTCTACCAGTTCTTTCCGGACAAGCGGGCGATCGTGCAGGCGCTGACGTTGCGGACCATGGAGTCCTACCTCCAGCGGCTCGACGAGCGCTTCGCCTCGGACGATCTGACCCACTGGTGGGACGGGGTCGACGCGGCGATCGACGAGTACATCTCGATGCACCGCACGGTGCCCGGTTTCCGTACCCTGCACTTCGGCGACGTGGTCGACCTGCACCTGCTGGACGACCAGCGCGACAACAACGGGGTCATCGCGGAGCAGCTCGCCCGCGTGCTCACCGAGCGGTTCGGTCTGGCCGGCGTGCCCGACCTGCGGTTCCACCTGGAGGTCGCGGTGGAGGCCGCCGACGCCCTGATCAAGCTGGCGTTCCGCCGCCGTGCCGACGGCGACGAGCGGGTGCTGGTCGAGGCGAAGGCGCTCATCCGGGAGTACCTGCACCGTCAGGTCGACGCCCCGACCGAGGCCGTCCCACAGGCCTGAGCGGCACGCCGAGCGGCGGGTACCCGAGTGCGCCGGGGCCCGCCGTCGTCATGTCCCGACCTGTTCCCGCCCGGTCAGAGGAACGCGTGGCCCTCGCCCCGGTAGGTGGGCACGGTCGCCACCACGGCGTCACCGTCGACCAGGTGCACCTCGTTGACGTGCTCGCACACCTCGCCCGCCTTGGCGTGGCGGAACCACACCCGGTCGCCGACCCGCAGGTCGTCCGCGGCGTCGCCGGCGAGCGGGGTCTGCACCTCGCCCGCGCCCTCCGCGCCGAGCAGCTTCAGCCCTTCCGGCAGCCACGGCCGGGGCAGCCGGCTCTCCGCCGCCGGGCCGGAGGCGATCCAGCCGCCGCCGAGCACGGTGGCCAGCCCGGGTGCCGGCCGGCGGACCACCGCGCAGGCGAAGAACGCCGCCGGGGTGGGCCGCCAGGCGCGGTACGCGTCGAACAGCGTCGGGCCGTACAGGCCGGAGCCGGCGGTGACCTCGGTGACCGCCGGGTCGGCGCTGGTGGCGGCCACGCTGCCGGTGCCGCCGCCGTTGACGAACTCCAGGTCGGCGTGCTCGCGTACCGCGGCGACCGCGGCCGATCGGCGGGCCAGCAGTTCCCGGTACGACCCGCGCTGCGCGACCCGGATCGCCGAGCCGAGCGCCGCCTGCCCGGGTGGGGCGTCCCCGAGACCGGCGATCTGTGCCTCGTACGACATCAGACCGACCAGTCGGAAGCCCGGCCGGCCGGCGACGGCGGCGGCGAGCGCGCCGGCCGCCCGGGCGCTGTGCACCGGGGAGCGGCGCACGCCGACGTGCACCCGGCCGCGCAGCGGTCGCCAGGAGGCGTCCAGGTCGAGGCAGACGCGCAGCGCGGGCCGGCTGCCGGGCGGGCACACCCGGTCGATCAGGTCGAGCTGCCCGGCGTCGTCGACCATCAGCGTGACCGCGTCGGTGAGCGCCCGGTCGGCGGCCAGTTCAACGAGCGCCCCCCGATGTGCGGTCGGGTACGCGACCAGCACGTCGTCGGCGACGCCGGTGCGGGCGAGCCAGAGCGCCTCGGGCAGCGTGAAGGCCATCACACCGTGCCAGCCGGGGCGCTTGAGCGCGCGGGTGAGCAGCTCGCGGACCCGCACCGACTTGCTCGCCACGCGCAGCGGCTTGCCCCCGGCCCGGTCGGCCAGCGCGTCGGCGTTGTCGTCGAACGAGGAGAGGTCGACCACCGCGTACGGCGGGTCGAGGTGGGCGGTCGCCCGGTCGAGACGATCGCGAAGTTCGGCACGGTCGATGGCCACGTCTGCACGCTAACTGTCCGGACGGCAATGCGAAATACCCTCGCGTCTGTCCGGGCTGCGGGTGGTGGTCCCGGCGGCCTAGGCTCGGCGAACAGGCGATGTCACGGGGGGCGACACCCTCCGCGCGGCTAGAGTGTTCCACCGGGGATGCCCAGACCTGGGCCGGCACGTGGAGGTACGGCCATCGAAAGCCAGAAGAACGGCGAGTCGTCCGGCGTGTCGTCGTCCGGGACAGCCGCCGACCGGTCCGGGTTCGCCGCCATCCGCTCGGTGCTGCGCATCCGGCCGTTCCGCCGGCTGTGGATCGTGCTCAGCGCCGCCTCCTTCGGTGACTGGCTCGGCCTGCTCGCCACCGCCCTGTTCGCCGCCTCGCAGGTCTCCGGCAGCACCGCCCAGGGCGCGGCGTTCGGCGGCGTCACCGCGATCCGGCTGCTGCCGGCGCTGGTGCTCGGCCCGGTGGCGGGCGTCTTCGCCGACCGGTTCGACCGCCGGTGGACGATGGTCATCTGCGACGTGCTGCGCTTCGTGCTGTTCGCCTCGATCCCGCTCTACGCGCTCACCGGCGCGGCGGGCGGCCTGGTGGTCGGCTGGGCGCTGATCGCCACCTTCCTGATCGAGTCGATCACGCTGCTGTGGATTCCGGCCAAGGAGGCCGCGGTCCCCAACCTGATCCCGCGTACCCGGCTGGAGGCCGCCAACCAGCTCACGCTGATCACCACGTACGGCCTGACGCCGGTGGCCGCCGCCATCGCGCTGGCGGTGCTGACCCGCGGCCTGCCCGGCGCGGTCGGCGGCAACCTGCCCGACTGGGCCCAGCCGGCCCAGCTCGCGCTCTGGTTCAACGCCTTCTCCCGGCTGGCCACCGCGCTGGTGGTGGCGTTCGGGATCAAGGAGATCAGCGAGGCCCAGCGCGGCGAGGCCCAGCGCACCGAGCAGAGCATGTTCCGCCAGTTCGCCGACGGCTGGAAGTTCATCGGCCAGACGCCGCTGGTCCGTGGCCTGGTGCTGGGCATCTTCGGCGCGTTCGCCGGCGGCGGCATCGTGGTCGGCACCGGCAAGTTCTTCGCCAACTCGCTCGGCGCCGGCGACGCCGCGTTCTCGCTGCTCTTCGGCGCGATCTTCGTCGGCCTGGCGCTCGGCATCGGGCTGGGGCCGATGATCGTGCGGGACATGTCCCGGCGCCGCTGGTTCGGTATGAGCATCGTGCTGGCCAGCGCCTCCGTGCTGGTGCTGGCGTTCGCCATCCACCTGTCCATGGCCATCCTCGGCGCGATCCTGGTCGGCGCCGGTGCCGGCATGGCGTTCCTGGCCGGCACCACGCTGCTCGGCGGCGAGGTCGCCGACGAGGTGCGCGGCCGGGTCTTCGCGGTGGTGCAGATCGGCACCCGGCTGGTGCTGATCCTGGCCATCGCACTGAGCAGCCTCCTGGTCGGCGTCGGCGGCTCCCGTCAGCTCACCATCGCCGACCTGGGCATCTCCATCTCCTCGACCCGCCTGCTGCTGCTCGCCGCCGGTGCGGCCGGGATCTTCGCCGGGATCAGCGCGTTCGGCCAGATGGACGACAAGAAGGGCGTGCCGGTCCTGGCCGACCTCTGGGGCTCGATCCGGGGCCGCCCGCTGATGCCGGCCGAGTCGTTCGTCTCCTCCGGCCTCTTCGTGGTCTTCGAGGGCGGTGAGGGCGCCGGCAAGTCCACCCAGCTCGCCGCGCTCGCCGAGCGGCTGCGCGGCGGCGGGCGGGACGTGGTGGTCACCCGCGAGCCGGGCGCCACCGGGATCGGTGAGCGGATCCGCTCGCTGGTGCTGGGCACCACCTCCGACGACGCGCCGTCGCCGCGTGCCGAGGCGCTGCTCTACGCCGCCGACCGGGCCCACCACGTGGCCACCGTGGTCCGCCCGGCGCTGGTGCGGGGCGCGGTGGTGATCAGTGACCGGTACGTCGACTCGTCGCTGGCGTACCAGGGCGCCGGCCGGACGCTGCCGGTGGACGAGGTCTCGTGGCTCTCCTCCTGGGCCACCGGGGGGCTCAAGCCCGACCTGGTGGTCCTGCTCGACGTCGAGCCGCACACCGGGCTCGGCCGGGTGACGGCCCGCCGGGAGGGCACCGACCGGCTGGAGGCCGAGTCGCTGGCGTTCCACGAGCGGGTCCGGTACGCGTTCCTCGACCTGGCCGCCGGCGACCCGAAGCGTTACCTGGTCCTCGACGCGTCCCGCCCGGCCGAGGAGATCGCCGACGCGGTCGCCCGCCGGGTGGACGAGTTCCTCGTCGACCCGGCCGGCATCGTGCACCCGCGTCCGGCCCAGGGCCCGGACACCTCGGTCCAGCCCGAGTTATCCGAATCGGAGCTGGTGACGATGGAGCAACGCCGACGATGACGGACGTCTTCGGCGATCTGGTCGGGCAGGACGAGGCGGTGGCCACGCTGCGGCACGCCGCCGCCTCGGCCGCCGCGCTGCTGCGCGCCGCCACCCTCGCGGTGGCCGGCACGGGCGCCCCGACCAACGGCGGAGACCCCGGCGGGTACGACGACCTCGACGCGCTCGCCGAGCAGTTCGACGAGCCGGGTGACCCGGACAGGGCCGGTGCGACCGGTGACCCGGGCGCGACGACGTCCACTGCCGACCCCGTCTCCGCCGACCCCGGTGCCGGGATGACGCACGCGTGGATCTTCACGGGGCCACCCGGTTCGGGCCGGTCGGTGGCCGCCCGGGCGTTCGCCGCCGCGCTCCAGTGCGTGCACGGCACCGGCTGCGGGCGCTGCCCCGGCTGTCACACCACGCTGGCCGGCACCCACGCCGACGTGCGGCTCGTGGTGCCCGAAGGGCTCTCCATCGGCGTCGGCGAGATGCGCGCGCTGGTGCTGCGGGCGGCGAGCACGCCCTCCGGCGGTCGCTGGCAGATCGTGATCATCGAGGACGCCGACCGGCTCACCGAGGCCGCCGGCAACGCGTTGCTGAAGGCGGTCGAGGAGCCGCCTCCGCGTACGGTCTTCCTGCTCTGCGCCCCGTCCACGCACCCGGACGACGTCTCGGTGACCATCCGGTCGCGGTGCCGGGTCGTGCCGCTGCGCCAGCCGCCGGCCGGCGCGGTGGCCGAGGTGCTGGTCCGTCGGGACGGCATCGCCCCGGACGTGGCCGGGTGGGCCGCCGCAGCCGCGCAGGGGCACGTGGGCCGGGCCCGGCGGCTGGCCCGCGATCCGGAGGCCCGGCAGCGGCGGGACGCCGTGCTGGCCGTGCCGCGCCGGCTCACCGGCGTGGGCGCCGCGTTCGACGCCGCCTCGGCGCTGATCGAGGCCGCCGAGGCGGAGGCCGCCGCCTCGGTCGCCGAGGTTGACGAGGCGGAGCGGGCGGCGTTGCAGACCGCGCTCGGCGCCGGCGGCACCGGCCGGGGTGCGGCCGGGGCCATGCGGGGCGCCGCCGGCCAGCTCAAGGACCTGGAGAAGCGGCAGAAGTCGCGGGCCACCCGGGCCCAGCGGGACGCGCTGGACCGGGCGCTCGTCGACCTGGCCGCCTTCTACCGGGACGCGCTCACCATGGCGCTGCGGGCGCCGGTCGCCCCGGTGCACACCGACACCGCGTCGCTGGCCGCCGCCGGCGCCCAGAAGTGGGACGCCGAGGGCTCGTTGCGCCGCCTGGAGGCGGTGCTGGAGTGCCGGGCGGCGATCGAGACGAACGTCAAGCCGCGGATCGCGGTCGAGGCGATGATGGTGTCGCTCTGGCGGGGCTGACCCCACCCCACCCCACGCTGTCCACAGGGCATCGACACGCGCGATTGACGTGCGGTACGGTCCGGGGAATGCCGTGGTCACCGAGGCGGCACGCTCAGTGAGGGTGGCGTCGGGGTGGGGCGGCGGCGCCGACCGGGGAGGAGTCCGCCGATGGCGCGGGGGGAGATCGACGAGGCCTGGATCGAGGAGGCGGTACGGCGTTACCGCCGCATCGAGATGCTCCAGGCCGAGTTCGACCAGGCGGTCGCCACGGTGGAGGTCACCGTCCGTTCGCCCGACGGGCTCGTCGAGGTGGTGGTCACGGCCGGTGGGCGGATCACCGACGTGCGCTTCCTCGGCCCGCTGCACCAGCGCAACCCGCGTGACGTGGCCGGTTCGGTGCGGGCCGCGGTGAGCGCCGCCGCGGACGCGGCGCAGTGGGCCCGGGAGAAACTGCACAACGAGACGTTCGCGGCCTACCGGCCGCTCGCGGGAGCCTGACATGGAATCGCTGCGTGCGCTGGCCGCCCGCCTCGACGAGGCCGCCGCCGGTCTCACCACGCTGGCCCGCACCGTGCCCGCCACCGACCCGCCGCACCCCGCGTTCGGCGCCCACGCGGCCGGCCGGCCCGGCGAGGTCGGGCGTGCGCTGCACCGGCAGTGGACCGCCGCCACCGCCGACCGGGCCCGCGAGGCGCAGGCGGCCGCGAACCGGCTGGCCGCCGCCGCAGCGGCGCTGCGGAGCGCCGCCGAGCGCTACGCGGCCACCGACGACGCGGTCGTCCGCCGGCTGGCCCGGGAGGCCTGATGGACGCGCTGGACCGTCTCGCCGAGCCGGGCCTCGACCTGCTCACCCGCGTCGACGCGCTGCTCGCCGCCGGCGCGCCCGAGGGCCACCGGCTCTGGCCGCTGCTGCGCCGCATGCAGGTGCTCCCCGGCGTGGCCGTGCGGGAGTTCCTCGACCTGCACCCGGCGCCGCTGACCGGCGCCGGCCACGCCGTGCGCCGGCTCGTCCGGGGGTACGACGACACCTGCGCCGTGCTCACCGACCCGGTCGCCTGGTCCGGGTCCGCCGCGTCGGCCTACGACGAGGCGCGCACCGCCCTGCTCCGGCATCTCGACGAGGGGCCGGAGAGCCTGGTCGGGCGGCTGGAGTCGACCGCTGGCTACGCGGACGCGCTGGCCGGCTGGGTGGAGAGCAGCCGGGCCGCGCTGGCGCGGGCGCTCGCTGAGGTGGTCGGCTCGGCCGAGGCGGTCGCCGTGCACGCCGCGAGCCGGCCGGGCGTCGAGCCCGGCCCGGTCGGCGCGTCGGCGGCGGCCGAGATCGCCACCCGGGTGCTGGGGGTGCTCGGGGTGGCCTACGACGGCGCCGAGACGCTGCTGCGCCAGTGGGGGCCGAGCCTGACGGAGACGACCTGGCGGGACCGCGCCGTCTCCGCGCCGCGCTACGGCGGCACCACCCGGATCGGCTACTGACGGCCCACGGCGTCGCACGCCGCTCCGACCGTGGCCGGGCACCGGCGTGCGACGCCGTGGCTTTCCCCTGCACCCCCCGCAGGTATGCCTTCACTCAACGCGGTGGATGGGCGTTTGTCCCGGGGGCGGCCCAGGTTTCAACCGTCCGGGCGAGGCGCGGGGGCCGGTTCGGTCGGGTCGACCGGGATGGATCGCTGCGCGGTGTGACCGGACGGCGACCGGTGGACCGTCCGACCGCTCCGGTCCGCGTAGGGTAGGCGCATGGGCATGCTCTGCGCGGTCAGCTTCAACCGGTACGGGCGCCTCTACTACCTCGATCCCGGTGAGTTCCGCCCCCAGGTGGGGGACCGGGTCCTGGTGCCCACCGACGAGGGCCCCGAGGTGGCCGAGTGCGTCTGGGCCGCGCAGTGGGTCAGCGAGGACACCGACGTTTTCCCGAAGCTGGCCGGGCTGGCCGGCGAGGACGACCTGCACCGCGACGAGCTGCTGCGCCGGCGCAAGGCCGACGCGAAGGTGGCCGCCAAGCGGCTGATCCGCGAGCACGGCCTGCCGATGAAGGTGGTGGCCGTCGACCACGTCCTGGCCACGCCGGAGTCCGGCAGCGACCGCACGACCATCTACTTCACCGCGCCGCACCGGGTGGACTTCCGTTCCCTGGTCCGCGATCTGGGCGCGACGCTGCACTGCCGGGTCGAGCTGCGGCAGCTCTCCGCCCGCGACTCGGCGCGCGTGCAGGGCGGCATCGGCTCGTGCGGTCGTGACCTGTGCTGCGCCACGTTCCTCACCGACTTCGAGCCGGTGACGATCCGGATGGCGAAGGACCAGGACCTCCCGCTCAACCCACTGCGCATCTCCGGCGCGTGCGGCCGGCTGATGTGTTGCCTGAAATACGAACATCCCCTGTACCAGCGTTTCCAGGAGTCCGCTCCGGCGGTCGGCACCCGGGTGGAGACCCCGCAGGGCGAGGGCAAGGTGGTCGGCCACAGCGTTCCGCGCGACGCCGTCACGGTCCGCCTGGACGCCGACGGCTCCCGCTGCCAGTGCAGCCGGGCCTCCGTCTGCGCCCCCCGTCAGTCCCACGACCAGCACTACAACCCCACCCCCTGACCGCCCGGCGGGGGTGGGCGGTCAGCGGAGCGTGATGGGAGGTTCGGCCAGGCGGGGCGTCAGCGGGGTCTTCGGGGTCAGCCACGGGGCCGTGGCGGACGGGTCCGGGTTGAGCTGCCAGGCGTGGGACACCCGGTCCAGCGCGACCGGGTAGATCGTCACCGTGCCGTCGGGGTCGAACCGGAACCGGAGGAACGCCTTCGAGTCCTCGATGCCCTGACCGGCGAACAACTCGTTCAGGTTCACTCCGAACGCGCCCGCCACCAGCAGGTAGAGCGCCACCAGTTGACTGGCGACCAGCCCGCTGACCGGGCCGTAGAGCACCGCCGCCGCGACCGCCGGCAGCGGCCACGGCCAGTCGTAGAACGGCAGGTGCAGCCAGAGCCAGGTGCCGCCGGCCGCCAACGCCACCTGCGCCACCCCGTGCGCCACCCCGAGGATCCAGTGCCGGGCGTGCCGCTTGCCGCCCGCGCTGGGCGGCTTCGCGAAGAACGCCGCGCCCAGCAACGTCACCGCGAGCATCGCCACCAGCGGGACGCTGAACAGCCGCTGCGCGGTGGTGTCGGCGCGCTGTGCCGTCACACCGGCCATGGCCAGCATCAGCAACGTGTGCAGCGTGCCGAGCAGCGTGGTGAAGCCCGGGTTGCGCAACGGCAGCCGACGGAAGATCCCCCAGCCGTACCGGCGGGAGCGGGCCTTCTCCGGATAGCGGGCGGCCAGCTCGTACTCGCGGGTGCGGCTGGCCCGTCGGGTCAGCGTGTCCCGCGGCGGCACCTCCAACCGCTCCGGAAGCTGGTGCGTCGGATAGAGGTACGCGCCACCGCCACCGCAGGTGATGAGCTGCCGCTCCGGACCGGAATACCGGGCGTAGTGGTGCAGGTCGCCGGAGACCAGCAGCCGGACCTGGGCGCCGGTGGGCGCCACGATGGTGCGGATGAAGTAGTCGACCGAGTCGTACGCGTTGGGGTGGTCGGCGGCCTTGACCCACGTCGGCGCCGGCACCGCCACGATCACCCGCGACCGCGGGGTGAGCTTGCGGGCCACCGCGTCGAAGTAGGTGAGCTGCGGATCGTCCAGGTACGAGCCGGACTGGTCGTCGAGGCCCAGCAGCCACCACCCGGCCGGCAGCTCCACCGCGAAGTAGGAGCGGGACTGGCCGGTGCCCCAGCCGGCGAAGTGGCGGTCCCGGGAGCGCACGAACAGCCGCAGGAACGCGGTCAGGCCGTCGTACCAGTCGTGGTTGCCGGGGACCGCGAAGAGCGTCGGCCGCTCCGGCGGGGCGACCGGCAGCGCCGCCTGGTACGGGCCCTTGCACCGGTCCTCGTACGCCTCGTAGCCGGCCGACGGATAGACCTGGTCGCCGCCCATCACCAACGTTTGCGCCCGGGGCAGCCGGTGCCCGTCCACGGTCAGCTCCGGCTGGGCCAGCAGGTACGCGATCGAGTAGGTGGCGTCGAAGCCGTCGCCCAGGTCGGCCACGTAGTCGAGCCAGAGCCCGCCGTCCGGCCCGACCTGCCGGAACGTGTCGTCGCCGAACGCGTTCTGCAACTCCCGCTTGTCCAGGTACGCCCCGAACAGCATGGCCAGCAGCGTCCGCAGGCCGGTGCTGATCAGCAGCAGCGGCGCGAGCCAGGGCACCGGCCGGCGTGGGGTGAACCCCAACTCCCGCGGGTCCAGGCTGTGCGGCCGACGGCTGGCCCGCTCGCCCGGGCGCACCTCCGGATCCGGCTGTCGCGGCGGTACGTGGTCGTCGCTCACCCGCCGCAGGGTAGTCCGGACCGGCCGGGAAGTCTCTCCCGTGTCGGGGCCGAGGGGCCCCGGTTGTCCGGTTCCGGACGAGGGGGATCCGGTTCGGCTCCCGGCGGCGCGTGCCGTACACTTGGCGGTCGTTGCCGCCTTAGCTCAGTCGGCTAGAGCGACGCACTCGTAATGCGTAGGTCGACGGTTCGATTCCGTCAGGCGGCTCGGTAGCGAAGCCCAGGTCATCGACCTGGGCTTCGCCGTTTCCCGAGGTTGACCGCGCCGCTGGTGGTGGAGCAGGCGGGCGGACCAGATGCGCAGCCAGCCGAGCCGCCTTCCGCGATGATTCCTGACCGGCTGGCCGGTCCATCCGGTGACCGCTCCTTCCACCCGAGACCTGGAGTCGCCACCGTGCCCACCTCGCCCGTGACCGTCAGTCTGCCGATCGCCGACCGTGTGACCGCACACCGCTTCTACGCCGAGGCGCTCGGCTGGCCGACGGTCGGTGAGCCGGCGGCGGACGGCATTCCCGAGCCGCTCCAGTTCGCCGTGCACGACGGCCTGCGCCTGATGCTGGTGCCGAGCGGCGGTTTCGGCTGGGTCATCGGCGACCACGAGGTCGCCGAGCGGGGCCGCAGCGAGTGCGTGCTCGGCCTGACCGCCGCGGATCCCGCCGAGGTGCGGCGGGTCGTCGACCGGGCCCGGGCCGCGGGCGCCCGCGTCGTGACGGCGCCGGCGGAACAGCCGTGGGGGTACGCCGCCACGTTCGCCGACCCGGACGGCCACCTGTGGATGGTCACGGCGTCCTGACGCACGCTCCGGAACCGGCGCGCGGAGCCCGGGACGACGGGGGAAACGGTACCGGCCCGACCAGCCGGTACGACATTGCCCGCATCCGTGAGAGCCGCTATCGTTCCCTGGCCAGACGCCCCCGGAGTTCGAGGATCGCGGTGACTTCCCCGGAGTTGACGAACCAGGTTGCCCGGCACGATCCCCGCACCGAGGAGAAGACGACCGAGCGCGTCCCGAGCCGGTTCCGGGGCGACGTCGCCGGCCTCCGCGCCGTGGCCGTCGCGGTGGTGCTGCTCTACCACGCCGGGCTGTCGTTCCTGCCCGGTGGTTTCGTCGGCGTCGACGTCTTCTTCGTGATCTCCGGCTTCCTGATCACCGGGCAGATCGTCGCCGAGATCGAGCGCACCGGCCGGCTCTCCCTCGTCGGGTTCTACGCGCGCCGGGCCAAGCGGATCCTGCCCGCCGCGACGGTGGTGCTCGCGGCGACCGCGGTGGCGGTCCGGCTCTTCGTGCCCCGCGGCGACTGGCAGGCCATCGGCGGCGACATCGCCGCCGCGGCGGTCTACGTGGTGAACTGGCGGTTCGCCGACCGGGCGGTCGACTACCTCGCCGCCGACAACGCGGTGGTCTCGCCGGTGCAGCACTACTGGTCGCTCGCCGTCGAGGAGCAGTTCTACCTGGTCTGGCCGTTGCTGATCGTGCTGGCGCTGCTCGCCGCGCGGGCGCTGCGGCGGGCCAACGTGCGGCCGGTCCTGTGGGTCGGTCTCGCGGTCCTGGCGGTGCCGTCGTTCGTCTGGTCGATCGTCGAGACGGCGAACTCGCCGGCGCGCGCGTTCTTCGTCTCCACGACGCGGTTGTGGGAACTCGCCGTCGGGGCGGGCGTCGCGCTGATCGCGACGCGGGCCGCGCGGATGCCACGGGCGGTGGCGGTCGTCCTCGGGTGGCTCGGGCTGGCCGCGATCGTCGCGGCGGCGGCGCTGGTGAGCGGCAAGACGGCCTGGCCCGGGTACGCTGCCGCGCTGCCCACGCTCGGTGCCGCCGCGGTCGTCGCGGCCGGCCCGGCGGCGGGCTCGCGGGGGCCGGTGGTGCTGCTCGGCACCGCCCCGTTCCGCTGGGTCGGTGACCTGTCGTACTCGCTGTACCTGTGGCACTGGCCGATGCTCATCGTGGCCGCGGCCCGCTTCGGCGAGTTGTCGACGGTCGAGGGACTGGCGGTGGCGCTCGCCTCGGTGGTGCCCGCCTGGCTCACGTTCCGGCTGGTGGAGAACCCGCTGCGGTACTCCCGGAAGATCGCCACGTCGCCGCGGCTCGCGTTGAGTCTCGGCGGCAACTTCACCATGGCCGGGATCTGCGCCGGCCTGGCGCTGGTCCTGCTCGGCGCCTGGGCGGCCGCCGCGGTCCCCACCAGGAGCCGGTACGCGCCGGGCGCGGCGCTGCTGTCCACCACGCCCGGCACCGCCCCGATCGGCCCGGTGCCGGAGCGGTTCGACGTGATCACGCCGGATCCGCTGCAGATCCGGCAGGGGTTCCTGGACGTGCCCGTCACGAAACGGGACAACTGCTTCCAGCAGGTCGAGGGCGCCGAGGTGTTGTGGTGCACGTACGGCAACCCGCAGGGCGCCACCACCGTCGCCCTGGTGGGTGACTCGAAGATGGACCAGTGGCTGCCGGCGTTCCAGGTGCTCGCCGAGCAGAACGACTGGAAGCTGGTGATCGCCGCCAAGGCCGGGTGCGCGTTCACCAGCGCCAAGGTGCTCAAGGGTGACAAGTCCGGCAAGCCCTACACCGACTGCATCGAGTGGAACCGGGCGCTGCTGAGCCGGCTGCTGCGGGAGCGTCCCGACTACGTGGTCACCTCGCAGTCGGCGCCGACCGCCCTGAATGCCACCGGCCGGGGAGTCTCGGTCGACGCGATGGTCGCGGGCGTACGGGCCTCCTGGAAGAAGCTCGACTCGGTGGGCGCGCAGGTCGTCGTGATGGCGAACAACCCGCTGCCGCCGGGCGCACCGGTGGCGTGCGCCGACGAGAACCGCAAGCGGCTCTCCACCTGCGCGTTCGACCGCGTGCTCCACGACCAGGACCAGGCCTACCGGATGCAGCGGCGGGCGGTGACCGGGGTGCCCGAGGTCAGGATGATCGACCTGTTCGACGCCATCTGCCCGACCGAGCGGTGCCCGGTGGTGTTCGGCAACGTGCTGATCTACCGAGGTGGATCGCACATCGGCGCCGCCTACGTGAAGACCACCGCCCCGCATCTCGCCCGCGCCCTGTCCGACGTGGGCGTGCCGGCGGTGTACGCGCCGCAGAAGTGACCGCTCAGACGTAGAGCTTCTTGGCGTAGTCGGGGCCGTAGTGCCGCTCCAGGTCGGCCAGGCTCTCCGCCGGGGCCTCCACCTCCTTGACCAGTCGGGGCCGCGACGGTAGCGCGTCCGGCCGCCAGGTCTCCGGCTGCCACAGCTCGGAGCGGAGGAACGCCTTCGCGCAGTGGTAGAAGATCTGCTCGATCGCCACCTCGACGGCGAGCAGCGGCCGGTGGCCCTTGACCTCCAGGTCGGCGAACCACGGCGCGTCCCGGACCAGCCGGGCCCGCCCGTTGATCCGCAGCGTGTCGGTGCGGCCCGGAATCAGGAAGACCAGCCCGACGTGCGGGTTGGCCAGGATGTTGAGGTAGCCGTCGGCGCGTCGGTTGCCCGGCCGCTCCGGGATCGCGATGGTGGTGTCGTCCCGCACCAGCGTGAACCCGGGCGGGTCACCCTTGGGGGAGACGTCACAGGTGCCGTCCGCGCCGGCGGTGGCGATCAGGCAGAACGGCGAGGCGGCCAGCCACTCCCGGTCCCGCTGGTGCAGCGCGCGGCGCTCCTTGGTGGCAGCGCGCGGCGTCGGCACCCCGATCAGCTCACGCAGCTCCGCCTCGTCGGTGATCTCCCGCGTCGTCACGTCTTCCTCCCCCGTCCGTTGACCTTGACGGCGGTTCCGGCCCGCGACGGGTCGGAATCCGTCATCGTCAGTCTAGGGGCGCGTCGGACGCCGGGTTTGCCCCCGGGAGCGGCGGGTATCGACCGGAACACAGCGCGTGTCCGGAATGTGACGGATGGAGGCCGCGATGGAGAGCCGACTGAAAGTGCTCGGCCATCCCGTGCACCCGATGCTGGTGATGTTCCCGGTGGCGCTCCTGGTCACCGCGGTGATCTTCGACGTGGTCGACACGGTGGGCGGGCCGGACCTCCTCGGCGAGGTCGCGTACTGGAACATCACCGTCGGCCTGATCGGTGGGCTGCTCGCCGCCGTGGCCGGCGCGTTCGACCTGCTCGCCCTACCGACCGGCACCCGCGCCAAGCGGGTCGGGCTGCTCCACGCCGCCGCCAACATCGCGGTGATCCTGCTCTTCGCCGCCGTCTGGGTGGTCCGGCTCAACGCCGGGTCGCGGAACGCCGGCGGCGCGCTGATCGCGATCGAGGTGGTGGCCGTGGCGATCCTCGGGATCAGCGCCTGGCTGGGCGGCGAGCTGGTGGACCGGCTCGGCGTCGGCGTCGACCCGGACCACGACCTCAACGCGTCCAGCTCGCTGCGGCCCACCTCGACCACCCACCGGATCGGAGACGTGCGATGACCGAGCTGGACGGCGGCCGGGGCTGGCGGGGCCGCCAGCAGGGCTGGGACCCGATGGGCGAGTTGCAGGCGCTGCGCGCCGAGCTGAGCCGTCTGGTCGGCGGCCGTTCCGGCACCCCCGACGTGGACGTCACCGAGGTGGCGGACGGCTGGGAGGTGACGGTCCGGCTGCCCGGCGTGGCGCCCGAGGAGGTGGCCGTCGAGCTGGACGAGCGGGAGCTGTGCGTACGGGCCCGGTCGGAGGCCGAGGTCAACGCCGACCAGGGCATCCCGGGCGGGTTCACCACCCGGGGCTTCGAGTACCGCGTCGACCTGCCGTCGCGCGTCGACCCCGAGCGGATCGACGCGGTGATGGACCACGGCCTGCTCCGGGTGCGGCTGCCCCGGGCGGCCCGGCCCGCGCCGCGCACCATCACCGTCGGCCGCACCGGCCCGCGCGACACCGTCGGCCGTACGCCGGCCCCGGTCGACCCGGCCGCGGACCGGGAACTGCACCACCCGGACACCACGCTCGACGAGACCGACCGGCCGTAGGGGCGGCGTGACCAGCCTCCCCCTCGGTCCGGTGGGCGCGCGGGTGCCGGACGTCGAGCGGATCGCCGTGCTCCGGGCCAACGCGCTCGGCGACTTCATCTTCGTGCTCCCCGCGTTGGCGGCGCTGCGGGCCGCGTACCCGTCGGCGGAGATCGTGCTGCTCGGCGCGCCGTGGCACGCGAAGCTGTGGCGCGACCGGCCCGGCCCGGTGGACCGGGTGCTGGTGGTGCCGCCCGGGCCGGGCATCCGCGACGCCGGCCCGGACGAGTCGCCGACCGGCCCGGCGGACTTCCTGGCCGCCGCCCGCGCCGAACGGTTCGACCTGGCGTTGCAGGTGCACGGCGGCGGCGCCAACTCCAACCCGTTCGTCACCGCGCTCGGCGCCCGGGTCACCGCCGGGCTGCGCGCCGACGACGCGCCGCCGCTGGACCGCTGGCTGCGGTACGTCTACTACCAGCACGAGGTGATCCGCTACCTGGAGGTGGCCGCGCTGGTCGGGGCGCCGGCCACCACGATCACCCCGGCGCTGACGGTGACCGACGCGGACCGGGCCGAGGCGGCGGCGGTGCTCGGCGCGCCCGGCCGACCCCGGGTGGCGCTGCACCCGGGCGCCACCGACACCCGGCGCCGCTGGCCGGCGGAGAGCTTCGCCGAGGTCGCCCGCGCGCTGGTCGGGGACGGGTACGAGGTGCTGGTCACCGGCACGCCCGCCGAGCGGGAGACGGTCGACGCGGTGGTCGCGGCGGCCGGGGTGCCGGTACGCCCGCAGGTCGGCACGCTGAGCCTCGGCGCGCTCGCCGCCGCGTACGCGGACTGCGCGCTGGTGGTCTCCAACGACACCGGACCGCTGCACCTGGCCGCCGCGGTGGGCGTGCCCACGGTGGGCATCTTCTGGGTCGGCAACCTGATCAACGGCGCGTCCCCGCTGCGCGGCCGGCACCGCCCGATCGCCGCCTGGACGACCCGCTGCCCGGTCTGCGGCGTCGACTGCACGCCCGGGATCTACCCGCACCGCCCCGGGGACGGCGACTGCCCGCACCGGGTGTCGTTCGTGGCCGACGTGCCGGCCGTCGAGGTGGTGGAGGCGGCCCGCGAGCTGCTCACACCTCCGCGCCCGACTCGTTGAGCACGACCTCCCACGCCTCCACGTCCCGCTCGGTGACCGTGGTCGGCGACTCCAGGTGGTAGGCCCCGCTGGGCAGCACGCCGGCGCCGCCGTGCCGCTCCAGCACCGCGAGCTGCGCGGCCACGTCCTCGCCCTGGTGCCGCTCGGGCAGCCGCTCCCAGAAGTCGAAGCCACCGGCGTCGACCAGCTTCGCCCGGTCGTAGAGCACGCAGCCGCCGATCCAGGAGACCTTGTACGCCCGCCACGCGCCCACTGGCAGGTCGAGCTTCTCGGTGACGTGCAGCAGGTTCGCCGCCGGGTGGATCGACGCCCGGTGCCACTCCGGCGTGCCCGGCCGGATCCGCTCCGGTTCCGGCCGGCCCGACCACTCCTCGTAGTGCCGGTGCGTGTCCGGGCGGACGTCCTCGGTGTAGGAGAGCCCGTGCACCGCGTTGCCGACGAACCCGCAGCCCAGCTCGTGCAGCGCGGTGACCAGCCGGGACAGCGTGCCCGGCTCCAGCCAGACGTCGTCGTCGAGGCAGAGCACGGCGTCGGCCGCCGAGCGGGACAGCAGGTAGGAGCGGTGCTCGGCCAGCCCGCGCCGGGGCAGCCGCCGGGTCAGCAGCACCGGGTGTCCCCGGTGGCGCAACGCCCGGACCATGGTGGCCGCCGCCGGGTGCGCGTACGCGGGGTCGCCGTCGGACTGGTCGCTGACCACCACCCCGAACCCGGGCACGCCCTCCTGGGCGGCCAGCCCGGACAACGTGACCGCCAGCTCGGCCGGCCGGTTGCGGGTGGGGATCAGCACGTCGAGCGGTCGGGGATGCCGGAACCGCTCCGGGGTGTCCGGGTCGAGCGGTCGGGTCACGCCGGCCTGCTCTCGCCGACCGACTGGTTCCGGATCCGGTCGATGATGGCCGAGGTGGAGCGGTCCGGCACGTAGCCGAGCGTGCGGACCTGGCCGCCGAGCCGGCGGACCAGCGGCGCCTCCGGCACCATCTCCGGCGGGTAGTCGCCGCCCTTGACGTAGACGTCCGGGCGGACCGCCTCGATCAGCCGGGCCGGAGAGTCCTCCTCGAAGACCACCACGTGGTCCACGCAGGCCAGCGCCGCCAGCAGCGCGATGCGGTCCTCGACCGGGTTGACCGGCCGGTCCGGGCCCTTGAGCCGGCGTACGCTGCCGTCCGAGTTGACCGCCACGATCAGCAGGTCGCCGAGCGCGCGGGCCTGGGTCAGGTAGCGGACGTGCCCCGGGTGCAGCACGTCGAAGCAGCCGTTGGTGAACACCACCGACCGTCCCGACCGCCGGTGCTCGTCGACGAGCGCGGCCAGTTCGTCGGCGCCGACCAGGGCCGGGTGCCCGGCCTCCTCGCCGCCGGTGCCCAGCGCGGTGAGCAGGTCCTCCCGGCGGCACACGCAGGTGCCGGTGTCGGCGACCGTGATGGTGGCGGCGAGCTGGGCGAGCTGCGCGGCGGTCGGCAGGCCCGCCTCGGCGGCCAGCGCCAGCGTCATGGCCGCCAGGTACGCGTCCCCGGCGCCGACCGCGTGGCTGGCCGGGACCGGCGTGCTGTGACTGCGCCGGGGTGAGCCGTCGGCACCGCCGACCACCGCGCCATCGGTGTCCAGGGTCACCGCGACCACGTCCGCGCCGGTGTGCGCGCGCAGTTCGGACAGGCGCGACTCGGCCAGCTCGGCCCGGTCCACGCCCTCGCCGACGGCCGCGTTCACGGTCACCCCGGTGCCGGTGACGCTGAGCCCGTCGCCGGTCAGCGCCACCCGTTCCTCGCCCGGAGTCGGCTCGCCGGTCGGCCCGGGCGAGCCCCCGGTGGACCCGTGCACGGGCGCGCCGGAGGCGGGGTGCGGACTGCCCGGCGCACGTTCGCCGGGCATGGCGTGCGTCGCCCGTTCACCGGCCTCGCCGGGGCGCGCGTCCACCGCCCGTTCGCCGGCTCCGCCGGGTGCGGCACCGACCACCAGCTCGGACGGGCCGTCGGCCGTCGCCGGATGATCGAGGTGCAGGTCACCGGCGCGGACGACGCCGCGTTCGGCGTGGGCGAACCCGGCGGCGGCGCGGGCCAGCAGTCGGGTCGCCTCGGCGAAGCTCGGCGTCACCACCGTCGGGTTGAGCCCGCGCCAGTCGGCCAGGTCGTGCGCGTCGAGCGCCACCGTGCCGTACCGGTCGCGGTTGGCGACCAGCCAGGCGCGTACCGCCGACGGCAGCGCACCCAGCCCGTAGTCGCAGACCACGAGCGTGAGCGGCTGCCCGGCGGCCACCGCGCGCAGCTCCTCGGTGGCGCAGTGCAGCGCGGTCAGCAGGCGGGCCACCCCGTCGTCGTCGAGCGTGTCCTCCGGGCCACCGGAGTCCTCCCGGAGCAGGATCTGGTTGCCGGCGAGCATCCGGCGCTTGACCGGGGTGGGGCGGCCGGGCTGGCTGACCGTCCGGTCCCAGACCGTCGCCCGGTCCAGGCAGTCGTGCAGCTCGTCGCCGGCGACGTCGGCGCCGACCGGGGCGACGAGCGCGGCCCGGCCGCCGAGCGCGGCGACGTTGACCGCGGTGTTGGCGGCACCGCCGGCGGCGGAGATCCGGCGGCGCAGCGTGAGGACCGGCGCGGGCGCCTCCCGGCAGAGTCGCTCCGACTCGGCGAACCGCCACTCGTCCAGCATGGCGTCGCCGACGACCAGCACGGGACGCCCCTGCCAGCTCGCCACCACGGTGGCCAGCCGGCGCTCTTCCGCTGCTGCTCCTGCCATGCCCTGCCGGGTCCCCCGGCGTCGGCCGGCCAAACCAGTCCGGTCTCGGCCCGGCTGCGACGCGGGCCACCCGGCGCGTCCGGTTTCCGGGCACCGGCCGGGGGAATCGTCCAGACACACCCCGGAGAGGAGAAGCAGCATGGCAGCGACACTTCAGGGCAAGCGGATCGCGTTCCTGGCCGCCGACGGCGTCGAGGAGGTCGAGTACACCAAGCCGCGCGAGGCGGTGGAGAACGCCGGCGCCCGGGTGGAGCTGGTCTCCCTCGAGTCCGGCTCGATCCAGGCGTTCAACCACCTGGACCACGGCAAGCAGTACCAGGTCGACGTCACCACCAAGGAGGCGGACGCCGGCGCGTACGACGGGTTGGTGCTGCCCGGCGGCGTGGCGAACCCGGACTTCCTGCGGGCCGACCCGGACGCGGTCCGGTTCGTGAAGGCGTTCTTCGACGCCGGCAAGCCGGTCGGGGTGATCTGCCACGGCCCGTGGACGCTGGTCGAGGCGGACGTGGTGCGCGGTCGCCGGATCACCTCCTGGCCGAGCCTGCGCACCGACCTCACGAACGCCGGCGCCACCTGGGTCGACGAGGAGGTCGTCACCGACAACGGGCTGGTCAGCAGCCGTAAGCCGGACGACCTGCCGGCGTTCTGCGCCAAGATCGTCGAGGAGTTCGCCGGGGGCCGGCACACCGCCGGCTAGAAAACTCATCCGCCCACCGGGGGCATGATCCGCCCCCGGTGGGATAGGAAGCGGGATGACCGCCCAGGCCGCTGCACCCGCGTTGCCCGCCCGCCAGATCCGGCTGCTGATGTTCGGTCTGATGACCGGCATGCTGCTGGCCGCGCTCGACCAGACCATCGTCGGCACCGCGCTGCCCACCATCGTCGGAGAGCTGGGCGGCATCGACCACTACTCGTGGGTGGTCACCGCGTACCTGCTGGCGTCGACCGCCTCGACGCCGCTCTACGGCAAGATGGCCGACCTGTACGGGCGCCGGCCGGTCTTTCTGTTCTCCATCGGCGCGTTCCTGGTCGGCTCGCTGCTGGCCGGGATGTCGCGGGACATGACCCAGCTGATCGTCACCCGGGGCGTGCAGGGGCTCGGCGCGGGCGGCCTGATGACGCTGGCGTTCGTCATCATCTCGGACGTGGTGCCGCCCCGGGAGCGGGGCCGCTACCAGGGCCTGTTCGGGGCCGTGTTCGGCGTGTCGTCGGTGGCCGGCCCGCTGGTCGGCGGCTACTTCGCGGAGACCAACTGGCGGTGGATCTTCTACCTCAACGTGCCGCTGGCGATTCTCGCCATCGTGGTCTGCTGGCACGTGATGCGGCTGGTGCCGTTCCAGCGCCGCGAGCACACCGTCGACTGGCTCGGCGCGGCGTTGCTGGTCGCCGGCGTGAGCTGCCTGCTGCTGGCGCTGAGCTGGGGCGGCACCTCGTACGCCTGGGGCTCCGGCGTGATCGTCGGGCTGTTCGTGGCCGGTGCGGTGCTGGGCGTGGCGTTCCTGCTCCAGGAGGCCCGGACCCGGGAGCCGATCCTGCCGCTGCGGCTGTTCCGCAGCCGCACGTTCGCGCTGGCCAACACCGCCGGCTTCGTGCTCGGCCTGGTGATGTTCGGGTCGATCATCTTCATTCCGCTCTACCTCCAGATCGTCAAGGGCGCCTCGCCGACCCGTAGCGGCCTGCTGATGCTGCCGATGATGGCCGGCATCATCGTCACGTCGATCCTGACCGGCCGGGCGATGAGCCGGATCGGCAGGTACAAGTGGTTCCCGGTGACGGGCGCCGCCGTGCTGGTGGTCGGCATGCTGCTGTTCCGCCAACTCCAGGTGGGCACGTCGTTGTGGGCCGCGTTCGGTTACATGGTGGTGATCGGCGTCGGGCTGGGCCTGTGCATGCAGTCGCTGATCCTGGCCGTGCAGAACGCGGTGGACGTCCGCGACCTGGGCGCGGGCACCTCCTCGGCCACGTTCTTCCGCTCGCTGGGCGGGTCGTTCGGGGTGGCCATCCTGGGCGCGGTGCTGTCCACGCGGCTCACCGGCGCGCTGGCCGACCGGCTGCCGGGCGCGCTGGCCCAGCTCCCGCCGCAGCAGCGGGCGGCGGTGGCGGCCGGCGGCGCGGAGAACATCTCGATCAACGACCCGGCCACCATCCTCGCGTTGCCCGGCCCGGTACGCGCCGCGATCCAGTCCTCGTTCGTCGACGCGCTGCACCTGGTCTTCCTGACCACCGGGCTGATCGCGGTGCTGGCGGTGCTGGTCACCCTGGCCATGCCGAACCACCAGCTCCGCGGCGCCGGCCCGCAGGGCGCCACCGGCGGCGCGGACCCGCTGGGCGGGAAGGCCGCCGCGCCGGGTGGCAGGCCGTTGCCGAAGGAGTCGAAGGACGAGGCCGCCGCCGAGATGGAGGCGAAGTCGCAGACGATGCTCTGAGCGGGCCCGCCCCGGTCGGGGCCGCCCGGCCTACTTGAGGATCAGGCGGTTGGTCTGCTCGAAGACGTCCAGGTCGGCCAGCGTCTCGGTGACGCTCGACGAGAGCGGGGTGGGGAACTCCGCCCGGTGGAAGAAGCCGGCGTCGGTGGTCTCGTCGGTGAACCGGGACAGCTCGCCGTCCCACTCGTCGACCCGGAACGCGGCGGTGAAGACCTGATAGGTGTGCCCGTACATGTTGGTGTGGGTGCGGTCCGGGCCGGTGTAGAGCGCGAACGCGCTGACCCGCAGCGCGCGGAGGCCGGTCTCCTCGCGGACCTCGCGGACCGCGCAGTCGGCGATCGACTCGCCCAGCTCCATCGCGCCGGCCGGCAGCGCCCACTGGCCGTTGTCGGAGCGCCGGATCAACAGCACCCGGGCGGCGTTGTCGCGCACCACGGCGCGGGCGCCGACGAACATCAGCGTGCGGTCACCGGCCAGCGCGCGGAGCTGCCCGACGTACGAGTCGGCCCAGGAGATGCTCACCCGGACAATCTACGCAGCATTGCCGGCCGGCTCGGCCGTTCCGGGGGTTCCGCTGGTGTGAACGGCGACACTACGTTGTTACCCATGCGTAGCACGATGATGGACGCCCCGCTCCAGGTAGCCCGCATCCTCGAACACGGCGCCACCGTGCACGGCACGGCCGAGGTGGTCACCTGGACCGGCGCCGAACCCCGCCGGATGACGTACGCGGAGGTGGGGCGCGCCGCCGCCCGGCTGGCCCACGCGTTGCGTGACGAGTGCGGGGTGACCGGTGACGAGCGGGTCGCCACCTTCATGTGGAACAACAACGAGCACCTGGTGGCCTACTTCGCGGTGCCGAGCATGGGCGCGGTGCTGCACACGCTCAACCTGCGGCTCTTCCCGGACCAGGTCGCCTACATCGCCAACCACGCGCAGGACCGGGTGGTGCTCGTCGACAGCACGCTCATCCCGCTGCTGGCCCGCGTGCTCGGCGAGCTGGCCACGGTGCGCCACGTGGTGGTGGTGGGCGGCGGTGACCCGGCCCCGCTGGTGGCCGCCGCCGGCGACCGGATCACCGTGCACCACTGGGACGCGCTGCTGGCCGACCGGCCGGAGGTGTTCGACTGGCCGGAGGTGGACGAGCGGGACGCGGCGGCGCTCTGCTACACGTCCGGGACCACCGGCCACCCCAAGGGCGTGGCCTACTCGCACCGTTCGATCTACCTGCACTCGCTGCAGGTCTGCATGCCGGAGGGCTTCGGTCTCGGACCGGGCGACCGGGAGCTGGCCATCGTGCCGATGTTCCACGCCATGTCGTGGGGCCTGCCGTACGCGGCGTTCCTCTCCGGCGCCTCGCTGATCATGCCGGACCGCTTCCTCCAGGCCGAGCCGATCGCCGCGATGATCGCCGCCGAGCGGCCCACACTGGCCGGCGCGGTGCCGACCATCTGGACCGACCTGCTGGCCTACCTGGACACCCACGACGTGGACACCTCCTCGCTGACCGAGGTGATCGTCGGCGGCTCGGCGTGCCCGCCGGCGCTGATGCACGCGTTCCGCGACCGGCACGGCATCGAGGTCATCCACGCCTGGGGGATGACCGAGATGTCGCCGCTGGGTTCGGTGTCCCGAGCCCCGGCCGGTGCGACAGGCGACGACGCCTGGCGCTACCGCTACACCCAGGGCCGCGTCCCGGCCGGGGTGGCGGCGCGGATCGTCGGGCCGCTGGGTGAGCCGCTGCCCGCGGACGGGACGTCCGTGGGCGAGCTGGAGGTGCGGGGGCCGTGGGTGACCGCCCGGTACGTCGGCGACGACGAGCCGGATCCGGAGAAGTTCCGGGACGGCTGGCTGCGGACCGGGGACGTCGGCACGCTCTCGCCGGACGGGTTCATCACGCTCACCGACCGGGCCAAGGACGTGATCAAGTCCGGCGGGGAGTGGATCTCCTCCGTCGAGCTGGAGAACGCGCTGATGGCGCATCCGGCGGTGCTGGAGGCGTGCGTGGTGGGTGTGCCGGACGAGCGCTGGGACGAGCGCCCGCTGGCCACCGTGGTGGTCCGCGAGGGCACCTCGGTCACCGCGGAGGAGCTGCGGGACTTCCTGGCCGGCTCGGTGGCCCGCTGGCAGTTGCCGGAGCGCTGGGCGTTCATCGACGCGGTCCCGAAGACCAGCGTCGGCAAGTTCGACAAGAAGGTGGTGCGCTCGCGGTACGCCGACGGCGGGCTTGAGGTGCGGGAACTGTCCGCGCCGTAACGCTTTCCGGCGTACCGTCGCCTACACAGGTAGGAACACGTTTCCCACGGACATTCCTCCCAGAGGGCGGCCCCGGCGTTCGCACCGCGCCGGGGCCGCCCGTCCGTTACGGGGTGACCCGCACCGCCATTGTTGCGAAACTTGTTCGCCTCTGTCCCGATGTCGGGGAAATCCCCTACTCCTCGGCGGTGCTGACCAGCACCTTGCCCACCGCGCCGTCCCGTACCGCCTGCTGCGCCGCCGCGGTCTCCGCAAGTGGATACCGGTGCAGCGGCAGCCCGGCCTCCGCGCCGACCCGGATCGCGCCCTGCGCCACCGCCGCCGCGATGTCGGTCACCGCCTGCGCCTTGGCCACCTTCGGCGCGGTGTAGACCAGCACGAACTGCCAGCGCGCGTTCGGCCCCATCAACGGCCGGATCGGCAGCGTCACCTCGTCGCCGCCGTCGTCGGCGTAGACGCAGACCGCGCCACCGGTACGCAGCATCCGCACGTCGCCGGCGGCGTTGCGGGCGGCGGAGACCTCGACGATGGTGTGCACCCCGTCGGGCGCGACCTTGCGGACCTCCTCCACCACGTCCTGCTCGCGGTAGTTGATCACGAAGTCGGCCCCGGCCGCGGCGGCGAGCTGCGCCTTCTCCGGCGTGCTCACCGTGGTGATCACGCAGGCGTCGGCCCAGCGGGCGAGCTGGATCGCCGCGTTGCCCACCGCGCCCGCCCCGCCCTGCACCAGCACCACGTGGTCGCTCAACGCACCGGCGTGCAACGTGTCCGGCATGAACTCGCCGACGGTCAGGCAGCGGTGCGCGGTCATGAACGGGATGCCCAGCGCCGCGCCCAGGTCGAACGACGCCGAACCGAGCGGCACCGCGTGCCGGACCGGGACCACCGTGTACTCCGCCGCGGTGCCCCACGGGCGCTGCCAGGCCGCCTCCCACAGCCAGACCCGCTCGCCGATCAGGATCCGGTCGACGCCCTCGCCGACCGCCTCCACCACCCCGGCGCCGTCCTGGTGCGGGATCTGCCAGCCGGCCGGCAGCGGCCACGCCTCGCGCGCCTTCCAGTCCGTCGGGTTCACCCCCGAGACGGCCATCCGCACCAGCACCTCACCCGGGCCCGGCTCGGGCACCGGCCGCTGAACCACCTGGAGCACCGAGGCGTCCCCGCTGCGCTCGTACACGATCGCCCTCATCGCCGTCCCTCCGCCGTCGTTACCCCCACCGTAAGGCGGGGCCCCCGCTTAACGCTTCCGGTAGAGGAAGGGGCCCCGCTTAACACCCCAACCCCGTGAGCAGCTCCGGGGTCAGCGCGCCGATCGAGGGCAGCCGCACGGCGGCGAGGGCCGCCGCGTCCGGATCCAGCGGGTACGACAGGTGCGGCACCGCCACCACCCGACACCCGGCCGCCGCCGCCGACCGAACGCCGTTGGACGAGTCCTCCACCGCCACGCACCGGGCCGGGTCGACGCCCAACCGGGCCGCCACCGCCAGCCAGACGTCCGGCGCCGGCTTGCCCCGGGCGGTCTCCTCCGTCGACAGCGTCGCGCCGAACGCGTCGACCAGGCCCGTCGCCTCCAGCGCCGCCGCGATCAGCCGGGTCGGCGAGGAACTGGCCAACCCCAGCGGCCACCGCGCGGCCGTCCGGCGCACCACCGCGTCCGCGTCGTCGATCAGCGGTACGCGCTGCGCGTACCGCCGGGTCATCTCCGCCACCACCTCGGCGGCGACCTGTTCGGCCGACCGGTCCACGCCCAGCTCACCGCTCAGGTAGGCGGCCCACTCGCCGGTGCTCATGCCCATCAGCCGGCGCTGGGTGTCCGGCTGCCAGACGCCTCCGTGCTCGGCCACGTACGCCCGGCGGACCTCCTCCCAGACCGGCTCCGAGTCCACGATCACGCCGTCCAGGTCGAAGAGCACCGCGTCCACCATGCCGCCATCCTGCCCCAGCCGGCGGCCCGGCTTACCCCGGCAGCGTCGCTCCGACCGAACGCTGCGCCGGCAACCCGATCGGGGCCTGGGCCGGGATGATCGTGCGGCAGCGCGTCGCGACCGGTTCGAGCAGCTCCCGCAGCCGTTGCGTACGCTCCGCGCCCAGCGCCCGCCACGGGCCCGCCGCAGCCCGGTCGGTGGCCTCCTCGACGGCCCGGAACGTGGCGCTGGCCTGCGGGGTCGGCAGCCGGTCGGCGGTCAGCCAGCCCTTGTCGACCAGCCGCTCCTCGGCGGCGGACCACTCCTCGTCGGTCCAGCCCCGGGCCGGCTGGTGGAACTCGCGCGACTGGTCGACCCGGCACCGCCAGGCCACCACCTCGACCGGCTCCAGCCCGGTGCCGACCAGCGCGGCCACGTGCCCGTCGCCCCGGTGCTCGCGCAGCGTGGCGGCGGCCTGCCAGAGCCGGGCCAGCGGGTACTCCCCGCGCGGCAGGGCGGCGTTGACCGCGCCGAGCACCCGCCCGGCGGTGTCCACCCGGTCCGCCGCCGCCTCCAGCAGTTCGGCGGCCTCGACCAGGTGCGACTCGGGCAGCTCGTAGGTGAACTCGGCGAGTGCCTGCACCGCGCCGGTGAGCCGGGCGCGCAGCGCCTCCTCCGGGGTGGCCAGCCGCCACACCGACGGCACCGCGCGGGCCACCATCGGCGGCGCGAAGCTGAAGAACGCGGCCGTCACCGTCGGGGCGTCGACCGGCCCGAGTGGCGCGGCCCGGCCGGCGAAGTAGCCGCGCCAGTAGCCGCGCAGCCCGACCGCCTCGAACGCGGATCGGGCGCGCGGGTGGAAGTAGGTCACCGCGTGGACCGGCTCGAACAGCGTCCACATCTGCCGGGCCACCCCGGGGTCGTCCAGCGCCGCCACGTGCACCTCCGCGTCGGTGGTCAGGTCACCGCGGACGGACGGACCGCCCGCGGTGACCACGAACCTACTGCCGTTGGGTGACCGGACGGAAGCCTGGAGTGATCTACTGCGCAGCCAGCACGTCGACGACGAAGCGCAGCGGCCCGGCCGGACGACCGCCCTCGGCCTTGTCGCCGTACGCCAGGTCGGCCGGGAGGTCGAGCTGCACGCGGCTGCCCACCGGCACGCCGACCAGGCCCTGGTCCCAGCCCTTGATGACCTGGCCCACGCCGATCTGGAAGGTGGCCGGCTGGCCGTTGTCCCAGGACGCGTCGAACTGCTTCCCGTCCTTGTAGAAGACGCCCACGTAGTTCGTGGTGATCGTCTGCCCGGCCTTCACCGCCGGCCCCTTGCCCTTGACCAGCGTGGTGACGGTCAGCTTCTTCAGCTCACCGGAGCCGGCCTTGACCGCCGGCTTGGTCTTCAGCGCCGGGTCGACGTTGGCGGGCAGCTCCGGCGCGGGCGGCGCGGTGGGCTCCGCCTGGTCGGCGGGGGCGCTGGGGCTGGCCGAGGAGGACGTGTTTGCCGGCTTGTCGTCGTCCCCGCTGTTCAGCCAGACCAGGCCACCGACCAGGGCCACCACGGCGAGCACACCGGCGGCCGCGCCCAGCATCGACTGCCGGCGCCGGCGCGCCTCGGCGGCCTTCTTCTCGGCCAGCTGGGCGGCCAGCCGCCGCCCGGCCTTGGTGGCCGGGGCGGCCTGGTCCTCCGACCGGTTCTCCACACGCTCGCTCACGTCGACTCCCTGCAGGTGGGGGGTGGGTACGCCCCCGGCGGGCCGCCGCCGAGGCCAGCGCACACGGTACCCGCCCGCACCCCCACAGCGACGAAAGGCGGGGGCCCTTCTTAACGCATTCGGTATAGGCGGGGCCCCTTCTTCACACCCCGGGCTGGACCGGACACCGAGCGGGTACGTTCTCGGACATGGCGATCCTCACCGCAGAAGACCTGGCCCTGCTCGGCGAGCCGCAGCTCGCGCACGTGGCCACCATCGAGTCCGACGGCACCCCGCACGTCACCCCGGTCTGGGTGGACACCGACGGGGAGCACATCGTGTTCAACACCGCCAAGGGCCGGCAGAAGTACCTCAACATGTCCCGTAACCCGGTCGTCGCGGTGTCGGTGGTCGACAAGGCGGACGACTACCGCACGCTCTGGGTGAAGGGCACTGTCGAGTTCGTCACCGAGGGCGCCGACGAGCACATCGACCGGATGGCGAAGAAGTATCTCGGCCAGGACACCTACCCGTGGCGGCGTGCGGGCGAGGAGCGCGTCATCGTCCGCGTCACCCCGACGGAGAAGCTTGGCCGCGGGTGATAAGCGGGGGCCCCGCCTATACCGAATACGTTAAGCGGGGCCCCTTCCTTACCCCTCAGGCGGTCTTCTTCTTGGCGGCGGTCTTCTTCGCCGGCTCGGCCTTCTTCGCCGCCGTCTTCTTCTTCGCGGCGGTCTTCTTCGCCGGGGTGGCCTTCTTCGCCGGTTCGGCCTTCTTGGCCGGGGTCTTCTTCGCGGCGGTCTTCTTCGCGGAGCGGGCCGACGAGATCGGGGTCGGCTCGGCCCCGCCGCCGGACGGCGCCTCGCCCCGGGCCGCCCGGGCCCGCTCGACGGACGCCTTCAACGCGGCCATCAGGTCCACCGCGGCGGCCGGCGCGGCCTCTTCCTCCTCCGGCTGCACCACCTCGCGGCCCTCCACCTTCGCGTCGATGACCTCCTGCAACGCGGCCCGGTAGTCGTCGGTGAAGGCGTCCGGCTCGAACTCGCCGGCCATCGAGTCGATCAACGAGCTGGCCATCGCCAGCTCCGGCGGGCGGACCTTCAGGTCCTCGTCCAGGAAGCCGAAGTCGGGCTGACGGATCTCGTCCGGCCAGAGCATCGTGTTGAGCAGCAGCACGCCCTCGCGGACCCGCAGCGTCGCCAACTGCTCCCGCTGGCGCAGCGCCACCTTGACGATCGCCACCCGCTCCGAGTCGGTCAGCGCGTCCCGCAGCAGCACGTACGGCTTGGTGGCGGTCCCCTCCGGCTCCAGGAAGTAGGCCTTGTTGTAGAGGATCGGGTCGACCTGCTCGGCCGGCACGAACTCCAGCACGTCGATCGCGTGCGAGGTGCTCAGCGGCAGTTCGGCGAAGTCCTCGTCGGTCAGGATGACCATCTCGCCGCCGCCGAGGTCGTAGCCCTTGGCGATGTCGTCGTAGGTGACCTCCTCGCCGCAGACCGAGCAGGTGCGCTTGTAACGGATACGGCCGCCGTCCTCGCGGTGCACCTGATGGAACCGGATGTCCTTCTCCTCGGTTGCCGAGTAGACCTTCACCCCGATCGACACCAGGCCGAACGACACCGCTCCTTTCCAGATGGCCCGCATTCCCGCGCTCCTCTCCCCGGTTGTAGACCAGAATCCCAAACGATCGAACGGCACGCACGCTCTTCCGTGCCCTACTACAGTCAGGAGGTGCCCGGCGCGCCGTTGAAGCCGATGCTCGCGATGACCGGGCAGCTCCCGGCCGGTGCCGCATGGGCGTACGAGTTCAAGTGGGACGGCATCCGCGCGCTCGCCGACATCTCCCACGGCGACCGGCACTTCTACGCCCGCTCCGGCGTCGAGATCACCACCGCGTACCCGGAACTGCTGAACCTGGCCGAGCAGGTCGACGACGCGCTGCTCGACGGCGAGGTGGTGATCTTCACGGACGGGCAGCCGTCGTTCACCGCGCTGGCCGAGCGGATGCACGTGCGCAACCCGGCCAAGGCGGCACGGCTGGCGGCGACCGCCCCGGTGACGTACATGATCTTCGATTTGCTGCGGCTCGACGGCGTGGACCTGACCGCCCGGCCCTGGCACGAGCGGCGGGCGGCGCTGGAGGCGCTCGGGCTCGGCGCCGCCCGGTGGACGGTGCCGCCGGTCTTCACCGACGGGCCGGCCACCTACGCGGCGGCCGGTGAGCACGGGTTGGAGGGCGTGCTGGCCAAGCGGGCCGACTCGGCCTACCGGCCCGGGGTGCGCTCGCCGGACTGGGTGAAGGTCAAGCTGGAGGTCACCGGCGACTTCGTGGTCGGCGGCTGGCGGCCGGGCGCGCGCCGGGTCGGCGGGCTGCTGGTCGGCGTGCCCGGCCCGGACGGGCGGCTGGTCTACCGGGGGCGGGTCGGCGGCGGCATCGGCGCGGCCGTCGAACGGGAACTGCTGCGCGAGCTGGAGCCGTTGCGCGCCGGCGCGTCGCCGTTCGCCGGGGACGTGCCGCGCGAGGATGCGCGCGGCGCGATCTGGGTATCACCCCGGGTGGTGGTGGAGGTCAAGTACGGCCAACGCACCCCGGACGGGCGGCTGCGCTTCCCCCGGGTCCTGCGGCTGCGCCCGGACAAGCCGCCCGAGGAGGTCGAGGATGCCGGCTGACCGGTTCAAGGTCGAGGTCGAGGGGCGCGCCCTGGAGCTGTCCAACCTGGACAAGGTGCTCTTCCCGCAGGCCGGCTTCACCAAGGGCGAGATGATCGACTACTACACCCGGATCGCTCCGGTGCTGCTGCCACACCTGCGCGACCGTGCGCTCACCCGGATCCGCTTCCCCAACGGTGTCGACGGCGGCTCGTTCTTCGAGAAGAACGCACCGGCCGCGACCCCCGGTTGGGTACGCACCGAGAACCTGCCCGTCCCCGGGTCGACCAAGGGGCGGGAGACCATCGACTTCGTGGTCTGCGACGAGTTGCCCACGCTGGTCTGGCTGGCGAACCTGGCCGCGCTGGAGCTGCACACGCCGCAGTGGAAGGTCGGCGAACACCCGGACATGATGGTCGTCGACCTGGATCCGGGTGCCCCGGCGGCACTGCGACAGTGCTGCCAGGTGGCGCTGCTGATGCGCGACCGGCTGGCCGACGACGGGATCGACGCGTACCCGAAGACGTCCGGGAAGAAGGGCATGCAGCTCTGCTGCCCGATCGCCGGCACCCAGGACGCCGACGTCGTCTCCGGCTACGCCAAGCGCATCGCGCAGGAGCTGGAGCAGGCGCACCCGAAGCTGATCGTGTCGAAGATGGCGAAGAACCTACGCCCCGGCAAGGTCTTCATCGACTGGAGCCAGAACAACGCGGCGAAGACGACAGTGGCGCCGTACTCGCTGCGCGCCCAGCCCGTACCGGCCGCCTCCACGCCGCTGACCTGGGACGAGGTGGCGGCCGGTGCGGCCGGGAAACGGCCGGCGACGCGGCCCTACACGGCCACCGAGGTGCTCAGGCGGGTGGCGAAGCAGGGCGATCTGCTGGCGCCGCTGCTCGACGGCGGTCCCGAGCTGCCCGCCCGCTGACCCGCCACCACGCGCCGCCGACCAGCAGCAGCACGAGCACGCTGATCGCCACGTCACCCACCAGGTCGGCCGCCGGGCCCGCCGGGGTGTAGGTCGGCACGTCGTACGCGAAGACGGCCGCGACGACCACGGCGGCCGAGCCGGCGGCGAGCACGTGGCGCTGCCCCCAGCCGGCCCGCCGGGACCAGCGCGTCAGCAGCGCGGCGGTGACCACGGCGAGCGCCAGCGCGACGCCGATCCCGGTCCACCCCGGCACGGTGCCGGCCCCGGCGTAGGCGACCAGCACCACCAGCCCCGCCCAGACGGGTCGCGGCGCGGTCCTGGCGGTCCGGTCGCCGGGCGTGCCGGCGGCTGGGTCGATGCGCGCGTCGGCGGCGCGTCCGACGCGCGGCAGCGCGGCGGCGATCAGGGCCAGCGCCACGCCGGCGGCGAACGTGAGCTGGACCGGCGAGGCCAGGAAGCCCTTGCGCCCGCCGTCGTCGGCGAAGACCAGCAGGCTGCCGCCGAGCCAGAGCAGCGCGGCCACGACCAGGCCCGGACGACCCAGCCAGGGCCGCGACCGGCGACCCACCCCGAGGTACGACTCGACGAGCGCGATCGACGCGCAGATGGTCAACGCCACGTGGTTGCCCACGTAGTCGACCGCCTGCCGGGCGCTGAACCCGAGGCCGGGCACCAGCGTCGCCTCGGCGACGGCGCGGGCGTCGGCGAACTGGGTGTCGTCGAGGTAGTCCGGATTGAACAGCGACTGGTCGACCAGGCCGGCCTGGACCACGCCGAAGGCGGTGGCGAGCAGCACGATCCCCGGCCAGCCCAGTCCGAGCCGCCGGGCGGTCTCCCGGATCAGCAGCGCGGCCCCGCCGTACATCGGGGCGAGCACCAGCACCACGAACGGCATGCCGGCGAGCGTGAATCCGCCCCAGGAGCACTCGGCGGTCCAGGGTGCGAGCAGCAGCAACGCGACGGCCGGCGCGAGCCGCCGGCGCAGGGGTTCGGTCGTCATGCCCGCACCGTGCCGCAGCCGGCCGGCCCGTCGATACGGCCATCGGCCGAGGGGCCCGTGACCAAAGTCGACGGTCACGGACCCGCGCGGCGGTGGCTCGGCTAGAGCGCGAACAGCAGGGCGGCGTCGAGGAGGATGACCAGCGCGGTGGCGAAGTGGATGCCGAAGGCGACGGCCCGGGTGCCGCCGTGCCGCAGCACGATGACGGTGTCGCCCACGGGGGCGAGCGCGACGACAAGCATGAACCAGGCGACGGCGTCGGCGTTGGTGAAGGCGATCAGGGCGAGTCCGACCAGGCCGTAGGTGAGGTCGCGGACGCCCTTGACGGTGAGGTAGGCGGATTCGGCCCCACCCGCCGACGCCGGAACGCCGTAGCCGGCGGCGGCGTTCCGGGGCGTCGTCAGGAAGCGGACGCCGATGAAGACGATGAACAGGCTGAGGACGACGGCGAGCCCGTAGGCGAGGACATTGAGCATGGTCGACTCCGAATCTAGCGGTGCTAGGGGTGGGAGCGACGCTAGCAGAGCGCCGATAGATTGACTAGCGGTGCTAGAGTTGCGGTCATGTCCATCCAGGCACGCCGAGAGCGGGAGCGGGCCGAGCGCGAGCGGGCCATCGTCGCCGCCGCCCGGGACCTTGCCGAGTCGGAGGGCTGGGACGCGGTCACCACCCGCCGGCTCGCCGCCGAGATCGAGTACAGCCAGCCCGTCCTCTACAGCCACTTCAAGGGCAAGGACGCCATCATGGCGGCGGTCGCCGTGGAGGGCTGCGGCGAGATGGCCGCCGAACTCGCCGCCGCCCGCGCCGCCGCGCCCGACCCCCGGCAGGCGGTGGCCGGCATCGCTACGGCGTACGCCGCTTTCGCCGAACGTCGGCCCGCGCTCTACGACGCGATCTTCAGGCTCCCCGTCGCCCTCTCCTTCGCCAGCCAGGAGGCCCCGGTCGAGCTGGCCCGAGCCTTCGCCGAGCTGGCCGAAACGCTGCGCCCGTTCGCCGGTGGGGACGACCTGGAGACCTTCACCGAGACTTTCTGGAGCGGGCTGCACGGCCTGGTCACGTTGATGCGCGACGGTCGGCTGCGGCGGGCCGAACACGAGCGTCGACTGGCGCTCCTGGTGGACCGGTTCGCCCCGCTAGGCTGAGCCGGTCGTCCGGGAGGAGCGCATCCGATGGCCGTCCACGCACCCGCACCCGCTTCCGTCGTCACCGACGAGCCGCTGCTCAGCTACCTCGACGACGCCACCGGTGAACGCACCAACCTGACCGCGTCGCAGCTCGGCGCGTGGGCCGCCCGCAGCGCCGGGCTGCTGCGGGACGGCTGTGGGCTGCGCCCCGGTGACCGGGTGGCGGTGCTGCTGCCGCCGCACTGGCGTACCGCGGCAGTGCTGCTCGGCGCGTGGTCGGTCGGGCTGACGGTGTCCTTCCGGCCCCGGGCGCTGGCCGGGTTGCCGGCGCTGGAGCCAGGCGCGGACCGGCCCTTCGACGCGGTGTTCGTGACCCCGGAGCGCCTGGACGACTGGCTGGAGGACGTGCCCGAGGGGACCCACCGCTACCTGGTCGGCGTCCGTCCCGGCCCGGTCGACGAGGTGCCGCCGGGCTGGCTGGACTGGTCCGCCGAGGTGCCGCGGCACCCCGCCGACCCGCCGGACCACACGGCCGTGGACCCGGCCGACCCGGCCACCCCGGACGGCACCAGCTTCGGCGCGTGGCGGCGGCTGGCCGCGGAGGTCGCCGCGCAGCTCGACCTGCGCCCCGGCGACCGTCTTCTGGTCGACCCGGTCGAACACGAGCAGCCCGTGAAGTGGCTGCTCGCCCCGCTCGCCGCCCGCGCCACCCTCGTGATCCACGCCAACCCCACCCACCCCGCCCCACCCCATACCCGCCGCCTCTGACCCTCCCCGCCGTCCCTCCCGCGCCCCCGCGTCGATCTTCAGTCGTGGCCCGGCAAATGCCGTTTTCGTGGCTTCTGCCGGGGCGTAAACTGCAAGATCAACGATGCTGGGAGGGGTGCGTGGTGGGGCGGGGGGACGGGCTGGTCTGGCGGGCTCACGGGGAGGGTGACCTCGCCGCGTTGACCGGGCTGGTCGAGGCGTGTCTCGCCTTGGACGGTGGACTGCCGCTGTTCACGCGTACTCCGCTGGTGCGGGCGCGGCTGCTCCAGACGCGTACCCTCGGCGCCTGGCACGACGGTGACCTGGTCGCGGCCGTGAGCGTCGACGCGGACCGCACTCCGGTCACCGCGTGCGGGCTGGTGCATCCAGCGTGGCGGGGGCGGGGGATCGGCACCCGGCTGCTGGACTGGGTCGACGGGCAGGCCGACGACGCGGGTCTGCTGCTCACCACCGAGACGTGGACCGCCGACGCGGAGGCGCTGTTCGTCGCGCGTGGACTACGGCGGACGTTCCTGGAACGGGTGCTGCGGCACGACCTCGACGCGCCGCCCGACGTGGCCGCGCCGGACGGCGTCACGTTGGAGCCGGCCACGCTCTCGCCGGAGCTGTTCGACACGTACCGCGTGTCGTTCGCCGACCGGCCCGGCTTCGTCGAGCCGGCGGCCGAGGAGTGGTTGGGTGACCTGCGCGACGACGAGGACTACCGACCGGAGCTGTCGATGGTCGCGCGTGGGCCGGACGGCGGCGCGGTCGGCTTCGTCACCGTGCTCGACACCTGGATCGACCAGGTCGGCGTGGTGCCCGGCTGGCGCGGCCGGCGGGTCGGCGCGTACCTGGTGGCTCGCGTGCTGCGCGGGCTCGCCGAGGCGGGCGCGGACGCCGCGTGGCTCTGCGTCAACGACGACAACCCGGCGGCCGGGCTGTACCGACGGCTCGGCTTCCGCGAGACCGGCCGTCGCGCCCGCTACCTGCGCCGCTGACGGACGACCCGGCGCCCTCCGATGCTCTCGCCTACGAACTTGATGGCGTGGACGGGTCAGCGTCGTCGGAGCCAGGGCGCGCGACGGGCGCACGCCGAGACGTGATCCGCCGGTAGCGCGCACCGCCCGCCGCCGTCCGGCAACGGCCGATCACAGAAGACCCAATGGTGTACGCGCTGCGCGTCCTCCGCCGACACGGTCACCCCGCCCGGCTTCACCCCGGCGCTGAGCTGGGCCAGCACCCGGGCGGCGGTACGAGACCGGTACGAGGGGCGCCAACCGACTGCAAGGGGCCCTGACGTGCCTATCCCGCCCACCATGGACGAATTGCTCGCTGACCTCTCGAGGAAGATCAAGGACGGTACGTATCCGTCGGGTTCTCAGCTCCCCTCCGGCCGGAAGCTCGCGGACGAATTCGACGTTTCGAAGTCCACGATCAGCCGGGCGGTGGCGCTGCTGCGCGAGCATGGCGTGCTGGTGGGTCGCCCTGGCCGAGGCGTCTTCGTCGCCGAGTCCGATCGCCGCTGACCGCACGAGATCTTGGTAGGAATCGGCCCCTGGAGGGGCCATTTCGCACCAAGATCTCTGCCTCGTCCGGGGAGGTGGGACAGCGATCTCTCCTGTTGGAAGTGGGTGCGCGGCGGCGCGGTGGGTGGCGAGTCGTTGCTGCTGTCAGCTCGAAAGGGAGTGGAAAGCGATGCCACTCCGAGCACCGGGCGCCCGGCCGGGCGGGGACTGTTGCGGAGGCCGCTGACGTGGTCTTATGTCGGAACGACGACGTCATCGACCCGCAGCTTTGACAACCCCGCGTCGGTTCCGTGTTCCTTTCATGCCTCTCGAAAGGTGCAGCGATGCACAGGAGACCGACAATCCACCTGGCGGTGCTGGCCACGGCCGCCGCCACGTTCCTGACCGGCGGAGCGCACGCCACGGCCGCACCCGTGACCGCCTCCGCCCAGGTCGCCGCCTGCCAACCGGGCGCCGACCAGCACAGCGTCGCCCGGGTGAGCGAGGGCGCCACCGCCCAGGAGCCGGAGCTCTACTCGAAGAACGAGGCCAACGCGTACGGCGTGATCAAGGACGTGCCGCGCCTGGCCAACGGCAGCGTCACCGTGCCGACGGTCTTCCACATGATCTCCGACCACGAGCTGGGCGCGGCCGAGAAGGCCCGGTGGAACACGCTGATCGCGGCGCAGATGACCGTGCTCAACGACTCGTACGCCGGCCGCACCGCCGCCGACGCCTCGGACACGCCGTTCCGCTTCTCGCTCGTCGACACCACCTGGACCGTGAACAGCACCTGGTACACGGTCGAACCGGGCAAGAACGAGCGGGACATGAAGAAGGCGCTCTACACCGGCGACTCCCGCACGCTCAACGTCTACGCGGCGAACATCGGCGGCGGGCTGCTCGGCTGGGCGTACTTCCCGAAGGGCTACAACAACGGCCGCGACTACATCGACGGCGTGGTCATGCTCGACGAGTCGATGCCGGGCGGCACCGCCGGCAAGTACGCGCTCGGCGACACGCTCACCCACGAGGTGGGGCACTGGCTGATGCTGGAGCACACCTTCGCGCACGGCTGCTCCGCCTCCGGCGACTTCGTCGCCGACACGCCGCGTGAGGCGGCGCCGCAGTTCAACTGCCCGGTCGGCGCGGACACCTGCACCGCGCCCGGCCTCGACCCGATCCACAACTTCATGGACTACACGCAGGACTCCTGCATGGACATGTTCACCCCGGGCCAGGCCGACCGGATGAGCGACGCCTGGGTCGCGTTCCGCGCCGGCGGCCAGGGCTAGACCCGACAGCGGCGACCGGACGGGTGGGCCCTCACCTCGTAGGCCCACCCGTCCGGTCCCTCGGTCGGTTCATCCAGCCTGGCCGTTCCCGCGCTGTAGTCGTGGTGGTAGCCGGGTCCCCCGATCCGTCCGGGCGCCCGCGAGATCTTCAGCGTCCAGCCCGTGGACGGGATTCCGGCCGTTCGCGTCACAGAGCCGGGCCATCCGTAGGTCGGTGCCTCTGATGTCCGCGCCCGACAAGTTCGCCCCGGCCAGATCGGCGCCCATGAGAGTGGCGCCCCTGAGGTCCGCCTCGCTCAGGTCGACCCCTCTCATCTGGGCTCCCACGAGACGCGCGTCGCGCAGGTCGGCGGATTCCAGAATGGCCTGATTCAGGCTGGAGAATCCGAAGTTCGCCTGCGCTGCCGAAACATGGGCCAGGTTCGCCCCGTCGAAGTGGGAATCGCGAGCCTCCGTCTGACGTAGCGATGCGAAACTCAGGTTTGCGTTGTGGAGGCGGCAACGGTTCAAACGTGCCTGGCTCAGGTCCGCCCAGGTCAGGTCCGCCAATTGCAGGTCGGAGAAGGAGAGATAGGCTCCGCGTAGTCTGCACTTCGACAGGCAGGCATCGAGCAGTAGCGCGTGTGAGATGTTCGTACCCACCAGGCTGGACAGCGTGAGGTCGGCCCCGTTGAGCGATGCCGCGAACAGATCGGCGTGGTCGATGAGAGCCAGATGCAGCTTGGCGAAATTCAGGCTGCTGCGGCTGAGTTCGGCGCCCCGCAGGTCGGCTTTGCTGAACTCGGCGTAGTCCAGCACTGCCCGGTACAGACGGGCTTCCCGCAGCCTGCACCCGGAGAAGTCCGAGTTCCGGAGACGGCCGTACGGAGCGTGCAGGTAGTCGAGCCTCAGGTCGTGCAGGTCCAGTCCCGTCCGCTCGGTCGCGCGGCGGGGCGGCCGGTAGGCAAGCGCGGTTGTGGTTGCCCGGACGTCCTCCGGTAGTTCCTGCGGCAGGTCTTCCGACGGGTCCGTCGACTCGGGACTGGACGCGCTACGGTCGCGCAGAAAGGCGATGAGCACGTCGACCGTGTCGTTGTGGTGGGACGGCGAATCCTGGAGCACCCGAGCGAGGGCGTGCACGCCACCGATGCGAATATGGGTTTTCGTGGAGTCCAACCGCTCAAGTGCCTTCGTGAAGCGATCGGTGACCTGACCTCGATTAGCCAGCCGGTAGTTGCGTGCGGTGTACAAGAGGCCGATGGCGACGACGAACGCCCCGCCGAGCGACGTCACCAGCAGGCGGGCATTGTGATAGGCGCCGAGGCGGGCATCCGGGCTCGCTTGGCGCAGGACGTCTCGATCCAGCAGCCGTGGCGCTTCGGCAATCGCCCAGCCGTAGGCGACAAGCGTCGCGCCGACAGCCAGCGCCGACAGCAACACCGTCCACCAGCGTGCCGAGCCTCGGGCGACGTTCGGAGTGTGCCGTCTGTCCCAGCCGAAGTCCCGAATCAGAAGTCGGACCGCTGCCTTGATCCGCCACCAACGCGCGCGCAGCCTCGCCATCACGACGCAGTTCTAGCGCACCACCGCCAGAACGTCAGTCGACCGTCGGCAGTTTCGGGCCGAGCACGTCGTCGGCGTCCACGATCGTGTACGCGTACCCCTGCTCGGCCAGGAAGCGCTGCCGGTGCGCGGCGTACTCGGTGTCGATGGTGTCCCGCGAGACCACTGTGTAGAAGTGTGCCTGCCGGCCGTCGGCCTTCGGCCGCAGCACCCGGCCCAGCCGTTGCGCCTCCTCCTGCCGCGACCCGAACGTGCCGGACACCTGGATCGCCACCGCCGCCTCCGGCAGGTCGATCGAGAAGTTGCCCACCTTCGAGATCACCAGGGTGCGGATCTCACCGGAGCGGAACGCGTCGAACAGCCGCTCACGCTCCTTGTTCGTGGTGGACCCCTGCACGATCGGCGCGTCCAGATATTCCCCGAGCTGGTGCAACTGGTCGAGGAAACCACCGATCACCAGCACCTGCTCCTGCGGGTGCCGCTCCACCAGCGCGCGGACCACCGGCAGCTTGGTGCGGGCGGTCGCCGCCATCCGGTAGCGCTCCTCCGCCTCCGCCGTCGCGTACGCCAGCCGCTCCGCGTCGGTGAGCGTCACCCGTACCTCGGTGCACTCCGCCGGCGCGATCCAGCCCTGCTGCTCGATGTCCTTCCACGGCGCGTCGTACCGCTTCGGGCCGATCAGGCTGAACACGTCGCCCTCCCGGCCGTCCTCGCGTACCAGCGTCGCGGTGAGGCCCAGCCGGCGGCGGGCCTGGAGGTCCGCCGTGAAGCGGAAGATCGGCGCGGGCAGCAGGTGCACCTCGTCGTAGACGACCAGGCCCCAGTCGCGGGCGCCGAACAGGTCCAGGTGGGTGAAGGCGCCGCCGCGCCGCGAGGTGAGCACCTGGTACGTGGCGATGGTGACCGGACGGATCTCCTTGCGCTCGCCCGAGTACTCGCCGATCTCCTCCTCGGTCAGCGACGTGCGGGCGATCAGCTCCCGCTTCCACTGCCGGCCCGCCACCGTGTTCGTGACCAGGATCAGCGTGGTCGCCTTCGCCTCCGCCATCGCCGCGGCCCCGACCAGCGTCTTGCCGGCGCCGCAGGGCAGCACCACCACGCCCGACCCGCCGGCCCAGAACGCCTCCACCGCCTCCCGCTGGTACGACCGCAGCGTCCACGGCCTGCCGCCGTCGGAGCCGGACTCGGCCAGCTCGATCGGGTGCGCCTCGCCGTCCACGTACCCGGCCAGGTCCTCCGCCGGCCAGCCGAGCTTGAGCAGCGCCTGCTTGAGCCGGCCCCGCTCGGACGGGTGCACCGCGATGGTGTCGTCGTCGAGTTTCGCGCCGAGCATGCCGGCGAGCTTCTTGCTCTTCGCCACCTCGATCAGCACCACCCGGTCCAGGGCGCGCAGCACCAGCCCGTGCACCGGGTCGTTGGCGAGCTGGAGCCGGCCGTACCGGTCCATCGTCTCGGCCACGTCGACGAGCAGCCCGTGCGGCACCGGGTAACGCGAATACTTGATCAGCGAGTCGACCACGCCCTCCGCGTCGTGACCGGCCGCCCGCGCGTTCCACAACCCCAGCGGGGTGAGCCGGTACGTGTGCACGTGCTCCGGGGAGCGCTCCAGCTCGGCGAACGGCGCGATGGCCATCCGGCAGGCCTGCGCGTCCGGGTGGTCGATCTCCAGCAGCAGCGTCTTGTCCGACTGCACGATCAGTGGTCCACCGCTCACGCCGCGTCCTCCTCGCCTGGGCCTGGAAACCTGCCCGCACCGCGGCTGACCTGCCGGAGGCGGACCATCCAGTGTTGCACGCCGGGGAATGTCAGAAAAAAGTCTCGGTGGACAGGCAACGTCATACTCCTCTCACACGTCTAGCAAGCGGGACAACTGTCCAGGGAGGGCCCATGAAGCGTGTCCGGTTTCTCGCCCGGGTCGCCGGCCTGGCGGTGGTCGTGCTGGTCGGCGTCGGCGCGTGCGCGCTCGATCCGCAGACGGAGGGCGCCGGGGTCACCACCCCCGCGCCGGTCGGGCTGACGGAGGGAGCATCGGGGGCGAGCGCGCCGCCCACGCCCGAACGGTCGGCCACGTCCCCGTCGGCGCAGCCGAGCCGGACGGCCACGCCGAAACCCTCCCGGTCGCCGTCGGCGACCGCCGCCCCGAAGCCCAAGCCGAAGCCGAGCCGCTCCGCCGGGTGCCCGCAGGGCGAGCACCAGCGGGCCGTGGAGCGCTACCTGAGCCGGCTGGGCGGGTTCGGGACGCTGACCGTGGACGGCGCGCAGTCCGCCGCCGACTGCGTCGCGATCAAGAAGTTCCAGACCCGGTACGGCATCAGCCCGGCCTCCGGTCGCGCCGGCCCCACCACGTACGACGTGGCGAAGCGGCTCGCCGACACCGACGTGTCCCGCTGCCGGGCCGGCGCCCGGCTCACGTTCTGCGTGGACCTGACCCGGCAGACCGTGTGGGCGATGCGCGGCGGCACGGTGGTGCTCGGCCCGACCGTCACCCGCACCGGCATGTCCGGCTACGCCACGCCGGCCGGCACGTACTCGGTCGGCTGGAAGAACCTGCGCGAGTGGTCCAACCCGTACGAGGTGTGGCTGCCGTACTGGCAGCAGTTCAACGGCGGCATCGGCTTCCACGAGACCACCACCTACCTGCACAACGGCGCGATCGGCTCGCACGGCTGCGTCAACCTGCTGCACCGCGACGCGGTCCGCCTCTGGGAGCTGGGCTCGGTCGGCACCCGCGTGGTGGTGATCGGCCGCCGTCCCGGCACCTGAGCTGCCGGTACCCTGGGAGCCGGGTCCACCACGGGCGGGGAGGGGCTGGCATGACCGTCGATCAGGACGTGCTTCCCGAGGGCGAGCGGACGCCACCGCAGGTCTCCACCGCGGTGCTGGTCGGTTACGCGACCGCCGCCGCGGGCGTGTTCGGTTGGTTTCTCTTCGGGCTGCTGGTGCAGCGGCAGGGCTTCGTCGACTCGGTCGGCGAGTCCGCCGGCGCGGCGTTCACGCTGCTGCTGGCGATCTCGGTGATCGGCACGTTGCGCCGCAACGGGGAGTGACTCACTCCTCCAGCACGGCGGCCGTGATCCGGTGCAGCGCGAAAGTGTGCAGCATCTCGGTGCGGTCGTCCTCGGCGCGCAGGTAGCCGGCGCCGATCGAGACCGGCCGGACCAGCCGGGACGCGGTCGCCCCGTGCGCGTCGACGTAACCCACCCAGACCCGTGCCTTGTCCCGTACCGCCTGCTGGAGCACGGCCAACGCGTCGCCGTGCCCGGGCACCGCAGTCGGGCCGGTGACCGCCGGTCCGCCGCGGACGACCGCCGGGGCCCGCCGCGCCGCCCGGGCCGCCGCCTCGCCCCGGCGGATCTGCTCCACCACGCCGAGCAGGCGGGGCATCGGTAGCCTCGGGGTGGCCAGCGGGTCCACGGCCCGGCCGGTGAGCGGCGTGCGGGCCGGCGCACGCCGGTTCTTCGGCCGGGACAGCACCGTCGCGCCGGTGGCGTCCTCGGGCACCGGCGCGTACCCGGCGTCGCGCAACGCGAGCAGCATCCGGTTGACCTGGTACGGGGTGACCAGCACGGTCGGGGCCAGCCGGCGGAACGCCAGCGACTCCAGCCGCCGGTCCGCCTGCACCTCGGTGAGCAGCGCCTCGTCGTCGCTGCGCACGTAGCCCCCGGCCGAACCGACCCGCAGCCCGCCGTGCTTGCGGGCCACGTCGTCCACCAGATAGGTCAGCCCCTGCGGCACCGGGGTACGCGACCGGCGACGGAACAGCGCGTGCAGGTCGTCGGCGGTGTACCCGGCGTCCAGGGCCCGTCGGATGCTGGCCGTGGTCACCCGGTGCACGCTCGCCCCGCCCGCCGACTCGTGCTCGGCCACCACGTCCAGCTCGGCGGCGAGCGCCGGGTCGGGCGGGCCGGGCACCACCACGCTCAGGTCGGCCTGCACGAGGACGTGGTCGACCGGGGCGGGCAGCAGCCCGTCCAGCGCGCGTACCGCCGTCGACGGGTCGCCCGACTCGGCGTCGGAGCGCAGCCCCAACGGGTCGTCGCCGCGCTCGTCGGCGTCGGCCAGCTCGGCCAGCAGCAGCCGCCCGTACGAGGTGAGCGCGCCCAGCCCGGTCACCCCGAGCCGGGCCGCCTCGGCCAGCACGTCGCGGTGCGCCGTCTCCCGTCCCCGGGCCCGCCGGGGCGCTCGCCACTCCAGCAGCGCCAGCACCTCGTCCGGGGTCGGCGCGGTGGCTGCCGGCAGGTCGGCCAGCACGGCGAGCACCGCGCGGCGGGCGGCCGGCGCGCCGGCGCGTTCCGCCTCCGGCGAGAGCACCGAGATCGGCCGGTCCCGGTCGTCCCGCTGACCGACCAGGCCCACCTGCCGGGTCATCGCCAGCCACGCCCGGGCGAGCTGCTCCCAGCGCTGGGCGAGCGACGCCGCGCGCCACACCTCGTACCCGCCGGTGGGCGCGATCTGCTGGTCGCCGCCGTACCGGGTGGTGGCCGCGCCGGTCAGCTCCAGCTCACCGGTCAGCCCCGCCGCGTACGCCACCTCGAAGATCAGCGCGGTGGTCGGCTCGTCCAGCCCGAGCACCCGGGCGAGCCGGCGCAGGTCGCGTACGCCGACGCCGCCGGACCGCAGCACCGGGGCCGGCTCGACCACGAGCGCCTCCAGCAGCGCCTCGGTGTGCCGGACCACCTCCATGGTCTGCCCGGCCCCGGCCGAGTCGACGGCCTTGGTCTCCCGGGGCGGGGCGGACACCTCGGGCGGGCTGGTGCGCAGCGGGCCGAGCGGACCGGTGTCGCGACGCAGCACCAGCCCCACCTCCCGGGGCAGCTCGACCGTGCCGTGGGGACCGCCGGACATCCGCACCAGCAGGTGGTGCTCGACCAGCCAGCGGATCGGGGAGCCGGTGGGCGCGCCGCCGTTGACCAGGTCGGGCGGGAGCACGTCCTCGCCGCCGGTGGCGGGGGCCTCCAGCGCGCCGGGCGCCACGGTGCCGACCGGCGGCCCGGCGGCGAGCCGGTCCAGGACCGCCCGGGCCGACGGCGGCGCGGCGAGCAGCGCCCGCCGCAGCTTCGCCGGGTCCGCGCAGAGGGCCGCCGCGCGCGTGTCCAGCTCCGCCGCCGGGCGACCCAGCCCCGCCGGGTACGGGGACACCTCGTCGACGCCGCCGACCACGGTCAGGTCGTGCTCGGGGCCGTACAGCAGGAACCGCGCCCGGAGCCGGTCGACGGCGGCCCGGACCGCGGTCGGGGCGGGCGGGTGCGGCCCGGCGGTGGCCGTGGCGAGGATCTGGTCGGTGGAGGTGGCGCCGTCGGGGCCCCGGGTGAGCCGGGCGGCGTCGAGGATCTGGAGGGTGAACTGGTCCAGCCCGTCGAGCGCCCGGGCCACGGAGACCCGGGACTGGGCGCGCAGGGCGAGAGCGGACACGTCCGCCGGCACCGGCACGACGAGGTCCGGCCGCAGTTGGAGCAGGGCGGCCAGCGACTCGTCGGGGAGGGCCCGCAGATGGTCGGCGAGTGAGGTGGTCATCGTCGTACCACGCTAGCCCGCTGGGTACGTTCTCGGCATGCCTCCGCTGATGGTCGGCTTCGACCTCGACATGACCCTGGTCGACTCCCGTCCCGGGATCGCCGCCGCCTACCGCGCCCTGACCGAGCGCACCGGCGTGCCGGTGGACGCGGAACTGGCGGTGTCCCGGCTGGGCCCGCCGCTGCGTACCGAGCTGGCGCACTGGTTTCCGCCGGAGCGGATCGAGGAGGCGGTGACGCTCTACCGCGAGCTGTATCCCGCGTACGCGATCACGCCGACGGTGCCGATGCCGGGTGCGGAGGCCGCGGTGCGCGCGGTGCACGAGCGCGGGGGGCGGGTGATGGTGGTGACCTCGAAGATCGGCCGGCTGGCGAAACTACACCTGGACCACCTCGACCTGGCGGTCGACGAGCTGGCCGGCGACCTGTTCGCCGAGCAGAAGGCGACCGCGCTGCGGGAGCACGGCGCGACGCTCTACGTGGGTGACCACGTGGCCGACATGGCGGCCGCACAAGCAGCGGGAATCCCAGGCGTGGGAGTGGCGACGGGCCCCTGCTCGGTGGCCGAGCTGAGCGCGGCCGGGGCCGAACTGGTGCTTGATGATCTCGGCGAATTCCCGGCGGCGGTGGACCGGATCATCGGGCTAGCCTTGGAGGGGTAGACGTTTCGAGTGGAGCGGGGTTCGACAGGTGCCGACGGGTCGAGTGAAGTGGTACGACGCGGCCAAGGGATACGGGTTCGTCACCAGTGACGAAGGTGGCGACGTGTTCCTGCCCAAGGGCGCGCTACCGGCGGGTGTCGCCGACCTGAAGGGTGGTCAGCGGGTCGATTTCAGCGTGGTGGACAGCCGGCGGGGCGCCCAGGCCATGGGCGTGAAGCTGCTGGAGGCGCCGCCGTCCGTGGCGGAGCTGCGTCGCCGGCCGGCCGAGGAGCTGCACGGCCTGGTCGAAGACATGATCAAGGTGCTGGAGGCGAAGGTCCAGCCGGACCTGCGCCGGGGGCGCTTCCCGGATCGCAAGGCCGCGCAGAAGATCGCTCAGCTGGTCCACGCGGTGGCGCGCGAGCTGGAGGTCTGAGGGACGAGCCCGGCGTCGGCGGCCCGGCCCAGCAGCGCCTCCACGGCGGCGAAGCCGGCCTCACCCAGGTCGGCGGTGAACTCGTTGACGTAGAGGCCGATGTGCCGGTCCACCACGTCGGGCTCCATCTCCTGCGCGTGCGCGAGGACGTACCCGCGGCTGGCCTCCGGGTCCGCCCAGGCCTGCCGCACCGACTCCCGGATCCAGGCGGCGGCCTCGACCGGGTCGACCGCGCCCCGCCGGGCCAGGATCGCGCCGAGCGGGATCGGCAGCCCGGTGTCGCCCTCCCACCATTCGCCCAGGTCGACCAGGGCGGTCAGCCCGTGGCGCGGGTAGGTGAAGCGGGCCTCGTGAATCACCAGACCGGCGTCGTACCGGCCGGCCGCCACGCCCGGCATGATCTCGTGGAACGGCACCACCTCGATCCGCGCCGGCGCCTGGTCCGCCGCCCAGAGCCGGAACAGCAGGTACGCCGTGGTCCGCTCGCCGGGCACCGCCACCGTCGCGCCGGACAGGTCGGTCCGGTCGCCCCGGGTGAGCACCAGCGGGCCGCAGCCCCGGCCCAGCGCGCCGCCGCAGGGCAGCAGGTGATAGTCGTCGAGCAGCCACGGCAGCGCCGCGTAGCTCACCTTCACCAGGTCGAACGCCCCCCGCTCGGCGGCCGTGTTGGTGACGTCCACGTCGGCGTAGGTCACCTCGACCGGAGGCGCCCCGGCCACCCGGCCGTGCACCAGCGCGTCGAAGACGAACGTGTCGTTCGGGCAGGGGGAGATCGCCAGGGAGAGCGCCACCCGTTCACCGTAACTCCGTCGCCGGCGCCGGCCGCCACCCCGGCCCGACCGGTGTGACCGACGCGGCTCGCTCGCTCCCGGGTGGCGGAGAGGTCGTTCGCCGGCCCCTGCGAACTTGATGGCGTGAACGGGTCGGCCATCGGTCCGGTCGTTCACCCCGCCCACGCGGGTACACCCCAGCCGGGTCGGTCCCCGCTCGGCAGCCTCGCCTGTGCTGGTCACGCCGGGGCGTGCACCGCCGGCGGAAGACCTGACTCACTTCTGCCCTCAAGTTTGCAGGGCCCGCGCGCGACCACCTCGTCCCCAACGGCACGGCTTTTCCACATGGTTATCCACAGGTCATGGTTATCCACAGGAAAATGCCGCAGGGTGGAGGACGGCGCGGTGACGGTCGACCATGGCACGGTGACTGACGCCGAACCGAACACCGATCCGCGGGCGCCAGATCCGGGAGCGACGGATCCGGGAGCGACGGATCTGGGAGCGACGGATCTGGGAGCGACGGATCTGGGAGCGACGCTGCGGGCGTTACGCCGGGCGGCCGACCTGAGTCAGCGTGAGCTTGCCGAGAGATCGGGAGTCCCGCAGACGACGGTCGCCCGCATCGAGTGCGGGCGGTCGGTGGGGCCGAGCTTCCGCACCGTCGAACGGCTGGTCGTGGCAGTGGGCGGACGGGTCACCATCGCGCCCCCGAGCGAGAGGCATCGGCCGCTGCCGACGGTGTCGGAACAGTTGCGGGACGCGGCCGGGCGGCACTGCCCGGCGCACCTGGACGCCCGAGAGGTCCGCGAGCCGAAGGACTGGCCGGGGGCCTGGTGGGCGCACTTCCCGGCCCTCTCCGGTTACGCGTCGGCCCTGCCGGCCGTGACCTACCGACTCGACCGCGCACACCGGGACCGCGACCGGGCCCGGGCCCGGGTACGCCGGGAGTGCCAGGTCCGGCGACACCTCGACCCGACGCTGCCGGCGACGTCCTGGCGATTCGTCGCCGAGCTGCCGGACGGCGAGTTGATCGGCGAGCTGCGCGCACACGAGCGCAGCGACGAACTGCTCCTCGGCTTCCCGTTGCCGGGCCGGTGCCACCTCGCGCTGGACGGGGTGCTCGTGGCACCGGCATACCGGCTTCTCGGAATCGGTCGGCGGCTGGTGGCTGCGTTGACCGCCGAAATGGCCCGTTGCGACATGCCCTCGGCACACGCCGTCGCCGACGAGGCGGGAGTGGGCCTGCTGCGCAGATGCGGCTTCCGGGTCGAGTCGGGAGGGGCCGCGGTGATGCGGTTCGAGCTGCCGGTCAGTGGAGAGCCGCGGCTGCGGTGGTGAGCGCGGCGAACGCCTCGCGCATGCGCCACGCGCCACGGTCGCGGGGGCCGATCGGGTTCGAGATGGTCCGCAGCTCGGCGAAGGGGACCCCGGCGTGGGCGGCGGCCACGGCGACGCCGTACCCCTCCATGGCCTCGGCCACGGCGTCCGGGTGCCGGTCGACGAGCGTGGCGGTGCTGGCGGCGGTGCCGGTCACGGTGCTGACCGTGAGCACGGTGCCGACGGTGGCCGCGGGCAGCGCGGCGCGCAGCGTGCCGAGCAGGGCCGGGTCGGCGGGCACGGTCCGGCCGCCGCCCAGCAGCTCGGGCGCCATGCCCAGCTCCTCGACCGGGATGAACCCGGCCGGCGACTCGGCGCCGAGGTCGGCGGCGACGCTGCGGTCGGCCAGCACGGTGCCGCCGACCGCGACCCGGCCGACGAAGCCGCCGGCGACACCGGCGCTGACCACCGCCCGGAACGGCCGGCCGGCCGCCTCGGCCAGCGCCAGCAGGCGCGCGGTGGCGGCGCCGGCGACGGCCGGGCCGACGCCGACCGGTCGTACCGTCACGGTCGGGTCGGTGAGGCCGGCGCGGACCGCCTCGGCCTCGGCGGGCACCGCCGTAACCACCAGCAGACCGGTCACGCCACCGGTCCCCGCGGATCGCGCCGGTTCTCGTCCTCCGCCGCCCCGATCCCGCCGACCGACGAGGAGGGGCGGTAGATGTGGAAGCCGGGCGGAGCGAGCGCGTCGTCGTCCAGCGGGGGCGGGTCGACCCGCTGCGGCGCCGGCGAGGTGGGCGCCGGGTCGTCGAACGAGGTGACCGGCGGTGCCGCCCCCTCGTCGCCGCCGGTCACCTCGTCGTCGCCGAGCGGACGACCGACCAGATGTTCGCCGCGCAGTCGGCCGGCGATCAGCACACCGCGTACGGCCACGAGCGCGGCCACGCCGGCGGCTACCGCCACTCCGATCAGGCCGGTGAACGGCACCAGCCCCAGCCCGCCGCCGGCCACGAACGCGAGCATCAGCGCGGTTTCCGAGTGCGCGAAGGAACTGGCCCGCAGCCGCTCCGGGATGCGTTCCTGGATCGAGGCGTCCACCGCCAACTTGGCGATCCCGCTCATCAGCGCCGCCACCAGGCAGAGCAGCGCCACCATGGGCAGCGAGAACTTGATCGCGGCGAGCAGTGCCACGCCGGCCACGATGATCGAGCCGCTGGACTGGATCGCGGTCGGCCGGTGGATGCGCAGCCGGGTGCCGAGCGCGGTGGCCAGGAACGTGCCCACCGCCAGCGCACCGCCGACCAGGCCCAACGCCGCCTGGGCGCCGAGTTCACGGCCGAAGAAGTCGGTGGTCAGGTCGCCGGCCTTGATGGCGAAGGCGAGGAAGAGCAGCAGGAACCCGTAGATCCCGCGTAGCGCCGCGGCCCCGATCAACGTGGCGATCACCAGGCGGCCGGCGGGGCGACCCCGCCCCAGCGGGCGCTCGCCGTCGCGGCGGCGCATCGCCCGCAGCGGATGCGGCATCCGCTCCGGCGGCTCCGAGTCGGCCTTGGGTGGCAGCCGGAGCGAGATGACCATGCCGATCAGGAAGATCACCGTGGCGACCCGGAGCGGCCACTGCGGTCCGAACCAGAACGCGGCCAACCCGATCGGGGCGACCAGCGCGCCGGCCACCGTGCCGTAGACGCTGGCTCGCGCGCCGACCTGGGACAACCCCAACCCGTCGGGGAGCAGCCGGGGCACCGCCGCGGAACGGGCCACCCCGTAGGCGCGGGAGAGGGCGAGGACTCCGAAAGCCGCCGGGTAGAGCCCCAGCCCGCCCATGTAGTCGGAGATCAGCCAGGCCAGGAACGCCCGGCCGAGCATGGTGGTGGCCAGCGCGTACCGCCGGCCGTGGCGGAAGTGGTCGAGCAGCGGGCCGACCACCGGTGCGAGCATGGCGAACGGGACCATGGTCACCAGCAGGTAGAGCGCGACCTTGTTGCGTGCTTCGCCCAGCGGCACGTCGAAGAAGATCGTCCCGGCCAGGCCGATGGCGATCAGCGTGTCGCCGGCGCAGGAGAGCGCGTGCAGGTCGAACAGGCGGACCATGCCCACCTCGTTGCCGGCGCTGCGGGCCCGGGCGGTGCCGGCCCGGCGGGTCATCCAGCGCCCGCCGTGCAGCGAGCCCCGCAGCAGCAGCCGGGTGGCGCGGATGCCGGTGCCCACGGTCCGCCCGAGAAAGGAGCGGCCGGAGCGGGAGGACAGCGCCATGTGTCCCATCCTGACCCATCTACTCCGTGCGTGCCGCATCACCCGGAGAGAACCCGCCGACGGGCATGGGGAACAATGGTGGAGTGACCAGGCCCGCCTCCGCCCGCGCCCCCCGGCTCGACCAGGTCTGCGCCGCCGCCGTCGAGGTGGCCCGCGACGCCATCACCGAGGTGGAGCCGACCGACGTCGGTGACCACCTCCAGGCTGTCGCCGAGGGCGACCGGGTCGTCACCCACTACTTCGACTGCCGGATGGCCGGTTACCGCGGCTGGCGCTGGGCCGTCACGGTGACCCGGGTGCCGCGCAGCAAGCACGTCACCATCTGCGAGACCGTGCTGCTGCCCGGCCCGGACGCGATGCTCGCCCCCGGCTGGCTGCCCTGGCAGGAGCGGCTCCAGCCCGGCGACCTGGGCCCCGGTGACCTGCTGGTCACCCCGGCCGACGACGAGCGGCTCGCCCCCGGCTACCTGCTCTCCGACGACCCGGCCGTGGAGGAGACCGCCTGGGAGTTGGGCCTCGGCCGGGCCCGGGTGCTGTCCCGGGAGGGGCGCGCGGACACCGCCCAGCGGTGGTACGACGGCGACCACGGGCCGGACGCCGCCATCTCGGCCGCCGCTCCGGCCGCCGCCCGCTGCGGCACCTGCGGCTTCTACCTGCCGCTGGCCGGCTCGCTGCGGCAGGCCTTCGGGGCGTGCGGCAACTTCTTCGCCCCGGACGACGGGCGGGTGGTGAGCGCCGACCACGGCTGCGGCGCGCACTCGGAGACGCTCGTCGACACCGCCGAGACGCCGGTCGCCGAGCTGCCCACCATCTACGACGACAGCGCGGTCGAGGCGGTGCCGGTCGGCCGGGCCAGCGGCGCCGTGGAGGCGGCCGAGCCGGCGGAGCCGTACGCGCACCCGTGACCGGTCAGCGCTGACGCTCGGCGGCCGCCCGGCGGCGACGCCGGTTGGCGTCGTGCCGCATCATGGTGGCCAAACCGGGAAAGCCCCACAGAAAACCGGCAAGGCAGGTCCAGAGCCAGTTCTGGTGGCCATGCGCGGTGAGCCAGCCCCGACAGAAGATCAGCAGCACCAGACCGGCCACCGCCCAGGCGATCAGCCCGGCGACGGCGAACGGCACCATCGGCGGGTCGAGCGGCTCCGGCCGCGGCTGTTGCTCCTGGGGCACCGGCCCAGCGTACGTGATCGTTCTTTCCTGTCCGCCGGGTGATCTGGCACGATGCGCGCGACAAAACCGGTTGATCGACAAGATGAGGACCCGATGGCCATTGCCCCGCCGGCGGACCACGGCACACCGCCCGATCCCGCGCACCCGCGCAACGCGTTCGACCGTTTCTTCGAGATCTCCGCCCGCCGGTCCACCACCGGCCGGGAGATCCGAGGTGGCTTCGCCACGTTCTTCACGATGGCGTACATCGTGGTGTTGAACCCGCTGATCCTCGGCGGCGCGGAGGACGCCGACGGGCGTACCCTCGCCATCCCGGCGCTGGCCGCGGCGACCGCGCTGGTCGCGGGCCTGATGACCATCCTGATGGGGGTGGTGGCCCGGTTCCCGATCGCGCTGGCCGCCGGGCTGGGCGTGAACGCGCTGGTGGCCTTCGAGATCGCGCCGCAGATGACCTGGGCGGACGCGATGGGTCTGGTGGTCATCGAGGGTGTGCTGATCGGCATCCTGGTGCTCACCGGGCTGCGTACCGCGGTGTTCCGTTCGGTGCCGACGCAGCTCAAGACCGCCATCGGCGTCGGTATCGGCCTGTTCCTGACCATCATCGGCCTGGTCGACGCCGGGTTCGTGCGGCGGGTCCCGGACGCCGCGAACAGCACCGTGCCGGTCGGGCTGGGCATCAACGGCAAGATCGTCAGTTGGCCGATGCTGGTGTTCGTGGTCGGCCTGCTGATCACCGTGGTGCTGGTGGTACGCCGGGTGCGCGGCGCGATCCTGATCGGCATCCTGGCCTCCACCGTGCTGGCCGTCGTGGTCGAGGCGGTCGGCAACATCGGCCCGTCCTTCGTCGACGGCAAGCCGAACCCGAAGGGCTGGGCGCTGAACGTGCCCGAGCTGCCGAAGCAGGTGGTGGACCTGCCGGACCTGTCGCTGCTGGGCAACTTCAACGTGCTGGACTCGTGGACCCGGGTCGGCTGGCTGGTCCCGCTGATGTTCGTCTTCACGCTGCTGATCACGGACTTCTTCGACACCATGGGCACGATGGTCGCGATCGGCCAGGAGGGGGACATGCTCGACGAGCAGGGCACCCCGCCGCGCGCCAAGGAGATCCTGCTCGTCGACTCGATCGCCGCCGCCGCGGGTGGCGCGGCCTCGGTGTCGAGCAACACGTCGTACATCGAGAGCGCCGCCGGTGTCGGTGAGGGCGCCCGGACCGGCGTGGCGAACCTGGTCACCGGCGGCCTGTTCCTGCTGGCCATGTTCCTCGCGCCGCTGTCGGCGATCGTGCCGTTCGAGGCCGCGTCGACCGCGCTGGTGGTGGTCGGCTTCCTGATGATGACGGCGGTCCGGACCATCGACTGGACCGACTACGAGATCGCGATCCCGGCGTTCCTCACCATCGTGCTGATGCCGTTCACGTATTCCATCTCGAACGGCATCGGGGCCGGCGTGATCAGCTACGTGCTGGTGAAGCTGGCGAAGGGCAAGGCCCGGGAGGTCCACCCCCTGCTGTACGGCGTGGCCGCGCTCTTCATCCTCTACTTCCTGCGCGGGCCGATCGAGTCCGTGCTGCTCTGACGCTGGTGAGCCTGGTCATAACGGACGTCGTTAGCCAGGCTCATTAGTTAAGCTAACGAGTGTGACGGAGCGGACGGTGACGGCGAAACGCGTGCCACCGGCGCAGCTGGCCCCCCAGCTGCGTGATGCGATCACCCGGCTCAACCGGCGGGTCCGACAGGCCCGACCGGTCGGCGACCTCACGGTCACCCAGCTGTCGGCGCTCACCAGCCTCAAGCTGGCGGGCGCCCTCACGCCACGGGAACTGGCCGACGTCGAACGGGTGCAGCCGCCGACGATGACGAAGATCGTCGCGAAGTTGGAGGAGCGTGGCCTCGTGCAGCGCACTCCCCATCCGACCGACGGACGGCAGGTCATCCTGGCGGCGACCGAGGGGGGACGGGCCGTGCTCGACCAGTTCGAGCGCGCCCGCAACGAGTGGCTGGCCAGCCGACTGGCCGCGCTCACCGAGGAGGACCGCGACACGCTGCGGCGGGCCGCCGACATCCTCCAGGGCATCGCCCGCGGCTGACCCCGCGTCGCGCGGTCCGCTTCGTCAGTTGTCGATGAGGCGTACCTGACGCGAGGAGGCGCACCTAGAGTGCAGGCCAAGCTGAGCACGATGTTCCAGTCCCTAGGAGTCCGCAACTACCGACTCTTCGCCACCGGGCAGCTGATCAAACTGATCGGCGTCTGGATGATGTTCATCGCCCAGGACTGGCTCGTCCTCGAGCTGAGCGACAACTCCGCCACCGCGCTCGGCGTGGTCACCGCGTTGCAGTTCACCCCCGTACTCCTGCTCACGCTGCTCTCCGGCCGCCTCGCCGACCGGTACGACAAGCGGATGCTGCTCTTCGTCGCCAACGCGTTCTGGACCGTGCTGGCGCTGGGAATGAGCATGCTGGTCGTCACCGGCGTGGTGCGGCTCTGGCACGTGTTCGCGTTCGCCGCGCTGCTCGGTGTCGCCAACGCGGTCGAGACCCCGGTGCGGCAGGCGTTCGTCTCCGAGCTGGTCGGCGTGACGCTGCTGCCGAACGCGCTCTCGCTCAACGCGGCCGTGTTCAACTCCGCGCGGATCGTCGGCCCCGCCGTCGCCGGCCTGGCCATCGCCGCGTTCGACGTCGGCCCGGTCTTCCTGGTCACCGCGCTCAGCTCCATCGCGCCGCTGGTCAACGTGGTCAAGATGCGCCCCGCCGAACTGCACCGCAAGGACCTGCCGCCGGCCGGTGAACGCGACCAGGCCCGGGTGGTGGACGGCCTGCGGTACGTGGCGCGCCGCCCCGACCTGCTGCTGCCGATGGTCGTCATGTCGGTGATCGGGATGAGCCTGTTCAACTTCCAGCTCACCCTCGCCGCGCTGGCCAAGACCGTGTTCCAGACCGGGGCCGCGTCGTTCGGCCTGTTCAGCACCGTGCTGGCGGTCGGCGCGCTGGTCGGCGCGCTCGCCGGCACCGGCCGGCGCAGCCGCCCCTCGGTCTGGCTGGTGCTGGGCGCCGCCATCGGCTGCGCCAGCTTCGGCACACTGGTCGGGCTCGCCCCGGCGTACTGGATGGTGGTGGCGCTGCTGCCGCCCACCGGGTTCTTCATGATCTTCTTCGCCCAAGCCGCCAACCAGCGGGTGCAACTCGGCGTCGACGCCTCCTTCCGGGGCCGGGTGATGGCGCTGTGGGTGCTGGTGTTCCTGGGCACCAACCCGGTCGGCGCTCCGATCATCGGGTGGACGGCCGAGACGTTCGGCGCCGGCGCGAGCATCTGGATCGGCGGTCTCATCTCGCTGGCCACCGCGCTGCTGGCGCTCACCTGGCAACTGCGTCGCTCCGGCGCGCGCCTGCGGCTGCGGGTGCTCCCGATGCCCCGCTTCTACGTGGTGTCCCCCCGGGCCGAGTGAAAGGAGGGGCCCCCTCTTAACGCATTCTGCATAAAAGGGGGCCCCGCTTAACACCGCACAAATGCGTACCGCCCGGTTTCGGCAATCGGGTGGCGGGTGCGTCCGACAGGGCTTAGCGTCGATGTGTGGGATTGGGGCAGGGGCTGCTGCTGGCGCTGGCGATCCTCGCTGTCTGCTGCCTCCCTGCCGTGTTCGCGCTGATCTTCTGCGCCGACGAGATCATCGACCGGTTCGCGTGCGGGTGGGCCGAGTGGCGCGAGCAGCGCCGTGAGCGCCGCACCATCGCCCGGCTCGACCGCGCCATCGAGGCCGAGGCGCTGACCCGCGACATCGACCTGACCGAGTTCGAGCGGGCGGGCCGCCGCTCGCTGGAGCAGCTCGCCGCCGATCTGCGCCGGCTCGGCGGCCACCGGCTCGCCGCCGCCGACCGCTCCGTGGTGTGGCACGGCGCGGTCATCGAGGCGTACGACGAGCGGCTGCGCGCCGCCTGCCACGCCCTCGGCATCGCCGAGCACCTGGCCGAGCTGAACGGTGTCGACCGGGAGATCGAACGGGTCCGAGTGGAGGGCCTCCTGCACGCCGCCGGGCTGACGCTGCCGGCCGCCCGCGCGGCGCACCACCAGCGGCACCGCTGACCGGGTGCGGCTCTTCGCGGCGGTCTACCCGCCCCCGGCGGCGGTCACCGACCTCGCCGCCCGGGTCGTCGGGCTGCGCGTCGGTGTCGCCTCCGCCGCTGGCGTGCGCGTCCGGCTCGCCGACCCCGCCCACCTCCACCTCACGCTCGCCTTCCTCGGTGAGGTGCCGGACGACCGGCTGGTCGAGGTGACGAGCGCACTTGGTCTGGCCGCGGAGTCCTTCCGGGACGATCGGGGCAGCGCACCGCGGCTGCGCCTCGGCGGTGGGGGCAGTTTCGGCCAGGGCCGCTCCACCGTGCTCTGGGTGGACGTGCGTGGCGAGACCGACGCGCTGGACGCGCTGGCCCGCCTGGTCCGTCACGCGTTGCGACGGGCCGGACTGCCGCACGACGACAAGCCGTTCCGACCTCACCTGACCATCGCCCGCCCCGGCGACCGCGTCGACGTGCGCGCCGACCGGGAGACGCTGCACGGGTACGCCGGCCCGGAATGGCCCGCCGAGGAGCTGGTCCTGGTCCGCAGCCACCCGGGTGCCCGCACCCACCACGCCCGCCTCGCCGCCTGGCCCCTGTGACCGCCGGGCATGGCAAGGTCCGACCTGTCAACGGTCGATCAGGAAGGCTAGCGGGGCCGGTGACCGTCGGGCACGTCGAGTGCCCGACCTGTCACCGGTTGCTCAGGAGGACTCGCGGGCCGCCGGGCCGCTGCCGAAGAGGACGTCGTCCCAGCTCGGCAGCCGCTTGCGTGGCTTGCCGCCGGCCTCACCGGACTCGGCGCCGGAGCCGCCGGACGCCGGCGGGTTGCCGGTGCGCCGAGGCCGCAGCACGGCCAACGACGGCACGGCGGGGATCTCCTTCGGCGCGTCCGAGTCGTCGTCGAACGCCGAACCCTGCCCGCCGCCGCCGAGCAGCGCCGCGGCACCCCCGGCGACAGCCCGCTGGCGGGGTGCCTCCGAACCGGCCAGCGCGGCCGGGGAACGGGTGTCGAGACCGCGCCCGGACGTGCCGCCGAGCGGCCGGTCCAGCGAGGCGAGCAGCGCGTCCCGGCCGGCACGGATCGGGTCGCGCCCCGGACGGGCCTGCTCGACCCCGGACGGTAGGCCGTGCCCGCCGCGGCTCGGCTCGCCGCGCGACGGGCCGGGCAGTGCGTGGCCGCCCCGCTCGGGTGCCGGCTCCTGGCCGAGGATCGGCGTGGGCCGCTCGGCGCAGAGGTATTGCGCCATGTCGTCGTGCGCGATGACGTTCTGCCGGGACTTGTCGAGATCCCACACCGCCTGGGCGGTGGCCTTGCCGGACGGCCAGGTGGCGATGATCCGCCAGGTGCCGTCGTCGCGGCGGTAGGCGTCCCAGGAGATCTTCTCGGTGTCGATGCCGTGCTGGGCCAGCCGGCCGTTGACCACCTCGGCCAGCGGGGTCGGCTTCTCGGCGCCCTTGAGCCGGGTGCGGCGGGCGTGCTGGGCGAGCATGGCCCGCTCCTGGAGCACCGGGCCGGCGTAGCGCAGCACGCGGTCGACCGGCACGCCGGCGATGCGGGCGACGTCCTCAGCGGACTCGCCGGAACGGATCCGGGCCTGGATGTCGCGCGGGGACAGCGACGGCGTGGGATCGGTGGAGGCCGGCACCACCGCGAGCGGGGTCGCGCCCGGCTCGGCGTGCAGCACCGAGGCCACGCGCTCGTCGATGGGGAGTGCGAGCAGGCGGCCCACCTCGTCGGTGAGCACCAGGGCCTGGCCGTCCTCGGAGAGGGCGACGAAGCGTACTGGGCGCATGGGCTTGCCTCCGTCCCGCTTCGCTGGCCGTCACGCCACGAGCCGGCCACCCGGGGCGTCTCCACCACCGTACGCTCATCTACCCGACGATGGGGACTGCGACACCCCGGCATGTCGCGACTGAGCTGCGGCGATGATCACGGTGGGTGGCCGCCGGAGCCCCGACGACCACCCAGCGTCACGGCGTGATCAGAGTCGCTCGACCACGTAGTCGATGGACGCGGTGAGCGCCTCGACGTCGGCCGGCTCGACGGCCGGGAAGAGCGCGACCCGGAGCTGGTTGCGGCCGAGCTTGCGGTAGGGCTCGGTGTCCACGATGCCGTTGGCACGCAGCGCCTTGGCGATCGCGGTGGCGTCCACCCCGTCGGCGAAGTCGACGGTGGCGACCACGTTGGAGCGCAGCGCCGGGTCGGTCACGAACGGGGTGGCGAACGAGGAGCGCTCGGCCCAGCCGTACACGATGCCGGCGCTCTCGGCGGTGCGCTTGGCCGCCCAGGCCAGCCCGCCCTGGGAGTTCATCCAGTCGGTCTGCTCGGCGGCCAGGAAGATGGTGGCCAGCGCCGGGGTGTTGTAGGTCTGCTCCAGCCGCGAGTTGTCGATCGCGGTGACCAGGTCCAGGAAGGCCGGGATGTAGCGGCCCGAGGACTTGATCTCGGTGGCCCGGGCGAGCGCGGCCGGCGACATCAGCGCCAGCCAGAGGCCGCCGTCGGAGCCGAAGCACTTCTGCGGGGCGAAGTAGTAGACGTCGGTCTCGGCGACGTCGACGTCCAGCCCGCCGGCGCCGGACGTGGCGTCGACAAGCAGCAGGGAGCCCTCGTCGGCGCCCGGCACCCGGCTGATCGGCACCGCCACACCGGTGGAGGTCTCGTTGTGCGGGGTGGCGTAGACGTCCACGCCCGCCTCGGCGATCAGGGACGGCGCGCTGCCCGCCTCGGACTTGCGGACGGTCGGCTCGCCCAGGAACGGCGCGTCCTTGACCGACTTGGCGAACTTCGCGCCGAACTCGCCGAAGCTGGCGAACTGGGCCCGGTCGCGGACCAGGCCGAACGTGGCGACCTCCCAGAACGCGGTGGTGCCGCCGTTGCCGATGATCACCTCGTAGCCCTCGGGGAGGGAGAAGAACTCGGCGATGCCCCGGCGCAGCCGGGCGACCTCGTCGCGGACCGTCTTCTGCCGGTGCGACGTGCCCAGGTAGCTGGTGGCGACGTCGGCGAGCGCGGAGACCGCCGCCGGACGGACCTTGGACGGGCCGCAGCCGAAACGGCCGTCGGCGGGCTTGAGGTCGTCGGGAATCCGGATGGTCGGTGCGTCAGCCACGGTTTTCTCGATCCTTCCGCATGGGGCGAGGGCGGGCCCTTCCTGCGGGCGCGGACCGACGACCGGCTCGTGCGCCGGGCGCACGGGGCGGCCGGGATCCGAACCCGGCCGGCAGCGCTGCCGGCCTTCATCCTCGCACCCGCCCCGCCGGCACCACCCGCTGGTCCCACCGCGAGTGCTGAGGCGTACGCCACAGGGCGGGCGTTAAGAAGGGGCCCCGCCTATGCAGAATGCGTTAAGCGGGGGCCCCTCCTTACCGCTCAGACGCCGTGCGGGATCGCGTCCCAGCCCTCGACCTGCTGCGGCTTGCGGGTGCCCGGGCCGACGTAGGTGGCGGACGGGCGGACCAGCCGGTTCAGCTTCTTCTGCTCCAGGATGTGCGCGGACCAACCGCCCATCCGGGCGCAGGTGAACATCGAGGTGAACATGTGGGCCGGCACCTCGGCGAAGTCCAGCACCACGGCCGACCAGAACTCGACGTTGGTGGCGAGGACGCGGTCCGGGCGGCGGGCCTGCAACTCGGCCAGGGCGGCCTTCTCCAGCGCCTCGGCCACCTCGAAGCGGGGCGCGCCCAGCTCCTTGGCGGTCCGCCGGAGCACGCGGGCGCGCGGGTCCTCGGCCCGGTAGACCCGGTGCCCGAAGCCCATCAGCCGCTCGCCGCGGTCGAGCACGCCCTTGACGTACCCCTCGGCGTCGCCGCTGCGCTCGACCGCCTCCAGCATGCTGAGCACCCGGGACGGGGCGCCGCCGTGCAGCGGGCCGGAGAGCGCGCCGATGCCGGAGGAGATGCAGGCCGCGGCGTCCGCGCCGGTGGAGGCCACGATCCGGGCGGTGAAGGTGGAGGCGTTCAGGCCGTGCTCGGCGGCCGAGATGAAGTACGCGTCGACGGCCTTGACGTGCCGGGGGTCGGGTTCGCCGCGCCACCGCTTCATGAAGCGCTCGACGATCGTCTCCGCCTTGTCGATCTCCTTCTGCGGCACCGCCGGCAGGCCCAGCCCGCGCGCCGACTGGGCGACGAAGGAGAGCGCGGTGACCGACACCCGGGCGAGGTCCTCGCGGGCCTGGGCGTCGGAGATGTCGAGAAGCTGACTGAGCCCCCAGTACGGGGCCAGCATGGCGACCGCGGACTGCACGTCGACGCGGATGTCGCCGGAGTGCACCGGCACCGGGAACGGCTCGGCCGGCGGCAGGCCGGGGCCGAACCGGCCGTCCACCAGCAGCGCCCAGACGTTGCCGAAGGAGACCTGGCCGATCAGATCCTCGATGTCCACGCCCCGGTAGCGCAGCGATCCACCCGCGCGGTCGGGTTCGGCGATCTGGGTCTCGAAGGCTACGACGCCCTCCAGGCCCGGCTTGAAATCGGACATGTCGTCTCCTGGCTTCCGGCTCGGTGCGCCCGGGCGGGCTGATCCAGCCCCGTAGCTCAGGCGACCCTCAGGGATGTGGTTCGAAACATCTTGCCCGGTGGGTAACCGGCTGCGCGACCCGCAGCGACTGTGCGCCACGCGACATCCCCGCCGGTGGACGCGCATGCGGACAGGAGAAGACTAGGCGTCGGGGCCTGGCCAGCGTCGGGGGACGCCGGTACGCCCGGGAGAAGGACGGCCAAAGTGACAGGCGACACACCCGCTCCGGCCGGCATGCGTAACGAGTACGCCGCCGACCTGGGCCTGACCGAACCGGACCTGGCGTCGGACTGGCACACCCAGTTCGCCCGCTGGTTCGCCGACGCGGTGGCGCACCCGCTGCCCGAGCCGAACGCGATGGTGCTCGGCACCGCCGACGACCAGGGCCGGCCCAGCGGACGCACGGTGCTGCTCAAGGGCTTCGACGCGGAGGGCTTCGTCTTCTACACCAACCACCGCTCGCGCAAGGGCGCCGAGGTGACCGCCAACCCGTGGGCCAGCCTGGTCTTTCCGTGGTTCCCGATGCAGCGGCAGGTGACCGTCACCGGCCGGGTGGCGCACGTGGACCGGGCGGAGACCGAGGCGTACTTCGCCAGTCGGCCGCGCGGTTCGCAGCTCGGCGCGTGGGCCAGCACCCAGTCGGCGGTGGTGCCGGACCGGGCCGCGCTGGACGCGGCGTACCGGGTGGCGGCGGAGCGGTTCGCCGGCGTCGGGTCGATCCCCGCCCCGCCGCACTGGGGCGGGTTCCGGGTCCGCCCGGAGACGGTGGAGTTCTGGCAGGGCCGGGCCGGCCGGCTGCACGACCGGCTGCGGTTCCGGCGTACCGCCGACGGGGTGTGGGTCGTCGAGCGGCTCGCACCGTGACGGAGGTCACCAAGGCCCGGTCGCGCGGCCCCCGCCGCTGGGCGATCGACCTGCGCCCGCTGCGCGTGCCCGCCTACCGGCGGGTGTGGCTCGGCAACGCGGTGGCGATGTTCGGCTTCCAGTTCACCGCCGTGGCGGTGCCGGTGGAGATGTTCGACCTGACCGGCGGCTCGTTCTGGGTCGGGCTGCTCGGCGTCGCCGGGTTCGTGCCGCTGCTGGTCTTCGGGCTCTGGGGCGGCGCGGTCGCCGACGCCCGGGACCGGCGGCGGGTGCTGCTCGCGGGCGGCGCGCTGCTCTGGGCGGCGACGCTCGGGCTGCTGGTGCAGTCACTGGTCGGCGCGCGCAGCCCGGTGCTGCTCCTGCTGCTGGTGGGCGTGCAGTCGGTGGCGTTCGCGATCACCTCACCGGCCCGCAGCGCGATCCTGCCCCGGCTGGTGCCGGCCGACCTGGTCCCGGCCGCGACCACGCTCAACTACACCACGTTCACCGCCGCCGCGGTCGCCGGGCCGCTGGCCGCCGGGCTGATCTTCGCCGCCTGGCGGGTCGACGCGGCGCTGCCCATCGCGTACGGGTTGGACGCGCTGCTGTTCACCGTGTCGCTCTGGGCCACCCTGCGGCTGCCGGCGATGCCGCCGGAGCCGGAGCCGGGCGGCGGCGTCCGCCGGGCCGGGCTGCGCAGCGTCGTCGACGGCTTCCGCTACCTGGCCACCACGCCGGTGCTGCTGCTCTCCTTCGCCATCGACCTGATCGCGATGATCCTGGCCATGCCGCGGGCGCTCTTCCCGGAGCTGGCGCAGGAGCGCTTCGGCGGTGGCGCGGCGGTCGGCTGGCTCTACAGCGCCATCGCCATCGGCGCGATGCTCGGCGGCCTCACCTCCGGCTGGATCGGCCGGGTGCGCCGGCAGGGGCTGGCGCTCACCGTGGCGGTGGTCGGCTGGGGCGTGGCCATCGCGCTGGCCGGGCTGGCCGGCCGGCTCTGGCTGGCGGTGCTGCTGCTCGCCGTGGCCGGCGCCGCCGACCTGGTCAGCGCCACCCTGCGGCAGTCGATGCTGCTGGTGTACGCGCCGGACCGGATGCGCGGCCGGCTCCAGGGCGTGAACACGGTGGTGGTGGCCGGCGGCCCGCGCCTGGGCGACCTGCGGGCCGGCGTGACCGCCGCCGGGTTCGGCACCGGCGTCGCCATGGTCGGTGGTGGCATCGCCGCCGCCGTGCTGGCGGTGCTGCTGGTGACGGCGTTCCCCGCGTTGCTGCGCTATCGCGCCACCGCTCCCACCGAGAACCGTCGGTGACGGTAGGGTCGCCGAATGGGGATCGACGAGCGGGCACCGTCCGGAACACAGTGGACCATCTCCGCCGACGGCCACGAGGCCGTCGTGGTGGAGGTCGGTGGCGGGCTGCGGGCCTATCGGCACGACGGGGTGGACTACCTCGACGGGTACGCCGAGGACGAGCTCAGCCCCGGCTCGGCCGGGCACGTGCTGGCGCCCTGGCCGAACCGGATCCGGGACGGCGCGTACACGTTCGGGGACCGCTCGCTCCAGCTCGACCTGACCGAGCCGGAGCGCCACAACGCGCTGCACGGCCTGGTCAACTGGGTCCGGTGGGAGCTGGTCGAGCAGTCGCCGGCGAGCGTCACGCTCGGCTACGACCTGCCGCCCACCCCGGGCTACCCGTGGGCGCTGCGGCTGCGTAGCCGGTGGAGCGTCGGCCCGGACGGCCTGCGCGCCGAGCACGAGGTGACGAACCTCTCCGCCGAGCCGGCGCCGTTCGGCTTCTCCGTGCACCCCTACTTCCAGCTCCCCAAGGTGGGCGTGGACGAGCTGGTGCTGCGGGTGCCGGGGCGGAACCGGGTGCTGGTGGACGGCCGGCTGTTGCCGGTGGGCGCCAGCCCGGTGGCCGGCACCGAGTACGACTTCACCACGCCCCGGCCGATCGGCGACCTGGTGCTCGACCTGGCCTTCGGGGACGTGGAGCGGGACGCCGACGGCGGCTCGGCGGTGACGCTCGGCGCGCCGGACGGCTCGTCCGGGCTGGCGGTCTGGGCGGACCGCGAGTTCGGCTGGTGGCAGGTGTTCACCGGGGACACGCTCGGCGGTGAGCGGCACCGCCGCTCGGTGGCGGTGGAGCCGATGACGTGCCCGCCGGACGCGTTCCGGTCCGGCCGGGACGTGATCACGCTGGACGCCGGGCAGACGTGGCGCGGCGCCTGGGGCGTCCGGCCGGGGCGCTGAGCGTGGAGTTCGCCGAGGTCGTCCGGCGTCGCCGGATGGTCCGCAACTACGACCCCGACCGGCCGGTGCCGCCCGAGGTGGTGGACCGGCTGCTGGCGCACGCGGTCCGGGCCCCGTCGGCCGGGTTCGCGCAGGGCTGGGGCTTCCTGGTGCTGGAGGAGCCGGCGGACCGGGCCCGGTTCTGGGCGGCCACCACGCCGGACCGCGGCGGTCGGGAACGCTGGCTGGCCGGGATGCGCCGGGCCCCGCTGATCGTGGTGCCGCACGCCAACCGGGACGCCTACCTGGACCGGTACGCCGAGCCGGACAAGGGCTGGACGGACCGCGCCGAGGACCGCTGGCCGGTGCCCTACTGGTACGTGGACGCCGGTTTCGCGGCGTTGCTGATGCTGCTCACCGCCGTGGACGAAGGGCTGGGCGCCTGCTTCTTCGGCATCCCGCCGCAAGGCGTCGGGGCGTACCGGGAGGCGTTCGGGGTGCCCCCGGAGCTGCATCCGATCGGCGCTGTCACTGTTGGCTACCGAGCCGTCGACCATCGGTCACCGTCGCTGCGCCGGGGGCGGCGCCCGGTGGATGATGTGGTCCGACGGGGGCGGTGGAGCTGAGCGGTTAGGCTGGCAGCCACATCGTCAGCCCGGCCTGGGGGAGGAGAGCACGCGGTGATCTTCAGGGCGGTCCGGGACGGGCGTCCCTACCCGGAGCACAACTTCACGCTGAAGCAGTGGGCCGAGATCCCACCGCGTCCACTGCGGCTGGCCGAGCTCATCACCACCAAGCGGGAGTTGGCGCTGGACAAGCTGCTCGCCGAGGACTCCACCTTCTACGGCGACCTCTTTCCGCACGTGGTGCAGTGGAACGGCGGCCTGTACCTGGAGGACGGCCTGCACCGGGCGTTGCGCGCGGCGTTGCAGCAGCGCAACCAGATCCATGCCCGGGTGCTGGTCCTCGGCGACCAGGGGGAGTGACGACGTGACCACGCTCGACCTGCTCGACGTCGACGCCTCGCTGAGCGAGGAGGAGCGGCAGATCCGGGCCGTCGTCCGCCAGCTCGTGACCGACCGGGTCCGTCCGCACGTCGCCGGCTGGTACGAGGAGGGCGACGTGCCGGCCCGTGAGCTGGCCCGCGAGTTCGGCAAGCTGGGCCTGCTCGGCATGCACCTGACCGGGTACGGCTGTGCCGGCGCGTCGGCGGTCGCGTACGGGCTGGCCTGCCTGGAGCTGGAGGCCGGCGACTCGGGCGTCCGCTCGCTGGTCTCGGTGCAGGGCTCGCTGGCCATGTACGCGATCTGGCGCTTCGGCAGCGAGGAGCAGAAGCAGCGCTGGCTGCCGGCCATGGCGACCGGCGACGCGATCGGCTGCTTCGGGCTGACCGAGCCGGACCACGGCTCCGACCCGGCGTCGATGGCCACCCGGGCCCGTCGGGACGGCGACGACTGGATCCTCACCGGCGGCAAGATGTGGATCACCAACGCGCCGATCGCCGACGTCGCGGTGATCTGGGCCCGCACCGACGACGGCGTGCGGGGTTTCGTCGTGCCCATGGACACGCCGGGCGTGACGACGCGGGAGATCCGCCGGAAGATGTCCCTGCGTGCCTCGCTGACCGGTGAGATCACGCTCGACGACGTGCGGCTGCCGGCGGATGCGCGGCTGCCCGAGGCGACCGGGCTGAAGGCGCCGCTGAGCTGCCTGACCGAGGCCCGGCACGGCATCGTCTGGGGCGCGCTCGGCGCGGCCCGCGACTGCCTGGAGACCACCCTGGCGTACGCGACCACCCGCACCCAGTTCGGCCGGCCGCTGGCCGGTTTCCAGCTCACCCAGGCCAAGCTCGCCGACATGGCGGTGGAGTGGAACAAGGGGCTGCTGCTGGCGCTGCACCTGGGCCGGCTCGCCGACGCCGGGTCGCTGCGGCCCGAGCAGGTGAGCGTGGGCAAGCTGAACAACGTCCGGGAGGCGCTGGCCATCGCCCGGCAGTGCCGCACCATCCTCGGCGCGAACGGCGTCTCCGGGGAGTACCCGATCATGCGGCACGCCGCCAACCTGGAGAGCGTGCTCACCTACGAGGGCACCTCGGAGATCCACCAGCTCGTCATCGGCCAGCGGCTGACCGGGCTCTCCGCCTTCGCCTGACCTGCGGTTTCACCCGATCGGGGCACTCGACGAGCGAGTGTCGCACAGTCCCCGTACCGTCATTGTCAGTCGATGTGTCGGACGAGGACGGTGAGGGCGATGGCCCGCGACGGTGACACCCAGCAGCCCACCAGGGAGTTCCCGGAATACCCGACCAGTGAGTCCCGGCCCGACCGGGCGGACGCCCCGCCCGAGCCCGGGCCGGGCGCCCGGCCCTCGGCCGGCGGGGCCGCGCGGGGCCTGCTCTGGGTGCTCGGTGCGGCGGCACTGGCGGTGGTGGTGCTGCTCGGCGTGCAGGCGACCGGCCTGCTGCCGGACTTCCGCAACCCGTTCGCCAAGGAGCAGACCGACCGCAGTCAGCCGCCGCTGCTCAAGTCGATCCGTGACCTGAGCCGTTACGTCGCGGCGGAGGGCAACTTCCAGGTGGTGGTCGACGTGCAGAAGGACCGGCGCAACGTGCCGGACTTCCTGCTGAACGAGCGCACGCTCTTCGTCGGGGCGGGCCGGGTCGAGGCGTACGTCGACTTCGCGAAGATCGCCGACGGGGCGGTGGTGGCCTCCGACGACGGCAAGTCCGTCGAGATCAAACTGCCCGCGCCGCAGCTCGGCGAGACCGACCTGGACATGGACAAGAGCTACGTCTTCGCCGAGGAGCGCGGTCTGATCAACCGGCTCAACGACCTGGTGGCCGGTGACCCCAACCGGCAGCAGCAGGTCTACAAGTTGGCCGAGGACCGGATCACCGCGGCGGCCCGGGACAGCGGGCTCGCCGCCCGGGCGCAGGAGAACACCCGCAAGATGCTGGAGGGGCTGCTGCGCTCCCTCGGCTACCAGCAGGTGACGGTCACCTACACGGCGCCCTGACCTCGCACGACGCGCCCGCCTTCCGGGGCGGGCGCGTCGTCGTGTGCGGGTCAGCGGGTGGCGAGGTGGCGGTCCTCGTTCGGCATCAGCACCCACAGGATCAGGTAGACGATCACCTGGGTGCCGGGCAGCAGCAGCGACAGCAGGAACAGCAGCCGGACCATGCCGGCCGACATGCCGAAACGCCTGGCGAGGCCGGCGCAGACACCGGCGAGCATGCGCCCCTCACGAGGCCGGACCAGTTTGCGACTCATCGTCGTCTCCCACTTCTGCGGCGATCCGCCGCGCTGATTCCACGCTAGGTCTCCGGTGCGCGTCGCGCCCTCGGCCCCGAGGAGGATCGGCGACCCGGGCACCCGTAGGTACATACCCCCGCACACCCCTTCCGACGCCCCCACCGGCCACTCCTTGATCACCCGTTCGCTCCCGCCCCTACAGGTGGTTCGCGTAGAAGCTGGTGAGTCGGTCGACGGCGGCGTCGACGTGTGCGGGTTCGTCGTACATCTCGTAGTGGCCGGCGCCGTCGATCACCATGAGGTCGACGGGGTTGGGGGCCAGCTTCCACAGCCGCATGCCGGTGTCGTAGGAGCCGGTGTTGCCGACGCGTCCGGCGAGGATGACCTGGAGTGGCTGGGTCATGAGCCGATCGGCCAGGTGGAACGCGTCGTAGCCCAGCAGGAGGGAGTCGCTGCGCAGGAGGCGCCGGTTCGTGGAGTGTTCGTTACGGCCGCGCTCGGTGCGGTAGTAGGTGACGGCCTGAGTGGTGTCGATGTCGGTCAGGCCCGCTGTGGTGGCGTCCTCCAGGGTGTCGGGCAGCCAGTTCACGCGGGTCGTCTCGCCGGAGCGGGCCTCTTCGGTCCGCTCGTCGGCGAGGGCGTCGAGTGCTGCGGCCGGGCCGTCGGGGGAGAAGCCGCGGAACGCCGCGCCGATGTCGACGGGGACGACCGTGCCGACTGCCTTGATGCGATGGTCCGTGCGGGCGGTGTGCACGGCGTAGCCGCCACCGGCGCAGACGCCGAGGACGCCGATGCGCTGCGGGTCGATGCCAGGGATGGTGGCGAGCACGTCGATGGCGTAGGAGATGTCCTCGCCTCGGCGGTAGGGGTCTTCGAGGTCGCGCGGCTCGCCCTCGCTCCGACCCTGATGGGCGGGGTCGAGGACGAGCGCCGCGATGCCGCCGGCGGCGAGACGGGAGGCGTAGTTGGCGCCGATCTGCTCCTTCACGCTGCTGCCCGGCGTGGAGAGCACCACGGCGCGCAGCGGTGCGCTGCCGTCGGCGTGGTCGGGCAGGTGGAGGTCCGCGGCGAGGTTGATGGGCCCGCGCGGGATCGTGAGGTGCTCAAGCATGGGCCGGCTTCCTTCGTGGGATTATGTTCCATAGGAGTCAAGTACAAGTAAACACATTGTACGAGATGGAACTAGTACGAGACTGTACCACGTGATGGAGGGGTCGCATGTCGGTCGACGGGGCGCAGCTGTGGACGCTGAACCAGCGGCTGCTGGGCGAGGTGATGGATGCCTGCACGGGGGAGCTGGCCGAGGTCGGGTTGGAGACGAAGGAGTTCTTCGTCCTGGCCGAGGTGGAGGCGTCGCCGTACCCGGCCGAGATCGCGACGGCACTGCTGCTCCCCAAGGCGAGCGTGACGGTCTACGTCCGCAACCTCGTCGCCAAGGGGTTCATCCGGCGCGAGATCGACGACGCGGACCTGCGGCGGCACCGGCTCGTACTGACCGCTGAGGGCACAGCGGTGCGGGATCGCGCGCTCGCCGCCCTCGCGGCGGAGTACGACCGCAGGCTGGCGAGGATCACGCCGCGCGACCGCACCGAGCTGCGGCGCATCCTCCAGGAGATGCTCGCGCCCGCCGGGGAGCCGGGAGCCGGGAGCCGGGCGTGGGGCGGGGTGAGGGCGGGTACTGAGCTGGGCGGGTAGGCTCGCCGGTCGGCGCCTCCACCCTTGGCGCCGGCCGTTCGAACCCTGCTGAACCAGGGGCGCGGCATCGCACCGGTTCGGAACCGCACAACGGGGACGACGGCGAGGAAAGTGCAGCAGCCATGATCAGTGTTTTCGACCTCTTCAGCGTCGGTATCGGGCCGTCCAGCTCGCACACCGTCGGGCCGATGCGGGCCGCCCGGACGTTCGTGGGTGGCTTGAAGGCCGACGGGCTGCTCGCCGACGTGGCCCGGGTGCAGGCGGAGCTGTTCGGCTCGCTCGGCGCCACCGGCCACGGCCACGGCAGCGACCGGGCGGTGCTGCTCGGGCTGGAGGGCGAGGCCCCGGAGACCGTCGACACCGACACCGTGGGCGAGCGGATCACGCGGATCCGGGACGCGCGGCGGCTGCGCCTGCTGGGCAGCCAGGAGGTCGACTTCGACCCGGACCGGGACCTGGTGCTGCACCGCCGGCGCTCGCTGCCGTACCACCCGAACGGAATGACGTTCGCGGCGTACGACGCGGCCGGGCGCGAGGTGCGGGCGCGCACCTACTACTCGGTGGGCGGCGGGTTCGTGGTGGACGAGGCGGCGGCCGGGGCGGACCGGATCAAGCCGGACACCACCCGGGTGCGGCACCCGTTCCTCACCGGGGCGGAACTGCTCGACGTCACCACCCGGACCGGCCTGTCGATCAGCGAGGTGATGCTCGCCAACGAGCTGTCCTGGCGCAGCGAGGCGGACGTCCGCGCCGGGCTGCTGGACATCTGGCGGGTGATGCGGGAGTGCGTGGAGAGCGGCTGCACCCGCGACGGCGTACTCCCGGGTGGGTTGAAGGTCCGGCGCCGCGCCGCCGAGCTGCGGCGCGGCCTGGAGGCGGAGACCGGCGCGGACGACCCACTGCGCGCGATGGACTGGGTGACGTTGTTCGCGCTGGCGGTCAACGAGGAGAACGCGGCCGGCGGGCGGGTGGTGACCGCGCCGACGAACGGCGCCGCCGGGATCATCCCGGCCGTGCTGCACTACTACACCCGCTTCGTGCCCGGCGCCTCCGACGAGGGCGTGGTCCGGTTCCTGCTGGCGGCCGGCGCGATCGGCGTGCTGTTCAAGGAGAACGCCTCGATCTCCGGCGCGGAGGTGGGCTGCCAGGGCGAGGTCGGGTCGGCGTGCTCGATGGCGGCGGCCGGGCTGGCCGAGGCGCTGGGCGGCACGCCGGAGCAGGTGGAGAACGCCGCCGAGATCGGCATGGAGCACAACCTGGGGTTGACCTGCGACCCGGTGGGCGGGCTGGTGCAGATCCCGTGCATCGAGCGCAACGCGGTGGCCAGCATCAAGGCGATCACCGCGGCCCGGCTGGCGCTGCGCGGCGACGGCGTGCACCACGTGTCACTGGACAAGGTCATCAAGACCATGCGGGAGACCGGCGCGGACATGAAGGTCAAGTACAAGGAGACGGCGCGGGGCGGGCTCGCGGTCAACGTGATCGAGTGCTGACCCCGTTGGGGTGATCCGGTGCCCGAGCCGGGAGGTGCCGCGAAGAACAGCGCGACGATGGTGCGGTGACGTCCGGCGTCGCGGCGCTCTGGTCCGCCCGCACCTCGCTGCGCATCCTGGTCCGGCGGGATCTCGCGGTGAAGTACCAGCAGTCGGTGCTCGGCTACCTCTGGTCGCTCATCGAGCCGCTCGGCATGGGGCTGATCTACTGGTTCGTCTTCGGCGTGCTCTACTCCGGCGCGACCCGGCGGCACCTGGGCGAGGCGGCCGGCTCGTACCCGCTGTTCCTGATCACCGGGATCTTCGCCTGGATGTGGGCCAGTTCGGCGCTGACCGAGGCGGCCGGCGCGCTGACCGGGCAGGCCCGGCTGATCACCACGATGAACCTGCCCCGGCCGATCTTCCCGATCGGCCGGGTCGCCGGCCGCTTCGCCGAGTACCTGGCCGGCCTGCCGATCCTGGCCGCCATCGCGGGGCTCTACGCCAGCCAGGGGAAGATCCACCCCGGGTGGAGCCTGCTCGCCCTGCCGTTGGCGGTGGCCGTGCAGTTCGTGCTGCTGGTGGGCCTGGCGCTGCTGCTGTCGGCGGGCAACGTGCTGATGCGCGACATCGAGCGGACCATGCGGCTGGTCATCCGGCTGCTGTTCTACGCCACCCCGATCATCTATCCGTTCAACCTGGTCCGGGACTCCGGCATGCCCGGCTGGCTGAAGCTCGCGTACGAGCTGAACCCGCTGGTCGGGATCTTCCAGTTGCACCACGCGGTCTGGTACCCGGACGAGTTCCCGGACGCCCGGCTGCTCACCGTGACCGTGGCGGGCAGCGGGCTGGTGCTGGTGTTCGGCTGGTGGGCGTTCCGCCGCCTGGAACCGGCCGTGCTGAAGGAACTCTGAGTGCCGCCGATCATCGAGGCGGACGGGCTGGGCATCCGGTTCGTGCGCAACCGGCGGCGGCAGTTGCGGCTGCGGGAGCTGATCGTGCACCGGGGCGCGCGGGACCCGGACGCCGGCCGGTTCTGGCCGCTGCGGGACCTGTCGTTCCGGATCGAGCCGGGTGAGACGGTCGGCGTGGTGGGGCGCAACGGCACCGGCAAGAGCACGCTGCTGCGGTTGATCGCCGGGGTGCTCATCCCGGACGAGGGCACGATCTCGGTGCACGGCCGGGTCGCGCCGCTGCTGGAGTTGTCCGCCGGGTTCTCCGGCGACCTGACCGGCCGGGAGAACCTGTACCTGGTGGGCGGGCTGCACGGGCTCTCCCCGGCGTACCTGCGGCGGCACTTCGACGAGATCGTCTCGTTCGCCGGTGAGCAGGTGGAACGCGCCATCGACACGTCGGTGCGGCACTACTCGTCGGGGATGAAGGTGCGATTGGGCTTCGCGGTGATCGCGCACCTGCCGCACCCGGTGTTGTTGGTGGACGAGGTGACCGCGGTCGGGGACGCGGAGTTCCGCGCCAAGTGCTATGCGACCATCGAGCGACTTCTCGCGGAAGGACGCACGTTGGTGCTGGTGTCACACAACGACAAGGACCTCACCCGGTTCTGCCGTCGGGGGCTCTACCTCGACGCCGGACGGCTGATCGTCGACGGGACGATCGACGAGGCGCTGGCGGCCTACGCCGACGCGGCGCAGCGGTGACGCTCGCGATCGTGCTCGCCGCCGGGCCGGCGGCGGGCGGAGCCACCGAGGGCGCGGAGCCGCCGGCCGACCGGCTGGCCGCGCAGTGGCGGCGGGCCGGGGCGGAGCAGGTGCGGGTGGCCGCCGACCTGGGCGAGCTGGCCGACCTGGTGGCCGGCGCGACCGGCCCGGTGCTGGTCAGCGGCGTCGATCTGGTGGCGCACACCGCCGTACTCCGGCATCTCGCGACCAGCCCGGTCGGGCCGACGGTGGCGTTGGTGCTCACCGACCCGGCGGCCGCAGGGCAGGCGGTGGTGCGCGAGGAGCGCGGCCAGGTGGTCGCGGTCGGTGACGCGGCGGACGCGACGGGCGTGTTCGGCGGCGCGCTGCGGGTCGGCGCGGCCGACCTGCCGGCGCTCGTCGACGCGGCCCGCGCGGCGTCCGCGTCCGCCCCGGCCGCGCCCGCGGCCTCCGGCGTCGAGCCGGGTGGGCTGCTCACCGCGCTCGCCGGGGTGGACCGGCTGGTGGCCGGGCTCGCCGCCCGGGGCGCCCTGATCTTCGCCCATCGGGTACGCCTGCTCGTCGCGCACCGGGTCGGCGACGCGGCCGGACGGGCGGCGGCCGAGGCTGAGGTGGCGGCCGTCGACGAGGACCGGGCCGAGCTGAAACTGTCGGTGAAGGAGCGGGACGACTTCTTCACCACGTTCTTCGTCAGCACCTGGTCGCCGTACGTGACGAAGGCGGCGGCCCGGATCGGGATCGGCCCGACCGGCGTCACCATGGTCTCGGTGGCGTTCGCGGTGGCGGCGGCGGTGCTGTTCGGCGTCGGTGGCCGGCCCGCGCTGGTGGCCGGCGCGGTCCTGCTCTACCTGGGGTTCGTGCTGGACTGCGTGGACGGGCAGTTGGCCCGCTACACCCGGCACTTCAGCGCCTGGGGCGGCTGGCTGGACACGATGGCCGACCGGTTCAAGGAATACGTCGTCTACGCCGGTCTCGGGTTCGGCGCCACGCACGCCGGGTTCCGCTACGGCTGGGCGCTGGCGCTGGCCGCGATGACGTTGCAGACCGTGCGGCACATGACCGACACCTGGTACGGCGCGCTGCACGACGAGGCGGCCCGCCGGCCGAAGGTGGTGTCCGGCGACGCGGGCGGCATCGGCGGGAAGCTGAACGCCGCGTCGACGAGGGTGCAGGCGGACACCGGCTCGGTGTCGTACTGGCTGAAGCGGACCGTGGTGTTCCCGATCGGTGAGCGGTGGGCGCTGATCGCGCTGGCCGCCGCGCTGTTCGGGCCGCTGGTGGCGCTCTGCGCGGTGCTGGTCTGGGGCACGTTGGCGTTCGCGTACACCGGGGCGTTGCGGACGCTGCGGGCCCGGTGGATGCGGGTGCCGGTGCTGACCACTGTCGACACCGGCCTGCACCGCGACGACGGCCCGCTGGTGCGGACGCTGCCCCCGGCGCGGGGGCCGCTGCTGCTGGCGGTGCTCGGCGCGCTCGGCGCGGCCGGGATGCTGGTGTGGGCGCTGCGCGCGGTGCACGGCGGGGGCGACCTGCCGATCTGGGCGCCGGTCCTCGCGCTGGTGCTGCTGCTGGGCGCGGCGCAGGGCGCGCGGACGCCGCACGCCGGGGCACTGGACTGGCTGGTGCCGGCCGCGTTGCGGGCCGCCGAGTACCTGTTCGCCATCGCGGTCGGCGTGGCCGGGCGCGCGCCGGCCTGGTTGATCTTCGGGTACGTCCTGGTGCTGACGCTGCACCACTACGACCTGACCGCCCGGCTGGAGAAGCGGCAGTCGGCCCCGCCGCTGCACGTCGCCACGCTGGGCTGGGAGGGACGTTCGGCGGTGCTGGCAATCGCGCTGATCGCCGGAATCGCGAGTATTGCTCTGGCTACACTCGGTGCGTACCTTTTCGTGGTTTTCGTCGTGAGCGTGGTCCTCGCCTGGGTGGTCCTGCCGGCCCGCGCCCGTGGGGGTGTGCGCTCGCCGGGCTGACGGAGGGCGGGCCGGCATGACCCTGATCAGCTTCGTCGTGCCGGCCTACCGGGTGCAGGGCTACCTGCGGGAATGCCTCGACTCGATCCTCGACCAGCCGTTCGGCGACGTCGAGGTGATCGCTGTGGACGACGCCTCCCCGGACGCCGGTGGCGAGATCCTGGCCGAGTACGCGGCCCGCGACCCCCGGGTCCGCCCGGTGCGGCTCGCCGACAACGTCGGGCTCGGTCCGGCCCGCAACGCCGGGCTGGACCGGGCCACCGGCGAGTACGTGTGGTTCGTCGACGGGGACGACTGGCTGGCGCCCGGCTGCCTGCCGCACGTCGCCGACCGGCTCCGCGACACCCGCCCGGACGTGCTGGTCGTGGACCACGTCCGGGCTCACTGGAACTTCGTCGGCACGCGCAGCGCCATGCGGGACGTCTTCCCGGAGTCGCCGGGCCCGGCCACGTTCACGCTGCGGGACCGGCCGGAGACGTTGCGGCTGCTGCACACCGCCTGGAACCGGCTGGTCCGCCGCGAGTTCCTGGTCGAGCACGGGCTGCGTTTCGCACCCGGCTGGTACGAGGACGTCTCGTTCAGCTATCCCGCGCTGATGGCCGCCGACCGGATCGGCGTGCTGGACCGGGTCTGCCTCAACTACCGGCAGCGCCGCACCGGCGCGATCACCCGGACCCGGGGCGACCGGCACTTCGAGGTGTTCGCCCAGTGGCACCGCGTGTTCCGGCTGATGGACCGGTGGGCCCCGGCGGTGGACGGGCTGCGGCCGGTGGTCTTCGAGCGGATGATCTGGCACTACCTGACCGTGCTCGGCAACGGGGAGCGGATCGCGCCGGAGCTGCGCGCGCCCTTCTTCGCCCAGATGCACCAGGACTACAGGCGGTTCCGGCCGTCCGGCGGCTACCCGGTGCCGCCCGGTGTGGAAGGGCTGAAACACCGACTGGTGGCGGCGGGCCGGTGGCGGACGTTCAGCGCGCTGCGCGGTGCCCACCAGGCCGGGGAGACCGCCCGGCGGACGGCCGGCCGGGCCCGGCGGCGGGTGACGCCGGTGGTGCGGCGGACCGCCCGGCGGGCCCGCGACACCGCGTTGCACGAGTACTACCGGGCCGAGCTGCGCCGCCCGATCGACCCGACGCTGGCCGTCTACGCGGCCTACTGGTACCGGGGGTACGCGTGCAACCCGGCCGCCGTCTACGAGGCCGCCCGCCGGCTCGCCCCGCAGGTACGCGGCGTCTGGATCGTCCGGCGGGACCGGGTCGCCACGCTGCCGCCGGGCGTGGAGTACGTGGTCGCCGGCACCCCGGAGTACCACCGGGTGCTGGCCCGCGCCCACTGGCTGGTCAACAACGTCAACTTCCCGGACTTCGTCCGCAAGCGTCCCGGCTCGGTGCACGTGCAGACCCATCACGGCACGCCGGTGAAGGTGATGGGTCTGGACCAGCAGCGCTACCCGGTGGGCGCGATGGGCATGGACTTCGCCGGCCTGCTGCGCCGGGTGGACCGCTGGGACTACAGCGTCACCGCGAACGCCTTCTCCACCCAGATGTGGGAGCGGGCGTACCCGGCCGACCACACCACGCTGGAGGTCGGCTACCCGCGCAACGACCGGCTGGCCCGGGCCACCGCCGACGAGTGCCGCCAGGTCCGTGCCGCGCTGGGCATCGGCGCGGACGAGTACGTGGTGCTCTACGCGCCGACGCACCGCGAGCACCTGCCCGGCTGGCGTCCGCCGTTCGACCCGGACCGGATGCGGGACGTGCTCGGCCCGGCCGGGCGGCTGCTGATGCGCAGCCACTACTTCCACGACCGGGAGCGACGGCCGCGTGGGCCGGCCGCCGGCGGGGTGCTGGACGTCAGCGACCACGAGCGGGTGGAGGACCTCTACCTCGCCGCCGACGTGCTGGTCACCGACTATTCGTCGGCGATGTTCGACTACGCCGTGCTGGACCGGCCGATCGTGGTCTACGCGCCGGACTGGGACGCGTACCGGGTGGCCCGGGGCGTCTACTTCGACCTGCTGGCCGAGCCGCCGGGCGCGGTCGCGACGGACTTCCCCGGGCTGCTGGACGTCTTCGGCTCCGGCGCGGTGAACGGCGGGGCGGCCGAGCGGGCGCGGGCCGCGTTCCGGGCCCGGTTCTGCGCGCTGGAGGACGGGCACGCTGCGGATCGGGTGGTCCGCCGCGTGTTCCTCGGCGAATCCACGTAATAAGACTGTCACGAGCCGAACATGGCACGTTTACCCGATGTGCGAACCGGATGATCCTGGTCACAGTCATTCCCGGGTTCGGGCGAGCGACTGGGGAGGTGACGGTGGCCACCGTCGCGCTCAAGGATGTCACCAAGGTGTTCCAGGACGGAACAATCGCGGTCGACAACATAAATCTGGACGTCAACGACGGCGAGTTCATGGTGCTGCTGGGCCCGTCGGGCTGCGGCAAGTCGACAGTGCTGCGGATGGTGGCCGGCCTGGAGGATCCGACCTCGGGCGCGGTCATGCTCGGCGGCGAGCTGGCCAACGACCTGCCGCCCCGGGACCGGAAGATCGCCATGGTCTTCCAGGACTTCGCGCTCTATCCGCACATGACCGTCGGTGACAACATCGGCTTCCCGCTGCGGCTCTCCGGCATCGAGCCCGGGGCGCGCGGCGAGCGGATCCAGGACGTGGCGGGCGCGCTCGGCATCGGCGACGTGCTCGCGCGCAAGCCCAGCCAGCTCTCCGGCGGCCAGCGGCAGCGGGTGGCGATGGGCCGGGCGATCGTCCGGCGGCCCGGCCTGTTCCTGATGGACGAGCCGCTGTCCAACCTGGACAGCGGGCTGCGCGCCGAGCTGCGGGCCGAGATCTCCGCGCTGACCCGGGAGCTGGGCGTCACCACCATCTACGTCACCCACGACCAGGCCGAGGCGCTCACCATGGCCGACCGGGTGGCCATCATGCGCAAGGGCGTGCTCCAGGACGTCGGCACCCCCACCCAGGTGTACGGGCGACCGGCCACGCTCTACGTCGCCGCGTTCCTGGGCAGCCCGCGGATGAACCTGCTGGAGGCGTCCGTCTACGTCCACCTCGACCGGTACGTCACGCTGAGCCTCGGCGACCAGGCGCTCTACCTGCCCTGGGACGACATCCGCAGTCGCGCGGTGGCGCACTACCACGGCGAGCGGATCGTGGTCGGGCTGCGCGCCGAGGCGCTCACCCCGGTCGCCCCGGACACCCCGGGCGACGTGCTGCACGGCCGGATCCGCTACCTGGAGCACCACGGCCACGAGTCGCTGGCCTTCCTCGACATCGGCGCGACCGCGATCGTGGTCGACGAGATGGGCACCCCGGTCGAGCGGACCGCTCCCGGCCAGCGCGGCCTGCGCCGGTTCGGCCAGGTGGTGCAGCGGCTCACCGGCCGGTCCGCGGAGGCCGCCCCGCCGACGCCGGCCCCGAACGGCGGCGGCAACCGCACCAGCGTGCTGCCCGACCCGGGCCGGCACCACCGCCGCCCGGCGGAACTGGCGGTACGACTGGCCCCGTACCCGCAGGTGTCGGCCGGACATTCGCTGGCGGTGCAGGTGCGGATGGACGCGTTGCACTTCTTCGACGAGCGCGGCGACCGCATCGACGTCGGCTGGCGATGAAAGGAGGGGGCCCCTCTTAACGCTTTCTGCATAGGAGGGGGCCCCGCTTAACACCGCGCGGCAAGCCAAGATGTCTTGGCCAAGGTATGTTGGCTTTCATGTCACCCCAGCAGAAGCGGCAGATCACCGACCCGCAGGCGCTGCGCGCGCTCGCCCACCCGCTCCGGCTCACGCTCCTCGAACTGCTGACCGTCGACGGACCGGCCTCCGGCCGGAAACTGGCGGACCGGACCGGCGAGTCCACGGCTTCCGTCAGCTACCACGTCGGCCAGTTGGCCAAGTGGGGCCTGGTCGAGCCGGCACCCGAGTTGGCGGAAGGCCGCGAACGGCCCTGGCGGGCAACCAGCCGGGGGATCACCTGGTCCGCGACCGGCGACGGATCACCGGAGTTCGTGGCCGCGTCCCGGGCGCTGCGGGAGCAGTTCATCGCGCAGCGGCTCGCCGCGCTGGAGGCGTACCAGCGTCACCAGGACGACTTCGACCCCGCCTGGCAGGAAGCGGCGTGGGTCGGCGAGGACGTGGGCCATCTCGACCCGGACGAGCTGGTCGAGATGACCGAGCGCATCAAGGCGGTCGTCGGCGAGTACACCGCCGCCGCCCGGCCGCGCAGCGCCCGCGCCCGCCGCGTCGCTTTCTTCGGGTACGCGGTCCCGAGCCCCGACGGACCGAACTGATGCGGCGTACGCCCGGATTGTTCGCCCTGTTCGCGGCGAAGCTGCTCTCCACCTTCGGTTCCTGGCTCACCCTGCTGGCGCTGCCGTGGTTCGTGCTGGTGACCACCGGCTCGCCGGTGCGGATGAGCGCCGTGCTGGCCGCGGAGTTCCTCGGCGTGGTGAGCCTGGGCCTGCCCAGCGGTCGGCTGGTGGCCCGGCTCGGGGTGCGCCGCACCATGCTGATCTGTGACGCCGCGCGCGCACCGCTGATGGCGCTCATCCCGCTGCTGCACCAGGCGGACTGGCTGAGCCTGCCGGCCCTGCTGGTCGTCTCGTTCAGCCTCGGCGCGTTCACCGCTCCCTACGTCTCCTCGCAGCGGCTCATCCTGCCCGACCTGCTCGGCCCGGCGCGTGGCGGCGACGAGAAACTGCTGGCCCGGGCCAACGGCCTGATCGACGGCGCGACCCGGATCGCCGCCCTCGCCGGCCCCGCGCTCGGCGGCCTGCTCATCGCCCTGCTCGGCCCGGTCCAGGTGCTCTGGATCGACGCCGGCACCTACCTCGTCTCGTACCTCATCCTGCTCGCCTTCGTCCGACCGGCCGCGACCGACGAGACCGCCCCGTCCGGCGCGCAGCGGGTCGCCGACCCGGCGGGCGGGCAGGGCGGCACCTTCGCGGGCCTGCGCTACGCGCTGCGCCATCCGGCGCTGCGGCTCTTCGTGCTCGCCCAGACGTTCGTGACCCTCTCGATTCCCGCCGTGTTCATCTGCCTCCAGGTGCTGGTCCGGGAGGAGTTGGGTGGTGACCCCCGGACGTTGGGGCTGCTCACCTCGGCGAACGGCGCCGGCCTTGTCGTCGGCAGCCTGGTGGCCGTCGCCGGCCTGGGGCGGATGACCAGACCCGCGCTCACCGCCGCCGCGCTGGTGCAGTGCGCGCCGCTGTGGCTGCTGCTCGTCGATCAGGTGGCCGTGGTGGCCGGTGCGTTGTTCCTGGTCGGGCTGGCCACGCCGGTGCTGGCGGCGACCATCAACACGCGCGCCACCGTACGCGCCCCGGCGCTCCTCCGACCGCACGTGATGACCGCGGTGACGACCACCGAGAACCTGGCCGCGTTCGTCGGCTACACCGCTGCCGGGCCGGCGTTGCAGTTCAGCGGGCTGCGCCCGGTCTTCGCCGGGATCGCCGCCCTGGCTGCCCTCGGCGCGGTCACCTTCACCGCGGCCCTGCGCCTCGACCGGCCGGCAACCAAGGTGCCGGATCAGCGCCCGGCGGACGTCACCGCGTGACCGGACGCGCTCCCGAGCCCGTCTCAGCTCACGGGTTCACGCTTGACGCCCCCAGGCGACGAAGCGGGCGAACATGTCGGCGGGGTCCGGTGCGCCGGCCGGGTTCAGCCGGTAGAGGTCGCGGGTCGCCTCGTAGAACAGCCCGCACAGGTAGAGCGACAGGCTGACGTTGTTGTCCGCGTACTCGCTCTTGAGCAGCAGGCGGGCGGTCGGGCAGGGCCACTGCTGGCCGCACGCCCGGCAGCACCACATCGGACGCAGCGGTGTGTGCGGCGCGGCATGCCGGGGGTACGGGCGTTGGTTGGTCACGGGCGCTCCTGTCGGTAGCGGGTAACGGACGAGTTCAGCTCCGCTGCGTGACAGTGTCGTCACCGCGTCGCTAGGGTCGGAAGGCGTTCCACCCCCACCGTCCGGGCCGTCCGAGCGGCCGTCTTCCGTGTGCAGCCGTGTGCAGAGGTGTGCAGATGATCCGTATGGCGTTGTGGGAGCTGTTCGCCGGTGAGCTGCGCCGGCTCCGTTCCGAGGCCGGGCTGACCCAGGAGGCGCTGGGCGAGCGGGTGAGCTATTCGGCGTCGCTGGTGGCGGCCGTCGAGCAGTGCCGCCGCGCGCCGCGTGCCGAGTTCACCGAGCGCTGCGACGAGGTGCTCGACGCCGGTGGCCTGCTGGTCCGCATCCGGGCCGCGCTGGTGCAGGAGTCGCTGTTGCCGTGGTTCCGCGAGTGGGTGGGCATCGAGCAGGAGGCGACCGCGCTGCGCAGTTTCCAACCGCTGGTGGTCCCGGGCCTGTTGCAGACCGAGGAGTACGCCCGCGCGCTCTACGAGGGGGCCGCGCAGTTCGTCGGCGAGGCGCTGGAGCAGCAGGTGGCCGCGCGGCTGGCCCGGCAGGCGGTGCTGGACCAGCCCGCGCCGCCGCAGTTCGTGGCCGTGTTCGACCACTCGGTGCTGACCCGCCCGGTCGGCGGCCCGAAGGTGATGCGGGAGCAGTTGGCGCACCTGGTCGAGATGGGCCGCCGGACCCGGGTGCACCTGCACGTGGTGCCGGAGACGGTCGGCGCCCATCCGGGGCTCAACGGCGCGTTCGTGCTCGCCACCCCGGCCGACGGCGACGACGTGGGCTACCTCGACAACCAGATGCACGGCACAATCGTGGAACGGACGACGGACGTGAACTCCCTGCGGCAGACCTGGGAGTCCGTCCGCGCGGAGGCGATGCCGCACGGGGCGACCCTGGCGGCGATCTCGGAGGCGGCGAACCGATGGAGCTGACCGGCGCGACCTGGCGCACGAGCACCCGCAGCAGCGGCAACGGCGGCGACTGCGTCGAGGTGGCGGACAATCTGCCCGGCGTGGTCGGGGTCCGCGACAGCAAGGACCGGCAGGGGCCGGCGCTGACGTTCACGCCGGCGAGTTGGGCGGCGTTCGTCGCCCACACCAAGCGCGCCTGACCAGCCCCGCCACCGGCGCTTGCCTGTGACGGACGGAGGGCCGTGACCGTTGACGGGTGCCGGCGCCGACATCGGGCAGGCCGCTCGCGCTACATGGGCTCAGTCGGTGTGGCGGCCTCTGTCGCGAGCACGGCCGGCATGTCCGGGTAGGGATCCCTGATCGGTGCGCGGCCGTCATGTCCTAATGTCTCTTAATAAGAGACAACGAGCCGTCGCGCCTCGTCAGGGGACCGATGGCGGCCAGCGACGCGTGCGCCACTCGTCCCAGCTCGCGAACCCGGCCGGTGGGGCGTCGACGGGTTCACTGCCGTCGAGTTCACCGGGTGTGGGGATCTCGATGGTGGCGGCCCACCCGGCCAGTTCCTCGTCGGACATGGGCCACGTCGTGTGCGGCGCGTCGGCCTGCCGCTGATCGCGTCGCCGGCGCTGCTCGGTGGCGGTGAGTGCGAAGTAGTGCAGCTCCACGGTCGCGCCGAGGTCCGCCGCGGCCTGGCGGAGCGCGGAGCGCTCGTCCCGACTCCAGAGGCCGAAGTCGAGCACGATGTTGGTGCCGAGTTCGAGCGCGCGCAGGCCGATCTGGATGAGGCGTCCCTCGATCACGTCCTGCGCCGACGACGGGTTCTCGGGCCCGTAGAGGGCCTTCATCCACTCGTCCTTGGTGAGGCGAAGCGCCTGCCGCTCCCGTTCGATGCGCCGAGCGGCGGTGGTCTTGCCGGTGCAGGGAAGCCCCACGGTCAGATGCAGCGTCGGTCGCCTCGTCATCGCCACACCCAATGGTCACGCCTGGCGGCGTAGTTCGCGGAGTACGCCGTGCCGGCGGAGCGCCCACGCGAGGCGTCGGGCGCTCGGATGTCGGACGAACAGCACCGCCGCCCGGCGGATCAGACCGAACCGGTCGTCGCGCACCTGGCGGTCGACGGCCTGCCAGATCAGCTCGCGCACGTCGGCGCTGTCCAGCATCGTGCGCACCTCGCGGCGTACCGCGGGGTCCTCGGTCGCGGACGTGATGGCGGTGGCCCGGGCCGGTCGGTCCGCGAGCGGCTCGACCGCCGCGGCGACCAGTGGCCGGCGGACCGTGTCGCGCTCCAGCAGCAGCAACACCGCCTCCCGGACCTCGGTCGTCGCCAGGCCGGACCGCAGCAGACCCAGCAGGCTCCGCTCGACCTCGCCGTCCCGGTCCGGGCCGGACAGCGCGGCCAGCAGCACTGTCACCTCGTCGAGGTCGACGAGGTGACGCAGCCCGTCGCGGAACTCCGGCAGCCCCCAGGCCACCGTCAGCCCTCTGGCGAGATCGCGGTTCATGCGCCACTGGCTACCCGGGGTCGGCGGCCGGTGAAACGCCGGGGACGTCTTGCCATGCGGGTCGACTGGTGTTGCCCGCCAGGTTACCGGCGAGTAGCGTTCGGGCATGACCATCGACTCCCGGCAGGTGGCGGCCGGTCTCCTCGAAGCCGTGCCGTTCGCCCGTACGCTCGGCATCGAGATCGTCGAGGTGGCGCCCGAGGCCGACGGCGGGGTTCGCGCCGTGGTCCGGCTCCCCGACGACCCGGCGCACCACAACCACGTGGGCGGCCCGCACGCCGGCGCCATGTTCACGCTCGGCGAGACCGCCTCCGGCGCGGTGGTGCTGGCCGCGTTCGGGCAGGTGCTCGACCGGGCCGTACCGCTCGCCGTGACCGCCACCATCGGCTACCGCAAGGTGGCGATGGGCCCGGTGCTGGCGACCGCGCGGCTCGCCCGCCCGCCCGCCGACGTGCTGGCCGAGCTGGCCGCCGGGCAGCGGCCCGAGTTCGACGTCGAGGTCGAGATCGGCACCGAGGACGGCACCGTCACCTCGGCGCTCACCGTGACCTGGACGCTGCGCCCGAACCGCTGACCCGCGAAGCGGGTTTGCCCGGTGAGCCGCCTGGATAGATTCAGGCAATGCTGGGCCTACCCGCGCACGTGACCGCGTGTCTCTTCGATCTCGACGGGGTGCTGACGCAGACCGCCAAGGTGCACAACGCCGCCTGGGCCGAGACGTTCGACGCGCTCCTGCGACGCCGGTCCGCCGAAACCGGCGAGCCGTTCCGCCCGTTCGACAGCGGACCGGACTACAACCGGTACGTGGACGGAAAACCGCGTGCCGACGGAGTGCGATCGTTCCTGGCCTCCCGGGGCATCACGCTGCCCGAGGGCACCCCCGACGACCCGCCGGACGCCGACACCGTCAACGGCGTCGGCAACCGCAAGAACGTCGTCCTGCTCCAGCGCATCGCGCACGACGGCGTCGAGGTCTACGACGGCTCGGTGCGCTACCTGGAGGCCGCCACCGCGGCCGGGCTGCGCCGGGCGGTCGTCTCGGCCAGCGCCAACTGCGAGGCCGTGGTGCACGCCGCCGGGCTGGACCGGTGGCTGGAGGCACGGGTCGACGGCGTGGTCGCCCGGCAACGCGGTCTCCAGGGCAAACCGCACCCGGACACGTTCGCCGAAGGCGCGCGGATGCTCGGCGTCGAGCCGGCGAACGCCGCCGTCTTCGAGGACGCGCTCGCCGGGGTGGCCGCCGGCCGGGCCGGCGGCTTCGGGTACGTGATCGGCGTGGACCGGGTCGGCCAGGCCGATGAGCTGCGCGCGCACGGCGCCGACGTGGTGGTCACCGACCTCGCCGAGCTGCTGACCACGGAGTCGGCCCCGTGATCCGGGAACGGTCGTACCCGGTCGAGCCCTGGCACGTCCGCGAGGTCCGCCTCGACATGGACGTGCTGGCCCAGTCCGAGTCCGTCCTCGCGCTCTCCAACGGCCACATCGGGCTGCGCGGCAACCTCGACGAGGGTGAGCCGCACGGCCTGCCCGGCACGTACCTGAACTCGTTCTACGAGCTGCGTCCGCTGCCGTACGCGGAGGCCGGCTTCGGCTTCCCCGAGTCCGGGCAGACCATCGTCAACGTCACCAACGGCAAGCTGATCCGGCTGCTGGTCGACGACGAACCGCTCGACGTCCGCTACGGCGAGCTGATCGACCACGAGCGGGTCCTCGACCTGCGCGCCGGCACGCTCCAGCGGGAGGTGCACTGGCGGTCCCCGGCCGGCCGCGAGGTCAAGGTCCGCAGCACCCGGCTGGTGTCGTTCACCCAGCGTTCGGTGGCCGCGATCAGCTACGAGGTGGAGGCGGTCGACGGGCCGCTGCGGCTGATCCTCCAGTCCGAGCTGGTGGCGAACGAGTCACTGCCGCCGCAGAGCCGGGACCCCCGGGTCGCCGCCGTGCTGGAGTCGCCGTTGCTGGCGGAGGAGGAGCTGACCACCGACGACGGCGGCCTGCTCATCCACCGCACCAAGGTCAGCGGCCTGCGGGTCGCCGCCGCCATGGGCCACGACGTGCACGGCCCGGAACGCACCACCATCGAGTCCGAGGGGTACGAGGACTGGGTCCGCACCACAGTCGGCTGCGTGCTCAAGCCCGGCGAGAAGCTGCGGGTGATCAAGTACCTCACGTACGGCTGGTCCAGCCGACGGTCCCTGCCGGCGCTGCGCGACCAGGTCGGCGCCGCGCTCGCCGCCGCCCGGATGGACGGCTGGGACGGGCTGCGCCGGGCGCAGCGGGAATACCTGGACGCGTTCTGGGACGCCGCCGACGTCCGGGTCGAGGGCGACCCGGAGGTGCAGCAGGCGGTCCGCTTCGGTCTCTTCCACGTGCTCCAGGCCGGCGCCCGCGCGGAACGCCGGCCGATCTCCGCCAAGGGCCTGACCGGTCCCGGGTACGACGGCCACGCGTTCTGGGACACCGAGATGTTCGTGCTGCCGGTGCTCACCTACACCCAGCCGGGCGCGGTGAAGCACGCGTTGCAGTGGCGCTACGACACGCTGGCCCAGGCGCAGGAGCGGGCCCGCACGTTGAACCTCGAAGGCGCGGCGTTCCCGTGGCGCACCATCGAGGGGCCGGAGTCGTCGGCGTACTGGCCGGCCGGCACCGCCGCGTTCCACATCGCCGCCGACGTCGCCGACGCGCTGCGCCGCTACGTGCTGGTCACCGGCGACGAGGCGCTGGAGCGGGAGATCGGGCTGGAACTGCTCGTCGAGACCGCCCGGCTGTGGCGCTCGCTCGGCCACCACGACCGCGCCGGCCGGTTCCACATCGACGGGGTGACCGGCCCGGACGAGTACACCGCGGTGAAGAACGACAACGTCTACACCAACCTGATGGCGCAGCGGAACCTGCTCACCGCCGCCGACTGCGCGATGCGCTACCGCGACCAGGCGATGGACCTCGGCGTCACCGAGGAGGAGGCGGCCGCCTGGCGGGACGCCGCGAACGACATGCACGTCCCGTACGACTCGGACATCGACGTGCACGAGCAGGTGGAGGGCTTCACCAGGTTGCAGGAGTGGGACTTCGAGCACACGCCGCCGGAGAAGTACCCGCTGCTGCTGCACTACCCGTACTTCGACCTGTACCGCAAGCAGGTGGTGAAGCAGGCCGACCTGGTGCTGGCCATGCACTGGCGGGGCGACGCGTTCAGCGCCGCCGAGAAGCTGCGTAACTTCACCTACTACGAGCGCCGCACCGTCCGGGACTCGTCGCTGAGCGCCTGCACGCAGGCGGTGCTCGCGGCCGAGGTGGGCTTTCCCGAGTTGGCCCACCGCTACCTGCGCGAGGCCGCGCTGATGGACCTGCACGACCTGAACGAGAACACCCGCGACGGGGTGCACATGGCGTCCCTGGCCGGCGCCTGGATCGCGTTGGTCGCCGGCTTCGGCGGGCTGCGCGACCACGACGGGACGCTGTCCTTCACGCCCCGGCTCTCCAGCCGGCTCAGCCGCCTGGAGTTCTCGTTGCAGTGGCGGTCGATGCGGCTGCGGGTCGACGTCCGACCGCACCAGACCACGTACTCGCTGCGCAACGGCGGCCCGGACACGGTGCTGGACCTGCTGCACCACGGCGAGCCGCTGCGGGTCACCTGCGCCCGGCCGGTCACCGTGCCGGTGCCGCCCGCGCACCCGGCCGGGTCGCAGCCGGAGCAGCCGCCGGGTCGGGCGCCGCTGATGCACCTGCCGGAGCACGCCGGCTGAGGCCGCGCGGACCCGCCCCGGCGGGCGGGACCGCGCGGTCCGCGTACCTCAGAACTGGCGACCGTTCGACGGACGCCCGCCGGCGTCGCGCGGCGCGACCGCCCGCGGGTCCTCGGGGGTACGCGCCGACGCGGCCCGGTCGGCCCACTCCGGCGAGCCCTCCAGCTCCTGTTCGCGACGCTTCTGGTCGGTGAGTTCCCGGTCTCGCTCCCGGTCCTGTTTCGCCATCGGAGATCCTCGCGATCGGTCGGGGTCCGTGGTCACGCCGCGCGTTCCCGCCCGGGCGGGGCTCAACCGTCCAGGTGGCGGGCGAAGCTCTGGCGGAGGTGGTTCTTCGGCCGGGAACCGACGATCGAGCCGACCACCTCGCCGTCGCGGAAGACCAGCATGGTCGGCGCGGACATCACCCGGTGGGCCCGCGCGGCGGCCGGGTTCTCGTCGATGTTCAGGGTGACGAAGCGCAGCGCGTCGCCGAACTCCTCGGCCAACTCGGCCAGGTGCGTCGAGACCACCCGGCAGGGCGGGCACCACTCGGCCCAGAAGTCGACCACCACCGGTCGGTCGGCGGCCAGCACCGTCGCCGCGAACGTGGCGTCGGTGACCGTGGTCAGTCGGCCGGTCTGCGTGTCCTGAGGCATGTTTCCTCCCGTTGGGCGATCGCGTGGGCGAGTTGGTCGTGCAGGCGGCGGCGGACCGCGCCGAGCCGGTCGAGGTAGTCGTCCACCTCGGCGAGCTTGCGTCGCAGCACCGCCACCGAGTCCGGGCAGACGTCGCCGGAGTGGTGCCCGGCACGCAGGCAGGCGACGAACGGACGGATGTCGTCCAGCCCGAAGCCGATCGCCAGCAGGGACCGGATCTCGTGCACGACGCGCAGCTCCGCCTCGTCGTACATTCGGTAGCCGTTGGCGGACCGGCGTGGCCGGACCAGCCCCTGACTCTCGTAGTAGCGCAGCGTGCGGGCGCTCGTACCGGCCCGTTCCGCCAGCTCCCCGATCCGCATCCGTGCCCCCGCCCGCCGTCCGTCCCTCGCCCGCCGACGCTAAACCTTGTCGCCGACGTCAAGGCAACCCACGCGCCCCCGTCCCTCCCCGCTGTCTCCTCGGCGATCATGAAGTTGGCGGGGTGGGGGAGCGCTCTCCCGGCCGCCAACTTCATGATCGCCGGGGGGCGGGGTATGCCGGGGACGGAGGTGAGGGGTGTGCGTGAGGTTTCGGTACCGGTGGTGGAGGGCGGGCTCACCGGGGACGTCTCCGTTCCGTCCGGGGCCGGTGGGGTGGTGCTGTTCGCCCACGGGAGCGGCAGTTCCCGGCACAGCCCGCGCAACGTGGCGGTGGGTCGGGCGCTCAACGCGCGCGGACTGGCCACCGTGCTCGTCGACCTGTTGACGGTCGACGAGGAGGCCCGGGACGAGGTCACCGCCGAGCTGCGCTTCGACATCGGGATGCTCGCCGAACGGCTGGCCGGCATCATCGACTGGATGGGCGCCGACCCGGAGCTGGGACGCCTGCCGTTCGGGCTGTTCGGCGCCAGCACCGGCGCGGCCGCCGCCCTGGTCGCCGCCGCGGCCCGCCCGGACCGGGTGGGCGCGGTGGTCTCCCGGGGCGGCCGGCCGGACCTGGCCGGCAGCTCACTGACCGCGGTACGCGCACCCACGCTGCTGCTCGTCGGCGGGCTGGACGAGCAGGTGATCACGCTCAACGAGCGGGCGCGGGACGAGCTGGGCGAGGTGGCGGAGCTGCGGATCGTGCCGGGCGCCACCCACCTCTTCGAGGAGCCCGGCACGCTGGAGCAGGTGGCCGACCAGGCCGGCGCCTGGTTCGTCGCCCACCTGCGCCACCCGCATCCGGCCTGAGCCGAGCGACGCCCAGGGCTGCCGGCGTCGGCGGCGTGGGTGTCGGACAAGCCTTCGAGGGGCGGCGGCCGGTGGCACGGCGTGGCCGGGGCCAGCCGGGTCAGCCGGTGGCGTCCACGCCGGCGGCTCGCGTGGTTCCGCCGGACCGGTGCCGCTGCACGGTGTCGAGCACCCGCCAGAGCACCGCGGCGATCGGCACCGAGACGAACGCGCCGGCGACGCCGGCGATGAGCGTGCCGGCGGTGACCACCACCAGGATGACCGCCGGGTGCAGTTGCACCTGTCGACGCATCACGAGCGGCTCCAGCAGGTTGCCCTCGATCTGCTGCACCGCGATCACCGCCGCCAGCGTGAGCAGGGCGGTGGTCGGGCCGTTCGCGGCCAGCGCGACGAGCACTGCCACCGCCCCGGCCACGGTGGCGCCGATGATCGGCACGAAACCGCCGAGGAACGTGATCAGCGCGAGCGGCAGTGCCAGCGGGACGCGCAGCACGACCAGCGCCAGCCCGATGCCGATGGCGTCGATCGCCGCGATGATCATCGTGCCCCGGCTGTACGCGCCGAGCGTCCGCCAGCCGGCCCGGCCGGCCTCGGCGGTCACGTCGCGACGCGGCCCGGTCATCCGGCGCAGCACCCAGTGCCACATCGACCGGCCGTCCTTGAGCAGGAAGAAGAGGAGGACCAGGCCGAGCAGCAGCGCGCCGGCCACCTCGGCGACCTTCTGCGCGCCGGCGACCGGGTCGGGGGCGCCGGCGCTGACGCCCTGCCGGATCTGCTCGACCAACTTGTCGAGCTGCTGGTCGCTGACCGGCAGCGTGGACGTGACGAAGTCACGGCTGCGTTGCAGGCCCTCGTCGAGTTGCTGGCTCAGCTCGCCGAACTGACTGGCGGTCAGGTTCCAGACCAGGATGCCGGCGCCGGCCAGCACCCCGAGCAGCAGCAGGACGGTGAGCAGCGCGGCCGGCGCGGCCGGCACCCGGAGCCGGCGCAGCCGCACCAGCACCGGGTCGAGCAGCGCGGTGAGGAACAGCGTGCCGGCCAACGCCACGGCCAGCGGCGCCAGCAGCACCGCGACCTTCCCGAGCAGCCACAGCCCGGCGGCCACCACCAGGAGGCAGAGGCTCCAGGTGACCGCCGTGCGCACCGGCCAGGGCAGCCCCGCCCACGTCTGCCGGGGCCCCACCCGCGCCGGCTCGGCATGAGCATGCTCGGCATGGGCCGCCTGGGCCTGGGCCGGCTCGGGATGGGCCGGCTCGGAGCGGGTCGGGTCGAACCGGGCCCCGGCGGGGCGTGCCGGGTCGGGCGTGCCAGCGTCGTCGTCCACGTCGCCTCCTCGATCGTGGCCGTTGGTACCCGACCCGGCGGAATCCGACACCCGGGCCGTCATCGCCCGCCCGGTGTTTGCCACCCCGGCCCCGGGGAAGGCTTTCAAGGTACCGAAGGGAGATGCGACATGAGTGACTTCATGGACAAGGCCCGAGACTTCGCTGACAAGCACGACAAGCAGGTCGACCAGGGCATCGAGAAGGCCGGCGACATGGCCGACAAGCGCACCGGCGGCAAGTACGACCAGCAGATCGACAAGGGCGTCGACATGGCGCAGCAGCGCACCGGCGAGGGCGACACCGGACGCTGAGCATCCGGACGACGGATCCCGGGCCACCCCGAAGCGGGTGCCCGGGATCCGGCGTGTCCGGCGCGTGTTCCGGGCCGCCGCCGACCCCGGGCAGCGGGACCCGTCGGCGGCGGGAGCCCGGCGGGCCGCTCAGTCGGGCAGGCTGCCCAGCAGGCGGGTCACCGCGATCTCCAGCACCACCCGTTCCGGGTTCGGGCGCGGCGTGCGGTAGCGCTCGGCGTACCGGCGCTCGGCCTCGGCCACCGACTGCGCGTCACGACGCACCACCGCCCGGCCCTCCACGGTCAACCACCAGCGGCCGTCGACCTGGCACACCGCGACCGGCGTGCCCGCCGGCCCCGCGCCCGCCACGTGCCGCGCCTTCGCCGAACCGCCCGAGGTGATCACGCGGGCCAGGCCGGCGTCCGGATCGAAGGTCACCCCGACCGGTACGACGTGCGGCGTGCCGTCGGCGCGCAATGTGGTCAACGTGGCGAGGTGCCGGTCGGCGAAGAAGCGCGCGACCCGCCCGTCGTGCGGGTCCAACCCGTGCCGCCCAGCCATGCCGTCTCCTCACTCGTCCCCGGGACCGATCATCACATGCCGAACCGGCGGCGCGCCGGACGACGAGACATACGCCATGTCCGATGTCCGAAGCAAGGCTGCCAGGTGTGCGCTTCTTCACGCCTAGGTGGACAGTGGGTGTACCGAACGCTTCATAAGGTGACCCCGTGTGCCCGCCGTCGCGGTGGGCGCCGTTCGAATCGGGGGAACCGTCGTGTCACTGTCCTACCGCCGTGTCGCCGTTCGCGGTGCCGGCCTGTTAGCCATGGTCCTGCTGGCCGGGGCCGCCGCCACACCCGTGCAGGCCGTCACCGGCGGTGCCGCCGTGACCGACGGCTCCTACGCCTTCGCCGCCAAGATCTCGATCGGTCCGGCCGACCGCTCGTGCAGCGGCGCGCTCGTCGATCCGTGGTGGGTGCTCACCGCCAAGAGCTGCTTCAGCTTCGACGGTCAGCCCGTCGTCGACGGCAAGCCGGCCCGGCCCACCACGGTCACCGTGGGGCGCTCCGACCTGACCACCTCGACCGGCGCCACGTCGTCGGCCTTCCGGGTCGTGCCGCACCCCGACCGCGACGTCGCGCTGGTGCGGCTGACCCGCCGGGTGGACGTCGCGCCGGTGGCGCTCGGCACCGCGCCGGTCGTGGGCGAGCAGCTCACCGCCGCCGGCTTCGGTCGCACGGCCACCACCTGGGTGCCGGACCAACTGCACACCGGGCCGTTCGAGGTGCAGAGCGTCGGCGCCGGCACGACCGGCATCCTCGGCACCGGCACAGCCGGCATCTGCCGGGGTGACCTGGGCGGCCCGACCGTCCGCACGACCGGCGGCACGCCCCGGCTGGTCGGCCTGCACCACTCCTCCTGGCAGGGCGGCTGCCTCGCCGAGACGGAGACCCGCCGGGACGCGGTGGACACCCGGGTCGACGACCTCGGCCCGTGGCTCACCGCCACCATGCCGCAGGGGCCGGCCACCGACCAGTACGCCGACATCAACTTCCTCTACGTCTACGCCAACGGCGACATCGCGCCGCAGACGTTCCCGGCGACGTCGACCGGCGGGTTCGGCAGCCCGCTCGGTGTCTGGCGGGGCGGCGCCGGCGCGTACGCCACGGACCGGGTGAAGGTCTTCAACGACGACTTCGACGGCGACGGCGTCGACGACCTCGCGGTCATGTCCACCACCACCGCCAACGCGTTCGCGCTGGACACGTTCGTCACCCGCCCGGACGGCACCCACGGCGCACCGGTCCGCTCCTGGACCTCGCCCAACTTCGGGCACCTGACCAGCATGAAGATGGCGTCGGGCGACATCAACGGCGACGGCCGGGCCGACCTCACCGCCTTCTACGGCTACGCCAGCGGTGACGAGGCGTGGATCAACTGGCTCGCCCGGCCCGACGGCGGGTTCGACGCGCCGATCGAGGCGTGGCGGGCGTCGAACTTCGGCAACTGGGCCAACACCAGCGTCTTCGCCGGTGACGTGACGGGTGACGGGCGGGCCGACGCCAGCCTCTTCTACGCGTACGCCAACGGCTCGATGGCGGCCATCACCTGGCCGGGGCAGGCGGACGGGAAGTTCGGCGCCGGCTACACCTCGTGGTCCGTCGCGGCGGACAAGGCGCCCGGCGCCCTCTCCACCCTGAAGATCGTCGACGGCGACTTCACCGGTGACGGGCGGGCCGACGTGGCCGCCCTCCAGACCAAGGACAACAAGCTGCGCCTGCTGACCTGGACCGGCAAGCCCGACGGCAACTTCACCGACCCGGTCGAGTCGTGGTCGTCGTCGATCTTCGGGCAGTTCACCAGCATCAAGCTGGTCGGCGGCGACTACACCGGCGACCGGCGGGACGACCTGGCCGTCCTCTACAAGTACCCGGACAACGGGCTGGGCCTGCACACGTTCACCTCGACGCCGACCGGCGGGTTCAACGTGCCGCTCGCCTCCTGGCGGGTCGGCTCGGGCGTCTACGGCTGGTGGCCGAGCATGCGGATGGACGGCGAGTAGGACCGACCGGACGAGCCCCGGACCGGCGTCCCTCCGTTCCTGCGGAGCGGCGTCGGTCCGGGGCCGTTCCAGGGGTCGGGAGCCGGGTCAGGCGGGGGCCGTACCTCTACCGGAGGCGTTAACGGGGGGCCCGTGCTTGCGGGGCGGCGCGGTCAGGGGCGGCGCGGCGGGGCGGCGGGCAACGACGTGGCGGGGGCGTCACGCGTCACGCGTTGCGCCGCCCGGTGCTTGGCCGCCAGCCGGCCCAGATAGAACAGCGCACCGGCCAGCACGCCCATGTCGTCCAGGTAGATCGGGTCGGGGAGCAGGTCCACCGGCAGGATCGTGTAGATCAGCGCGCCGTAGAAGGCGACCTTGCCGCCGGCGCCGAGCGCGCCCAGCATGCGACGGGTGCGGACCACCCGGATCGCGAGCAGCACCGCGCCGACCAGCGTCGCGGCCGCGACGACGGCGGCGACGACAACGAGCACCCACGTTTCACGGGACACGACACCACGCTAGCGGAGCCGGGCCGCCGCCGCCCGGACGCTCAGTACGCCGGCACGGCCGCCCGGCCCCGGGCCACCGGCGTCAGCTCCCGGGTGGTCTCCGCGACCGGAGTCGTGGTCGGCAACTCCCGCGTGCTCTCCGGGCCGGCGAAGCCCACGATGGAGAGTGCCGCCTGCGGCTCGACGACCGGGTGCAGCGCCGCGAACGCCTCCTCGCGCAGGCTCCGCGCCGCCGCGGCGGCCGTCTCGGCGGCCCGCCAGGCGGCCTGCTCCCGCTCCGACGCGGCACGCTGCCGGGCGAGCAGATTGTCCCGTACCAGCCGGCGCAGCAGCAGCTCCTGCTCCACCGGGTGCCGGCTCGGGTCCCAGCCGCGCCCGCCGAGGATGTCGCTGAGCTGCTGCACGCTGATCTCCTTGCGCCACTGGGCGTCCAGTGCCGCCCGGTGCAGCCAGCGCTCCCGGTCCGCGTACTCGGCCGGGGTGCGGGCGGTCCGGGGCAGCGGCAGGGCCGCGGCGGCGGCCAGCCGGCGGACGTCCTCCTCCGCCGCCTGGCAGGCGAGCCACGCCGCTTCGGCCTCGTCCTGGGCGGCCAGCCACTCGGCCCGACGCCGTTCGGCGGTCACCGTCGCGCGGGACGCGGCCACCGACACCTCGTCCGCGTACCGGGCCCGTTCCCGGGTCCGCTCACGGTCCTGCTCGGCCCGGTCGATGCTGCTCGGCCGGGCGGCGTCGCTGATCCGTTCGCCGAACACCGCGCGGAACCGGGCGGGGCGGACGACGAGCGCGGCGACCACGACCGCCGCCAGGGCGAGCAGGGCCAGCCAGATCACGGCGGCGGCGGGGACGTCGGGCAGGACGGTGGAGAAGACGGTCTGCATACCAGCACCTCGCGGTGGAACTGTTCACGATCAACGGGTGGGGCCCGGGCATCGGGCGGAGTGCGCGTCGGCGCGCGACGGGTGCGCGGGTGGGGTGGCCCGTGGTGGGGCCGCGCCGAGGCGACCGGAAAAAGGTGGCCCGTCAGGCGCGCGGCGGCCCGCGGCGGGCGATGGCCGCCCGGCCCGCGTCGTCGGTGAGCGTGACCTCGACGGCCGGGATCGGCGCGACGGACGCGTCGTCGAACCGGTCGGCGACGGACGGGCCGGTGGCCGGGTGGGTGACCGCCCACGCCGCGGAGGCGCCCGGCCCGGCGACCGACGTGGTCGACGCGGCCTCGCGGCCGGCGTCGACGGTCGACGTCGCACGGGTGTCGGTGACCGTGACGACGGCGGGACGCGTCACCGTGGCGGCGTCGGCGGAGGTCACGGCGATGCCCTGGAGACCGGCGATCAGCGCCAGCGTGGTCACGGCCGTGCGGGCGATCCGGCGCAGCATCGCCGTCCAGGCGGACGAGGCGAACGCTACGGGCAGCACCCCCTCAACCTATCGGTTGATGCCGGCCCCCGCAGCTCGACGATCTTCCCGGTTACGTGAGCCGGCCCACGGATCGGTGTGGACGGACCTACTTCTTCGCTTCGGAGCAGGTCAACGGATGCATCGACGACGATGAGATTGTCGACAGTTTTCGGCCGGTCGGGCGGGGCACACTGGCGCGGACGACCCCCCACCGCGAGGAGAAACCATGGGCGTACGCCGCACCACCACCGCGCTGGTCGCCGCGCTGACCGCCGCCACCGTCCTGGGCGCAACGCCGGCCCACGCCGCGACCACCTCGGTCGACACCGGGCCGCTGCGACCGGTGGCCGCCGTCGACGTCGACCGGTACGCGGGCGACTGGTACCAGGTCGCCGCCATCCCGCAGTGGTTCGAGATCCAGTGCTTCAAGAACGTCAAGGCCCGGTACGACATCCAGCCCGACGGGACCGTCGGCGTCCGTAACACCTGCCGGACGATCCTCGGCACCACGAGCACTGTCACCGGCCGGGCCCGGAGCGAGAACCCGCCCGCCGACTCGGCGCTCACCGTCTCCTTCCTCCGGCTCGGCGACCGGTGGATCTACCTGGGCGGCCCGAACTACGTGGTGATCGGGCTGGACCCGGAGTACCGCTGGGCGGTCGTCGGCGACCCGGACCGCAGCAGCGGGTTCGTGCTGTCCCGCCAGCCCGCGCTGGACGCGGCGCAGCTCGCCGACGTGCGGGCCACGCTCACCGACAACGGCTACGACCTCTGCGACTTCCGCACCACCCGGCAGGACGGCGGCGCCCGGGCCGGCGCGTTCTGCTGACGGCCCGGCCCACTTCGGGGGATGCGCGCCCCGACGCCGAACGGCGCGGCACCCACCGGGGTGTCGCGCCGTTCAGTCGTGCGAGGTCAGTGGCCGTCGATGACCGGCGGCGGGGCGGCCCGGCCGTCCCCCCAGACCATGTCGTCCTCGGTGAGCCAGGTCAGCCGGCCGTCGGACTCGTCGTCGTCGGAGTTGCCGCGTGCGCCCAGCACCCCGTTGCGGCCGGCCGTCGCGGGCCGCCCGCCGGTGCGACCGGTCGACCTGCCCTCCGGGTCGACGGCCAGGCTCCGGCCGGAGGTGAGCCGGCCGGTGCCGGCCGCCGAGCGGCTCTCCGCGCCGGGCACGCCGCCGAACCGGCCCGGGGCGGCGGGGTTGGCGGTGCCGGCGAGCGAGCCGGTGCTCAGCACGCCGGGGCCGCCGAAGAGCCCGCCCGCGCCGGCCGGCGCGGTCGGCTGGGCGCCGCCGGGACCGAAACCCGGGCCGCCGCCGATCGCCGGGCTGCCGGGGACGGTGGTCAGCGGGCCGGCGCCGGCCAGCGACGTGCCGCTCGGGTCGACAGTGCCGCCGGTCAGGACCGGGCCCGGGGCACCCGCGCCGGGGCGACCGCCCGGGTGGCCGCCCGGTGTGCCGTCGCCCGGTATGCCGCTGGTCGGGGCCGTGTGGTGCACGCCCGAGGTGGTCGCGGTGCCGTGCGCCCCGGGGCCGAAGCTGCCCAGGCCCGGGCCGGACGACGGCGTCTTCACCGACGGGCCGTCCTGCAGCGTCGGATCCCGCGGAGCGTGGTGGCCGGGCAGTTCGCTCCCGGGCGGCTCCGGCGCGACGACCCGGCCGTACGCCGAGAAGTCGTAACCCTCGGCCAGCTTCGCCACCACCCGCACCATCCGCTGGTGCGCCTTCTCCTGCTCGGCCTCGTCCTGCTGGTGGCCGATGATGCCACCGATCACCGCGCCCGGGCCGCCGCCGAGCAGGAAGCCCTTACCGGCGCCGGAGAGCAGCTTGTCGTGGTCGTCGGTCTTCTCCGGGCTCTCCGCCTCGGCCTGGGCGGCGCGCAGGTCACCGGCCATCATGTCCAGCGCCTGCCGGATGCCGGTCATGCCCTCGGCCAGGTCGCCGGAATAGCCGGCGACCATGGTGAGTCGGCGCTGGAACTCGCGGCTCGCGTCCCCGGTCCAGGTCTTCGCCAGCGCGTCCAGGTCGGCGGTGAGGTCACGGGACAGGTCGTCGAGCGTGCCCCTGAGGGAGGTCCAGCGGGCGCTCAGCCCGTCGATCTGCGCCGGGTCGCCGGCGTTGACGCCCTGGTAGAGCTCCTCGTGGCTGACGTGCTCGTAGCGCCGGGTGTACTCAGACACGGGGATCCTCCTTCGGCTGCGTCATCGCCTCGTTCAGCCCGGCTAGGGCGGCCGCGATGTCGGCCGCGGCGGCGGCGTTGCGGGCCTCGGCGGTCCGGTAGTTCTTCATGATCGTCGCGGTCGCCTCGCGGGCGGCCAGGATCGCCCGGCGCAGCCGGCCGACGTGCTCGACGTAGCTCTGGTGCGTCTCGGCGTACCGGCGTGAGTTGTCGGTCGCGTCGGTGAACGTGCCCAGCGCGGGGGGCCGGCACTGCATCTCGGTGTCGAGCGTGCGCAACACCGACTCGGCCTCGTGCAGACGCCGTTCGAGCCGCTTGTGGAAATCCTCCAGGGAGAGAACGTCGACTGTGGTGCGCCCGGTCATGGCGGAATCCCCGTTGTCCTCGTCGAGAGCCGGTGGCCGTGCTCAGATTAGTCGAACCGCGTCCACCCGGTTGACCCTCGGACGCGACGCTCCACGTCGGCCGGTCAGCCGCCCCCGACCTGGGCCGCCGCACCGTCCGGCGGGGCCGGCACGGGTGTCGCGACGCGCTCCGGCAGCGCCGTCGCGTCGAAGTACGCCATGGCGTCCGCGCGGGCCAGGGTCGGCCCGGTCGGCACCAGCGCCAGCAGCGAGGCGGGCACCGCCACCGGGCGCACGTCGCCGTAGCCGAGGGCGCTCCGCGCGTCCCCGGCGGCGGTGCCGAGCGGGTAGCGGATCCCCTGCGCGGTGATCAGGTAGACCGTGGCGCCGGCCGCCGGCTTGCCGCTCTCCCCGGCGGTGGCCTGCACCAACGCGCCCTTGCCGCCGGGCAGCAGCACGCTTTCGGCGGTACGGACCGCGTCCCGGGCACCCTGCCGCGCCGGCAGCGCGGTCGCCGCGGTCAGCTCCGCCGGCGGGGCGTCGAAGACCTCCAGCGTGGTGGCCGGCGGCTGGCCGGCCGGACCGGACCGGTAGGTGGCGCAGAGCACGGTACGGCCGGGGCGCACCTCGTGCAGCGTGGGCATCCGGGCCGGCAGCCCGTCCGCCTCCAGCCGCTGGTCGGTGTAGAGCCGGCCGGCCTCGTCCGGGGTGATCTCGGTGATCCCGCCGCCGCCACCGAGCAGCAGCCGGGCGGTGACCTCGCCGACCGCCGCCAGGCCCTGCCGGGTGAGGACGTAGAACTGGCCGGCGGCCTGGTAGACCTGACCGACCCGGGCCGGCCGGTCGGCCACCGTCAGCCCGCTCGGGCCGCCGTCCCCGCCGATCGTGGGCCGGCGCAACGCCGGGCCCACCGGCACCGCGTTGAGCAGTTGCGGGCCGACCGTGAGGTTGGCCGCGCCAGCCATCCGCAACGCCACCAGCGCCTGCTCGTCACCGGCCACGCGCAGCCGGGCACCGCCGGTCAGCAGCCAGCGGGCGTCGCCGGTGCGGACCAGGACGGCCCGGTCGGTGAGCGGGGTGCCGCCGGACAACGGCCGGTCGATCAGCAGCCGGGTGGTCGAGCGGCGCCTGTCGTTCGGGTCCGGCACGTCGCAGACCGACCAGGGGAGCCCGACCAGCGACCCACTGTCGGGCAGGTCGTCCGGCGCGCCCACGATGCCCACCATCCGGCCGCGCGGCCGGTCCCGGATCGACGCCTGCGACACGGTACGCACCGTCGCCGACGCGTCGTCGACGACGAGCCGGGCCGAGGCGTAGTTGAGCGTCGGGTGCAGCACCCGGTCGTCACCGAACCAGTAGGTGGCGCCGGTCTCCCGCTCGATCACCACCGTGTTCGGTTCGAGCGGGGCGGAGTTGCTGGTCAGTTGCCCGTACGCGCCCACGCCGCCGAGGACCACCGCCGCGGCGATGACGCTGCCGAAGACCGCCAGGCCGAGCCGGCGCATCGGCAGGTCGTTGGTCTCCGGGTCACCGGAGAGCAGCGCCGAGACGATGCGCCGGGTGACGAAGTGGTACGCCTGCACCTGATCACGGCGGGTCCGCATGACTAACCTCCGGGCCGGGTGGGCCCGCGACGATCAGGGCCGAACGGCGTCGCGGGCTTCCCTACGATAAGGGGCCGTCGGGGGTGCGCCGGACCCCGTCCGCCGCCCGGTGCACGCCTCCACCGGCAGGTGCCCACATGTCCAGAAGGGACGCTCACCGATGACGCAGCTCCAGGCGCCACCCGGTCGTACGGCGACCGCCCCCGCCCTGGCGGACCGGCCGGTCACGCCGGCGGACAGGCGACGCCGGGGCCGCCTGGGCCCGTTCGTCGTCGGTCAGCTCGTGGTGGCCGAGTGCGCCGCGCTCGCCGTCTGGTTCGCCACCGCCGGCCCGGCCTGGCTGCTCGCCACCGTGGCGCCGCTCGCGCTGCTCTCCGTGGTGGCCGCGTTCGCCCGGCGGGGCGGTCGCTGGTGGTACGAGGACCTGATGCTCCGCCGCCGGCTGCGCCGTCGTCGGGACCGTGCCCGGGGCGCGCTGCCGGCCGGTGACCCCCGGTTGGCCGCGCTCGCGCCCGAGCTGACAGTGGTGGAGCTGACCGAGCGCGGCACCCGGCTCGGCATCGGTCAGGACGACCGGGGCTGGTTCGCGGCGGTGGCGCTGACCGGTCGGCCCGCCGCGCCCGCCGGGTCGATCGAGGCGGCGACCGTGGACCGTGCCCTCGCGGTGCTCGCCGACTTCGCCGGCCCGGTCACCCAGACCCAGGTCGTCTCGCACACCCTGGTCTGGTACCCGGCGCCGGGGGCGGCCCCGGCCGCGCACCGCACCGTGTGGGTGGCGCTGCGGCTGGCCGTGGGTGACGCCCGGGCCGAGACGGTGAGCCGCGGCGGCGGCCTGCGCGGCGTGCACCGGACGGTGGCGGCCGGCGTGGGCCGGCTCGGCAAGGCGTTGCACGCCGCCGGGCTCGGGCACCGCGTGCTGGGTCGCGACGAGCTGCACGCGGCGGTGGTCTCCGGGGCCGGGCTCGACCTGGCGCCGGAGTCCCCGACCGAGACCTGGACCGGCCTGCGCGGGGGCGGCTGGACGCAACGCTGCCTGGCGCTGCGGGTCCGTCCCCACGGCTCGCTGGGCGCGCTGGTGGACGCGGTCACCGCCACCTCCGCGCCCTCGCACACGGTCGCGGCGGTGGTGCTCCCCGGTGGCCGGCGGCTCCCCCCGCTGCTGCGGGTGGCGGCCATGGACGGGCACGCCGAGGCGCTGGTGAAGGCCGTCCGGGAGATGGCCCGACGGGCCGGGGTGCCGGCCCGCCCGCTGGACGGCCAGCACGGGCCCGGCGTCTACGCCACCGCGCCGGTGGGCACCGCGATGGGCACCGTCACGGTCGAAGGTTGACGATCCAGCCGTACGCGCCGCAGACCCAGACGGCCAGCGGCACCAGCGCGACGATCAGCAGGATCTCGACGATGTCCAGGACCCGCCCCCAGACCGGGGAGATCCGCTTGCCGGCCACGGTGAGCCCGTAGACCAGGCTGATCACGGCCACCACGGTCAGCCCGCCGAGGATCAGGCCGAGCCGCACCGGCAGCGAGCTCGCGTCGAAGACCGCCGCGGCGACGAGCCCGAGGCCGAGCGTGCCGGCGAGCAGCACCGGGGTGCGTTGGCTGCGGCCGAGGAACGGGCGGGCCCGCAGCAGCGACAGCAGCGCGAGCACCAGGCAGAGCAGCACCGCCGGGAGCCGACCGTCGGCGGCCAGCAGCAGCTCCCCGCCGAGCACCAGCAGCGCGACGGTCCACAGCAGACCGGTGAGGAACCCGTCGGCCCGCTCGCTGTCGCGCAGCACGGACGGCCCGTCCACCGACTCGGTGTCGGTCTTCAGGTCCTCCGGGCCGGTCGGGATGGACGGCACCGGCAGCCGGGCGAGCCGGTAGGCGAGCATCGGCAGCGCCGGCAGCGCGCCGAACGCCACGGCCGACACCACCGCCGCCGAGGCGGCGGCGTCGATGTCGAAGGCCAGGCTGAGCACCGCGCCGAAGCCGACCGCCGCGCCCACGCCCACCGTGCCGAGGAACCACGGCGTCCGGTCCCCGACGGCGAGCGCGGCGAGCGCGCCGAAGAGCACCACGGCGGTGCCGGCGAGCAGGACGTGCGGGCTGGCCAGTTCGGTCAGCGGCCGGTCCCCGGCGAGCACCAGCAGGCCGCCGACGCCCGCGTGGCCGACCCCGACCAGGGCCAGCACCGCGCCGGTACGGCTGTCGCCGGCCGCCCGGGACAGCACCGCGGCACCGATCAACAGGGTCACCGCGACCACCAGGGCGGCCACCGCGCCGGGTAGCTGCGGCGGCCCGGCGAGCAGCGCCGCGACCGCGCCGGCGGCCAGCGCCGAGGAGGCGAGCAGCACCGCGTACGCGCGGGTGGTGCCCACCTGCCAGGCGCCGGCCCGTTGGGTGGTGGAGGTGGCGACGGCGTCCACCACGTCGTCGAAGACGATCTCGGGCGCGGTGGCGGCGCGCGGGTTGAAGTAGAGCACCTCGCCGTCGCGGACGTCGAGCTGCGCGGCGGTACGCCCGCCGTCGAGCGGCGGCCCGCCGAGGCGGGACAGGCTCCACCCGCCGTGCCCCACGCCCTCGTCGGCGAGCTCCTCGCCGGCGTGGCGCAGCAGCGTCGGCAGCAGGTCGGCCAGCGGCACGTCGGAGGGGAGGGCCAGGTCCATCCGGGTCCGCGGCGCCACGATCGTGATCCGGCTCAGCCCGCCGGTCGCCGCCTTCGTCGCCACAGTGGCCTCCTCGCGCTCGCCTACGATCCGCCCCGGCCGTCGACGTCGTCCCCACGGGTCCACGACGCCTCCGGGAGATTACCTACGATGGCTGTCGCACAGGTCGCCCACCCGACGCTCGCGGCGGTGGCGGACCTGCGGGGAGGGGAGAGCCGTGGGTACGGTGGTGTTCCGCCGGCCACCGCGTCAACCGGGGCCGGCGATGCCGCGCGGTGAGGTGCTGCTGGAGTCCCCGCCCGAGCTGCCGGAGCCGCAGGCCAAGGGCATGGGGCAGGTGCTGATGATCCTGCCGATGCTCTGCGGCGTCGGCGCGATGGCCTTCCTCTACGCCGGCCGTGGCGGCGGCATGATGACGTACGTGGCCGGCGGCCTGTTCGGCGTGTCCATGTTGGGCATGGCGATCGGCACGCTCGGCACCGGCGGCAACGACAAGGCGGAGCTGAACGCCCAGCGCCGCGACTACATGCGTTACCTGGCGCAGATGCGCAAGCGCACCCGGCGGGCGGCCGAGCAGCAGCGCGCGGCGATGACCTGGCGGCACCCGGAGCCGGACGCGCTCTGGTCGATCGCCGCCTCCCGCCGACGGTGGGAGCGGCGGCCCACCGAGGACGACTTCGGCGAGGTACGCATCGCGCTCGGCCCGCAGCGGCTGGCGGTGGAGATCGTGCCGCCGGAGACCAAGCCGGTGGAGGACCTGGAACCGATGAGCGCGATCGCGTTGCGCCGGTTCGTCCGCGCCCACTCCAGCGTGCCGGAGCTGCCCACCGCGCTGTCGCTGCGGGCGTTCGGCCGGATCGCGGTGCGCGGCGACCGGGAGCCGGTGCTCGATCTGACGCGGGCCGCGCTGGGCCAGTTGGTGACGTTCCACGCCCCGGAGGACCTGCTGGTGGTCGTGGTGGCCGCGCCGGACCGGCAGCCGGTCTGGGACTGGGTCAAGTGGCTGCCGCACGCCCAGCACCCGGGGCGTACGGACGCGGCGGGCGCGCGCCGGCTGGTCTTCGCCGGCCTGGCCGAGGCGGAGTCGGCGCTCACCCACGAGCTGGGTGGCCGGCCCCGGTTCGTCCCCGAGGCGAAGCCGCTCACCACCGCGCCGCACGTGGTGGTGGTGCTCGACGGCGGCGAGGTGTCGGCGACCTGCGCGCTGACCGGGCCGGGGCTGCTCGGCACCACGGTGGTCGACCTGTCCGGGGCGGTGCCCCGGGACGCCGGCCGCTGGCTGCTCGGCCTGGACGTCGGCGACGGCACCGGGCTCGGCCTGATCGGGGCCGCCACCGCGCCCCGGCTCGGCCGGCCGGACCGGTTGACCCGGCCGGCGGCCGAGGGATTGGCGCGGCAGCTCGCGCCGTTCCGGCTCTCCCCGCAGCAGGGTGCCAGCACCGACGAGCCGCTGGCCCGCAGCATGGAGCTGCCCGACCTGCTCGGCGTCGGCGACGCGGCCACGGTGGACGTCCGGCAGACCTGGCGGCCCCGCAACCAGCGGGACCGGCTGCGCATCCCGGTCGGCCTGGGGCCGGACGGCAACGTGGTCGAGCTGGACTTCAAGGAGTCCGCGCACGAGGGCATGGGCCCGCACGGCCTGGTCATCGGCGCGACCGGTTCCGGCAAGAGCGAGCTGCTGCGGACCGTGGTCGGCGCGTTGGCGGTGACGCACTCCTCGGAAGAGTTGAACTTCGTCCTGGTCGACTTCAAGGGCGGCGCGACGTTCGCCTCGCTCGACGCGTTGCCGCACACCAGCGCCGTGATCACCAACCTGTCGGACGAGCTGCCGCTGGTCGACCGCATGCGCGACGCGCTGGCCGGCGAGATGAACCGGCGGCAGGAGGTGCTGCGGGCGGCCGGCAACTACGTGTCCCGCTACGACTACGAGCAGGCGCGGGCGGCGGGCGAGCCGCTGGAGCCGATGCCCAGCCTGCTCATCATCTGCGACGAGTTCTCCGAGCTGCTGGCCGCCAAGCCCGACTTCATCGACCTGTTCGTGATGATCGGCCGGCTCGGCCGGTCGCTCGGCGTGCATCTGCTGCTCGCCTCGCAGCGGCTGGAGGAGGGGAAGCTGCGCGGGCTGGACACGCACCTGTCGTACCGGATCGGCCTGCGGACGTTCTCGGCCGTGGAGAGCCGTATCGTGCTGGGCGTACCGGACGCGTACGAGCTGCCGAGCGCGCCCGGGCACGGCTACCTCAAGACCGACACGGCCACCATGCTGCGGTTCCGCGCCGCCTACGTCTCCGGCCCGTACCGGGCGCCGGGGCAGGTGCGGCGCTCCGCCCGGGCGCAGGTGCAGCGCCGGATCGTGCCGTACGGCGTCGACCACGTGCCGGTGCCGGCGCTGCCGACCGCGGCCGAGACCGCGCCGGAGCCCGAGCAGACCGGCGACGGCAAGGCGGTGTCCACGCTGGACGTGCTGATCGGCCAGCTCGCGGGCCGGGGCCGTCCGGCGCACCAGGTCTGGCTGCCGCCGCTGGCCGAGCCGTCCGGGTTGGCCGAGCTGCTGCCGCCGTTGAGCGTGCACCCGACGTTCGGCCTGACCACCGCGGAGTGGTCGGGCCGCGGCCGGCTCGCCGTGCCGGTGGGCATCGTGGACCGGCCGTACGAGCAGCGCCGCGACCCGATGATGGTCGAGCTCGCCGGCGCCGGCGGCAACGTGGTGATCGTGGGCGCCTCGCTCAGTGGCAAGAGCACCATGCTGCGCTCCCTGCTGGCCGCCCTGGCGCTCACCCACACGCCGCGCGAGGTGCAGTTCTTCTGCCTCGACTTCGGTGGCGGCGCGCTGCGCAGCCTGGACGCGCTGCCGCACGTCGCGGGCGTGGCCGGCCGGCGCGACACCGAGGCGGTCCGCCGGACGGTGGCCGAGGTGGTGGCCGTGCTCGACGAGCGGGAGAACCGGTTCACCCAGCACGGCATCGACTCGGTGGCGAGTTACCGCCGGCGGCGGGCGGCCGGGGAGTTCGCCGACGACCCGTTCGGGGACGTCTTCCTCGTCGTGGACGGCTGGAACACGCTGCGCCAGGAGTACGAGGAGCTGGAGCAGACCATCACCAACCTGGCCAACCGGGGGCTGGGCTTCGGCGTACACGTGGTGGTCACGGCGGTGCGGTGGGCGGAGATCCGGATCAGCATGCGGGATCTGCTCGGCACCAGGCTGGAGCTGCGGCTGGGTGACCCGGCCGAGTCGGAGATCGACCGGCGGGCCGCGCAGAACGTGCCGGTCGGCGCGCCGGGCCGCGGCCTGACCCGCGACAAGCTGCACTTCCTGACCGCGGTCTCGCGGATCGACGGCAGGCGCGACATCGAGGACCTGACCGAGGCGTCGGTCGCGTTGGCCGGGCACGTGGCGGCGAACTGGCCGGGCCGGCCGGCGCCGAAGGTCCGGCTGCTGCCCCGCAAACTCACGGTCGGCGAGCTGGCCACTGTGGTCGACCGGGCCGTCCCGGGCATTCCGATCGGGGTGAACGAGTCGGCGTTGGCCCCGGTCCACCTGGACCTGGCGGGCGAGCCGCACCTGACCGTCTTCGGCGACGCCGAGTGCGGCAAGACCAACCTGCTGCGGCTGATCGCCCGGGGGATCGCCGAGCGGTACACGCCGGCGCAGGCGCGGTTGGTCATCGCCGACTACCGGCGCGGCCTGCTGGGCGCGGTCGAGGGTGACCACCTGCTCGACTACGCGCCGTCCAACCAGGTGTTCAGTCAGGGGCTCGGCTCGATCCGCAGCGCCCTGCAGAACCGGCTGCCGGGCCCGGACGTGACGACCGCGCAGCTCCGCGACCGGAGCTGGTGGAAGGGGCCGGAGCTGTACATCCTGGTGGACGACTACGACCTGGTCGCCTCCGGTGGGAGCAACCCGCTCAGCGCGCTGCACGAGCTGCTGCCGCAGGCGCGGGACATCGGCCTGCACCTGATCGTCACCCGGCGGGTGGGCGGCGTGGCCCGGGCGCTCTACGAGCCGGTGCTGCAACGCCTGCGCGAGCTGGACTCGCCGGGCCTGCTGATGTCGGGCAGCCGGGAGGAGGGCGCGGTCTTCGGCAACCTGCGGCCCGGCCCGCAGCCGCCGGGCCGGGGCACCCTGGTCCGTCGCCGCGACGGCCAGCAGTTGATCCAGACCGCCTGGGCGGAGCCGGCCTGACGGGTCGGACGGGTCGGACGGCAAACCGTCGGTCCGGTAGCGTCGGCGCGACGTCGCGAGTGTGGAGGGGAGCCCGTGGTGAGCAGCCCGTCGGGTATCGGTGGAGCCGTGGAGAGCCTGTTGCGGCAGGCCCAGGAGCAGCAGCGCCGGCTGGCCGAGCTTCAGCAGCAGCGGGCGGAGCTGCGGGTGGCCGGGGAGAGCCCGGACGGCCTGGTCCGGGTGACTGTCGACGGGGAGATGAAGGTCGGGGACATCGAGCTGAACGCCCGGGCCATGCGGCTGGACAGCTTCTCGCTGGCGGAGTCGGTCCAGGCCGCCGTCGACGCGGCGTACGCGGCCTTCGCGGAGCGGCAGCGGGAGATGCTGGCCGAGACGCTCGGCGATTCCGACCTGGCCCGCCGCGCGCAGGACGGCACGCTGACCCCGGAGGACTGGTTCCGCCAGTTCGGGGTGGACCTGTCCGACCCGACCCGCGGTCTGCGGCGCTGAGCGGGGGCCGACGATGGCGAACACGGTGGACGTCGACGCGATCCGCAAGGCCGGCCGGATGCTCGACGCGCCGGACGGCCCGATCCAGTACCTGCGCAACGTGCAGGCGCTGCTGGGGGACGTGAAACTGCCGGGCGGCGCGTTGAGCATGTTCGGCCACGGTGCGGTGGAGCGGCACAACGCCTCGGTGGACGGGCACCTCGACAATGTCCGGGCCGGTATCGAGCACCTGCACCGGGCCGCGGAGCAGCTCGAACAGAGCGCGAAGAACTGGGAGAAGTCGGATCAGCCCTGGGTGGTCAAGTGACCGGCCGGGCCGACCAGGGGGAGGACGCCTGATGCCACCGGAGATCTTCATCGCCAACGCCTCCGGCTCGGTGACCGGCACGGTCTCGGTCGCCGAGACGACCGCGCCGGTCCGGTCGGCGGCGGCGATCGCCCGGGGCAACCTGATGTGGATCGCCGCCTCGGCGGGGCTGATCGGCGCCATCCTCTACCTGGAAATGTTCGACAACCAGCAGGTCAACGAGACGATCAAGAAGTGGGAGGAGGCCGCGCGTCTGCTCGGATCGGACCAGTTCGGCGCCGCGATGGCGGCGGTCCCGCCGGACGCGAAGGAGTGGGACTTCGACGACCGCGACGCGTTCGACCTCTTCGTCCGCAAGCTCGGCGCGGAGATCGACTCGCTGGCCGACGCGTTCAACACCAACAAGGAGACGCTCACCTCGGCCCGGGACGCCTACAACGACGCGGTCTCCGGGTTCGCCCAGGCGATGATGCCGGTCCTGGTGGCGGTGATCGCCTCGATCGCGCTCCAGTTCTTCCCGGCCACCTCCGCGTTGGCGCAGGCCATCGGCATCGCCGGCCTGACGGCGACCGCCGCCATCCTGGTGATGGTCTTCGGTGACATCGGTGCGCTCCTGCACGCCGTGATGGCCGGGTTCAACACCGACAGCCGGGTGATGTTCGCGGCGGAGTCCCGGCCCGGCTGGGCGCCCACCGGCACCGACCCGGGGATCAAGGACATCAAGATCGACTGGGTCAAGGACAGCAAGTTCTACCAGTGACGGGAGCCGACCACGTGGACACGCTGATCACCTGGTTGTTCGTCTACTTCGTGCTCACCATTCCGGGCTTCCTGGTGCTGGCCCTGGTCGCCGGGCTGACCCGCTCGCCCCGGCTCCGGCTGGCCGCCGAGGTGGTGGTGCTCAGCGGCTGTGCCGCGCTGCTGGTGGTGGTGGTCGAGCGCGCCTTCGACAAGCCGTTGCTGTGGCTGGCTGTCGCGCTGCTGGTCGCGGTGCTGGTCTTCGGCGTGACGCTGCTGGCCAGGACGCGCCGCGACCGGTTCTGACCACGACTCCCATGTCCGGTTCGGACGGTCCGCTTCGGATCGTTCGGCAGGGCTGCGCGGTTTGGACGTCGTCCGCTACGGTTCGCTTGATGTGCCGTCGGTGGGGTGGGTTCGCCTTGCCGCGGGGGAGGGCGCGGCGGATCCGCCGCCACAAGATGACGGAAGGGTGTGAAGCATGGCGTTCGAGGTCAGTGCAGCGAGTCTGCACACCGCCGCGAGTGACGTGCGGTCCACGCGCAGCGATGTCGACGGTGAGCTCAAGAAGCTGTGGAACGTGGTCGACGACCTGGCCATGGCCTGGAAGGGGCAGGCTTCCACGGGCTTCCAGGGCCTGATGACCCGCTGGACCGAGGACACGAACAAGCTGCTCACGGCGATGGACAACATCGCTGACCTGCTCGACAAGTCCGGCACGACGCACCAGGTCAACGACGAGGAGCAGCAGCAGATGCTGGACAAGTTCCACGCTGCGCTCAACCCGTGATCCGCGCAGACAGGCAGAGGGGGAATCGATGAGCATCAAGGTTGACTACGCCGTCCTCGAGAGCAGCAACCAGCAGATGCAGGCCATCTCGCGGACCATCGACGAGAAGCTGGACACGCTGCGGGCCATGCTGACCAAGCTCGAGTGGGAGGGCCAGGACCGGGCCGCCTACCAGCAGCACCAGGCCCAGTGGGATGCCGCCGTGCGGGACATCAACAAGGTCCTCAACGAGATCGGCGGCGCGGTGGGCATCGCGCGCGAGAACTACATGACCACGGAGATGAGCAACTCCAAGGTCTGGGGCAACTGACCTCGACCGGTCCGGCACGGCTCCGCCCCGGCTCGCGTCGGGGCGGAGCCGTGCCGTGTTCCGGGCCCCGCGGCTCGGTTCCGGCTCGGCTCGGCTCCGCTCCGGCCCGGTCCGCCCGGCCCGGGGGCTATCCGCGTCGCCGGCCGGTCGCGCGTCAGGCGTCGCGTGGGACGTCGCGCCGGCCGGGGCGCCATCCGCGTCGCCGGCCGCGCACCAGGATCGGGCGCACCGTCATCAGTACGCCGGCCAGCAGCATGCCGACCACGGCGACCCAGACCGCCGCGGTGCGCTGCCGGGCCAGCGGGTCGGTACGCGGGGCGGGCGGCGGCAGCGCGCCCAGCGGCGGGTCGCTCCGGGTGCCCAGCAGGCTGGTCACCGCCCGGTAGGGATTGACCATCCCGTAGCCGACCTGCGGGTTGTGGCCCTCGGGCGGGTTGTCCGCGGTGCGGGTCAGTCGGTAGGCCACCTGGTCCGGGCTGATGTCCGGGTACGCGGCGCGCACCAGGGCCGCCGCCCCGGAGACGTACGCGGTGGCGAAACTCGTCCCGCCCTGCGGCTCGGCCCGGTAGCCCGGACCCTGCGGCGCGGGGCCGACGATGTTCAGCCCGGGGCCGGCGATGTCCACGTAGTCCGCGCTGACCGAGCTGCCGACGTGCCCGCCCTGCTCGTCGATGCCGGCCACCGCGATGACCCCCGGGTACGCCGCCGGGTAGGCCGGCCGGTCCTCCCGGTTCTCCTGCCGGTTGCCGGCCGAGGCGACCACCACCACGCCCTTGTCGAGCGCGTGGGCGACCGCCGACCTCAACGCCGGGTCGTCCAGCGTGACCAGGGACAGGTTGATCACGTCGGCGTCGTGGTCGACCGCCCAGCGGATCGCCCGGCCGATCTCACCCGGCACGTCCGGGTCGAAGTTCTCCTTGTTCTCCGCCAGCACCCGCAGCGGCAGGATCCTGGCCTCCGGCGCGATGCCGGTGTAGGGCGTACCGCTGCCCTCCCGGCCGGCGATGATGCCGGCCACCATGGTGCCGTGCCCGACCAGGTCGCACTGCCCGCGCAGGTGGACCAGCCGGTTGAAGTCCTCGCCGGGCAGCACCCGGTCGCGCAGCAACGGGTGGCTCGGTGAGACGCCGGAGTCGACGACCGCGACGGTGACGCCCCGCCCCTTGCCGACCCGCCAGGCGGCGGCCGGGTCGAGCCGGCTCAGCGCCCAGGGCGCCTCGGTGGGGGCCGGGCCGCCGGTGGGCCCGCACTTCGGCGCCGCCACCGCCGGGGCGGGCACCGCCGCCGTGCCGGCGACGAGGGCGGCCACCGCCGCTCCGGACAGGACGGAGCTGACCCGGTGGCCGGCCCGGGCACGTCCCGTCCGGCCCGGCCGCAAGCTGTCGCGCACGCGGTGAGATTACCGTCGTGGCCGGTCGCGTGCGGGCGCGGACGGCCGCCCGGTCGCGGTCAACGCTCGGGGGTGGCGTCGGTGGCCGCCGGTTCGTCGGCGAAGAGGTCGAGCAACGCCCCGACCTGCTGGTCGGCCTCGGCGGGGTGCCGGAAGCGGCCGTTCGGGTTGATCGTGTACTCGTTGCGCCGACCCACCCGGGTGCGGTGGAGGTAGCCGCCCGCCTCCAGGTCGGCGACGATCGCCTGGGCCGCCCGCTCGGTGACGCCCACCTCGTCCGCCACGTCCCGCAGCCGCGCGGTGGGGTTGCGCGCGATGGCCAGCAGCACGTGCCCGTGGTTGGTGAGGAAGGTCCAGTGCCGGCGGCTCCCGTCCTCGCCTGGTGTGGTCGCCATGGTGGTCATCGTATGGCGTTCCGGGCAGACAGCCGGAACCGGAGCGGGTCGCGTCATGACGCCTGAAATGCGTATCACGAAATCTTGACGTGCCTTCGGTCCCGTGTGACTGTGGGTCGCGAGGCCGACACCGCCGCCGGCCGGCCTGGTCGTTCCGCCCGAGGACAAGGTGAGCAGCGATGATCCCGAGCACTCCCGAAGAGGCACTCGCCGAACTGCGGGCCGGTAACCACCGGTTCGTCACCGGCGTGCCGCAGCATCCGAACCAGGACGCCGGGCACCGGGCCGCGGTCGCCGAGGGCCAGCACCCGTTCGCGGTGATCGTCGGCTGCTCCGACTCCCGGCTCGCCGCCGAGATCATCTTCGACCGGGGTCTCGGCGACCTCTTCGTGGTGCGTACCGCCGGGCACACCGCCGGCCCCGAGGTGCTCGGCAGCGTCGAGTACGCGGTGACCGTGCTCGGCACGCCGCTCGTGGTGGTGCTCGGCCACGACTCGTGCGGCGCGGTCCAGGCGGCCCGCGAGGCGGTCCGCACCGGCTCCGCGCCGGCCGGGCACCTGGGCGCGGTGGTGGACGCCGTCTCGCCCAGCCTGCTCCGGGCCGCCCGGCAGGAGGTCACCGACCTCGACGGCATCATCGACATCCACATCGCGCAGACCGTGGAGACGCTGCTGGCCCGCTCGACGGTGCTCGCCGAGCGGGTGGCCGTCGGAGCGTGCGCGGTGGCCGGCATGTCGTACCGGCTCAGCGGCGGCGAGGTGCGGACGGTGGCGCAGTCCTCGGCGCCGGTGCCCGCGCCGGCCGCACCGGCGGACCCGGCGCTCGCCGGCTGACCACCCCCGGACACACGGAAGGGGCCGCCCGGAGGCGGCCCCTTCTCGCGTACGCGTCAGAGCAGTGACATGTGCACGTGGTCGGTGTGGTTCGAGGGACCGCTGTACGAACTCCAGCCGGTCGCCGGGAACCAGATCTGCCGGTTCCAGATCACGTAGTAGATGCCCAACCGGTCGGCGTTACGGATGAGGAAGGCGGCCACCTCGTTGCCGTACCGGCGGGTGTCGTTGTTGTGCCACGGCGAGAAGCCGCTGTTCTGCAACGACCAGTCGCACGCCTTGCCCTTGGGGTGCTCCCACGGCCCGCCGGGGCGGTAGCAGCCCACGAAGCGGTTGAAGCCGGCGCGCTTGACCTCCTTGTACGCGTGCAGCGTGCGCGGCGTCACGCAGCCGGAGGTGGTCGGGTCGTTCTCGCTGCACGACTCGGACCTCCACCCGCCGTCGGCGGTGCGGCCGGGGCCGATCTTGGCAACCGGCGAGGTGGCCGAGACCAGGCCACCGGTGAAGTCCAGCCCGCCGACCAGCTTCAGCGCCTTCTGCGCCTCGACCTTCTCGCGGGCCATCGCGTTCGTCTGCTTCTCCTGCTCGCGCACCTCGGCGTCGAGCGCGAGCTTGGCCTGCTCGGCGCGCGTCTTCACCGCGTTGATGGCGGCGAGCCGCTGCGCGTTGAACAGGTTGAGTTCGTCCAGGGCGCTGGCCCGGCGGACGAACGAGTCGGGCGAGTCGCTCTCCAGCAGCATCGCCATCGCGCCGACCCGACCGGTGCGGTAGGACTGCGCGGCGATCTCGGTGACCTGCGGGCTGAGCGCGTCGAGCTCGTTCTGCGCCGCCTTCACCTCGAGCGCGAGCTTGAGCTGCCGCTTGCGCGAGGTGTCCAGCTTGGACTTGGCCTGGAGGTAGGCCCGGTTGGCGGCGGTGACGGCCTCGCTGATCAGCGGTGGGTCGTCGTCCTCCGAGTGCCCGGAGGGGTTGGGGGCGGCGGTGTGCGGGGCCGCCGACGCCGGGGTCGGCCCGACCAGCACGGCGAGCGCGGCGAGCACGGCCACCACGGGTGTCAAGCAGCGGCGCAGGGGTGCCGTCACAGTGTTCCCTTCCGTCGGCCGCCGACCGGGTTAGCTGACGGGTTCGGGACGGAAGCGGCCCCTACCGCTGACGCGGATTCACCCCATGTACCTGGTTCCCCGGCTCGCCCGGAGGCGATTGGGCGGCGGCACCGCAGGCGCGGGTGCGCGCCTTCGGCGGTGACCGGCAGCGAGGTTACCCGAGATGTCGACCGGGGATCTACGCCCGGAAGCCGACCAATCGCGAGAATTCGACATTGCCCAGCGTGACCAGCATCGCGTTTCACGCGCGCCGTCACGCTGCGGAGTGTCACCATGCGACATCCGTACTTCCCCGGCGGCCGGGCCACCGTTCGGCCGGCGTCCCGCCGAGCGCCTCCAGCGCCTCGCTGCGGGCCGCCGGGGGCCGGTCCGGCGGTGGCGGCGACGCCCCGGCCGCCGGCCCGTGCCGCCCGGCGGTGGCCACGACCGCGGCCAGCGCGGTGGTGAGCGGTACGGCGGCGATCAGACCGAGTGTCGCCACCGCGCTGCGGACGATCTCCTGGGCCAGGAACTCGCTGGTGAGGATCTCGCTCACCGGGCGGGAGTCGGCCACCAGCAGGAGCAGCAGCGGCAGCGAGGCGCCCGCGTACGCCAGCACGATGGTGTTGACAGTGGACGCGATGTGCGCCCGGCCCACCCGGGTGGCCGCCCGGTAGAGCTGCCGCCGGGACAGGCCGGGGTTGGCGTGCGCCAGCTCGGTGACGGTGGCCGCCTGGGTGACCGTGACGTCGTCCAGCACGCCCAGCGAGCCGATGATGATGCCGGCCAGCAGCAGCCCGTGCAGGTCCACACCGCCCTGGAACATGGAGAGCGTGGTGGCGTCCTCGCTGCCGAAGCCGGTCAGGTGGGTGGCGGCGGTGGCGAGCGTGCCCAGCACGCCGGTGACCACCAGGCTGCCGAGCGTGCCGAGCACCGCCACCGACGTCTGCGCGGTGATCCCGTGGGTCAGGTAGAGCACCACGAACATGATGAGCGCGGCGCCGACGATCGCCACCGGCAGCGGGGACCGGCCGGCGCCGATGCCGGGCAGCACGAAGCCGAGCAGGATGGCGAAGCTCGCCACCAGCCCGCCCAACGCGGCCAGCCCGCGCCAGCGCCCGAACGCCACGATCGCGGCGGCGAAGAGCGCCACCAACCAGATCAACGGCGTGGCGCGCTGGTGCTCGGCGATGTTGTAGGCCTTCACCGACGGGTCGGCCGGGTCGGTCAGCTCGACCAGGATCACCTCGTCGCCGACCTCGACGCGTGGTGCCCCGGGCCCGTCCGGGATCGGCGCCTCGACCTGCCGGCCGGCGTCCGGGCCCTGCTCCGCGGCGACCGTCACGGTGCCGCACCGGCCGCCGCCACCCTCGGGAGCCTCCGGCGTGGGCGGGCAGGGCTCGGTCACCACCCGGGTCACCGTGCCGTGGTGGCGTGGCACGTTCTCGGCTTCGGCCGGCTCCGGGCCGCCGCCCCGGGGCCAGAGCACCAGCGCCGCGAGCACGGTGAGCACGAAGAGCGGCACCACGGTCGCGAGCAGGAGCCGGCGTACGCGCGGCGGCGCGGCGGGGGCGGGACGGGTGTGGTCGGCGCCCACGGTGGCTCTCCCTACGGGTCGCGGCGCACCGGTTCACCGGCCCGGTCGTCCACCGGCCGGCGCGGACGCGTCCTGACCACGCCCGGGGTCGCCGCCGGGCCATGGTAGCCACCCCACCTGCGCGATCTTGCAGTTGTGGCCCTGGCGAACGGCGTGAAAAGGGCGTTTCGCGGGCCGCAACCGCAAGATCGACGGGGAGGGGGGCGGGGTGGGGTGGGGTGGGGTGGGTCAGCCACGTTTCATGAGGCGGCCCACGGCGGCCATCATCTCGGTCGCCATCTCGTCGGCGCGGCCGTCGGCGGCGCCCTCGTGCATGCAGTGCCGGGCATGGCCGTCGAGCAGGCCCAGCGCGACCTTGTCCAGCGCGGCCTGGATGGCGGAGATCTGGGTCAGCACGTCGATGCAGTAACGGTCGTCCTCGACCATCTTCTCGATGCCCCGGACCTGCCCCTCGACGCGGCGGAGCCGCGCGAGCAGTTGGTCCTTGCTGGCGGTGTAGCCCCGGACCGGGGTGGACGGCGTGGTCATGCGTCGAGGATACCGTACCCCTCGGGGGTATGATACCGTTCGACTCGTACCCCCAGGGGGTATCTGATCGGAGGGCGAGATGGACACCACCTACCAGGTGCGGGGCATGACCTGCGGGCACTGCGTCAACGCGGTCAGCACCGAGCTGAGCGCGCTGCCGGGCGTCACCGACGTCCAGGTCGACCTGGCCACCGGCCGGGTCACCGTCACCAGCCGGGAACCACTGGACGCGGGCGCCGTGCGCGCCGCCGTCGACGAGGCCGGCTACGACCTCGCCGGGGCGTGACGGGTCCGCGGACCCGCAGAACCGAGGAGGCACCATGCACACGGCGACGAAGCTGAGTGGCTTCGCGCTCGGCCTCGCGGCGGTGTTCGCCGGGGCGTACGGGATCGGTCACGTGGCCGGTCCCGCCGCCCCGGCCGCCGAGATCCGGCACGACACCACCGACACCGACCACGGAGCCGCCGGCCACGGCGACGGGGACCCCGGCCACGGCGACGAGAGCGCCGGCGGCGCGGACCTGCCCGGCGGCCTGCTGGTCTCCGAGCGGGGCTACACGCTCCAGCCGGTCACCGCCCCGGCCGGCGAGTTCGCGTTCCGGATCACCGGCCCGGACGGCGCACCGGTCACCCGCTACGACGTGGCGCACGACAGGCGCATGCACCTGATCGTCGCCCGCCGCGACCTGTCCGGCTTCCGGCACGTGCACCCGGAGCTGGCCGCCGACGGCACCTGGCGGGTCGCCTCGCCGCTCGCCGGGCCCGGCGTCTGGCGGGCGTTCGCCGACTTCACGCCGACCGGCGGCGAGCCGTTGACACTCGGCGTCGACGTCACCGTTCCGGGCCCGCTGGCCGCCCGGCCGCTGCCGGCGCCGGCCACCACCGCCACTGTCGACGGCTACACGGTCACGCTCGCCGGCACGCCGGAGCCCGGCCGCACCAGCCGGCTCACGCTCACCGTCAGCCGGGACGGTCGCCCGGTCACCGACCTCCAGCCCTACCTCGGCGCGTACGGGCACCTGGTGGCGCTGCGCCAGGGCGACCTGGCCTACCTGCACGTGCACCCGGAAGGCACGCCCGACGACGGGCGTACGCCCGCCGGGCCGGCGGTCACGTTCGCGGCCGAGGTGCCCTCCGCCGGGGCGTACCGTCTCTACCTGGACTTCCGCCACGGCGACGCGGTGCACACCGCCGAGTTCACCGTCCTGGCCGGCGCCCAGCCCGCGCCGGCACCCACCACCGCACCGACCCCGGACGCCGGACACGGCACGCCGGGGCACGGGCACAGTTGACCGGGGAGGTGTCGCGATGACCACCACGGGCAAGACGCTGCCGACCGCGCCGAACCTGATCGAACTCGCGATCGGCGGCATGACCTGCGCGTCCTGCGCCGCCCGGATCGAGAAGAAGCTCAACCGGATGGACGGCGTCGAGGCCACGGTGAACTACGCCACCGAGAAGGCCACCGTCCGGTACGCCGACGACATCGCGCCGGCCGACCTGATCGCCACCGTGGAGAAGACCGGCTACACGGCCGAGGTGCCGCCGCCGCCCGCCCGCGCCGGGGAGGTCACGGCCGCCGAGCCGGTGGACGAGCTGCGGGTGGCGCGTACCCGGCTGTGGGTCTCGGCGGTGCTGACGCTGCCGGTGATCGTGCTGGCCATGGTGCCGGCCTGGCAGTTCGACCACTGGCAGTGGGCCTCGCTCACGCTGGCCGCGCCGGTGGTGGTCTGGGGCGGGCTGCCGTTCCACCGGGCCGCGCTGGTCAACCTGCGGCACGGCGCGGCGACCATGGACACGCTGGTCTCGCTCGGCACGCTGGCCGCGTTCGGCTGGTCGCTCTGGGCGCTCTTCCTCGGCGACGCCGGGATGCCCGGGATGACGCACCCGTTCCGGTTCGACATCACCCGCGGCGACGGCGCCGGCAACATCTACCTGGAGGCCGCCGCCGGGGTGACCGTCTTCATCCTGGCCGGGCGCTACTTCGAGGCCCGCGCCAAGCGCACCGCCGGCTCCGCGCTGCGGGCCCTGCTGGAGCTGGGCGCGAAGGACGTGGCGGTGCTGCGCGGCGGGCAGGAGGTCCGAATCCCGGTCGACCAGCTCGCGGTCGCCGACCGGTTCGTGGTCCGGCCCGGCGAGAAGATCGCCACCGACGGCGTGGTCGAGGAGGGCACCTCGGCGGTCGACGCCAGCATGCTCACCGGCGAGTCGGTGCCGGTCGAGGTCGGGCCGGGCGACGCCGTGGTGGGCGCCACCGTCAACGCCGGCGGCCGGCTGGTGGTCCGCGCCACCCGGATCGGCGGCGACACCCAGCTCGCCCAGATGGCCCGGCTGGTGGAGCAGGCGCAGACCGGCAAGGCGGCGGTGCAGCGCCTCGCCGACCGGATCTCCGGCGTGTTCGTGCCGATCGTGATCGCCCTGGCCGCCGGCACGCTGGGCTGGTGGCTCGGCACCGGAGCCGGGCCGACCGCCGCGTTCACCGCCGCCGTGGCCGTGCTGATCATCGCGTGCCCGTGCGCGCTCGGCCTGGCCACCCCGACCGCGCTGCTGGTCGGCACCGGGCGCGGCGCGCAGCTCGGCGTGCTGATCAAGGGGCCGGAGGTGCTGGAGTCCACCCGCCGGGTGGACACCGTGGTGCTGGACAAGACCGGCACCGTCACCACCGGCCGGATGACGCTGGCCGAGGTGCTGCCCGCCGCCGGCGAGGACGCCGGCGAGCTGCTCCGGCTGGCCGGCGCACTGGAGGCGGCCTCCGAGCACCCGATCGCGCGGGCGGTCGCCGAGGGTGCGGCCAAGGCCGGGCCGACGCCCGCCGTCGGTGACTTCGCGAACGCCGAGGGGCTCGGCGTGACCGGCACGGTCGACGGCCGGAGCGTGGTGGTCGGGCGGCTCCGACTGCTGCGGGAGCGCGGTCTCGACGTACCCGAGGAGGTCGTGCGGGCCGCGACCGGCGCGGAGGCCGCCGGCCGCACGGCGGTCCTGGCCGGCTGGGACGGGCGGGCTCGAGGCGTGCTCGCGGTGGCCGACGCGGTGAAGCCGACCAGCCGGGCGGCGGTCGACCGGCTGCGCGGCCTGGGGCTCACCCCGGTGCTGCTCACCGGCGACAACGCCACCGTGGCCGGGGCGGTGGCCGCCGAGGTGGGCATCGACGAGGTGATCGCGGAGGTGCTGCCCGCCGACAAGGTGGCCGTGGTGGAGCGGCTCCAGGGCGAGGGCCGGGTGGTGGCCATGGTCGGGGACGGGGTCAACGACGCCGCCGCGCTGGCCCGCGCCGATCTCGGGCTGGCCATGGGCACCGGCACCGACGTGGCCATCGAGGCCGCCGACCTGACGCTGGTGCGGGGCGACCTGCTGGCCGCGGCGGACGCCATCCGGCTCTCCCGCCGCACGTTGGCGATCATCAAGGGCAACCTGTTCTGGGCGTTCGCCTACAACGTGGCCGCGCTGCCGCTGGCCGCCGCCGGGCTGCTCAACCCGATGCTCGCCGGCGCGGCGATGGCCTTCTCGTCGGTGTTCGTGGTGGCGAACAGCCTGCGGCTGCGGCGCTTTCGCCCGATCGGGTGACGCCGGGCACCGGCATGGTTGGGCGGGCGACCGGCTGGGTAACTCGTTGTCGTCACGCAACTGTTGAGCTGGAGGTTCCGATGGGTCTCGACGACAAGATCGACAACGCTTCCCAGGACACCGCGGGCAAGGTCAAGGAGGGCGTCGGCCGGGCGACCGACAACGAGCGCCTCGAGGCCGAGGGCCGCAACGACCAGGCCGGCGCCAAGCTCAAGCAGGCCGGCGAGAAGATCAAGGACGCCTTCAAGAGCTGACGTACGATCGCACACCCACCGGGCCGGCCTTCGGGCCGGCCCGGCGTGCTGCGTGGCCAGGGACGGTGGTGCCGACCCGACGCCGGGTCAGCGCGGCACGCGGTAGCGGATGTGGGTGACGGTGGGACCCGCGACCACCCGCTCCGGCGTCAGGGCCACGTCCAGCGGTCCGTCGAAGAGCGGCGTGCCGCCGCCCAGCACGATCGGCACCACGTGCAGCCAGAGCGAGTCGAGCAGACCCGCCGCCAGGTAGCCGCGTACCGTGCCGCCGCCACCGGCCACACAGACGTCGCGGTCGCCGGCCGCCTCCCGGGCCCGCTCCAGCGCCGCCTCGGCGCCGTCGGTGACGAAGTGGAACTCCGTACCGCCGGCCATCAGCAGCGACGCCCGCGGGTGGTGGGTCAGCACGAACACCGGGGTACGGAACGGCGGGTCGGCACCCCACCACCCGGTCCAGGCCCGGTCCCACGGCCCCTCGCCGCCACCGAACATGCGCCGGCCCATCACGTACGCCCCGACGCCGGCGGTCATCTCCTCGACCACCTCGGCGTCGACGTTGCGTTCCCCGCCGGTGAGGGCGTGCTGCGCGCGCCAGCTCTCGGTGGCGAACGCCCACTCGTGCAGCCGCAGGCCGCCCTGCCCGAGCGGATCCTGCACGCTCTGATCCGGCGCGGCCACGTACCCGTCCAGCGACATCGACAGTTGACTGGTGACCTCTCCCATGAGGGGTGGACCCGCCGGGTCGGCGGAACTCATCGCTCGGCGGCCAGCCGCGCGGCGCGTCCCTCCAGGTGACGCCGCTCGGGCAGGCTGGTGGTGGCCCGGGCGGCGGCCAGGTAGGCGGTCCGGGCGTCCGCCCGGTCACCGGCCAGTTCGAGCAGGTGGGCGCGGACGGCGGCGAGTCGGTGGTGGCCGGCGGTCCGGTCGTCGGCGTGCAGCGGCGCGAGCAGCGCCAGGCCGGCCCGGGGGCCGTCCACCATGGCCACCGCGACGGCCTGGTTGAGCGTGACCATCGGGTTGGGCGCGAGCCGGGCCAGTACCCGGTAGAGCGCCACGATCTGCGGCCAGTCCGTGGTCGCGGCGGTGGGCGCCTCCGCGTGCACCGCGGCGATGGCGGCCTGCACCTGGTACGGGCCGGGCGCCGACCAGGTCAACGCGTCGGTCACCAGCGCGATCCCCTCCGCCACGGCAGTGGTGTCCCAGCGGGTGCGGTCCTGTTCGGCCAGCGGCACCAGCTCCCCGTCCGGTCCGGTCCGGGCGGCCCGGTGCGCGTCGGTGAGCAGCATCAGCGCCAGCAACCCGGCCACCTCGCCCTGGTCCGGCAGCAGCCGGTGCAGCTCCCGGGCCAGCCGGAGCGCCTCGCCGGTCAGCTCGACCCGGTGCAGCGCCTCCCCGCTGGACGCGGTGTAGCCCTCGTTGAAGATCAGGTAGAGCACGCGCAGCACCGCGCCCAGCCGTTCGTCCCGGTCGGCGCCCGACGGGAGCGTGAAGCGTGCCCCGGCCGCCTCGATCCGCTGCTTGGCGCGGCGGATCCGCTGGCTCATCGTCGCCTCCGGCACCAGGTACGCCCGCGCGATCTCGGCGGTGCTCAACCCGCCCACCGCGCGCAGCGTGAGCGCCACCTGGGCGTTGACCGGCAGCGCCGGATGGCAGCAGAGGAACAGCAGCCGTAACGTGTCGTCCCGGCTCGGCGGTTCCTCGTCGGCGGGCGGGGCGACCGCCGCGTACGCCGGCTGCCGGACCGCCACCGCGACCTCGCGCGCCCGGCGGGCGTGTTCGCTGCGCCACTCGTCGGTGAGCCGGCGGGTGGCCACGGTGACCAGCCAGGCGCGGGGATGCTCCGGCACGCCCCGCGCCGGCCACCCGGTGGCGGCGGCGAGCAGCGCCTCCTGGACCGCGTCCTCGCAGGCGTAGAACTGGCCGTGCCGGCGGACGAGCACGCCGAGGACCTGCGGCGCGAGTGTTCGCAGCAGGTCCTCGACCGCCCGGGAGGTCACATCTCCGTCCCGGCCTGCTCCATCACCGCGCGCACCTCCAGCACGCCGAAGCCGAGCCGCACGTCCGGCCAGCTCGCGGCGATCTCGACGGCCCGCTCCGGCGTCTCGCAGTCGACCGTCAGATAGCCGGCGAACTGCTCCTTGCTCTCCACGAACGGGCCGTCGGTGATCTCCGCGCCGCCGCCCGCCGGGCGTACGGTCCGGGTCTGCGACGGGTCGGCCAGCGCCTCCCCGCCGACCAGCTCACCGGACTCGGTCAGCGCCTTCATGATCACGTCGACCTCGCCGAAGATCGCGGTGCGCTCCGCCTCGGTCAGCTCGTCGGCGAAGCCGGGCCGGTTCCAGATCAGCAGCATGTACTTCACGGTCCACTCCTCGGGTACGGGCCACCGTCGGCGGCGCCTCACGGACGGGTCGGAGCCGGCCGGCCCGATCCGACACGTCGCGTCATGGGGAGGGGTGGGAAGTTGTTCGGGCTCGGCGACGAAGACGCCCTGACCCTGCTGGCCGTAGATCAGGTTTCGGGCGTGCAGTTCCTTCACCGCCCGGTAGGACGTCGAGCGGGCGACGTTGTACAACTCACCGATCTCGGAGACCGAGGGCGGTTGTTGGCCCGGCGCATACTCGCCCGACCGGATCTTGGCCTCGATGTCATCGGCGACGCGCCGGTAATGGGGTGGTCGGGTCGGCGTGGTCAGCTCTCCTGGACTTCAGCGGAGATCATGCTGCCAGCCGAAACCTGGTCGGACAAGCGAACAACCCGGCAAGGTGGAGACAGTGGGAGATCTTGGAGCGAAGTGGCCCCTGGAGGGGCACGTGGCTTCCAAGATCTCTCTACTCTCGACATGCGAGAAGAGTGACCTACCATGTGGGAGGTCTGCGACGGGTGGCACGTCCGGCGGACGCTCGACGGTGAACTTCCACAAGCGCCCCGCTTGCAGCGTCGGTCAGCGTGGGCCGCGTAGGGGGCGGGGCGTGGGGCGAGGGCCGGCGTCCAGCGAGGCGCGGTCGGCGGCGGTGGTGCCGGAACTCCACCCCTCCGTGTCGCGCACCTGGAGCCGGTGCCGGGTGGTGCCGGGAAAGAGCTGGTCGGCGCGTTCCCGGACGGCGTCCGACCGGGCCGCCAGCACCGGCAGCAGCCGGTCGTCGGCGTGTTCCTCGGCCGCCGCCGTGCTGGCCGCCCGCAGCCGCTCCCCGATCCGCAGCGCGAACGCGTTGAGGAACGACTCGTCGTAACCCTTCGTACGCCGGCCGCCGCCCTTGCCGCGCCCACTGCGCTCGCCGCGTCCGCGCAGCATCGCGGCGGTGGCCTGCACCAGCAGCGACGTGTGCAGCAGCTCCACCGCGGCCAGGTCGGCCGGGAACCCGAGCACGGTGGCGAAGCCCAGGTCGTCGGACCAGACCGACTCGCACCGGTTCGCCGCCGCCACCTCCTGGATCAGCAGCGCCTTCGCCGCCGCGTACGGGGCGTCGGCGCCGAGGCGCATCCCGCCCGGCCGGTCGGGCCGCTCGGCGGTGGCGGCGAGCAGCGCCGCGTCGATGCTGTGCCGGGCCATCAGCTCCTGCGCCTTGGCGGTGAACGCCTCCGCCTCGGCCGGGTAGCCGCTCGACTCGGCCTTGGCCAGCAGCGCGCGTACCCGGTCGAGCATCCGGGAACCGGTGGGCGGCACGGCGGCGAGCGGGACGGCGGGGGCGCCGGGCGGTGGCCGGAGCACCGCGATCGGCGGCAGCGACTCGACAAGCACCAGCGCGTCGACCGCGTCCCGCAACGCGGTGATCCGGTCGCCGTCGGCGCGGCGGTCCAGCCAGCCCGCGTCGGCGTCCCAGCGAGCGTCCAGGTCGGTGAGCTGCTCGTCGAACCAGGCCGGCACCGGTGCGGGCAGCGCGCGCCGCTGGGCGGCCAGCGTGTCGCGCAGCAGCCGGGCACCGCGCGCGGTCAGCCGGCGGGTGGCGAGCCGGTCCACGTCGACCGGCTGCCAGCCGCGCGGCCAGAGCCGCCCGACGGCGCGGGAGAGCCGGGCGAGCAGTGCCGCGTCCACCGCCGCGCCGTCGCCCACCACCAGCCGGTCCAGGGCGCGCTCGGCGGCGGGTACGTCGGTGCCGCGCGCCGCCGCGAGGGCGTCGTCGAGCAGCGTCTCGGCTGGTGACACGGGTGGCTCCCCCTGGAATCCGACAGGCGGCAGGTCGTCCACCCCGGCACAGACGGTACCCGGCCCTTCCGTTCAACCGTCCGGACCTGGTATCCGTACTCCTGGCCGGAACACGGGCGGGGCGACGGACGGAGAGCGACGTGGGCGGGCAGGACCGGGGCGTGCACCGCCGCCGACGACGGTCGGGGGCCGGCCTCCACGCGTTCGCGGTGGTGCTCGTCGTGATCGGCCTCACGGCGATCGGCGGGTACGCCGTACGACGCCATCCGGAGCTGCTGGCCTCGGTCGGGGTGGACCGGACCGTGCCGGCGGCGATGCCGCCGGTGGCGACCGCCCCGCCGGTGAAGGTCGCCCCGTCGCCGGTCCCGGCAGCCGGCCGGGTGCCACCCCGCATCAGCTACCCGCTCCGGGGCGGAGGCGGGTTCCGCACCGCCGACACCGCCGGCGCGGTCGCCGGGCGCGGCGGTGAGCTGCTGCGGTACCGGGTCGCGGTCGAGGACGGCATCCGCAACGTGGACGTGGAGCGCTTCGCCCGGGAGGTCGCGGCGACACTCGCCGACCCGCGCGGCTGGACCGGTGACGGCCGGTGGCGGCTGCAACGGGTGGGCCGGGACGCGCCGGCCGACTTCACCGTGCTGCTGACCACGCCGGTCACCCGGGGCGAGCTGTGCGGCGACCCGAGCGACCGCTACACGTCCTGCCGCAACGGCGACCGGGTGGTGATCAACGTGGCCCGCTGGGTGTACGGCGTGCCGCACGTTCCCGACCTCGGCCTCTACCGGCACTACCTGCTCAACCACGAGGTGGGCCACCGGCTCGGCCACGGCCACGAGCGTTGCCCCCGCTCCGGCGGCCCGGCGCCGGTGATGGTGCAGCAGACGCTCGGCCTGCACGGCTGCGCGCCGAACGCGTGGCCGCTGGTGGGTGGCGAGCCGCTGGCCGGCCCGTCCGGCCAGTACGACGACCCGATCCCGGCCGGGGACCACTGACCCGCCGACCCGCCGGGTGAATACTGGCCGGGTGGAGAGCCGTCCCCGCCTGCTGCTGGTCGAGGACGACCGCGCCCTGTCCGGTCTCCTCGTCGACCTGCTCACCGAGGAGGGGTACGACGTCGACGTGGCCGGCGACGGCCACCTCGGGCTGCACCGGGCGCTGAGCCGGGACTACCAGGTCATGGTGGTCGACCGGGGGCTGCCCGCGCTGGACGGGTTGGAGCTGGTCACCCGGCTGCGGGCACACGGCGTCACCTGCCCGGTGCTGCTGCTCACCGCCCGGGGCGCGCTGCACGACCGGGTGGCCGGCCTGGACGCCGGGGCGGAGGACTACCTGGTCAAGCCGTTCGAGGTGGCGGAGCTGTCGGCCCGGCTGCGGGCGTTGCGCCGCCGCCACCCGGACGGCGCGAGCTGGTTGCCGCTGGGCCGTGGCCGGCTCGACGTGGGCAATCGTCGGGTCGTCGACGGCGCCGAGGAGATCCCGCTCTCCGCGCGCGAGTTCGCCGTGCTGCACGCCCTCGCCGGGCGGCCCCGCAAGGTATTCACCCGGGCCGAGCTGCTCAGCACCGCGTTCGACCGCGCCGACGCGCCCGGCACCGTCGACGCCTGCGTCCACCACCTGCGCCGGAAGCTGGGGCGGGACGCCGTCCGGACGGTGCACGGGCTGGGTTACCGGCTCGGGGCCGGCTGAGCGTGGACGAGGCCCGGCTCGCCCGTGCCCGCCGGCGCAGCGTGGCGCAGACCGCCGGCGCGATCGGGCTGGTCCTGCTGCTCGTCGGCGCGCTGATGTTCGTGCTGACCAGCCGGCAGGAGTCCCGGGCGTTGGACGGTGAGCTGACCCGGGTGCTGGCCGCCGCCGAGGACGTCGACGATCCGCCGCCGGGGCAGTTCCTGGCGCGGCAGCGTCCCGGCGACCCGGTCGTCGAGGTGACGCCGGGCGCGTCCCCCGAGCTGACCCGCGTGCTCGACGAGGCGGTACGCCGTCCGCCCGGCCGCCACGACGCGACGGCCGGCGACGACCGGCCGGTCCGGGTGGCGGTGGCGCGCCGGGCCGACGGCACCCGCTGGGCGGTCGCCGCCGAGCTGGCCCCGCTCCGGCGCCGGCAGGGGCAGCTCGGCCTCGCGCTGCTGGTGGCCGAGCTGGCCGGGCTGGCCGGTGCGCTGGTGACCGCGACACTGCTGGCCCGCCGGGCGGTCGCCCCGCTGGCCGCCGCGTTGGGCATGCAACGCCGGTTCGTGGCGGACGCCTCGCACGAGCTGCGTGCCCCGCTGACCGTGCTGCACACCCGGGCGCAACTGCTGGCCCGGCGGGCTCGGGAACAGCCGGCGGAGCGGCTGGCCGGGCAGCTCGACCAGCTCGTGGCGGACACCCGGGCGCTCGGCGAGGTGGTGGAGGATCTGCTGGTGTCGGCCGCCGCCGAGCACCAGCCGTTGCCGGACACCGCGGTGGACCTGACCGAGGTGGCCCGCGAGGTGGTGGGCAGCATGTCCGCGTACGCCGGCGAGCGGCAGGTGGAGCTGCGGCTGGTGGCGGCCGGCCCGGCGCTGGTCCGGGGCGCCGGCCCGGCCCTGCGTCGGGCGGTGACCGCGCTGGTGGACAACGCGGTCGGGCACGTACCGGCGGGCGGGCACGTCACGGTGACCGTGTCCCACCGGGACGGGCGGATCGCCGCCGAGGTCGCCGACGACGGGGTCGGGCTGGACCCGGCGGAGGCGGACCACCTGTTCGCGCGGTTCGCCCACGGCACGGCCGGGGCCGGTCGGCGGTTCGGCCTCGGTCTCGCCCTGGTCCAGCACGTGGCACAGGCGCACCGGGGCACGGTCGAGGTGGCCGGCGCGCCGGGGCGCGGCGCCACCTTCACGCTGCTGCTGCCACCGGCCTGAGCGGGCCCGGCGCAAGAACTTCGCAAGAAGTGCCGGGCACTGTGGGACCGAACCGGACAACCCCACCGCCGAGGAGATCATCGTGCCGGACTCCGTGAACGGACTGCCCCTGCATCCGCTGGTGGTGCACGCCGTGGTGGTCCTGCTGCCGCTGGCCGCGCTGGGCGTGGTCGCGTTGGCCGTACGCCCCGCCTGGCGGGGCCGCTTCGGGTGGCTCGTGGTGCTGGTCGCCGCGCTGGCCACCGCGGCGATCCCGCTCGCCACCGAGAGCGGGGAGAGCCTGGAGCGGCGGGTCGGTGACCCGGGTCGGCACGCCGAGCTGGGCGACCAACTGCTCTGGTTCGCGTTGCCGTTGCTGGTCGTCGCCGTCGCGCTGGTCTGGTTGCAGCGCCGGGCGGAGCGGCCGGCCGGTGCCGGGGCGACGGCCGGGCCCGGCGTGCCGGGCGTGCTGGTGGCCGTGCTGGCGGTGGTGGTGGCCGCGGCGAACCTGGTGCAGGTCTACCGGGTGGGCGAGTCCGGGGCGAAGGCGGTCTGGGGTGACGTTCCGGCGGCCACCGCGGAACACGGCGACTGAGCCGCCCGTCCCGGTGGCCGGGCCGCCGGACTGCGGAGCCGGTACGGCGGTGGTGAGATGGACCGCATGGATTACGTGACGTTCGGCTCCACCGGCCTTCAGGTGTCCCGGCTCTGCCTGGGTTGCATGAGCTACGGCGAGCCGGGACGGGGCACGCACCCGTGGTCGCTGCCGGAGGACGACGCCCGGCCCTTCATCAAGCAGGCGTTGGAGCTGGGGGTGAACTTCTTCGACACCGCCAACGTCTACTCCGACGGCACCAGCGAGGAGATCGTCGGCCGGGCGTTGAAGGACTTCGCCGACCGCGACGAGGTGGTGATCGCGACGAAGGTCCACGGCCGGCGGGGGTCGGGACCGAACCGGGGCGGCCTGTCCCGCAAGCACATCATGAGCGAGATCGACGCGAGCCTGCGCCGGCTCGGCACCGACTACGTCGACCTCTACCAGATCCACCGTCTCGACCCGGCCACGCCGATCGAGGAGACGCTGGAGGCGCTGCACGACCTGGTCCGGGTCGGCAAGGTCCGCTACCTCGGCGCCTCGTCGATGTACGCGTGGCAGTTCGCCAAGGCGCTCGGGATCGCCGAGCGGCACGGCTGGACCCGGTTCGTCTCGATGCAGAACCACTACAACCTGATCTACCGCGAGGAGGAGCGGGAGATGCTGCCGCTCTGCCTCGACGAGGGCGTCGCGGTGATCCCGTGGAGCCCGCTGGCCCGCGGCCTGCTGACCCGCGACCCGGGGGAGCGGACCGCGCGAGCGGACACCGACGAGTTCGGCCGCAAGCTGTACGCGCGCACCGAGGAGCACGACCGGGCGGTGGTCGACGCGGTGGGCCGGGTCGCCGCGCAGCGTGGCGTGCCGCGCGCCCAGGTGGCGTTGGCCTGGGTGGCGCGCCATCCGGCGGTGACCGCACCGATCGTCGGGGCCACGAAGCCGCACCACCTGACCGACGCGGTCGCCGCGCTGGAGATGGAGTTGACCGACGCCGAGGTGGCGGAGCTGGAGGCGCCGTACGTCCCGCACCCGGTGTCCGGTTTCTGAGCCCTACCGCGAGAACGAGGCCCAGATGTGCTTGGTGGTGTCGGTGGCGTACCAGCCGACGTCGAGCGAGATCGACTGGGCCAGGAACAGCCCGCGCCCACCCGAGTCCATCGGGTGGATGTCGGTCAGCTCCGGCACCGAGCTGATGTCGTGGTCCGCCACGTCGAGCAGGAAGCAGTCGTCGCTGGCGAGCAACGTGAGGATGGTCGGTGGCCGCCCGTGCCGGAGCGCGTTGCTGGACAGCTCCGTGGCGACGAGCAGCACCATGTGCGGCACCTCGTCCAGGTCCTCGCCCTGCACCAGTCCGTGCCGGTTCAGCGCGTCACGTAGGGAGGCGCGCACGTCGCGGAGTTCCTCGGGGGTGTCGAGCACCCACTGCTCCAGCTCAGCGGCCTGTGGCGGCGGCGGCGACGTGCGCAACTGTCCCATGATCTGTCTTTACCCTGCGTAGCGATCTGCTAAGCCCGGCCGTCCGTCGTCGGCGGGTCCGGGGCATCAGCGACGCATCAGCGCGAACACCCCCCAACCCAGATACTCGCGCTGGAAGCGGACGTACCGCAGCGGGTCCTCGGTCACCTCCCGCCGCAGCTCCGGGGCCAGTTCGTCGTCCGGGTTGGCGTCCAGCCAGCGGCGCAGGTTCAACCAGTGCGCGGCGGCGTAGCGGTCCCAGCTGTCCTGGTCGGCGAGGACCATCTCGACCAGGTCCCAGCCGCACGCGCCGAAGAGCCGGACCAGGCCCGGTAAGTCGTGGAACTCGTCCCGGGACCGCGCCTGCGAGCCGGCCACGGTCTCGGCGTCGGGTGGGTCCCGCCGCCAGTACGGCTCGCCGACCAGCGCCAGGCCGCCGGGGCGCAGCGCGCGGTCGAGCAGGTCCAGCGTGCCGGGGACGCCGTCGCCGATCCAGGTCGCGCCGACGCAGGCGGCCACGTCGACCGGGCGTTCGGCGACGTACGCGGCGGCGTCGCCGTGCACGAACCGGACCCGGTCGGCGACGCCCAGCTCGGCGGCGCGGTCCCGGGCGGCGGCGGTGAACGCGGTGCTGATGTCGACGCCGGTGCCGGTGACGCCGTGGTCCCGGGCCCACGTGCAGAGCAGTTCGCCCTTGCCGCTGCACAGGTCCAGCAGCTCCGTGCCGGGCGGGAGCCGGAGCACCCGGCCCAGCGTGGCCAGCTTGGCCTCGTCGATCGGATTGAGGACGCGCAGGTCGCCCTCGCGGATGGTGAAGCTCCGTGGCAGGTCCATCCGCCGGGACGCTAGTTCGGGCCCCGGCGACGGTCCAGGGGATTTCCGGGGTGGTCGGCCCACACCGCCCCGGCGGGCGAGGTGTCGACCGTACGGATATCTGCTGTGGTCGATGTCACGCTAGCGTGCCGGCACGCCGGTCGTCCCGCCGGCGCTCGGACGGGAGAACGCCATGAAGACACCGTGGAAGGCCGTCACCACCCTCGCCGCCGCGCTCCTGCTGGTCCTGCCCGGTGGCGTCGCCGCCCGGGCCGCGAGCACTCCGTACACGAAGGCTCCGGTCGCCGGCACGCTGCGCGCGTACCCGGTCTCCGCCGTCTACGTCGCCGGGGTCTCCTCCGGCGGGTACCTGGCCACCCAGCTCCAGGTCGCCTACTCGGCCCGGATCCGGGGCGCGGCGATCTTCGCGGCCGGGCCGTACTACTGCGCGCAGAACAGCGTCCCGCAGGCGCTCTACGGCTGCGGAGACAACATCTACCCCACGTACCTGGGCAACCTGGAGGCGTACACCCGCGCCTGGGCCTCGTCCGGCTGGATCGACGGCACCGGCAACCTGGCCGGCCAGCCGGTGTACGTCTACCACGGCACCAGCGACGCCACCGTGAAGAAATCGGTCACCGACGACCTGGTCCGCTACTACCAGGACTTCGGCGCCGGCGTTCGCTACGACTCCGGCGGTTCGGCCGGGCACTCCTGGGTCACGCCCTACGGCACGGTCGGCTGCACGGCCACCGCCTCGCCGTTCCTCGCCGACTGCGGCACCGACCCGCAGGGCGCGTTCCTCGCCCACCTGCTCGGCCCGGTCGCCGCGCCGAACACCGGCCCGCTCGGCGGCACGCTGATCCGATTCAGCCAGGACAGCTTCGCGGTCAACGGCTGGGCCAACGGGCTGAGCATGGACGGCAGCGGCTTCGCGTACGTGCCGGCCGCCTGCGCCGCCGGCACCACCTGCCGGCTGCTGGTCGCGCTGCACGGCTGCGCCCAGGGGTACGCCCGGGTCGGCACCGCGTTCGTCGACCGGGCCAACCTCAACCAGTACGCCGACACCAACCGACTGATCGTGCTCTACCCGCAGGCGATCGCCTCCGGAGTCAACCCGAACGGCTGCTGGGACTGGTGGGGCTACCTCGGCACGAACTACCCGATCAAGGGCGGTGCCCAGGTCGAGACCGTGCTGAACATGGTCCGCCGGCTGGACGGCTGACCCCGGGTGCGGCCCGGCCCGTACCCCGGGTCTGGGCCGGACCGGGTCACCTGCGGTACGGTCAGTTCATGGTCGTCGAGGAACATTGGTGGAACGGCGTCAACATCCCCCGCGGGCGCCGCGACGTCTACATCTGCACCGACGGACAGCAGTGGCAGGTCCAGGCCCAGATCGGCGGCGCCGCCGGCCGGTCGAAGATCCAGCAGTGCCCGAGCCGGGTCTCGGCGAGCATCCTCGCCGGGGCGTGGCGGTCGAGCGGCACCGGCTGGCGGGAGATGCCCCGCTGATCCGGGCACGGCGGTCCGTCCCGCCGCCGGGCACCGCCCGGTCGACGAGTGACGCGGTGGTCCCCCACGCCCTCGGCAGCTGAGCAGGATTGACCCACCCGGAAGCGGGTACGCCCGGCCGTGGCTGGTGCGGGAGCGGGCGGCGGTGACCAGGCCGCCGGGGACAAGGCCGCCGGTGACCAGCGCCTCGCCCGCCGGCTACGGGCCGTGCCGGCGCTGCTGACGGACCGGCTCCGCCGGGTACGCGCAGGCGCCGGGCTGGCCGCCCAGGCCGGGTTGGCCGCCGGCCTCTCCTGGTGGGCCGCGGATTCGCTGCTGCACGTGGCCCAACCGGTCTTCGCCCCGATCTCGGCGGTGGTGGCGCTCGCCGCCTCGGTGGGGCAACGCCTGCGCCGTACCGTCGAACTGGTGCTCGGCGTGGCGGTCGGCATCCTGATCGGCAACCTGTTGATCAGCCTGGTCGGGGTCGGCGCCTGGCAGCTCGGCGCCATCGTGGCGCTGGCCGTCCTGGTGGCCGCGTTCGTCGGTCGCAGCCCGGCGCTGGTGGTCCAGGCCGGCGCGACCGCGGTGCTGATCGGCACCCTGACGCCGACCATGCCGAACCTCGAAGCGCCCCGGGTGGTCGACGCGCTGATCGGCGGCGGCGCGACGCTGCTGGTGACCGCCGTGCTGCTGCCCCTGAACCCGCTGCGGATCATCAACCGGGCGGCCGGCCCCGCGTTGACGCTGCTCGCCGACCAGTTGGACCGCACCGCCGCCGCCCTGCGCGAGCGGGAGGTCGAGGGGGCGATCGCCGCCCGGGACCGGCTGCGCGACAACAAGGAGGAGATGGGCGCCTTCGGCGAGGCCGCGCAGGGCGCCCGGGAGGCCGCCACGCTCTCGCCGGTCTACTGGACCGCCCGGCAGGGGCCGCTCGGCCGGTACGCGAACTCGGTCGAGCCGGTGGACCGGGCGATGCGCAACAGCGGCACGCTGATCCGGCGGGCGGTCACGCTGCTCGCCGACGGCGAGCGGATCCCGGACGCCATGCCTGCTGCCGTGTCGGGGCTGGCCGAGGCGGCCCGCCGACTGCGCAAGGAGTTCGCCCGGGGCGTGGCGGAGCCGACCCGCTGCCGGGAGTCCGCGTTGCGGGCGGTGGCCGAGGCCGGGCGCGCGTACCGGGCTGGGGTGGACTTCTCCGGCGCGGTCGTGGTGGCCCAGGTGCGCACCGCGGCCAGTGACCTGCTGGTCGCCACCGACGTCGACCAGGACGAGGCGAACCGCCTGGTGCGCTCGGCCTTCGGTCCGCTCGACCCACCCCGGTCCGGCGAGCGCGCCGGCTCGGGGGCGGCCAGCCCCGAGGGCTGACGCGAGCGCGTCAAGGCGACGTGAAAACGGTCCGGCTCCGCGTAGCGGATGCGTCAAAGGTGTCGACGGCGGGCCGCCGGCCCGGCTGGTATGGCTGCCAGTGCGGGCGTTTCGGGCCCGCGGTCGGTTCGCCGGAGGCGTGTCGTGGCTGTGGTACGAGATCAGGAAACCGGAATCCGGGTGGCCGGCGGCGTGCTGCTGGTGGTGGGCTCGGCCCTGGTGGCGGCGGCGGTCTTCGCGCCGGGGGAACTGCCCGGCCGAGTGCTGCTGATCGCGATCGCGGTCGGGGCGTACGCCGCGGTGGTGGCCGACCTGCGCGCGGTGGCCGCGGTGACCGCGCTGGGCGCGGCGACGTTCGTCGGTTTCCTGGCCCACCGCTTCGGGGAGCTGACCGGCTCCGGCGACGGCTGGTCCCACGCCGTGCTGATCGGTTTCGCCGCGGTGCTCGGCACCGGTTACCGGTACGCCCGTTCGATCAACTCCGGCCACCACGACGCGCCGCGCCCGCCGCTGCGCCGGGTGCCCGGGCCGGCGGCCGTGATCACTCCGCCGGAGCGCGCCGAGGGGCGCCGCGCGGCCTGAGCCGGCCGGTGACAGGTCGCTGTCGATCGAGGTGGAGCTGGTGACCGGGTGGGGCCGCAACTGGTGGCCGCGCCCGGGTGGTGTCTTCGCCGCCGGTCCGGCGCACACGTTCGCGCAGGTGGCGGAGGCGGTGGACCGCGCGTTCGGTCGATCGGACCTGGAGCACCTGCGGATGGTCGTGCTGCCCCCGCTGCTCGCCTCGTGGCGTCCGCGTCGGCCGTGACCGGCCTCACCCCCACCCGGGGGCGGCGTGAAAGGCGCGTCAAGAAACCACCGCCCGGCGTGATGGTCGTGTTATGGCCCCTGTCCGTCCGCGTGAACTGGCGTTTTGATTGCCCGGCGCGACCGGGAGGCGGTCGCGAGGACATTTTCCGCTAGGAGAGGTCAGCCGTGTCTGACGTGCTGTTCGTTTTGCTGACGGTGGGGCTGTTCGCGGCTCTCGCCCTCGTGGTGCGGGGTGTGGAGAAGCTGTGAGCGCCGTCAACGCAGTCGGCCTGGTGCTGGCGATCGGACTGGGCGTGTTCCTGGTCGTCGCCCTGCTGTTCCCGGAGCGCTTCTGATGAGCATGACAACAGCCGGGATGCTCTTCGTGTTGTCGCTGGTGGTGGCGCTGGTGGCCGTCTACCGGCCGTTCGGCGACCACATGTACCGGGTGGTCTCCGGCACTCGGTCCGCCCGCGTCGAGCGGGGGATCTACCGCCTGGTCGGGGTCAACCCGGCCGTCGAGCAGACCTGGGGCGTGTACGCCCGCAGCGTGTTGGCCTTCTCGGCCGTCTCGATCCTGTTCCTGTACGCGTTCCAGCGGCTGCAGAACCACCTCTGGCTCTCGCTGGGCTTCGACCCGGTGGTGCCGCACGGCGCGTGGAACACCGCGGTGTCGTTCGTGACCAACACGAACTGGCAGTGGTACTCGGGTGAGTCGACCATGGGTCACCTGGTGCAGATGGCCGGCCTGGCGGTGCAGAACTTCGTCTCCGCCGCGGTCGGCATCGCCGTCGCGGTGGCGCTGGTCCGGGGCTTCGCCCGCAGTCGTACCGGCGAGCTGGGCAACTTCTGGGTCGACCTGACCCGGATCGTCCTGCGGATCCTGCTGCCGATCGCGGTGCTCGGCACGCTCGCCCTGATGCTCGGCGGCGCGGTGCAGAACCTCTCCGGCGGCACCGACGTGACCACGCTGACCGGCGGCAGCCAGACCATCACCGGCGGCCCGGTGGCCAGCCAGGAGGTCATCAAGGAGCTGGGCACCAACGGCGGTGGCTTCTACAACGTCAACAGCGCCCACCCCTTCGAGAACCCGACCACCTGGACGAACTGGATCGAGATCTTCCTGATCCTGCTCATTCCGTTCAGCCTGCCCCGGGTCTTCGGCCGGATGGTCGGGCAGAACCGGCAGGGCTACGCGATCGCCGCGGTGATGGCGATCCTCGCGCTGGCCAGCATCACCCTGACCAACGTGTTCGAGCTGACCGGCCACGGCACGGTGCCGCAGGCGGTCGGCGCGGCCCTCGAAGGTAAGGAGGTGCGGTTCGACGTGTCGAACTCGGCCACCTTCGCCGCCGCCACCACGCTCACCTCCACCGGCGCGGTCAACTCGTTCCACGACTCGTACACCGCGCTGGGTGGGATGATGACGCTGGGCAACATGATGCTCGGCGAGGTCGCCCCCGGAGGCGTCGGCGCCGGCCTGTACGGCCTGCTCATCCTGGCGGTGATCACGGTGTTCGTCGCCGGCCTGATGGTCGGCCGCACGCCGGAGTACCTGGGCAAGAAGATCGGCTCGCGCGAGATCAAGTTCGCCTCGATGTACTTCCTGATCACCCCGGCGCTGGTGCTCGCCGGCACCGCCGCCGCGTTCGCCACCGGCAACAACTCGACCGCGCTCAACGTCGGCCCGCACGGGCTCTCCGAGGTGCTCTATGCGTTCACCTCGGCGAGCAACAACAACGGCTCGGCGTTCGCCGGCATCACCGTGAACACGCAGTGGTGGAACACCGCCCTGGGCCTCTGCATGCTGCTCGGTCGGTTCCTGCCGATCATCTTCGCGCTCGCCCTGGCCGGCTCGCTGGCCCGCCAGCAACCCACGCCCGCGTCCGAGGGGACCCTGCCGACCCACAAGCCGCTCTTCGTCGGCATGGTCGTCGGCGTCACGGTGATCCTCGTCGCGCTCACCTTTCTGCCCGCGCTCGCGCTCGGCCCGCTGGCCGAAGGGCTGTGACCACCATGAGAGAGAAGGACATGACCACGTCTACGCCGGCGCCGCACGGCGCGGCGGACGCCGCCACCCCCGCCACCCCCGGCACACCAGCCACCCAGGGCAACCGGGTCGGCGGTGGCCTCCTCGACCCGAAGCAGCTGGTCCGGTCACTGCCGGACGCGCTGCGCAAGCTCGACCCGCGTACCCTGTGGCGCAATCCGGTGATGCTGATCGTCGAGATCGGCGCGCTGTTCACCACCGTCCTCGCCGTCGCCGACCCGTCCGTGTTCGCGCTCGCGATCACGATCTGGCTCTGGTTGACAGTGGTCTTCGCCAACCTGGCCGAGGCGGTCGCCGAGGGGCGCGGCAAGGCCCAGGCCGACACGCTGCGGCGGGCCAAGCAGGACACCATCGCCACCCGCCTGCTCGGCTGGACGCCGGGCGCGGCGGCCAACGGCTACCGCGACGAGGCGGTGCCCGCGCCGCAGCTCAAGCAGGACGACATCGTGCTGGTCGAGGCCGGGCAGATCATCCCGGGCGACGGCGACGTCGTCGAGGGCATCGCCAGCGTCGACGAGTCGGCCATCACCGGCGAGTCCGCGCCGGTGATCCGGGAGTCCGGCGGCGACCGCAGCGCGGTCACCGGCGGCACCCGGGTCCTCTCCGACCGGATCGTCGTGAAGATCACGCAGAAGCCGGGGGAGAGCTTCATCGACCGGATGATCGCCCTGGTCGAGGGTGCCAACCGGCAGAAGACCCCGAACGAGATCGCGCTCAACATCCTGCTGGCCGCGCTGACGATCATCTTCCTGCTCGCGGTCGTCACGCTCCAGCCGTTGGCGATCTTCGCCAAGGGCTACCAGGCCGCCGCTCCGGACACGCAGGCGATCACCGACGGCGGCGTCACCGGGATCGTGCTGGTCTCGCTCCTGGTCTGCCTCATCCCGACCACCATCGGCGCGCTGCTGTCCGCGATCGGCATCGCCGGCATGGATCGCCTCGTTCAGCGCAACGTGCTCGCCATGAGCGGGCGGGCGGTCGAGGCGGCCGGCGACGTCAACACGCTGCTGCTGGACAAGACCGGCACCATCACCCTGGGCAACCGGCAGGCCGCCGAGTTCCTGCCGGTGACCGGCGTGGACGCCGCCGCTGTCGCGGACGCGGCGCAGCTCTCCAGCCTGGCCGACGAGACCCCGGAGGGGCGCTCGGTGGTGGTGCTGGCGAAGAACGAGTTCGGGCTGCGCGAGCGCGAGCCCGGCCTGATTCCGCACGCCACGTTCGTGCCGTTCACCGCTCAGACCCGGATGAGCGGCGTCGACCTGGCCGGTGACGGCGCCGTCGGCGGCCGGCAGATCCGCAAGGGCGCCGCCGCCGCGGTGATGAGGTGGGTACGCGAGAACGGCGGCCACCCGACCGAGCAGGTCGGTGAACTGGTCGACGCGATCAGCGGCACCGGCGGCACTCCGCTCGTGGTCGCCGAGCACGTGGCCGGCGAACCGGCCCGGGCGCTGGGCGTCATCCACCTCAAGGACGTGGTCAAGGCCGGCATGCGGGAGCGCTTCGACGAGATGCGCCGGATGGGCATCCGGACCGTGATGATCACCGGTGACAACCCGCGGACCGCGAAGGCCATCGCCGACGAGGCGGGCGTGGACGACTTCCTCGCCGAGGCCACGCCGGAGGACAAGCTCGCCCTGATCAAGAAGGAACAGGAGGGCGGCCGGCTGGTCGCGATGACCGGGGACGGCACGAACGACGCGCCGGCGCTGGCCCAGGCGGACGTCGGCGTGGCCATGAACACCGGCACGTCGGCCGCGAAGGAGGCCGGCAACATGGTCGACCTCGACTCCGACCCGACCAAGCTGATCGAGATCGTGGAGATCGGCAAGCAGTTGCTGATCACGCGGGGCGCGTTGACGACGTTCAGCATCGCCAACGACATCGCGAAGTACTTCGCGATCATCCCGGCCATGTTCGCCGGCATCTACCCGAGTCTGGACGCGCTCAACGTGATGCGGCTGGCCAGTCCCGAGTCGGCGATCCTGTCGGCGGTCATCTTCAACGCCTTGGTGATCATCGCGTTGATCCCGCTGGCCCTGCGCGGGGTGCGTTACCGGCCGGCCGGCGCCTCCAAGCTGCTCAGCCGCAACCTGCTGTTCTACGGCCTCGGCGGCATCGTGGTGCCGTTCGTCGGCATCAAGCTCATCGACCTGCTCGTCCAGTTCGTCCCGGGGATCTCGTGATGCGCCTTCCCAGTTGGCTCTCCCAACACCTGGCCGCCCTGCGCGCGGTGCTCGTCTTCACCGTGCTGCTCGGGCTGGCGTACCCGCTCGCCCTGGTCGCCGTGGGCCGGATCCCCGGTCTCGACGCCCACGCCGACGGGTCCCTGATCGAGGCCGGCGGCAGGCCCGTCGGCAGCTCGCTGATCGGGCAGTCCTTCACCGACTCCGACGGCAACCCCGTCCCGCGCTACTTCCAGTCCCGCCCCTCCGCCGCCGGCGACGGCTACGACCCGACCTCCACCGCGGCCAGCAATCTCGGCCCGGAGAGCATGGTGGACACCATCACCAGCGACGAGGAGACCTCGGCGCAGAGCCTGCTCACCCAGGTCTGCGCGCGCAGTAAGGCGGTCGGCGAGTTGGACGGCGTGGACGGTCGTCGCCCCTACTGCACGCCGGACGGGGTGGGCGCGGTGCTGGCCGTGTTCCGCGCCGACGGCCTGACCGGCCGGATCACCCGCGTGGTGAGCGTCAACCAGGTCGCGCCGGCCACGCCGTTCGTGTCGACCTGGCAGGGCGTCCCGGTCGAGCTGGCCCGGCCCGACCAGGACTACGTGGCCGAGGGCGGCCTGATCACCCCGGTCCGTGGGGACGCTCCGGCGGAGCCGGCCGTGCCGGCCGACGCGGTCACCGCCAGCGGCAGCGGCCTCGACCCGCACATCTCCCCGGCGTACGCGGAGATCCAGGTGGCGCGCGTGGCGCGCGAGCGCGGCGCGGACCCGGCGGCGATCCGCGAGCTGGTCGAGGAGCACACCACCGGCCGGTCGCTCGGCTTCATGGGCGAGCCCGGCGTGAACGTGCTGGAAGTCAACCTCGCGCTGGACGAGAGGTTCCCGGCGCGCTGAGCCAGCCTGTTAAGCGGGGCCCCCGCCTCTACCGGATGCGTTAAGCGGGGGCCCCTCCTTATCCCCTGGAAGGATGGGGCGGTGGGCAGGGGTGAACTGCGGATCTATCTCGGGGCGGCCCCGGGGGTCGGCAAGACGTACGCCATGCTGGAGGAGGCCCAACGTCGGGCCGAACGTGGCACGGACGTGGTGATCGGTTTCGTCGAGACGCACGGCCGTGAGCACACCGCCGCCATGCTCGGCGACCTGGAGGTGGTGCCGCGTCGGTCGATGACCTACCGGGGCGTCGACTTCACCGAGATGGACCTCGACGCGGTGCTGGCCCGCCGGCCCGAGGTGGTGGTGGTCGACGAACTGGCCCACACCAACGTCCCCGGCTCCCGGCACGACAAGCGCTGGCAGGACGTGCAGGAGCTGCTCGACGCCGGGATCAGCGTGCTCTCCACGGTCAACGTCCAGCACCTGGAGTCGCTCAACGACGTCGTCGCCCGGATCACCGGCACCACCCAGCGGGAGACCGTGCCGGACCAGGTGGTGCGCGCCGCCGAACAGGTCGAACTGGTGGACATGACACCGGAGGCGCTGCGTCGCCGGATGGCGCACGGCAACATCTACCGGCCGGACCGGATCGACGCCGCGCTGGGCAACTACTTCCGGGTCGGCAACCTGACCGCGCTGCGCGAGCTGGCGCTGCTCTGGCTGGCCGACAAGGTCGACGAGCAGCTCGACGCGTACCGGGCCCAGCAGGGCATCTCGGACACCTGGGAGGCGCGGGAACGCGTGGTCGTCGCACTCACCGGTGGCCCCGAGGGCGAGACGTTGATCCGCCGGGCCGCCCGGATCGCCGCCCGAAGCAAGGGCACCGACCTGCTCGCCGTGCACGTGGCCCGCAGCGACGGGCTGGCCGGCGCGGACCCGGCCCAACTGGCCCGGCAGCGGGTGCTGGCGGAGAGCCTCGGCGGCACGTACCACCAGGTGCTCGGCACCGACGTGCCGGCCGCGCTGCTCGACTTCGCCCGGGGCGTCAACGCCACCCAGCTCGTGCTCGGCGCCAGCCGCCGGGGCCGGTTCGCCCAGGTGCTCTCCCGGGGCGTCGGCGTGACCACCACCGCGCTCTCCGGCCCGATCGACGTGCACCTGGTCACCCATCCCCAGGCCGGGCGCGGACGCCGTGGCGCGGCGGTGCCGGCCGCGTTGTCCCGCCGCCGGCGGCTGCTCGGGTACGCGCTGGCCGTGCTCGGCATGCCGCTGCTCACGCTGCTGCTGCGGACGCTGCCGGACCTCACCCTGACCAACGACATCCTGCTCTTCCTCGCCGGTGTGGTCGGCGTGGCGCTGGTCGGCGGGCTGTGGCCGGCGCTGGTCGCCGCGCTCGGCGGCTCGCTGCTGCTCAACTGGTTCTTCACCCCGCCGTTCCACACGCTGACCATCGCCGAGGCGGACAACCTGCTCGCGCTCGGCGTGTTCGTCGGCGTGGCGTTCGCGGTGAGCGGGGTGGTCGACGTGGCGGCCCGGCGTACCCGGGAGGCGGCACGGGCGTCCGCCGACGCGCAGACGCTGGCCACCGTCGCCGGCAGCGTGCTGCGTGGCGCGCGCCCGCTTCCGGCGCTGCTGGACCGGCTCCGGGAGACGTTCGGGCTGCGCGCGGTCAGCGTGCTCGAACTCGCCGCCGAGGCGGAGGGACGGCCGGCCCGGTCCCGCGACGAGGCCGCCTGGCGGGTGGTGGCCAGCGTCGGCGACGCGCCGCCGGGCAGTCCGGACGCGGGCGAGACGGTGGTGCCGGTGGACGACCGGCTCAGCGTGGTGCTCGCCGGCCGGCGGCTGGCGGCAGCCGACCGCCGGGTGGTCGAGGCGTTCGCCGCCCAGGCCGCCGTCGCGCTGCGCCAGGAGCGGCTCGCCGAGGAGGCCGCCACCGCCCGCCCGCTGGCCGCCGCCGACCGGATGCGCACCGCGCTGCTCGCCGCCGTCAGCCACGACCTGCGGACGCCGCTGGCCTCGGCCAAGGCCGCGGTGAGCAGCCTGCGCAGCCACGACGTCGAGTTCGACGCCGACGACTCGGAGGAACTGCTGGCCACCGCCGACGAGTCGCTGGACCGGTTGGGCCGGCTGGTGGCTAACCTGCTCGACATGAGCCGGTTGCAGGCCGGCGCGCTCGGCGTCGCCGCGACCGCGATCGGGCTGGAGGACGCCGTACCCCGGGCGTTGGACGAGCTGGGCCCGGTGGCGGCCGAGGTGACCACGGACATCCCGGCGGACCTGCCGGCGGCGCTGGCCGATCCCGGCCTGCTGGAACGGGTGCTGGTCAACATCGTCGCCAACGCCCTGCGGCACAGCCCGCCCGGCCGGCCGCCGACGATCACCGGCAGCGCGCACGCCGGCCAGGTCGAGGTGCGGGTGATCGACACCGGCCCGGGCATCCCGGAGGACCGGTGGGAGCACGTGTTCCTGCCGTTCCAGCGCCTCGGCGACCGGGACAACCGGACCGGGGTGGGGCTGGGCCTGGCACTGTCCCGGGGGCTCGCCGAGGCGATGGGTGGCAGCATCACCCCGGAGACCACGCCCGGCGGCGGTCTCACCATGGTGCTGCGGCTGCCCGCCGCCACCGAGTCGGAAGGGCCGCGGGAATGACGCGCATCCTGGTCGTCGACGACGAGCCGCAGATCCTGCGCGCCCTGCGGATCAACCTGCGCGCCCGGGGCTACGACGTCGAGGTGGCCGATACCGGCGCCGCCGCGCTGAAGGCCGCCGCCGCCCACCCGCCGGACCTGGTGGTGCTCGATCTCGGCCTGCCCGACCTGGACGGCACCGAGGTCATCCGAGGGCTGCGCGGCTGGACCACCGTGCCGATCATCGTGCTCTCCGGTCGGGCCGGCAGCGAGGACAAGGTCGCCGCGCTGGACGCGGGCGCCGACGACTACGTCACCAAGCCGTTCGGGGTGGACGAGCTGCTCGCCCGGATCCGCGCGGTGACCCGACGGCTGGCGCCCGCCACCCCCGGTGTTCCCGCGCTGCGCATCGGCCGGACCACCGTCGACCTGGCCGACCGCACCGTCACCCGGGACGACGGCACCGAGATCAAACTGACCCCCACCCAGTGGGCGGTGCTGGAGAAGCTGCTGCGCAACCCCGGCAAGCTGGTCAGCCAGCGGCAGCTCCTGCACGACGTGTGGGGGCCGGAGTACCAGCAGGAGACCACCTACCTCCGGCAGTACCTGGCCCAGCTCCGCCGCAAGCTGGAGGACGACCCGGCCCGGCCCCGGCACCTGATCACCGAGCCCGGCATGGGCTACCGCTACCGGCCCTGACGTTTGCGCCGGCCCGGGCGGGGGACTCGGCGAGCCGGTCGGGCAGCGGGGGAGGGGCATGGCGGGCAACCGGTTCGTGACGCCGCCGCCGGAGGGGTTCGGCCGCCGCCTGGACGAGCACGCCGTCGACGCCGGCGCGGCCGAGCCGGAACGGCCCGAAGGGCTGGTCGACAGCGGCGTCTACGTCGACGGGATCCGGCGCGCGTCGCCGGTCGGCCTCGCCGACACGTTCCGCTGCCTGCAACAGCTCGACGGCGGCATGGCCTGGATCGGACTGCGCCGGCCGAGCCGGGAGCAGATCGCCTCGCTGGCCGCCGAGTTCCAGCTTCCCGAGCTGGCCGTCGAGGACGCCATCAACGCGCACCAGCGACCGAAGCTAGAGCGGTACGGCGACACCCTCTTCGTGGTGCTGCGCGCCGCCCGCTACCTGGACGCGCGGGAGGCGGTCGAGTTCGCCGAGCTGCACCTCTTCCTCGGCCCCGGCTTCGTGATCACCGTCCGGCACGGCGGCACGCCCGACCTGGCGGCCGTCCGGCGGCGGCTGGAGGCGGACCCGACCGTCCTCGCGCTCGGTCCCGAGGCGGTCCTCTACGCCGTGCTCGACCGGGTGGTCGACGGCTACGCCCCGGTGGTCGCCGGCCTGGAGAACGACATCGACGAGATCGAGACCGAGGTGTTCGGCGGCGACCCGAACGCCAGCCGCCGCATCTACCAGCTCAGCCGCGAGGTGATCCAGTTCCAGCGGGCGGCGCGACCGCTGCTCAAGGTCGTCGAGGCGCTCTCCGGCGGCTTCGACCGCTACGGCACCGACGAGGAGCTGCGTCGCCTGCTGCGCGACGTGGCCGACCATCTGACCCAGGTGGTGGAGCGGGTGGACGGGTTCCGGCACCTGCTTCAGAACATCCTCACCGTCAACGCGACGCTGGTCTCGCAGGCGCAGAACGAGGAGATGCGCAGCCTCACCGCGGCCAGCTTCGAGCAGAACGAGGAGGTCAAGCGCGTCTCCGCCTGGGCGGCGATCCTGTTCGCGCCCACCCTGATCGGCACCGTCTACGGGATGAACTTCACCCACATGCCGGAGCTGGACTGGCGGTACGGCTACCTGTTCGCGGTCGCCCTGATGTTCGCCGTCTGCGCGGCGCTCTACCTGCTGTTCAAACGCCGCGGCTGGCTGTGAGCCCGACCGCCCGGGCGGGCCGCGCGACCGTCCACAGCACCGCGGCGCCGAGCAGCGCGGCGGCGGGCGCGACCACCAGCCCGTACCGGACGCCGGCCGAGACGCCGGCGAGCGCCGAGCCGGCCGCGCTGCCCACCACGAAGGCGGTGCTCACCCAGGCGAACGCCTCGGCCACCGTGCCGGGCTCGGCGAGCCGTTCGGCGGTGAGGAAGACGGCGGTCAGCACCGGCGGCAGCGCCAGCCCGCTGACCGCGAGCAGGCCGGCCATCGGCACCGGACCGGGCGCCAGCAGCAGCGGCAGGAAACCGACGGTGAGCACGGCGGCCAGCAGCGGCAGCCGGCCGGGTCCGCCCGGCCGGACCCGGGTCCAGCACAGGCCGCCGACCAGCGCGCCGGTGGCCTGCGCGGCCAGCAGCCACCCGCTGAGCCGCCGGCCGCCGGCCGCCTCGGCGTAGCCGGTCACCGCCACCGCGATGCTGCCGACCGCCGCGCCGACGCCGACCACGCCGAGCATCATCACCGCGAACCGGGGTACGCGCAGCGGCCCGGCCCAGTGCCGCACCGCGGCCACCCCGCGCCAGGACCGGGCGGCGGGGCTCAGCGCGTACACCGCGGTGCCGGCGAGCTGCACCACGGCGGCGGCGAACAGCCCGGCGGACGGCCCACCGACGGTCACCGCGAGCAGCGTGACCAGCGGACCCACCACGAAGATCACTTCCTGGACGGCGATGTCCAGCGTGTACGCGGTGGGCACCGTGCCCGGCGGCAGCAGCGCCGGCCAGAGCGTGCGCAGGCACGCCTCCAGCGGCGGGGTGCCGAGGCCGGCGACCGCCGCGCCGGTGACCGCGCCGGCCAGGTGCCCGCCGGTGAGCGCCACCGCGCCGAAGCCGAGCCCGGAGACGATCGCCGCCGCCCAGAGCACCGGCGGCTGCCGCCAGCGGTCCACCGCCCGGGCCAGCAGCGGGGTGCCCACCGCCATCCCGGCCGTGTACGCGGCGACCAGCAGGCCGGCGACGGCCAGGCTCAGCGACTGGCGGGCGAAGAGCAGCAGCGCCAGCGGACCACTGGCGGTGGGCAGCCGGCCGAGCTGGCTGCCCAGGAGGACGCGGGCGACCTGCGGGGCACGCAGCACCGCCCGGATGGAGACGTCGACGGACATGGGGCATCGCTCCCGGAGTGCGGATCGGGTGGAGGCGTCGGCTGCGTCGCGCGCCTCAGGGAGCGAAGTCGGCCCGGTCGGGATCGTTGCCGTAGAGCGGGAGGCCGGGTGTGATCCACTGCGCGAAGGCGGTCGCCGGGATCATCCGCCGACGTTAACCCATAGGGTGTCGGAATGGTTGACCGGCGGAGCGACGTGCCGGCCCAGCGGGGGGCGCGCCGTCCCGGCGGCGCGGAACGGGGACTGGCGGCCCGATGTGCCCGGATCGTCGCGTCCCGGCCGTTCGAGGTCGCGATCGTCGTGCTCATCATGGCCAACGGCGTGGTGCTGGGCATCGAGACGTACCCGCATCCGGATGCCACGGCGGCGGTGCTGCGCGGCATCGAGTGGGTGTTCCGGGTGGTCTTCGTCGTGGAGATCGCCGTCCGGGTGCTCGCGTACGGGCGCCGGCCGCAGGACTTCCTCCGGCACGGCTGGAACGTGTTCGACCTGCTGGTGACCGTCGCGATCTTCATTCCGTGGCTGCACGGCGACCCGGCCGTGCTGCGCTTCGTGCGGGTGGCCCGGGTACTGCGGCTGGTCCGCTTCTCGCCCGGCCTGCGCACCATCGTCACGGCGCTGTGGCGCAGCCTGCCCGGCGTGGCGGCGTTCCTGGCGCTGGCCGGCGTCACGCTCTACGTCTACGGCATGGCCGGCTGGCTGATCTTCGGCGACCGCTATCCCGAGCAGTACGGCGACATCGGCCGCTCGCTGGTGACGCTCTTCGTGCTGCTCTCCCTGGAGACGCTGCCCGACCTGCTCGAACAGGGCCTGGAGGTGTCGCCGTGGACGCTGCTCTACTACGTCAGCTTCGTGATGATCGCGGTCAACCTGCTGCTGAACATCCTCATCGCCGTCATCGTCAACTCGATGGAGGAGGCCCGCCGGCTGGAGATGACCGAGGGGCTGGCGCCGGACTACGACTCCGACGGCGACGGGGTGCCGGACGAGGTGGACCGGATCGCCATCAGCCAGCGCCTGGACGACCTGCGTACGGTCGTCGCCGAGTTGGAGCGGGAACTGCGGATCGACCGGGAGGACGCGCACCGGCGCTGAGGCGCGCCGGACCGGCTGCGCCGCTGTGCCACCGGGGGGACGGCTGCGCCGCTGTGCCACAGTGTGGAGTCGTGGACATGCTCACGGTACGCGGCCTGACCCGGCGGTTCGGACAGTTGACCGTGCTGGATGACGTGTCCTTCGGCCTGGCCGCCGGCCGGCTCGCCGTGGTGGTCGGGCCGAACGGCAGCGGGAAGACCACGCTGCTGCGCTGCGTGGTGGGCGCGGACCGCCCCGACGCGGGCGAGGTGCTGCTCGACGGCCGGCGCTGCTACGAGACCGATGCCCGGACGCGCGCCCTGCTGGCCGCCGCGCTTGACGACATCGACTTCTTTCCGGACCTGTCCGTCGTGGAGCACCTCGAACTCGTCGCGTACGCCCATGGCGGCTCCGGTGCGACGGTGGCCGAGGTGATCGCCGAGCTGGGGTTGGAGCGCGCCCGCGACCAGTTGCCCTCGACGCTGTCCAGCGGGCAGCGCCGGCGGCTGGCGCTGGCCTCGTGTTTCGTCCGCCCCCGCCGCCTGCTCGTGCTGGACGAGCCGGAGCAGCGCCTCGACGCCCGGGGCCGGGCGTGGCTGGCCGACCGGCTGCTGCGCGAGAAGCGGGCGGGCACGGCCGTGTTGATGGCGACGCACGACGCCGAGCTGGCGGCGGCGACCGCGGACGACCGGCTCGAGATCGGCGGCGGTGCGTGAGCACGGAACTCGGCGTCCGGCCGGGCAGCCCGCCCGACGCGCGTCGGCTCCGGCGCCGGCTGCGGCGGACCCGGCGACGCCACCGGACGGTGTCGCTCGGTGACGTGCTCACCGACGCCTACGTCCTCGTGCTCTTCGCCGGCATGTACGGCTGGGCGCTGGTGAGCGAGGTACGCGACTACCTGGGGTCGCCGTCGGGCCGGCAGGGCGATCCGGGGGACCGGTACTGGCTCGGGGTCGCCGCCGCCCTGGCCGTCGCCGGGCTCGCCTGGCGGGGCCTGCGGGCGGTGGGCCCGCTGGTGGTGTCGCCGGCCGGGCAGTCCTGGGTGGTCAGCTCGCCGGTCGACCGGCGGGGCTGGCTGTTGCCCCGCTTCGTCGTGCTGCTGTTCGCGGCGGTCGCCGGCGGTGGCCTGGTCGGTCTGGCCGCGGCGGTGGCGACCGGCGCCGGCGGCGTGACCGACCTCGCCGGCTCGGCCGTGGCCGGGGCCGCCTGCGGCACGCTGGCCGTGGCGTCGGCGGTCGTCGCGCAGGGCAGCCCGCGCCGGGCCGGGTGGGCCCGGTTCCTCGACGGAGGGCTGTTCGCCGCCGCCGCCGTGGTGGCGGCCGCGCTGGTCGCGGGTCACCTGACCGGGTTCTCCGTGCCGCCGCCGACGGCGTCCCTCGGCTGGGCGCTCGGGTCCGCGGCGGTGCCAGCGGTCGTGGTGGCCGTCCTCCGGGCGTACCGGGCGCTGCCGTCGGTGGACCGAGCGTCCCTGGTCAGCGGCGCCCAGGTGGCGGACGCGGCGGCCGGTGCCGCGCTGCTGCTCGACCCGTCGTTCCTCACCGGTCTGGTGGAGAGCCGCCGTTGGCGGTCGATCGGCGTGGTGTCGAGTCGCCGGTTCCGCCCGCTCGGCCGGTTCGGCGTGCTGGTGCAGGCCGAGCTGTGGCGGCCGGTCCGCCACCCCAGCGCGCTCGTGGTCTGGGTGGCCCTGCTGCTCACCCTGTACGCGGTCGCGGTGGCGCTGCCCACGCTGGCCGGCCCGGCGCAGGTGGTCCTCGGGTTCCTGGCGGTCGGCCGGTTGACCGGTGGCCTACGTGCCGTCGGGCGTTCCGCCGGCCTGCGCCGCTCGCTGGGCGGCGGGGACACCGTGCTCAACCTGGCGCACCTGGTGGTGCCGGCGGTGTCCGTGCTGATCTGGTACGCGGTGTCCCTGCCGATGGTGCGCGCCGGCGTCGGCGTGCTCGACGGGCTGCTGGTGCTCGGCACCGTGGCCGCTGCCTACCGGGCCGCCACCCGGCCGCCGATGACGTACGGCGGCGTCGCCGTGGACACCCCTGTCGGAATGATCCCGGTCGATCTCATCCGGCAGGTGGTCCGGGGACCGGACGTGGTCGGCGCGTTGATCGTGGCGCAGCTTCTCTGGCCCTGACCTGGGCCGGCCCCACGGGGGTGGGGCCATGACAGTTCCGTGAAGAAACGCGACTCGCGTTTCGGCGACGGGTCGGGCGGGGCACCGAACGAGACGTCAGCCCATCGGAAGAACAGGACGGCTCCCGTGGAAGTTACCGGTTTCCTCACCGCGATCATCATCGGCCTCATCATCGGTGCGCTGGGCCGCCTGGTGGTGCCGGGCAAGCAGAACATCCCGATCTGGCTCACCCTGCTCATCGGTGTCGTCGCCGCGATCCTGGGCACCCTCGTGGCCGGCCTGTTCGGCGTGGACGACACGGCCGGCATCGACTGGATCGAACTGCTGCTCCAGGTGCTCTTCGCCGCGGCCGGCGTGTACATCGCCGCCGGGGCGTACGGACGCCGCCGCCACTGACGTGCAAGGCGGGGCCCCTTGTTAACGCATTCTGCATAACAAGGGGCCCCGCCTAACGGCTACTCCCGCCAGCCGGTCACCTCGACACCCTTGGCGAGCTCCACCCGGAAGCCCAGCGTGATCTCCCCGCGGTCGCCCGGTGCCAGCGACAACCGCCAGGTCAACTCGCCCAGCTCGGTACGCTCCGCCGGCTGCGGCGCCACCGCCGTCTCGCGTACCACCACCGTCTCGTCGCGGGAGACCGGCAGTTGGTCGCGTACCTCGACCGTCGCCGGTCGCGGCGTGTGGTTGGCAACGGTGATCAGGTACTCCACCTCCCGCCGCCGGGTCGACCCGAGCGTCGCCTTCGTCTCGGTGCGCCGGTGCAGCTTCCGCTCCACCCGCAGCCGGTCGTCCACCCCGAGCGCCAGTTCGGTCTCCTCGCCGGGCGCCCACGTCGGCAGCCGGGTCGCCGCGACGAAGTCGGTGCCGTGGAACACCGCCGCCGGGCCGGGGAGCAGCGTGTGCGCCGACGTGTTGCGTACCGTCGCCCGCAGGTGGGCCTCGGCGGCGCGGACCGGCACGGTCACGTGGTCCAGCCGGGCCGGCAGCTCCAGCACCGCGATGGTGGCCCGGTGCGCGCTGCCGTCGGCCGGCACCGCCACGGGCCGGGCCGGCCGGTAGGTGGCCGCGCTGACCCCCTGCTCGACCTCCGCGACGCTCTCCCGCAGGCGCGGCTTGGGCGCCGCGGACCGGGCCGGACCGCCGCCGGCCGGCGCCGCGCCGGGAGCCGGCGGCGCCGGCATGTCCGCCGACATCGCGCGCGGTATCGCCGGCCGGAACCGGTCGAGATACCAGGGCGAAAGCTCGGGTACGCCGGCAGACGCCGCCGGCCGGGCGGTGGAGAGCCGCACCTCGCACGCCGGCCAGTCCTCCCCGGTGCTCTGGCTGACCAGCCCGAACCAGGTGACGGTCATGGTGTCCTCGAGCAGCCGCAGATCGTAGGAGGGCGTCCAGCGCGCGCCGTCCACCAGGTAGCTCAGTTCCAGCTCGACCTCGGCGTCGTCGGCCGTCACCGCGACGGTCACCTCGGCGGCCAGCCGGTCCGGTGCCCGCTTGTCCTGCGCGGCGCTCAGGTCGCGTTCGACCGCGGCCAGTTCCTCGGCCAGCTCGGTCCGACGCCGGTTCAGCCCGCGACGCCGGGCCCGGGAGTCGGCGAGCTGACCGGCGAGCGAGTCGGTGAAGGCCGCCACGTCGGTCGGCGCGGCGTCGCCGGCGGCCAGCGCCCTGGCGTACGTGCCGCCGGCGCGCTCGGCCAGCCGGGTGAGGAACTGCTCGCGCTGCTCCTCGATGCCGTCCGCGTCCTCGGTCCCGGCCAGCTCGTCGGCCAGGTCGCGGCGGCGCTGCTCCAGACCGGCCACCTGCGGGTCGGTGCTGCGGGCCTGCCGCCACGTGGTCACGTCGACGCCGAGCACGGTGGCCGCGCCCCGGCCGCCGACCCGGACCGAGTCGCGTCGCAGGCCGAGCGGGAGTGGCGCGACGCGTACCCGATGGTCACCGGCGGGCAGCCGCACGCTGCCGCGGCGGGTGACCCGGGCCCGGTCCGGATAGACGGTGACGCCGACGACGGGTGCCTCGATCTCTGCGGTCTCCACGGCGGCGAGGGTAGTTCAGCGGCGCCCGCGCCGTTCGGGCCCGGTTTTCCGGAGGCGGCGGTGAACCGGAGCCGGGGTCGCCGCGTCATGGGGGGCGTCGATCGTCCGGCACCGGGCAAGGCGGGCCGGACCGAGCGGATGAGAGGGACGGTGCGATGGGATCGAAGGACAAGAAGAACAAGAAGGACAAGGACGGCCAGAGCATCAAGATGCAACGGCTGAAGTACGACCAGCGGCAGCGGGAGGTGAGCGGGGGCCGGGCACCGTCGGACCCGTCCAGTTCCGACTCGGAGACGGCGCAGATCCGCGACACCGCCGCGCAGAACGTCGACAGGCCCCAGTTCCAGGCGCAGGACGACGGCCAGTCGGCCCAGTGGGTGCCGAACCAGTCCGGGCCCAACACGGTCACCTACGACCCCACCTACTCCTACTACCCGCAGTCCGGCACGCCCGGGTACACCGCGCAGGCGACGTTCGACCACGAGATGCACCACGAGGACGCGAACAACGTCTACCAGCACCCGGTCGACCGCGACCTCTACGGGGCCAACTTCCACCTGCCCGGCACCGACGCCGACGCGCCGGAGCTCCGCGCGTCCTACGCCCGGCAGGCGGACACCATCTCCGCCAACTGGGACGAGGTGCGCTCGGCGTCCACCCGTGACACGGGCATCCAGAACACTCCCGGCTGGGCGGACTACGTCGACCGGCGGGTGGAGTACGTCCAGGCGACGCCGCACCAGCACAACGAGAGCGTGGCCGCCGAGATGATCGGCACGCTGAACAGCGCCGGCCTCCAGGGGCCGGTGAACAACCAGGTCCGGGCGATCTACAACGAGGCGTCCCATCGGCGCGTGGCCGGCGGTGAGGTGGCCCGGGTCCCTCCGGTCGAGTCGGCCACCTCCACCCGGACGTCGGCCTACACCAACGTCGAGGCGAAGGGGAAGGGCAAGGAGCCGGCGCGGCGCAAGTAGCCACCGCGCGAGATGGAGAGGGACCACATGACCGAAGCAGTCGTCGACGTCGACCGCGCGCCGGAGCTGCCCGCGCCGCCCCCGCCCCCGCCGGCCCGCCGGTCGCCGTTCATCGTGCACCTGGACGGCGACGAGTACGACGCCGCGCTGGCCGGGTTGGCCGTCTGGGTGGAGCACCTGCTGCTCCCGATCTACGGGCGGGAGGTCACCTCGCGGGCGCCGTGGTGCCCGCGCTGGTGGGAACACGCCGAGGCGGTCGCCCTCCTGCACGGCCTCTGGTTGGCCTGGCAGGAGCTGACCGGGGTGGGGGGCGGGCTGTCCGGCCCGGCGTCCTGGCACCGCGACCACCTCAATCCGGTGATGTCGTCGTTGCGGGACCCGGCGGGCCCGTTCGCCGGGTGCAAGGCCGGGGTCCACCGCGACAAGGAGAGTCCGGAGGTGGAGGACTACTTCGCCGGGTGAGGTGTCGGCCGATGGGCGGGTCCGCGAACGTCGCGGATCCGCCCATCGACGTGTTTCCCGTCTTGGCAGCGGTGCCACACTCCGCTACCTTCATGGGAACGCTCCCATGAACTTAGATACATCTATGTGATCAGGAGGAAACACGTCGTGGCTATCCTCTCCCCGCTGCGCCGCAGATCCGCGGCCCTCGGCGTCGCGGCCGTCGCGGCCGTCACGGCCGCCGGCGTCAGCCTCACCATCGGCGACGCGTCCGCCGGCACGGTGTCCGGCTCGCTCTACCGCGACCCGAGTTCGGCGGTCGTCCGCTGGGTCGCCGCCAACCCCGGCGACTCGCGGGCCGCCGTCATCCGCGACAAGATCGCGAGTCAGCCGCAGGCCCGCTGGTTCGCCAACTTCAACCCGTCGACCATCCAGTCCGAGGTTTCCGGGTTCGTCGGCGCCGCCAACGCCGCGCAGCAGATCCCGGTGCTCTCGGTCTACGAGATCACCAACCGGGACTGCGGCGGGGCCAGCGCGGGCGGCGCGCCGGACCTCAACCAGTACCAGACGTGGGTGTCCAACTTCGCCCGCGGGCTGGGCAACCAGACGGTCCTGATCATCCTGGAGACCGACTCGCTGGCGCTCCAGACGTGCCTGAGCAGCGGCGAGCTCAACGCCCGCAACCAGGCGATCTCGACCGCCACCCGGACCATCAAGTCGGCCAACCCCAACGCCAAGGTGTACCTCGACGGCGGTCACTCCACCTGGAACAGCGCGAACGAGACCGCCAACCGGCTCCGGAACGCCGGCGTGCAGTACGCCGACGGCTTCTTCACCAACGTGTCGAACTTCAACCCCACCTCCAGCGAGGCGAACTTCGGCCGGGGCGTCATCTCCGCCCTCAACGGCATGGGCATCTCCGGCAAGCGCCAGGTCATCGACACCAGCCGCAACGGCGGCGCCAGCGGGGACTGGTGCGGCGACGACAACACCGACCGGCGCATCGGGACGTACCCGACCACCGCCACCAACGACGCCAACATCGACGCGTACCTGTGGGTGAAGCCGCCGGGCGAGGCGGACGGCTGCCGCTACACGGCCGGTTCGTTCCAGCCCGACCTGGCCTTCAGCCTGGCCAACGGCGCACCCAACCCCCCGACCACCACGCCGCCGACGACCGCGCCGCCCACCACGGCCCCGCCGACCACGGCGCCCCCGACCACCGCGCCGCCGACCACGCCTCCGCCGAACGGTAACGGCTGCTCCGCGTCGGTGTCGCTCAACCAGTGGGCCGGCGGCTTCACCGCGAGCGTGACGGTCACCGCCGGCTCGGCGGACCTCAACGGCTGGACCGTGACCATCACGCTGCCCGGCGGCGCCGCGACCACCGGCGTCTGGAGCGCCCAGGCCAGCGGCACCAGCGGCACCGTTCGGTTCACCAACGTGAGCTACAACGGGCACGTCGGCGCCGGGCAGTCGACCAACTTCGGCTTCCAGGGCACCGGCACCGGCCCGGGCTCGACGGCCACCTGCGCGGCTGCCTGACCCGCGCGACGGGGCCCGGTGCGGAGGACGACTCTCCGCACCGGGCCCTCGGCGGGCACGACCGCCGGCCCGCGTCGGCTGGGGACGGCGGCTGCGTCGCGATATCCTGGCGGTGGGCAGAGCGCCTGCCCGCGCCCGATGTGACAGTCCACGCCTGCTCACATGCCCGGGGCCAAGGGTCTCCGACTCCGCGCTGTCGTGTCGAGTGTCCGGCGTGCCCGCCACGCCGCCGTTCGGTGGAGGGCGTGGGACTGCACCGGAGGCCCCATGTCCGATCCGAATCCGCGTCACACCCCCCGTCCCGGGCGTGCCCGCAAGCGGGCGATCCGAGAGCAGGCCGCCCGGTCCGGAGTCGCCTACTCGGTGGCCGCCCGGCAACTCGAGGCGGTCGGGCTCCAGCCCGGTGAGACGCTTTCCAGCTACGGGCGCACGATCTATCCGGCTGGCTCCGACGCCCACCGGCAGATGCTCGTCGAACGCCGCGAGCGGCGGTCGTTCGAGGAGCGGGTGGCGGACACCCGGCGGGCCGGGGCGCTGCCGGACGGCCGTGCCCACCATCTCGTCGAGCGTTTCCCGCCCACTCGGGGGCCGAAGGGCACCGGGGTAGGCCCGCTGTATCACGGCGAGGGTCGCCGGGAGCTGCTCGCGATGGCGTACCTCGTCGTCGCGGCCGAGTCGCCGGGGCTACTGCCCGAGGTGGGCGACCTGGCCTGGGTCTCCGAGATGGGCGAGGAAACCGCGCTCGACACGGCCTGCGCCGACCTGGACCGCGAGGCCCGCCGGCTGCTCGACCGGGAGCCGGCGGTGCTCTGGTCCGTGATCGACAGCGCGTTGGCCGCGGCCGAGCGCAGCGCCGACTGGCAGATCCGTCAGGAAGCGATCCGGCACGCCGCACTCTTCCGTGCCATGGTGAGCCCGCGCGAGGGATACGCGGGGGAGCCGTATGTGGCGGAGCTGCCGGTCGCGGGTGTCCGGCAGATCCTGGACGCGCTGCTCATCGTCGCCGAGGACGGGCACGCCCCCGGCACCCGGGTCCGTCTGCTCTCCGACTCCCACCGGGGACGCACGGCCACGATCACGGGTGCCCGGTGGGGGTCGCCGGGTCCACCCGTGGGCTACGACGTCTGGCTCGACGGGGCGCGGACGGCGCTGTCGGCGCGCGCGTCCGAACTGGTCGTGCTGGCCGGCCAGGAATCGTCGCCGCGTTGAGTCGCGCGGCTCCTCCGCCGCCACTCGACGCGCACGGGGGTCGACCCGGACGGGGCCGCCCCCGTGGCGCGGCTCATGGCGTGCCCCGCGGGCTCAGGCCGCGATGAATTCGAGCAGGTAGCGGTTGACCAGCTCCGGGTGCGTCCAGGCGATGTTGTGCGGGCCGCCCGGGATGACCTCGAAGCGCAGGTCGGCGATCAGCCCCGGCAGCCGGTTGGCGGTGGCGTCGATGGGCAGGATCCGGTCCGCGTCGCCGTGCAGCAGCAACGTCGGCACGTCGATCTTCGCCACGTCGTCCCGGAAGTCGGTCAGCCAGGAGTCGACGCAGGCGTACGCCGCGTAGGCCGAGGCGCCGACCGCGGTGATGAAGCTGTTCTGCCACGCCTGCTCGCTGATCCGGGCGCCGCCGAGCACGTCGACGTTGTAGAAGTTGTCCAGGAAGTCCTTGAAGTAGGCCGGCCGGTCGGCGATCACCGCCGCCTTGATGTCCTCGAACACCTGCCGGTCGACGCCGTCCGGGTTGTCGTCGGTCTTGAGCAGGAACGGCGGGATCGCGCCCATCAGCACCGCCTTGCGGACCCGCCCGGAACCGTACGCGCCGAGGTAGCGGGTCACCTCACCGGTGCCCATCGAGAAGCCGACCAGGATGATGTCGCGCAGGTCGAGGTGCTCCAACAGGGTGTTCAGATCCCCGGCGAACGTGTCGTAGTCGTACCCGACGGTCGGCTGGCTCGACCGGCCGAACCCGCGCCGGTCGTAGGTGACCACCCGGTGGCCGGCGGCGAGCAGTTCCCGGGTCTGCTTCTCCCAGGACGCCCCGCTGAGCGGGTAGCCGTGGATCAGCACGACGGCCGGGCCGCTGCCGTGGTCCTCGTAGTAGATGTCGATGTCCGCGCTGTTCTCTTCGCCGACCTTGACGTAGGGCATGTGGGTGTCCTTCCGGAGCGGGGGTCGAGGTGTTCGCTGCGGTCCGGCACCCCCGATGCCGCCGGTCCGTCGCCTCACCGAGTCAACCGGCCGGGACCCCGGCACACCACGAAGAAGACATGCAGAAGTACGCCCGCGGCGCTCGTCGCCACGCGAACGTGGAACACTTGATCCGGTCAGAGCAGCAGGTCAGGGAGGCTCCGGTGACCGACGGTGAGATCGCGTTCGGGCCCCGGCTGCGGGAGCTGCGGCTCGCCGCCGACCTGACGCTGGAACAGCTCGCCGAGCGGTCCGGCGTCAGCGACCGGGCCATCAGCGACATGGAACGCGGCGTCAGTCAGGGGCCGCAGGCCCGTACCGTGCAGGCCATCGCCGACGCGCTGGGTCTCGGGGCCGACGACCGCTCGGAGTTGGCCGCGGCGGCACGGGCGGGCCGTCGCCGCAGCGCCGGGCCGGTCACCCGGGGCCGGTGTCCGCTCCCGCGGCGGGTTACCGACTTCGCCGGCCGCCGGGACGAACTGGCCGCGATCCGTGCCCGGCTCACCGCGGCGGGTCCCGGTGACCCCGCGCCGGTGGTGCTGCTCAGCGGCGCGCCAGGGATGGGCAAGACGTCGCTGGCCGTGCAGGCCGCGACGGAGTTGGCCGACGCGATGCCGGACGGGCGGTTCTTCGTCGACCTGCGTGGGCTCGACGACCGGCCGTTGACCGCGGCCCAGGTGCTGGAACGGCTGATCCACGCGATCGACCCGTCGGTCGGGGCGGTCCCGCACGACCTGGACGAGCTCTCCGCCCTGTGGCGGACGCGGGTCGACGGCCGACGGGTCGTCGTGGTGCTCGACAACGCCGCCGGCGACGGGCAGGTGCGACCCGTGCTCCCCGGCACCGGGCCGGCGGCCGTGTTGGTGACCAGCCGCCGCACCCTGAGCGGGTTGGAGGGCGTCCACCGGATCCCGCTCGGCCCACTGCCCGACGCCGCCGCCGTCACGTTGCTGGCCGGGATCGTCGCCGGCCCGCCGGAACGGGCCGTCGGGCTGGACCGGCTCGCCCGGCTCTGCGCGAACACTCCGCTCGCCCTGCGGATTGCCGGCAACCGCCTGGCCAGCCGCCCGGCGTGGACGGTCGGCGACCTGGCCGACCGGCTCAGCGCCGAGGAGCGCCGGCTGGACGCCCTGACCGCCGGCGACCTCCAGGTCAAGGCGGCGTTCCGACTGTCGTACCAGCAGTTGTCCGGGGTGGGCCGGCGGCTGTTCCGCCGGCTCGCGCTGGTGCCGGGCCCGTCCACCGGGGCCGAGCTGGCCGCCGTGCTCGCCGAGGAGTCCCTCGTCGGCACCGAGGACGCCCTCGACGAGCTGATCGACCTGGGCCTGCTGCAACACGGCGCCGACGACCGGTACTCCCTGCACGACCTGCTGCGGCTCTACGCCGACCTGGAACTGCGGCAGGAGGAGTCCGCCGACGACCGGCGTGCCGCCCGCCGCCGGATGGTCGACTGGCTGCTGGACACCACCGTCGTCGCCGGCCGCTGGTACGAACCGGGCTTCGGCGCACCGCCGCCGGACGCCACCCGGCTGGTCGGGTTCGACACCGCCGACGCGGCCCGCGACTGGCTCCAGGCCGAGGCCGAGAACTGGCTGCCCGCCCTGGTCCAGGCCGCCGCGGCCGGGCCGCACCGGCGGGTCGTCGACGTCGCCGAGTCGCTGCACTGGTTCTCCGACCTGTGGCCGCACTGGGGGCACTGGCACGAGGTCTTCGCGCTCTCCGTCGAGGCCGCCGACCGGCTCGACGACGACCACCTGCGTGCCGTCCACCTCGGTTACCTCGCCTGGGCGCACATCGCCTGCCGGGGCGAGTTCGACGTCGGCTTCCGACACGCCGAACGCGCTGCCGAGTGCGCCGGCCGGGTCGGCGACGCCCGCCAGCAGGGGTGGGCCCGCTTCTACTGCGCCTGGGCCCGGCTGGAGGCCGGACGCTACGCGGACGCCCTCGAATACGCTCGCGGGTCCGCCGACCGGTTCCGCCAGGCCCGGGACTGGGACGGGCTCCCGCAGGCGCTGCTCAGCATCGGCCAGAGCCTGGGCGGGCTGGAGCGCGACGACGAGGCGGTCGCCGCCTACCAGGAGGTGACCGCGGTCGTCCGCAGCCCGGAGACCGCCCCGTCGGAGCAGGTCGCACAGATCGCCGACGTGATGGCGGCCCGCATGACCGCCCGGCTCCACCGGCGACACGGCCGGTGGAGCGAGGCGAAGCACCTCGTCGACGGCGCCCTGGACCTGGCCGAACGACTCCGGCTCCAGCGGATGGTGGCGTGGGCGCTTGTCGACCGCGCCGACGCGTTCCTCGGCCTGGGTGACCCGGTGGCCGCCGTGGTCGACCTGCGCCGGGCGGTGGCGGTGCATCGGGAGATCGGCGACGAGTCGCAGGCCCGGCAGCTCCAGGATCGGCTCGACCGGATACCGGCACCGGACCCGCCGCTGGAGCCGTGACCGGGCTGGGCCTCTCCGCCTACCGGTGCTCGACGCGGTAGGTGCCGTCACCGGTCACGGCGTGTTCGCTGAGCGCCTTCCAGGCGGTGCTGTCGAGGTCGAAGGCGTCGAGCAGGTAGGCCGAGACCGCGTCCGCGACGAGGGCGACGCGGGCCGGGTCCTCGTCGGTGGTCTCGGCGACCTTCTCACCGGCGACGCCGCCCAGGGTGTGCTGGCCCTCGGCGATGGTGAGCAGGCTCTTGGGCGCGGGGCTGAGGTGGTAGGCGTCGGTGAACCAGTCCGGCCCCCGGGTGGACATCGCCGACTGGTCTCTGTCGCCGGCGACGACGAGGGCCGGGGTGGCCATGGTGGAGTAGTCCGGCCGCATGAACGGCAGGTGTTCGACGGCGAACGGGGTGAGCGTGTCGCCGGTGCCGGTCGCCGCGATGAGCGCGCCCGCCCTGACCGCGGGGTGGGAGAAGTCCTCGCCGGGTGTGCCGTCGGCGTCGAGGACGCGGGCGCCGAGCAGGGTGCCGGCGGTCTGGCCGCCCCAGGAGTGCCCGACGACGGCGATCCGGTCGTGGTCGACGCTCGCCCGCAGCCCGGCGGCCCGGGCCTGGTCGAGCACTCCGTCGAGGTGGTCGAGGACGGCGTGCAGGTCGGCGATCCGGGCGCGCCAGATGGTGCCGAATCTCGGGTCGTCGAACCCGATGCCGTGCCGGCGGGAGTCGAGGTGGGTGGGTTGGACGACGACGAACCCGGCGCCGGCCCAACGGTCGACGAGCGGTCCGTACCCGTCCATCGACCAGGCGTTGCCGTGGGAGAAGACGATCACGGGAAGGTTGGTGCCGGAGACCGGCGCGGTGACCTTGACCTGGAGGTCGATGTCGCGGCCGGTGGTGGGGACCGGGATGGGCTTGACCGAGGCGACCAGGGTCGTGGGTTGGCCGATGGGCATGGTGGCGCCTGCCTTCTCAAGGGGGTCTGTCACAATCAAGCGGAACATGGTTCCGCCAACAACACTAGCGGAACCATGTTCCGCCAACAAGGAGGGGGAGCGGTGACCGAGTCGCTCGGCGCGCGTCAGGCAGGCGTACGGCGCAACCGCGAGGCCCTGCTGGCCGCCGCCGCGGCCGTGTTCGTGGAGCAGGGGGTGCAGGCACCGATCCGGGACATCGCCGGCCGCGCGGGCGTGGGCCTGGGCACTGTCTACCGGCACTTCCCGAGCCGCGCCGACCTGGTCACCGCCGTCTACCGTCACCAGATCGAGGAATGCGTCGCGCTGGCCGCCACGCTGCGACAGGAGCCCATCGCCCCCGGCGAGGCGCTGACGCGCTGGATCGACGCGTTCGTGGAGTTCCTGGTGACCAAACACGGCCTCGGGGTCGCCCTCCAGTCCGAGGACCCGAGCCTGCTCACCCTGCACACGCTGATGCTCGACGAACTCGTCCCGGCCTGCGCCTCGCTGATCGACGCAGGCGTGGCGGCCGGGGAGATCGACCCCGAGGTGACCGCGTACACGCTCATGCGCGCGGTGGGGAACCTGTGCATCCTCGGCCCGGGCTACGAGCGCGCGCACGCCCAGGACATGGTGGCCCGCCTGCTCCTCGGGTGCCGCGCCGACCGCTGACACCTGCTCCCGGGGCATCCGCACAACTACTTCTCCGAACCGTGCAACGTCCCGGGTGGGTGGCTCCGTTCTACCTCCGTCATGAGGAGGCAGTCGACGTGAGAGCCGAAGACGAGCAAGCGTTCCGCGAGTTCGTGACGTCGCAGATGGCGGCGCTGCGCAAGCTGGCGTACATGACCTGCGGGGACTGGCACGCGGCGGAGGATGCCGTGGCCAACGCGCTGGTCAAGCTCTACCCCCGCTGGCGGAAGCTGGACCGGCCCGATCTCTACGTCAAGACCATGGTCTACCGGGCCGCGGTCGACGAGACCCGCCGTCCCTGGCGGCGCGAGCGGTCGGCCGGCGACGCCGTGCCGGAGATCGCGCTGGGGGACCCGGCCGGCGCGACCGACGAGCGGATGCGCCTGCGCGCGGCGCTCGACGCCGTGCCGGCCCGGCAGCGGGCCGCGGTCGTGCTCCGGCACTACCTGGACCTGAGCCTGGAGGACACGGCCGGCGTCCTCGGCTGCACCGTGGGCACGGCCAAGAGTCAGGTCTCCCGTGGCCTGGCGAAGCTGCGCGAGTCACTCGGCGGCGAACACATCGAACTCACCGGGAAGCCGATGGAGGAGTGGACCAATGCAGTTGCATGACCTGGTGGACGCCGTGACGGGCGACGAGCCGCCGATGCGCCGCACCGCCGACGACATCGTCGCGGCGGGGCGGCGGGCCGAGCGGCGGCGCCGGGCCGGGTTCGCGTCGGCCGGCGCGGCCGGTCTCGTCGTGGTCGCGGTCGCCGGCGCGTTCACGCTGCCGACCCTGGGTGCCGGGCGGGACACCCCCGGCCCGCCGGCCCCGGCCGCCGCGGCGGCGTCCCGGCCGGCCGGGGCCGTCTGGCCCGCCGCCGCGCCGTTCACCTTCACCTTCACGGGGTACGACGCCGGCACGCTGCACGTGCAGGACCCGATCGCCACGTCGACCGCCTACCAGATCGCCTCCGTCTACTCCGACCGCCACACCTCGAACGACAAGCCCATGACGGCGGCGGAGGCCGAGGCGTCGGGGGACGTCCTCGGGGACCGGAAGAAGGCCGCCGGAGGGAAACCGTCCCTGTGGGCGTACCTGACCGTCTACCGGCCGGGCGCCTTCGACCCCGACGGGATCCGGAACGGCAGGAAGGTCACCGTGGCCGGGCACCGGGCGGTGCAGGCGACGCTGCCGGTCGACCTGGACCCGAAGAATCCGATCGACGCGGGCAACAAGCTGTTCGCCTGGGAGTACGCCGACAACGCGTGGGCGGCCGTGACGTCGTTCTCCAGCGACAAGGCCACGCCGAGCTTCGCGGATCTGGCCGGCCTGGTCGACGGGCTGAAGCCCGGCCGGCCGACGCCGGCCCTGGTGCCGTTCACGGTGGGCTACGTGCCGGCCGGCTACCTGCCGTTGCAGACCGGCACGCACGCCATGCCCGGCCTGATCGGCATCGCCACCGCCCGCGCCGGTGACTACGGCGGCGCGACGTACGCCCGGCCGGCCCCGCCCACCTCGGGGCTGACCGCGCCGTACGACGCGGTCGAGGGTGGCATCAGGGACGGCTTCCACATCTTCGTCCTGCCGCGCACCAGCGCGAACCAGTCACCGGAGCCCGGCACGACGAGGTGTCAACAGGTGCCCAAGCAGCGGGCGCGGGAAGCGGGACTCGCGATCGGCGACTTCTGCAACGTCTGGAGCGCCGACGGCAGCGTCGTCCTCCAGGTCACTGCCACCGGCCTCGGCGACACGTTGCCCTCGACCGAGCTGGAGAAGATCGCCAAGGGGATCACGGTCGCCGATGTCCGGGACGAGTCGACCTGGACCCCGGCCGCGACCGCGCTGCGGCAGTGACGGTCGACGCCGATCCCTGCGGGGCGCCCCCCGCCCCCGGCGAAGAACGTCGGGGGCGGGAACCAGAAAACCTGGGCTGACGGGACTAGACATCCTCCAGGGCGTGGCATACTCTTCCTCGAGTCGAGAGAGAAGATCCGTCAAGACGTGGACGGGCCGTCCGGCCGTGAGGTCATGACGGACGGCGAAGTGCAGGTGGAGTCAGGGCTCTTTTCGGGGCTGCACCTGATGCTCGCCGCGCGTGCCGGGGCCATGAAGTCGCGTGGGCTCCGACACCGGCGGGCCGTACGACAGCACGTGCCGAAGGTAAGCAGAGGAAAGGGAGGGCCGTACACCGTTGGATCGCCCGCCCACGGCCGCCACGTCAGGCCGGGCGGACACCGCAGTTTCCATCGAACGAGAGGTGGTCTCCGGTCACGCATACGCGATCCTCGCGCCCGAAGCCGTCCCTGACGGCTGGCGCGGACACGACAAGCCGACGTTCCCGTCGGCAGTAGGTGTTCTGACCCGTAACCCTGGGCCCCGGCGCACAAGCGCCGGGGCCCTCGACGTGGAGGTGACATGGGGCAGCAGCCCGACGACATGTTCGGCGATGAGAACTACCCGGCCTACACCATCGGCCAGGCCGCGGAGATGCTCGGCGCCACGCAGGACTTCCTGCGCCGCCTGGACGAGGCAAAACTGATCAACCCGCACCGCTCCGGCGGCGGGCACCGCCGCTACTCCCGCTACCAGCTGCGGCTGGCCGCCCGGGCCCGCGAGATGGTCGACCAGGGCACCGCCCTGGAGGCCGCCTGCCGGATCATCATCCTGGAGGACCAACTCGAGGAAGCCCTCAGGCAGAACGGGAAGCGGTGACGGGGCCGGCCGGGGGGTGGGCGTGAGCGCGGTCAGCAGACCCGCAACGGTCGGAAGATCGTCAGTTACCCACGGTGTGGGGGGTTGAACCGACAGTCCACAATGGTGGGGTGACGACAGGCAGCGCCGGGAGTCGGCCTCGGAGCACCGGGGCGAGCATCCATGACGCGACGGAGGCGGAGATCGCCGAACTCGTCGCTCTGGACGAGGCCTGCTTTCCGCCCGACGACGAGACCCAGAAGCCCGCCGCCCCGGGCGAGATCGAGAACGCCGTACGCGAGGGCCGCGTCCGGGTCGTCCGCCTCGACGGTCGGGTCGTCGGGTTCCTCCGCCGGGAAACGCCGTCCATGCACCACCTCTACATCGGCGCGTTGGGCGTGCATCCCGACCGCCGTGGCCAGGGGTTCGGGGCCGCGTTGCTGGACGACATGCTCGATTCCGGTTGGGCGCCGGAGCGTCGCGACCTGCCGTCCGTGTCCACGGTCACGAGCCCGCAGAACCTGGCGATGCTCGGTCTCCTGCTGTCCCGGGGCTTCGTGGTGCGCACGCTCATGCCGGACTACTTCGGCCCGGGCAAGGACCGGTTCTACTGCCAGTACAAATCCCGGGTCGAGTACGTCGACCCCGACGACCGGTTCATCGTGCCGGTGAACGGTGCGGTCCAGTGGTCCGCGCTGCTCGCGTCGGAGTCGTACCAGATCACCGCCCTGCTGTGGCTGCCCAGCGGGCCGGCGTTCGAGATCTCGCGCTTCGAGAAGGACGACCTGGGTGCGCTCCAGTCGGACGAGACAAACGCCAGCGTCGCGTTCGCCAGCGGCATCCTCGCCTCGATAACCTTCCTGCTGGGCCTCTCCTTCGCCTACGCCACGTTCCCGGACGCGGTACGCATCCTGCTGATGGGCGCGGCCCTGGCCACCACCTCGTCCCTGATCATCTACGCGAACACCTCGGGTGAACTGGCCCGGCTACGCACGAACAGCTTCGGGCGGTACGCCAAATGGGGCAATGTGCTGTCCGAGTTCGGGGGTGTCTTCCCGTTTCTGGTTTCGCTACCGGTGACCTTCGCCGAGGTGACCTCCTCGCTGACGGCCGCGCTGTTGGCGGCCCTGCTCTTCTCCGCGGCGCTCCTCCTGTACGACCGGTCGGCCTTCACGATCTCCGCGCGGTTCCGGCAGAGCGGCTGGACGCGGTCGCTGTCCCTGGTCACCGCGGCCGCCCCGCTGGCCGGAGCCGCGGCGATCAGCCTCGCCCCGTCCTGGCTCACCTGGGTCTGGACGGGCACCGTCGCTCTCGCCCTGATCTCCCGGTCGTACATCTGCCTGGCCCGCCGCGGAGACGAGACCACACCTAACATCGCCGTCGACCGTCGTTGGCAGATCCGGCGCTGAGCCGCAGGCTGAGCCAGGTGACCGACACTCGGTATTCGCCGGGTCGGACGGGCGGAGGTAGCGATGCTCACGATGGGTGAGGTGCACACCGGCCTGCTGCAGAACAGCACCGCCCTGGTGCAGGAGCAGACCTGCGAGGTGTTGAACCTGGTGCAGGGCGAGGACGTGCTCACCTCCCGGCGCCCGTCCCTGTACGCGGTGTCGCCGGATCTCCGCACCGGAGTGGACTGCTGGCTACCCAGCGCCAGGAACCGGCAGCTACGCGGGGTCGGCGCGGTGGTCACCCGGGCGATCGTCACGGGCGGCCGGATCGGGCAGGCGTCCTCGATCGTCCAGGTCGTCGGCGGCACGCGCCGTCGGCCGTGGTCGCACTACCTGGCCAATCCCGGGGTGCTGGAGACGGTCGGCCAACTCGACCCCACCGACCTGGCCGCGGGCTTCCGCCAGGGCTCGGCCGCGGACGTGTTGAACCTGGAAGCGATCACCGGTCGAACGCTCGACATCGTGCAGATGTCCGACCTGCTGGACCGACGCCCGCCGCTCCGCGCGGCGCGGACCCGACTGCGCTGGACCGCGCAGGTCGATCCGGAGCCGGACGCGACGGGCCGCGCGACGGTGACTGTGGAATCGCCCACCCTGCGGACGGTCGAACTCGTCGTCAGTCCGCAGGACGTGCCGACCGCGGTGGCCGGCCTGTGCGAGGATCTCGCCCTGCACGACTGGTTGCTCACCGTCCTGTCCGCCGTGGTGGAGACCGCGGTCGCTCGCAGCGTGCCCGCGCAGCAGCACATCGACCAGCTCCGACCGGTGCTGGAGCACCTGCTGCACCTGTGGCTGCCCGGCGCCCGGGTGGACCCGCGGCTGCTGCCGATCTGGGAGCGGCTCGAGGAGGTCCCCGGCTTCAGCCGGCAGTGGACCTCGTCGGTCAACTGGATCCGCGACCAGCTCACGGTGGGCACCACGGCCCTGGTACGTGAACTGGCCGACCGCGCGGCGGCCAGCCGGCCCGGCGGCGCGTAGGCGTGCGGCCCTATCCGCCGGTGAACACGTAGCTCAGCCGGTCGACGAGATCAACGGGTAGCTGTACGCCCTCGCCGGTCGCCCGCTCGGCGACCTGCCGGGCCACCACCGGGGGCACCGCGACCTGGCCGAGGATGGTCCGCACCGCCAGCTCCACCGGAAGGTACCGGGGGTCCATCAGGGTAACCGTCCGGTACGCGCAGAACGGCGCGGCGGCCCGGTTCAGTTGGACGATCGCCGGCAGCTTGTCCCAGTCGGTCGGCAGCGACTCGTCGGCCGGCAGTCGGTACGGCTGGGTGACCGGCTCACCCCGGTGCCGCAGCACGCCCAACCGGATCATCTGCCAGACCGAGGCGAGCAGCGCGCAGGCCCACACCCGACCCTGCGGCTCGTCGGACCACAGCTCGACATCGACGAAGATGGAGTGCCGGGGGTCACCGGACTCCACCGGTGGGGACCACCGCTTCGGCGGAGTCAGCGCCGGGGCGCCGGCGTGGCCCGGGGAGCGCCTGCCGTTGGACAGCCACCCGGTCTCGCTCAACGGCGGCCGGATCCCGGTGGTGTGCCGGGGTGGCTCGACCACCAGGGTGTCGACCACCAGTTGGGCCAGTTCCACGTCGCCGTACCGGGCGAAACTGGATTCCCGGGCCACGTAGTCCAACGTGAGGCCGTGTGCCTTCGCAGCTCGCTGGACCTGCGGTATCACCTCTCGAGGGCTGCCGAAGCGGTGGAAGTAGTCGTCCACCAGGAAACACGTGCTTATCCGTGGCCGCCGGTCGGGCGGCAGCCCTCGCTGGGCCAGCGCCGGGATCGCCTGGGCCCAGACCGCGATGCGCTCGAACTTGCGAGCCAGTTCCCGGCACCCGTCGCCGAAGTCCTCCGCGTAGATGTGCCCCAGCTCAACCGAAAAGTGCGAGTAGGCCACGCTCTCCGTACGACGCACCGCCGCCGTCTCCTGGAAACTGACGTCCACGGATCTCACAAGGTCTCCCACACGGTGTCGTCGAAGAGCCGTTCCGTCAGCGTGGCGAAGGCGCGCACGGTCTCCGCGCTGGCGATCCCGCGAGATACGTCGTGATCCGTGATGAGCTGCTCCCGCCACTGCAACAGCGGATCCAGCGGAACGGTGCCGAGCAGCGCGTAGCGTCCGATGCCCCGCCGACGGGCCAGCTCGGACAGTTCCGCGTCGCATCTGCGCAGGAAGGCCTGCTGCGCGACGCCGAGATGCTGCACCTCCGGGCCGTGCGAACTGAGCACGGCGGTACGCACGAACCGCAGCGACTCCCGGAGCCGTTCCGGCTCGTGGCCGTACTCCTTGCCCATCGCGATGATCCCGCCGGCCTCGAAGGCCAGATCGGCGGCCGCCGTGACGTGCTGCGGCGTCCACCGGTGGAAGACCACCCACCGGGCGGTCACCTTCCGCAGCACCGGCGTGGCGGTGGCGGCCAGGGCGAGCTGGTTGGCGTAGGACCGGCCGGCGCTCAGATCCACCAGGGTGAGATCGAACTCCTCCTCCAGCCGGAGAAACAGCTCGGCGCAGCGCCTGGCGATGTCGTCGGTGAAGCCGAAGTCGCTGCCGTAGCGCTGGCCGGGCAGCACCACCAGGGGGCCGGCGCCGATCGGGCGCCCTCGCCGGCGCGTTCCCGCACCGTTCCAGACGTCCAGCTGCGCCGGTGCCGGAATCTCTCCGCGCAGGTACCGGTGCAGGCCGCCGCCGTCGGGCCCGGTGCCCTCCACCCCGTTGGCGGCCCAGGGAATCTCGAACGTGGTGCCGGCGGTCGGCGAGCCGAAGTCGTAGTCCAGGTAGCAGGTCGGCCGGCCGGACAGCGCGCTGCGGTAGGCGATGTTCGCGCCGGTCACGGAGCGCCCGGTGCCACCCGTCGGAGAGGTCATGAAAACCAGCATGGGAAACCCCTCGCTCGCCCGGCGTGGCGCGGTGGCGATGTCATCGAGCATCGACGGCGGGTTGAAGGCGGGGGTGGCGGCCGGTTCGGGGCGGTCAGCAGCGCCTCGTCGGGGTGGCGGTGGACCGCCGGTGGTCGGGCCGTCGATCGGTGACCTTCGGGCGGGCCCGGACCGAACCCGGGCCGGCACCGACCGGACACGGTCATCGCCGGTCGTGGGTACGGCCGGTGACCAGCAGCATGCTGAGGTCCTCTTCGCGCAGCGGTGGCTCGGCGCGTACCTCGTGGAGAGCCAGGTCGTCCGCGCCGGCTCCGACCGTGGCCGCCACGTCGTCGGCTCGTAACGTCACGGCCGGGAAGTAGTGCTCGCCGACGAGGTAACCGCGGGAGCCGAGCATGAAGCCCGCGGCAAACGGCGACCCGGGTCGAAGGGCCCCGAGGAACCGGGCGATCGCACGCTCGAACTCCGCCGCGTCCGAGGAGATCGAGCACGCCACGAAGAACATCGTTCCCGCGTCCCAGCTCTGCGCCGGCAGATCGAAGACGCTCATCCTGTGCACCCGGCCCACCCGCGCGAGACGGCGCCGCGGATCGGCCACCGCCGAGTACGCCGGCTGCTCCGCGCACACCTGCCAGAAGGGGTCCCAGGACGCGTCGTAGCCGTCGAGCTGGGTACGGAGCCAGTCGACGTTGGCGGCGGACCATTCGCACAGGTCGAGGCGCTCCGCAAACGGCAGCATGGCCAGTGCCGGGTAGAGGTTCGCGCCCGAACCCGCGTCCAGGCACCGGGCGTCGGACAGCTCCGCCGCCGCGAAGAAGTCCCGGAGATGGCGCAGGATCTCGCGGTCGTCGGTGCGCAGGGTCACGTAGTTCGACCTCAGGTACGACCGCGGATCGAAGGTGTCCCAGTCGATCTCCGAGTTGTGCCTAGGGTGGGACCAGTCCGGTGCGAGTCCGGCGGGCTCCGGCTGGTACGCAGAGCCGTCCACGGGGGTCGATGCCATCCGCCTGCCTCCACGACTGGCCGGTGCTCCGGCGACTGTCCGATATCGGAAGTCTCGATGCCAACTTTGTATCCGACGCGGTAGCGCACCGCAAGGGACGCCGCAGCCCGGTGCGCAGGCCACGGCGGCGCTGGTGCCGGCGGCGCTGGTGCCGGCGGAGGTGGGAGCGGACACCGTGGGTGCTGATTCTCCGCGAGCCCTAGGCTCGATGCGATGAGTCGGACAACCGAGCCCCCGCGTCGGACCCTCCGGGAGGCGGTGGACGACCGGGTGGTCGACGCCACCCTGATCGTGCTGGCCGGTGCGGTCGGACTGATCTCGGTGGTCTCCCAGGTCAACGACGCGGTGCCGGGCTCCGCCTGGATCCGGTACGCGGACTGGGCCACCGGGATGCTCGGCGCTCTGGCGCTGTGGTGGCGGCGCCGGTTCCCGGTCGTGCTCGGCGCTGTCCTGGCCGTGGCGAGTTCGTTCTCGGAGACGGTCGCTCCGGCCGCGATCGTCGCGTTGTTCACCGTCGCGGTGCATCGCTCCACCAGGGCGACGGTCGCGGTGTGTGCGGTCAGCCTGGCCGCGCTCACCGGTTACCAGTTGCAGTGGCCCGAGACGGCGGCACCGCCGATGACGGTGTTCGTCATCATCGGGCTGGGGAACCTCGCCATCGTGGCGTGGGGGCTGTCCGTACGCAGCCGCCGGGCGCTGGTCGCCGCCCTGCGGGAGCGGGCGGCGGCGGCCGAGGTCGAGGCGCTGCTGCGGACCGAGCATGCGGCCCGGGAGGCCCGGGAGGCGCTCGCGCGGGAGATGCATGACGTCCTCGGACATCGGCTCTCGCTGCTCAGCGTCCATGCGGGCGCCCTCGCCTATTCGCGCGACGCGCCGGCCGAGGACCGGGCGCGGGCCGCCGAGGTGGTCCGCGAGAACGCGCACCGCGCCCTGCAGGACCTCCGCGAGGTGATCGGGGTGCTCCGGGCTCCCGTGGGTGAGCTGCCACTGCCGGGCGTCGAGAACATCCCGGAGCTGATCGACGAGGCCCGTCAGGCGGGCACGCCTGTCGAGTTACGGGACGAGGCGGGGGTGACGACCGAGGACCGGAACCTCCCGGAGACGCAGGGTCGCACGCTCTACCGCCTCGTGCAGGAGGGCCTGACCAACGTACGCAAGCACGCGCCGGGTGCGCCGGTGGTGGTCCGCCTCACGGGACGGCCCGACGACCAGGTGACCGCCGAGGTGGTGAACGCGCCGCCGACGGTTCCGTCCTCGCGTCCCGATGGTTCCGGGGCGGGGCTGCGCGGGCTCGGAGAGCGCGCCCGGCTCGTGGGCGGGCAGCTCGACCACGGGCCGACCGACTCGGGCGGCTGGCGGCTCCGGCTGCGGTTACCCTGGCCGTCGTGACCCTTCTCCCGCCGGCCGACGGCACGCCTGCCGGGGACGGGCCGGTCATCGACGTGCTGGTCGCCGACGACGACCCGGTGGTCCGGTTCGGGCTGAAGATGATGCTGAGCGGGGCGCCCGACCTGCGGGTGGTGGCCGAGGCGAGCGACGGCGCGGAGGCGGTGGAGTTGGCCCGACGCCACCGGCCCGACGTGGTGCTGATGGACATCCGGATGCCCGGCACCGACGGGCTCACCGCCACGGAAACGCTGCGCGGGGGATCGTCCGCTCCGCAGGTCATCGTGTTCACCACCTTCGACGCCGATGCCCATGTGCTGCGTGCCCTGCGGGCGGGCGCGGCCGGGTTCCTTCTGAAGGACACCCCGCCCGACGAGCTCGTCGTGGCGATCCGGCACGCGGCGCAGGGACGTCCCGTGCTCTCGCCCGAGGTGATGCGTCGACTCATCGCGCGGGTCGCGGATTCGGAGCAGGACGGTCGGCAGCAGGCCGCCCGACGTCGTCTCGGCGTGCTCGCCGACCGGGAGCGGACGGTGGCGGCCGAGATCGGCGCCGGGCGCACCAACGCGGAGATCGCCGTGCGGCACCACCTCGGCCTGACCACTGTCAAGACCCACGTGTCGGCGATCCTCACCAAGCTGGATCTCACCAACCGCGTACAGGTGGCACTGCTCGTGCAGGAGGCGGGACTCGTTCCCCCGGATTGACCGCTCCTCCTTTGGTTCGGGGATCCGGAGCCTTGGTCGGATAACGGAGCCGGTTGGCCCGCCTAGCGTCGATGACATGCGACTCTCCCACCGACATATCAGCGTGTCACCCCGACCGCTACGGATCGCCGCGGCGCTGGCCGCCGCCGCGCTCGCCCTGACCGCTTGCACCGGTGGGGCCAGCACGGCGGCGGCGGACCGCGCCACGGAGACCGCCGGCCCGGCCGTGCCCGCGCCGACCCCGGCGCCGGCGCGGTGGGCGGAGTGCGGTCAGGGCCTCGACTGCGCCACCGTCGAGGTGCCCCTGGAGTACGCGGACCCCGACGGCGAGCAGATCAAGCTCGCCGTGACCCGGCACCGTGCCACCGACCCGGCCCGACGCATCGGCAGCCTGTTCATCAACCCGGGTGGTCCGGGGGTGCCGGCCACCGAGACGGTCGCGTCCATCGACACCGCCAACGACACGGGCCCCTATTCACCCGACGTCGTCGCCCGGTTCGACGTCGTCGGCATGGACCCGCGCGGGGTCGGGAAGTCCGGCGCCGTGCGCTGCCTCACCGACGAGCAGCGCGCCGAGCAGGCAGCCGAGAACCGCGACCCCACCATCCCCGGCGGGAAGCCGTTCGGCACGCTGCTCACCGACGCCCGCACCGTCACGAAGGGCTGCCTGGCCCACCAGAGCCCCGAGTTCCTGGCGAGCCTGTCCACCGACAACGTGGCCCGGGACCTCGACCAGGTACGCGCCGCGCTCGGCGAGGAGAAGATCACCTTCTACGGCGCCTCCTACGGCACGGTCGTGGGACCGATGTACGCCACGCTCTTCCCCGACCGCGTACGCCAGATGGTGATCGACGCCCCGGTCGACACCAGCCTGTGGCAGAACGACCCGCTGCGGCTGCTGGACGACGTCGCCCGCTCCAACGAGGAGACGCTCGACGCCTGGTTCAGGACCTGCCGTGCCGAAGGCGTGCGGGTGTGCGCCTTCGGCGACGGTGATCCGGAGGCCGCGCTCGACGCCCTGATCACCAAGCTGGAGGCGAAGCCGCTGCGGGTTCCCCCGGCGGAGGGCCTCACGCCGGGCGGCACGCTCGACGGGGCGATGGCCCTGGAAGCCGTACGGGCCGCGGCCGGCAACCGGGTGCTCTGGCCCACCCTCACCGCGGGCCTGCTCGCCGCGCAGCAGGGCAACGGCACGGCTCTGCACTTCCTGGTCTCAAGGATCACGGTCGCGCCGTTCGGTGGGCCGTTCGCGATCCTCCAGGAGCCGCACAACGCGGTCCGGTGCGTGGACTGGCCGAAGCTGGGCAAGCTGTCCGAGCATCACGCGGCGGCGAAGAAGATCGCCGAACGCGGGGAGCGGCTCGGCAGCCGGGCCGCCTACAGCGCGTTGAACTGTGCGCTGTGGCCGGTCGAGAACGAGGACCGCTTCACGCGGGAACTCACCGGCGCCGGCGCCCCGCCGATCCTGGTGGTCGGTGGCCGGCTGGACAACGTGTCCCCGTACCACTGGGCCGAGGCCATGGCGGAGCGGCTGGAGAACGCCGTCCTGCTCACCCGCGAGGGCGTCGCCCACACCTCTTACCGCACCAGCGGCCCGTGTATCGATGCCGCCATTGACGCCGCGTTGATCGATGGAAAGCTGCCAGCGGACGGCACCACCTGCGAGGCCGTGCCCCCGGCCACCACCCGCCCGCCTGCCCGGTAGGCGCCGAACTGGCCGGATACGCCGTAGAGCCATCGCTGGATGAGCATGCTCCACGGAATGAGCAGGGCGAGGGAGAGCATGGTGCTGGCCTGGTAGGGCGGCGTGTAGTCGGCGCCGCCCGGCCAGGTCGGTCGGGACCTTCTACCCGTCCGACTGGTCCCGATCGCCCTGCCGCGGGATGGCTGGTGGTCGTAGCGTCCGAGCCAGGTGCACATGACCTGGAACGTGCGGGTCCGGCTGGTGCAGGCGGGTGAGCGGCGATGACGGGATCCGGCGGGTGGCTGTGGCCGCTGCTGATGGCGGCGGCGCCGATGTCGGTCGGTGGCGGGTCCGCGTGGCGGGTCCGGGCCGGCGGGCGGGACGTCGGCCGTCAGATTCATCACGAGCGGTTCGTCTGCGCTGAGATGGACGACGACAAGTGCCATCGACGGGATGTGTCGTGGTGACCGGGCCGCGGCGGGTTTCGCGTCGTCAGGTGCTTGTCGGCGCGGTGGGCGCGGTCGCGTTCGGTGCTGCCGTCAGCGGGTGGACGTGGGCCGTGGGCGGGTCCGCGCGGCTGGTCGCCCCGGACGGTACGGCGGCGGCCAGCGTCGAGGCGGCCCGCCGCCGTGCGGGTGGCCGGACGATCCCCGCGACACTGACACCTCGGCCGGTGAGTCTGGACCTGGGCGGTCCGACCGTGTCCACCTGGGGTTACACCGACAGCCCGGACGGGCAGGTGATCCGGGCGCGCGCCGGTGACCTGCTGCGCGTCGAGGTGGACAACCGGCTGCCCGTGGACACCAGCGTGCACTGGCACGGGGTGGCGCTGCGCAACGACATGGACGGCGTGCCCGGCCTCACCCAGGCGCCCATCCCCGCCGGTGCCCGGCACACGTACGCGTTCACCGTCCCCGACCCCGGCACGTACTTCTTCCATCCGCACACCGGACTGCAACTCGACCGGGCCCTGCACGGCGTCCTGATCGTGGACGACCCGGCCGAGCCGGGCCGCTACGACGCCGAGTGGATCGTCGTGCTCGACGACTGGGTCGACGGGACCGGCCGCACCCCGGACGAGGTCCTCACCGGGCTGCGGAGCATGGGAGCCATGGGCGACATGGCAATGGCCGGCGGTGGGACGGGCATGGAGCGGTACGTCTCGCCGCTACTCGGCGGCACAGGCGACGTCGCCTACCCCTGGTATCTGGTCAACGGCCGCGTCCCGACGGCCCCTGTCACGTTCACCGGCCGCCCTCGCCAGCGGGTGCGGCTGCGCCTGGTCAACGCCGCCGCCGACACCGCCTTCCGGGTGGCGCTGGGCGGGCACCGGCTCACCCTCACCCACACCGACGGTTGGTCCGTCACCCCGACCGACGCCGACGCGCTGCTGCTGGGCATGGGGGAGCGCGCCGATGTCACGGTCACCCTCGCCGACGGGGTGTTCCCGTTGGTCGCCTCGGCCGAGGGCAAGAGCGGGCAGGCGGTCGCCGTCGTGCGCACCGGCGCCGGCGACGCGCCGCCTGCCGACGCGCGTCCCGGCGAACTCGATCAAGCGGTCCTCGTCACCGGTGCTCAGCCCGTGCCCGACGCCGTTCGTCTTCCCGACCGCGCGGTGGACCGCACCCACGACCTGGTGCTCGACGGGGCGATGATGCCGTACCGGTGGACCATCAACGGCGCCGACTACGCGCACTCCGCACCGCTGACGGTGCGGCAGGGGGAACGGGTGCGGCTGCGGTTGATCAACCGCAGCGCCATGTTCCACCCCATGCACGTGCACGGGCACACCTTCGCCGTCGTCGGCTCAGGCACCCGCAAGGACACCGTCATCGTGCCCGCCCGACAGACCGTCACCGTCGACCTCGACGCCGACAACCCGGGTCAGTGGATGACCCACTGCCACAACCCGTACCACGCCGAAACCGGCATGATGGTCAACCTGGCGTACCTGGCCTGAGCGCGGGCGGCGCGGTGGCCGGACGCCCACCCGGGTCCGGCCACCGCGTTCCTGGTCAGATCCTGGCCAGGATGGACCTCATCGTGTCGATCTCGGTCTGCTGGCTGGTGCTGATCCGTTCCGCGAGGGCCTTCGCGTCGGTGTTGGCGTCCTGGGTGGCCTCCGTCCGGCCCATCGAGATCGCACCCTCGTGGTGGGCGATCATCATGGTGAGGAACTGCTTGTCGAAGTCCCGCCCCGAGGCCGCCGCCAGCGCCACCCCGAAGCCGCCGATGACCGCCAGGCACACCGCCCAGCCGGGCAGCACGCTACCGGCCACCCGTCCCCGATTGCCGGACAACCCGTCACTGCTGGTCCTGCGGGCGTAGCCGCACCCGGCGCAGCAGCTGGGCGTTGAGCGCCACCACGATCGTCGACGCTGACATCAGCACCGCGCCGACGGCCGGACTGAGCGTCACACCCGCCCACGCCAGCGCGCCCGCCGCCAAGGGAAGAGCGACGACGTTGTAGCCGGCCGCCCAGGCCAGGTTCTGGATCATCTTGCGGTACGAGGCGCGGGACAGGGCGATCACTCCCGTCACACCGCGCGGATCCGAGGAGGCCAGCACCACCCCGGCCGACTCGATGGCCACATCGGTGCCGGCGCCGATGGCGATGCCCACGTCGGCCCGCGCCAGCGCCGGGGCGTCGTTCACCCCGTCGCCGACCATCGCCACCCGCAGGCCCCGCCGCTGCAGGTCCGCCACCGCGTCGTCCTTGTCCGCCGGCAGCACCTCGGCGAAGACCTCGTCCTCGCCGGGCCGGAAGCCGAGATCGGCGGCGACCGCCTCGGCGACCGGCCGCGCGTCACCGGTGATCATCACGATCTTCCGGACTCCCCGGTCGCGCAGGTCGGCGATCGCCTGCCGGGCCTCCGGGCGGACCTCGTCCTCCAGCGCGAGACTGCCGACCACGACGGCCCGGCCGTCGCCGTCGCCGTCGACGCGCAGCAGGTGCAGCACCGCCGCTCCTCGGTCGGACCACTCCCGCTGGTGGCGGGCCAGATCGTCGGGTACCGCCGCGTCCAGTTCGCGCAGCAGCGCCGGGCCACCGACCGCGTACGTCGTGCCGTCGACCTCAGCCCGCACGCCCCGGCCGGTCAGGGACCGGAATCCCGACGCCCGCCGGGACATCTGCCGCTGCTGCGCGGCGGCGACGATGGCCCGCGCCAGAGGGTGCTCGCTGTCGGCCTCGACCGCGGCGGCGACGGCGAGCACCTCGTCGTCGGAGACGTCGCCCACTCCGGCGACCCCGGTCACCGCGTGCTCGCCGCGGGTCAGGGTGCCGGTCTTGTCGAACAGCACCGCGTCCACCGTGCGCATCCGCTCCAGGGCGAGCCGATCCTTCACCAGGATGCCGCCCTTGGCCGCCACCGCGGTGGACAGGGCGATGACCAACGGAATGGCCAGGCCGAGGGCGTGCGGGCAGGCGATCACCAGCACCGTCACGGTGCGGACCACCGCCTCGTCGAGGTTCCCGACCAGGGTCCACACCACGAGGGTGACCACGGCGGTGGCGGTGGCGATGTAGAAGAGCCAGGCGGCGAACCGGTCCGCGAGCACCTGCGCCCGCCCACTGGACTGCTGCGCCTGCGCCACCAGCCGCTGGATGCCCGCGAGCGCGGTGTCGTCGCCGACCGCGTCCACCCGGACCCGGATCGCCGCGTCGGTGGCCACCGTGCCGGCCACCACCCGGTCCCCGACGCCCCGGGCGACCGGCCTCGACTCCCCGGTGATCATCGACTCGTCCAGCTCGGCGCCGCCGTCGATCACCTGCCCGTCGGCCGGTACCCGCCCGCCCGGCCGGACCAGCACCACGTCGCCGAGCCGCAGATCGGTCACCGACACCCGGTGTGGCTCGCCGTCGTCGCCGATGCGTTCCGCGTCGTCGGGCAGCAGCGCGGCGAGGGCCGCAAGCGCCCCCTGGGCCTGGCCGATCGCCTTCATCTCCTGCCAGTGGCCGAGCAGCATGATGGTCACCAGGGCGGCCAACTCCCACCAGAAGTCCAGGTCGAAGGCCCCGAGCGCGGTCGCCAGCGAGGCCACGTAGGCCACGCTGATCGCCATCGCGATCAGCAGCATCATCCCCGGCGCCCGGTCCCGCACCTCCCGCACCGCGCCCTGCAGGAACGGCCAGCCACCGTACGCGAACACCACGGTCCCCAGCACCGGCCCGACCAGGCCGATGCCCGGAAAGTCGAGCCGGTAGCCGAACCAGTCCATCACCATGTGACTCGTCGCCACGATCGGCACGGTGAGCGCGAGGCTCAGCCAGAACTTGCGACGGAACGCCTCCGGATCGTGCCCTGCGTGCTTGTCGTGCCCGCCGTGATCCCCCTGCCCGGACGTGCCGTGCCGCTGGCCCGCAGCTGCCGGGTGATCGCCGTATTGATGCGCGTCGTGGGACATCGTCTCGCCTCCTCACCGTCACCCTACCCCCCGGGGGTATCCTGTGATGGTGACTCACGACTCTTCGCCCGGACGGTCGACCCTGGCCACATGAGCATCCGCCGACGCGAACCCATCGCGCCGGCTGCCCACCGTGTGCGTCATGATCAACTACGGTCGTATGGAGTCTTCGAGTGTGGTCCTGGGCTGGGCGAACGAGGGCCCGGGGAACATGGGTGGACGCCTGTCGCTCTCTGCCACCCCAGGTGAACGCCCAGGTCGCTAGACTGTGCGCTCGCGCCCCCGTAGCTCAGGGGATAGAGCATCGGTTTCCTAACCCGACGCTCCACCGCTGTCCGCAGGCCGATGACCTGCGGCTCTTCGTTTCTTGGCCTCGTGTGCCGGTCGCTGCGCGGTCCAGTTGCGATCGCTTGCTGAAGATCAGCAGACCACGCCCTTTCGGTCCTCGGTGGCCCTGACCGGCTGAGGAGTGACCTGCGGGCGAGGTCAGTCTGCGGTCGAGGCGGAAACCTGCCACAGGGTACTTACCGGCATGGCGCGGAGTCTGTCGCCGAACGGCAGCGTGGAGGTTCCGGTATAGAGGACGATGCCGGCGATGAAGTCGTCGCCGAGGCGGTCGGCGAGTCGGCGTAGCCCGCGGAAGTCGTCGGGTCCGACGGTGGTGGCTGCTTTGACTTCGATCCCGACTACCTGACCAGCTCGGTTCTCCAGCACCGCGTCGACTTCGTACCTGCTCTGGTCGCGGTAGTGGGACAGGTCGACGGGCTGCTCGGACCAGGTTAGCTGCCGGGACAGCTCGGACAGGACAAATGATTCGAGCAGCGGGCCGAACGGTGCGCCCGGCCGGAGCAGTGCCCGGGCGTCGGTCGCGATCTCGTTGGCGGCGATGCCTGAGTCGACGAAGATCAGTTTCGACGCGGCGGTGGCCCGGGTGCCCAGGTTGCGGGACCAGCCCGGGATCCGTTTGATCAGGAAGATTTCTTCCAGGGCCTGGAGGTAGCGGGCGATCGTCGGCCGGCTCAGTCCGAGGGCGGATTCGAGGGAGTTGGCGGCGATGATGGTCGCGGACCTGGCCGCAAGCAGGCGTACCAGTTTGCGTAGCTCGCCCTTGTGCTGAATGTCGGACAGTTGCCGGACATCGCGGTCGATGAGCGCCTGGACGTAGGCGTCGAGGAACCGTTGGCGGCGGCGCGGGTCGGTACGGGTGGTGGCCTCGGGTAGGCCGCCGCGCACGATCCGGGCCGCGTAGTCGGCGCGGGTCACCTTCGACTCGTGTCGCAGGTCCGGACCGAGCGTGAAAACGGCGTCGATGAACCCGTCCGGCTCAGCGTCGAGTTCGCCTTGGGAGAACGGCCAGAGTTCCACGGTCTCCATCCGGCCGGGCAACGCGTCCGGGGCGGCGACCATGCCGAACAACCGTGACGAGCCGGTGAGCAGATACCGGCCCGGACGAGGGTCCTCGTCGACTGCTGCCTTGATGGCCAGCAGGAGTTCCGGAGCGCGCTGGATCTCGTCGACGACCAGGAGTTCGGAGGAGTCCACGAACCCGACCGGGTCGGCGATCGCCGCCGCCCGGTCCTGAGCCCGATCAAGATCGCGGCGCTCGGCCAGGCGATCGCCGGCAACGAGGCGAACCAGGGTGCTCTTGCCTGCTTGGCGTGCTCCGCTGATCAAGACGACGCGGGTGTCCGCCAGAGCGGCATTGACCTGCGCGGCGGCGCGGCGGGGGATCAGGTGCGAGGTGGGCACGGCGTCATGATAACGGGTGTATTTTCGATCTGCGAGGGCTTAGTCTTTCGATTTGCGGCACCAGTCGCGTTCGCTATGCGGTGATCTGGTGTTCGATATGCGGGCCACCTGGGCGGGGACGTTCGTGGAAGGGGTCGGCACCGCTCTCGAAGGTGCCCCAACCCCTTGCCGTACAGACGACAGTTGCGGCGGCAGAGCCGGTCCGGGCAGCCGCCGGTTCGGCTACTCGCCCGCCAGTGCGGTCGGATTTATCGCCCGGCAGGGGGTTTGGGCTTCGCGCTCTGTGGAGTCGGCTGCCCAACTAGCCACCCGTCCTTGGCCGTTGACACCAAGGCCGGGCGCAGCAGCAGGATATGCGTCCCATGGCTGGCAAGATCGGGGTTATGCGCAATCCGCGCGCAGCCAGCCTTGCAGCCTGTGCACCGCGAGGAGTGGGACCCGGGCGAGGGTGTAGGTCTTCGATGATGTGCGCGGTGTGTGCTCTCCAGCGGATGCCAACCCGGGTGAACCGGCGCCAACACGGGTCACTGCGGCCGACCGCCGGGCGCAAACCGGGGTTCGTGTGCTCGGCGTGTGGTCCTGGGCTGCGACAACGGCGGACGGGGGAACGTGGGTGAACGTGGGCCACTCCCTGCCACCCCAGGTGAACCCCAGGTCGCTAGACTAGGCCCTCGCGCCCTCGTAGCTCAGGGGATAGAGCATCGGTTTCCTAAACCGTGTGTCGCAGGTTCGAATCCTGCCGGGGGCACAACCAAGGCCTGACCAGCAGGGAGCCAGCCAGGCCCTTGGCGTTCATCCATGTGATTTCGAAACGCTCCGTACGCCCCTCAGTGAGCGCTTTTCATCCTGTGTAGTGGTTGGCTTCGACGTGCCGCCTGCCGCCGCGGCTGGACGCCGAGGCGTCACGGGACGACCAGGCGAGCGGATCGGGGTATCATATACCGGTCAGGCCGAGAGGCGCTGCAACGGGCGAAGCCCGCCACGCTCGGCTTTTGTGTCATCGACAAGGGCGCCTCCGAGCATCGGAGGCGGCTTTGAGCGCGTTACCTGACCATGGCAGTGCCGCATCGTCGCTGCGGCAGCTGATGTCGCAGCGTGTTCTGGTGCTGGACGGTGCCTGGGGAACGATGTTGCAGGGCGCGAAGCTCACCGCCGCGGACTATCGAGGCGACCTGCTCGTCGACCATCCGCAGGATGTCAGCGGTGATCCCGACCTGCTCAACCTCACCCGGCCTGATCTCATTCTGGACGTGCACCGGCAGTATCTGGCCGCCGGCGCCGACATCACCACCACCAACACCTTCACGGCGACGAGCATCGGCCAGGCCGACTACGGGCTCCAGCCACTGGTTCGTGAGATGAACGTTCAGGGTGCCCGGCTGGCCCGGCAGGCGGCGGACGAGTTCGATGGCCGGTTCGTGGCCGGCTCGGTCGGGCCCCTGAACGTGACGCTGTCGCTGTCGCCGCGGGTCGAGGACCCGGCGTATCGCGCCGTCGACTTCGACGAGGTGCGCGCGGCGTACGCGGAGCAGATCTCGGCCCTGGCCGAGGGCGGTGTCGACCTGCTTCTGATCGAGACGATCTTCGACACGTTGAACGCGAAGGCCGCGATCGCCGCCGCCCGCGAGGTCGCGCCGCAGCTGCCGCTGTGGATCTCCGTGACCATCGTCGACCTCAGCGGCCGGACTCTGTCGGGGCAGACCGTGGAGGCTTTCTGGCGCTCGATAGAGCGGGCCGATCCGCTGGTCGTCGGCGTGAACTGCTCGCTGGGCGCGGCCGAGATGCGCCCGCACGTCGAGGAGCTTTCCAAGATCGCCGGAACCTACGTGGCGTGTCACCCCAACGCCGGTCTGCCGAACGCTTTCGGCGGCTACGACCAGACGCCGGAGGAGACCGCCGGCCTACTCGGTGAGTTCGCCGCGTCCGGCTTGCTCAACATCGCCGGGGGATGCTGCGGCACCTCACCCGACCACATCGCCCGGATCGCCGCCGCCGTGGCCGGCACACGGCCACGGGCCGTTGCCGCCCTGCCGGAAACCACCCGGTTCAGCGGGTTGGAGCCGTTCGCGATCGGACCCGACACCGGGTTCGTGATGATCGGTGAGCGCACCAACGTCACCGGCTCGGCCAAGTTCCGCCGGCTCATCGAGTCGGAAAACTATCAGGGCGCGGTCGACGTGGCCCTGGAGCAGGTCCGCGGCGGCGCCAACCTGCTCGACGTCAACATGGACGCGGACCTGCTCGACAGCGAGCGCGCCATGACGACCTTCCTCAACCTCATCGCCACCGAGCCGGAGGTCGCCCGTATCCCAGTGATGATCGACAGTTCCAAGTGGACGGTTCTGGAAGCCGGCCTCAAGTGCGTGCAGGGCAAGGGTGTGGTCAACTCGATCAGCCTCAAGGAGGGCACGGAGTCCTTCCTGGCTCAGGCCCGCCGGATCCACGACTACGGCGCCGGCGTGGTGGTGATGGCCTTCGACGAACACGGCCAGGCCGACACCACCGAACGCAAGGTGTCCATCTGCGGCCGGGCCTATGACCTGCTCGTGGAGCAGGCCGGGTTCGCGCCGGAGGACATCATCTGCGACCCGAACGTCCTCGCGGTCGCCACCGGCATCGCCGAGCACAACGGGTACGCGAAGGCGTTCATCGACGCCCTCCCGCTGATCAAGGCGCGCTGCCCGGGGGCCCGCACCAGCGGCGGCATCTCCAACCTGTCGTTCTCCTTCCGCGGCAACGACGTGGTTCGCGAAGCCATGCATTCGGCGTTCCTGTTTCACGCTGTGCGCGCCGGGCTGGACATGGGCATCGTCAACGCCGGCCAGCTCGCTGTGTACGCCGACATCCCCGCCGACCTCGTCGAGCTCGTCGAGGACGTGATCTTCGACCGCCGCCCGGACGCCACCGATCGCCTGGTCACCTTCGCGTCGACCGTTACCGGTTCCGGTACGAAGCGTGCGGTCGACCTGTCCTGGCGCGAGGCGCCGGTGCACGAGCGGCTGTCGTACGCGCTGGTCCACGGCATCGTCGACTTCATCGAACAGGACACCGAGGAGGCCCGGCTGGGCCTCGACCGACCTCTCGATGTCATCGAGGGTCCGCTGATGAACGGAATGAAGATCGTCGGCGATCTGTTCGGCGCCGGCAAGATGTTCCTGCCGCAGGTGGTCAAGAGCGCCCGGGTGATGAAGCGCTCGGTGGCCTACCTCGAACCGTTCATGGAAGCCGAGAAGGAGCAGGCCCGTCTGGAGGGGCGGATCGATCCGGGCCGCGGGCAGGTCAAGGTCGTGCTGGCGACCGTGAAGGGTGATGTGCACGACATCGGCAAGAACATCGTGGGCGTGGTCCTGGGCTGCAACAGCTACGAGGTCATCGACCTGGGCGTGATGGTTCCGGCCAGCCGGATCCTGGACACGGCGGTCGCCGAGGGCGCTGACGTCATCGGCCTGTCCGGTCTGATCACGCCATCGCTCGACGAGATGGTCACAGTCGGTGCCGAGATGCAGCGCCGCGGCCTCAAGGTGCCCCTGCTGATCGGCGGGGCCACGACATCGCGTCAACACACCGCCGTGCGCATCGCCCCCTCGTACGACGGCACAACTCTGCACGTGCTCGACGCGTCCCGGGTCGTCGGCGTGTTGTCCGATCTGCTCGACGATGGCCGGGCCCGCGAGCTGGACCGCGCCAACCGCGTCGACCAGGAGCAGTTGCGCGAGGCGCATGCCAACCGGCGCTCCCAGCCGATGCTCGGCTTGACCGAGGCGCGCGCCAACCGCGAGGAGGTCGACTTCAGCGACCTGCCGACCCCGGACTTCACCGGCCGACGGACGGTCCAGCCCACCCTTCCCGAGCTGCGCGAGATGATCGACTGGCAGTTCCTCTTTCTGGCCTGGGAACTCAAGGGCAAGTTCCCGGCGATCCTGGATCAGCCGGTCGCCCGCGAGCTCTACGACGACGCCAACACCCTGCTCGACAAGATCACGAAGGACGGCTCCTTCCAGGCCCGAGGCATCTACGGCTTCTGGCCCGCGCACTCCGAGGGCGACGACATCGTCCTCGGCAACGGGGTGCGCCTGCCGATGCTGCGCCAGCAGACGGTCAAACCGGCCGGCCGCGACAACCGCTGCCTGGCCGACTACGTGGCCCCTGCCGGCGACCACCTGGGCGGCTTCGCCGTGACCATCCACGGCGCCGATTCCCTGGCCGCGCAGTACGAGGCCCAGCATGATGACTACCGCGCAATCATGGTCAAGGCATTGGCCGACAGGCTTGCCGAAGCCTTCGCCGAGTACATCCACCTGAAGGCCCGCCGCGACTGGTTCGAACCAGATGCCATGCCGGACCTCGCCGACCTGCACGCCGAACGCTTCCGGGGCATCCGACCGGCGCTCGGCTATCCCGCCAGCCCGGACCACAGCGAGAAGCGGGAACTGTTCGACCTGCTGAACGCCGCCGAGCTCGGCATCGGCCTGACGGAGTCCTTCGCGATGACGCCGGCAGCCAGCGTCAGTGGGCTGATCTTCGCCAACCCGGCGGCGAAATACTTCACCGTGGGCCGTATCGGCAAGGACCAGGTCGAAGACTACGCCGCTCGCCGCGCCACCAGCGTCGCCGACGTCGAGCGGTGGCTGCGACCGAATCTGGCCTATGAACCGTCGTGACGCCTATGCCGGCGAGGCGGGAGCACCACGCCGTGCGCGGTCGGTGACGACGAAGCGCGGCGTATGCCCGCCTCACATCACCTGATCGACGCCGTAGACGGCCTGTGCGTGCGTGTACCCCTCGAACTCCAACTGCTTGACCAGGCCCGAACGGGAGAACGCCTGGGTGTCGAGGTAGTTCTTCGCCGTCTTGGAGGCCTGTTTTCTGTAGTCAACCTTCAGGGAATCCACGGCTGCGGTCGCGATCTTCCTCGGGTAGCCCTCGAACTCCAACTGCTTGATCAGACCGGAGCGGGAGAACGCTTGAAATTGGAGGTAATTGGAGGCGGCCTCGATGGCGTTCTGCTGCTCTACGGACAGCTTCGGCTCGGCCGGCGCCGTGGTGGTGGCCTTCGGCTTCGGCTTCGGCGCCGCTGCGGTAGGCGCTGCGGTGGTGGGTGCTGCGGTGGTGATCTCCACCACCGGCGCTGCGGGGCTTTCTGTCGGGATTGAGGCTGCGGCGGTCGTCTCCGCGTTGGCGCTTCTTGCGGGCGGCGAGTCGTCACCGCCGACCGCCGCAGCGATAGTCACTCCGCCGCAGCAAAGCACCAGGACAGCGCCGACGGCCGCTCCAACGATGAGCTTCATGGGGCGTTTCTTCGGAAATTGCTGCGACTGCACAGCTGGATAACCGGGGGGCGGCGGAGCGCTGTAGCTCACTGATAGGACCCTTCGGGAGACTGTGTGTAACGGCGTACACGGCGAGTCTGCTCAGCCGGACCATCAAGAACCATCCCCGCTTCAGCCGATGATCTCCTCAGCCGTTGCTGGAGGTATGTCGGCCGACTGCCCGGACGTTCTGCTGCATCAGTTCGCCAGGGCGGGACATGTGGTTGTGAGCGCCTTGGGCGTTTCGTCTCCGTAGGGGACGGCGGTATCCACCATGCAGCGGACGCGCAAGGGTTTTCGTCTCGAAACCGAACGGTGATGTATGAGTACCGTCAGATGTCGGTGGCCGATGACGGTGCGTTCGGGCACCTGTTGACGAATCTGCATCGCTCCCCGAAACCCTCGGTGACCCACGACCCGCGGGAACGATTCCGGTGCGTCGAGGTCAGGCGTCGTGTCAGGCGGGAGCGATCAGCTCACCGTCGTCGTCGCGTACGGTGATCGCCTCGACCGGGCACGACTCGGCGGCGTCGATCACCGTCTCGTCCGGTTCGACAGTCGTCGCGACCGGGGTGGCCGACCCGGCCTCCAGGCGGAAGTGGGCCGGCGCCATGCCGACGCAGCCACCCGACCCGATGCAGCGCCGTGCGTCGACGGCGATCCGCCAGCCCGCGCTCACCAGGCCACCGGCATCCGGGCCAGACCTCGGACGATCATGCCGCTCTTCCAGGTGAGTTCCGGCTCGGGGACGGCGATCCGCAGCTCGGGCAGCCGGGCGACGAGCGTGCCGATCCCGACCTGTAGCTCCATCCGGGCGAGCTGGGCCCCCAGGCAGTGGTGCACGCCGTGCCCGAAACCGATGTGCGGATTGGTCTCCCGTCCGAGATCGAGCCGATCGGGGTCGGCGAAGACGGTCTCGTCGCGGTTCGCCGACGAGATCGAGCCGATCACTGGTTCCCCCGCCCGCACCAGCACCCCGCCGACCTTGATGTCCTCGGTGGCGTACCGGGCGAACGAGGAGGCCACCCCGAGCGGGACGTAGCGCATCAGCTCCTCGATCGCGGTCGGCACCCGGGCGGGGTCGGCCCGCAGCCAGGCCAGCTGCTCCGGGTGGGTGAGCAGGACGTACGCGAAGTTCGGCAGTTGGGTGACGGTGGTCTCGTGGCCGGCGGCGAGCAGCCCGGCGGCGAGCTGCACGATCTCCTGTTCGGTGAACCGGTCCTGGTCCTCGTCGCGCGCCCGCACCATCGCGCAGATCAGGTCGTCGGTGGGCGCCCGGCGTCGCTGCTGGACCAGCTCGCCGATGTACGCGTACAGGTTGTCGAGGTATTCCTGAATGCGCTCGGGCGGCAGCGAGGTGGTCGAGACGATCGCCTCCGACCAGACGTGGAACAGGTGCCGGTCGGCGAAGGGCACCCCGAGCAGCTCGCAGATCACCTGGATGGGCAGCGGGGTGGCGAAGTGCTCCACCAGGTCGGCCGGCGTCCCGCCGGCCACCATGGCATCGATGAGGTCGTCGGCGATCTGCCGGATGCGGGGCCGGAGCTGCTCGACCCGGCGGGCGGTGAACGCCTTGGCGACCAGCCGCCGCAGCCGGGTGTGCTCCGGCGGATCCATCGACAGGATGCCGCCCTCGATCTGCCTCGGGGTGAGCCGTGGCTCGTCCCGGCCGACGCTGGCGGCCCGGCTGAACCTCGCGTCGCCGAGGACGGTCCGCACGTCGGTGTGTCGGGTGGCGAGCCACCCCTCCTCGCCGAACGGCAGCCGCACCCGGATGAGCGGCTGGGTGCGCCGCAGCTCGGCGTAGCGCGGGTCGAGGTGGAGCCGGTCGGGTGGGCTGAACGGGTACGGCTGCGCGGTGACCTTGGCGACGTCCGGCATGGATCAACCCCCGAAGCAGGTCGGGTCACCCCCTGAACCACCAGGGGAGATCAGCTCATCGTGACGCATCGATTGCTGATCGTAGCGGAGCGCATGGGTCGGTGCCAGTGCGCTCGCGCGGCGCTCAGGCCAGCCGGTAGACCGACACGTGGGAGCGGGACTCCGCGGTGAACTCCGCGCCGGCCCAGTCGGCGTGCCGGCTCTCCAGCGTGAAGCCGGCCAACCGGCCCATCAGGTCCAGTTCGGACGGCCAGATGTAGCGGTGCGGGGTGCGGAAGACCCGCGCCTCGCGGCCGTCGCCGAAGTGGAAGTGGTGCGACACCACCCGCTGGCGCAGCACGTCGTAGGTGTCCAGGCCGATGTAGCCGGCCTCGGTGTGCCACACGGTCGCCTGCTGGCCCGGGGGCAGCTTGCGCAGCTCCGGCACCCACAGCTCGATCACGAACCGGCCGCCCGGCCCGAGGTGCCGCGCCGCGTTGCGGAAGCAGGCCACCTGCTGGTCCTGGTCGAGCAGGTTGGCGATGGTGTTGTAGACCAGGTAGACCAGGGTGAACTCACCCGGCGCGGTCGCGCCGGCCATGTCGCCGACCACCACCGGCACCGTGGCGGCGTCGACCTTCGTCCGCAACTGCTCCACCATGGGTACGGAGAGTTCGATCCCGCTGACCGGCACGCCGCGGGCGGCGAGTGGCACCGCCACCCGGCCGGTGCCGATGGCGAACTCCAGGGCCCGGCCGGTCCCGGCGAGCGCGGCGAGCCGGTCGACGGTGGGACCGAGCACCTCCGGCGCGAACATCCCGGTGCCCGGCGTGTCGTAGCGTCGGGCGGCCTCGCCGTCCCAGATCTCGTCCTGGCGCATCGGCCCACCATCGACGTCGACGACGCCGCGTGTCCAGCGCTTTCCGGTCGTCGTACGCGGCCTGCTTGTTACTCTCCGTCAATGGGTGGAGCCCCCCGGCGCTCAGGAACGCGTCAGGCCGCATCGGTACCCTGCTAGTCCCGACCAGCCCGCGACGACACATGAGGTATTCGTGAACGATCTTCGAGTGGTGGCGTTCGACCTCGACGACACCCTGGCGATTTCCAAGTCCCAGATCGATCGTCGGATGGCGGACCTGCTCGGTCACCTGCTCACCGAGGTGGACGTCCTGATCATCTCCGGTGGGCGGTTCGAGCAGTTCCAGTCGCAGGTGCTGGCCCACCTCGACCTCACCGAGGAACAGCGCGACCGGCTGCACCTGATGCCGACCTGCGGCACCCGCTACTACCGCTGGTCGTCCGGCGACTGGCGGCTGGTCTACGCGGAGGATCTGAGCGAGGCGGACAAGGCCCGGGTGATCGCCGCGCTCACCGAGTCGGCGCAGGCGCTCGGGCTGTGGGAGACGAAGACGTGGGGTGACATCGTCGAGGACCGGGGCAGCCAGATCACGTTCTCCGCGCTCGGGCAGTCCGCTCCGCCGGCGGAGAAGTACGGCTGGGACCCGGACGGCAGCAAGAAGAAGCGGCTGCGCGACGCGGTCGCCGCGAAGCTGCCCGACCTGGAGGTCCGGAGCGGCGGCTCGACCTCGATCGACGTGACGCGCCAAGGCGTGGACAAGGCGTACGGCATGCGGAAGCTGCTGGAGCACCTCGATCTGAAGATCGACAACGTGCTGTTCGTGGGGGACCGGCTCGACGTGGGCGGCAACGACTACCCGGTCAAGGCGATGGGCATCCGCAGTGTCGCGGTGACCCGCTGGGAGGAGACCGCCGACTACGTCGAGACGCTCGTCGACGATCTCGTGAAGCGGCGCGCCGAGCGCGCCTGACCGCCGGTCGGGGCGGCCGGGCGCGGCGGCGTCGTCAGCGTGCGGCGCGGATCGCCTCGGCCAGCGTGGTCGGCGCGCGGCCGAGCAGCTTGGCGAGATCGTCGCCGACCTCCAGTTCGCCCCGGGCGAGACCGAGGTCGCTGTCGGCGAGCACGTCCGCGTACCCCTCGGGCAGGCCGGCGGCGACCAGCACCTCGGTGTAGCGGTCCGCCGGCAGGTCGGTGTAGCCGACCGGCGCGCCGGTCTGCCGGGCCACCTCGGCGGCGAGGTCGGTGAGCGTGAACGGTGCGCCGCCCAACTCGTACACCTGCCGGTCGTGACCGTCGGAGGTGAGCACCACGGCGGCGGCCTCGGCGTAGTCCGCGCGGGTGGCGGCGCTGACCCGCCCGTCGCCCGCCGCGCCCGCCACCCCGTGCTCCCGGTACGCGTCGAGCTGGTCGGTGTAGTTCTCCAGGTACCAGCTGTTGCGCAGGAAGACGTACGGCAGCCCGGAGTCGCGGATGAGCCGTTCGGTGTCCCGGTGCTCGCCGGCCAGCCGCATGTCGGCGGTGTCGGCGTGCGCGATGCTGGTGTAGACGACCAGCCCGACGCCGGCCTCCCGGGCGGCGGTGACCACGTTGGCGTGCTGGGGGCGACGCCGGCCGACCTCGCTGCCGGAGACGAACATCAACTTCTCGGCCCCGGCGAGGGCGGCCCGGAGCGAGTCGGGGTCGTCGTAGTCGGCCGGCCGGGTGACGACGCCCTGGCCGGCGAGGTCGGCCAGTCGTTCGCGGTCGCGGCCGATCGCCACGATCTCCCCGGCCGGTACGCCGCGGTCGAGCAGCGCGGTGACGACGAGGCGGCCGAGCTGGCCGGTGGCCCCGGTGACGGCGATGGACATGCGCGCTCCCTGTGGTTGCGAGTTCAACTTCTTCGAGGACAACCACCGCTGCGCCGCGATGCTTCCCGGTTCCGGAACCGGCGGGCTCTGGTGGGATCGACGGGGATGCGGTAGGAACGGCGAGAGAGCGCTCTCCGCTCTCCTTCCACCACCGAACAGGCAGGCAGATGCGATCATCCGACCCCTCCCGCCGCCGCTTCCTCGCGCTCACCGCCTCGGCGGCCTCGCTCACCGCCCTCGGCCTCCCGGCCGGCGCCGCCGTCGCGTCCCCGACCGCGCGGCCCGCCCGCGAGCCCGACCTCGGCCCGAACGTCTTCGTCTACGACCCGAGCACCCCGACCGAGGAGATCCAGTCCACCCTGGACCAGATCTTCACCGCCCAGGAGCACAACGAGATGGGCGCCGACCGGTACGCCGTGCTGTTCAAGCCCGGCCGCTACGAGGTGGACGCCCGGCTCGGCTACTACACCACCGTGGCCGGCCTCGGCGCCCACCCCGACGACGTGGAGATCCACGGCGCGGTCCGGGTGGTCGGCCAGCCCGACCCGAACTCGCCCGCCGGCATCTCGGCGCTGACCAACTTCTGGCGCTCGGCCGAGAACCTCGCCGTCACCCCGACCGACTGGTCGAACCAGTGGGCCGTCTCCCAGGCGTCGCCGATGCGCCGGGTGCACGTCAAGGGCGTGCTCTGGCTGGAGCCCGGCAACGGCGGCTACTCCAGCGGCGGCTTCATCGCCGACTCCAAGGTGGACGGCATCACCATCAACGGCTCCCAGCAGCAGTGGCTCACCCGGGACAGCGAACTCGGCGGTGAGTGGACCAACGGCGTGTGGAACCAGGTCTTCTCCGGTGTGATCGGCGCGCCCGCGCAGGGCTTCCCCGACCCGCCGTACACCACGCTGCCGACCAGCCCGGTGATCCGGGAGAAGCCCTACCTCTTCGTGGACGACGCGGGCCGCTGGCGGGTGGCGGTGCCCCGGCTGCGCCGCGACACCGCGGGCACCACCTGGGCCGCCGGTGGCGCGCCGTCGCCGTCGCTGCCGCTTACCGACTTCTTCGTCGCCCGGCCCACCGACACCGCGACGCGGATCAACACCGAACTCGCCCGGGGCAGCCACCTGCTGCTCACCCCCGGCGTCTACCGCCTGGACCGGGCGTTGCGGGTCCGCCGGCCGAACACCGTCGTGCTCGGCCTCGGCATGCCCAGCCTCGCGCCGGTCACCGGCGACGCGGCGCTGCGGATCGAGGACGTCGACGGGGTACGGATCGCCGGGGTGCTCGTCGACGCCGGGCCGGTCGAGTCGGAGGTGCTGGTCGAGGTCGGTGGGCGGCACAGCCACCGGGCGCACGCCGACAACCCGATCTCGTTGCAGGACGTCTTCTTCCGCGTCGGCGGCCCGTCCGCCGGCCGGGCGGTGACCAGTCTGGTCGTGCACAGCCGGCACACGCTGATCGACAACATCTGGGCCTGGCGGGGCGACCACGGCCAGCCGGGCACCATCGGCTGGGACGTCAACACGGCCGCCACCGGGGTGGTCGTCAACGGCGACGACGTCACCGCGTACGGGCTCTTCGTCGAGCACTACCAGCGCTGGCAGACCCGCTGGCACGGCGAGCGCGGCCGGACCGTGTTCTACCAGAGCGAGCTGCCCTACGACCCGCCGAGCCAGGCGGCCTGGCGCAGCCCGACCGGCGACGGCTGGGCCTCCTACCGGGTGGCCCCGCACGTCCGCACGCACGAGGCGTGGGGGCTGGGCGTCTACGCGTACTTCAACCAGGGCGTGGACATCCGTTGCGACCGGGCGATCGAGGCGCCGCGCCGGGCCGGCGTGCGCTTCCACGACGCGATCACCGTGTTCCTGAACGGCAGCGGCGGGATCGAGCGCACGATCAACGAGGCCGGCACCCCGGTGGTCGGCGCGTACGGCACCAGCCCGGTGGTCAGCTACCCCTGACCAGAGGCCGAGGGCCCGGACCGCCCGGTCCGGTGACCGTGGCGCTCAGCGTCGCCCCCGGGCGACGCTGACACCATGCGGGACCGGGCGGCCATCGGCTACGTGCTGGCGGCGTACACGATCAGTTGGGGTTGCTGGCTGCCGCTGGCGGCGACCGGCCGGGTGGTGCGGGTGGGCGGCGCGGCCACCCACCTGCCCGGCCTGGTCGGGTCGGCTGGCACGCGCCGCTGTTCGTGGTCCTGGCCAGCTATCGGGGATTCTCCGCCGGCACCCTGGTCGGCTTCGCCATCGGGATCTTCTGCGGCGCGGTGGTGCTCGGCTGGCTCTGGAACCGCACCGGCAGCGTCCCGGCCGTCGCCGTCTGGCACGCCCTCTACAACCTCGGCGCGGCCACCGTGGCGGCCACCGGCACGATCGCCGCCGTGGTCACCAGCGTCGTGATCACGCAGGCGGTGGTGTTCGTGGCGGCCGAACTCGCCGGCCGGGGCGGGGTGCTCACACCGGTGCCGGCGGCCCGCGACACCGACGACCAGCGGACCCGCCCCGGCGTGCCGATCGGCGGACCGGGTCAGGCGGCGAGCTGATCGACCCGGGAGAGGACCTGGTCGACCAGTCCGTACTCGCGGGCCTCCTCGGCGGTGAACCAGCGGTCCCGGTCCCAGTCGCGCTGGATCTCCTCAAGCGTGTGCCCGCTGTGCCGGGCGATCAGCTCCTGCATGGTGTGCTTCACGTGCAGCATGTTCTCGGCCTGGATGGTGATGTCGGCGACCGTGCCGCCGAACCCGCCGGAGGGCTGGTGCATCATGATCCGCGAGTGCGGTAGCGCGAACCGCTTGCCCGCCGTGCCGGCGCAGAGCAGGAACTGCCCCATCGAGCCGGCCATCCCCAGCGCCAGCGTCGCCACGTCGTTCTTCACCCACCGCATGGTGTCGTAGACGGCCATCCCGGCGCTGACCGAGCCGCCCGGCGAGTTGATGTAGAGGTAGATGTCCCGCTCCGCGTCCTCGGCCGCGAGCAGCAGGATCTGCGCGCAGATCTGGTTCGCCGAGTCGTCGGTGACCTCGGTGCCGAGGAAGATGATCCGTTCCTTGAGCAGCCGCTCGAAGACCCGGTCGCCGAAGACCGGCTGTCCCTCGTCCCGCATCCAGATGCCACTCATGACTGCCCACCTCCGTGACGCCGGTGGGCGGGGGACCGCCCGGCGAGCCGGCGGTCTCCAGCGTCCGCCGGGCGCACCCGCGCGGCCCAGACTTTCTGCCCCGGGCAGACTCGCCCTCGGCAGAACCGGGTGAGGCCGCCGGTCGGTGCGGGCCGCACCCCGGTCGTGCGTCGCGGCGACCGGCACCACGCGCGGTCGGCGTTCGTCCGGCCCGACCGAGGGCGCTACGCCGCGACCGGCCGCCGTCGGGCCGCGCGGGCCCGGCGCCGGGCCAGCGCCGGTGAGGTACGCGGGCGCGGGCGCGCGGCCGGCGTCGGGATCAGCCAGATCCGGGTGCCGGTGCCGAACAGCTCCGGTGTGCCGTGGCCGAGCGGCGGGCCGACCGGCGTGGGGGACACGCCCATCGGGCGCAGCCCGCCGCCGAGCAGCGGGGTCGACCGGACCGGGTGCGCGGTGTGCGGCGGCGTGACCGGCCGGGCCGGATGCGGCGCGTGCGGGCCGCCCGGGCGTCGGGTGGCGTGCAGGCGGGGCGGCCCGACCCGGAGCTGTGGGCCGCTGCGGGCCGCGGGCACCCGGTCGAGCCGGGCCAGTGGCACCCCGGGGCCGACCGGCGTGGGCCGCTCCCGGCGCAGCTCGTCGCGCGCCTCCTCCAACAGGTCGGCGAGGTGGATGCCGAGCGCCCGGCAGATCGCGGCCAGCACCTCGGAGGAGGCCTCCTTACGCCCGCGCTCGACCTCGGAGAGGTAGGGCAGGGAGACGCCGGCCGCCTGCGCCACCTCGCGCAACGTGCGGCCCTGCCGCAGGCGGATCCGCCGCAGCACCCCGCCGATCACCCGTCGCAGCAACGACATGCCGGCCTCCTCGCGGTCGCCGTTCGCCGACGCTACCCATCATGCCCCGTCCCGGCGGCGTGGACCGGCCCGGTCGGCCCCGTGGTACCGACCGGGCCGGGATCGGTCAACGCCAGACGACCGCTCGGCTGTGGAAGCTCGGCGAGAGGAAGTCCGCCTGGCCGACGATCAGACCGGCGTCGTTGACATTGATCGCGACGCTGCCCACCGACCCGACCGGCAGCGGCAGCAGTTGGGAGCCCGCCGTCGGTGCGGGCCAGAGCATCGCCCGGCCGTCGGTGCCGTCGGTGCCGACCACCAGACCCGAGTCGTTCACGGCCTGTGCTGTCGGGGACGCCGAACTGGTGGACAGCCGGCGCATCGTCGAACCGTTCCAGAAGAAGGCGGCGAACGCGCCGTCCGCGGTCCGGCTGGTGCCGACCACCTGACCGAGGTCGTTGATGCCGCTCGCGTCGCTGGTGGGACCGCCGAGGGTGCCGAGCGGCCGGACGACCCCGTCGCGCCACACGAAGGCCTGGTTGACGAACGGCGGGTCGGTCCAGTCCCGGTAGCCGTAGGTGCCGGCGACCGTACCCGCCTCGTTGACCGCGACGGCGCTCGCGCCCGGCGGCGCGTCGATGGTGATCTCGGTGTTGCCGGTGCGGACGAACGCCCGCCGCCCGGCGAAGCTGTCGGTGACGTGATACACGCCGACCACCCGGTCCCCGGCGGTGTCGTACGCGATGGAGAAGATGCCACCGGTGAGGCCGAGATCCTGGATCTTCCCGTCGACCCAGGCCACGGCGTGGCTGCTGCCGTCCGCGGCCTGGGCGGTGCCGACGATGCGGCCCCGCTCGTCGATCGCCTGGGCCTGACTGTTCGGCCCGCCGAGCGTGCCCAGGTCCTCGATCCGCCCGTCCACCCAGCGGACCGCGTGCCAGTAGCCGCCGGCCAGCTCCGCCGACCCGACCACCACCCCGGCCCGGTTGACGTCGTACGCCGTGCTGCCCCGGCCGGTCAGCGACGGCAGCACGACGGCGGTGCGCTTCGCCGTCGGCATCGCCGTGGCGGGCGTCGGCCGGGCCGCCACCGCGGGTGAGGGGCCGGCCAGAGCCACCCCGACGACCACGGCCAGCGTGGTCAGTGCCGCACCTGTACGCATCCGACTCCCCCTCGTCACATTCGTCGGGGTCGAGTCTCACCCACCGGGGCGTCGACGGATGTGACGAGATCCTTACCGCTTGCGGGCGCCGGGGCCGGTCCCACGGCCCGCCCGGCCGACTCCCGGCGTACCCGCTATCTTGAGGGCGTGCAGGCGACGGTGGCGGAGCGGGGCCGACGGTGATCCATTTTCCCGCGCAACGGCGGGGGCCGCTGAGCGCGCTGAGCCTGCGCCTGCTCGCCGCCCTCGGCCTGGTCTTCGCCACCGTCTTCGTGGTCTGGCTCGATCGTGACGGCTACCGCGACGTCAACGAGGACGGCCTGACGCTGCTCGACTGCTTCTACTACACGGTGGTCTCGCTCTCCACCACCGGTTACGGCGACATCACGCCGGCCAGTCCGTCGGCCCGCCTGATCAACGTCCTGTTCATCACCCCCGCCCGGGTGCTCTTCCTGATCATCCTGGTCGGCACCACCCTGGAAGTCCTGACCGAGCAGTACCGGACCGGCCGTCGCCTGTCGCGGTGGAGGAGATCCGTGAAGGACCACGTCATCATCTGCGGCTACGGCACCAAGGGCCGCAGCGCGGTCTCCGCGCTGCTGGAGAACGGGGCGGACAAGTCCAAGATCGTGGTGGTCGAGCGGAGCGGTCCGGCGCTGCGCCAGGCCACCTCGAACGGGCTGGTGACGATCGAGGGCTCGGCGACCCGCTCGTCGGTGCTGGAGGAGGCGCACATCCGCACCGCCAAGGCGGTCATCATCGCGACCGACAGCGACGACGCCTCGGTGCTGGTGGCGTTGACCGTCCGGCAGCTCACCGCCGGTCAGGTCCGGATCATCGCGGCGGTCCGGGAGGCGGAGAACGCGCCGCTGCTCAAGCAGAGCGGCGCGCACCACGTGATCGTCTCGTCGGCCACCGCCGGTCGGCTGCTCGGCCTCTCCACCTCGGCCCCGCCCCTGATCGACGTGGTGGAGGACCTGCTCACCCCCGGTCAGGGCATGGCGTTGGCGATGCGCTCGGCCGAGCGCAGTGAGGTGGGCCGCTCGCCGCGTGAGCTTGAGTCGCTGGTCATCGCACTGGTCCGGCGCGGCAAGGTGGTCGCGCTGAACGACCGGGCCGGTGCGGTGATCGAGACCGGCGACATGCTGGTCCACGTCCGCGACGACCGCCCGCAGGCGACCACCACGGCCTGAGCGCCGCCTGCCGTCCCGGCGTGACCGGCGTCGGCCCGGTCAGCAGGCGTCCGGGCTCTCCGTGGCCGCTTCGGTGCAGGTCGGGGCGCAGCCCTGGCTGGCCCGCCGGAGCAGGTCGTAGAGCAGTTCCCGCTCGTCGGGCGCCAGCGCGCCCAGCACCTCGTCCTCCGCGTCGGCGAGCGCGCACTCGGCCTCGCGGATCCGGGTGGCGCCCGCCCCGGTGAGGCTGACGACGTGCCGCCGGCGGTCGGTCGGGGAGCGGCGGCGCTCGACCAGGCCCGCCGACTCCAGGTCGTTGAGCAGCCCGACCACGTTGGTGCCGTCGATCTGGAGCGTGCCGGCCAGCCCCTGCTGGCTGATGTCGCCCGAGTCGCGCAGCACGGTGAGCGCGACCAGGTGCCGGACGCGCAGGCCAAGCGGGGTCAGCACCGATTCCGAGCGCAGCCGCATCCGCCGGGCCAGGTGCTGGAGCAGCGGCCCGGAGCGGCGCTCGTCGGCGGGCTCGGCTGGCATGTGACCCAGTCTACGTCGAACAAGGAACATCGACCTGCTATAAATAGTTCGTGCTACACGAACGATCGATGGAGGAGTAAACGATGGCCCACCTGTTGCACATCGACTCGAGCATCAACGGTGAGCGGTCGGTCAGCCGTCGCCTCACCGCCCGCGCGGCCGACGCCTGGCGTGCCGCCCACCCCGGCGGCACGGTCACCTACCGGGACCTCGGTCAGGACCCGGTGCCGCACCTGGACACCGCCGGCGGTCTCGCCCGGGCGGTGCCGCCCGACCAGCACACGCCCGAGCAGCGCGCGTCCTGGCGGGTGACCGAGGACCTGGTGAGCGAGGTCCTGCGCGCCGACACGATCCTGCTCGGCCTGCCGCTCTACAACTTCGGTCCGCCCAGCAGCGTGAAGGCCTGGGTCGACCACCTGATCGCGCCCGGGATCGCGCTCGACCCGGCCACCGGCGCCGGGCTGCTCGGCGGTCGCGAGTTCATCGTGTTCGGCACCCGGGGCGGCGGCTACGGCGCGGGCACTCCGCGCGCCGGCTGGGACCACGCCGAGCCCTGGCTGCCGCACGGCCTGTCGCGCACCGGCCTGGAGCCGCGGTTCATCTCGGCCGAGCTGACCCTGGCCCCGGTCAACCCGGCGATGGCCGAGTTGATCCCGCTGCACGAGGCGAGCCTCGCCGCCGCCGAGCGGGCGATCGACGAGCTGTGGGTGCCGGCGACCGTCTGACCGGTCCGGGAACCGCGAAAGGGCGGGCCGTCCCCCGGGACGGCCCGCCCTTTCGGATGCGCGGATCAGGAGTTACATGATCGTCCAGGTGTCACCGCTGCCGAGCAGCGCCGAGAGCTGCTGCTCCGGGGTCTGGTCGACGCTCGCCCGCGCGGACGCGACCTGCTCCTGCACCACGCTGTCGTAGGAGGGCCGGTCCACCGACCGGAACACCCCGAGCGGCGTGTTGCGCAGATCCAGCCCGGGCAGCCGGGACAGCGCGAACGCGTACGCCGGGTCGGCGACCGTGACGTCGTGCACCACGATCTGCTCCGCCGGGGTGGCCGCGGTCTCCCGCACCTCCAGCCCGAAGCCGCCCGGCGGGTGGACGACGCAGAACTGCCCGTCGGTGCCGAACGTGATCGGCTGCCCGTGCTCCAGCCGGATCAGGTAGTCGTCCCGGGTGGTCGGCTCCTTCAGCGGCTCGAACGCCCCGTCGTTGAAGATGTTGCAGTTCTGGTAGATCTCCACGAACGCCGAGCCCTGGTGCTCGGCGGCGGCCCGCAGCACCGACTGGAGGTGCTTGCGGTCCGAGTCGAGCGTCCGGGCCACGAACGTGGCCTCGGCGCCGAGCGCCAGCGACAGCGGATTGAACGGGGCGTCCGCGGAACCGACAGGCGTCGACTTGGTGATCTTGCCGACCTCGGAGGTGGGCGAGTACTGGCCCTTGGTCAGCCCGTAGATCCGGTTGTTGAACAGCAGGATCTTCAGGTTGACGTTGCGGCGCAGTGCGTGGATCAGGTGGTTGCCGCCGATGGAGAGCGCGTCGCCGTCACCGGTGACCACCCAGACCGACAGGTCCGGCCGGGACACCGACAGGCCGGTGGCGATCGCCGGCGCGCGACCGTGGATCGAGTGCATGCCGTACGTGTTCATGTAGTACGGGAAGCGGGACGAACAGCCGATGCCCGAGACGAAGACGATGTTCTCCCGGGGGATGTTCAGCTCCGGCATGAAGCCCTGCACCGCGGCCAGCACGGCGTAGTCGCCGCAGCCGGGGCACCACCGCACCTCCTGGTCGGACTTGAAGTCCTTGGCGGTGAGCTTCAGGGCGACGGGCTCAGACATTCTTCAGGACCTCTTCCAGCATCGTCTCCAGCTCCGCGGCGGTGAACGGCAGGCCGCGGACCTGGTTGTAGCCGATCGCGTCGACCAGGTACTTCGCCCGGATCACGTGGGCGAGCTGGCCGAGGTTCATCTCGGGAACGACCACCCGGTCGTAGGAGCGCAGCACCTCGCCGAGGTTGGCCGGCATCGGGGCCAGGTGCCGCAGGTGCGCCTGGGCCACCGGCAGCCCGCGCTGGCGCAGCCCCCGGCAGGCCGCGCCGATCGGGCCGTACGTCGAGCCCCAGCCCAGCACCAGCACCCGGGCGTCGCCGTCCGGGTCCTCGACCTCCACGTCCGGCACTTCGATGGTCTCGATCCGGGCCGCCCGGGTCCGCACCATGAAGTCGTGGTTCGTCGGGTCGTACGAGATGTCGCCGGTCTTGTCGGCCTTCTCCAGGCCGCCGATCCGGTGCTCCAGCCCCGGCGTGCCGGGCACCGCCCACGGGCGGGCCAGCGTCTGCGGGTCACGCAGGTAGGGCAGGAACGTGGTGCCGTCCTCGCCGTTGGGCCGGGTGGCGAACTCGACCCGCAGGTCGGGCAGGGACTCCACGTCCGGCAGCAGCCACGGCTCGGAGCCGTTGGCCACGTAGTTGTCGGAGAGCAGGATGACCGGGGTGCGGTAGGTCAGCGCGATCCGCGCCGCCTCCAGCGCGGCGTGGAAGCAGTCCGACGGCGACTTCGGCGCGATCACCGCGACCGGCGCCTCACCGTGCCGGCCGTACAGGGCCATGTTCAGGTCGGCCTGCTCGGTCTTGGTGGGCATGCCGGTGGACGGCCCGGCCCGCTGCACGTCGACGATGACCAGCGGCAGCTCCAGCGCCACCGCCAGGGAGATCGTCTCGCTCTTCAGCGCCACGCCCGGCCCGCTCGTGGTGGTGATGCCGAGTGAGCCGCCGTACGACGCGCCCAGCGCCGCGCCGACCGCGGCGATCTCGTCCTCGGCCTGCATGGTGACCACGCCGAACTTCTTGTGCTTGCTCAGCTCGTGCAGGATGTCCGAGGCCGGGGTGATCGGGTACGCGCCGAGGAACACCGGCAGCCCGGAGCGCACCCCGGCGGCCACCAGGCCCAGCGACAGCGCCGCGTTGCCGGTGATGTTGCGGTACGTGCCGGGCGGCATCTTCGCCGGCTTGACCTCGTACCGGACGGAGAAGTCCTCGGTGGTCTCGCCGAAGTTCCAGCCGGCCCGGAACGCGGCCACGTTCGCCGCCACCAGCTCCGGCCGGCGGGCGAACTTGCGCTCCAGGAACCGCAGCGTCGACTCGTACGGCCGGGAGTACATCCAGCTCAGCAGCCCGAGCGCGAACATGTTCTTGGCCCGCTCGGCGTCCTTCTTGGACACCGTCAGCTCGGCCAGCGCGCCGATCGTCATCGAGGTGAGCGCGACCGGGTGCACCGCGTAGCCGTCGAGCGTGTCGTCGTCCAACGGGTTGGTCGCGTAGCCCACCTTGGCCAGGTTGCGGCGGGTGAACTCGTCGGTGTTGACGATGATGTCCGCCCCGCGCGGCAGGTCGGCCAGGTTGGCCTTGAGCGCGGCCGGGTTCATCGCCACCAGCACGTTCGGCGCGTCGCCGGGGGTCAGGATGTCGTAGTCGGCGAAGTGCACCTGGAAACTCGACACGCCCGGCAGCGTGCCGGCGGGCGCGCGGATCTCGGCCGGGAAGTTGGGCAACGTGGAGATGTCGTTGCCCAACTGTGCCGTCTCCGAGGTGAACCGGTCGCCGGTGAGCTGCATGCCGTCGCCGGAGTCGCCGGCGAACCGGATGACCACCCGGTCCAGTTGACGGATCTGCTTGGTCACGCCCGCACCTCGCTTCGCTGAGCGCCGTCGCCCTCGTCGACGCGGCCCGCTCCGTTTCTCACCGTCAGAGCCTACGTCGGATGGTTAGGGCCGCCTTGGTGGTGGTCCGACGGGTGAGACCCGAACGGGCTGCTGTATGCCCTGATTAGGGGCGGTTAGTACCGCCGACCGTAATCCAGATCACCGCGCCGCGCGCCTCACCGCTCCGTTGTCGGCTCCGGCACCGTGATGTCGCTGCGGCGACGCAGTGAGCGCGTGGCCAGCGTCAACGCGAAAACGACGAGCAACGCCGACATGATGATCAAGGCGATGGCGATCCCTCGCGCCGGGCCGTCGCCGGAATCGGACCGCTCCGACGCAGTCAGCACTCCCTGAGAACCCGTCGGCGCGGGCGTCCCGGCAACCGGCGTGGACTGCGCCGCCGCCGCGCTGATCCGGAAGCTCATCTGCACCTGTCGGTCCCGCCCGCTGCGCGGGTCCAACCGGCCGATCACCGCCCCGGCGAGCGGGGCCATGCGCTGGGCCTCCGCCGACGCGGTCACCGGCAGGCGCAGCGTCGCGGTCCGGCCGGCCGGCAGCGTGCCCAGCTCGCACCGGGTCCGGTCCGGGGCCACCGGGGCGCAGGCGTTCCCCGCGTCGCTCACCGTCACCCCGGCCGGGAGGAGCACCTCCACCCGCCCGGCGGCGTCCACCTCGCCGGTGTTGCCCAGTCGTACGGTGAGCGTGCTCGGCGCGCCGCTGATGTCGAAGAGGACCTCGTCGGCGCGGAGCGAGATGCCGGGCACCGGCGGGCCGGGCGGGAACAGCACCGCGAAGCCCTCGTCGTCGTACGCCGCTCCGGCGACGCCGGGCGCGACGGCGGTGACCTGGACCGATCCGCTCAGCGGCATGGTCCGCCAGGCGTCCCCGGCGACCCGGATCCGGATGGTGGCGCTGAACCGGGCGTCGGGTGCCACGGTCCACCCGCCGCAGCGGTGGTTGCCGCCTCCGGCGTCGACGCAACCCGGCGTGCCGCCGTCGACCAGCCCGGCCGGCAACGAGTAGCCGAGGCTGATCTGCTCCTCGCGTCCGCCGGTGTTGGTCACCGTCACCCGCAGCGTGGCCACCGTGCTGTCGGCGTTCCAGTAGTCCGGCGTCAGTGCCAGGTCGCCGGTGCTGACCTGCACCCCCAGCGGCCCGCCGGCGGCCTGGGTGGGCGGTGGCGGCGGGGGCTTGACGGGCGGCCCGACCGGCGGCGGGGCCGGCGCGGTGGTGGTGGCCGGCGCGGTGGTGGCCGGCGGGGCCGGCGCCGTGGTGGGCGGCGGGGCCGGCTCGGTGGTGACCGGCGGCGGGGGTGTGGTCGGCGGCGGGGGTGCCTCCGTCGGCGGCGCCGTGGTCGGGGTCGGTGCGGTGGTGGTCGCGTCCCCGGTCGGGGTCGGCTCGGTCGGGTCGCCGGGGTCGCCGCCCGGGTCGCCCGGCGCGCCCGGGTCGGCCACCCGGACCACCCCGGCCGCGGCGGCGGGGGTGACCGCGGCCCATCCCGGCGCCACCACGGCGACCGCCGCGGCCGCGGCGATCAGCGCGGGCGCGAACAGCGCGAGGGTACGGCGAGGCGTGACCCGGTGGGCAGGCCGGACGCGGGGGCGGGTCATCTGTCCTCCGGGGACGTGTCAACGAGGTCTCATTATTCGGGGACGGTTGCCCTCCGGCACTAGTCCCGCCAGGAAACGAATTCGTAACGTGTCCGAGACGTCTCGACGGGACCGGTACGCTCCGGGTCGTGACCGGATACCTCGGCTCGTACGCCACGCTCGGTCTACTGCTGCTCGCCGCCGTGCTCTTCTTCCTGACGGCGTTCTCGGCGAACCGCATGTTACGTCCGGCCCGACCGGCGGAGCCATGGGGCAAGCGGGCCACGTACGAGTGCGGGCTCGACCCGGTCGGCGGCGACTGGGCCCAGATGCAGATCCGCTACTACGTCTACGCGTACCTCTATGTCCTGTTCGCGGTGGAGGCGGTCTTCCTCTTCCCGTGGGCGCTGGTCTTCGACCGGCCCGGCTTCGGGGCGACCACGGTGGCGGAGATGGGCGTCTTCGTGGCGATCGTGGCGCTCGGCATCCTCTACGCCTGGCGGCGCGGCGTGCTGCGCTGGACCTGACGACCCCTAGGCCAGCCCGCGCCGGGTCGCCGCCGGCGGCCGGTCCCCCCGGATCGACGCCACCATGTCCAGCACCCGTCGGGTCGGGCGGACCTGGTGCGCGCGGAACACCCGGGCGCCGAGCCAGGCCGAGACCGCGGTGGCGGCGAGCGTCCCCTCCAGCCGTTCCGGCACCGGCAGGTCCAGCGTCTCGCCGATGAAGTCCTTGTTCGACAGCGCCACCAGCAGCGGCCAACCGGTGTCGGTCAGCTCGGCCAGCCGCCGGGTGATCTCCAGCGAGTGCCGGGTGTTCTTGCCGAAGTCGTGCGCCGGGTCGATCAGGATGCCGTCCCGGCGCACGCCCAGCCCGACCGCGCGTTCCGCCAGCCCGGTGACGGTGTCGAGCACGTCGGTCACCACGTCGTCGAAGGCCGCCCGGTGCGGCCGGGTACGCGGGGCCAGCCCGCCGGCGTGCGAGCAGACCAGCCCGGCGCCGGTCGCCGCGGCGACCCGGGCCAGTGCCGGGTCCGCCCCCGACCAGGTGTCGTTGAGCAGGTCCGCGCCGGCCGCGACGGCCTCGGCCGCCACCTCCGCCCGCCAGGTGTCGATCGAGACGACCACGTCGGGAAAGGCGGCCCGGACCGCGGCGATGGTGTCCACCGTGCGGCGGATCTCCTCGGCCACGTCCACCTCGTCGCCGGGTCCGGCCTTCACCCCGCCGATGTCGATGATCTCCGCGCCCTCGGTCACCGCCCGCTCGACCGCCCGCAGCGCGCTGTCCCGGGCGAACGTGGCGCCCCGGTCGAAGAACGAGTCCGGGGTGCGGTTCACGATCGCCATCACCACCAGCTCACCCGGGGCGAAGGCCCGTCCACCGAGCCGCAACATCCCGGTCATCCCCGCCTCCTCGTCCCGGTGTCAACCGTCGCACCCTCGCACGTCCCCGCGGTGCCGCCCGCCACCGCCCCGGGATCTTGGTACGCAACGGCCCCTTCCGGGGCACTTTCGCACCAAGATCTTCGGTTTTCCTGACATGTGGAAGCCGGGCGGCGGTCGGGGAGGAACCTCCACCACGCCGGGAGCGCGGGTTTTGCCGACCGGAGGCCGTGGAGGGCTCGCCCGATCCCGGCCCGCATGCCACGATCTCTCCATGGGTGAGGTTCTGCTCCTCTTGGTCGTCGCGCTGACCGTCGCGGCAGTGGTGTTCGGAGTGACGGTGCTCGTCTCCGGGCGGGATCCGGGGCTGGTGCCGGCCGAGCCGGACGGCCGGGCCGTGCCGCTGCCGGGCGGCCGCCCGCTCGACGAGTCGGACGTGACCGGGGTCCGGTTCGACACCGCGCTGCGCGGTTACCGGATGGCCCAGGTCGACGTGGCGCTCCGGCGGGCCGCCTACGACATCGGCTACAAGTCCGAGCTGATCGGCGTGCTGGAGGCCGAGAACACCGCACTGCGGGAGGGGCGGACCGAGGAGGCCGACGCGTTGCGCCGGGCACGCGAGGAGGCCGTCGTCGCCGGGACCGGGACCGGGACCGACGAGTCGGCCCTCGACCCGTCGGGCACCGGTCCGGTGACCATCGACCTGTCGACGCCCGAGCCGCAGACCGCTGCGCCGGCCGAGGCGGGCGTGGCGGAGGCGCCGGCCGCCGCCGCGGTCGAGGACACCACGCCCCCGGCCGGTGGCATCACCGCCGGGCCGGCCGGTGCGAGCACTGACGACAGCGACGTGGACCGGGTACGCGGGCCGGTGGCCCGCTCGGAGCCGGCGTGACCGGCGCGGAGGGTTCCGCAGGCTTCGCCGAGGCGGCCCAGCCGGGTGCCGCCGAGGTCACCGCCACGGTGATCGTCGACGCGCCGGCGGAGCGCGTCTTCGCGGCGCTGACCGCGTGGGAACGGCAGTCGGACTGGATCCCGTTCACCACGGTCCGGGTGGTCGAGGGCGACGGCGGCGAGGGCAGCCTGGTCGAGGCGGTCACCGCGGTCGGCCCGGCCGTGCTCCGCGACGAGATGCGGGTGGTGCGCGTCGACGCGCCGTACGAGGTCGGCGTGGTGCACTGCGGCAAGCTGCTGCGCGGCCCGGGCGTGCTGCGGTGCACCCCGATGGACCGGGAGCGCACCCAGGTGGTCTGGCACGAGTGGTTCCACCTGCCGGGCGGGGCGGCGGGCCGGGTGGCCTGGCCGGTGCTCTGGCCCGGCTCGAAGTTCGGCCTGACCCAGGCGCTGAAGAGGTTCGCCCGGCTGGTCGAGCAGGGCCGCCTGCCCTGACCGTGGCGTGCCGGCGGCGTCGGTGGCTCGCACTACCCTGTGCGACGTGACTGACCTGGTGACCGGCCCGGACGGGCTGCCCCGTTGCGCCTGGGGGGCGAGCACCCCCGACTACGCCGCCTACCACGACGAGGAGTGGGGTCGGCCGCTGCGCGGCGACGACGCGCTCTACGAGCGGCTCACCCTGGAGGCGTTCCAGTCCGGCCTGTCCTGGCTGACCATCCTGCGCAAGCGGCCGGCGTTCCGGCTCGCCTTCGACGGGTTCCGGATCGAGTCGGTCGCCGGCTACGGCGAGACCGAGACGGCCCGGCTGCTGGCCGACGTCGGGATCGTCCGCAACCGGGCCAAGATCGAGGCGGCGGTCGCCAACGCCCGCGCCGCGCTGGAGCTGCCCGAGGGGCTCTCCGCGCTGCTCTGGTCGTTCGCGCCCCCGCCCCGACCGGCGCGCCCCGCCTCGTTCGACGACGTGCCGGCGCTCACCCCGGAGTCCACCGCGATGGCCAAGGCGCTCAAGAAGCGCGGCTTCCGCTTCGTCGGCCCGACCACCGCCTACGCGTTGATGCAGGCCACCGGCATGGTGGACGATCACCTCGCCGGATGCCACGCCGGTGGTGACCGGGCCGGGGTGTGACGACGCGGCGTGATGGGATTGGGGCATGACCGACACCGAGCCACGGACGAGCGGGACGACCGACGCCGACACCACGCCGGGCGCCTGGGCGGTGCTGCTGCCCGCCGAGCGCTACCAGGCCGAGCGGTTGGTGCACCACGACGTGCTGGAGCTGACCGGGTTGCCGGGGTCGGCCCGGCCGCGCCCGGGTGACCGGGTGGCGGTGCTGGTCGAGGAGCCGCTGCGGCTGGTGGCGCTCGGCCGGGTCACGCGCCCCGGCGCCGAGGGCCGGGAGGATCCGGACGACCCCCAGTCCGACCCGGCGGCCGGCGCGCTCGTGGTGACGTACACCCGGCGGGCGCTCGACGAGCCGGTGCCGGTCGACGGCCCGGCCCCGGACGGCCCGGTCGCCGCGCTCGACCCGGCGCGCTGGCGGGCGCTGGCCGACCGGCTCGGTCCGCCGCCGGCCCGGCGTACCTGGCTGGTCAGCCTCGACCTGCCGATCGAGGCGGCCACGCGGGCCGAGGCAGTCCGGATCTTCTGGTCCTACGTGCAGGAGCTGGGCCCGCGTGAGTTGCCGGCGTTCGTCTCGCCGGCCGGCGACGAGCTGGCCATGCAGGCGTTCGTGCTCGGCGTCGAGGCCAACCAGGACCCGGAGGAGGACGACTGAGCCTCAGCGTCCCTCGAAGACCGGCTTCTGCTTGTTGACGAACGCCATCGTGGCGGCCCGGTGGTCGGCGGTGCCGCCGCAGATGGCCTGCGCCTGCGCCTCGGCGGCCAGCGCATCGGCGAGCGTGCCGGCGTCCGCGATGGAGAGCTGACGCTTGATCGCCCCGTACGCGACGGTCGGGCCGGCGGCGAGCCGGACGGCCAGCTCCTGCGCGGCCGGGAGCACCTGCTCGTCGTCGTCCACCAACCGGGTGAGCAGGCCCAGCCGGCAGGCGTCCTCGGCGCCGACCGGCTCGGCGAGCATGAGCAGCTCGACCGCCTTGGCGTGGCCGACCAGCCGGGGCAGCGTCCAGGAGGCCCCGGTGTCGGCGGCGAGCCCGACCCCGGCGAACGCCATCAGGAACCGCGTCTTCGGGCCGCCGATGCGGAAGTCGGCCAGGAACGCCAGCGAGGCGCCGGCCCCGGCGGCCATCCCGCGTACCGCGGCGACCACCGGCTTGGGCAGGTTGGCCAGCCGGGCGGCGATCGGGTTGTAGTGCGCCCGCACGGTGGCCAGCGGGTCGGCGTCCGCCGACTCCAGCGTCTGCACGTGCTCCCGCAGGTCCTGCCCGGCGCTGAACGAGCCGCCCGCGCCGGCCAGCACGACCGCCCGGCAGGAGCGGTCGGTCTCCAACTCGGCAAGCGTCTCCCGGAGCGCCTCCTTGAGCGCCACGTCGAGCGAGTTCATCGCCGTCGGGCGGTTCAGCGTCAGGGTGACGACGGCGTCGGTGCGGTCGACGAGCAGCGGCTCGGTCACGTTTCTAACGACCCTTCTGTCGGGCGAGGCGGTGGCTGGCGTCGAGGCACTGCTCGACGTACCGGTCGGCGGCCGGCCGGAGCCGGGCCGCGTGCCGGTCGAAGAACCCGGCCGCGCTGGTGCCCGGCCAGCGCTCGGGGAGCAGCGCCGGGGGCAACTGCGGGTCCCGGAACAGGAACGTACGCCACGCGTGCACGAGCCGGAACCGGGCCGCGTACGCCTCCTCGTCGCTGCTGCGGACCGTGACGCCGGACAGCAGCGGCTTCTGTTCGGCGACGAAGCGTTCGTACGCCCGGCCGATCTCGACCAGGTCCCAGGCCCGGCGGACCACGCCCATGGCGCCCGGGGTACCGGCGGCGTGCGCGGCGGTGAACCGTTCGAAGCGCACGCCCGCCTCGGCGAGCAGCAGGTCGACGTCCTCGCCGGGGCGGGTGGCCACCCAGGTGCAGTCGTCGAGTGTGCCGTAGCCGAGGAAGGTGAGGTTGGCGGCGAGCCGCTGCCGGTCCCGGCGGGAGGCGGGCGCCGTGAGGACGAGAAGATCGAACCGTCCGTCCCAACTGTGCCGACCGGTCCGGTAGATCCGGGAGGCCGCCTCGTCGAGTCGACGACCCGCTTTCGGAGTGATCGAATATCCCGGTCCGGAGGCGAGCCGGAGTGGTTCCAGCCAGCCCTGACGGACCATCCGGGAGACCGCGGTGCGTACCGCCGGTGGGGCGATCCCGAGCGGCGCCAGCAGCTTGACCAGGGCGGCGACCGGTGCACGGCCACCCCGGACGCGGAGGTGGTCGCCGTACAGGTCGAAGAGTGCCGACCGTGCCTGCATGACCGCACATTGTGACAGGCCTACCCAAGATAAGCTAGATGCTGTTACATCAATGCTGCTTCGGTTTGGGTCCGGCGGTGTTCATCAGGGAAAATCGTCTGTCGACGCCTCCGCGACTGTTGCGGGTGCGATGGCGAAGTGGCTGTGGGGCAACCCACCGACCCTGGCGTAGGTCTGAGGGGAGACAACATGGCGGCGATGAAGCCGCGGACGGGCGACGGTCCGCTGGAAGTCACCAAGGAGGGTCGGGGCATCGTCATGCGGGTCCCGCTGGAGGGTGGTGGCCGGCTCGTCGTCGAGATGACTCCCGACGAGGCCACCGCGCTGGGTGACGCGCTGAAGGCGGCCGCCGGCTGATTCGAGGAGCAGGCCGCGTGGTGTCCCACCGCGCGGACGGTTCGTCCTACCCTGAGCCACCGGCTTGCCCGGTGGCTCAGGGCCTTCCTCGGCCGGCAAGCGGCAACGCGTCCCGCTTAGAGCGTTTTCGGAGGTACGGTCCAGCGTGCTGGCCATTCGTCTGGTGAGCGGGTCCACGCGACCCGACGCCCTCGTCCTGCCCATCCGTCCCGGTGGGTCGGACGCCCCGCCGGCGCTGGTCCCCACCGCCGTCCCGCCCGGGGACGACGTCCGGGCCGAGGCGACCGCGCTGCTGCCCGCCGCCCGCCTCACCGGGGCCGCCGGCGAGATCCGCGAACACCTGCGTCCCGGCGGCGCCCCGAGCCGGCTCTGGCTGCTCGGCGTCGGCGACGGCGACGAGGCGGGCTGGCGCTCCGCCGGGGCCGCGCTGGCCCGCGCCGGCAAGGATGAGACGCAGATCACGATTTCGGTTCCGGGCGGGTCCGAGTCCGCGCTGCGCGGCCTGGCCGAGGGGCTGCTGCTCGGCTCCTACCGGTTCCGGCTCACCGAGGCCGGCGCACGACCCGCCCTGGCCCGGGTGGACGTGCTGGTGACCGACCCGGACGCGCTCGCCGACACGCTGGCCGCGGCCCGGGTCACCGCCGAGATGACCCGGCTGGCCCGCGACCTGACCAACACCCCGTCCTCCACCAAGCACCCGGCGTGGTTCGCCGACCAGGTGGCCGGCGCCGCCGCCGACCGCCCCGACCTGCACCTGCGCGTGCGGGGCCCGGAGGAGCTGTCGGCCGAGGGCTTCGGCGGCATCCTGGCCGTCGGCGGCGGCTCCGTCCAGGGTCCGCGCCTGGTCGAACTCGACTGGCGGCCGGCCGGCGCGCGTACCCACGTGGTGCTGGTGGGCAAGGGCATCACGTTCGACACCGGCGGCATCTCGATCAAGCCGGTGCCGGCCATGAAACTCATGCGCAAGGACATGGCCGGCGCCGCCGCCGTAGTCGCCGCCACGCTGGGCGCCGCCGCGCTGCGCCTGCCGGTCCGGATCACCACGTTGGCCCCGCTGGCCGAGAACATGGTCAGCGGCTCCGCGTTCCGCCCCGGCGACGTGATCCGGCACTACGGCGGGCTGACCAGCGAGAGCACCAACTCCGACGCCGAGGGGCGGCTGGTGCTGGCCGACGCGATGGCGTACGCGGTCCGGGAGCTGAAGCCCGACCTGCTCGTCGACCTGGCCACCCTGACCGGGGCGAACGCGGTCGCCCTGGGCAAGCGGCACGCCGCGCTCTACGCCGAGAACGACGACCTGGCCGCCGACCTGCTGGCCGCGATGACCGCGGCCGGCGAGTGGGCCTGGCGGATGCCACTCGCCGACGACTACCTGGAATACCTGGCCAGCGACGTCGCCGACCTGCACAGCTCCCCGGCCCGGGGCGCCGGCTCGGTGGTGGCCGCGCTCTTCCTCCGCGAGTTCACCGGCGACCTGCGGGACCGCTGGGCACACCTGGACATGTCCGCCCCGTCCTGGTCCGACGACGTGCACGGCGAGCTGACCAGGGGCGCCACCGGCTGGGGCGTACGCGGGTTGCTGCGCTGGCTGGCGACGCTGGGCTGAGCGGGCGGCGTCAGCTCTTCACGGCGGCGAGCAGCCCGTGGCCGACCGGCAGCAGCGCGGGCACCCAGTGCTCCGACTCGCGGATCGCCTTGATGGTCTCCCGCACCGTCACCGTCTCCATGTCCCGCGCGGCCGGGTCACCGATCCGGCCGGCGGCCAGCGCGCCGTTGAGCGCGAGCACCCCGCCGGGGCGCAGCAGCCGCAGCGCCGCGTCCACGTACGCCGCGAAGCCGGGCCCCGGCGCGTCCGCGAAGACCAGGTCGTAGACGCCGTCCGCGAGACGCGGCAGCACGTCGAGCGCCCGACCGGTGATGATCCGGGTACGCCCCGACGGGAAGCCCGCCTCCTGGAGGAGCCGCCGGGCGATGCGCTGGTATTCCACCTCCACGTCGATCGTGGTGAGCACGCCGTCGGGGCGCATGCCGCGCAGCAGCCACACGCCGCTGACCCCGGTGCCGGTGCCGATCTCCACCACCGCACGGGCGTTACCGGCGGCGGCGAGCAGGCGCAGCGCGGCACCGGCGCCGGGCGTCACCGCCTCCACGCCCACCTCGTGGGCGAGGGCGCGGGCCGTGCGCAGCACGATGTCCTCGGTGACGTACGACTCGGCGAACTGCAGCGCCTGGGCCGTCGAACCGCCGGGACCGGCGACCGTGGCGATGGGGCACCTCCTGGGGGCGGGGCTGGTGCGAGGGGTCGGTTGGCACTGTGAGCGTAGAGGCGAGCCGGTACGCGCGCAGCCGCGAGTCGGCCCTCGGGCGATCACGGGCGGCAACCCCTGACTCCACCCGGGGCATCCGTGCAATCCTGGATGGGTCCCGCGCGTCTCGATCGTCCGGCTCCGCCGGCGTCGGCGCGGGGCGCGCGGGACGAATGTGGGAGGCACGGACGTGACCGACGGCTGGGACTGGCGCCGGCCCGGCGGCTCGGGCGCACCGGCGGGAGGGCCGGTGCCCGGGCAGCCACCACCGGGCGCCGGGGGTGGCACGACGTCGCCCTGGTGGTCCGACGCGCTGGCCGACCCGTGGCGGGACCCGTACGCGCCCGCGGCCGTGGTGGTCCCGGCCACCGCGCCCACCGGGGCGGGTGAGCCGGAGCCGGTCTCCGACCCGGACGCGCCGAGCCGGCCGGGGCTGCGTCAGGTGGTGCTGATCTCGCTGATCACCGCGCTGCTGGCCGGTTCACTGGGCAGCGCCCTGACCTACGCCTTCCTGGGCGGCGGCGCGGTGCCGACGCTGGGCGCGCAGGCCGGGCAGGCCCCGGCGCTCGCCCAGCGCAAGCCGGAGTCGCTGGCCGGGGTAGCCGAGCGGGTGCTGCCCAGCGTGGTCACCATCCGGGTGGCCAGTCTCGGCGGCACCAGCGAGGGCTCCGGCTTCGTGGTGAGCACGGACGGGCACATCGTCACCAACGACCACGTGGTCGCGGACGGCCCGGGCAAGGCCACCGTGATGTTCAACGACGGCAGCACCGCCGCCGGCACCGTGGTCGGGCAGGACCCGGAGTCGGACATCGCGGTCATCAAGGTCACCCGCAGCGGGCTGACGCCGGTGCAGTTCGGCGACTCGGACGCGCTCGCGGTGGGCGATCCGGTGCTCGCCATGGGTTCGCCGCTGTCGCTGGCCAACACCGTCACCGCCGGCATCGTCAGCGCGTTGGACCGCACCATGCAGGCGGGCGAGCCGGGCGGGCCGACCCGCTACTACGCGGCGATCCAGACCGACGCCGCGGTCAACCACGGCAACTCCGGCGGCCCGCTGGTGGACGGGGCGGGCCGGGTGGTCGGCGTGAACTCGACGATCAAGTCGCTGGTGGCCGACGGGCAGGAGGCCGGCAACATCGGGCTCGCCTTCGCCATCCCGATCAACCAGGCCAAGCGCGTCACCGAGGAGATCATCGGCACCGGCAAGGCCCGGCGTACGGTGATCGGCGCCTCGGTGGGCGGCACCGGCGCCACCGGCGGCGGGGTGCGGCTCAACGCCGTCGAGCCGGCCGGTCCGGCGGCGGCGGCCGGGATGCGCACCGGGGACGTGGTGCTCCGGCTGGACAAGCACCCGATGACCGACCCGACCGACCTGGTGGCGTTGGTGCGCAAGTACGCGCCGGGTTCGGTGGTAACGGTGGAGTACCGGCGTGGCTCGGCCCGGCAGAACACGTCGGTGACGCTCGCCGCGGACGCCAAGTGAGGACCGGTGACCCCCTCCCGCCGGGCCGCCTTCCGTGCGTAGTCTTGCCCTGACACGGACGAGGAGGCCGGAGTGTTCGAGAACCTGAACTGGTGGGAGATCGGCGCCCTGCTGCTCCTGGCACTGTTGATCTTCGGGGACCGGCTGCCCAACGTGATCAACGACGGCCTGCGGATGGTGCGCAACCTGCGGAACATGGCGCGGAACGCGACCGGAGACCTGAGCCGCGAGCTGGGGACCGACATCCAACTGGAGGACCTGCACCCGAAGGCGTTCATCCGCAAGCACCTGCTCAGCGAGGACGACGAGCAGGCGATCCGGAAGCCGCTGCAGAGCATGTACGACAACCTGCGCTCGGACGTCACCGGCGTGCACGACGAGCTGAAGGACGTGGCCAAGGCGGCGGACCTGCGCACCCCCACCCCCCGCCCGGCGGTGGCGACCCCCACCGCCGCCACCCCGACCCCGCGCCCGTCCTACGACGACGCCACCTGACCCCGTCCCCCAGGTATCGGGGGAGGGGCCAGGGGAAGTGGGTCAGCGGCCGGCGGGCTTGAGGCCGAGCGGCTTGCCGAGCAGGGACTCGCGGCGGACGGCGAGCCGGTCGGCCACCTCGAACATGGCCTTCGCGGCCGGCGCGTCCGGCTGGGTCAGCACGATCGGCTGGCCGGCGTCGCCGCCCTCGCGGACCCGGGTGTCCATCGGGATCTGCCCCAGCACCGGCACCTGCGCGCCGATGGTCCGGGTCAGCGACTCGGCCACCGCCGCGCCGCCGCCGGCGCCGAAGACCTCCATCCGGGAACCGTCCGGCAGTTCGAGCCAGGACATGTTCTCGATCACACCGACCACCCGCTGGTGGGTCTGCAACGCGATGGCGCCGGCCCGCTCGGCCACCTCGGCGGCGGCTGCCTGCGGCGTGGTGACCACCAGGATCTCCGCGTTCGGCAGCAGCTGGGCCACCGAGATCGCGATGTCGCCGGTGCCCGGCGGCAGGTCGAGCAGGAGGACGTCCAGGTCACCCCAGTAGACGTCGGCGAGGAACTGCTGGAGCGCGCGGTGCAGCATCGGGCCGCGCCAGACCACCGCCGCGTTGCCGGGGGTGAACATGCCGATCGAGATGACCTTCACGCCGTGCGACTGCGGCGGCATGATCATGTCTTCGACCCGGGTCGGCGCGCCGTCGGCGCCGAGCATGCGGGGCACCGAGTGGCCGTAGATGTCGGCGTCCACCACGCCGACCGACAGCCCGCGAGCGGCCAACGCGGCAGCCAGGTTGACCGTGACGCTGGACTTGCCGACGCCGCCCTTGCCGCTGGCCACCGCGTAGACGCGGGTCCGTGAGCCGGGCTGGGCGAACGGGATCACCGGCTCGGCGGTGCCACCGCCGCGCAGCTTCGACTGCAACTCCTGGCGCTGCTCCGGGCTCATCACCCCGAAGATGATCTCGACGCGGCTCACCCCGGGCACCGCCCCGACCGCTGCGGTGATGTCGTTGCGCAGCTTGTCCTTCAGCGGGCAGCCGGCCACGGTGAGCAGCAGCTCCACCCGCACCACGCCGTCGTCGTCCCGCTCCGCGGAGCGGACCATGCCGAGTTCGGTGATCGGCCGGCGGATCTCCGGGTCGTTGACGGTGGCCAGCGCGGCCTGGATCGCGTCGGAGACGGTGCTGACGGGTGCTGACATGCCGGTAATGCTACGTCGGGCTCTGGTGGCGGGCGTCGTGGGCGTGGTCACCGTCGAGCTCGTCGCGGGGCTCGTCGAGCGGGCCGCCGCCGGTCGGTCGCCGCGCCCCTCGGTCGTGCTGTCCTCGATCCTGCTGTCCCCGCTCGTGCTGCCGCCGTTCCAGCTTGCGCCGCCGCTCCGCCGCCTCGTCCAGCTCCTCGGCCAGCCGGGTCAGCTCGGAGCGGAGGAAGTCCCGGGTCGCCACGTCCCCCATCGCGATCCGCAGCGCGGCGATCTCCCGGGCCAGGTACTCCGTGTCGGCCTTCTGCATGGTGGCCCGCCGTCGGTCCTCGTCCAGTGAGACCCGGTCCCGGTCCGCCTGCCGGTTCTGCGCGAGCAGGATCAGCGGGGCGGCGTACGAGGCCTGGAGGGAAAGCACCAGCGTCAGGAACGTGAACGTGTACGGGTCGAACCGCAGGTGCGCCGGGGCGAGCGTGTTCCACAGGAACCAGGCGGCCAGGATCAGCGTCATGTAGACCAGGAAGTTGGCCGTGCCCATGCCCCGGGCGATGCCCTCGGCCCAACGGCCGAAGGAATCCGCGTCGATCCGGGGCAGGTGCAGGCCCCGGGGGGCGCGCGGCTGGTCGAGCCGCTCCCCGCGTCGCTGCTCACTCATCGTCCACGTTCCCGTCGTCGGTGGCGGACGGGGTCGGTGCCGCGTCCCGGTCCCGCCAGTCGCGCGGCAGGGAATGGTCCAGCACGTCGTCCACCGTGACGGCGCCGACCAGCCGGTTGCTCCGGTCCACCACCGGCATGCCCACCATGTCGTAGGTGGCCATCCGGCGGGTGATCTCGGTCAGCGGGGTGGACGTCCGGAGCGGGTCGATGTCGTTGACCACGATGCCGCCGAGCAGGTCGGCCGGAGGCTCGCGGAGCAACCGCTGGAAGTGCACCATACCCAGGTAACGCCCGGTCGGCGTGGTCAACGGTGCGCGGGTCACGAAGACCTGCGCGGCCACGGCGGGCGAGAGCTGCACCTCCCGGATCCGGGCCAGGGCCTCGGCGACGGTGGCGTCCGGCGGCAGGATCACCGGCTCGGAGGTCATCACGCTGCCGGCGGTGCCCGAGGCGTAGCGCAGCAGCTGGCGCACCGGGTCGGCCTCGTTCGGCTCCATCAGGTCGAGCAGCACGTCCTGCTCCGGCGGGGGCAGTTCGTTGAGCAGGTCGGCGGCGTCGTCCGGGTCCATCTCCTCGAGCACGTCGGCGGCCCGTTCCCGGTCCAGAGCGGCCAGGATCTCCACCTGGTCGCGCTCGGGCAGCTCGCTGAGCACGTCGGCGAGGCGCTCGTCGTCGAGCGCGGCGGCCACCTCGTTGCGCCGGGCGTCGGGCAGGTCCTGGAGCGCGTTGGCCAGGTCGGCCGGGCGCATGTCCTCCAGCACGGCGAGCAGGTTGGCCGTACCCCGGTTGTCGCCCACGACGCCGAGGCCGCGGACCCGGTCCCACTCGACCTGGTGCAGGTGGCCGCGGCGGGTGAGCCGGCCGGTCTGCTCGCGGACGGCGACCCGGGTCAGCGCCCACTCGCCGCCCCGGCTGTGCTCCATGGCCACGTCCACCACCGAGCCGGCCTGCCCGCTCTCGAGCTGGACCCGCCGGTCGAGCAGTTCCTGGAGCACCAGCAGCTCGTTCGGTCGTTTCTCGAACCGGCGCAGGTTGAGCGTGCCGCTGCCGAGCACCACGGCGTCCGGGTCGATCGAGGTGATCCGGTTGATGGAGAGGAAGATGCGTCGCCGCATGGGCATCTCGGCGACCAGCCCCACCACCTCCGGCGGCCGTTGGGTCGGACGCATCCGGGCGACCGCGTCGCGGACGCGGCCGACCTGGTCGCCGTTCGGGTCGAAGACGGCGACTCCGGCGAGTCGAGCGATGTAGACCCGGTTCGGCGTGCTCACGGGCACCAGCCTAAGGGCCTACTCTCTAACAGCATGTCGACCTTGGCCTACGAGATCGTGGACGTCTTCACCGACCGCCCGTTCGCCGGCAACCCGCTGGCCGTGGTGTTCGGCGCGGAAGCGCTGGCCACCGAGCAGATGCAGGCGCTCGCGCTGGAGTTCAACCTGTCCGAGACGGTCTTCGTGCTGGCGCCCACCCAGGCCGGCGCCACCTACCGGGCCCGCATCTTCACCCCCACCGACGAGCTGCCGTTCGCCGGGCACCCCAGCGTGGGCGCCGCGGTGACCGCCGGCCGGCGCGGCCTCTTCGAGGTGGGCCGGGTCACCCAGGAATGCGGCGCCGGCGTGCTGCCGATCGAGGTGAACCCCACCGGCGCGACGCTGACCGGGGGCACCCCGACGCTCGGCCCGGAACTCGACCCGGAGCCGCTGTTGGAGATCGTCGGGCTCACCGCGGCCGACCACGCCGGCCCGCCGCCGCGCGTCGCCGGGTGCGGCCTGGAGTTCCCCTACCTCCCGGTACGCCCCGACGCGGTGGCCCGGGCGCGGCTGAACACGGCGGCGGCGGAGCGGTACGGCGTCGAGCACGTCAGCCTCTTCTCCTGGGACCCGGAGTCGCAAACCGCGCACGCCCGGGTCTTCGTGCCCGGGATCGGCGTCCCGGAGGACCCGGCCACCGGTTCGGCCGCGCTCGGGCTGGGCGTCTGGCTGGTCGCCAGCGGCCTGCTGCCGGGCGAGGGTCGGACGCCGTACGCGGTGCGCCAGGGCATCGAGATCCACCGGCCCTCGTCGTTGGCCTGCACCGTGACCGCGGCCGGCGGGACGGCCGTCGGCGCGACCGTCTCCGGTCAGGTGGTGCCGGTGGCTCGCGGCGAGATCACCGTCCCGCCCTTCGTCGGCTGAGCGGCCCGTTGACGGTTGAGCCGTCTCGGCGGCGGGCCATGTGCGGGGGCGCCGGCGTTGTCGGCGCGCAGGAGGGAGCAGCCCGCCGCGCCTACGAACTTGATGGCGTGAACGGTTCACCGGTCCCGTGAACCGGCATCGGCTGCTGGCGACCGGGTAGCGGTGACCCGTCGACGCCATCAAGTTGGTAGCGCCGTGGGTGAGGTCACCCGCGCGAGCCCGCCCGCTCCGAGGAACCCCTCCGGCGGTGGAAGTGCGGGAGGATGGGCGGGTGAGCGACGAGGTGGACGAACGGGTGACCCCGCCGTTGGTGGACGAGGCGGTGAAGAAGGCAGCCGTCTGTTGGGTCGGCGTCGGCGACGGCCCGGCGTACGCGCTGTGGTGCCTGCCGCTGGACGGCGCGTTGCTGGTGGTGACCGGCCCCGGCGAGCAGGCGGCACCCGGGCTGGCTGACACCGACGCGGCCGAGGTGACGTTGCGTGGCGACCACGGTGGGCGGATCGTGAGCTGGCCGGCGCGGGTGGATCGGCTCCGGCCGGGCACCGAGGAGTGGGACACCGTCGCGCCGCTGGTGGCGGCGAAGCGGCTCAACGCGTCCGGCTCGGCCACCGAGCTGGTGGCCCGGTGGGCGGCCGAGGGCTGCGCGCTCAACCGGCTCACGCCGGCCGGCACGGCGCTGAGCGGCGCCGACCTGCCGGACGGCCCGTTGACCGAACAGCCGCGCCCGGCGTCCGTGGTCCGGGCCGTCCGCAAGCCGTTCCGCCTGCACCGCGTCCGCCGCCGCTGATCGCCGCCGCTGATCGCCGCCGCTCACCCGCCCGCCGTTGACCCGCCACGGGGCCGTGGGGGCCGGCGGTCAGTCCCGCAGCGGCGGGGGGTCGACCGGCACCGGGACCGGTGCGGCGCGTCGACCGGCCCGCGCGCCGCCGAGCACGACCACGGCGACGCCCACCAGCAGCAGCGCAAGCCCCGGCAGGGCCAGCGGCCGGGGTAGCTGCCCCAGCCAGACCCAGCCGATCAGCGCCGCGCCGGGCGCCTCCAGCAGGATCAGCACGCTGACCGTGGTGGCGGAGACCCGGTGCAGCGCGTAGTTGAACATCGAGTGCCCGAGGAGTTGGGCGCCGGCCACCAGGCCGAGGATGGCCAGCCACGTCCCGCCGTCGTAGCCGTGCAGGCGTACGCCGCCGACCAGGCAGACCACCAGCAGGATCAGCGCGCACACGCCGTAGCAGACGGTGGTGTAGCCGGTGGTGCTGACGCTGGCCCGGGCGCGCTCGCCGAGGGCGGTGTAGACGGCCGCGAACATGCCACCGGCCACGGCCAGCAGATCGCCGGCGAACGCCCGGCCGGAGACGGCGACGTCGGCGCCGGTGGCGAGCGCGGCACCGAGCACCGCCACCGCGATGCCGGCCCAGACCGCCGCCGGCAGCCGACGCCCCTGCCAGCGGGCGATCAGCCCCTGCCACACCGGCTGCGTCGCGCCCAACGCGGTCGCCGCCGCGACCGAGGTGAGCTTCGCGCTCGGCATCCAGGTGGCGAAGTGGGCGGCCAGCGCCACCCCGGAGAGTACGCAGTACAGCCCTTCCCGACGGCCCGGCCCGACCAGGAGCGCCCGGAGTTCGGCCCGTCGACGGGTCACCGCGACCGGACCGAGCACCGCCACCGACAACATGTTGCGCCAGAACGCGACGGCCAGGGCCGGCGCGGCGGCGAACGCCACCAGCGGCGCGGACGACGAGACGGCGGCGACGGCCAGCGCGAGCGCGCCGACGGTCAGCGTGTCGAGCGGCGGGCGGTGTCCAGCGGTGTGCACGGCTCCGATCATGCGCGTTCCGGCGATCCGGGATGCCGGAGACGTCTCCCCGGGCCGATCGGAGGTGTCTCCCCGGGCCGAACTGTCGCCGAACCGGCCACCGGAAGGGCCGCGGTGCACGACAGTGCGGGAGTGGAGGCAGAGCGGGACGACGCGGCGGAGCCGGGGACCGTGGTCACGCCGTCGGCCGAGTTCCCGCCGCTCGGCGCCGAGGAGCGGGCCGCGCTCGGCCGGCTCGGCACCCGCTGGCACGGTCCCCGGGATGCCGGCGACCTGCCCGTCGACCCGACGCTCGGCCGGCGCGGGCAGCCGCCCCGACCCACCCGGTTCGGGCGGTTGGCCCCGATCGACCTGTTCACCGTGGCGCAACCGGACGAACTGGTCGCCACCGGGCCGGCGTACCTGCCCGGCAACCGGGCCGGCCGGGTGGTGGCCCGGGTTCGCCGGACCCTGATCGGCCCGCCGCTGGCCAGCAGCTCCGTGCTCTACGAGCGGATGCGCAAGCTGGTCGCGCTGCCGGTGCTCTCCTCGGACCTGCTCAGCTCCGTCGCGTACGGGCCGGAGGCGATGCTCGCCGTGCTGGTGCTGGCCGGCGGTGCCGCGCTCGGGCTGGCGTTGCCGCTGGCCGCGCTGCTGGCGGTGCTGATGGTCGCGGTCGGGCTCTCCTACCGGCAGACCATTCCGGCCTATCCGCACGGCGCCGGGTCGTACCTCGTGGCCTCAGACAACCTGGGGCGTACGGCGGGACTGGCCGCCGCGGCCGGGCTGATGCTCGACTACGTGCTGACCGTGTCGGTGTCGGTGGCCGCCGGCGTGCACGCGGTCACCTCGGCGCTGCCCGGGTTCACCAGGTGGACCGTGCCGCTCGGGGTGCTGGTGATCGCCGTGCTGCTCGCCGGCAACCTGCGTGGCGTTCGCACCGCCGGCAACATCTTCGTGCTGCCCACGTACGCGTTCGTGGTGGTGGTCCTCGCGGTGCTGGCGGTCGGCTACGCGAAGGCCGCGGCGCGGGGTTTCGCGCCGGTGCCGCCACCGGCGGTGCCGGCCGCGGAAGGGCTGGGGCTGCTGCTGGTGCTGCGCGCGTTCTCCTCCGGCGCGGTGTCGATGACCGGCATCGAGGCGGTCTCCAACGCGGTGCCGGCGTTCCGCCCGACCGAGTGGCGCAACGCCCGCACCACGCTGGGCTGGATGGTTGCCATGCTGGTCACGCTCTTCGCCGGACTGGTCGGGCTGATCCACCTGGACGGCCTGGTGCCCCGGGCGGACGAGACGCTGCTGTCCCAGCTCGGCCGCGTCACGTTCCCCACCGGCCCCGGGTACGCGATCCTCCAAGCCACCACCGCGTTGATCCTGCTGCTGGCCGCGAACACCGCGTTCAACGACTTCCCCCGGCTGCTGTTCTTCATGGCCCGGGACGGGCACGCGCCGCGCCGCTTCCTGCACATGGGTGACCGGCTGGCGTTCAGCAACGGGCTGGTCGCGCTCGCGCTCGCCGCGGCGACCGTCTTCGTGGCCTTCGGTGGGCACACCCAGACGCTGATCCCGCTCTACGCGGTCGGCGTCTTCCTCGCGTTCACGCTGTCGCAGACCGGGATGGTGGTGCACTGGCGACGCCGGCGCGGGCGGGGCTGGCGCCGGCCGCTCGCGGTCAACGCGGTCGGCGCGACGCTCTCCGGGCTGGTGCTGCTGACCGCCGCGGTCGCCAAGTTCACCGAGGGCGCCTGGGTGGTGGTGGTCGCGGTGCCGCTGCTGGTGCTGCTGTTCCGTCGGATCCACCGGCACTACGCCACGCTGCACCGGGCGCTGGCGCTGCACCCGCCGCCGCCCGGGGCGCCGCCCGGCCCGGCCGGCTCCGCCGAGGGCGAGGAGCTTCCCCAGCAGGTACGCCACCTGGTGATCGTGCCGGTGGCCCGGCTGAACCGGGCCTCGCTGCGCGCGCTGGCGTACGCGGCCTCGCTGGGCCGGCCGACGCTGGCCGTGCACATCGCGCCGGAGGAGGCCGAGGCGGACCGGTTCCGGGACCAGTGGCGGGCCTGGGGCGACCACCTGCGGCTGGAGACGATCGTGTCGCCGTACCGGTCGGTGATCGGGCCGCTGGCGCACTACCTGGAGGCGCTGCACGCCGCCGGCCCGGAGCTGACGCTCACCGTGATCGTGCCGGAGGTGGTGCTGCGCCGGCGTCGGCACCGGTTGCTGCACAGCCGCGCCGAGCAGCGGCTGCGCGCCGCGCTGCGGGCGCTGCCCGGCGTGGTGGTGACGAGCGTCCCGGTGCACGTGTCGCAGTGACGCCTCAGACGTCGTGGACCTCCAGCACGCGGGTGGTGGGGGCGGCGTCGCCGAGCTCCGCGCGGAGCGCGGCGCGCTCCGGGTCGACCAGGAACGCGTCGAGCCCGTCGCGGGCGGCGAACCGGATCACGTGCACCTCGGTCTCCCCGTCCTCGGTACGCAGCCGTCGCTCCAGCCGTCCGCCGTGCCGGTCGAGCAGCGCCAGCACCGCGTCCTCGTAGCGCCGGCCGGCGTCGGCGTCGGCGCTCAGGTCGACCAACGCGACCAGCAGGACCTCGTTCCCCGTCGTCATGGCGTCGAGTGTCCCAGCCGGCCGACCGGCGCGGTGTCCCGCAGCGTCCCGGCCGATCGGCGCGGTGTCCCTCAGCCGGCGAGACCGACGGCCTCGGCGCTGGCCGTCCAGAGCCGGGCCGCCAGCGCCGGGTCGGCCGCCCATTGGCGCGGCCGGTGCGGCCTGCGGTCGGCGTAGTAGCCGCCGTCGATCAGCCGGGACGGGTCCTGGCCGGCGAGCCAGACCAGCGTCTCCGCGCCCTTCTCCGGGGTGCGGAACGGCAGCAGCCGCATGCCGAGCGCCACCACCCGGCTCTCGTTGCCGAACCGGGTGCTCACCACGCCGGGGTGGAACGCGTACGACCGCACCCGTGGCCAGCGCCGCGCCGCCTCGGCGGTGAACAGGATGTTCGCCTGCTTGCTGGTGCCGTACGCCCGGAACGGCCGGTAGTGGCGCAGCGCGGCGTTGAGGTCGTCCGGGTCGAGCACGCCGCTGCGGTGCGCGTTGGAGGCGGTCACCACCATCCGGCGCACCCGGTCGGCCAGCAGGTTGCTGAGCAGGAACGGGGCGAGGTGGTTGGCCTGCATGCTCAGCTCGAAGCCGTCGACAGTGGTGACCGGTTCGAGCACGATCGCGCCGGCGTTGTTGGCCAGCACGTCGATCCGGTCGTAGTTCGCGCGCAGCCGCTCGGCGAGCCCGCGTACGTCGTCGAGCACGGCGAAGTCGGAGCGGAACAGCTCCGGCTGCTCGCCGCTGGACTCGCGCACCCGCTCGCCGGCGGCGCGCAGCCGGGCCGGGTCCCGGCCGACCAGCACCACCTGGTCGCCGCGGCGGGCCAGCTCGACGGCGGCGGCCAGCCCGATGCCCGAACTCGCGCCGGTCAGCACCACGATCCGACGCTCAGTGAGATCTTCCACAGGTCCATTCACCCCGGTCACGGCACGAGGTTACCGTGACGTAGCCCCGTCCTTTGGGATCGTTAAGTTCCGACTTCCACCGCCGCGTCGCGTGCTGCCGCCGGACGCTGATAGGAGCGCATCCATGACCGCTGTCGGTCGCCCCCGCCGGTCCTGCCTGGCGGTTCCCGGTTCCAGCGTCAAGATGCTCGGCAAGGCCCAGGGCCTCCCCGCCGACCAGGTCTTCCTGGACCTGGAGGACGCGGTCGCCCCGCTGGCCAAGCCGGACGCGCGCAAGAACATCGTGGCCGCGCTGAACGAGGGGGACTGGGCCGGCAAGACCCGCGTGGTCCGGGTGAACGATCTGACCACGCCGTGGACCTACCGGGACGTCATCGAGGTGGTCGAGGGCGCGGGCGCGAACCTGGACTGCATCATGCTGCCGAAGGCGCAGAACGCCGCGCAGGTGCACTGGCTGGACCTGCTGCTCACGCAGATCGAGAAGACGCTCGGCCTGGAGGTCGGCCGGATCGGCATCGAGGCGCAGATCGAGAACGCCGCCGGGCTGGTCAACGTGGACGCCATCGCCGCCGCCTCGCCCCGGGTCGAGACGATCATCTTCGGCCCGGCCGACTTCATGGCCTCGATCAACATGAAGTCGCTGGTGGTCGGCGCGCTGATCCCGGACTACCCGGGCGATCCCTACCACTACATCCTGATGCGCATCCTGATGGCCGCCCGGATGCACGACAAGCAGGCCATCGACGGCCCGTTCCTCCAGATCCGCGACGTCGACGCGTTCCGCGAGGTGGCGAAGCGCTCGGCGGCGCTGGGCTTCGACGGCAAGTGGGTGCTGCACCCGGGCCAGATCGACGCCGCGAACGAGGTCTACTCGCCGGCGCAGGCCGACTACGACCACGCCGAGCTGATCCTCGACGCGTACGACCACTACACGTCCGAGGCGGGCGGGAAGCTGGGCGCGGTGATGCTCGGCGACGAGATGATCGACGAGGCGTCCCGCAAGATGGCGTTGGTGATCTCGGCCAAGGGCCGGGCCGCCGGGATGACGCGTACCTCCTCGTTCACCCCGCCCTCGGCGTGACCGCGCGCCGGGCCGCCCCGCGCGGGGCGGCCCGGTCGGGTCAGTAGCTGCTGGAGCTGTCCGAGTTGATGGCGATCGCGATCATCACGATGTAGAAGATGATGCCGGCGACCAGCAGGGCGGTGAGGATCCAGCCGACGATGATGGCCGCCTTCGCCATGCCCTCGCCCTGCTCGCCGGTCTCCCGGATCTGCCGGCGGGCCACGTGCCCCATGATCGCGCCGATCGGCGCGGTGATGCAGGACGTGAAGCCGACCAGCGAGAGCACCAGCGCCACGATGGCAAGCGTGTTCGTCCGGCTCGCCGGCGGCGCGTAACCGGGGTACACGGGCGGCGGGTACGCGCCCGGCGGCGGGTAGCCGGCCGGTGGGTAGCCGGGCGTCGCGTACGGGTCGCCGGGCGGGGGCGCGTAGGGCGACTTCCCGACCGCGTACGGATCCTCGGGCGCGTAGGGGTCGACCGGCGGGGGATAGCTCATCTGATCATCTCCAGGTACGTGGTCCGGGTCAGGGTAGCCACCACCGGAAAACCCGCAGTACCCCCTTCCGGGTGCCGCATTGCCCGGAAGGTCCACAGCGGGCAGGATCCTCGACATGGCACTTGACGCGCGTGGGGGTCGGTCGCGACGGGACACGAGCCGGCCGGGGTCGGTGCGCCGCCCGCGCGCCGGGGAGCCGGCGGGCGCCGCCGACCAGGAACGGGCCGCGCCCCTCCCGGAGCCGGCCACCATGCGGCTGGACGGCCGGGTCGCGCTGGTGACCGGCGCGGGCAGCGCGGACGGCATCGGGTACGCGACCGCGCGCCGGCTGGCCGACCTGGGCGCCCGGGTGGCGATCGTGTCGACCACCCGGCGGATCCACGACCGCGCCGAGGAGCTGGGCGTCACCGGTTTCGTCGCCGACCTCACCGACGAGTCGGAGGTGGGCGCGCTCGCCGACGCGGTGGCCGAGCAGCTCGGCGACGTCGAGGTGCTGGTCAACAACGCGGGCCTGGCCAGCCGGGCCAGCCCGGAGGTGCTGCGACCGGTGGCCCAGTTGACCTACGACGAGTGGCGCGGCGAGATCGACCGCAACCTGACCACCGCGTTCCTGTGCAGCCGCGCGTTCATCAACGGGATGTCCGAACGCGGCTGGGGGCGGATCGTCAACCTGGCCGCCACCGCCGGTCCGGTCAACGCGCTGCCCACCGAGGCGGCCTACGCGGCGGCCAAGGCGGGCGTGGTGGGGCTGACCCGGGCGCTGGCGATGGAGATGATCGCCGACGGGGTGACCGTGAACGCCGTGGCGCCGGGCATCATCCACACCGCCGCGTCCACCATGGCCGAGATCAAGCAGGGGCTCGGCACGCCGGTGGGCCGGCCCGGCCTGCCGGACGAGGTGGCCGCCGCGATCGCGTTCCTCTGCTCACCGGCCGCGTCGTACATCACCGGCCAGATGCTGGTGGTCGACGGCGGCAACAGCGTCCGGGAGGCGCAGTTCCGCTGACGCGTCAGTAGCCGTTGTTGTCGGCGTTGGCCCAGATCGCCAGCCCGATCCAGCCGCAGCAGACCAGCAGGCCGAGCGCGGTGAAGACGTAGCTGAGGATCAGCCCCCAGGTGGCGAGCTGGTCGCCCTCCTCGCCGGTCTGCCGGATCTGCCGTTTGGCCAGGTGGCCGCAGACGATGCCGGCGGGCGCGAAGACGAACGCGAAGACCAGCGACAGGATGGCGAGCACGTTGGGTCCGCCGCGCGGGCGCGGGCCCTCGCCGGGCGGGCCGTACTGGCCGTAGGGCGGCTGCGGGGCGTACGGCGGCTGCTGCCCCCACTGCGGCTGGTGCCCGTACGGCGGTTGCGGCCCGTGCGGCTGGCCGCGGTCCGGCGGCTCGTACGGCGACGGTGGCTGCTCGTCGGTCACGCCGGCCCCCTCGGATCCCCAGGTCAACCGCCCTTTCTCTTGCGGACGCTACCCGGAGCGGTGAACCTTTTCACAGCGGTTGTGTGGACTGGTCACCTTGGCGCGGCCGGTTGCGGGGCCGATACTGATCGAGCGTTCAGTTACCCATGAGTAATGCGCCGACCCCGGAGGCTGAGATGGCCCGACTCGCCCAGACGCCCGGCCTGACCGATGTGCAGCGGTCGATCCTGGAAACGGTCCGGGAGTTCGCCGACAAGGAGATCATTCCGCACGCCCAGCGGTTGGAGCACGCCGACGAGTACCCGACCGACATCCTCGACGGGATGCGCGAGATGGGGCTGTTCGGCCTCACCATCGACGAGGAGTACGGCGGTCTCGGCGAGTCGCTGCTGACCTACGCGCTGGTGGTCGAGGAACTGTCCCGGGGCTGGATGTCGATCTCCGGCATCGTCAACACGCACTTCATCGTGGCGTACCTGATCTCGCAGCACGGCTCCGCCGACCAGAAGGCCCGCCTGCTGCCGAAGATGGCCACCGGCGAGGTGCGCGGCGCGTTCTCCATGTCGGAGCCGGAGTGCGGCTCGGACGTCTCGGCGATCAAGTCGAAGGCGGTCCGCGACGGCGACACCTTCGTGCTCAACGGCCAGAAGATGTGGCTGACCAACGGCGCGTACTCCTCGGTGGTGGCCACCCTGGTCAAGACCGACACCGGGGCCGACTCGGTCTACGGCAACATGAGCACGTTCCTGCTGGAGAAGGAGCCCGGCTTCGGCGAGACCGCGCCCGGCCTGACCATCCCCGGCAAGATCGACAAGATGGGCTACAAGGGCGTCGAGACCACCGAGATGGTGCTCGACGGCGTCGCCGTCCCCGCCTCCGCCGTGCTCGGCGGCGAGGAGCGGGTCGGTCGCGGCTTCTACCAGATGATGGACGGCATCGAGGTCGGCCGGGTCAACGTGGCGGCCCGCGCCTGCGGCATCTCGATCCGCGCGTTCGAGCTGGCCGTCGCGTACGCCCAGCAGCGCAAGACGTTCGGCCAGCCGCTCGCCCGACACCAGGCGATCGCGTTCAAGCTCGCCGAGATGGGCACCAAGATCGAGGCCGCGCACGCGCTCATGGTCAACGCGGCCCGGCTCAAGGACGCCGGCCAGCGCAACGACGTCGAGGCCGGCATGGCCAAGCTGCTCGCCTCGGAGTACTGCGCCGAGGTGGTCCAGGAGGCGTTCCGGATCCACGGCGGCTACGGCTACTCCAAGGAGTACGAGATCGAGCGCCTGATGCGGGAGGCCCCGTTCCTGCTGATCGGCGAGGGCACCTCGGAGATCCAGAAGACCATCATCTCCCGCGGCCTGCTCCAGCAGTACAAGCTGTAAGGAGGGGCCCCTTCTTAACGCATACGGTAGAGAAGGGGCCCCTTCTAACGCTTCGGCCGGCGCGTGACGGGGTCGGCGGCGAGGTGTCGGCGGGCGTGCTCGACGAGCGCGGCCGGGTCGTCCGCGTACATCCGGATCTCCCGGACCGGGGTGCTCGGCCCGCTCGGCAGCGGCACCGACAGCGGTTCCCGCAGCACCAGGTCGATCGACGTCTGGCTGCCGACGCCGAGGTTGAGCACCGTCGGGTCGTCCTCGTCGTAGCGGACCGCGCGGCTGGACGGCAGTGACCGGCGGCGGACCGCGACGTCGGCGACGGCGGACCACGGGATCGTGACGTCGAGCGAGACGCCGTTGCGCACCCGCAGACCGTCGCCGTCGACCAGGTGCGGGTGGATCCGGAGGCTGGCCATCAACCCGAACATCCACAGCAGACCCCACACGCCGAGCCCGACGGCGGCGTGCCGGATCGTCGGCGAGTCGACGGTGTGCCGCAGGATCACGTCCAGGATCGGAATCTCGATCGCGGACATGACGATGAAGGCGACCAGGATCGTCTGGACGCCGCCCACGTAGGCGAACGTCGTCGCGCCGGGCGCCACCGGGTAGGGGCGGCGCAGCACCCACCGGGCCAGGCTGCGCCACATGCCCCACTCGTACGCCACTACGCGTCGGATCAGACTCATCGTCGCCCTCCTTATTTTTGCAATACAGTTGCAAGGTAAAGGGGCCCCGGTCAACGTGTCAATGCGGTTGTATTGTGAAAGCATGGGGGAATGCCGAAGCGGGTGGACCACCGGGAGCGCCGGGCGCTGATCGCGGACGCCTTGATGCGGGTCGCGGCCGAGCAGGGGCTGGAGGCGGTCAGCCTGCGCCACGTGGCCGCCGCCGCCCAGGTCAGCGCCGGGATGGTGCAGCACTACTTCCGTACCCGGGACGAGATGATGGTCTTCGCGCTCGCCGTGGTGAGCGAGCGCAACGAGACCCGGATCCGCCGGGCGGTCGAGGCGCTCGGCGCGACGCCGCCACCCCGGGCGCTGCTCCGGGCCATGCTGACCGAGCTGCTGCCGCTGGACGAGGAACGGCGGGCGGACGGCCGGGTGGCCCTGGCCTTCCTCGCCTACACCGCCGTCCGGCCCGCCGTGGCCGCCGCGCTGCACGCCGACACGGCAGCGTTGCGGGCGTTCGTCGCGGACCAGATCGCCCGGTCACCGCTGGCCACGGCCGGTCGGGTGGACCCGGAACCGGCCGCCGTCGGCCTGCTCGCCGTGCTGGAAGGGCTCGGCATCCACGTGCTCGGCGGCCACTATTCGCCGGAGACCGCGCTTGTCGCGCTGGACGCCCAGCTCGACCTGATCTTCGGCCGCGAGCCGCCGGCCGAAACGGTCAGCCGCGCCGGGTCAGGCCGGCCGCGGCCCGCTCCACGATGAGGCACCTGTCCTCGACGTAGTCGATGCCGGCCGCCTCGGCGATCCGGCGCGCCTCGGCGGAGACGATCCCGAGCTGCAACCAGACCGCCGGCGCACCGATCGCCACCGCCTGTCGGACCACCTCGACCGCGTCCCGCGCCGGGCGGAACACGTCCACCAGATCGACCGGGTGCGGGATGTCGGCAAGCGTCGGGTACGCCTTCTCGCCGAACAACTCGTCGACGGTCGGGTTCACCGGGATGATCCGCCACCCGTGCCGCTGCATCTCCAACGGCACCCGGTGCGCGGCCTTGCCCGGATCACGGGAGGCCCCGACGACGGCGATCACGGCGGAGTCGGCGAGGAGCTGCTGGGCGGACCGCATTCACCGAGACTAACCCGCCGGCCCGGTCACAGCAGGGCGAGCTGTTCGGCGGCCGGTGCGGGTGGCGCGGTGTCGGGCAGCCGGCGGTTGTCGCCGACCTCACCGCGGTGCAGCCCGTGCCGGCGGGCCGCCATCCGGACCCGCGCGGTCACCTCCCGCTGGTACGCCTGCGGCGCGTACGCCCCGGCCTGGTAGAGCTGGCGGTAGCGGGGCACCAGATGGGGGAACTCGCGGGCCAGCCAGCGTGCATACCACTCCCGGGCGCCGGGGCGCAGGTGCAGCGGCAGCGGCGTCACGTCGACGGCCCCGGCGGCGGCGATCGCCGCGACGGTGGCGTCGATCGACTCCTCGCCGTCGCTGAGGCCGGGCAGGATCGGGGCCATCAGCACGCCGACCGGGAAGCCGGCGTCGGAGAGCCGGCGGACCGCGTCCAACCGGCGGCGCGGGCTCGGCGTGCCCGGCTCGGCCAGGCGCCAGAGCGTCTCGTCCACGAAACCCACCGAGTAGGACAGCCCGACCCGGGTCACCTCGGCGGCCTGGCGCAACAGGGGCAGGTCGCGCAGCAGCAGGGTGCCCTTGGTCAGGATCGAGAACGGGTTGGCGAAGTCGCGCAGCGCCGCCAGGATCGGCGGCATCAGGCGGTAGCGCCCCTCGGCCCGCTGGTAGCAGTCCACGTTGCTGCCCATGGCGACGTGCGCGCCCCGCCAGCGTGGGGCGGCCAGCTCGCGCCGGACCAGCTCGCCGGCGTTGACCTTGACGATCACCTTGCGGTCGAAGTCGACCCCGGCGTCCAGGTCGAGGTAGGTGTGGGTGTTGCGGGCGAAGCAGTTGTGGCTGACCACCCCGTTGGCGATGAAGTCACCGGTGCCGGTGGTGATGTCCCACAGCGGCAGCTCCAGCCCCAGGTCCTCGATGGATGTCACCTGGAGCCGCGCCGCGCACTTGAGCGCCGTGCCCTCGATCGAGCGGCGGTCGGTGACCGCCGGGTCGGTCAGGTGGAAGAAACGCAGCCGCTCCGGCAGGCCGCCGGTCAGCCGGACCTGGAGGCCCCCGTTGCGGTTGCCGGCATCGTCGAGCGCCCACCGGAAGTCGAGCCGGTCGAGCGCCTCGACCGTGCGGCACCGGCTCTCCTCGTCGGTGACGCCGATCCGGAACACGCCCCGGCGACAGCTGCCGGCGGCGTCGAACATGCCGGCCAGGAAGCCGTGCCGCCAGTCGTCGGTCGGCTCGTCGGGTGGCCGGACCAGCGCGGCGACGACCTCGGCCCGGACCGGCCCCACCGTGCGCATGGTGGTCAACCGGCGGGCCGGTCGCCCGGTCGTCCGCTCGACGTCGACCCCGGCGTCGGCGAGGAACCGCTCGGCCCGCTCCAGCGCCTCGGCCTCGACGGTGCGCAGCCGGAAGCGGAGGCGCGGGCCGTCGGCCTCCGCCTCGTGCCGTGGCAGCCGGCGTCGGTCGGCGTCACGGACCAGCGCGTGCAGGTAACCCCGGGGGTAGTCGGTGGAACGCTTCGGCGGAACGGCGAACCGACCGGTGCCCAGCAGGCGGTTGCGGGTGGTCAGGTGCGGGCGCCGCCCGCCGCCGCGCATGCCGCCGGTGACGTGCTTCCAGCCGCGTTCGGTGAGGAAGCGGTGGTCGCCGCTGGCCACCAGCGTGGTGCCGTCGGTCAGGGTGACCCGGTAGGCCCGCTTCACCGTCGACCAGGCGTCGAGCACGGTGGTGACGACGTAGTGCCGGTAGGCGCCGTGCCGCTGGGTGCCGTAGATCCGGTCGCCGGGCGTCAGCTCGCTGATCGGCCGGGTGCGCCCGTCCGCCATCAGGACCGGCGTGTCGCCGGCCAGGCAGTAGGTGCAGGCGTGGGAACAGCCACGGTAGGGGTTGACCGTCCACTCGAACGGCACACGTGACTGACCGGGCACCCGGTTGATGATCGACTTGGCCTGCACCTCGTAGAACGTCATGCCGGCGAAGTCGGGCGTGTCGAACGTGCGGACGACCGCGTGGGGCAGCGCCAGCGGCAGGGGTGGAGCCGCCGGCGCTGCCCGGTCAGGAGCCCCCTCGTCCGGGGGAGCGGAGAGGTTGTCCCAGCGCATGGCGTTCATTCGAACACGTGTACGAACCAAGCGCAAGTGACGCGCCGGACACCGCGCGCCGTGGCGACCGACGCGGGTGCAGGATGGAGGCATGGAGACGTCGACCTTCGTGTACGACGGCGACTGCGCGTTCTGCACCCGCTGCGCGCAGTTCATCGAACGTCGTATTCCCACCGGGGCCCGGGTGGTCCCGTGGCAGTTCGCCGATCTGGCGGCGCTGGGCCTGACGGAGGCCGAGTGCGAGGAGGCGGTGCAGTGGGTGGGCGCCGACGGCTCCCGGGCCGCCGGGCCGGACGCCATCGCGCGGCTGCTCGGCGACAGCGGGCGGCTCTGGCGCGTCGCCGGGGGTGGGCTGCGGCTGCCGCCGGTACGCGCCGCGGCCTGGTCCGCGTACCGCTGGGTGGCCCGCAACCGGCACCGGCTGCCCGGCGGCACCGCCGCGTGCGCCCTGCCCCAGGAGGCCCGCGAGCGCCTCTACGGCCCGGCCGGCCGCCCCGACCCCACCTCCTGACCCCCCCCACTCCCACCCACCCCCGGTCGCAGCGTGGCGTGATCAAGGAGTTTGCGTCGGCGTCGATCTCCGCGGAGACGCGAACTCCTTGATCACCGTGGCGGGCGGTGGGGAGGACGACGGTGGGGGAGGGGTGGGGCGGTGACGCAGGCGGCGGGCGAACGCCAGCGGGCGGACCTTCTCCAGCGGCAGGAACGCGGTCATCGCCACCAGGTGCGGCGCGAACGAGATGGTGATGGTCGCGACGGTCACCAGGTGGAACGAGTAGAAGAAGCCCACCATGGCCGTCCGCCACCGCTCGGGCAGCACGAACACCAGCGGGCTGAGCAGCTCGAACGCCAGGATGCCGAACTGGGCCACGATCAGCAGGTGCGGCACCTGCGCGATCAGGTCGGCGAGGTCGGTGCCGCGGCGGATGATCGCCCGGGCCAGCACCGAGCCGGTGGCCCAGTCGAGGCCGCCGAAGCGGAACTTCGCCCAGGCAGCCAGGAAGTAGGTGCAGATGACCGCGATCTGGGTGACCCGCAGCGCCCAGCCGCCCGCCTCGGTGCGGGTCGGGTCGCCGTGCCGGGCCCGGCCGGCGGTGGGCAGCACGGCCAGCGCCACCAGGAGCCCGAACCGGTCGTGGTCGACCTTGCCGTAGCTCATCGCCACGATCATCCACTCGAAGTAGAGCGCGAAGACCGTCCAGCCGAGCAGCCGCGGCGCGCGGCCGGTCGCGGCCAGCAGCGCGGCCACCAGCAGCACCCAGAAGACCACGCCGACCAGGGCGGGGGTGGGCGTGGGCAACGGGAGCAGCCGGCCGACGAGCAGCGGCTGGTAGAGGTCGCCGGGCACGTCGACGCGGGTGCGGACCCAGGGGGTGAAGACGACCAGGTCGGCGGCGACGAACAGGTAGACGAGCGTGCGGAACGCGGCGACCCGGCCGCGCGGCACCGCCTCGGTCAGCCAGCCGGTCATCCGGCGGTGTCCCAGCGTACGGCCGTGCGGTCGGTCCACTCACCGGTCGGGCGTCCGCCCCGGATGTCGTGCAGGCGGACCACGATGCGCACCTCCACCAGCGCCGGCGCGCCGGGATGGCGTTCCTCGTACGCCTCGGCGACGGTGCGCAGCAGGCTGGGATCGGCGGCGTACCGGGCCTGCTGGCCCTCGATCTCGGCGCGGCGGATGCCGGTGGCGTCCTGGCCGAGCGGGACCACGGCGCCACTCTCGTCGACGCCCTCGACCCGGGTGTCGGGGGCCGGCGCGTCCGGCGGGTCGGAGGTGGAATACATCCGGAACGGCCCGAACGGGAAGTCGTCGTCCGTGCCGTGCACGGTGCCGAGCAGGAGCAGCGCCATCCCGAGCAGGGTGACGCCGAGCCGGACGGCACGCCCGCGCGCGGTCAAGGTCTCCATCAGGTCGTGACGATACGGGAGTGAACCGTCCGGAACTGTCCCTCAGTCGGCCATTTCCCACTGCCCGTCCCGCCGGTCCCCCCCCGGTACGCGAAACGCCGCCGGCCGGCCCCGCGAACGGGCCCGGCCGGCGGCGGAAGACGCGCCGTGCTCAGTGCTTGTGCTCGGCCAGCTTCTTGCGGACGTCGTCCATGTCCAGCTGCTCGACCTGCTCGATGAGGTTCTCCAGCGCCGACTCCGGCAGCGCGCCCGGTTGGGCGAACACGATGACGCCGTCGCGGATCGCCATCACGGTCGGGATGGAGCTGATGTTGAACTTGGCCCCCAGCTCCTGCTGCGCCTCGGTGTCGACCTTGCCGAAGACGATCTCCGGGTGCTTCTCCGAGGAGCGCTCGTACACCGGGGCGAAGCGCTTGCACGGACCGCACCACTCCGCCCAGAAGTCGAGCAGGACGATGCCGTCCCGGCTGGTCACCTCGTCGAAGTTGGCCGTGGTCAGCTCAACCGTTGCCATGCGCTCTCTCCGATCACCGCGGATTGCCGTACGTCCGGTGGAACCAGGGTCGGTCCGTGAGAATTCCCGTGACCTGGGCGACGAAACGCCGACCGCTCCGGACGTGACCTCCAGCACATCGAACCTTATCTGTTCGCAAGATCGTGCGGATCGCAAATGCAGGACGCATTTGCGTGACGGGACGTGATGGGAGCGTTTCCAAGGAGATCACGCTGCGTCGCCGCCAAGATTCGATAATTTGCGTGTTGACAAGCGGTGATCCAGCCTGCGGAGATCGCTTGGGGGGAGGCAGGCGGTGACTCTACGTATTGTTACGAAAAGATAAATGTGACGCCGGTCTCTGTTGAACCCTGGCCCCGTACGGCAGAATCTTTCACATCAGAGCGTGGGCGGCGGGTGCCGGGGAGGGCCCCGCCGCTCATTGCGTCTCCCCCCGGGTGGCGCCCGGTGTGACATTTCCGCCGCGCGAGCGCCCCGCCCCTTGCCTTAACCAGCGGTAAGGCATGCTGTGCCGAACTCCATCGCCGCCCGTCGAAGGGACCAGGATGCAGTTCGGCCGCTACTACGAGGAGTTCGAGGTCGGCGCGGTCTACCGGCACTGGCCGGGCAAGACCGTCACCGAGTACGACGACCACCTCTTCTGCCTGCTCACCATGAACCACCACCCGCTCCACCTGGACGCGCACTACGCCGAGTCCGCCTCCCAGTTCAAGCGCAACGTGGTGGTCGGCAACTACGTCTACTCGCTGCTGCTGGGCATGTCCGTGCCGGACGTGAGCGGCAAGGCGATCGCCAACCTGGAGATCGAGTCCCTGCGGCACGTCGCCCCGACGTTCCACGGCGACACCATCTACGGCGAGACCACGGTGCTGGACAAGCGCGAGTCGGCCTCGAAGCCGGACCGCGGCGTGGTCGCGGTGGAGACCCGCGGCTACAACCAGGACGGCACGCTGGTCTGCGTCTTCCGCCGCAAGGTCATGGTTCCGAAGCAGGAGTACGCGGCCGCCGCCGTGCCGGAGGGCGTCGACCCGGAGCGCCCGAGCTTCCCCGAGCCGCGCTGAGCCGGGCACCCCGCCGACCGGGTCCCGGCCCCCTTCTGCGGGGACGGGACCCGGACCGGCCGCCGGGGCATATGCTCTGGCTGGAGGTCCCCATGAGCCACTCCGTCGCCGGAGAGCCGCCCTCTGCCGGTCGCCGCGCCGCACCGCTCACCACCGCCGCCTACTCCGCGGCGGAGTGGGACCTGCTGACCGACCTGCCCGGCCGGGTCCTCGTCGCCGCCGCCTCGCCCGGTCCCGGCCGCCCGCCACGGGGGATCGCCGCCGGGCTGGCCGGCCTGGACGCGGTGGCCGCCGGCCGCGCCTTCGACAGTGATCTGATCCGCGCGGTGGTCACCGCCATCTACGCGCGTCACGACGGGGCCACCGTCCGGGTCGAGCGTCTCACCGACCTGGTCGACCTGCTCGCCGCCGCCCGGGCCGCGGTGCGCGTGCTGCGCCGCCGGGCCGACCCGGCCGACTCCGCCGCGTACCGGCAGTGGGTGGAGTCGGTGGCCGCCCGGGTGTGCCGGGCCGGCGGGACGTCGCCCAGCCCCGCCGACCGGCGTTTCCTGGACCGGCTGGCCGGCGCGCTCGACCTGCGCTGACGGCGCGCGCCGCCGGATGCGTACGCTCGGCAACCGTGACCGACGACCAGCTCGACGTGGGGGTGGGGCCGTGGACCGGTGACCCGCCGGACGACCCGCGACTCGACCCGGAGCTGCTCGCCGCCGGCGACCGGCGCAACGTGGTGGACCGCTACCGCTACTGGCGGCGCGAGGCCGTGGTGGCCGACCTGGACCGGCGGCGGCACGACTTCCACGTGGCGATCGAGAACTGGCAGCACGACTTCAACATCGGCACCGTGGTCCGCAACGCCAACGCGTTCCTCGCCGCCGAGGTGCACATCGTCGGGCACCGGCGGTGGAACCGTCGGGGCGCCATGGTGACCGATCGCTACCAGCACGTCCGGCACCACCCGACGATCGAGGGGTTCGTCGCGTGGGCGGCCGGGGAGCGGCTGCCGGTGGTCGGCATCGACAACCTGCCCGGCTCCCGGCCGCTGGAGACCGCCGTCCTGCCCCGCCGCTGCGTGCTGCTCTTCGGCCAGGAGGGGCCGGGGCTGTCACCGGTGGCCCGGACGGCCTGCGACGCGCTGTTCTCGATCGCCCAGTACGGCTCGACCCGCTCGATCAACGCGGGGGTGGCCAGCGGCATCGCCATGCACGCCTGGGTCCGGTCGTACGCCGGGCCGCCGCCCGGCTGACGGATCGCGGTTGTATCGCCGGGCGAAAATCCCACGTTCGTCGGCCCGCCCCGCTTGACGGCCCGCCGCGTCGGCGGGACGGTGAAGGCGTGACTGTCGCGGTGAGTTGTCCGAGATGTGCGGGCCCGGTACGCGAGCCGGACCTGATGCACGGCGAGTACCGATGCCTGCGCTGCGGCCCGGTCCCGCCCCTGCACGTGCCGGAACACATCGGCGCCGAGATCATGGCGAGCGTGGTCGAGCGGGTGGCCGCCGACGGCGACACGCCCGACCGGACCGGCGTGCCGCTCTGGTGTCCGTGGCCGCTCCCACCGGGTTGGACGCTGACCGGCGTGGCCTGGGCGGGCGACGAGCGGGCCGGCATCCGGGCCACGGCGGTCGCCTGCGCCGGCCCGGCGCCGCTCGACGGTGGACCGGCCGACCTCATCTTCGTCGCGGAGGAGCCCGGTGTGGGCCTGGGTTCCCGCTTCGCGGGACTGCCCGGCCCCGATCCCGGCCCCCAGGTCGAGGAGGCGCTGACCGATCCCGGCCCTGGTCACCCGAAGCGTGTGCCGCACGCGAAGATCCGGGTGGCCGGCCATCCGACTCCACTGTGGCTCGTCCGGTCCGAAACGGATCGAAGCGCGTACGCCGGAGAGGCTCGGGGAATGTGGCTCCATGCGATAGCCTGGCCGGCGAGCGCGGGTCACCTCCTCGCGGAAGAAGTCGTTCTGTGCGACCTCACCGAGTGGACACCGCCCGAGCTCGTGTACGGCGCACCGTCCCCGTATCTGCACGGGCAGGCCTGACCGGCCGGCACCGGCGAGTCGGGGAACGGACGCAGATATTCACGGTAAGACACCATGCTGATACTCTGGGTGCCGCTGCGGTACTTGGACCCGGCTCCGCGCGAGAGGATGGCCCGCTATGGTCAAGAAGGTCCTCACCTGGGCCGGCATCGCATTCTTGATCTTCTTCGTCGCCTACCGACCCAACTCGGCAGCCGACGTGTTCAAGTCTCTCGGTGGCGGCATCATGGACATCGCGCAGGGCTTCGGTGATTTCTTCACCAACCTGGTCGCCTAGCCGGCCATGGGAAGCCCTTCCGGTCCACCCTTCGACCCGGACGATCCCGACCGGGCACGCCGGGAGCGCGACACCGAGCCGATCCCCCGGATCGACCCGGACGACGGTCCCGGCTACGGCGCCGGTCCCGGATACGGGGCCGGTCCCTCCCTCTCGGAGGATGCCGCGTTCGGCGACGGACCGGGTTTCGCCGGGGAGGGTCGCTCCGGTCGCGCCTGGGCGCGTGACCCGGAGGGCTATCCGGAGCAGCCGATCTCCGAGGAGGAGCTGGCCGGTCTCCGGGTCGACGCCTCCGGCATGGCCCCGCGCCGGGTGCTGCCCCTGGAGGACGAGCCCAGCTCGCTGGTCGCGCGCTACCTCTTCCCCACCGAGCGTTACCGGGGCGAGTGGAAGCGGCACTGGATCCACCTCAGCACACCGATCATCGTCGGCATCGCGGCCACGTTCGTGCTCGGCTACCTCTCCGGCTTCCTCGCCGGGCGGGACGTCGGCGCGCTGACCACCATCGCGGTGCTGCTCTGGTTCGCGGTGATGGGCTGGGTCGCCTGGCGGGTCGCCGACTGGTGGTACGACCGCTTCATCCTGACCAACAAGCGGGTGATGGTGGTCAACGGCATCATCACCCGCCGGGTCGCGATGATGCCGCTGGTCCGGGTCACCGACATGAAGTACGAACAGACCCCGACCGGCCGGGCCCTCAACTACGGCACGTTCGTGCTGGAGTCGGCGGGTCAGGAGCAGGCGCTCCGCGAGGTCAAGAACCTGCCCAACCCGAACGAGCTCTACCTGCGTGTGGTGGAGGAGATGTACGAGCCGCAGGCCGTCGAGGCGCGGTTGGGCAAGGAGGCCGACGAGGCCAAGGCCGACGACGGCGCCTGAAACTTTTCGTCCGAACATCTCAGGGACTGCGCACCTTTCGCCGTCGACCCGACCCGCTCGGTCGTGGGAGCCTGCCAGGCAGGACGGGGGCGCGGAGGTGGGCGTGGCGAGCAGGGATGCGCTGGAGGAGGAGTTCCGCGAGTTCGTCGCGGCCCGATCCGGCGCCCTGCTGCGTACCGCCTATCTGCTGGCCGGTGACTGGGCGACCGCCGAGGACCTGCTCCAGACCGCGCTGACCAAGACCTACCTGGCCTGGAAGCGGCTCGGCGGGATCGACGCCATCGAGCCGTACGCCCGTCGGGTCCTGGTCAACACGTCGACCAGTTGGTGGCGTCGCCGCTGGCACGGGGAACGACCGACCGAGGTGCTGCCCGAGCGGGCCGGCGTCGACGAGATCGAACACCAGCTCGACCGGGACGCGCTCTGGCGGCACCTCCAGGCGTTGCCCGCCCGCCAGCGGGCCGTGCTGGTGCTCCGCTTCTACGAGGACATGTCGGAGGCGCAGACGGCCGCCCTGCTGGAGATCTCCCCGGGCACGGTCAAGAGTCAGACCTCCCGGGCGTTGAACACGCTGCGCCGCCGCCTCGGCTCGGCGGCCGCCCTGGGCCTGCCGGGCGAGCCGGCCCCCGCACCCGCCCCGGCCCCCACCCCGCCCCGCGTCCTGCCGG
>NZ_PYPS01000020.1 GCF_003027925.1 Micromonospora sp. RP3T
ACGACCTCGCCGTGATCCGCCACTTCTGCCACCGCGTCGCGGTCATGTATCTCGGCACCATCGTCGAGATCGGTGACCGGGACGCCATCTACACCCGACCGCAGCACCCCTACACCCGGGCGCTGCTGTCGGCCATCCCCGACGTCACCACCCTCGGCCCCGCCGGCCGGATCCGCCTCACCGGCGACGTCCCCACCCCGCTCAACCCGCCATCGGGCTGCCGCTTCCGTACCCGCTGCTGGAAAGCCACCGACCGCTGCGCCACCGAGACACCCGCACTGACCACCCGCGACGGCGGCACCCAACTCACCGCCTGCCACCACCCGGAGAGCGGCCCGATCACCGTCTCGACCGACGTGGGCACCTGACATGCAACGATGACGCGCAGAGGCAGCCGGGACGGGGGTGACGCGGGGTGGCACGGCTCGTCCATCTGAACGGCCCGCCCGGGATCGGAGCGGTGCCGACCCGTGGATCCGGCACCACGAACGTCTCATCGAGCGGGGCGGCGGACCCGTGGTGCCCGGGTCCATGTACGACCGCCTGACGGACGTGGTCCGGGAATGTCACCGGATCCTCCACCCGCCGGTCGTAGGGATGTGACGACCGGAACGGGAGGGGCCGATGTGGATCCGGAACAACAGGTCAGCCAGGTCTACGCCGCCTCGGCGGCGCGGCTGGTGGCGCAGATGTACGCCGTGACCGGCGACTACGCGGAGGCGCAGGACGTCGTCCAGGAGGCGTTCGTCCGGGCGCTGACCAGCCGGTCCCGGTTCGGTGAGCTGAGCAACCCGGAGGCGTGGCTGCGCACGGTGGCGTTGAACGTGGCCCGGTCCCGGCACCGCCGCCGCATGCTGTTCCACGGGCTGGTCCGCTCCGGCAAGCTGACCCCGGCGCAGCGGCACGACCCCGCCCTGTCGGCGGACCATGTCGCCCTGGTCGCGGCGTTGCAGCGGTTGCCCCGGCCGGCCCGGGAGACCGTCGTCCTGCATCACGTCGCCGACCTGTCGGTGGCCGAGGTGGCCACCGCCCTGGGCTGCTCGACGGAGGCGGTGAAGACCCGGCTGGTCCGGGCCCGCCGCGCGTTGGCCGGGTATCTCGGCGAGGACGACCCGCCCCGGTCACCCGCCACGTCGCCGCGATCCGTGCCGAACCGGCCGGACCGGGAGGCCTTCCATGCCTGAGCTGGACTTCCGCGGACTCGACACCGCCGCCCAGGCCGGCTTCAAGCCGCACTTCGCGCAGGTCGTCACCGTCGCCCGCCGGCGTCGCAGCCGTCGCCGGCTGCTGGCGGTCGCCACCGTGGCGCTGCTGGCCGGCGTCGCCGGCGTGGCCGCCACCCGACCGGACCCGGCCCCGCCGCCGCCCGGCCTGGCCCCGGACCGCACACCGGACTTCATCCCGACGCCGGGGATCACCCCGACCGCCGAACCCCGCCGGCAGGTCAACACCGGCCAACCGGCGGCCGGCGACCTCAGCCACGTCTACCTGCGCTGGAGCGAATGCCGCACCGGCTGCCCGCTGCGGTGGGCCGGCACGGACGACGGCGGTCGGCACTGGCGCACCGGTCCGCTCCCGGTGCCGAACGACGCCCACGTGGACCTGCGATCCGCGGGGCCGGGCACGATGGTCGCCGCGTACCAGTCCCGGTCGTTCTCGCAGGGATGGATCGCCAGCGTCGACGGTGGCGCGAGCTGGCGGGAGGTGACGGTTCGGCGGGTGGACGCGCTGCCGGCCGGTTGGCGGCTGCTCGGCAGTTCCGGGCCCGCCGACGAGCCGTTGCTCGCCGCCGATCCGGCCACCGGCGACCTGGCACAGCTCACCCGCCCGCCGGCGTTGCGCATGGGGGTGCTGGTGGAGAGCGTGCCGGCCGACGCCGGCGTCTGGGTCAGCGGGTTCACCGGCGAGCGCACCGAGCCCGACGGGCGGATCGTCGGCGTCGGCAGCGCGGTCGAGGTGAGCCGCGACGGCGGTCGCACCTGGTCCCGGCACGAGTTCCCGGATGGTCTCACCGCCTCCGACGATGTCGGGGGGCCGGCGGTCGCGACGTGGGACGGGCGCACCGTCTACGCGGTCGGGCGGGTCCGCGGTGACCTGGTGGTGTGGCGCAGCACCGACGGCGGCGCCCACTGGGCGCGTACCCCCGGTACCGTCCGCGTCGGCCAGCGCACCATCCGGGCGGCGGTGCGGCCTGACGGGGTGTTGACGGTCCAGGCCGGCATCTCGGCGGACGAGGACCCGCTGATGGTGGCCAGTTCCGACCGGGGCGCGACGCTGCGACCCGCGCCGCTCGGCCCGGGCGCCGACCCGCGTCCCGTGCCCGGGGGTTTCGTGCAGACCGGCTGGCCGGACAGCAAGGGCGCCTGGCTCTCCTCCGACGGGCGCACCTGGACCTGGCTCGACCCACCCGAGCTGCCCTGACCGGGCACCGCCGCCGTTCCCGCCCGCCCACCAACATCGATCAAGGAGTTCGCGTCGAGGTGGGTCTCGACCCCGGACGCGAACTCCTTGGTCAACGGGCGACCGGAGCGGGGGCGGCCGGGGAGTAGAGGGCGGCCAGCGCGGCGGCGGTACCGGCCAGGCGGGCGCGCAGGTCGGCGGGGGAGAGGACCTCCACGTCGGCGCCGAGCCGCAGCAGGTCACCGTGCGCATGGGTGAGCGACTCGATGGGAATGACGGCCCGCACCCAGCCCGCCGCGTCCGGAGGACCGGCGCTCGCCACGGCGGCGGCGACCACCACGTCGCTGCCGATCTCGCGCAACCGCTCCCGCCCGCGCGGGGAGAGCCGGATGGTGGCCTCGTCCCGGTGCAGCCCGGCCCGGAACGCCACCACGTGCGACCGCCACCAGGCCGGCAGGTCGAACTCCGGCCGCTCGAACGGCTCGTCCAGCGGGGTGAGGTCGAGGATCTGGTTGATCCGGTAGGTGGCCGGCCCGGCCCGATCCGGGCGGGCCGCGACCACGTACCAGCGGCCACCCTTGAGCACCAGGCCGTACGGCTCCAGCACCCGGGTCACCTCGTCGCGCCAACTCCGGTAGCGGACCCGGATCCGGTGTTCCCGCCACACCGCCTCGGCCACGGCGGCCAGGTGCGGCGACGGGTCCCCGTCGGAGTACCAGCCCGGGGTGTCCAGGTGGAACCGTTGCTCCAGCCGGGCGGCCCGGTCGGCCAGCGGGGCGGGGAGCGCGGCCCGCAGTTTGAGCTGCACGGCCGCCGCGACCGACTGGTAGCCCAGCTCGGCGGCCGGCCCGGGAAGCCCGGCGAAGAGCAGCCGGTCGGCCTCCTCGGCGGTGAGCCCGGTCAGCCGGGTCCGCCAGCCGTCGACGAGCCGGTAGCCGCCGGCGTGCCCGGCCTCGCCGTACAGCGGGATGCCGGCCGCGTGCAGCGCCTCGACGTCCCGGTAGACGGTGCGCGCCGACACGTCGAGCCGGGCGGCCAGGTCGGCGGCGGTGAGCCGCCCGTGCGCCTGGAGCAGCAGCAGGATGGACAGGAGTCGACTGGCCCGCATTCCGCTGACACTAGCTGTCAGGGAAGCGGCCCTACCGTCCGCGCATGGCCTTCCACGACAAGGAGCTGACCGTGCCGGGGACCGTCGAGGTCGCCGGCCGGCACGTCAAGCGCTACCACATCGACCAGCCCGAACGCCGGCTCGAACCGGAGGTGGTCACCGCCGCGTACGCGTACCTGCCGGCGCTGCTGCCCGGCCCGGACGGCACCACGCCGCCGGTGAGCTGGACGGTGCTGCACCGGGGCACGGACACCGGGGCGTACCTGCTGGCGTACAGCTGGTTCTTCGACAACGTCGTCGAGTGCCGCATCGCGATCGCCGGGCAACCGGCGCTGGCCTGCCCGGACGACGACCCGGCGCACTTCGTCGACCTGACGCGGCCCGGCGTCGGCTGCGTGTGGGAGCTGGGCGTGCTGGAGCACGAGCGCGCCGCCTGGGTCCGGCACCTGCTCGCGCCGGACGAAACCGACCTGGCCGGCTACCTGGCCGACACCCGCGCCGAGGGGCCGGTGGGACGCTGATGGGCGACTTCGACTTCCTCGTCGGCGCCTGGGACGTGACCAACCGGCGGCTGCGCGAGCGTCACGTGGGCAGCGACGACTGGGACGAGTTCACCGGCGTCAGCGAGGCGCGGTCGTTCTTCGACGGCGCCGGCAGTTTCGACGAGATGCGCTGCCCGAGCCGGGGCTTCTCCGGCTCCACCGTGCGGCTCCTCGACCCGGCGACCGGCCTCTGGTCGATCTACTGGATGAACAGCCGCCGGGGGGTGCTGGAGCTGCCGCCGGTGGTGGGCCGGTTCACCGACGGCGTCGGCACGTTCCACGCCGACGACTCCGACGAGGGACGGCCGGTGCGCTGCCGGTTCCTCTGGTCGGCGATCACCGCCGCCTCCTGCCGCTGGGAGCAGGCGTTCTCCACCGACGGCGAACGCACCTGGGAGACCAACTGGATCATGGAGTTCGATCGGACGGCGTGACGGGGGGTGTGGTGGTGCGGTAGATCGCGGTCAGCCAGACGTCGAGCAGCACGTCGACCACGTCCCGCTCGGCCACCGCCGGGCCGTCGCCGGCGAACGTCGCGTACCAGACCCGCTCGTTCATCGAGTTCAACGCGATGGCCAGGTCCCGGGCGGGCAGCGCGTCCGGGGCCGCGCCGCGCGCGCGTTCCATCTCGATCGCGGCCTGCACCGCGCGCACCCAGCGTTCCAGCACCTCGGCCCAGAGCCGCCGGACCTCGGCGTTCGTGCCGCGCACCTGGGCGCAGGCGAGCACCACGTCGCGGTGGCCGCCGAAGGTGGCGTGGAACCGGGCGATCAGCTCCCGCCACCGGGCGCGCGGATCCTCGGCGAGCCGGTCCAGCACGTCGCCGGCGGCGGCGTCGGCCTCCTCGGTGACCCGGTCGAGCAGGGTGAGCAGCACCGCGTCCTTGGACGGGAAGTAGAAGTAGAACGTGGGCCGGGAGATGCCGGCGCCCCGCGCCAGGTCGTCGATGGAGATGTCGCCGAACGCGCGCTCCCGCAGCAGCCGCTCGGCGGTGGCCAGGATCGCCACCTCCCGGTCGTCGCCGGTGGAGCGGCCGGCCCGCCGTCCACGGTTCGGCGTGGTGCCGGTCGGCGTCCGGGCGGTGGTCATGTCGGCCGATGCTACACCCGCTCAACACCCTGTCGATCGGACTCGACAGGGTGTTGACCGGGGTCCGGGGCGGTGGATAGGGTCCGGTCACCGCGGGAGAACGGGAGAAGCCATGGCCTCCGACCACGTCGACGTTCTCATCGTCGGCGCCGGCCTGTCCGGCATCGGCGCCGCCGTCCACCTGGGACGCGAGTGCCCCGGGAAGACCTACGCGGTGCTGGAGGCCCGGGGCGCCATCGGCGGCACCTGGGACCTGTTCCGCTACCCGGGCGTCCGCTCCGACTCGGACATGTACACGCTCGGCTACTCGTTCAAGCCGTGGACCGACCCGAAGGCGATCGCCGACGGCGAGTCGATCCGCCGGTACGTCCGGCAGACCGCCCGCGAGTACGACGTGGAGCGGCACATCCGCTTCCACCACCGGGTCACCCGGGCCGAGTGGGACAGCGCCACCGCCCGCTGGACCGTGCACGCCCGTCGCGACGACACCGGCGAGGACACCACGATCACCTGCGGTTTCCTGTTCACCAACTCCGGTTACTACCGCTACGACGAGGGCTACACGCCCCCGCTGCCGGGCGTCGAACGGTACGCCGGCACGCTGGTGCACCCGCAGCACTGGCCGGAGCGGCTCGACTTCACCGGCAAGCGGGTGGTGGTGATCGGCAGCGGCGCCACCGCGGTGACCGTGGTCCCGGCCATGGCCGAGCGGGCCGCCCACGTCACCATGCTCCAGCGCTCCCCGACGTACGTCATCGCGCTCCCGTCGCGCGACAGGTTCGCCGAGGCCGCGCGGCGCTGGCTGCCCCCGCGCACCGCGTACGCGGTGGCGCGCGGGAAGAACGTCACGCTGGGGGTGGTGAACTTCCAGCTCAGCCGCCGGGCGCCCGGCCTGGTGAAGCGGTTCCTGCGCCGCGCCGCGAAGGGTCGACTGCCGGTCGGGTACGACGTCGACAGGCACTTCTCGCCCCGCTACGACCCCTGGGACCAGCGGCTGTGCGTGGTGCCGGACGGCGACCTGTTCACCGCGCTGGCCGAGGGCCGGGCGTCGGTGGTCACCGACACCATCGACACGTTCACCGAGCGCGGCCTGCGGCTCGCCTCCGGCGACGAGCTGCCGGCCGACATCGTGGTCACCGCCACCGGCCTCAACCTGCTGGCGCTCGGCGGCATGACGCTGACCGTCGACGGCGCCGACGTCGACCTCGCCGCCACCATCGCCTACAAGGGCATGATGCTCTCCGGCGTGCCGAACTTCGCCATGACGATCGGCTACACCAACGCGTCCTGGACGCTGAAGGCCGACCTGGTCGCCACGTACGTCTGCCGGCTGCTGCGCCACCTCGACGACACCGGCCAGCAGATCGTCACCCCGCTCGCCCCGGACACCGACGATCTCGTACCGATCATCGACCTGAAGTCCGGGTACGTGATGCGCGCGGTCGACCAGCTGCCCAAGCAGGGCCCGCGCGCGCCGTGGCGGCTGCACCAGAACTATCCTCGCGACGTGCGCCTGATGCGGCACGGGCCGCTGACCGACGGTGTCCGGTTCGCCCGTGCCGGCGCGCCGGCCGCCGCGGCCGTGGCCGCCCCCGGAGGTACCGATGCGTGATCTCGACTTTCCCGGCGGCACGGCGGTCGTCACCGGCGCGGCCAGCGGCATCGGGGCGGCGCTGGCCGACGGCCTGGCCCGGCGCGGCGCGGACCTGGTCCTGCTCGACCGGGACGCCGACGGGCTGGCCGCGGTGGTCGCGTCGATCCGGGCCCGGCACCTGGACCGGGAGATCCACACCTACGTGGTCGACCTCGCCGACGCCGAGGCCACCGACCGGGTCGCCGCGGAGATCCGCCACGCGCATCCCCGGATCCGGTTGCTGATCAACAACGCCGGCGTCGCGTTGGGCGGCCGGTTCGACCAGGTCACGCTGGACGAGTTCCTGTGGGTCATCGAGATCAACTTCCGGGCCGTGGTGCGGCTGACCCACGCGCTGCTGCCCTCGCTCAAGGCGGAGCCGGGCTCCCACCTGGTGAACGTGTCCAGCCTCTTCGGTCTCATCGCCCCGGCCGGGCAGACCGCGTACGCGGCCAGCAAGTTCGCCGTGCGCGGGTTCACCGAGGCGCTGCGGCACGAGCTGGTCGACGACGGGATCGGCGTCACCTCGGTGCACCCGGGCGGCATCCGGACCCGCATCGTCGCCAACGCGCGGGTGGGCAGCGGCGTCTCCCTGGAGGAGTACGGGGTCGGCAGCCGGCAGTTCGAGAAGCTGTTGACCATCGACCCGGCCGTCGCCGCCGAGGTCATCCTGCGCGGCGCGCAGCGGCGGCGCGGCCGGGTGCTGATCGGCTGGTCGGCCAAGCTGCCCGACCTGCTCGGTCGCCTCGCCCCCGCCGGGTACGGCCGGGTGCTGGCCCTGGGCATGCGCCCACGACCCGCCCGGGTGCCCGCGCCCCGCCCGGCACCGACCGCCCCGCCGGTCGGTGCGCAGGACGCGCCCGTGCCCACCGGCGTCGCCGATGCGGCCGGGTCGGCCCCCGACGACGCGGTCGGGCGGGAGCCGGGACGCCCGGCGTGACGGTCGGGCTGCCACCGGCCGACGAGCACACCGTGGCCGGTCTGCGGATGCGCTGCCGCACCACCGGCGACGGGCCGCCGGTGGTGCTGCTGCACGGCATCGGCCGTACCCTCGACGACTTCACCGCGCTGCACGCCACGCTGGCCCGCGACCACCGTGTGCTCGCGGTGGACCTGCCCGGCCACGGCGGCTCCGCGCCGCTGCCCGGACCGCACACGCTGCCCGCCCTGGCCGGCGCGGTCGCCGGGTTCCTGGACGCCGCCGGGGTCACCGGCCCGGCCCAACTGGTCGGCAACTCGCTCGGCGGGGCGGTGGCCATGCGCCTGGCCGCCGACGCGCCGCACCGGGCGGCCGGCCTGGCACTGCTCAACAGCGCCGGCTTCGGCCGGGAGGTGACCGTGGCGCTGCGGCTGCTGGCGGTGCCCCCGCTGGCGCGACTGCTGCTGCGCCCGCACCCGGCGATCGCCCGCCGTACCGAGCGCGCCATCTTCGTCGACCCGGCCCACGTCACCGAGGAGCGGATCGCCACCGCGCTCGCGGTGGCCCGGCAGCCGCACGCGGCCCGCGTGATGCGGGAGCTGGTCCGCGACCTGGGGACATGGCGCGGGGTACGCCCAGGCTGGCGCGCCGAGCTGCTCGACGCGGTGGCCGCGCTCGACCTGCCCACGCTGCTGGTCTGGGGCGAGCGCGACCTGATCCTGCCGGCCACGCACCTGGCGTACGCCCGGGCCCGGCTGCCCGGGGCGCGCAGCCACCTGTTCCGCGACACCGGGCACATGCCGCAGATCGAGCGGACCGTCGAGGTGGCGGCGCTGCTGCGCGACTTCTGGGCGTCACCCGGCGGGTGACGCGCCGCCCGACGTGGTCCAGGCCACCATCGCGCACACCGCCGGGGACCTCCGAGCGTCCCGGCCCATCATAGATACATGACGTATCCCCGCACCGGCACCGGCCTGTCCGCAGCCGAGCGGGCCTACCGCCACCTCAAGCGCGCCGTGCTGGAGCAGATCTACCCGGGCGGCCAACTGGTGAGCGAGGGGGAGATCGCGGAGGCGACCGGGGTGTCGCGTACCCCGGTCCGGGAGGCGCTGCTGCGACTGGAGTCGGAGGGCCTGGTCAAGCTCTACCCGAAACGCGGCGCGCTGATCCGGCCGGTGTCCGCCCGGGAGACCGCCGACGTGATCGAGGCCCGCCGCCTGGTCGAGCTGCACGCCGCCGAGCGGGTGTGGCCGCGCCGTGCCGCGCTCCGCGGCGAGCTGGCCGGCCGGCTCGACGAGATGCGCCGGGCGCACGCCGCCGGGGACCTCACCGCCCTGATGGCCGCCGACCGGGCCTTCCACGCGGGGGTCGTGGAGGCCGCCGGCAACGAGATCCTGGCCGAGCTCTACCACCGGCTGCGTGACCGGCAACTACGGATGGGTGAGGCCGGTTTCCGGCTCTCGCCCGGCTGGGCCGAGGTCGCCCTCGCCGAGCACGCCGCCCAGCTCGCCGCGCTCGACGGCGACGACCCGGCGGTGTGGCGCGACGCGGTGGCCGGGCACATCGACTCCGCCGCCGCCATGCTCGGGACGCTCCGGTGACCGTCGCCCGCCGGCCCGCCGCGCTGATCTACGCGGTGGCCGTGACCGCTTACGTGGCCGCCGTGTTCCACCGCAGCTCGCTCGGCGTCACCGGGGTCGACGCGGCGGACCGCTTCGGCATCAACGCCGCCGCGCTGGCCACCTTCTCGGTGGCGCAGCTCGCCGTCTACGCGGCCATGCAGATCCCGGTCGGGGTGCTGCTGGACCGCTACGGGTCACGCCGGCTGCTGCTGGCCGGCGGCGCGCTCATGGTCGCCGGGCAGCTCGTGTTCGCGGTCGCCACCGACGTCCGCCTCGCCGTCGCCGCCCGGGTGCTGGTCGGCCTCGGGGACGCGATGACGTTCATCAGCGTGCTGCGGATCGTGGCGTTCTGGTTCCCGGGCCGGCGCAACCCGCTGCTGGTGCAGCTCACCGGCACCATCGGCCAACTCGGCGCGGTGCTCGGCGCCGTACCCCTGGTGGCGCTGCTGCACCACGCGGGCTGGGCCCCGGCGTTCCTGACCGCGGCGGCGCTCGGCGGCACCGTGCTGTTGCTGGTCCTCGTCGTGGTCCGGGACACCCCGCACGCCGCGCACGTCGCCGCGCCGGCGCCCGGCCCGGCGGCGGTACGCCGGCAGCTCGCCGACGCGTGGGCGCAGCCCGGCACCCGGCTGGGCCTGTGGACGCACTTCGTCGCCCAGTTCTCCGGCTCGGTGTTCGCGCTGCTCTGGGGCTACCCGTTCCTGGTGCAGGGGCAGGGCTTCCCGCCGACCGCCGCGGCCGGGCTGCTCACTCTGATGACCGTGGTGACGCTGGTCTGCGGCCCGGTGGTCGCGCACCTGTGCGCCAGGCACCCGTTCCACCGCTCGGCGCTGGTCTTCGGCATCACCGCCGCCACCGCCGCGGTCTGGGCGGTGGTGCTGCTCTGGCCCGGCCGCGCCCCGCACGCGCTGCTGGTCGCGCTGGTCGTGGTGCTCGCGGTCAACGGCCCCGGCTCGGTGATCGGCTTCGACTACGCCCGGACGTTCAACCCGGTGCACCGCATCGGCAGCGCCACCGGCATCGTCAACGTCGGCGGGTTCGTCGCCTCCATCCTGCTGATCCTGGCCATCGGCGTGGTGCTCGACCTGGCCACCCCGACCGGCCGGGACACCCCGCCGCTGTCCGCGTTCCGGTGGGCGTTCGCGGTGCAGTACCTGCTCTGGGCGGTCGGCGCGGTGCAGGTGCTGCGCTACCGCAACGCCGCCCGCCGCCGGTTGGCCGACGGACGGATGCCGGTGGCGGTGCCGGCCTGAGCGGACCGCCGACCCCGCCGCCCGACAATTGGCCCAGCGGACACGTCAACCGGCGGGCGTCGCGCCGTCGGTCATGATCGGCGGTAGGTTCGGTGGGGGACCGAGAACGAAGGAGAACTGCCGTGAGTCAGGAAGTCCGGGGAGTCGTGTCGCGGCGCAAGGGCGCGCCGGTGGAGGTCACCACCATCGTGGTGCCCGACCCGGGGCCGGGTGAGGCGGTGGTCCGCGTCCAGTCCTGCGGCGTCTGCCACACCGACCTGCACTACCGCGAGGGTGGCATCAACGACGACTACCCGTTCCTGCTCGGTCACGAGGCCGCCGGCGTCGTCGAGCAGGTCGGCGACGGCGTCACCGACGTGGCCCCCGGCGACTTCGTGGTGCTCAACTGGCGGGCCGTGTGCGGGCAGTGCCGGGCCTGCCGGCGCGGCCGTCCCTGGTACTGCTTCGCCACCCACAACGCGGCGCAGAAGATGACGCTCACCGACGGCACCGAGCTGACGCCCGCGCTGGGCATCGGCGCGTTCGCCGAGAAGACGCTCGTGCACGCCGGCCAGTGCACCAAGGTCGACCCGTCCGCGCGGCCCGCCGCCGTCGGCCTGCTCGGCTGCGGCGTCATGGCCGGTCTCGGCGCGGCCATGAACACCGGCAACGTGACCCGGGGCGACTCCGTCGCGGTGATCGGCTGCGGCGGTGTCGGCGACGCCGCGGTGGCCGGCGCGGCGCTGGCCGGGGCGACGACGATCGTCGCGGTCGACACCGACTCCCGCAAGCTCGACTGGGCGCGGAAGTTCGGCGCCACCCACACCGTCAACGCCTCCGAGGACGACCCGGTCGAGGCGATCCGCGCGGTCACCGGCGGGTTCGGCGCCGACGTGGTGATCGACGCGGTCGGCCGCCCGGAGACCTGGAAGCAGGCGTTCTACGCACGCGACCTCGCCGGCACCGTCGTGCTGGTCGGCGTGCCGACCCCGGAGATGACGCTGGAGCTGCCGCTGCTCGACGTGTTCGGTCGCGGTGGCGCGCTCAAGTCGAGCTGGTACGGCGACTGCCTGCCCAGCCGCGACTTCCCGATGCTCACCGAGCTCTACCGTCAGGGCCGGCTCGACCTGGACGCGTTCGTCACCGAGGAGATCGCTCTCGACCAGGTCGAGGACGCGTTCGCCCGGATGCACCACGGCGACGTGCTCCGCTCGGTGGTGGTCTTCCCGTGACCGCGCACGTGGACCACACCGTCACGTCCGGGACGTTCTCGCTCGACGGGCAGACGTTCGACGTCGACAACAACGTCTGGGTGATCGGCGACGACCACGAGTGCGTGGTGGTCGACGCGCCGCACGACGTGGCCGCCATCCGCAAGGTGGTCGGCGACCGGCGGGTGCTCGCGGTGCTGGCCACCCACGCCCACGACGACCACGTCCGGGTCGCCCCCGAACTGGCCCGCGTCACCGGGGCGCCGGTGCTGCTGCACCCCGCCGACCGGGTGCTGTGGGACCAGGTCCACCCGGACACGCCGCCGGACGGCGACCTCACCGACGGGCAGACGGTCACCGTCGGCGGCACCACGCTCCGGGTCCTGCACACGCCCGGGCACAGCCCGGGAGCGTGCAGCCTGTACGCCCCGGAACTGGGCGTGGTCCTCACCGGCGACACGCTCTTCGCCGGCGGGCCGGGCGCGACCGGTCGGTCGTACAGCGACTTCGGGCTCATCGTCGAGTCGATCCGCACCCGCCTGCTCACGTTGCCGCCGGAGACGGTGGTGCACACCGGGCACGGCGACGACACCACCGTCGGCGCGGAGGCGCCGCACCTGGACGAGTGGATCGCGCGCGGTCACTGAGCACCCCGCCCGCCCCACCCTCGGCCCCGACGACCGGCGTGGCCACCGCCGACGGACCGGCGGTGGCGCTCGTCCGGGTGGACGGTGCGCCGGTGGCGGCGCTCAGGCCGGCACGCCGTCCAACACACGCAGCAGCCGGTCCAGCGCCGGACGGCATCCCACCAGCCGGATGCCGGTGCGGCTGGCCCGGCCGGCCCGCGCCAGCGCGGTGGCCGCGCCGGCGTCGGCGAAGCTCAGCTCCGTCAGGTCCAGCACCGGGGCCGGACCGGCCAGGGCGGTCAGCTCACCCAGCAGCGCCACGAACGCGTCACGGTTGCTGCGGTCCACCTGCCCCACCAGCCGTAACCCGGGCGGATCCCCGGTCCGGTAGGCCCGCAGCAGCGGCGACCAGGTGCGCGGCGTGAGCGGCCCGGCGGTGCCCGGGTGGGCCGCGGTGAGCAGGCGGAGCTGCTCGGCGGGGAAGCGTCGGCGGTCGTACAGGCACAGGCCGGCGACCCGGCCGTCGGGGAAGAGCGGGGCCAGCGCCTGCTCGTGGCGTCGCAGCTCGTCCAGGCTGACGCCGGACCGCAGCACCCACGCCATGTCGCCGCTGAGGCGTACCCCCGGGTAGCCCTCGTGCCGGGCCCGGTCGACCTCACGGCGGACCGTGTCGGCCAGGGCGGCCGGGGTGGGTCGTCCGGAGCCCGGGAACGCGTCCAGGGCGGGCAGGATCCGCAGCTGCCCGGCCGCCACGGCGGCCTCGGTGGGGACCCCGACGGCGTCGACCCGCAGGCGGACCGCCTGGGGCGTCCACGTCTCGGTGAAACAGACCACCTTGTGGCCGCGGCGGAGACCGGCCGCGGCGAAGCGACCCACGGCCTCCAGCGCGTCGATCTCGTCGTCGTGTATCCAGCAGACGTGATCGCCCAGATCGACCTGGTCGACCACTGTCGTAGCAGTCACGGTGCGGGCCTTCCCGGTGCGGCGGGTGCCCTCACCCTAACGAAGCGTCCGGCCCGGCGGCACCGGTGATCCGGTTGCCCGCCGCGGCGGGTCGGGTTAGCCTGCTCGTGGACCCGGATGCCGGCGCCAGACGCCGCCCGTCGTCCGACATCTCCCCTGTGGCCGGTCACCGACCGCCTTCTCCGCCGCTCGGCTGTCCGACCGGCTTTCTCCACCGCTCGGCCGTCCGACCGGCCGGCTTCTCCGCCGCGGTGACACCGGCCCCGGCCCGCGCCGGACCGGTGCCGACCCGCGCCGTTCCCGGTGTCTGCGTCCGCCGACACCACTCCCGACGAAAGGTCACCCATGAGCCCCGCGCACCGACCCGTCAGCGGTGTCCTCGACGCCGCCGGCGGGCACCACACGCTCCGGGTGGACGGCTACCTGCCGTCCACCGCCGACGTCACGCTCAGCGCCGGCCAGGTCCGCCGGTACGGCCTGCGCCGCGGCGACCTGGTCACCGGCACGGTCGCCGGCGCGTCCCACCCGGGCCGGCCGGTCCCGCTGGACCGGTTGGACACCGTCAACGGCCTGGCCGCCGGGCCGGCCCGGCGGCGCCGCGACTTCCACCAGCTCACCCCCGTGCACCCGCACGAGCGGCTACGGCTGGAGACCGAGCCGCACGTGCTGACCACCCGGGTCATCGACCTGGTCATGCCGATCGGCAAGGGCCAGCGGGCGTTGGTCGTATCCCCGCCGAAAGCCGGCAAGACGATGGTGTTGCAGGCCATCGCGAACGCGATCACCACCAACCATCCCGACTGTCACCTGATGGTGGTGCTGGTGGACGAGCGGCCCGAGGAGGTCACCGACATGTCCCGGTCGATCAAGGGCGAGGTCGTCGCCGCCACGTTCGACCGTCCGCCCCGGGACCACACCGCCGTGGCGGAACTGGCGATCGAGCGGGCGAAACGCCTGGTCGAGCTGGGGCAGGACGTGGTCGTGCTGCTCGACTCGCTGACCCGGCTCGGCCGCGCCTACAACCTCACCGTGCGCTCCGCCGGGCGTACGCTCTCCGGCGGCATCGACGTGGCCGCGCTCACCCCGCCCAAACAACTGCTCGCGGCGGCTCGCGCGGTCGAGGAGGGCGGCTCGCTGACCATCCTGGCCTCCGCGCTGGTGGAGAACGGCTCGGCCGCCGACACGCTCATCTTCGAGGAGTTCAAGAGCACCGGCAACGCGGAGCTGAAACTGGACCGAGGGCTCGCCGACCGGCGTACGTTCCCGGCGGTCGACGTGCGCGCCTCCGGCACCCGGCGGGAGGAGGCGCTGCTGTCCGACCTCGAACGGCAACGCCTGCGGGCGTTACGGTCCGCGTTGTCCACGCTGGACCGACAGGCCGCCCTGGAGCACCTGCTGCGCCAGCTCGGCGCCACCGGCGGAAACGCGCACCTGCTCACCCGCCTCGGCGCGACCGGCCGGTAGCCGTACCCCAGGTCCAGCCCTTTCCTCGCGGAATCTCCCTGGCCCGCCGGCCCGGCCCCGGCGATACTCGCCGGCATGCCCGGACCGACCCTGACCGCCGCGCAGTCCGCCGCCCTGCGACACGTGCGCGGCGTCGCGCTGCGGGACCGCCCGGCCGCGCTCGCCGTGATCGCGGAACACCTCGCCGGCTCCGGGGCCGACCTCCGCTGCGACGAGGTCGGCGCGATGGTCACCGGGTACGGCCGGCTGACCGTCAACTTCCACCCCGACCGGCTGCTGCGCGACGGCCGTACGGTGGTCGAGGCGCTCGACGACGAGGGCGTGTACCGCAGCCAGTTCGAGACCGGGATCTCCGGCGGCGGGTTGACCGCGTTCCCCGGTGGTGACCGGGACCGCTGGGAGGAGGTGATGTTCGGCGGCGCGTACCAGCGTCCGGGCGTGCCCGCCGCCCAGCGCCCGAAGTACGGCGGTCTCAACCTGCTCGACCATCTCGACGGCGCCTGCCCCCGGTTCGGCTCCTGCCACCTGCGGCTGCGCCCGGAGGTGGTGGCCCGGACCACGTTCACCTTCGGGGACAGCCATCTCGGGCCGACCGAGGTCGGCACCGCCACCGTCTTCGAGCCGGTCCTCGCCGCGCTGCTGGTCGCCACCGCCGGCACCGGCGTCAGCCTCGGCGTGTCCGGGATGGACACCGGCACGCTGTTGCGGGCGCTGCTGTCCCGCCGGGAACGGGCCGCCGCGCGGGCCGGTCGCGCGCTTGACGACTACATCGAGGCCCAGGTGCACGGCGAGCTGAGCCTCGCCCGTGACGTCGAGGCGCTCGTGGTCGACCCGTCGTTCCGCGACACCGGAACCGGCCGCCGCCTCGCCGGCATCGCCGACCGGTACGGTTTCCCGCTGCGCTGGCATTGCGGCTTCCAGCTGCCTGTCGACGGCGTCGACGCCGACTTCCGCGGCCCGGACATTCCGCCGCTGGCCGTCCGCGTGCACGCCGAGTTCGGCCGGCCGGGGGAGCCGCTGCACGCCGCCCTGATCGGCCGGGCCGCCGGGTCACTGGTCCGCGAGCCGCACCGCTGGGCCGACCGCGGACCGGCGGAGCTGACCGGGCAGCACCTCAAGCAGCTCTGGCACGTCCTGGTCCGTTTCGGCGGGCCGGCCTGATCGTCCGGTTTCCCCGCGCTCGCGGAGTGACCTGGATCGCAGCCGCAGCGCCTATCCGACATCTACGGAATGACCGACAGGTCGACCTGGTTGTGCCCCGGTACGCCGGCACCTGACCGGTGCCGGCACCCCCGAGGGGCGCTCACCCCGGAGCGCGTCGTAACGATCGAAAGGGCAACCATCGTGCAGCAGCACCTCACTCGATGGCTCCCCGCCATCGCGAAGACCGCCGTCGCGAGGACCACCGCCGTCGCCCGGAACCGTCGCGCCGCACTCGCCGTCGCGGGCGTGGCCGCCCTGGGCGGACTGGCCTTCGCACCCACCGCCGTCGCCGCGCCGGTGACCAGCGGACCCCACGCCGGCGCCAGGGCCGCCATCGACCTGGCCACCGGCAAGAAGACCGCCACCGAGGCGGTCACGTCCGGCCTGACCACCGGTAGCGACAAGGTGCCCACCAAGGCCGACCGGCCGGCCCGGGACAAGCTCGTGCCGCACGGCGTCGAGGGCGCGCAGTCGCGTATCCCGCTCGACGACGCGCAGCTCGACAACGCCAAGGCCATCGTCCAGGCGGCCAAGGAGACCGGCGTGGGGGAGCGGGGCGCCGTGATCGGCGTCGCCACGTCCCTGCAGGAGTCCAAGCTGTACAACCTGGGTCACCTCGGCACGTACAACGACCACGACTCGGAGGGTCTGTTCCAGCAGCGTCCGTCGTCCGGTTGGGGCACGTCCGAGCAGATCACCGACCCGGAGTACGCCAGCAAGGCGTTCTTCGGCGCGCTGAAGAACGTCGGCGGCTGGCAGAACCTGCCGCTGACCAGCGCGGCGCAGACCGTGCAGGTGTCCGCCTACCCGTACGCGTACGCGCAGTGGGAGGAGCAGGCGGCGGACATCGTCCAGCAGCTCTGGTGAGACGTCACCCGTGACCGGCCGGCCCCCGATTCGGGGCCGGCCGGTCCGTCTGTCCGGCGGCCGGTCGACGCCCGCCGGCAGCTGGCCGGCGGTGTTCCGCGCGCCGGCGTGGGTGGGACGCCACGGGTGTCTCGGGGCGCTCCGAGGCGCCGGTGGTGTGCTCCCGAACAGACCCGGTGCGTCGTTTGTCCGGTTTCGGGGTGGTGGGCGGCACGCTGGCGGTGGAATGGGCCGGGGGGTCGCGGCGTTGTATCCCGGTGCACGGCTGAGGAAAGCGAGCGGCCCCCGCCGCCGGCCCCCGCCCGGGAATGACGGCGGGTCCCCGGTCGTTGCACAGTCTTCCGGCGCCGCGTCGAGGCCTCCGCCCCGCGAGCAGCCGGATCCCCGAGAACTTCTTGTGCGCCTGACGGTGCCCGCACCCCCCGGTGCGTTGACCCCCGAATGGAGCCTTTCTGATGAACACGATGCTGCGTAAGAGTGTGCTGGGTATTGCTGGTCTGGCGTTCACCGGTGGTGTGTTCGCCGGTCCGATCGCCGCGCACGCCGACGCCTCCGCCCATGTGGCGAAGCCGGTCGTCGCCGTGCAGGGCGAGCAGTCCACGATCAACCTGAACGACGAGCAGACGGCCAACGTCAAGGCGATCATCGCCGCGACGAAGAAGGCCGGCCTGCCGGATCGGGCCGCGGTCATCTCGATCGCCACCGCGCTGCAGGAGTCGAAGCTGGAGAACCTGGGCCACCTCGGCGACCGCAACGACCACGACTCGCTGGGCCTGTTCCAGCAGCGCCCCTCCTCGGGTTGGGGCACGCCGGAGCAGATCACCGACCCCGAGTACTCGACGCTGGCGTTCCTGAAGGGTCTGAAGCAGGTCGACGGCTGGCAGGACATGCCGCTGACCAAGGCGGCCCAGACCGTGCAGGTGTCGGCCTACCCGGACGCGTACGCCCAGTGGGAGAAGCAGGCCACCGACCTCGTCAACAAGCACTGGAACAGCTGAGACAGCACGAAGGCCGGCACCCCTGCCCGGGGTGCCGGCCTTCGCGTGCGCCGTGGGTGTCAAGCGGGGCGCGTTCCTCTACCGGAGGCGTTAACGGGGGGCCCGGCCTTTCACCCGGCGGCCGGCGACGATGTCGACCACGGCGGCGACCAGCGCCAGCACGATGATGCCGGCGGCGAGCAGCAGCGAGTGCCGGAACGCCACCGACCAGTCGCCCCGGTTGTCGGCCAGTGTGGAGAAGAACAACGCGCCCACCGCCGCGATGCCGGCGGCCGAGCCGATCCGCTGTCCGGTCTGGAGCATGCCGGCCCCGCTGCCGGCCATCGGCACGGGCACCTCCGACAGCGTGAGCGTCTGGTTGGGCGCGATCACCAGGCCGCTGCCCAGCCCGGCGACGAGCAGCGGCAGCGCGGTACGCAGCGGCACGTGCTGGTGCGGTCCGCCGGTCAGCACCAGGTCGGTGGCGACCAGCCCGACCACCACGGCGAGCAGCCCGATCGCGACCAGCGGCCGGCCGTACCGGGTCACCACCCGCCCGCCCAGCGCGGAGGCGACCGCCGAACCGAGCGCGAACGGGGTGATCGCCAGGCCGGCGACGAGCGCGCTGTAACCCAACCCGATCTGGAGGTACAGCGTGAAGATGAAGAAGATCGCGGTGAAGCCGGCGAAGTAGATCAGCCCGATCAGCGAACCCAGCGTGTACGAGCGCAGCCCGAACAGCCGCAGGTCGAACAGGGGTGTGGTGTGCCGGGCGTACCGGCGTTCCCAGAACGCGAAGCCGGCGAGCAGCAGCAGGCCGAGCGGGATGAGCAGCCACTTGGTCGAGCCCTGCCACTGCTCCCGCTGCACCAGCGGCAGCAGGACCACGGTGACCCCGGCGCCGAGCAGCAGCACGCCGACCGGGTCGAGCCGGTGCCGGTCGGGCTGCCCGGCGGGCCGGGCGGGCATCAGCCGCCAGCCGAGCACCATCGCGACGATGCCGACCGGGATGTTGACGAAGAACACCCACCGCCAGCCGTGCTCGGCGCCGCCGAGCTGGATGAGCAGCCCGCCCAGCAGCGGCCCGACCGCGGTGGAGATGCCGATGGTGGCGCCGAGCAGCCCGAACGCGCGCCCCCGGTCGGCGCCCCGGAAGAGCTGCTGGATCATGCCGCTGACCTGTGGGTTGACGATGCCGGCGGCGGCGCCCTGGACGAGCCGGGCGACGATCAGCCAGGTCGCCGACGTGGCCAGCCCGGCGAGCGCGCTGGTCAGCGTGAACAGTCCCACCCCGACCACGAACGCGGTCCGCCGGCCGCGCGCGTCGCCGAACCGTCCGGCCGGCACCAGCACCAGGCCGAACGTCAACGCGTACCCGGACAGCACCCACTGCAGGTCGCTCGGGGTGGCGTGCAGTGCCCGGTCGATCGACGGGACGGCGACGTTGACGATGCTGACGTCCAGCAGCGTCATGAACGCCGCGACCAGGCCGACGCTCAGTGCCCGCCACCGACGTCGCTCGTCGTACCCGGTCTCCGTCGCCGGCGTCGACGGCCGGTCCCCACTCATCGTGCCCCCCACAGACCGTCGATCACGCATCCCCGATCGCTACCCGGACCTCGGTGGGGCAAACGAGGCGGTCAGGCCATCTGGCGCGCGCACCAGCGGGGCCCGAAGTCCAGGCCCGTCATCGGCGAGTCCTCGCGGTGCAGCAGTCCCCGCTCGGTGAGCGTGTGCAGCGGCTCGCGCAGCTCCTCCTCGGTCATCTGGGTCTCCTCGGAGATCAGGTCCGGGTACGGGACGTGTCCCCGCGCCTCCAGCGCGGACACCGCCTGGTACACCCGTTCCTCGACCGCGGACAACTGGACCTGAGGCATCGCTTCCCTCCTCGGCGTGGACCGTCCGACCGCCGGACGGTCGGCAACCGGCGCTTACCCGGGCGGCCGGCGATGATGCCCACCCGATCGAGGGTCGTGTGCGGCCACCCGGCTCGCCGGTGCCCTAGGCTGCACCAGTGATCATCTGGGATCTCGTCGTGGTCGGTGGCGGGCCCGCCGGCCTCTCCGCCGCGCGTGCCGCGGCCCGGGCCGGCGTGCGGACGTTGGTGGTCGAGCGGGCCACCCACCCCCGGTACAAGACGTGCGGCGGCGGCCTGATCGGCACCTCGCTGGCCGAGGCCGGTGACGTGATCGAGGTGCCCGCGCAGGACCGGGTCGACCGGGTGACGTTCACCCGGGACGGGCGACGCGCGTTCACCCGCCGCCACGCCGAGGCGGTGATCACGATGATCCGCCGCGAGGAGTTCGACGACCGGCTGCGCGCCGCCGCGGTGTCCGCCGGCGTCGAGGTCCGCGAGGGCGTCGCGGTCCGCGCGGTGGAGCAGGACCCCGACGAGGTACGCCTGCGGCTGGCCGACGGTGAGGTGGTGCGCGCCCGTGCGGTGGTCGGCGCGGACGGCTCCTCCGGGGTGACCGCCCGACACGTCAGGGTGCGCTTCCGCCAGGTCGATCTGGGGCTGGAGCTGGAGCTGCCGGTGCCCGCCGTCGAGCGGGACCGCTGGCGGGGCCGGGTGCTGCTCGACTGGGGCCGGGTCCCCGGCTCGTACGCCTGGGTCTTCCCGAAGGGCGACCGGCTCACCGTGGGCGTCATCTCCGCCCGCGGTGACGGCGAGCGGACCCGCGCCTACCTGCGCGACTTCGTGGCCCGGCTGGGGCTGTCCGGGATCGCGCCCGAGCACGACTCCGGTCACCTGACCCGCTGCCGCGCCGACGACTCCCCGCTGCGCCACGGCCGGGTGCTCGTCGTCGGCGACGCGGCCGGCCTGCTGGAGCCGTGGAGCCGGGAGGGCATCAGCTACGCCCTGCGGTCCGGCCGGCTGGCCGGCGCGGCGGTCGCCGACGGTGACCTGGACGCGTACCCCCGGGAGGTGGCGCGGCTGCTGACGCCGGAGATGCGGGCCGGGCACCGGCTGCTGGACGCGTTCCAGCGGCGACCGGACGTGTTCCACGCGATGCTGGCGACCCCGCTCGGCTGGCGGATGTTCGTCCGGTTCTGTCAGGGGCGGATCGGCTTCGCCGAGGCGCTCGACCGGCGACCGGTACGGGCCGGGCTGGCGCTGATCGACCGCCTGCCCCCGGTCAGGGGACGATGACCGCCCGCCCGTGGATGTCCCCCCGGCGCAGCGCCTCGTACGCCTCGGGCGCCTCGTCCAGCGGGAACGTCTGCACGTCGGCGTGCAGCCGACCGTCCCGGGCCAGCGCGATGACCTCCTGGAGTTCGGCGCGGGTACCCCAGAACGGCACCACCACACCGGTCTCCAACGGCACCGGGGGCGGCGCGTCGGCGACCGGCCGGACCGGCAACGTGCCCCCGGCCAGGCCGACCAGCAGCAGTTGACCACCGGTGGCGACGACCTGCCGGGCGGTGTCCAGGGTGGGCTGCGCGCCGACGAAGTCGAGCACCACGTCCGCGCCGTCCGGCGGCGGTCCGACCAGTTCGCGGATCTTCTCCACCGCGTCCGCGCCGGCCCGCACCACGTGGTGGGCGCCGAGCCGGTCGGCGAGGTCCAGCGCGGCGACGTTGGTGTCCACCGCGACGATCCGCACCGCGGTGGTGGCGACAAGGATCTGCAGCGCCATGTGCCCCAGCCCGCCGATGCCGATCACCACGCAGGTGGTGCCGGGGCGCAGCCGGGGCCGGGCCAGCTCCACCGCGTGGTACGGGGTCAGCCCGGCGTCGGTCAGCGGCGCGGCCTGGGTCAGGTCCATCTCGCCCACGTGCAGCAGCCGGGACGCCGGCACCACGACGTGCTCGGCCAGCCCGCCGTCGCGGCTGAGCCCGATGCCGCCGACCGGGGTGACCCGGCAGCGGTTCTCCTCGCCGCGCAGGCAGGCCCGGCACCGGCCGCAGCCGACGATCCCGTAGACCGCGGCCCGGTCCCCGGGCGACCAACCGTCCACGCCGGGACCGGCGGCCTCCACCGTGCCGGCGATCTCGTGGCCCAACGTCATCGGGGTGGGGAACATCCCTGCCTCGGCGTCCAGGATGTGCAGGTCGGAGTGGCAGGCGCCGACCGCGCCGACGCGCAGCAGCACCTCACCGGGGCCGGGCTCCGGGGTGGGCACCTCGGTCAGCTCCAGCACCCCCGGAGCGGTCATCCGTACCGCGCGCATGTCGCCCTCCCGCCTCGTCGCCGACGACCGTCGCGGCGGCATACCCGCACCGTCTCGGTTGATACCGCCGCCGGTCGGGCGGGCGCACAATGCGGGCATGAGCGAACCGGTCGAGTCGTTCACCGACGACGAGTACGCGTTCCTGCGGCATGTCCGCTTCGGCGAGCTGCCGCCCCGGGTCAGCCCCGAGGAACGCGCGGAGTCCATCGAGACGGACACCCGGCCGGACCGGCCGGATCCGACCGGCGGCGAGTCGGAGTGGCACCTGCGCGCCGGCGGCTGACACTCAGGCGACGAAGACGCCCCTGCCAACCCGGCCGATCAGCTCGTCTGACTGGATCATCGAGTCGACAGCCCGACGAACCGTCATGTGGGTCCGGCGCGTACGCGAGGAATGCGGGGGAGGGGCGCCATCGATGATCCGAGAACTGGAAGAGCTGCCCCTCATCCCAGTAGCGGAAGCTCCGACCACCCTCGTGCTCGCGAACGGGAGTGAGATCGCCGGATGGGCTTTCGTCTTCTCGGATGGTTCGGCCTGGATTGTCCGGCCAGACGCGAGGCCATGATTCACTCCGGCTCGGTGCGGGCTCTCGTCAACTTCTGGGCGCAGGTCTTCGAATGTGAGGTAGGGATCCCCAAGGAGGCTGTCCAGGCAGCGGCGGCCACGAAGGTGCCCGTGCGGACAGCTTTCAGATCTTGGAAGCTCTCGGCCCCTCCCGGGGCCCTCTCTTTCCAAGATCTCCGGGCCGGCCCGGGCCGGGGCCCGGGGCGGGGTGGGTCGGGTGGTGGTGTGGACATGACGAGGGGCCCCGGTGTGACGCCGGGGCCCCTCGCCGGGCGACTCAGAAGACCGGCACGCCCTCGCGGACCAGCTTCCAGTTCGGCACGAAGAAGTCGGCCGGGTCGATGGTGCCCTTGGCCTGCGCCCAGTCGATCAGCAGCTGGCGGATCTCCTGCTGCGCGTTGTAGACCTGCGTCTTCACGATGCCGGGGAAGTTGCCGCCGCCGCTGCGCCGGTAGTTGTTCACCGCCACCACGAACTGCGCGTCGGCCGCGACCGGCGTGTCGGTGCCGGCCAGCACCAGGCGGGTGATCCGCTGACCGACCGGCTTCGAGATGTCGATGTCGTAGTCGACGCCGGAGAACACGTCGTAGTTGTAGTCCGGCACGGCCGGGTCGCTGATCGTCTCCGGGTCGACCGTGGCGCCCACCGGCACCGTGACGAAGTACTTCGCTGAGTACTCGAGGTACGCCTTCACCTCGGCGCCGGTCAGCACGACCGCCTCGAGCGTGTTGTCGAACACGTACAGGCCGGCCACGTCGCGGATCCGCACGTCGCCCTGCGGGAACACCGCGGTGCGGCTGAACGGCGCGGCGATCGACAGCACGGGCAGGCCCGCGTACGCGCCGCCGGCCAGCGCCTCGGTGACCACCTCGGTCTGGACGTGGTTGATGAAGTCCAGGATCGGGGTGTCCTTGTAGCGCGACTCGGCGGCGGACAGCTCCACGCTCGACTGCGCGACCACCCGGTTGACGTACTCGACCGTCTTGGCGTGCTGGCCGCGCACGGCCGCGAGCACCGCCGGGTCCTCGGCCACGGTGTTGGTGTTCAGCGTGGTGGCCGACGAGTCGACGACCTTCCAGCAGCCCTTCTCCCGGGTCAGCGTGAAGTCCATCCGGGTCAGCCGCTGGCCCCACTTCGACGGCTCGGAGGTGAGCACCGCCTTGCCGGTCTTCAGGTTGGTGACGAACTTCTCCGGCACCTCGTTGTGGGCGTGACCGAACAGGATCGCGTCGATGCCGGGCACCTGCTCGGCGATCAGCGCGGTCGGGTTCTCGTTCGGCAGCTCCGGGCCGTAGCTGGAGGTGCCGCTGTCCCCGCCGTGCGCGGAGATGATGACCACGTCGGCGCCGCGCCGGCGCATCACCGGCACCCACTTCGCGGCGGTGGCGACCATGTCGGCGAAGACCAGGCGACCCTCGACGTTGGCCTTGTCCCAGATGGCCACGCCCGGGTTGGTCAGGCCGAGGATGCCGACGCGCAGCTTCGGCGCGCCGTGCCCGCCGAGCCGGACCTCCTTGATCACGTACGGCAGGAAGGCCGGCTTGCCGGTCTTGGAGTTGATCGCGTTCGCGGCGAGCGCCGGGAAGCCGAGCTGCTTGATCCAGGTGGCCAGCAGCGGCAGGCCGTAGTTGAACTCATGGTTGCCGAGCGTGACGGCGTCGTAGCGCAGCACGTTCATCGCGCCTGCCATCGGGTGCGTCTCACCGGTGCTGGTGATCGGCTCCTGCTTGGCGTAGTAGGTGGCCAGCGGCGTGCCCTGGATGGTGTCGCCGGCGTCCAGGACCAGCGTGGCCTTGCCCGTGCGCTCCGCCCGGATCTGGTTGACCAGGGTGGCCAGCTTCGCGACGCCGACGTCGTTGTGCTTGCTGTCGTCGAACTCGGCGTCCTTGTAGTAGTCCCAGTTGTAGACGTTGCCGTGGGTGTCCGAGGTGCCGAGGACGGTCAGGTCCCAGGTCTTCGGCTGCTTCGGCTTCGCCTCGGCGGGCGCGCCGGCGAGCAGCGGAGCGGTCGCCGCGGCGGCGGCGACGGCCAGCACCTGGCGGCGCGAGGCGCCGGAGGAGGAGGTCATGAGGTGCCTTTCCATGGGGGTAGGCGCCTCGTGGGCGCCGTTGCGCACCATAACCACCGGCTGTCACGCACGCCACAACACCCCCAAATGTTTCCGATCCCGTCACCCACCGCTGTTTTCCGGCCAGGCCGCACAGCAGCGGGCCGGCCGCGGGCGTGGCGGTCCGCACCGACGCCGCCCCGGCCAGCCGGCCGAGCTGGCCCCGGCGTACGTCTTCTTCGCCTCCCAGGAGTCCAGCTACGTCACCGGCGAGATCCTCGGCGTCACCGGCGGCAAGCCGACGAAGTGACCCGTCGGTACGCCCTCCGGTCCCGCCGGCTCAGCGAGGCCAGACGGACATCCGGTGGCGCACCTCGGCGATCCGGGCCGTGTTCAGTCCGTAGCGGCGGAACCGGCGGTCGGCCAGCCCGTCGAGGTAGCGGCCGGCCGCCCGGACGTCCTCCTCCTCCAGCGCCGGGTCCACCTGGTGGGCCAGCTCCAGCAACTCGGCCACCGGGTAGCGGTCCAGCGCGGCGGCGACGTCGATGTAGTCGCGTACCTCCCGGCGGTTGACCAGCGCGGCGGTCTTGTTGGCCAGCAGGTCCCGCACGTCCATCACCGGGCCGAAGTCCATCACCACCGGGCTGCGGCGCCGGTCCAGCCGGGCCAGGCTGAGCCGGATCTGCCGGTCGCCGCGGCTCACCACGAAGTCCCGCAGGTCCCGGTCGAAGCCGTCGAACACCTCGCCCAGACCGTCCGGGTCCGCCTCGTCCACCCGGTAGCCGGCCCGTTCCAGCGCGGCCCGCACGTCGGCCGCCGCCGCGGCGGCGGCGCCCTCCACGTCGGCGAACAGGTCCACGTCCTCGGTCGGGCGGGTGACCAGGCCGTGCGCGGCCCAGGCCACCCCGCCGCCGAGCACGAACCGGTGCGGGCCGGCGGCGGCGAGCGCCACCCGGGCCACCTCCCGGTAGAAGTCGTGCGGATGCGTCACGCGGTACGCAGGCTCCGGTGCCGGCCCTCCCAGGCCAGGCGTACGCCTCGGGGCAGGTTGAGCAGCGGCCACACCCGGCGCAGCGTCGGAGCGTGGATCAGCTCCCGCAGGTCCGTCACCCGGGTGGTCTCGCGCAGCACGTTCTCGTACATCCAGAGCAGCTCGTCGGGGTCGGCGAGGTCGAAGGCGCGTTCGCTGTTCCACATCAGGCGCACCGGCAGCTCGACGACGCCCCCGGTGGGGCCGGCCAGCTCGTCGAGCGTGCGCGGGACCACGGCGGGACGCCCGGGCCGGGCGAGGTACGCGCTGGCGGTGGCCGACATGCCATGAGGGTAACCCCTGACCGGCGTGTCGAGCGCCAAGGTCGGTGACCGGGGTCACGACGACCGGCGGAAGAACGGCCGTCCCGGTACCGTTGTGGAGAGCGTCGGTGTGACCAGTGTCCCCGGGCCTCACCTAAATTGCCTTCGCGGAATACCGTTCGGCTGGAGCCGCGTCGCGCCACTCGCCGAGAGGCGACCTGCACACCGACGCCCAGCGCCGCCCCGGTCATCAGGCCGGGGCGGCGCTGTTTTTCGCTCGACTCGCGGGCACCGTTCGGCTGGCCTAGTGTGCAAGGGGTCAGCCGATCTTCGCGCGTGGAGGGGGTGCCCGGATGGGTCTGAAGACATTCATCCAGGGGTGGCCGGTCTACCGGCAACTCACCGGCACCGACCCGCTGGGGCGCGGCGCCGCCGCCCAGTCGGCGCGTTCCGCCGGGCTGACCGCCCGCACCGAGACCGCCGACGGCGTGGCCCGCTCGGTCTGCCCCTACTGCGCGGTCGGCTGCGGTCAGCGCGTCTTCCACTCCGAGGGCCGGGTCACCCAGATCGAGGGCGACCCGGACAGCCCGATCTCCCGTGGCCGGCTCTGCCCGAAAGGTTCCGCCAGCAAGAGCCTGGTGACCAGCCCGCTGCGCCAGACCAAGGTCCGCTACCGCCGGCCGTACGCGACCGACTGGGAGGACCTGGACCTCGACGTCGCGCTCGACATGATCGCCGACCGGATCCTCGCCGCGCGCGAGGAGACCTGGGAGGACGTCGACGACGAGGGGCGCCCGCTGAACCGGACGCTCGGCATCTCCAGCCTGGGCGGCGCGACGCTGGACAACGAGGAGAACTACCTCATCAAGAAGCTGTTCACGGCGATGGGGGCGCTCCAGATCGAGAACCAGGCGCGGATTTGACACTCCGCCACCGTCCCCGGTCTGGGGACCAGCTTCGGTCGCGGCGGCGCGACGGACTTCCAGCAGGACCTCGCCAACGCTGACGTCATCGTCATCCAGGGCTCGAACATGGCCGAGGCCCACCCGGTGGGCTTCCAGTGGGTGATGGAGGCAAAGAAGCGCGGCGCGAAGGTCTTCCACGTGGACCCGCGGTTCACCCGCACCAGCGCGCTCGCCGACACGTACCTGCCGATCCGGGCGGGCACCGACATCGCGCTGCTCGGCGGCGTGGTGCGGTACATCCTGGACAACGAGCTGGACTTCCGGGAGTACGTCCTGGCGTACACCAACGCGGCGACCATCGTCAGCGAGCAGTTCGCCGACACCGAGGACCTGGACGGGCTCTTCTCCGGCTACAACCCGGAGACCGGCTCCTACGACCACGCCAGCTGGCAGTACGAGGGGCACGAGGGCAACACGAAGATCCGGGGCACCGGCAAGGAACGTGACTCGGCCTCCGGGCTGGAGCACGAGTCGCACGGCGAGCCGGTGCCGGCGCAGACCCAGCGGGACGAGACGTTGCGGCACCCGCGCTGCGTCTACCAGATCCTCAAGCGGCACTTCGCCCGCTACACGCCGGAGATGGTGGCCCGGGTCTGCGGCATTCCGGAGGAGAAGTTCCTGGAGCTGGCCCGCGCCTGGACGGAGAACTCCGGCCGGGAGCGCACCGGCGCCCTGGTCTACTCGGTCGGCTGGACGCAGCACAGCGTCGGCGTGCAGTACATCCGCACCGGGTCGATCATCCAGACGCTGCTGGGCAACATGGGCCGGCCGGGCGGCGGCATCCTGGCGCTGCGCGGGCACGCCAGCATCCAGGGCTCCACCGACATCCCGACGTTGTTCAACCTGCTGCCCGGCTACCTGCCGATGCCGCACCACGCCGACCACCCGACGTTCGACAAGTGGGTGGACAGCATCCGGCACCCCGGCCAGAAGGGTTTCTGGGGCAACTCGGGCGCGTTCGCGGCCAGCCTCCTCAAGGCGTACTGGGGTGACGCGGCGACCCCGGAGAACGACTTCGGCTACGGCTGGCTGCCCCGGATGACCGGCGACCACGGGACGTACCAGCAGGTCCTGAACATGATCGACGGCAAGGTGAAGGGATACTTCCTGCTCGGCCAGAACCCGGCGGTCGGCTCCGCGCACGGCCGGGCCCAGCGCCTCGGCATGGCCAACCTCGACTGGCTGGTGGTCCGCGACCTGTTCCTGATCGAGAGCGCCACGTTCTGGAAGAACAGCCCGGAGATCGCCACCGGGGAGATCGTGCCCCAGGAGTGCCGCACCGAGGTGTTCTTCCTGCCGGCGGCCTCGCACGTGGAGAAGGAGGGTACCTTCACCCAGACCCAGCGGCTGTTGCAGTGGCGGGAGAAGGCCGTCAACCCGCCCGGCGACGCCCGCTCCGAGCTGTGGTTCTTCTACCACCTCGGCCGGGTGCTGCGGGAGAAGCTGGCCGGCTCCACCACGCCCCGGGACCGGGCGCTGCTGGACCTGACCTGGGACTATCCGACGCACGGGCCGCACGCCGAGCCGAGCGCCGAGGCGGTGCTCAAGGAGATCAACGGCTACGACGTCGCGACCGGCCGCCCGCTGAACGCGTTCGCCGAGGCGAAGGACGACGGCTCCACCGCGATCGGCTGCTGGATCTACACCGGCGTCTACGCCGACGGGGTGAACCAGGCGGCCCGCCGCAAATCCCGGCACGAGCAGGACTGGGTGGCCGCCGAGTGGGGCTGGGCCTGGCCGGCGAACCGCCGCACGCTCTACAACCGCGCGTCCGCCGACCCGGAGGGCCGGCCGTGGAGCGACCGCAAGAAGTACGTCTGGTGGGATCCGGACGCCGGCGAGTGGACCGGCTACGACGTGCCGGACTTCGAGAAGACCAAGCCGCCGTCGTACCGGCCGCCGGACGACGCCTCCGGCCCGGAGGCGCTCGCCGGTGACGACCCGTTCGTCATGCAGGGCGACGGCAAGGCCTGGCTGTACGCGCCGAGCGGCGTGCTCGACGGCCCGCTGCCGACGCACTACGAGCCGGCCGAGTCGCCGATGCGCAACCCGCTCTACGGGCAGCAGGCCAACCCGACCCGCAAGATCTACGAGCACCCGGTGAACCGGATCAACCCGAGCCCGCCGGAGCCGCACAGCGAGGTCTTCCCGTACGTGTTCACGGTCAGCCGGCTCACCGAGCACCACACGGCCGGCGGGATGAGCCGGACGGTGCCGCGCCTGGCCGAGCTGCAACCGGAGATGTTCGTGGAGGTGTCCCCGGAACTGGCCGCCGAGGTCGGGCTGGCGCATCTCGGCTGGGCCCACCTGATCAGCGGGCGGGCCGCCATCGAGGCGCGGGTGCTGGTCACCGACCGGCTCACCCCGCTGCGGGTGGACGGGCGGATCATCCACCAGGTGTGGCTGCCCTACCACTTCGGCAGCGAGGGCCTGGTCACCGGCGACTCGGCGAACGACCTGTTCGGCATCACGCTGGACCCGAACGTGCTCATCCAGGAGAGCAAGATCGGCACGTGCGACATCCGGCCGGGCCGGCGGCCCACCGGGCCGGCGTTGCTCGACTTGGTCGGCGACTACCAGCGCCGGGCCGGGATGACCGTGGACCGGAAGGTGCCGATCGTGACCACCGACGTGTTGGGCGGCGAGAACGCGGCCGGCAGCACCGACGAGCAGACGCCCGAGGCCGCGGCGTGCGACGGAGAAGACCATGCCTGACGCCAACAGCCTGTACGGACCGCTCGACCCGGCCCCGGACGCCGGGTGGACGCAGGCGCCGCCCCGGATGGGCTTCTTCACCGACACCAGCGTCTGCATCGGCTGCAAGGCCTGCGAGGTCGCCTGCAAGGAATGGAACGGCGTCCCGGACGGGGGTTTCGACCTGCTCGGCATGTCGTACGACAACACCGGCGCGTTGACCGCGAACTCGTGGCGGCACGTGGCGTTCATCGAGCAGCCCCGCCCGGCGGGGCAGCGGACGCCGCCGTTCGCGGGCGACCCGACCGGCCCGACGACAGGCAGCCCGGCGTCGGCGTCGGTGGGCGCCGGCACGACCACCGACACCGGCACGAGCCCGGGACTGCCGCCGGGGCGCGGCGAGCCGGCGGCGCGGATGGCGGCCGGCCCGGAGTTCCTCGGCATGCCCGGGGCGCAGCCACCGGGGCGGGGCACCGGCGCGGAGAGCCGCACCGACTTCCGCTGGCTGATGATGTCCGACGTGTGCAAGCACTGCACGCACGCGGCCTGCCTGGACGTCTGCCCGACCGGTTCGCTGTTCCGCACCGAGTTCGGCACCGTCGTGGTGCAGGAGGACATCTGCAACGGCTGCGGGTACTGCATCTCGGCCTGCCCGTACGGCGTGATCGACCAGCGCAAGGACGACGGCCGGGCGTGGAAGTGCACGCTCTGCTACGACCGGCTGGGCGCCGGCATGACGCCGGCCTGCGCGCAGGCGTGCCCCACCGAGTCCATCCAGTACGGCCCGCTCGACGAGCTGCGGGACCGGGCCGCCCAGCGGGTCGCCACGCTGCACGAGCGCGGCGTGCCGGAGGCCCGGCTCTACGGCCACGACCCGACCGACGGGGTGGGCGGCGACGGCGCGTTCTTCCTGCTGCTCGACGAGCCCGAGGTGTACGGGCTGCCGCCGGACCCGGTGGTCACCACCCGGGACCTGCCGAGGATGTGGAAGCGTGCCGGCCTGGCCGCGTTGGCCATGGCGGCGGCCACCGTCGCCGCGTTCGTCGGAGGATCGTCGTGAGCCCGGACCGTCCGGTGGGTGCCCTGTTCCGCCGCTTCCGCGACCGTCTGGCCGCCGACGGCGGCGTGCCGGCGGAGAGCGGCAGCCGGGCCACCGGTGTCGGCCCCGGCCGCACCGACAGCGGCGCCCACGAGGCCCGGCTGGCCCCGCATCCGCCCCGCGACACCGCGCCCACCACCGGCCGCCGACGGCGCGGCGGCAAGGGCGGAGGCGAACAACTCAACGTCCCCCCGGCGGAGTTCACCTCCTACTACGGCCGGCCGGTGCTCAAACCGCCGGTGTGGAAGTGGGACATCGCCGCGTACCTGTTCACCGGTGGGCTCGCCGCCGGCTCCTCGATGCTGGCCGCCGGTGGGCAGCTCACCGGCCGGCCGGCGCTGCGCCGCGCCGGCCGGGTCACGTCGCTGGCGGCGGTGAGCGCCAGCGCGTACTTCCTCATCAACGACCTGGGCCGGCCCAGCCGCTTCCACCACATGCTGCGGGTGGCGAAGGTGACCTCGCCGATGTCGGTGGGCACCTGGATCCTCAGCGCGTTCGGCCCGGCCGCCGGGCTGGCCGCGATCGCCGAGGTCGCGCCCCGGCTGCCGGAACGCGGGCTGCTCGGGCTGGGTCGTCGGCTGCTGCCCCCGACCGGGCACGCGGCCGGCCTCGTCGCCGCCGTCACCGCGCCGGCGCTGGCCACGTACACCGGGGTGCTGCTGGCCGACACGGCGGTGCCGTCGTGGCACGAGGCGTACCCGGAACTGCCGGTCATCTTCGCGGGCAGCGCGCTGGCCAGCGGCGCCGGCGTCGGGCTGCTGGCCGCGCCGCCCGGGCAGGCCGGCCCGGCGCGGCGGATGGCGGTCGCCGGCGCGGCGCTGGAACTGTGGGGCGCGCACCGGGTGGAGAACCGGCTCGGCCTGCTCAGCGAGCCCTACGCCGACGGCACGCCCGGGAAGCTGCTGCGCGCCGGCCGCGCGCTCACCGCCGCCGGGGTGGCCGGCGCGCTGGTCGGCCGCCGCAGCCGGCTGCTCTCCGCCGCCTCCGGCGGCGCGCTGCTCTCCGCCGCCGTCTGCACCCGCTTCGGCATCTTCCACGGCGGCGTCGCCTCGGCGCGGGACCCGAAGTACACGGTGGTCCCGCAGCGCGAGCGCGCCGCCCGGCGGGCCTGACACCTCGCCGGGCGGCCGACGGGCCGCTGTGGTTGACTGCTGCGTGGAGGCGTTCAGGCGGCTGGTGCCCCTCCCGGTCTTCAAAACCGGTGTGGTCCGGGACCCGGGCCAGGCGGGTTCGATTCCCGTCCGTCTCCGCCACACCGTCCCCGGGGGAGCGTGCGATGCGTGAGGTGGACCCGCGTCGGCGGGTGCCGCGCACCGACGCGTTGCTCGCCGACCCGGCGCTGACAGCCGCCGCCGGCACGGTCGGCCGCGACCGGGTCAAGGCCGCGATCGTCGCCGCCCAGCACCGCGCCCGCCGCGGCGAGATCCCCCCCGATCAGGTACGCGACGCCGCGCTTGCCGACCTGCCCGGGCGTACGCCCCGGCCGGTGCTGAACGCCACCGGCGTGGTGCTGCACACCAACCTGGGTCGGGCCCCGCTCGCCCCGGCCGCCGTGGACGCGCTGGTCGCCGCCGCCGGGCACACCGACGTGGAACTCGACCTGGCCACCGGCCGGCGGGCCCGGCGCGGCCGGGAGGCGCTGGACGCGCTCGCCGCCGCCGTGCCCGACGCCGCCGCCGTGCACGTGGTCAACAATGGCGCCGCCGCGCTGGTGCTGGCCGCCACCGCGCTCGCCGCCGACCGGGAGATCGTGGTCAGCCGCGGCGAGCTGGTCGAGATCGGCGACGGGTTCCGCCTGCCCGACCTGCTGGCCAGCACCGGAGCCCGGCTGCGCGAGGTGGGCACCACCAACCGCACCAGCCGGGCCGACTACGCCGCCGCGATCGGCCCGCGCACCGGCTTCGTGCTCAAGGTCCACCCGTCGAACTTCGTGGTCACCGGCTTCACCTCGGCGGTGTCGGTGGGGGAGCTGGCCACCCTCGGCGTGCCGGTGGTCGCCGACATCGGCTCCGGCCTGCTCCGGCCGGACCCGCTGCTGCCCGACGAGCCGGACGCCGCGACCACACTGCGCGCCGGCGCCCACCTGGTCACCGCCAGCGGCGACAAGCTGCTCGGTGGGCCGCAGGCCGGCCTGCTGCTCGGCGCCGCGGACCTGGTGGAGCGGCTGCGCCGGCACCCCCTCGCCCGCGCGTTGCGGGTGGACAAGCTCACCCTCGCCGCGCTCGCCGCCACGCTGCACGCGCCGGCCACCCCCACCGGGGAGGCGCTGCACGCCGACGCGGGCCGGCTGCGTGCCCGCACCGAACGGCTGCGTGACCGGCTCGGCGCCGACGGGTGCAAGGCCGAGGTGGTGCCGGTCGCCGCGGTCGTCGGCGGGGGCGGCGCGCCCGGGGTGGAGCTGGACTCGTGGGCGCTGAGCCTGCCCGAGCGCTACGCCGTGCCGCTGCGCACCGGCGACCCGGCGGTCCTCGGCCGGGTGCTGCACGGCCGGCTCCTGCTGGACCTGCGCGCCGTGCCGGTCGGCGACGACGACCGCGTGCACGCCGCGATCCTGCGCGTGGCGGGCTGACCCGTGTGGGTGGTGGCCACCGCCGGGCACGTCGACCACGGCAAGTCGACGCTGGTGCGGGCGCTGACCGGGATGGAACCGGACCGCTGGGCGGAGGAACGCCGCCGCGGCATGACCATCGACCTCGGCTTCGCCTGGACCACGTTGCCCTCCGGCGGCACGCTGGCGTTCGTCGACGTGCCCGGGCACGAACGGTTCGTGCCGAACATGCTGGCCGGCGTCGGCCCGGTGCCGGCCGCGCTGATCGTGGTCGGCGCCGACGAGGGCTGGATGCCGCAGTCCGCCGAGCACCTGGCCGCGCTGGACGCGCTGGACGTGTCGTACGGGCTGCTGGCGGTGACCCGCGCGGACCTGGCCGATCCGGGGCCGGCGACGGCGCGGGCCCGGGCGGAGATCGCCGCGACCTCGCTCGGCGAGGTGGAGGCGGTGGCCGTCTCGGCGGTCACCGGCGCCGGCCTGCCCGAGCTGCGCGCCGCGCTGGACCGGCTGGTCGCCCGGCTGCCCGATCCGGCCCACGACGCCCCGGTCCGGCTCTGGGTGGACCGGTCCTTCACGGTGCGCGGCAGCGGCACGGTGGTCACCGGCACGCTCGGCGGCGGTCGGCTACGCGTCGGCGACGAACTCGAACTCGCCGCCACCGGCGAGCCGGTACGGGTACGCGGCCTGCACTCGCTGGGCGTCGCGCGGTCGGACATCGACGCGGTGGCGCGGGTGGCGGTGAACCTGCGCGGCCTGCCCCGGGACCGGGTGGGGCGCGGCGACGCGCTGCTGCGCCCCGGCCGGTTCGGCCGCACCGACCTGCTCGACGTGCGGCTGGCCGGCGACCCGGCCGCCGACCTGCCGCCCACCCTCACGCTGCACGTCGGTTCCGCGGCGGTGCCCGCCCGGGTCCGGCCGCTGGGCCCGGACACGGTCCGGTTGCGCCTGGCCCGCCCGCTGCCGCTGCTGATCGGTGACCGGGCGCTGCTGCGCGACCCGGGCCGGCACCACGTGGCCGGCGGCGTGACGGTGCTGGACGTGGATCCGCCGCCACTGCGTCGCCGGGGCGCGGCGGCTGCCCGCGCCGCCGTGCTGGCCGGGCTGGACGGGCGACCCGACCCGGCCGGTGAGCTGCGCCGGCGGCGGCTGGTCCGGGCCGGGCAGCTCACCCGGATGGGCGTGCCGCCGGCCGCCGCACCGGTGGCCGGCGACTGGCTGGCCGACCCCGACCACTGGCGCGACCTGGGCCGCCGGCTCACCGAGGAGGTCGCCCGGTACGCCGCCGCGCATCCGCTCGCCGCCGGCGTGCCGGTCGACGCGCTGCGCCACCGCCTCGGCCTGCCCGACCGGGCGCTGGTGACCGCGCTGCTGCGCCCGCCGCTGCGACTGCACGCCGGCCTGGTCACCGGCGCCCCGGCCGGGACGCTGCCCGACCCGGTCGCCCGCGCGGTGGCGACGGTGCGCGCCGAGTACGGCGACCGGCCGTTCCAGGCGCCCGAGGCGCACCACCTCGCCGGCCTCGGCCTGGGCCCGAAGGAGATCGGCGCGGCGGTACGGGCCGGGGCGCTGGTGCGGCTGGCCGAGAACGTGGTGCTGCTGCCCGGCGCGCCGGACGAGGCGGCGCGGGTCCTGGCCGGCCTGCCGCAGCCGTTCACGCTCAGCGCCGCCCGGCAGGCGCTGGGCACCACCCGTCGGGTGGCGGTGCCGCTGCTGGAGCTGCTGGACCATCGCGGTCTCACCCGCCGGCTGCCCGACGACGCGCGCGAGGTGGTCCGCCCGCCGGGCTGAACGGTTGCGCGTCGGTGGCAGGCTGGCCGCATGATCGACGTGCGTCGCGCCATGCGGGCCGACCGGGCGTGGCCGAATCGGGTGGTTCCGCTGGCGGTGCTGGTCTGCTGGCTGGTCTGGGCGGCGCTCGCCTGGTGGTCGGCCCCGCGCTCGGTCGACGCCGCCGAGTTGGAACGGGACCTCGCCGCCGGCCGGGTGCTGACGATCGCGCGTGCCGACGGATGGGACGACACCGGCCCTTGGGCCCGCCGCCCGGAACCCCGGTACGCCCAGGGCGGCTCGACGGTGGTCTGGACCCGCCCCGACGGCCAGTTCCGCTACACCTACGTGCCCGCGCCGGTCCCGAACGGCGGCTTTGCCGAGGACGACCCGGCCACCGGCCCGGGGAGCGACGACGCCGACCCCGCCCCGGCGAGCGCCGCCCCGACCGGTGTCGACGACGCCGACCGGTGGCCGGGCCGGGACGCCGACCCGCTCGCCGATCCGCGGGCCCGGGACGCCACCACCCACGGCGGCGACACCCGCGCCGACACGATCGCGAACACGGCCGCGCTGTTCGCCCTGGCGATCGGCGTCGGCTGGCTGCTCATGCTGATCGCCGGCCCGCCACCGGTGCGCGGGACACGCTGGTACTGGTTCTGGATCGGGTTGCTGCCGTTCGGCCTCGGCGTGCTCGCCTGGGCGTACCGGGAACGCTGGCGCGCGGACGTGCCGGCCGCCCGGGACCGCCGCACCGGCTGGGCCGGGCTGGGCTGGTGGCTCCTCGGCGGTATCGCGGTGTCGATCGCGGTGGCGGCGCTGCGCATGCTGCTCGGCGGATACGTGGTGCCGGGCGGGTGAGCCAACCGGCGACGCCGGCCAGGCCCGGTCACCTACCGTGACGCCATGGACCCTTCCGCGGTCTGGCGGGACAAGAACCACAGGTGGCGGATCGAGGCGTACCGGGCCCCGGACCTGCGGTTCGCCATCTTCGCCACGAACGGCACCACCGAGTCGGCGCCGCTGTGGCTGTTCGGGATGGCCGCGTTGGCCCGCTGGCTGATGACCCACGCCGTCTCCCTCGACGACCTGGAGACGGACTGACCCGGACGGGGGACAACCGGTGCGAACCGGCCCTCCGTGCCGGTCGGTGGCCGTACCGTCCGGGGCGTGAAGGACCGAGGCATGCGGACGTTCGTCACCGTCCTCGCCGGACTGGCCGTGATCTACTTCGGCGCCACCGGGCACCGCGCGAGCGGCGGGGAGGGCGGTGGCATCTCCGGCGGCGTGGTGCTGCTCGCCCTGCTCGCCTCGCTGCTGGCCTGGCATCTGACCCGGCCCGGCCCGGCCAAGTAGCCCGCCGGCTCAGCGGGCCGCCGCGGCGGAGCGGCTCACCTCACCGGCCGACTCCTCGCCGAGCGCCACCCGCACCAGCGCCGACGCCAGTCGCCCGAAGTCGGCCTCCCCGACCAACCCGACGAGGCTGCCCGGATTCGCCGGCAGACCCAGCCGCCGCGCCCCGGCCAGGGTGCGGCGGTCCGCGTACGGGCGCACGTCGGGCCAGACCGCCTGCGCCTCCCGCAGGAAGATGTCCGCCCCGGTCGGGCCGATGCCGGGGAACTCGGTCAGGAACCGGCGCAGCACCGCACGGTCCGCGCCGGCCTCCCGGTGCAACCGCCGCAGGTCGCCGTGCCACCGGTCCAGGCACAGCCGGGCCCCGGTGCCGAGCATGGTGGCGGTCCGCTCGTCGTAGCGCCGGTAGTGGCCCCGGCCCAACGCGTCGACCCGGTCCTGCCAGCTCGCCGCCTCCATCGCCTGCGGGGTCCGCCAGCCGGCGGCGAACAGCTCCCGGGCGGCGGCGACCGCCACGCTCGCCCGGATCCGGGTGCTCAGCAGCGTGGTGAGCACCAGCAACTGGTAGAGCGGACCGGGCCGGTCCGCGAGCGTGATCCCGGCCTCTTCCGCGTACGTGCGGGACTGCCGGTCCAGCAGGGCCCGCGCCACGTTCCGATCGTCCGGCATTCCACCGGCTTACCCGCCCGGGGCCGGCCCAGACCCGTCGGCGGCATCGGAATGCGCCGCTCGGCGGCGGGTACCCGGACGACGTGCGTGGTCGACGGCCGCGCGCTCCCACCGGGAAGGGAGAGACCTGTGGTCAAGCCCCAGCAGGAGGAGCTGCGCCGGAACGATCTCGGCGCGACCAGCCAGGACAGCCGGAAGTCCGCCGTCACCGGCGGCGACCGCTCGCGGGGCGGGGGCACGTCCAACGCCGACGCCGGTCGCCGGGTGCCGAAGGGACAGGTGTCGCCGTACGGCCCCGCCGGCGAACCGGTGGCGGAGGACGCCAGCGACCGCTAACCGCGCGGCACGACGGCCGCAGCCTCCGCCAGGTGGCTGCGGCCGCCAGCCCGTACGCCAGGTGCGGCACCAGGTCCGACGCCCAGTCGACGCGTCGCCAGGTGCGCGGGTCGGTCACGCCGAGCAGCGTCATCGAGCTGTCCGAGGTGGCCATCACGCCGCCACCGAGCAGCGTCACCGCCACCGGCAGCGGCACCCGGCGGCGCGCGGCGAGCACGCCGAACACGGCGCCGGCGGCGATGCCGGTGGCGTACCCGAGCACCGGCCCGAGGCCGGCGCGGCGGTTCGCCGCCTCCTCGGCCGGCCCGAGGTCGACGTGCGCCACGTCGGCGAGGCGACCGGCGGTGGTCTCCGGCGTGGTGCTGGCCGGACGGGCCCGCAGCGTCATGTCGAGGTAGCTGACCACGTTGAGCACGGCGCTGCCGACGGCGCCCGCGATGGCGCCGTCGACCAGGGGCGCCGCTCTCACTTCGGGTCGCCCGGTTCGCGTTCGCCCTTGGGCCCGTAGGTCCGTTCGCCCCGGACGACGCCGCGCTGACCCCGGTCGTCCTGCAGGATCCGGTTGGCCACCCGGTTCGCCTCCTGGTCGGCGGCCCGCCCGGACTGCTCGACGCGGTCGCGCAACCGCGCCCGCTGCTTGTCGTACGCGTTGCTGCCCGGCCGTGGTCCTGGCATCGCTGCCTCCTCCGGTCGCTGTCGCTGTCGGCTCCGTCTACCCGCCCCGGCCGCCGCCAACCGTGGGCCGGACACCGCCGCGTCCGTCGCCTGGCCCGGCGCTCACTCGGGGGCGCGGACCACCGCCACCGGGCAGTCGGCGCGGTGCAGCAGGGCCTGGCTCACCGAGCCGAGCAGCAGCCCGGTCAGCTCGCCGCGACCCCGCCGGCCCACCACGACCAGCTGGGCGTCGCGGGCGGCCGCGACCAGCGCCGCGACCGGCCGGGCGTGCGTCACCTCGCGGGTCACCGGCACGTCCGGCCAGCGTTCCGCGACGCCGGCCAGCGACTCGGCCAGCACCCGGTCCTCCTCGCCGCGGAGCCGGTCCTCGTCGTGCACCAGGGGCTGCATGTCGCCGGGCCCGGTCGAGGCCGGGTGGGTGTAGGCGTGCACCGCGTGCAGCCGGGCCCCGCGCGAGGACGCGGTGCCGGCGGCGAACTCGACGGCGGCGCGCGACAGCGGGGAGCCGTCCACGCCGACCACCACCGGGCCGGCCTCGCGGGCCGTCCCGCGGGCGATCAGCACCGGGCAGTCGGCGTACGAGGCGACCTGCACCGCGACGGAGCCGAGCACCAGCGCGGCGAAACCGCCGAGGCCCCGGTCGCCGAGCACGACCAGGGCGGCGCTGGGGGACTCGCCGAGCAGCACGGCGGCGGCCTCCCCGTCGATGATCTCGCCGGTGATCCGCAGCCCGGGGCACTCCGCCTCGGCCGTCGCGACCGCGTCGCCGACCAGTTGTTCGGCCTGGTGGCGCAGGCCGGCGCCGGGCGGCGCCTGCGCGGGCGCCGACACCGGCACCCGCAGCAGCGGCCAGATGAAGCCGTGCACCAGCCGCAGCGGACGGTTGCGGCGAGCGGCCTCCCGGGCGGCCAGCCGCACGGCCCGCGTGGCCGACTCGGAGCCGTCCACGCCGACCACCACCGCCGCGCCGTTCGCCGAGTTCACCGGTACCTCCTCGCCGCCGGCCGCCCCGCCGGCCCGCGCCGCCAGTATCGCGGCCGGCGCGGCCCCGCCGGGGCGATACCGGGTGAGTCGACCGCTCGGTACGCTGACGCCAGCGCGCACGGGAGGGAGCCCCGTCGATGGTCGAGCCGGACCTGCCCAGCACCGCCCGCATGATCGACCACTGGCTCGGCGGCCGGGACCACCGCCCGGTGGACGTGGCCGCGGCGACCGCGTTCGAGGCGGCGTACGGGCCGTGCGCGGCGATCTTCCGCTCGTTGCGGGCCTTTCTCGGCCGCACCGTGCGGGCCGTCGCCGCCGCCGGGGTGGACGAGTTCCTCGTCTTCGGCGCGGGCGTGCCGACCCGCGGAAACGTGCACGAGGTGGCACCGGGGGCGAGCGTGCTCTACACCGACGCCGACCCGGAGACGGTCCGGCTCGGCCAGCGCCTGCTGGCCGGCAGCGACCGGGCCGGCTACGGCCACGGTGACGCCACCGACATCGGTACGCTCGATCCGGCCCAGTTGCGTCGCTTCGTGCCGAGCTGGGGGAGCGGGCCGGTCGGGGTGGTCTTCCTGGGCCTGGCCGCGTTCCTGGACGACGACACGCTCGCCCGGACGCTCGACGAGCTGTACCGGGCGGCGGCGCCGGGTAGTTGGCTGGCGATCGACTTCGACGGCACGGAACTCGCCGCGTACCCGGAGGCGCTGGCCATGATGGGGCCGGCGTTCCGGATGCGCGAACCCGGGCGGTTCCCGCCGCTGCTCGGCCGGTGGCGTCCGACGGCCGAGGGTGTGGTGCCGGTCGCGCGGTGGCGGCCGGTGGGCGAGCCGGAGCCGGTGCCGGACGCGTTCCACGGCGCGCTGGCGTGGCGACCGGCCGACTGAGCCGCCGGTCGAGGTGGCGCGTCCGGTGTCGGCCCTCCTCCGTATGATGTTTGCTCTGTAGCAATAGTCGTCATCGGAGGATGAAGCATGCCGGAGGCGTCCGGATCGGTGTCGCGTGCCCTGCGCACGGCGCCCCCCGACCAGTTGGCGGAGGCCGCTGACGCGGTGTTGCGCCACACGCTCGGCGCCACGCGTGCGGAGGTGTTCGTCGCCGACTACCGGTCCAGCGGCCTGTGGCCGGTGCTGGACCCGGAGCGCCCCGACGGCGGCCCGCTCCGCTCCCACGGGGTGGCCCAGCGCTGCTTCAGCAGCCAGGAGCCGGTGCTGGACACCGCCGACGACGGCCGGTGCCGGGCCTACCTGCCGCTGTCGGTGTGGGGCGAACGGCTCGGGGTGCTGATGGTCGAGCTGCCGACCGTGCCGGACGCGGCGACGGTGGCGGCGGCCCGGGACGCCGCCGGCGACCTGGCGGTGGCGATCCGCGCGGCCGACCGGGAGACCGACCGCTACCGCCGGGCGCGTCGCCGGGAGCGGCTCAGCATGGCCGCCGAGATGCAGTGGGACCTGCTGCCCGGGCGCAGCGTCCGGCACGGGGACGTGCTGCTGGCCGGGCAACTCGAGCCGGCGTACACGGTGGGTGGTGACCACTTCGACTGGTCCGTCGACGGGGACCGGCTCACCGTCACGGTCCTCAACGGCGCCGGCAACGGGTTGTCCGCGTCGCTGCTCACCGCCGTGACCGTCAACGCGATGCGGAACGCGCGCCGCTCCGGCGGCAGCCTGGTGGAGCAGGCGGAGCTGGCCTCGGACACGATCTTCTACCAGCACCGGGGGAGCCGGCACGTGGCCACGCTGCTGCTGGAGCTGGACGGTCGGCGGGGCGTGGTCCGGGCGGTGGACGCGGGTTCCCCGCACGTGCTGCGGCTGCGCGGCGGCCGGGTCACCCCGGTCACACTGGACCAGCAGCTGCCGCTGGGCATGTTCGCCGAGACCCGGTACGACGTGCAGGAGTTCGGCCTGGAGCCGGGCGACCGGCTCTTCGTGGTCAGCGACGGGGTGTACGCGGCGGAGCCGGACGAGCAGGAGCCCTACGGCGCGCGGGCGATGGCGCGGGCGATGCGGTCCACTCGGCTGCAGCCGGCCACCGAGGCAGTTGGTACGGTGATGCGCGAACTGCACGCGTACCATGCCGACGCGGATCTTCGCGACGACGCGGTCGTCGTCTGCCTGGACTGGCGCGGTTCCAGCCGGCCGGACGACGCCTCGCGGCGGTGACCGGGGCGGCGGGGCGAACACGAGCGGGACGATCGCAGGGGACAGCGAGTGGAGCGACCTCCGAATCTTGCCGCGGCCGTCGAGGCGGCTGCCGAGGCGCTCATCGGTGTGCTCGACTCGGCCACCTCACGGCACAACCTCAGCGTCTCGCCCACCCAGTTGCGGGTGCTGTCGCTGATCATGTCCCACCCTGACACCAACGTGAATCGGCTGGCCGAGCTGCTGGACGTGGTGCCGTCGTCGGCGAGCCGGCTCTGCGACCGGCTCGAGGCGGTCGGGTTGCTGCGCCGGGCGGCCGATCCGAGGGACCGGCGCGAGGTGCGGCTGCTGCCCACGAACGCGGCGGAGTCGCTGCTGCGCGAGTTGCAGGAGCGGCGGCACCGGGCGGTGCAGGCGGTGCTCGACCGGATGCCCAACCGGGTGCAGCACGAGTTGCTGCTGGCGTTGCTGGCGTTCGGTCAGGCGGCCACCATGACCGCGCCGCAGTCGGGTTCCGATTCCACCGCCCGCTCGGCGTGACAGCGGGTGCGCCAGCCGCAGCCGCTCACCAGTGTCCTAGGATGCCCTACGCGGTGTGACGCTGCCCACCGCCGCCACGCTGAGCAGCCACGCAGCACGGCAACCGGGAGAACGCGGGAAGCCCGATATAGTGGCAGCGCAACTGGCCGGCCCGGGGCGCTGTGACCGCGGGCCGCATCGGGGAGGTCCCAGCTCGGGATCGCAGAGGCTGCCGGCGTCTGACCGGCCGGCAACGCGCACGTTCCTCCGGCGGCCGTTCGACGGCCGCCGGACCGTGCTGCGGAGGGAGGGTGAGGGGTGTCGCGTCGGCCGGCTCCAGCGGAGCACCCGGGGAACACGGCGACGGTCGCGGCGGACCGCGTCCTCACGTTGCCGAACCTGATCAGCTTCGTCCGGCTGCTGGGCGTACCGCTGTTCCTCTACCTCTTCCTCGTGGTCCGCGCCGACGTGGTCGCCATCGTGGTGCTGGCGGTGGGCGGCACCAGCGACTGGGTGGACGGCTGGATCGCCCGGCGTCTGCAGCAGGTGAGCCGGTTGGGTGAGCTGCTGGACCCGCTTGCCGACCGGCTCTACATTCTCGCCACGCTGCTCGCGTTCACCGCCCGCGAGGTGGTCCCCTGGCAGTTCACCGCCGCGCTGTTGGCCCGGGAGCTGCTGCTGCTCGGCTCACTGGGGGTGCTTCGCCGCTACGGCTACGGCCCGCCGCCGGTGCACTACGTGGGCAAGACCGCGACGTTCCTGCTGTTGGCGGCGTTCCCGATCCTGCTGCTGGCCGACGCCACGCCGGGCGCGGCCACCGTCGCCGGGGCGATCGGCTGGGGGCTGGCCTGGTGGGGGTTGGTCCTCTACTGGGTCGCCGGGGCGATGTACGTGGTGCAGGCGCGTCGGCTGGTCCGGGCGATGCGGGCCCGGCGCGCGGGGGTGTCGGCGTGACGGCGGCGCCGCCGCGCGACGGGGAACGCGACCCGTCGGCCCGGGTGTACGCGCCGGACTTCCTGACCGAGTTGTTCCGCAATCCGTTGGATCCGGGGTACGGGGACGCGGCGGCGCGGCGCGCGGTCGGTCCGGTGTCGCGGGTGCGGCAGGTGCTGGCCCGGCCGGTGAGTCTGGTGGTCCTGGCGGTGATCGGGTTCCTGTTCGCGGTGGCGTACCGGGAGACGATGGCGGAGGAGCCGAGCCGGGCGACGGCGCGGGCCGGGTTGATCGCGGAGATCAAGCAGCGGGAGGCGGAGACCGACCGGTTGACCCAGCGGGCGGAGCAGTTGCGCGTGGAGGTCGGTCGGCAGCGGGACGCGGCGCTGAGCGGTTCGCAGGCGTCCCGGTTGCGCAATCTTGAGGCGGGGACGGGTCTGGGGCGGGTGCGGGGCGACGGTGTGGTGGTGCGGTTGGTGGACGCGCCGCGTGACAAGGACGCGGTGACGGGCGCGGAGGCGGGTCCGTCGCAGGTGCTGTACTCGGATCTGCAGAAGGTGGCGAACGGTCTGTGGGCGGCGGGTGCGGAGGCGGTGTCGATCAACGGGCAGCGGTTGACGGCGACGTCGACGATCCGGCAGGCCGGGGAGGCGATCCTGGTGGACTACCGGCCGGTGACGAGTCCGTACGAGGTGCAGGCGATCGGGCCGGGGTCGATGCGGGATCGGTTCGACGACGGTCGGGCGGCGGCGTTGATGCGTGAGGTGGCGAAGACGACGGGGTTGTCGTTCGGGGTGAAGGAGGTCGACGACCTCACCCTGTCGGCGGCTCCTGAGCCGCGGCTACGCTACGCCGAGTCGCCGGCGAGTCCGGGCCCGGTGCCGTCGGGTTCGGGTGTCGCGGGCTCGTCCAGTCCCGGGCCGTCCGGCTCGGGTGTTTCTCCCAGTCCCTCCGGAGGTGGCCGATGATCGCGGTGCTGGCGTTGCTCGCCGGGGTGGTGCTGGGGGTGTATCTGGATCCCACGGTGCCGGCGGCGTTGCAGCCGTATCTGCCGATCGCGGTGGTGGCCGCGTTGGACGCGGTGTTCGGTGGGGTGCGGGCGAAGCTGGACCGGATCTTCGACGACAAGCAGTTCGTGGTGTCGTTCATCTCGAACGTGCTGGTGGCGGGTCTGATCGTGTACCTGGGTGACCAGTTGGGGGTGGGCGGTCAGTTGTCCACCGGTGTGGTGGTCGTGCTGGGGGTGCGCATCTTCGGGAACGTGGCGGCGATCCGCCGGCACCTGTTCCGGGCGTAGGTTGGTGGGGATGAGCGAGGAACACAGGGAGACGGGTACGGGCTGGCCGCCGCCGGTGGGGCCGGGGCGGCCGTCGGGTCCGGCGGGTGAGCCGGATCCGCGTCCGGACGCGCCCGATCCGGATGAGTTGAGCCCGTTGGCGCCGGTGGAGCCCGTGGAGCCGGTGTCGCCCGCGGAGCGGGAGGACGTGCCGGCGCCGGCGGAGGAGCCGGGGGCCGGGGCGGTGCCGGATCGTGCGCCGGTGTCGCGGCGGTTGACGTCGGCGGGCGCGATGATCGCGGTGTTGCTGGCGTTGTTGGGCTTCACGCTGGTGGTGCAGTTGAAGACGACGTCGACGGATCCGACACTCGCGGCGACGCGGGAGGAGGACCTGGTGCGGATCTCGTCGGATCTGGATTCGCGGGAGCGGCGGCTGCGGCAGGACATCGAGGCGTTGGAGGAGAGCCAGCGTCAGTTGCGCTCCGGTGAGCTGGGTCGGCAGGCGGCGTTGGAGGAGGCGACGCGGCGGGCGGACGAGCTGGGCATTCTGGCGGGGACGCTGCCGGCGGTGGGGCCGGGTCTTGAGGTGCGGTTCTCGGGGCCGGAGAAGGCGATGTCGTCGACGCGGATCCTGGACGCGGTGCAGGAGTTGCGGGGTGCGGGCGCGGAGGCGATGCAGATCCAGGGCGCGGACGGCACCGCGGTGCGGATCATCGCGTCGACGTATTTCGTGGATGCGTCGGGTGGGGGTCTGGTGGTGGACGGGCGGCGGTTGAGTGGCCCGTACACGATCCTGGTGATCGGTGACCCGGCGACGATGCGTACGGCGTTGAACATTCCGGGCGGGGTGGTCTCATCGGTGCGGGACGCCGCCGGTAACGTGACGTCCGAGGATCGTGAGGTTGTGGAGGTTTCGCAGCTGCACGCGCCGATCAAGCTGGACCACGCCCGGCCGGTCTCCTGACCGGTCGCGGCCCGCGCCGGTTCGTCCGGTGCACCGATGACGAAGGACGCAGCTGGTGATTCCTGAGGATCTGCGGTACACCGCCGAGCACGAGTGGGTGGTCGGTGGTGACGGTGGTGTCGTCCGCGTCGGTATCACGCACTTCGCGCAGGATGCCCTGGGTGACATCGTGTTCGTGCAGCTGCCGGACTCCGGTGCGGTGGTGGCGGCCGGTGAGTCGCTGGGGGAGATCGAGTCGACGAAGAGCGTGTCGGAGATCTACGCGCCGTTGAGTGGCACGGTGTCGGCGCGCAACGAGGCGTTGACCGACACGCCGGAGGTGATCAACACGGATCCGTACGGCGCGGGTTGGTTGGTGGAGATCACTCCGGATGATCCGGCGGCGGTCGAGGGTCTGTTGACCGCTGACGCGTACCGCGAGCTCACCGAGAGCTGAGTTCGTGTCGTGCCGGGCGGGCGGGGTTGGTTCCGCGCGTCCGGTTGCCCTGCATTTCGGCGCTGGCTAGGCTCGCCCAGTCGACCGAGAACCAATTGTTTGAGCGTTGCGGAATGCGCCTTCCCGGGCATGGGGAGCCAGCCGCCGGGTGTGGGTTCGCCCGGCGGCCAGACCCGCCATTCCCCGACGCCGACCGAACAGATCCGTGAGGTGGTCCCATGACGCGGCCCGACGACGAGTTCCCCCCGCTCGACGTCACTTCGACGCTCAATCTCGGTTCGCTCGACGAAGTGCTGGAGGGGCCGGACACCGATGTGGTGCCGAGCCGCATGTCCGGTTCGTTGCCGCCGGGAATGGCGTTGCTGGTGGTTCGGCGGGGCCCGAATGCGGGTGCCCGGTTCCTGTTGGATCACGATGTGACGACGAGTGGTCGGCACCCGGACAGTGACATCTTCCTCGATGATGTGACGGTGTCGCGGCGGCACGCGGAGTTCCATCGGGACGGTGGCACGTTCACGGTGCGTGATGTGGGCAGCCTGAACGGCACGTATGTGAACCGTGAGCGGGTCGAGGCGGCGACGTTGAGCAACGGTGACGAGGTGCAGATCGGCAAGTTCCGGGTCGTGTTCATCGCTGGTCCGCGCCCGGAGGAGGAGGCCGGCCGGGGGTGAACGAGCCTGCGGCTTCGACGCCGTCCGGGGCGGGGCGGGCGCCTGCGCTGATGAGTATCGGCGAGGTGCTGGCGCAGTTGCGGGCGGAGTTTCCGGACGTGACGATCTCGAAGTTGCGGTTCCTGGAGGCCGAGGGCCTGGTGGAGCCGCAGCGGACGCCGGCGGGTTACCGGAAGTACGGCTGGGACGACGTGGCGCGGTTGCGGTTCGTGTTGTCCGCGCAGCGGGATCAGTATCTGCCGTTGCGGGTGATCCGGGATCAGTTGGCGCAGTGGGACGGCTCGGATGCGTCGCCGTCGGGTCGGGCGCGGCCGAATCTGGTGGCGGTCGGTCCGGGTGGTGTGGTGCCGGGTCGGGAGCCGCCGGAGCCGGTGGAGTCGCCGGAGGTGCGGCTGGGTCGGGCGGAGTTGATCTCCCGTAGCGGGGTCGACGAGTCGACGTTGGTCGAGTTGGAGCGGCTCGGTGTGCTGGTGTCGGATCCACCGGGGTGGTACGACGGGGATGCGTTGATCATCGCGAGTGCGGTGGCGGGGTTGGCGGCGTACGGCTTCCAGCCGCGGCATCTGCGGGCGTACCGGTCGGCGGCGGATCGGGAGGTCGGCCTGTTCGCGCAGTTGGTGGCGCCGTTGGCGCGGCAGAGTGATCCGGCGGCGCGGGCGCGGGCGGCGGAGACGGCGCGGGAGTTGATGGCGTTGTCGCAGCAGTTGCACGCGGCGTTGGTGCGGGTGGGGCTGCGGTCGACGTTGGGTCGGTGAGGTTGTCGGTGGGGGTCGGGTGCCGGTGGGTGCCCGACCCCTTTCGTCGTGGGTGGGCGCGGAAAGATCGGCGGGGATGGGCGTGTCGTAGGCTTGCCGGGGTAAGCCCGTCTGTCGAGGCGTGGTGCACGTAGCGCGTGGGACTCTCGTGTCCTGGTCCGTGTACCGTGCAGGGAAGGGCGCGGTGCGCAGGTGACGACGACACGGAGGCGGCGGTGCGCGAGCTGAGCGTGGTCGGAGTTCGGGTGGAGTTGCCGAGCAACCAGCCGATCGTCCTGCTGCGGGAGGTCGAGGGGGACCGCTATCTGCCGATCTGGATCGGTGCGGTCGAGGCGACGGCCATTGCTTACGAGCAGCAAGGGGTCAAGCCGGCGCGGCCGTTGACGCATGATCTTCTGCGGGATGTGTTGGCGGCGTTGCAGGCGCCGTTGCGGGCGGTGGAGATCACCGAGTTGAAGGAGAACGTCTTCTACGCGGATCTGCTGCTGGGTGACGGGGTGCGGGTGTCGGCGCGGCCGAGTGACTCCATCGCGTTGGCGTTGCGGGTGGGTGCGCCGATTCGTTGTGCGGAGCAGGTCCTGAGTGAGGCGGGGATCGTGATTCCGGACGAGCAGGAGGACGAGGTGGAGAAGTTCCGGGAGTTCCTGGAGCAGGTGCGGCCGGAGGATTTCGCGGGCTGACTGATGGCCGGCCCGGGTGGCCGGGGTGCGCGGCGGTGGTTGTCACGGTGGTGGCGGCTGGCCGCCGTGTGTGCTGTCGTGGGTTGGTGGCGCGGCGTGTCGGGGTTCTCCTGCCGGTGTTGTCGGCTGTCCGGCGTTAGGGTTGCCGTGTCGAGGGGTGCGCGTACGGGGAAGTCGACGTGTCGCCGCACGGGCGGGGAGGTTGGTCCGGATGCACGAGCCGCGGGATCCTGGTCCGAGTTCGGAGCAGCAGGCGGGTGTGGGGCCCGAGTCGTTCGGTGACGGCGAGGTGGGTTACCGGGGTGTGACCGCGTGTTCGGCGGTGGGCATCAGTTACCGGCAGTTGGACTACTGGGCGCGGACGTCGCTGGTGGTGCCGAGTGTGCGGGACGCGTCGGGTTCGGGGACGTCCCGGTTGTATTCGTTCCGCGATCTGGTGGTGTTGAAGGTCGTGAAGCGGTTGTTGGACGCGGGGGTGTCGTTGCAGAACATCCGTCGGGCGATCGAGGCGTTGCGGTCGCGTGGGGTGGATGATCTGGCGGGCATCACGTTGATCTCCGATGGGACGACGGTGTACGAGTGCCGGTCGCCGGAGGAGGTGGTCGACCTGTTGCAGGGTGGCCAGGGCGTGTTCGGCATCGCGATCGGTGGGGCGTTCAAGGAGATCCAGGGTTCGTTGTCACATCTGCCGGCGGAGCCGGTGGGTGGGTCGGGTCGGGAGGTTCCGGTGGAGCCGGAGCCGGAGGTGGATTCGGTGGGGGACGAGTTGGCGGCGCGTCGTGCGCGGCGTCGTGCCGGGTGATTCGTCGGCGTTTCGGTTTTGGGATCGCGTCGTGGCTTTTCGGCCCGGCGCGATCTTTCGTTTGGTGACGGTGGGTGAGTCTGCTGGGTGGGGTGGGGCGGGTTCGGTGGTGGGTGGGGTGTGCGCAGGTCGCGATCGGTAGCGGTGTGGTGTCCGAAAGAGACCGTGGGTTTTCCGGTGGGTGGGTCGGTGGGCGCCCTGGGGCGGTTTTGTTGACTGTCCGTAGTTGAGGGTTGTCGGGATGGGGTTGGGGCAGGCGTGAACGGTGGCGGCCGGCGCGCTATGGTCCGTCACTGTCGTCGACGCGTCGATGTCACGGTGCGTGTTGTCGTGTCGACCGGTGTTGTCCGTGCCGCGGCGTCGCCGCGGGGCCCCTTGTGGAAGGACCGAGCATGACGGTGACGAATGAGGCCACCCCGATCTCCCATTACGACCGCATCGGTGGTGCGGCGGCGGTGAAGGCGGCGGTGGAGCTGTTCTACGACCGGGTGTTGGCGGATCGGGAGTTGGCCGGCTACTTCGCCGACGTGGACATGATGGCGCAGCGGCGGCATCTGGCGTTGATGTTGGCGGTGGTGCTGGGTGGGCCGGACGAGTACGCGGGTCGGGGGTTGGCGGAGGCGCATCAGCCGTTGGGTATTCCGGGGGCGCACTACGCGAGGGTCGGTGAGCACCTGAGCGCGACGCTTGTGGAGTTGGGTGTGCCGGCGGAGGTGATCGCCGACGTGCAGGTGGTGTTGGGTCAGGTGCGGGGTCAGATCGTGTCGGCGGGGAACGCCTGAGCGTGGACGTGGATCGGCTCAGGCAGAGCTGGTCGGTGGTCGCCGGGCACGGTGACCAGGTGCCGCTCTATTTCTATTCGACGTTGTTCCTGGCGCATCCGGAGATCCGGCAGATGTTCGGCACGAACATGGCGGGGCAGCGGGACCGGTTGGTGTCGGCGTTGGGGCACGTCGTGTCGCACGTGGACCAGGTGGATCGGTTGGTCGGTTTCCTGCGGCAGCTGGGCGCGGATCACCGTAAGTTCGCGGTGCGTGCCGAGCATTACCCGGCGGTCGGTGAGGCGCTGGTGGAGACGCTGCGGCATTTCTGCGGTGACGGATGGTCCGAGGAGCTGGCGGCCGACTGGGCGGCGGCGTACGGGTTGGTGTCGCGGGTGATGACGGAGGCCGCGCAGGCGGCGGAGGCGCATTCGCCGCCGTGGTGGGTGGCGGAGGTGTTGACCCATGAGCAGCGCACGTTCGACGTGGCGGTGTTGACGGTGCGGCCGCAGTATCTGTTGCCGTTCGTGCCGGGGCAATCGATCGGGGTGTCGCATCCGGCGGTGCGGTCGTGGCGGTACTACTCGCCGGCGAACGCGCCGCGCGCGGACGGCACGGTGGAGTTGCACGTGCGGGCGGCGCCGGGTGGCGCGGTGTCGTCGCGGCTGGTGTACGGGTGCGCGGTGGGTGATCAGATCCATTTGGCGGCGCCGGTGGGGGACGGGTTGACGTTGCGGTCGGCCGGGTCGTCGGATCTGCTGCTGTTGGCCGGTGGGACCGGTTGGGCGCCGGTGAAGGCGTTGGTGGAGCAGGTCGCGGCGGAGGGGTCGGGCCGGCGGGTGGACCTGTATGTGGGGGCGCGGTCGAGGTTGGAGTTCTACGACAGCGAGGCGATCGACAAGGTGGCCGCGTCGTGTCCGTGGTTGCGGGTGTCGTACGTGGCGGGGTCGGATCCGGTGCGGCCGGGTGAGCCGGCGCGGGTGGTGGACCGGGTGTTGGCCGACGGGGACTGGCGGTCGCGGCACGTGTACGTGTGCGGGTCCGACGAGATGGTGGGCCAGTCGGTGGCGGCGTTGACGGGGGCCGGTTACCGGTCGGGTCAGGTGCACCACGAGGGTTTCGGCAAGCAGTGGTACGGGCCGGCGTGGCGTGCCGCCTCGGCCGCCGACGAGTCCACGGAGATGGTCCGATGAGTGCGACCCCGATCAGTGGTTACGACGCGCAGCAGGTGTCCGGGTCGGTGCGGGCGCGGTTGACCTCGGACCGGGTGCGGCGGTGGGAGTTCGGGTCGGCGGCGTTCACCAGGCGCGGCTACGAGCAGGCCGATGTGGACCGGTTCCGGGTGCAGGTGGCCGACGAGTTGGATCTGCTGGCTGTCCAGGTGGCGAATCTGCGGGCGGAGAACGAGCGGCTCAACGACCATCTGGAGTTGCATCGGCACGGGGTGATTCCGAGCGCGGAGGCGCCGGTGCGGCCGGCGGCGAAGGAGGTGAATCTGCTGTCGGCGGCGCAGCGGGAGGCGGAGCAGATCATCGCGCAGGCGCACGACTATGCCCGTCGGGTCGCCGAGTACGCCCGAACGCAGTATGAGAGTTATCTGCGGGCGGCGGCGGAGGAGGCGAAGCAGGAGGCCGAGCGGGCGGTGATGGAGTACCGCCGGGCCGCCGGTGGTGAGGTGGACGATTCGGTGGCGACGCGGGAGGCGTTGCGGATCTTCGGCGAGATGATGATGTCGCACATGCGGGCGGCGGCCCGGCATCTCGACGACGGCAGTGAGCAGTTGGCGCGGACGATGGAGCGTCTCACGCGGGAGGCGCCGCAGCCGGCGTTGCCGCGTCCCCAGCGGTGAGCGCCGGTTCGGCCCGCCGTGCTGGTGGGTGGGCCGAACCGGTGGTCCGGGACCGCGGGGTGCCTGAGGCGACGGTGCGCCGCGTGGGGGTCGCCGCGTTGGTTGCCCGTGCAGTGGTCAACCCTGACGATCGTCGGGGGTGCGTGGTTGCCGTTCGGGTCGGGTTCGCGGCTGGTTCCGCTTCTACGGTCGGCCCCCATGAGACGAGGAAAACGGGCAACCGGCGGGGCTGGCTGGATGGTGGCCGCCGCGGTGGGCGTGCTGGGCGCGGGTGCGGCGGCGGTCGCCTGGCTTTCTCCGGGCGGGTTGGGCCGGGCCGGGCCGGTGCGGGTCACCGGCGGTGTGTCGGTGTCCGGTTACCGGGTGGTCGTCGGGGCGGCGGCGGGTGTGCCCTCGTGGTTCGGTCCGGTGTTGGAGGTGGCTACCGAGGGCGCGGTGGTGTTGCTCGGCATGCTGCTGGTCGGGATGTGGTGCACGGCGCTGCACCGCCGGGACGTGCGAGGGGTTGCCGGGACCGTGCTGACCGGTTCAGGCACCGTGGTGGCGTACGCGGTCAGTGAGGCGGTCAAGCTGGTGGTGGATGAGGAACGGCCATGCCGTGCGTTGCGCACGGGCGTCGAGCTGATCGCCGACTGTCCCGGGAGCGGGGACTGGTCCTTCCCGAGTAACCACGCCACCTTGGCTGCGGGGTTGGCGGTGGGGCTGGCGGTGCTGTGGCCGCGCCTTGCCGCGCTCACGGTGCCGCTGGCCGGGGCGGCCGCGTTGTTGCGCGTGCTGGTGGGGGTGCACTACCCACACGATGTCCTGGCCGGTGCGCTGCTCGGTGGCGCGGTGGTGGGGGCTGTCCTGCTGGCGTTCCTGCCGCCGGCCCAGCAGGGGGTGTGGTTACTGCTGCGCAGGTGGTGGGACAGCGATGCCCGCTTCGTGGGCGACCACCGCGGCTGCGGCCCGGTTCTCCACACCGAGTCTGGCCAGGATGGAACTGACGTGCGCCTTGACGGTTCCTTCGACCACGTGCAGCTGTCGGGCGATCTGCCCGTTGGACAGCCCGCCGCCGAGGAAGGCCAGCACTTGTTGTTCTCGGGGACTGAGGGTGTCGACCCGGTCACGGGCGGCGGAGCGTCGGGTGGCCAGGGTGTCCGCGCCCGTCGCGGCGAGGTGCGCGACGACGCGGGCGGCGACTTTCGGTGACAGGTAGGCGGCGCCGTCGGCCACCGCGCGTACGCCGGTGATCAGTTCTTCGGGCTCGCCGGATTTGATCAGGAAGCCGGCGGCGCCGCCACCGAGCGCCCGCAGGATGTAGTCGTCCTCCCCGAACGTGGTCAGAATGATCACGCGGGTGGCCGGCACGGTCCTGCGGAGTTCCGCCATCGCGTCGATGCCGTTCATTCCGGGCATGCGGATGTCGAGGACGGCCACTGCGGGTCGGTGTCGCCGCGCCAGCTCGACGACGTGGTGTCCGTCGCCGGCCTCGCCGACGACGTCGATGTCGGCAGCGGTGGTGAGAACCGCGCGTAGCCCGGCACGGATCATCGGCTCGTCGTCGGCGAGCAGTACGCGGATCATCGGCGGGTCACGAGGTGACCGGGTCCCGAGACACCAGCACGTTGTCGCGGAAGCAGAGCCGGTAGGCGTCGCCGGAGTGGTCGTCGAAGCGATCGGCTGTCATCGCGTAGTACTCGCATCTCACCCCGTCGCCGGTCGGCTCGGTGGTCAGCGGTCGGTGACGCGTCTGTCGGCGCGGCAGGACACGTTCCACCTCGGCACGATCCTGCCCGATGCGCAGGCGGGTGTAGTCGCCGGGATCCAGGACCGCCTGCGTCGCGGACAGCGTCTCCCAGGCCGCCAGCGCGCCGCTCAGCAGCCCACCGGTGATCAGCGGGATCATCACCGCGAGCACCAGGGACCGGCCGACCTGCCGTCGGGCCCGGCGGTGCTCCTGCGGTAGCGCGCGGTCGGTCCGGGAGGTCACCGGCGGTGGCGTGGGGGTGTGTGGGATCCGCGCGGTGACGGTGAAACCTCCGTGGTGGGGGCCGTACTCGATGGTGCCGCCGAGCACCCGCACCCGTTCGGTGAGGCCGAGCAGGCCACGCCCGCCGCCGTGGGGGCGGGGGGCCGGCACGTCGACCGGTGGCGGTGGCGGGCCGTTCTCCACCACGATTGTCGTCTCGGTCGCCGCGTGCGTCACGGAGATCGTCGCCGTCGCCGCGGGCGCGTGTTTGGCCACGTTGGTCAGCGCTTCCTGCGCGATCCGGTGCACGGCGCGTTCGGCCATCGGCGGTAGGTTGCCCGCCGGTCCGTCAATCCGCAACGTCACCGCCAGTCCGGATGCGGAAGCCGCGGCCGTCAGCGACGCGAGATCGGGCCCGTCGACGTCCACCGGGGCGCTCTCGGTCTGTTCGCGCAGGACGCCGATCACCTCGCCGAGGTGGTCCACCGCGGCTGCGGCCCGGGCCCTGAGGTCTGCGGCGGCCTCGCGGTGGTGATCTTCGAGGCCCGGCGCCAGTTTCAACGCGCCGGCGGACAACGCGATCAGGCTGAGGTCGTGACCGAGCAGATCGTGCATGTCCTGGGCGATCCGGGCGCGCTCGCGCAGCCGAGCCTGCTCGGCGATCAGATGCTGTTCGTGCTGTGCCTGCTCGGCCCGTTCCCAGCCGGCTCGGGTCAGTTCCTGACACTGGCGCCAGAATCGGCCCGCGAACCATGGTGTCATCGTGGCGGCGACGAACACGATCAGGAACCGGCTCGCCAGCGGCAGCCAGCCGGGCACGACGGAGAACACCGCCACACCGGCGGAGAGCACCGCCACCAGCGCGAGGCCCGTGGGACCTGTGCGGCCCGGGCGCCGTCCGGCCAGGAACGCGGTGACCACGGCCGGCGTCAACCACCACGCGCTCACCATGCTCAGAGCGGCGAACCCGACCGCAGCCCCGATCAGCAGACATGCCGGGTCGCGAGCCCGTGCGGTGGCGGTCGTTGCGGCTGCCACCGGTGCGGTCGGTGGGTGGGGCGCCGAGCAGCACGTCGCCGCGGCCTTGATCGTCGCGCGCGTCACCGGAACGACGGTACGGGCCGTGGGTGCCGCGCGACACTGCCGAAAGACAACATCAGCGGATGCGCGAGACGCGGCGTGTCACCGGTGCGGGGGGTTCGTGGCAGCGGGCGCGGTCCGGGATGATCTCGGAGGCGGGTGGCGGGAGGAGGGTCGGAGTCAGCCGGCGAGCGCGTCGACGGCGTCGGCGGCGGGGGTGTCGCCGGCGACGAGTTCGAGGGTGTGCCCGGCGGTGCCGGGAGTTTCCAGCAGCGCCAGGAGGACGCGGGCGACGTCGGCGCGGCTGATCGCGCCGGGTGGGACGTGTCGGGCGAGGGTGATCCTGCCGGCGGGTTCGTCGTCGGTGAGCCGGCCGGGCCGTAGCACGGTGACGTCGAGGTCGCGGCCGGTGACGTCGTCCTCGGCGGCTTTCTTGGCCCGCAGGTAGGCGGCCCAGACGTCGTCGGTGTCGGGGGTGGGTGGGTCGTCGACGCCCATGGAGGAGACGAGCAGGTAGCGGCGGACGCCGGCGCGCACTGCGGCGTCGGCGAGCAGCACGGCGGCGCCGCGGTCGACGGTGTCCTTGCGGTCGGCGCCGCTGCCGGGGCCGGCGCCGGCGGCGAACACCACCGCGTCCGCGTCGGCGAGGTGCCGGGCGAGCGTGTCGGCGTCGGTGTGTTCCAGGTCGCACACGACCGGTTCGGCGCCGGCGGCGCGCAGCGCGGCGGCGTGGTCGGGGTTGCGGACCAGCCCGAGCGGGGTGTCGCCGCGTCCGGCGAGGTCGCGTTCGAGCAGCTTGGCGATCTTTCCGTGGCCTCCGGCGATGACGACGCGCATGTGCTCAACGTAGCCCGCCGGTGGTCGCCGCGCCGGGCGACCGGCGTGGTTGATCATCAGGTTGGCGGCATGATCCGGCGCGGGGTGGGCGGGTGGGGGTGCGCGAGGCAGCATGGTGGGGTGAGTGATGCGTTCGAGGGGTTGGCGCGGCTGCTGGCCGGCGGGGGTGTGGTGGTGCTCAGCGGCGCCGGCCTGTCCACCGAGTCGGGCATCCCGGACTATCGGGGGCCCAGCGGCGCGGCGCGGCGGCACACCCCGATGACCTACCAGGCGTTCACCCGGGATCCGCAGGCGCGGCGACGCTACTGGGCGCGCAGCCACCTCGGGTGGCGGACCATCGCGCGGGCGGCGCCCAACGACGGGCACCGGGCGGTGGCCCGGTTGCAGCACGCGGGGCTGCTCGACGGCATCATCACGCAGAACGTCGACGGGTTGCACACCGCGGCCGGCGCGACCGGTGTGATCGAGTTGCACGGCCGGCTCGACGAGGTGACGTGCCTGGGCTGCGGGAACCTGACCGGCCGGGACGAGCTGCACCGGCGGTTGACCGAGGCGAACCCGGGGTTCGACGTGCGGGTGGCGCGCGTGAACCCCGACGGTGACGTGGAACTGCCGGACGAGGCGGTGGCCGGGTTCCGGGTCGTCGACTGCGGGGTGTGTGGCGGGGGCATGCTGAAACCGGATGTGGTGTTCTTCGGTGAGACGGTGCCGGCGCCGCGGGTGGCGGACTGTTTCGCGCTGGTGGAGGGGGCCCGGGCGGTGCTGGTGCTGGGGTCGTCGTTGACGGTGATGTCGGGGCGGCGGTTCGTGTTGCGGGCGGCGAAGCGGGGTATTCCGGTGGCGATCGTCAACCAGGGCGTCACCCGCGGCGACGGGTACGCGGCGGTGCGGTTGGACGCGCCGTTGGGCGCCACGTTGACCGCGTTGGCCGCCGGGTTCGCCGAGCCGGCGGCGGTGTGAGCACACCCTGGGACATGAGCCGGAAACACGGCCGCTGGTAGCGTGGGGGGTGCCGGTACCACCCACGTGGGAGAGACCGTCGACCCGACGGCGCCGAAGGGGCAGATTCTCCCCGGAACCTCTCAGGCAAAAGGACCACGTGGGCAGGCGCTGTGGAGCGCGTCAGCGTGACTCAGGGGGAGGCCGACCCGTCGACCTCGCCCCCACAAGGAGCGCCGCGCATGACCGCTGAGCAGTTCGCCGACCGGCACATCGGCCCCGGCCCGGACGACGAGCGCCGCATGTTGGAGGCCGTCGGCTACGGTTCCGTGGACGAGCTGATGGACGCCGCGATCCCCGAGGTGATCCGCTGGCACGGCACGCTGGACCTGCCGGCGCCGGCGTCGGAGCGGGAGGCCCTGGCCGAGCTGCGCGCGCTCGCGGCCCGCAACACGGTGGCCGTGTCGATGATCGGCCTGGGCTACCACGGCACGCACACCCCGGCGGTGATCCGCCGCAACGTGCTGGAGAACCCGGCCTGGTACACCGCGTACACGCCGTATCAGCCGGAGATCAGCCAGGGGCGGCTGGAGGCGTTGCTGAACTTCCAGACCATGGTGACCGACCTGACCGGGCTGGCCACCGCGAACGCGTCGATGCTCGACGAGGGCACCGCCGCGGCGGAGGCGATGACGCTCGCGCGCCGCGCGTCGAAGAGCCGGAGCCCGGTGTACGTGGTGGACGCCGACGCGTTGCCGCAGACCGTCGCGGTGATCGCCAGTCGCGCCGAGCCGCTCGGTATCGAGGTGCGGGTCGTCGACGTCGACGTCGAGGAGTTGCCGGCGGAGTTCTTCGGCCTGCACCTGCAGTACCCGGGCGCGTCCGGGGCGGTCCGGGACCACGCTCCGCTGGTCGAGGCGGCGCACGCGGTGGGCGCGTTGGTGACCGTCGCGGCGGACCTGTTGGCGTTGACGCTGCTGCGCCCGCCGGGGGAGATCGGCGCGGACATCGCCGCCGGCACCACCCAGCGGTTCGGGGTGCCGATGGGGTTCGGTGGGCCGCACGCCGGCTACCTGGCGGTGCGCGCCGGTCTGGAGCGGATGTTGCCGGGCCGTCTGGTGGGGGTGTCGCGCGACGCCGACGGCAATGCCGCCTACCGGTTGGCGTTGCAGACCCGTGAGCAGCACATCCGGCGGGAGAAGGCGACCAGCAACATCTGCACCGCGCAGGTGTTGCTGGCGGTGATGGCCGGCATGTACGCGGTGTACCACGGCCCGGACGGGTTGCGGGCGATCGCCCGGCGTACGCGTGGGGCGGCGGCGCGGTTGGCGGCCGGGCTGCGCGCCGGCGGCGTCGATGTCGCGGACGTGGCGTTCTTCGACACCGTCACCGCGACGGTGCCGGGTCGGGCCGCGCAGGTGGTGGCCGCGGCGGCGGCGCGCAACGTGAACCTGCGGCTGGTCGACGCCGACCGGGTGGGGGTGTCGTGCGACGAGACGACCACCGACGCGCATCTGCGGGCGGTGTGGGCGGCGTTCGGCGTCGACGGTGTCGACGGTGACGTGGACGTGGCGTTGCCCGACGGGTTGGCCCGCACCGGTGACGTGCTCACCCATCCGGTGTTCCGCAGTCACCACTCGGAGACGGCGATGCTGCGGTACCTGCGGCGGCTGGCCGATTTCGACTACGCCCTGGACCGGGGCATGATCCCGTTGGGGTCGTGCACGATGAAGCTCAACGCCACCACCGAGATGGAGCCGGTCACCTGGCCGGAGTTCGCGCACCTGCACCCGTTCGCGCCGGACGCGCAGACCGCCGGCTACCGGGAGTTGATCGCCCAGTTGGAGGGTTGGCTGGCGGAGGTGACCGGCTACGACGCGGTCAGCGTGCAGCCCAACGCCGGGTCGCAGGGGGAGTTGGCCGGCCTGTTGGCGATCCGCGCGTACCACCGGGACCGGGGCGAGGGGCACCGGGACGTGTGCCTGATCCCGTCGTCGGCGCACGGCACGAACGCGGCGTCGGCGGTGATGGCCGGCATGCGGGTGGTCGTGGTGGGCTGCGACGCCGACGGCAACGTCGACCTCGTCGACCTCGACGCGAAGATCGACAAGCATCGGGACGCGCTGGCGGCGATCATGGTGACGTACCCGTCGACGCACGGCGTGTACGAGACGGGCATCGCGCAGTTGTGCGCGAAGGTCCACGACGCCGGCGGTCAGGTGTACGTCGACGGGGCGAACCTCAACGCGCTTGTCGGGTTCGCCAAGCCGGGGCGCTTCGGCGCGGACGTGTCGCACCTGAACCTGCACAAGACGTTCTGCATTCCGCACGGTGGTGGTGGGCCGGGGGTGGGTCCGGTGGCGGTGCGGGCGCACCTGGCGCCGTTCCTGCCCGGTGACCCGGTCGGCGCGCCCGTCGACGGCCGGCCGGCGATCTCCGCGGCCCGGTACGGGTCGGCGGGGATCCTGCCGATCCCGTGGGCGTATCTGCGGATGATGGGCGCCGACGGGTTGGCGCGGGCCACCGCGGTGGCGGTGCTCGCGGCGAACTACGTGGCGGTGCGGCTGCGGGAGCACTTCCCGGTGCTGTACGCCGGCAACAAGGGCCTGGTGGCGCACGAGTGCATCCTGGACCTGCGGCCGGTGACGAAGGCGACCGGGGTGAGCGTCGACGACGTCGCGAAGCGGCTGATCGACTACGGTTTCCACGCGCCGACGATGTCGTTCCCGGTGGCGGGCACGTTGATGGTGGAGCCGACCGAGAGTGAGGACCTGGCCGAGCTGGACCGGTTCTGCGACGCGATGATCGCCATCCGGGCGGAGATCGACAAGGTCGGGTCGGGGGACTGGCCGGCGGGGGACAACCCCCTCGCGAACGCGCCGCACACCGCGGCGATGGTGTCCGACGACGAGTGGCCGCACCCGTACCCGCGGTCGGTGGGCGCCTATCCGGGGGCGGTGGACCGGGCGGGGAAGTACTGGCCGCCGGTGCGGCGCGTGGACGGCGCGTACGGGGACCGGAACCTGGTCTGTTCGTGTCCCGCGCCGGAGGCGTTCGAGGACTGAGGGCGGGCACGCCGGGGCGGTGGTGGATCGCCGCCCCGGCCGGCGCGTCGACGGGCGTCGTCGGCGCGTACGCTCACTGACGCTGCGTGATTGCTCAGGCGACGAGGGCGTGGCGGGCCGGTCCCCGGTGCGGGGCGATGGTCCGCCCGTCGGGGAGCAGCTCACCGGTGTCCTCGAAGATGATGACGCCGTTGCAGAGCAGGCTCCAGCCCTGCTCAGGGAAGCAGGCGAGGACGCGGGCGGCCTCGCGGTCGGTCGCGTCGGCGGAGGGGCAGGTGGGCTGGTGCTGACACATCGGGTTCTCCGGACTGTGGGGGCACTGTGTCATGGTTCACATGACCAGTGACGCACAGTACCAAGCTCAACCGCGCAACACCGAGCAAGGTCGTGGCTTGTTCACCCAGAATCGGCTGAACGGATGAGGCGGAACGGTCCGGACGGCGTGGAAGCGCTCCCACACGTGTCGGTCGCGGTGCCCGGCGCGCCGCCCGCCTGCCGGTCCCGGCTGGTCGAGACCGCCCGGTTGCAGTGGCGCCTCGACGACGGCGGCGACCCCGCCGACCTGGCGCAACGCTTCCTCACCGCGCACGGCGTCGACGTCGACGACCTGTCGCGGCCCGGCCGGCACACCGCCGACGGGCCGTGCGGGGCGGCGCTGTTCCTGTCCGCCGCCGCCGGCGCCTACGCCGTCGGCGCGCCGACCGGCGCGCCCACGCCCGTGCCGGCGCTGCCCGACCTGGTCGTGGTCGTCTACCACCACGGCGAGCGCCCGCACCGGCCACCGCCGCCGGCCGGCTGGCGGCCGGGGGACTGGCGGCTCGGGGACTGGCGCGACAGCTGGACGCCGGCCGCGCACGCCGCCGCCGTCGAGTCGGTGCGCGCCGCCATCGCCCGCGGCGACGTCTACCAGGTCAACCTCGTCGGGCACGCCGCCGCCGACTACACCGGCGACCCGCGCCCGGCGCTGCGCCGCCTCGCCGCGCTGCCCGGCGCCCGCTACGGCGGCGCCCTCACCGGGCCCGGCTGGGCGCTGGGCTGCGCCTCCCCGGAGACGCTCGTCGCGACCGAACACGGTCGGCTGGTCACCCGACCGATCAAGGGCACCCGCGCGGCCACCGCCGCCGGCCGCCGCGACCTGCTCGCCTCCGCCAAGGAACGCGCCGAACACATCATGATCGTCGACCTGGAACGCAACGACCTGGCCCGGGTGGCCCGCACCGGCTCCGTCCGGGTCGACGAGCTGTTCGCCGTACGCCGCTGGTGCGACCTGTGGCAGGCCGAGTCGACGGTCTCCGCGGCGCCCGCCGACGGCTTGGGCCTGGCCGACCTGCTGCGCGCGGTCTGCCCCGGCGGGTCGGTCACCGGCGCGCCGAAGCACGCCGCGCTCGCGGAGGTGGCCGCACGCGAGCCGGTCGGACGCGGCGCCGGCATGGGCGCGTTGGGCTGGGTCGGGCCGGAGCGGCTCGACCTGGGCCTGACCATCCGCACCGCCGCCGCCGACGCCCACCGGCTGCACCTGTGGGCCGGCGGCGGCATCACCTGGGACAGCGACCCCGCCGCCGAGGTCGCCGAGGCCGCCGCGAAGGCCGCCCCGGTCCGCGCGCTGCTGGCCGCCGGCTGACCCGCGCGGCCCTGGTGGCCTCAGGCGGCGGCGAACGCGTCCAGGGCGGCCACCACCCGCTCGCCGACGCCGTGGCCGCGGCCGTGCCCGCCGGACTCGACGATCTCCATCCGGGCGTCCGGCCAGTCCCGGGTCAACCGCCACGCGATGTCCGGCGGGCCGCTGACGTCGAGGCGGCCCTGCACGAGCACCCCCGGGATCCCGGCGAGCCGGCCGGCGTCGCGCAACAACTGGCCGTCCGGCACGAATCCCAGGTTCGCGAAGTGGTGGGTGACCAGCCGGGTGAACCCGTACCGGAACACCGGGTCGGCGTAGCGCAGGCTCGGCGCGTACCCGCCGGCAAGGGAGACGTGCACGTCCTCCCAGTCGCACCAGTCGCGCGCCGCCCGCTCCCGCACCGCCGGGTCCGGGTCGTTGACCAGCCGGGCGTACGCGGCGGCCAGGTCGCCGTCCCGCTCGGCCTCGGGCACCCCGTCGCGGAACCGCGCCCACTCCTGCGGGAACACCCGACCCATGTCCCGGGTCACCCACTCGATCTCACGGCGGGTGTTGGCCACCACGCTGAACAGCACCAGCGCGGTGACCCGCCCCGGGTGCGCCTGCGCGTACGCCAACGACAGCGCCGAGCCCCACGACGCGCCGCACAGCAGCCACCGGTCCACGCCCAGGTGCGCGCGCAGCGCCTCCATGTCGGCCACCAGGTGGCCGGTGGTGTTCACCGACAGGTCGGTCGCCGGGTCGGCGGCCGACGGGGTGCTGCGACCGCAGCCGCGCTGGTCGAACAGCACGACCCGGTAGGCGGCCGGGTCGAACAGCCGCCGCCACGACGCGTCGGCGCCCGAGCCGGGACCGCCGTGCACCACAAGCGCCGGCCGGCCGGCCGGGTTGCCGCAGGTCTCCCAGTAGACGCGCTGGCCGTCGCCGACGTCCAGGTGACCCGACGCGTACGGCTCGATCGGTGGATACATGTCCCAGGTCCTCCCCGCACCAGAAACAACAGCGCTGTTACATTAGCGGATGTGACCGCCCCCCACCGCGACGCCCTCGGCACCCTGCTGCGCCACGTCCTGGACCTGCTCGACGGCGACGTCGCCGCCGTCCACGACCGACTCGGCCTCACCGACTACCGGACCCGCTACTCACCCCTGGTGCGCGTCCTGGTCACCGACGGGCCACTACCCATCCGCGACCTCGCCGCCCGCGTCGGCGTCACCCACTCCGCCGCCAGCCAGACCGTCGCCGGCATGCGCCGCGCCGGCCTGGTCACCCTCACCCCCGGCGCCGACGCCCGCCACCGCATCGTCACTCTCACCGACCGGGCCCGCACACTGCTGCCCGCCGTCGAAGCCGAATGGGCCGCCACCACCGCCGCCATCCGCCAGCTCGACACCGAACTGCCCGTACCCCTCGCCGACGAGCTGTACGCCGTGCTCACCGCCCTGCGCCGCCGCCCACTACGCGACCGCATCGCCGACACCGGCCTGCTCCCACCAGCGGGTGGGAGCCCCGCACCGGTAAGCAACCGATAGCCTTCCGGGCATGACTATGCGCCCGATCCGGATCATCGGCGACCCCGTCCTGCGCACCCCCAGCGAACCCGTCACCACCTTCGACGCCGAACTACGCGCCCTCGTCGCCGACCTGATGGACACCCTGCTCGGCGCCCCCGGTCGCGCCGGCGTCGCCGCCCCCCAGATCGGTGTCAACACCCAGGTCTTCGTCTACGACGCCGACGGCCACCGCGGCCACCTCGTCAACCCCACCCTGGAACTGTCCGACGACCTCCAGGACGACGACGAGGGCTGCCTGTCCATCCCCGGCCTCCACTTCCCGACCCCCCGCGCGCTGCACGCCACCGCCCACGGCTACGACCAGCACGGCGAACCCCTCACCATCACCGGCAGCGGCTTCCTCGCCCGCGCCCTGCAACACGAAACCGACCACCTGCGCGGCCGCCTCTACGTCGACACCCTGCGCGGCGACACCCGCCGCCGCGCCCTCCGGGAGATCCGCGCCGGCCGCTTCGACTCACCCAGCCGAGGCCGCTGACACCCCGGCGCCCCCGTCAGCCGGGCAACCGGGTCAACGCGCACTCGGTGAACCCGGCCACCCGGGTGAAACCCAACCGCTCGTACAACCGCACCGCCGCGACGTTGTCCACCCGCACGTTCAACGTCACATGATCCACCGACGCCCGCAGCCGCGCGCACAACGCCGCCACCACACCCGCCCCCAGACCACGCCCCCGCACCGCCGGATGCGTCGTCACGTTCCCCACCGCCGCCACCCCCCACCGCGGCGAGAACACGTGCACCCCCGCCACCGCCACCAACCGACCACCCGCACGCACCCCCACGTACTGACCGGTGTCCACCATCCGCGCATCGAACCAGTTCCCCGGATACGCCACCGCGTACAACTCCCGCAACAACGGCAGATCCGCCCGCCCCAACGGCTCACCCACCGCCGGCACCGACGCCAACCGCCCCGGATCCGTCAACGCCATCCGCACATGCGCCGCCGCGTCCGACACCGCGTACCACCGCGCCACCGTCGCCTCCAGACCGGGGGACAGGTGCGCCCACAACCGCGCCGGCAACACCGGCGCCGCCGCCACCAGCAACCCCGACAACGCCGCCACCCGATCCGGCGCCGCGAACGCCAACAACGTCGGCAACTCCACCCCGTGGTACAGCAACACCACCTCGTCACCCGAGCGGAACCACGACGTGTACGGCCAGAAGAAATCGTCCAGATCACCCAACTGGTAGGCGTGCAGCACCGGATCCCGACCCAACAACCCGGCCAGCACCGCCCGGTCGTGCTCCGCCCGCACCACCATCACCGCACCGCCACCCACTGGTCGTAACCCAACCGCGCCACCAACGCCAACACCACCACCAACAACACCACCCGCACGAACCCCGCACCCCGCCGCAACGCCATCCGCGCACCCACCACCGCCCCCGCCACGTTGCACACCGCCATCGCCGCCCCCAACAACCACCACACGTGCCCCGTCACCCCGAACACCACAAGCGCCCCCAGATTCGTGCCCGCGTTCACCACCTTCGCCATCGCCGACGCGTGCACGAAATCCGCACCCACCAACGCCGTGAACACCAACACCAGGAACGTGCCCGTACCCGGACCGATCAACCCGTCGTACAACGCCACCCCCAACCCGGCCACCGCCACCGCCACCACCACCCGCCGCCGCGTCCGCCGCGACGGCGACGCCACCACCCCCAACCGCGGCCGGGTCAACACGAACACCGCCACCGCCACCAACACCACCAACACCACCGGCCGGTACGCCCCCGCCGGCACCGCCCCCGCCAACGCCGCACCCAACCCCGCCGCCACCACCGCCAACCCCGCCGCCGGACCCGCCACCGCCCAATCCAGCCTCGTCCGCCGCGCATACGTCACCGCCGCCGTCGACGTACCGAAGATCGCCGCCAACTTGTTCGTCCCCAACGCCGTCGCCACCGGCACCCCCGGCGCCGCCAGCAACAACGCCGGCAACAACAACAACCCGCCACCACCCACCACCGCGTCGACCCACCCGGCCAACGCGGCAGCGGCCAGCAACGTCACCAACGACCCGGCATCCACGGCCGCATTCTGCCCACCCCGCCACCACCCACGAGCACCCCTGTGGCCAGCCTCACCGCCCCCGACGACGCCGCACCCACAACCCGACCAACGCCACCGCCACGAACACCAACATCGAACAACACAACAGCTTCACCATCCGACCAGCCTGCCACCACCACGTAGGGTGTGCAGGTGCGCCTGGCCACCTTCAACCTGCTGCACGGCCGCTCCCTCACCGACGGGCTCGTCGACCCCGACCGACTCGCCGCCGCCGTCACCGCCCTCGACGCCGACGTGCTCGCCCTCCAGGAAGTCGACCGCGACCAGACCCGCAGCGGCAAACTCGACCTCACCGCCCTCGCCGCCCACGCCCTGCACGCCGAGCACCACCGCTTCGCCGCCGCCGTCGTCGGCACCCCCGGCGAACACTTCCGCCCCCTCACCCACGACGACGACGGCCACGGCGAACCCCTCTACGGCGTCGGCCTCATCAGCCGCCACCCCGTCCGCTCCTGGCAGGTCACCCGCCTACCCGCCGCACCCGTCCGCTCACCCATCTACATCCCCGGCCCCGGCGGCGGACTCGTCCTGCTCCGCGACGAACCCCGCGTCGTCCTCGCCGCCGTCCTCGACACCCCCCACGGCCCCCTCACCGTCGCCGCCACCCACCTGTCCTTCGTCCCCGGCTGGAACATGTGGCAACTACGCCGCGTCGTGCGCGCCCTGCGCGCGCTGCCCGCCCCGCGCATCCTGCTCGGCGACCTCAACCTCCCCGCCGGCCCCGCCGCCACGCTGTCCCGCTGGCGCCCCCTGGGCCGACGCCCCACCTACCCGGCCGGACAACCCCGCGTCCAACTCGACCACATCCTCGCCGACCCCCACCACCTCGACCGGCTCCCACCCGTCACCGCCGTCGACACCCCACCGTCCACCATCTCCGACCACCGACCCCTCATCGTCGACCTCGGCTGAGCCTCACACCACGCCGCTCTGCCGACGCGCCGCCCGCACCGCGTTACGGAACAACATCGCCACCGTCGTCGGACCCACCCCACCCACCCGCGGCGTGATCGCACCCGCCACCCGCGCACACGACTCGTCCACATCCGGCAACAACCGCCGCCCCTCATACCGCACCCCACCACCGACCACCACCGCACCCGGACGCACATGCTCCGGCCGCACGATCCCCGGCACCCCCGCCGCCGCCACCAGGATCTCCGCACGCCGCGTGTACCGGGGCCAGTCCGCCACCCCCGTGTGCACCACCGTCACCGCCGCGTTCGCCGTCGGCCGCTTCTGCGCCAACAACATCGCCAACGGCCGACCCAACGTCGCACCCCGACCCAGCACCACCACCTCCCGGCCCGACACCGGCACCTGATGGAACGCCAACAACGCCTCGATCCCCGCCGGCGTACACGGCAACGGACCCGGCAACCCCAACGCCAACCGACCCATGTTCACCGGGTGCATACCGTCGACGTCCTTGTCCGGATCCACCTCGGCGAGGGCCCGGTCGTAGTCCAGACCCCCCGGGATCGGATGCTGCACCAGCACCCCGTGCACCGCCGAGTCCGCGTTGAGATCCGCCAACACCGCGTGCAGATCCGCCTGCGACGCCGACGCCGGCAGATGCACGTGCGGCGACGCGAACCCCAACGCCGCCGCCTGCCGCTGTTTGATCCGGATGTAACCCGCGCTCGCGTCGTCGTCACCCACCAGCACCGTCGCCAACGCCGGCGTCACCCCCACCGCACGCAGCTCCGCCACCGACGCGGCCACCTCGTCCAACACCCACTCCGCCACCGGCGCACCCGGCAACAACCGCGCCGACGAACCCGTAACCACCGAAGAAGAAGACATGCGACACCTCGCCCGCGGAGGCCCAGGCGGTCGACCCCCACGACGAGCTCCCCGATGGTTCACCCATCCCCGTGCCGCCAGTCGCGTCCCCCTCACCCTGCCACAGCGCGCACCACGATCGCATCCACCACCGACTGCCACCCCGGCAACGACGCCAACACCGCATCCGCACGCCGCCGCCGATCCGCCGCCGACACCACCTGAAGATCCGCCAACACCGCCACCAACCCCGGCCGCAACACCCGCTCCCGCTCCGGCGCCACCACCCCCAACACCGCCAGACACCGCGCGTACGTCACCACCACCCAGAACATCGCCTCCCGGTGCCGCCCCGCCGCCACCAACGCCGCCCCACCCTCGAACACCACCGGCCGCCCCGCCACCGCCAGATCCGCCCCGAACGCGAACCCCTCCCGCGGCAGCCGCGCCACCTCGTCGAACACCACCGCCAACCCGACCAGATGCTCCCGCACCCGCTCCGCGCCCACCCCGCCCCCGTCCACCGCCGCCAGCAACTCCGGATACCGCCCCCCGAACCCGAACCGCGTCAACACCTCCGACGCCCGCACGAACCGCCGCCGCACCGTCGGATCCACCAACCCCGCCACCGCCGGCCACACCGCCACCAGCGACGTCGGGAACACCCACGCCAACACCTGCTCCGCGAGCGGCGCCCCGGCGTCCAACCCCCGCAACCCGTTCTCGATCCGCCGCCGAACCCCCGCGCACCGCCGCCGCACCCACACCGGATCCGCGAACCCCACCGCCACCCGCCGCCGCACCGCCGCCAACCGACCCGACGGATCCGCGATCACCGCATCGGTACGGAACATCGGCGCGAACACCCACGACCCCAGCACGTCCTCCGGCTCACCCACCTCCGCCCAGGTGACCGAACTGACCTCCAACAACACCCCCCGATGCACGAACTTGCCCACCTTCACGCCGGGGGAGTCCCGCACCAGCAGCACGTCCACGTCCGACCACACCGGCAACTGCGCGTCACCCGGCAAACCCACCGTCGAGCCACTGAACAACGCCCCCTCGACCGACGGATCCGCCCGCATCCGCTCCCGCACCCAGCCGACCGCCACCGCCCGCGCCGCATCCACCCGCATCCGACCGATCCTGCCACCACCACAACCACCAGCCGCACACCCACGGTTGCCGATCGGACACGAAGCGTGGAGTATCGATGACAGTAACTGTCGGTCGGATCGTGTGGGGCGATGCGCAATGGCGGACTACTTCCCGATACTCCACGGCCGCGCCGGCGAGTTCGACGCCATCGACCAGGTCCCCGACGAACTCGCGCCGCACCTCCTCCCGATCTTCGACGTCGCCGCCACCACACACGGGCCCATCCACGACGCCCACACCTTCAGCCGGCGCGCACAAGACACCCTTCCCCGCGACATGACCATCGCCGTCGACGCCCACCGCCTACCGGACCCCGCCACCGGACTCCGACGACCGCTGCCCGACATCGCCGAAGACCTGCACCAGTGGGGCAACCCGATGCTGCCCGTCGCCCACCCCCACGACAGCCCGGCCCGACTGGCCGACATCCGCGACGCCGCCGCCCTGCACGGCCACGGCGCCGTCCTGCGACTCGACCACACCGACGACGACGCCGAAACCCGAGCACACCACCTCCTGTCCGCCATCGACCTGCGCGCCGACCACGCCGTCCTGCTCCTCGACGCCGCCCACCTCCGCTCCGAACACGACCTCACCCGAGCCGAACCACTGGTCCGCAAACACCTCTCATGGACTCACCGGCACCCCTGGAAAGCCGTCGTCGTCGCCGCCGGAGCGATGCCCCGCAGCATCGCCCACCTACCCCCCGACACCCCCACCCCGCTCCGCCGCTTCGACCTCGACCTCTGGCAACGCCTCCACGACCACCACGTCCGATTCGCCGACTACGGCATCGCCCACCCCCGACCCGCCACCGGCGGCTGGGGACCACCCCCGAACCTCCGCTACACCGACCACGACGTCTGGTGGACCTACCGCGCCACCCGCGACGACAACGGCAACGACGCCATCCACGACCTGTGCCGGACCCTCGTCACCGCCGACCACTGGCCGACCCTCGGACGACACTTCTCCTGGGGCGACGAACAGATCGCCCTGCGCGCCGCCCGCCACGCCACCCCCGGCACCGCCCGACACTGGCTCGCCTGGGGCACCTCCCACCACCTGGCCCACGTCGCCAACCACCTCGGCCTACCCGGCGCGCCCCCCGCCCGCTAAAGACCCAACCCCGACAACGCCCGGTTCGTCCGGTTGGCCGCCACCGCCGCCCGCTGCTGACCCGCCGTCACCTCGATGTACGTCTGCGACGACGCCAACGACGCGTGCCCCAGCAACCGCATGATCTCCGCCGCGCTCGCCCCGTCCTCGGCCAACCGCGTCGCGAACGTGTGCCGCAACGCGTGCAACCGCGCCCCGCGCGGCACCCGGTCACCGATGCCCGCCCGCCGGAAACACGACTCCACCAGATACTGCAGGCCGCCCCGACGCAACGGCTCACCCTGCCGATCCACCAGCAACGACCCGTCCGGACGCACACTGCGCGCCCCGAACCGCCGCCGCCGGCTGTCCAGGTAGCCACCCACCACCCGGTCCACGCCCACCTCGATCGGCACCGTACGCGGCCGACCACCCTTGCCGGCCACGTCCACCCGCCGCTCACCCTCGCGACCGGCAACCGACGACACCCGCAGCGCCAGCAACTCCGACAGCCGCAACCCGGCACACAGCGCCAACGCCAGCACCGCCACGTCCCGCTCCGGCCACGGGTCGCGCTGCCGGCCCTCGGCCCGCGCCACCGCCGCCAGCAGCTCCTCCGGGGTGTCCTCGCCCCGCAACGGCTTGGGCCGGGGGAGCGGCGTGCGGGGCCGCCCGACCGCGGGCATCGGGTTGCCGGCCACCACCCCGTCGGCCACCAGGAACGTGAAGAAACTGTTCCAGGTGGACCAGGCGCGGTGCACCGACGCGGCGGCGCGGGGAGCGGCGAACCGGGCGAACGCCGCGCGCATCAGCCGGGGGGACAGGCGCCCGGCCGGCAGTCGGCCCAGGGGGAGGGGAGGGCCGTCACCGTCCGCCACCTCCAGCGCGGCGACGCCGGTCAGGTCCCGCCGGTACGCGGCCAGGGTGTGCGGGGAGGGCTTGCGGGTGGCCCGGGCGGTCAGGAACTCCTCGATCAACGACCCTACCGTTTCGTCCGCTTTGTCATGCATAAGGGATATTATGCATGATTCTCGCGTTCGCGCCAGGCCGCCACTCCGGGGGAGCGCATCGCCGAAAAGCGATTGCCGCGCCCCGCAGACTGGACCGCATGGTGGAGATCGACGCCGCACTCGTCCGCGCCCTGGTCGCCGCGCAGTTCCCGCAGTGGGCGCACCTGCCGGTCACCGCCGTCGCGCGCCAGGGGTGGGACAACCGGACGTTCCGCCTCGGCGAGCACCTGTTGGCCCGGCTGCCGAGCGCCGAGGGCTACGTGCCCGGCGTCGCCAAGGAGGACCGCTGGCTGCCCGTCCTGGCCCGCCACCTGCCGCTGCCCGTACCCGAACCGGTCGCCACCGGGGCGCCCGGCGCCGGCTACCCGTACCCCTGGTCGGTGCGGCGGTGGCTGCCCGGCGACACGCTGGAGGCCGCCGACGGCCTGGACCGCGTCGCCGTGGCCCGGGATCTTGGCGGTCTGCTGGCCGCGCTGCGCGCGGCGCCGACGGCGGGCGGACCGGTCGCCGGCCGGCACTCGGCGTTCCGGGGCTGCCACCCGAGCGTCTACGGCGACGAGGTGGAGCAGGCCCTGGCGGTGCTGGACGGCCGGGTGGACACGACCGCCGCGCGGACGGTGTGGGCGGGCGCGGTGACGTCGGCCTGGCCGACGGCGCCGGTGTGGTTCCACGGTGACGTCTCGCCCGGGAATCTGCTGGTCGCGCGCGGCCGGCTCGCCGCGATGATCGACTTCGGGCAGTGCGGCGTGGGTGATCCGGCCTGCGATCTGGTGCCGGCCTGGACGTGGTGCGTCGGCGTCGAGCGTGCGGCGTTCCGGGATGCGGTCGGGTTGCCGGTCGACGCGTGGCGGCGGGCCCGGGGCTGGGCGTTGTGGAAGGCGCTCGTCACGATCGGGTCCGGGTCGGTCGCGGAGTCGTCGCGGGTGTTGGCGGCGGTGTTGGCGGACCCGGTGGCGGAGTGACGGGGGATCCCGACTCCGCCTTACTTGACATAATGTAGATTATCGAACCGCGTGGTCGGGGCGGCGGTGTCGGTGCCGGACACCGCCGCCCCGGGTTCCGCGGGTCAGGCCCCGACGTAGGTGGCGAGGTGTTCGCCGGTGAGCGTGGACCGCGTGGTCACCAGGTCGGCCGGGGTGCCCTCGAAGACGATGCGCCCGCCGTCGTGGCCGGCGCCCGGGCCGAGGTCGATGATCCAGTCGGCGTGCGCCATGACCGCCTGGTGGTGTTCGATGACGATGACCGACTTGCCGGATTCGACCAGCCGGTCGAGCAGGCCGAGCAGTTGGGCGACGTCGGCCAGGTGCAGGCCGGTGGTCGGTTCGTCGAGGACGTAGACGCCGCCCCTGTCCCCCATCCGGGTGGCCAGTTTGATCCGCTGCCGCTCCCCTCCGGACAGCGTGGTCAGTGGTTGGCCGAGCGTGAGGTAGCCGAGCCCGACGTCGGCGAGCCGGTCGAGGATGGCGTGGGCGGCCGGGATGCGGGCGTCGCCGGCGCCGAAGAACTTCTCGGCCTCGTTGACCGGCATGGCGAGGACCTGGCTGATGTCGCGACCGCCGAGGTGGTAGTCGAGCACGGCGGCCTGGAAGCGCTTGCCTTCGCAGTCCTCGCAGGTGCTGGCGACGCCGGCCATCATGCCGAGGTCGGTGTAGATGACGCCGGCGCCGTTGCAGGTGGGGCAGGCGCCTTCGGAGTTGGCGCTGAACAGGGCGGGTTTGACGCCGTTGGCCTTGGCGAAGGCCTTGCGGACGGGGTCGAGCAGGCCGGTGTAGGTGGCCGGGTTGCTGCGGCGGGAGCCGCGGATGGCGCTCTGGTCGATGCTGACGACGTCGTCGCGCCTGGCCAGGGAGCCGTGGATGAGGCTGCTCTTGCCGGAGCCGGCGACGCCGGTGACGACGACCAGGACGCCGAGGGGGATGTCGACGTCGACGTCGCGCAGGTTGTGGGTGGCGGCGCCGCGGATGGGCAGGGTGCCGGTGGGGGTACGGGTGGTGTCCTTGAGGGTGGCGCGGTCGTCGAGGTGGCGGCCGGTGACGGTGTCGCTGGCGCGCAGGCCGGCGACGGTGCCTTCGTAGCAGATGGTGCCGCCGTCGGTGCCGGCGCCGGGGCCGAGGTCGACGACGTGGTCGGCGATGGCGATGGTTTCCGGTTTGTGTTCGACGACCAGGACGGTGTTGCCCTTGTCGCGCAGGCGGAGCAGGAGGTTGTTCATCCGGGCGATGTCGTGCGGGTGCAGGCCGATGGTGGGTTCGTCGAAGACGTAGGTGACGTCGGTGAGGGACGAGCCGAGGTGGCGGATCATCTTGGTGCGTTGGGCCTCGCCGCCGGAGAGGGTGCCGGCGGGTCGGTTGAGGCTGAGGTAGCCGAGGCCGATCTCGACGAAGGAGTCGAGGGTGTCCCCCAGTGCGGTGAGCAGCGGGGCGACGGAGGGTTCGGGCAGGTCGCGGACCCAGGTGGCGAGGTCGCTGATCTGCATGGCGCAGGCGTCGGCGATGGAGATGCCGTTGATCTTCGAGGAGCGGGCCTCGGGGGCCAGGCGGGTGCCGTCGCAGTCGGGGCAGGTGGTGAACGTGACGGCACGTTCGACGAAGGCGCGGATGTGGGGCTGCATGGCGTCGACGTCCTTGGCGAGCATCGACTTCTGAATGGCGGGGATGAGGCCGGTGTAGGTGACGTTGATGCCTTCGACCTTGATTTTGGTGGGTTCCTTGTGGAGCAGGTCGTGGCGTTCGCGATCGGTGTAGTCGCGCAGAGGCTTGTCGGGGTCGAACATGCCGCTGGCGCGGAAGATGCGGCCGTACCAGCCGTCCATGCTGTAGCCGGGGATGGTGATGGCGCCCTCGTTGAGGGTGCGGTCGGCGTCGTAGAGGACGGTGAGGTCGAAGTCGGTGACGCTGCCGCGGCCTTCGCAGCGGGGGCACATGCCGCCGAGGCGGTGGAAGGTGCCCTTCTTGGTCTGGGTCTTGTCGGGGCCGCGGTCGACGGTGATGGCGCCGGTGGCGCGGACGGAGGGGACGTTGAAGGAGTAGGCGTTGGGTGGGCCGATGTGGGGTTGGCCGAGGCGGCTGAAGAGGATGCGGAGCATGGCGTTGGCATCGGTGGCGGTGCCGACGGTGGAGCGGGGGTCGGTGCCCATGCGTTCCTGGTCGACGATGATGGCGGTGGTGAGGCCTTCGAGGATGTCGACGTCGGGGCGGGACAGGGTGGGCATGAAGCCTTGGACGAAGGCGCTGTAGGTCTCGTTGATGAGGCGTTGGGATTCGGCGGCGATGGTGCCGAAGACCAGGCTGCTCTTGCCGGAGCCGGAGACGCCGGTGAAGACGGTGAGGCGGCGTTTGGGCAACTCGACGTCGACGTTGCGCAGGTTGTTCTCGCGGGCGCCGTGGACGCGGATGACGTCGTGGCTGTCGGCGTGGGCCTGGGGCATGGGTCTCCGTCCGGTTGGTGCGGTGTCGGGCCGGCCGGCGTGCGGCGTGCCGGCCGGCGTACATCGTACGGTACGTCGGGTCAGCGTCGTTGGTTGATGCGGATGAGGTTGCCGGTGGGGTCGCGGAAGGCGCAGTCGCGGACGCCGTAGGGCTGTTCGGTGGGTTCCTGGACGACGTCGGCGCCGCGGGCCTGGAGGCGGTCGAAGAGCGTGTCGAGGTCGTCGGTGGCGAGGGTGAGCGCGCCGTAGGTGCCCTTGGCGATGAGTTCGTGGATGGTGCGGCGTTCGTCGTCGGTGATGCCGGGGTCGACGGCCGGGGGATGCAGGACGATGCCGGTCTCGGGTTGTCCGGGTGGGCCGACGGTGAGCCAGCGCATGGTGTTGCCCTGGCCGACGTCGTTGCGCAGGTCGAAGCCGAGGGTGTCGCGGTAGAAGGCGAGGGCGGCGTCGGCGTCGGTGTGGGGCAGGAAGGCGTAGTGGATCGTGACGGTCATGGTGGTCACGCTAGTTCGGTCAGGTGGCGGGGGCTTCTCGATTCCTGATCGGTCGGGTGGCGTGTTTGGTGAGGCACGGGGGTGGTTCGGGGGTTCCGGGCGCGTGGCGGGCGCGGTAGGCGCTGGGGGGTTCGCCGACGAGTTCGGTGAAGCGGGTGCTGAAGGTGCCCAGGGACTGGCAGCCGACGGCGAAGCAGACGTCGGTGACGCTGAGGTCGCCGCGGCGCAGCAGGGCCATGGCGCGTTCGATGCGGCGGGTCATGAGGTAGGAGTACGGGGTTTCGCCGTAGGTCTGGCGGAACTGGCGGCTGAGGTGGCCGGCGGACATGTGTTCGCCGCGGGCGAGGGCTTCGACGTCGAGGGGTCGGGCGTGTTCGCGGTCGATGCGGTCGCGGATGCGGCGTAGGCGGGCGAGGTCGCGGAGGCGGTGGGCGAAGGCGGGGTCGTCGGTGGCCGGGTGGTGGGTTGGCACGTGTGGCATTTTCGCTGGTCGGGGCGGGGGCGTCCAGGTGTTCAGCGCAGTCGGCGGGCGGTGAAGCGGGTGGGTGGTTCGGCGATGGCGTCCTGGGCGGCGACGAGTTGGAGTTCGCGGGTGCCGGCGGCGAGCGTGGCGTCGAGGACCGCGTAGATCGAGTTGGTGGTGCGTTCCAGCGCGGTCGCGGGTGATCCGGTGGTGGCGAGGTGTGCCAGGTAGAGGGCGGCGGTGACGTCGCCGCCGCCGTTGGGGCTGATCGGCAGCAGCGGGGTGGTGACGGCCCAGGCGCCGTCGGTGGAGACGGCGACGACGTCGAGGTGGTCGGTGGGCAGGTCGCCGTGCAGGACGCTGGTGACCAGGACGTGGTCGGGGCCGGTGGCGCGGACGGCGTCGACGGCGGTGAGCAGGTCGTCGAGGGTGTCGGTGCGGCGGTCGGCGAGGAACTCCAGCTCGAACTGGTTGGGGGTGACGATGTCGGCGCGGGGCACGACGGTGTCGCGCAGGTATTCGGGGATGCCGGGGCGGACGAACATGCCGCGGCCGACGTCGCCCATGACCGGGTCGCAGCAGTAGAGGGCGGCCGGGTTGGCGGCTTTGACCTGGGCGACGGCGTCGAGGATGACGGCGCCGACGGCGGGGTCGCCCTGGTAGCCGGAGAGGACGGCGTCGGCGGTGCCGAGCACGCCGCGTTCGGCGATGCCGGTGATGACGTCGGCGACGTCGGTGGGGGCGAGCAGGGGGCCGCGCCAGGCGCCGTAGCCGGTGTGGTTGGAGAAGTGCACGGTCAGCACCGGCCAGACCTCGTGGCGGAGGCGTTGCAGGGGGAACACGGCGGCGGAGTTGCCGACGTGGCCGTAGGCGACCGAGGACTGGATGGACAGGATCTTCACGGGTTCATCGTCGCATCCGGGTCGGCTGGTGACCGTTCGGCTCAGGGTTTCGACCGTCGGGCGCGGGGTGGGTTTGGGCGCAGCGTGCGGTGGGGGCATGAAGCGAGGGGTTCTCGCCATCTGGACGGAGGAAGCACTGATGCTTTCCGCACTCGATCGTCGGCACACCGTCGCGCCGCCGGGGTACAGCCGGTGGCTGATCCCGCCGGCGGCGTTGGCGATCCATCTCTGCATCGGGCAGGTCTACGCGACGAGCGTGTACAAGAACTCCCTGATCGCGCACTTCGACTCGGGGCAGACGGCGATCGGGGTGATCTTCAGCATCGCGATCGTGATGTTGGGGTTGTCGGCCGCGGTGGCCGGTACGTGGGTGGAGGCGAACGGGCCGCGTAAGGCGATGTTCGTCTCGGCGTGCTTCTGGGCGGCGGGTTTCCTGGTGGGCGCGCTGGGGATCGCGACGTCGCAGTTGTGGCTGCTGTACCTGGGGTACGGGGTGCTGGGTGGGATCGGGTTGGGGATCGGGTACATCTCCCCCGTCTCCACGTTGATCAAGTGGTTCCCGGACCGGCCGGGGCTGGCCACCGGGTTGGCGATCATGGGGTTCGGTGGTGGGGCGATGGTGGCCTCTCCCCTGTCCCGGCAGCTGTTGTCGTTGTTCGACCCGGGGTACGACCCGTCGAACAGCGGGTCGACGGCGTCGGGGTCGGCGCTGGTGTGGTTGTTCGTCACGCTCGGGGTCGGCTACTTCGTGGTCATGATGTTCGGGGTGTTCAACGTGCGGGTGCCGGCGGCGGACTGGCGGCCGGCCGGGTTCGACCCGGCGAAGGTGGCGGCGAAGCCGATGGTGACCACCGCGAACGTGTCGGCGGCGAACGCGGTGCGGACGCGGTCGTTCTGGCTGCTGTGGGTGGTGCTGTTCTGCAACGTGACGGCGGGTATCGGCATCCTGGAGCAGGCCAGCCCGATGATTCAGGACTTCTTCCGGGACAACGGCACGTCGGCGGTGTCGGTGGCGGCGGCGGGCGGGTTCGTCGGGCTGCTGTCGCTGTTCAACATGGCGGGCCGGTTCGTCTGGTCGTCGACGTCGGACGTGATCGGCCGTAAGCCGATCTACGTGGTGTATCTGGGTGTGGGCCTGGTGCTGTACCTGGTGCTGGCGCTGGTCGGGCAGAGCGCGACGGCGTTGTTCGTGCTGCTGGCCTGCGTGATCCTGTCGTTCTACGGCGGCGGGTTCGCGACCGCGCCGGCGTATCTGCGGGATCTGTTCGGCACGTTCGAGGTGGGCGCGATCCACGGTCGGTTGTTGACCGCGTGGTCGGCGGCGGGGGTGGCCGGCCCGCTGATCGTCAACGCGTTCCTGGACGCGCAGGGTAAGCCGGGTTCGTTGACCGCGTCGGCGTACCGGCCGGCGTTGTTCACGATGGTCGGGGTGCTGGCGGTGGGGCTGGTGGCGAACCTGCTGATCCGGCCGGTGCCGCGGCGGTTCCACGAGCCGGCGTCGGGCCGGGACGAGATGGCGGACGGGCAGCCGGTGACGGCGGAGCGGAGCGGGTCGTGAACGAGCGCAGCGGTGGCGGGCAGCAGGTCCGTCTGGTGGTGTCGTGGCTGGTGGTGGCCGTGCTGTTGGGCTACGGCGTGGTGCAGACGCTGATCACGGCGGCGAAGTTGTTCACGCAGTGACGGATGGCGGCGGCCCGGGGCGGACCCCGGGCCGCCGTCGGTCAGAGGCCGCCGGCGATGCGCAGGACCGCGCCGGTGGTGTACGAGGCGTCGGGGCCGAGCAGGTGGACGATCGCGCCGGCCACCTCGTCGGGTTCGCCGGCGCGGCCCAGCGGGATGCGGCCGGCGGCGCGCTCGGGGCGGTCCGGTACGCCGGAGCGGGCGTGGATGTCGGTGCGGATGATGCCGGGGGCGACCGCGTTGACGCGGATGCCGCGGGGGGCGAGTTCCTTGGCCAGGCCGACGGTGAGGGTGTCGGTGGCGGCCTTGACGGCGGCGTAGTGGATGTACTCGCCGGGGCTGCCGAGGGTGGCGGCGGCGGAGGACACGTTGACGATGGCGCCGCCGGCGCTCATCCGGCGGGCGGCCTGCTGGGCGCAGAGGACGTAGCCGATCAGGTTGACGTCGACGACGTCGCGCAGGTCCTCGGCGCGCAGGTCGGTGAAGGGGCCGATGGGGCTGGTGACGCCGGCGTTGTTGACCAGGCCGGTGAGCGGGCCGAGCTGGTCGGCGGCGGCGAAGAGCCGGCGTACCGCGTCGGGGTCGGTGGTGTCGGCGGCGACGGTGACGGCGCGGCGGCCGGCGGCGCGCACGTCGGCGGCGACGGTCGCGGCGGCGTCGTGGTCGGCGCGGTAGCCGATGACCAGGTCGTGGCCGGCGGCGGCGAGCCGGCGGGCGGTGGCCGCGCCGATGCCGCGTCCACCGCCGGTGACAATGGTGACCGAGGTCAATGCGTCCTCCCCTGCCCTGCTGGTGGGGGCGACGTTACCGTGGGCGGCACCGGCGGCGACGGAGAGGACTGTCACATGGGGCGGGCGTTGGTGCTGGGCGGCGGCGGGGTGACGGGGGTGGCCTGGGAGTTGGGGCTGCTGGCCGGGTTGGCCGGGCGGGGTGTGTCGCTGGAGGACGCGGATCTGGTGGTGGGCACGTCGGCGGGTTCGGTGGTCGGGGCGCAGGTGTGTTGCGGGGTGCCGCCGGCGCAGCGGTACGCGGCGCAGTTGCGGCCGCCGGGTGACGAGGTGCCGGCCCGGCTCGGGTGGGGGGTGCTGGCCCGGTGGGCGTGGGCCGGTGGTCGGGGGCGGGACGCGGCGCGGGCCCGGGCGCGGGTGGGTGCGGTGGCGTTGGCGGCGCGTACCCCGTCGGAGGAGTCGCGGCGGGCGGTGATCGCGGCGCGGTTGCCGGCGCGGCAGTGGCCGGCGCGGCGGCTGTTGGTGACCGCGGTCGACGCGGTGTCGGGTGAGTTCGTGGTGTTCGACGCCGGCAGCGGGGTGTCGCTGGTCGACGCGGTGGGGGCCAGTTGCGCGGTGCCGGGGGTGTGGCCGCCGGTGACGGTCGGGGGGCGGCGGTTCGTCGACGGTGGGGTGCGCTCGCCGGTGAACGCGGATCTGGCCGCCGGGGCGCGTCGGGTGGTGGTGTTGGCGCCGACGAGCGCCGCGGTGGGGCCGATGCCGCGGGTGGCGGCGCAGGTGGCGGCGTTGCGGGCGGCGGGGGCGCGGGTGGCGGTGGTGGCGCCGGATCGGGCGGCGCGGGCGGCGATCGGGCGCAACGTGCTGGACCCGGCGCGGCGGGCGGCGGCGGCGCGGGCGGGGTTCGCGCAGGCCGAGGCGGTGGCCGACGAGGTGGCGGGTGTGTGGCGCGCCTAGGCTCACCGCATCGACGGCGAGGCTCGGGAGGTATGTGGTGGGTGTGGGTGTCGGTGACCTGGTCGAGGATTTCACGCTGCCGGATCAGACGGGTGCGCCGCGGCGGTTGTCGGAGTTCCTGGCCGCCGGGCCGGTGGTGCTGTTTTTCTATCCGGCGGCGATGACGTGGGGGTGCACGGCGGAGAGCTGTCATTTCCGGGACCTGGCGGCGGAGTTCGCGGCGGTGGGCGCGTCGCGGGTGGGGATCAGCCGGGACCCGGTGGAGCGGCAGGCGGAGTTCGCCAGCCGGCACGGTTTCGACTATCCGTTGTTGTCCGACGTCGACGGCGCGGTGGCGGCGGCGTTCGGGGTGCGGCGGCGGTTGCCGCTGGGCGCGTTGAGCACCCGGCGGATGACGTTCGTGATCGGCCCGGACCGGCGGGTGCTGGCGGTGGTGCACAGCGAGGTGAGCATGAACGCGCACGCCGACGCGGCGTTGCGGGCGCTCGGGGGTTGACCGTCGGGCTGTCGTGCCGGCCTGGTATCAAGGGCGGCAATCAAACAGGTGTACGGAAGAGGGCGTGATGGCGGTTCAGGGGTTGTCCACTGACGAGGTACAGCAGATCCGTGAGTCGTTGGCGGCGGGCCGGAAGCCGCGGGTGGTGTTCACCGAGGCGGCCGGGCAGATGGCCGGGCAGCTCGGGCAGGTGGTGGAGTTGACCGACCCGGCGGCGTCGGAGGAGTTCGTGGTGGTGCGGTTCGGCCGCGACGAGTTGCCCTTCTCCCCCGCCGACGTGGCGGTCGCGCCGAAGGGCGCCGGGCGGCGGCCGGTCGTCGAGGCGAAGCCGGAGCCGGAGGTGGCCGAGCCGGCGGCGCCGGAGTTCGTGTTGGACACGCCGCGGGTGCCGACGCCGCGTCGGGAGGAACCGAAGGTGGAGCAGCCGGCGGAGTCGAAGCCGGCGAAGCGGGCGGTGAAGGCCGCGAAGCCGAAGGCGCCGGCGGGGCTGACGGTGACGTTGGCGTACGCCGAGGGCGAGTGGACGGTGGCGGCGCAGCAGGGCGCGAAGGCCCTCGCCCGGCCGTACGTGGTGAAGCCGGCGGAGGCGCTGCGGATGGTGGCGTTGGTGGACGTGCCGGGGGTGCAGGAGGCGGTGGAGCAGATCCTGGGCGCGGAGCGGGCCGAGGCGGAACAGCAGGCGGAGAAGCTGCGCGCGGAGCTGGCGGAGATCGAGGCGCGGCTGGCGGAGCTGCGCGAGGCGCGCTGAGCGGGGCCCCTGGACACCCCGCGGGGCCGGTGCGACCCCCTCGCACCGGCCCCGCGCCACCCCTGCGCCCGCAGGTCCATCAGTGTTGCGGAATGTTCTGTACCCCGATTCGGCGGCGGAACACCCAGTAGGTCCAACCTTGGTAGGCGAGCACGATCGGAGTGAACACCACCGCCACCCACGTCATGATTTTCAGGGTGTACGGGGTGGACGCGGCGTTGGTGGCGGTGAGCGTGCCGGCCGGGTCGAGCGTGGACGGCAGGACGTTCGGGAACAGCGCGGCGAACAGGGTGGCCACGGCCAGGGCGATGGCCAGCGCGGTGCCGGTGAACGCCCAGCCCTCGCGGCGTACCCGCGCCGCGGCGAGGCCGCCGAGCAGGGCGAGGGCGGCGCCGACGGCGAGCACGACGGCGGCGGCGTTGGCGCGGATGGTCAGCGACCAGCCGAGGAACGCCACGGCGGCCACGGCGGTGCCGACGCCGAGCTTGACGGCGAGGGCGCCGGCGCGCTGCCGGATGTCGCCGGTGGTCTTGAGCGCGAGGAACACCGCGCCGTGGGTGGCGAACAGGCCGAGCGTGGTCAGGCCGCCGAGCAGCGCGTAGGGGTGCAGCAGGTCGAGCAGGCCGCCGACGTATTCGTGGTCGGCGTCGAGGGGGACGCCGCGGAAGATGTTGGCGAACGCGACGCCCCACAGCACGGCCGGGATCGCCGAACCCCAGAAGATGGCCTGGTCCCAGCGGCGTTTCCAGGACGCCTCGGGGCGCTTGTGGCGGTATTCGAAGGCGACGCCGCGGGCGATGAGGGCGAGCAGGATGAGCAGCAGCGGCAGGTAGAAGCCGGAGAACAGGGTGGCGTACCACTCGGGGAACGCGGCGAACATGGCGCCGCCGGCGGTGATCAGCCAGACCTCGTTGCCGTCCCAGACGGGGCCGATGGTGTTGATCAGGACGCGGCGTTGCCGGTCGCCGCGGCCGAGCACGGGCAGCAGCATGCCGACGCCGAAGTCGAAGCCTTCGAGGATGAAGTAGCCGGTGAACAGCACGGCCACGAGGAGAAACCAGACGGTGGTCAGTTCCACGGTGGGGCTCCGGGGTCAGTAGGCGAACGCGAGCGGGCGCTCGGCGTCGTCGGTGTCGTCGTCGGCGGGTCGGTCGCTGACGTCGGGTACGCCGGCGCGGGCGTAGCGGACCAGCAGTTTGAACTCGATCACCGCGAGGGTGGCGTAGATGAGGGTGAAGGCGGTGAAGGAGGTGAGCACCTCGGTGAGGGAGACGCTGCGGGACACGCCGTTGCGGGTGAGCATCTCGCCGAACACGATCCAGGGTTGGCGGCCCATCTCGGTGAAGATCCAGCCGAAGGAGTTGGCCAGCAGCGGCAGTACCGGCATGACCAGGCCGGCGCGCAGCAGCCAGCGGCTGGTGGGGGTGCGGCCCTTGCGGTGGCTCCAGAGCACCAGCAGCGCGATGGCGGCGGCGGCCAGACCGAAGCCGATCATGAAGCGGAAGCTCCAGTAGGTGACCGGGATGATCGGGGCGTAGTTGCCGGGGCCGTACTGGCTGGCGTACTGGGCCTGGAGGTCGTTGATGCCCTGCACGGTGCCGTTGGGGTCGCCGGTGCCGAGGAACGACAGCAGGTAGGGGATCTTGAGGGCGAAGACCTCGCGGCTGCCGTCGAGGCTGCCGACGGTGAGCACGGAGAACGAGGCGGGGCTCTCGGTGGTGTAGAGGCCCTCGGCGGCGGCCATCTTCATCGGCTGCACCTCGGTCATGATCTTGCCTTGGATGTCGCCGGTGAGCACGACGAGGGTGGCGGAGACCAGAACCACCCAGGAGCCGAACTTCGTGGCGAAGCGGTAGGCGCCGGTGTCGGCGCTGCCGCGGTTGCGCATCACGTGCCACAGCCCGACGGTGACCACGAGGGATCCGGCGACCAGGAACGATCCGGCGAGGGTGTGGGGGAAGGTGACCAGCGCGACCTTGTTGGTGAGTACGGCGACGAAGTCGGTCAGTTCGGCGCGGCCGCTGTCGGGGTTGATGCGGAACCCGACCGGGTTCTGCATGAAGGAGTTGGCGGCGAGGATGAAGTAGGCGGACAGGTTGGTGCCGATCGCGGCGGCCCAGATCGCGGCCAGGTGCAGGCGTTTGGGCAGCCGGTCCCAGCCGAAGATCCACAGGCCGATGAACGTGGATTCGAGGAAGAACGCGACGAGGGCCTCGATGGCCAGGGGCGCGCCGAAGATGTCGCCGACGAAGCGGGAGTAGTCGCTCCAGTTCATGCCGAACTGGAACTCCTGCACGATGCCGGTGACGACGCCCATGGCGAAGTTGATGAGGAACAGCTTGCCGTAGAACTTGGTGAGTTTGAGGTACCGCTCGTTGCCGGTGCGGTGCCACATGGTCTGCAGGATGGCGACCAGCACGGACAGGCCGATGGTCAGCGGCACGAACAGGAAGTGGTAGACGGTGGTGACACCGAACTGCCAGCGGGCGACGTCCAACGCGTCCACCTGAGAACCCCCAGCCTTCTTACTACGAGACGTAGTAAATACTACTCGGTGTCGTAGAAAAATTTTCAGGGCCGCAGGGCCCGAACCGACCCGGGACCAATGACCCTGATCACCTCCACCGGCGCGGCCGTGCGACCATCCAGCACTGATGGACACCTCCCCCTGGCGCGCGCCGCTGCTGTGGCGCGGCGCGCAGACGCTCGCCCGGGCCGCCGTCGCGCTGATCGGCCGCCTGGAGGTCACCGGCGACGTACCGCAGGCGCTGCGCCGCGGGCCGCTGATCCTGGCCGCCAACCACATCAGCCCGTTCGACCCGGTGGTGCTCGCCGCCGCCTGCCGCCTCCGGCGCGTCGCCCCCCGGATCATGGCCACCGGCGGGCTGTTCCGGGCCCCGGTGCTCGGGCCGCTGATGCGCCACGCCGGGCACATCCGCGTCGACCGCGGCACCACCGCCGTGCACCGCTCGCTGGAGATCGCCGCTGAGGCGGTCGCCGGCGGGTCGGTGGTGCTCGTCTACCCGGAGGGACGCATCGGGCTGGCCCCCGGCATGTGGCCCGAACGTGGCAAGACCGGCGCGGCCCGCCTCGCGTTCGCCAGCGGCGCCGCCGTCGTCCCGGTCGCCCAGTGGGGCTCGCACGAGGTCCTGCCGTACCGGGCGCCGAAGGGCATGCTGCGCGGCCTGGCCCGGGCGCTCGTCCGCCGCCCGGTCGTCCGGGTGCACTTCGGCGCCCCGGTGGCCCTGGCCGACCTGGATCCGGGCGCGCCCGGCGCGGCGCGCCGCGCCACCGACCGGATCATCGACGCGATCACCGACGACCTGGCCCCGCTGCGCCCGCACGAGCCCGACGGGCCCCGCCACGTCGACCCCGGCCGGCCGGTCGACCCGAGCCGCGCGCACCGCCGGCACCGGAGGGGTTGAATTGCCCGCGCGGCACCGGCGCGGGGTGAGACCGTGGCAGACGTGAACGCTCCCGTCGTGCTGATCACCGGCACGTCCACCGGCATCGGCCTGGCCACCGCCGTGGGCGCGGCCCGCGCCGGCTGGCGCACCGTCGCCACGCTGCGCGACCCCGACCGCGCCGGCCCGCTGCGCGCCGCCGCCGACGCCGCCGGGGTCGGCGACCTGCTGGAGGTACGCCGGCTCGACGTGGTCGACGAGTCCTCGGTGACCGCCTGCGTGGCCGACGTGGTGGCCCGGCACGGCCGGCTCGACGCGGTGGTCAACAACGCCGGCGCCGGCCACGTGGGCACGCTGGAACGGGAGACCGTCGACGACGTCCGGGCCGTGCTGGAGGTCAACTTCTTCGGCGTCCTGCACGTCACCCGTGCCGCGCTGCCGCACCTGCGCGCCGCGAACGGGCGGCTGATCACGGTGACCAGTGTCGGCGGGGTGGTCGGGCAGCCGTTCAACGAGGCGTACTGCGCGGCGAAGTTCGCCGTCGAGGGGTTCATGGAGTCCCTGGCGCCGGTGGCGGCCACCGTCGGGGTGAGTGTCTGCGTGGTCGAGCCCGGCGCGGTGGCCAGCGAGTTCGTCGCCAACGTCGGGATCGACGCGGACACCGCGGTGGCCGCCGCCGGGCCGTACGGGCCGGCGCTGCGGGCGTACCTCGGTCGCAGCGCCGCCGCGTTCGCCGCCGCCCAGTCGCCGGCCGAGGCCGCCGCGGCGGTGGTGGCGACACTGACCGACCCGGAACCCGCGCCCCGCGTGCAGACCTCCCCCGCCGCCCGCCAGTTCGTCGCCGTCAAACTCGCCGACACCGACGGCCTGGCCGTGACCACCCTGACCGCCGACTGGCTGCGCTGACCGTCCCCGCCCCCGGGTGGGGGCTACGGGGCGGCGGCCAGGCGCGCGTCCAGGGCGGCCAGGTCCGGGACGAACCACACCTGGTCGTGGCGGTTGGACTCGGCGACCAGGGCGCGCAGCGCGCCGCTGGCGGCCAGGTGCGCGGAGATGTCCCCGACCACCACCAGGCGCAGCCGGTAGTTGACGAACTTCTGCATGACCTCCCCGGCGAAGCGGGTGCCCAGCGTGAAGAAGCTCGGGTCGAGCCGGGCGGCGGGCACCGCCACCACCGTGGCGCCGGCGAACGCCGCGCCGATCAGCTCCAGCGCGTCGGCCTCGGTGACGATCGGCGGGCCGGTCGGGTCGCAGACCAGCACCGTGACGCCGGCGCGCTCGCGCAACTCGTCAGCCACGGTCGGCCTCCTTCCCGGCGAGCAGACCGTTGTCGCCGTCGAGCACCGCGTCGAGCAGGCGCAGCAGCTCGGCGGTGGCGCCGAGGTCACCCAGGATGATGATCTTCATGCGGTGTCGCTCCTCGTCGTGGACCGTCTGCACGCGCAGCGGACGGTCCGGGTCGGGGTGGGTGGTGACGCCGGCCAGCACCAGCGTGGCGAGCCGGTCGGCGGCGGCCCGGTCGACGCCGTCGAGCGCCACGATGCTCGACACCTCCGCCGCCGGGCCGGCCGCTCGCGCGGGCCGGCCGGTGAACGCGTCGAGGTCGGCGCGGGCGATCCGGTACTGCTTGCCGATCCGTGTCGCGGGCAGCCGGCCGGCGCGGATGTAGCCGCGGACCGTGCGCACGTGCAGCCCGAGCCGCGCCGCGACCTGCTCCACCGAGTACATGTCGTTACCCATCGCACCCTATGCTAGCGGCTACAGGTAACGATAGGGAATTTCACCGGCCGGACACCCGCCGGCCGTCTCGGCCCGGCATACTGCCGGCGTGCAGCCCCGTCACGGCTACCTCGACGCGCCCGCGCCGCTGGCCTTCGCCCATCGCGGCGGCGCGGCCGACGGCGACGAGAACACCGCCGCCGCGTTCGCCCGCGCGGTCGCGCTGGGTTACCGGTACGTGGAGACCGACGTGCACGCCACCGCCGACGGTGTGCCGGTGGTCTTCCACGACCCGACGCTGCGCCGCGTCACCGGCGAGGCCGGGCGCATCGCCGACCTGCGCTTCGCCGACCTCGCCTCGGTACGCGTCGGCGGCGCCGCCCTGGTGCCCCGCCTCGACGACGTGCTCGGCGCCTGGCCGCAGGTCCGGTTCAACGTCGACGTCAAGGCCGACGCCGGGGTGGCGCCGACCGTCGAGGCGGTGGTGCGGGCCGGCGCCGGCGACCGGGTGCTGCTCGCCTCGTTCAGCGACGCCCGGCTGACCCGGCTACGCGCCCTGGCCGGCCCGACGGTCGCCACCAGCCTCGGCATGCGCGGCGTGGCCCGACTGCGGATGGCCTCCCTGCACGGCCGGCCGCTGCGACTGCCGCCGTCCGTGGCCGCCGCCCAGGTCCCGGTCTCGTACGGGGGGATCCCGGTGGTCGACCGGCGGTTCCTCGCCTACTGCCACCGCATCGGGTTGCAGGTGCACGTCTGGACGATCGACGAACCCGCCCGGATGCACCAGTTACTTGATCTTGGGGTGGATGGCATCATGACCGATCACGTCGGCGTGCTCCGCGACGTCTACCGCAGCCGCGGCCACTGGGCCGCCTGAACCCCCGAGGACCGCCCCGATGGCCGAAACGGTCACCCCCGCCGTCGCCGAGCCCACACCCCCGGGCAGCACCCGCCGCGAACGCACCGGCTGGTACCTCTACGACTGGGCCAACTCGGCGTTCCAGACCACCGTCATCACGGTCTTCCTCGGGCCGTTCCTGACCACCGTCACCGAGCTGGCCGCCGGCTGCGAGCTGGGCGCCGACCGTTGCGACGGCGTGGTGCACCCGCTGGGCATCCGCGTCGCCGCCGGCTCCTACTACCCGTACCTGATCTCGCTGTCGGTCTTCCTGACCGTGTTCGTGCTGCCCGTCGTCGGCGCGATCGCCGACCGGTCCGCGCACAAGAAGCGGCTGCTGGCCGCCGCCGCGTTCACCGGCGCCGGCGCGACCGTCGCGTTCGCGTTCGTCACCGGCGAGCGGTACCTGCTCGGCGGCGTGCTGTTCCTCATCGCGAACATCTCCTTCGGCGCCGCCGTGGTCGTCTACAACTCGTTCCTGCCGCAGCTCGGCGGCCCGGACGACCGCGACGCCATCTCCAGCCGCGGCTGGGCCATCGGCTACCTCGGCGGCGGGCTGCTGCTCGCGCTCAACCTGGTCGCCGTCACCGCGCTCAGCGAGGAGGGCAACGCCCAGCGCACCCTCGACCTGGCCCGCTGGTCGATCGTCTCGGCCGGCGTGTGGTGGGCCGCGTTCACCCTGCTGCCGCTGCGCTGGCTGCGCGAACGCCCACCGGTCGCCGTGCCGCTCGGCGGCGGCAACGTGCTCACCGACGGGTTCCGGCAACTCGGCCGCACGCTGCGCGAGGTCAAGGCGTACCCGCTGACGCTGTTCTTCCTGCTCGCGTTCCTGGTGTTCAACGACGGCATCCAGACCGTCATCACCCTCGCCAGCCAGTACGGCACCGAGGAGTTGCGGCTGGAGCAGAGCACCCTGATCGTGACCATCCTGCTGGTGCAGTTCCTCGCCTTCGGCGGCGCGCTCGCCCTCGGCGCGCTCGCCCGACGCATCGGCGCCTGGAAGACGGTGCTGCTGTCGCTGGTGCTCTGGACCGGCGTGATCATCGCCGCGTTCCGGCTGCCCGCCGAGGCGCCGGTGCCGTTCATGATCCTCGGCGGCTGCATCGGGTTGGTGCTCGGCGGCAGCCAGGCACTGAGCCGCTCGCTGTTCAGCCAGCTCATCCCCGCCGGCAAGGAAGGCGAGTACTACGGCTTCTACGAGATCAGCGACAAGGGCACCAGCTGGCTCGGCCCGCTCGCGTTCGGCCTGGTGTTCCAGCTCACCTCGTCCTACCGGGTGGGCCTGGTGTCGCTGCTGATCTTCTTCGTGGTCGGCTTCGCGCTGCTGGCCGCCGTGCCGATGCGCCGGGCCATCATCGCCGCCGGCAACACCCCGCCCCGGGTGCTCTGAGCGCACCCGGGCGATCATCGCGGCCGGTATCCGGCGGCGTCGATCGGCTAGGCTGCCGCGACGTGACCGACGACGCCGCTGCCGCCCCGACCTGCCTGGCCCGCCCCCTGCCGGGCCCCGGCGACGACCGTGCCGGCGGCTGCGCCGCCGCCCGGGGCGTCGACGGCCGGCCGCTGCACGCCGCCGCGCTGAAGTTCTTCTGGGGGCCGATGGACTGCGGCAAGTCCACCATGGCGTTGCAGATGAACTACAACCACGCCCGGCAGGGCCGCCGCGGCCTGGTCACCACCCGCATCGACCGCTCGCTGGGCCCGCAGGTCACCACCCGCATCGGCCTGGCCCACGAGGCCATCGAGGTCACCGACGGACTCGACCTGCGCGACCTGGTCCGCGACGCGTGGGCCGAGAGGGTACGCGTCGACTACCTGATCTGCGACGAGGCGTCCTTCTACGACCTGGACCACGTCGAGCAGATGGCCGAGCTGGTCGACAAGTTCGACGTCGACGTCTACGCCTTCGGCCTGGCCACCGACTTCCGCTCCTGCCTGTTCCCGGCCGCGCAGCGACTGTTCGAGCTGGCCGACGAGGTGGCCCGCATCCAGGTCGAGGTGCTGTGCTGGTGCGGCCGGGAAGGGCTGCTCAACGCCCGGGTCGTCGACGGCCGGGTGGTCCGCGAGGGCGCGCAGGTCGTCATCGGCGACACCGTCGACACCGCCGACGTCCGCTACCAGGTGCTGTGCCGCCGGCACTACCGCTCCGGCGACCTGGGCCCGCGCGCCTGAGGCTCAGAACGGGTCCCCGCACACCCGCCAGCCGCCTTCCTCCGGCACCACCGGCAACTCCCGCTCCTCGCTGCCGCCGCCGTCACGGTTCAACCGCACCAGCACCGTGCCGCGTGGCCGACCCGCCCGGGTCGACACCGACACGTCGACGATCTCGTAGCCGCTGACCAGCGGCGGGGTCCGCACCCAACTGCCGAACCCGGCCTGACTCCACCGGCTGCGCGCCTCGGCGCACAACCGCCCGTACGCCCGGTCGGTGTCGCCGGCGGCGACGTCCCGGAAGAACCCGTCCGCGGTCTCCCGCACCGGCCCGTCGGCCTGGAGCACCACCTGCGCGTTCCACACCGCCAGCCCGGCCACCCCGATCAGGCAGGTGCCCAGCCCGAGCACGGCGACCAGCACACCCGCGCGCATCGGCCGGCGACGCCGGGCCGGTCGGTGCCACACCTGCTGACTGCCCATCACCACCGACGGTAGGCAACCGGCGACCGGCGCGCAGCCGGTTACGCAGGCCCCCGGTACCTGACAGCAGATGACAGGTACCGGCGGCAGACTGCCCGGCATGACGACGCACGCCGACCTCGCGATGGTCAACCTCGACAGTTCCGACCCGGCCGCCCACGCGGCGTTCTACGGCCACGCCCTCGGCTGGGAGATCACCCACAGCGAGGCCGAGTACGCCATGATCACCTCCTCCGGCGGCACGTCGATCGGGTTCGGGCTGGTGCCCGGCTACACGCCGCCGGCCTGGCCGGACCCGACCGGCGTCAAGCGCTACCACCTGGACCTGACCGTCGACGACGTGGCGGACGCGGAACGGGACCTGGTGGCGGCCGGCGCGACCCGGCCCGAGCACCAGCCCGGCGGCGGACGCTGGACCGTGCTGCTCGACCCGATCGGGCAACCGTTCTGCCTCTGCCCGCGCCGCCCGGAGTGAGACCGGCTCAGCGCAGCGGGCCGCGGGCGACCGCGGCCCGCATCGCGGCCGGGTCACCGGCGGGCACGTACTCCAACCACCAGGTGGCACCCGCCGCCGCCAGGTCGGCCAGGTAGGCGCGCTCGGCGCGCTCGTCGGCCCGCCGCCGCCGGCCACCGACCGCCACGTCGAACGGCGCACCGTCGGCGCGCGTCGCCGGCAGCGCGGCGACCAGGTCGGCCACCTCGTCGGCGGTGAAGTCGGACCAGCCGTCGGTGTCGGTCAGCTTGTAGGGCACGATCCCGTCGGCCCGGGCCGCCCGCCGCAGCACCGCCCTGGCCTGGGTGCTGCCGCCGACCCAGACCGGCACCCGGGGCGACTGCACCGGCGCCGGCCGCAGCGCCACGCCCTCGGCGCGGTAGTGCCCGCCCCGATGGGTGACCCGCTCGCCGCCGAGCAGCGCGACCAGCAGGTCCAGGCCCTCGTCGAGCATCGCGGCGCGGGTCTTGACGTCGGTCGGCTCGCCGAACGCGGCCAGCCCCCGGTCGGCCGGATCGCCGAGACCGACCGCGACGCCGGCCCGACCGCCGGAGAGGTGGTCGAGGGTGAGCACCTCCCGGGCCAGCTTCGCCGGGCGCCGCCGGGGCAGCGCGGTCACCGTGGTGCCCAGCCGGACCCGCTCGGTGCGCCCGGCCACCGCCGCCAGCACCAGCCACGGGTCCCAGGTCGGCGGGTCGTCGCCGGCGTGGTGGATGAGGTAGTCCTCCAGGAAGACGCCGTCCCAGCCGGAGCGCTCGGCCAACTCGCCGAGCGCGACCAGGTCGCCGACCGTCACCGAGGCGCCGCCGCAGGAGATCTCCAGGCCGTGTCGCATCCCGGCACCCTACGGCCCGGGTCCGACGCTCAGCCGCGCCGGCGGGCGCGGGCGGCCCAGATCGCGTACGCCGGGTCGCGGTCCAGGTTGTGCCGGTCCCGGTCGTAGCGACGGGTGGTCCGTGGGTCGGCGTGACCCATCGCGTCCTGCACGTCCTCCAACGGCACGCCCTCCGAGCGGGCCGTGGTGGCGAACGCGTGCCGCAGCGAGTGCGGCGACAACCGCGCCCAGGCCGCGATCCCGGCGCTCTGCGCCAGCCGGCGCACCAGCCGGAACACGGCGTGCCGGTCCAGTCGCCCGCCGGTCGCGGTGACCAGCAGCGGGCCGGTCAGCTGCGGCACCGTGACGCCCTGGGCGGCGGCCCGGTCCGCCAGGTAGGCGTCCAGCGCGTACGCGGTGCCGGGGGTGAGCGCGCGACGGCGTACCTTGCCGCCCTTGCCGACGAAGCGGACACTGCGGTGACCGCGCTCCGCGCCCAGGTCGGCCAGGTCCAGCGAGACCAGCTCGCCGACCCGCAGGCCCAGGTCGGCCAGGAGCGCGAGGGTGGCCCGGTTGCGGGCGGCGGTCGGGCCGGTGTCCGCCTCGGCGGCGGCCAGCAGCGCGTCGACCTCGTCCGGGCTGAGACCGACGGTGGCGGAGTGGTCCCGGTCGACCCGGGGCCGGTCGGCCGCGGCGACCGGATTGGCCGGCACCGCGCCCAGCTTGACCAGGAAGTCGTACCAGCTCGACAGCGCGGACAGCCGGCGCGCCACGGTGGCCGGCGTCAGCGGGCGGCCGTCGCGTCCACGCGGGGTGGACTCCAGATCCCGGCCGTACGCGTTGACGTCGAGGAAGGTGACCCGTAGCGGCTCCAGGCCCCGTTCGGCGCACCAGCGCAGCCAGCCTGTCACGTCCCGCCGGTACGCGTCGCGGGTGTGCTCGGACAGCCGCCGGTTGCGCAGCCACGCCTCGGTGAAGTCGGCCGGAGCGCCGGACACGGCGACACGGGCGCGGGGCAGGACCTCGGGACGCAACATGCGAGAAAGGTTCTCAGTCGGCGGCGCGTTTCGCGACGAGGCGCGCCGCGACCGGATCACCGGCAGGGGTTACCGTCGTGCGGTGCGCGCCAGTCGGCTGGTCTCCCTGCTGCTGCTCCTGCAGGCCCGGGGGCGGATGACCGCCCAGGAACTCGCCGACGCCCTGGAGGTGTCGGTGCGGACCGTCTACCGCGACGTCGAGTCGCTCGGCGCCGCCGGCGTCCCGGTGTACGCCGACCGCGGCCCGGCCGGCGGCTACCGGCTGCTGGCCGGCTACCGCACCCGACTCACCGGGCTGACCGGTCCGGAGGTCGAGGCGCTGTTCCTCGCCGGCCTGCCCGGGCCCGCCGCGGAGCTGGGCCTGGCGAGCACGGTGGCCGCGGCCGAGCTGAAGGTGCGCGCCGCGCTGCCGGAGGAACTCGCCGACCGCAGCGGCCGGCTGCGGCACCGGTTCCACCTGGACGCGCCCGGCTGGTTCCGGCACCCGGAGGACACCCCGCACCTGGCCACGCTGGCCGGCGCGGTGTGGGAGGACCGGATGGTCCGGCTGCGCTACCGGCGTTGGCGCGCCCCACGGGAGGTGACCCGGCTGGTCGCCCCGCTCGGCGTGGTGCTCAAGGCCGGCCGTTGGTACCTGGTGGCCCGGTGCGAGGAGCAGGTCCGCACCTACCGGGTCGGCGCGGTGCTCGACGCGGTGGTCACCGACGAGCGGCACCAGCGCCCGGACGGCTTCGACCTGGCCGCCTACTGGCGGGAGTGGACCGCCCGGTACGAGCGCGACGTCTACCGCGGCGAGGCGCGTATCCGGCTCAGCACGGCCGCGTTGGAGTTCATGCCCTACGTCTTTCCGCCGGAGATGGCGCGGGCGGCCCGGGCGGCGGCCGGCGAACCCGGCCCGGACGGCTGGCGGGAGACAACCGTGCCGATCGAGTCGACGCGGCACGCCCACGCCGAGTTGCTCAAGCTCGGCGCCGAGGTGGAGGTGCTGGCCCCGGCGGAGCTGCGGGACCGGTTCACCGCCACGGCGCGCGCGCTGACCCGGCTCTACCCGTCGGACGCCGACGCGGGGGCGGCCGGCGCTCCGGTCTCCCCCGCGTCGGCGTGACGCGCGTTCAGACGGTGGTGAGCTGCCGGTGCCCGTTGCCCTCCGCGGTCGAGGTGACCGCGATCCGGCGCGGCTTGGCCCGCTCGGCGATCGGGATGCGCAGCGTCAGCACCCCGTTGTCGTAGCCTGCCTCCAGCCGGTCGGTGTCCAGCGTGTCGCCCAGGAACAGCTGCCGGGTGAACGTGCCCATCGGACGTTCGGCGGCGACCAGCTCGATGTTCTCGCCGGTGGGGCGACGTCGCTCGGCGCGGACGGTCAGCACGTTGCGCTCGACGGTGCAGTCGATGCTGTCCGGGTCCACGCCGGGCAGGTCGAAGGCGGCGTAGAAGTGGTCGCCGTCGCGGTAGGCGTCCAGGTGCATCACGGCCGGCCGGGCGGTGGTGCCGAAGAACTGCTCGGCGATCCGGTCGATCTCGCGGAACGGGTCGGTACGCATCAACATGGTCCTGCCTCCTCGGTTCTCCTGGCCCAAGGTCTCGACTTGAGTCGAAGTGACTCAACTTCCGGTTTCTGTTTTAGCGCGGCGGCACGCCGTCGTCAACCTCCACCGGCCGCTCCCCGGAAACGGCGATCGGGGCTCACGGCCCGGTCCGTCAGTAGACGCCCTGCTCGCGGGTGAGCAGCACGTCGTCGACGAGATAGCGGCGCAGCGTGACGTGGTCCGCCGCACCGCCTTCGCACCAGGGGCGCAGCGCCTCGTCCACCAGCCGCTCCGGGTAGCGCCGCCCGGGCTCGAAGGTGCGCTCGGTGATGTGCTCCAGCAGCACCCGGCGGCGAGCGCGCTGCGCCGGCAGCCGGATCAGCGCGCCGTCGCGCAGGAACGTACGCAGGATCGTCTCGCGCCGGTCGGCCGGCGGGAGGGCCGGCGACGACGCCCCGGCCCGGGCGAACTCGCGCAGCCGTTCACCGTCGACGCGCAGGTCGTCGGCGTCGGTCAGCACACCGGCGTCGGTGAGCCGGCGCACGGCGGTGGCGACGTCGCGGGCCGGCAGGCCGGTGCGCGCCACCACGGACGCGACGTCCCGGGCGCCGAGCACGATCGCGGCGAACACGGCCCGGCGACGCTCGTCGGCGAGCGCCCCCGCGAGAGCTTGAGCGGTCATGACCGGCAGCCTGCCAGCAGCCACCGGGCACGGCCAGGCGTTTTCCCCGACCGCATCGGAGGTGGGCGGTTCCGGACCGGCCACGCCACGACGGCTCGGCCGCCGGTCAGGACCGGACGGCTGGGCCGCCGGTCAGGCCGGGACGGCGGCGGTGAAGTCGACGTCGGCGGTGTCGACCGTGCCGGCGCGGCGGCCCGGCGCGCGCTGGAAGCCCCAGTAGAGGTTGGTGTGCGCGATCACCTGCGCCGGCGGGGGCGCGCCGTAGGCCGACAGGTCCTCGGTGGTGTGCGCGTCGGCGACCAGCGTGACGTCGTAGCCGCGGGTGAACGCGCCGTGCAGGGTGGAACGGACACAGGCGTCGGTCTGCGCGCCGGTCACGACGAGCCGCCCGACACCCTCGGCGGCGAGCACCTGCTCCAGGTCGGTGGCCTCGAACGAGTCGCCGTAGGCCTTGTGCACGAGCGCCTCGTCGTCGCGGCGCACCAGCTCCGGCACGATCCGCCACTGCGCACTGCCGGTGGGCAGCTCCTCGCTGCGATGCTGCACCCAGACCACCGGGACGCCGGCCGCGCGGGCGCGCTCGACCAGGGCGGCGATGTTCGCGACCACCCGGTCCCGGTCGTGGGCGCCGCGCACCACGCCGTTCTGCACGTCGACGACGAGCAGCGCGATGCGGGGGCGGTCGGTGAGCGTGGTCATGACGAGGCTCCTTCGACGGCGGCGATCCCCGCCAACCTAACGACGGCCCCCGACACTTTCGCCGCACACCGCGCAGCGGTCACAGGAAACGGTGCATGACGTGCAGGCCCACCCGGCCCAGGGTGGGATGGGCGAACGCCTCCGGCACGGTGCCGACCACCGTGAAGCCGAGCCGCCGGTAGAGCCGCACCGCCACGGTGTTGGTCTCCACCACGGCGTTGAACTGCATCGCGGCGAAACCGGCCCGACGGGCCCAGTCCACCGCCTCCTCGCACAGCGCCCGGCCCACGCCACGACCCCGCGCGTCCGCGGCCACCAGGAAACTCGCGGTCGCCACGTGCGCACCCGGGCCCGGCCGGTTGGCGCCCATCTTGGCGCTGCCGAGCACGACACCGTCGTCGTCCACCGCCACCGAGGTGCGCCCCGGCGGGCGTTCCACCCACACCTCGCGCGCCACCCCGGCCGACCAGGTCGGATCGTAGGCGAACGTGTCCCCGGCGGTGATGACGCCCGCAAGGATCGGCCAGACCTGACCCCAGTCGGCGTCGACGTGCTCCCGGATGCGCATCGTCGGCACGCTAGCCCGGCGGCGTCGCGCGCGGCCACCCGTTTCCACCCGCCCCCGCCCCGGATCACCGTACCGCCATACTTGTCGCCATGCTCTGGGGTGTCAGCGGACCGGTCTTCCTCCTCGACTACCTGGGCGCGGTCGCCGTGGCCGTCGCGGTCGCCGTGGCGGCACGCGAGCTGACCGGCCGCCGGGCCCGGGGCGCGACACCCGACCGGGTCGAGTTGGCGTACCTCACCGACCGGGCGCTGCTGGCCTGCCAGGTGGGCGTGGCCGCGCTGCGCCGCGCCGGCGGGGTGACCGTCGGGGAACTCGCCACCCTGCACGCCGACGGTCCACCACCGTCCCGGCCGCCGGCCCTGGTCCGCGCCCTGCACACCGCGCTGCGCCACCCGCAGACCTGGGCCGCCGTGCTGGCCGACCCCGACGTCGCGCGGGCGCTGCGCCGGATGGTCGGCCGGCTGGTCCGCGACGGCTGGCTGCTCACCCGTGGCCAGCGCCGCCGGGTCGCCCTGGGCACGCTGCCGCTGTTCCTGGTCGCCGCCGTCGGGGTGACCCGGCTGGTGGACAGCGCGGTCGAGGGTCGCACCGCTGGCGGACCCGCCTCGGTCGCCGGGCTGCTGCTCTGCTGCCTGGCCACCGCGCTGGGCGGCTGGTGGCTGACCGAGGTGCCGGAGACCGGCGCCGCCGCCCGGCGTCTGCTGCGCCGGCTGCGCCGCGAGCACGCCGACCTCGACCCCGAACGCCGTCCCACCTGGCAGGGGCGGGACACCGACGCGTTGCTCACCGCCATGGCGCTGTTCGGTCCGCGACCGCTGCTCGCCGTCGACCCGGCCTTCGCCGTGCAGGTCGGCGTCGACCCGGAACGCGACCGGCCGCGACCGCAACGCAAGCTCGCCCGCCGCTGAACGCACACCCTCGACGGGCGGCGCGGGGCATCGATGCGGCAGAGTGACCCCACGACCGCGACCTGGAGGTGACCCGTGGACGGCCCGACCGGGGTGGTGTTCCCCGCGACCACCGACGGCCGGCGCGCACCGCTTCGGCGTCGAGGTGTTCGAGCCGGCCACCAGCAACACACTGATGGCCGCGCTGCTCGTGCACGACCTGCGCACCGGCGGCGGACCGACGCAGGAGCACCCGTGGCGGGACGAAGCGTACGCGGCGGCACACGGCGGGCTGTGGCGGATCCCGTACGCGCCGCGCAGCGCGCTCGGCCTGGCCGTGCTCCTCGGTCTCGGCGGGGCCCGGGCCTGAGGCGGGTTTCCTTGTCCTGAGCGGCGGGAAGGCTCCGCCCATGGCCGAGACATTCGCGAGCGAAGACCTGAAGACGCTGCGGTCCATGGCGCGCGGGGCCGGGATTCCGGAGGCCGAGCGCCTGTCGCACGACGACCTGGTCGAGGTGTTGCGCCGGGCCGGCCTGGCCGACGGCACCTCGGACGACTGGCCGGACCAGCCGATCGAGGACCCGGCACACCTGGCCGGGCTGCCCCGCAGCTCGCTGCGGCAGGGCGACGAGAGCACCGGCGGCCGGGCCGCCGCGGAGGCGATCGGCGCCCGGCCCGGTGAGTCCGGCACCGAGATCGACGACCGCACGCAGCGCTGACCGACGACGGCTGTGCGGGCCGCCGCCGGTCCGGCGGCGGCCCGCACGTCACGTCCCGCCGGCCTATGCTCGCCGGATGCTGTCTGAGGTGACCGGACTGTCCCGACACTTCACCGAGGAGTCCCTGCGGGCCCACCTGCTGGCCCGGTCGACCCGCACGCCCGGCGGCTGCCTGGTCGTGCGCGGTTACGGCAGCCGACGCGGGGTGCACCAGAAGGTGGCCGGTCGGGCGTGGGCGCACGTCGCCGCGTACGCGGTCTTCGTCGGTGGCTACCGGCCGGGCCTGGAGGTGCGGCACGACTGCGGCGTGCTCGACTGCATCGAGCCGACGCACCTGCGTCAGCTCAGCCGCGGCGACAACCGCCGCGAGCGGCGGCAGCAGCCGACGTGCCGCAACGGGCACGAGCGGGAGGTCGAGCCCGGCACCGACCGGTTCCGGAAGGTGTGCCGGCACTGCAACAGCGACGCCCAGCGGCGGTGGCGTGAGCGCCGCGCCGCCGAGGTGGCCGCCGCCAGGGCGGGTTACCGGCCCTGAGCCGCGATCCTGTCGTCAGCGAAGCTGATCGGCGCGGTGCAGGTGGTCGAAGATGATCTGGTCCACCGGGGAGACACGGTGCCGGTCGGCGTAGGTCAGCCAGGTGATCTCCTCGATCTCGTGGGCCGGCCGCAGGACGCCCCGGTAGTCGGCGGCGTAGCAGCGCATCCGCACGACGGTGCCGTCCGGATGTCCGTGCGCCTGGGCCTCGAACGCGCCGACGAACGCGGCGCTGTCCGGGTCGATGGTGACGCTGAGCTCCTCGCGGATCTCCCGCACGAGCGTGTCGAGGTCGCTCTCGCCAGCCTCCCGTTTGCCACCGGGCAGGTAGTGGACGTCCTTGCCGCGTGAGCGCGAACTGAGGATCGCGCCGTGCGCCAACCGGATCCAGGCGATCTTGTCGATGACGGTCACCGTGGTCTCCCCGCTGTTGTCGGTCCGCACCGGACGGTACGCGGGGCGATGACACCAGCTTGAATCCTTACGCACAAGAACTGTCATTATGGTGCATGGTCGTTTTGCGGCATTCGCCCGGCGGTATTGCTGGTTTGTCGTAACCGGTAATCCATTAATTGGCGGGGATAACCGGTTGAGCCGCTCATCCGTCTCTCCTAAGTTGCCTGGCACACCGAGGAGAGAGGACACGAGCCGCATGACCCCGCCCGCTCCGCGGATCTGACACGTTCCACCGCGCTCCGGAAGCCGACGCGTCCCGTCGGTTCCGCCGGGCTGCCCCCGCGCACCCCGGTTCCCGCGGCGTTCGAGGTCGCGCCTCATCGGCCTCGTGTCAGATCTAGACAGATCGGGTCTCGAAACTCATGTCCTCACCACCTCATGTCGTGCTGCCCTGGGTCGTCCGCCGGACCAGGCTGCCGCTGCTGTCGCGGCGCTGCGTGGACTGCCCGTCGGAGTCCGCCACCACCGGCGACGGCCGGTTCCGGGTCAACGCCAACGGCAAGCTGCTGGACGTGTGGCTGCTGGTCCGGTGCGTACGCTGCGACCGGACCAGCAAGCTCACCGTCCACGAACGCACGTCGGTCGGCTCCCTCGACCCGGCCGAGCTGCACGGCTACCACACCAACGACGCGCGGCTGGTGGCGTCCGCCCTGCTCGATCCGGCGTTCCGCCGGCGTAACCACGTCGTTCTCGACTGGACCGACGCGTGGCGGTTGGACGCCGTGCCGGTACCGCTCGGCGAGGCGTGGCCGATCCGGGTGGAGGTGGTGTTCCACGATCCGGTGCCGGTACGCCCGGACCGGCTCGTCGCCCGTGGGCTGGGCCTCAGCCGGACCGAGGTCCAGCGCCGGGTCAAGTGCGACGTGCCGGTCCGGCGGACGAGGAACACCGTCTTCACGTTCACGCTGATGTCCGTGGACTGCTGACCGGGACCGGTCGCGGCGGGCCGGTGCCCGCCGCGACCGGTACTACGGTGGCGTGGACATCGACCCGCTGCGACCGCTCGCCGCGCTCGACGAGAGGAACACCTGAATGCAGCAGCCCGACCACACCCGGCATTCCTCGTCGTTCGGGGCCGCGGCCACCGCATACGCCCAGCACCGCCCGGACTACGCACAGGACGCGGTCCGGTGGGCGCTGGAGACCGCCCCCGGCCCCCGGTGCTCGATCTCGGGGCCGGCACCGGCAAGCTGACCGCCACGCTCCAGGCGGTCGGCGCCGGCGTCACCGCCGTCGAGCCGGACCCGGCGATGCGGGCCGAGCTGCGCCGCGCGCTGCCGGATGTCCGCGCGCTGTCCGGCAGCGCCGAGGCGATCCCGCTGCCGGACGCGTCCGTCGACGCCGTGCTGGCCGGCAACGCCATGCACTGGTTCGACATGGCGGTGGCGGGCCCGGAGATCGCCCGGGTCCTCGCCCCCGGCGGTGTCCTGGCCGGCCTGTGGAACGTGCTGGACGACGAGGTGGACTGGGTCGCCGGCCTGGCCGAGGCCAGCGGCAACGCCGTCGTCGGCCCTCGCGACACGCCCGCGAGCTGGCGGGCCGAGACGGCGCGGATGCACCTGCCGGGCAACGGCGCGCCGGCCCGCTTCGACGCACCCGAGCAGGCCACGTTCCGACACGGGCAGCAGCGCACCGCCGACTCGCTGACCGCGACGCTCGCCACCCGAGCGGGCCTGCTGGTGATGCCGGCGGCGCAGCGACAGGCCACGCTCGACCGCATCCGGGCGTTCCTGGCCAGCCGGCCGGAGACCGCGCACGGTGAGTTCACGCTCCCGATGCGCACCTGCGTGCTGCGCGTCCGCCGACGGTGACGCCGCCCGCGGGGCCCTCCCACGGGTCCGGGATGACCGGCGCGGACGTCCGCGCCGCCGCCGCCGCGATGACCGCCGTGCTGCTACCGGCCGCCGGCCGGGACTGGACGGTACGCGCGGGCGACCTGGACTGGTCCTGCTGGACCACGACCGCGCACGTCGCGCACGACCTGGCCGGGTACGCCGGTCAGGTGGCCGGCCGCCCCACCGACGGCTACCTGCCGTTCGACCTGCGGGTCCACCCCGACGCCCCACCGGCGCGGGTGCTGACCGTGGCGACCGCCACCGCCGGGATGCTCGCCGCGCTGGTCGACACCGCCGACCCGGACGACCGGGGCTGGCACTGGGGGCCCTGCGACCCGGGCGGCTTCGCCGCGATGGGGGTGGCCGAGATCCTGCTGCACACCCATGACGTGACCCGCGGTCTCGACGTGCCCTGGTCACCGCCGGCCGGCCTGTGCGCCGGGGTGGTGCGACGGCTGTTCCCCGACGCGCCCGCCGGCGCGCCGGCGCCGGTGCTGCTCTGGCTGACCGGCCGGTCCCCGCTGGGCGACCGGCCGCGCCGGACGTCGTGGACGTGGCGGGCCGCGCTCGACTGAGGAGCAGGCCGGTTCAGGTCGCCGGGTCGCCCGGCGTGGTGAACGCGGTGACGTGGTCGGCAGCCCACTGACGGAACGTGCGCGCCGGCCTGCCGAGCAGGTGCGACACCGTGGTGGTGACGTGCGCCGGATGCCCCAGGGTGGCGCGCCACGCGGCCAGCAGCATGTCCACGGCGGGACGCGCGTCCTCCGGGGCCTGGCGACGGAACTCGTCGGGCGGCAGGTCCTCGAACGCGATCGGCCGGCCCAGGGCGGCGCCGATGAGGCTGACCTGTTCGGCCTGGCTGAGCGACTCAGGGCCGGTCAGGACGTGATCGCCGCCGGCGGGCCCGTTGTCGGACAGGATCCGCGCGACGACCGCGGCGACGTCCCGGTCGTCGACGGGGGCGGTCTCGGCCGCGCCGTACGGCCACCGGACCACCGCGTCGCGACGGATCGCCGGGGCCCACCAGTGCAGCGCGTTGGAGGCGAACATCCCCGGCCGGACGATCGTCGCGTCGAGACCGGTCGCCGCGATGAGCTGCTCGATGCGGGCGTGCAGCGTCGCCATCGGGTTCGGCTGCCGGAAGAACGGGTGTGGGGTGCGGTGTGGCGCGGACAGGTAGACGACCCGTCGCGGGTGGGCGGCCAGCCGGTCGACGACGGCGGACGCGGTGTGCGGCGGGGCGGTCCAGACCAGGAAGACGGCGCTGACGGCGGTCAGGGCCGCGTCGAGCGATTCGGGCACGGTGAGGTCGCCGGTGACGACCTCGACGGTGGTGGGCAGGGTGGCCGCCGACTCGGGGCGGCGGACGAGGGCACGGACCGGCACGCCCGCGTCGACCAGTTGATCGATCACGGCGCGCCCGATCCGGCCGGTCGCCCCGGTGACGAGCACCGCCTCTGTACGTTCCATGCCGACCATCGAACCGTTACTCGGTTAAAAACACAACCCGGTAACACTTGTTACCCTGACGCGGTGAGTGAGCCGGGTGGGCTACGGGCCCGCAAGAAGGCGCAGACCCGGGGCGCGATCGCCGACGCCGCGATCGCGCTGTTCCTGGCGCGCGGGTTCGAGCAGGTGTCGGTGTCCGACATCGCGGCGACGGCCGAGGTGTCGAAACCGACCCTGTTCCGCTACTTCGCGACCAAGGAGGACCTGATCCTGCACCGGTTCGCCGACCACAACGGCGAGGCCGCACGCGTGGTACGCGACCGTCCGCCCGACGTCGCGCCGATGACGGCGCTGCACCGGCACTTTCGGGCCGGCCTCGACCGCTTCGAGCCGGTGACCGGCCTCAACGATCACCCCCAGGTGGTGGAATTCCACCGGCTGGTGTTCGGCACGCCCAGCCTGGCCGCACGGCTCACGCAGTACCAGCTCGACGACGAGGAGGCGCTGGCCGCGGCCCTCGGCCCGGGCATCGGGCCCCGACTGCTGGCCGCCCAGGTGATCGCCGTGCACCGCGTGCTGGCGCGCGGCAACTGGCGGAAGATCGCCGACGGACGGCCCGCGCGCGAGGTCCACCCGGAGGCGGTCGTCGACGCGGACCGCGCCTTCGCCGGACTGGGCCGGGCGGCCGGCGAGTCCTGACGCGACCCACGGTGGGGCTCAGCGACGCCATCCCGGTGCGGAGGCGACGGCTGAGGCGCCAGGGTCGGCACACCGCCGAGCGCTGGCAGCGCAGCTATCCTCTGGGCCAGTCGGTGAAGGCCGCGCGAACCTCGTTGATCTGCGCGGGCGTGAGGCGGTAGAGCGCGAAGACGGTATCGGGTAGGCCGTCGAGCCGCCGTACAGAGTCGTGAATCTCGTCGTCTGTGATGTCGGGGTCTGCTTTGCGGGCGAGCACGATCAAATTCTGACGGTCGTAGCGGTCGAGAACTGCCGCGACGTCGATGTAGTCGCGCGGCTGCGCTCGTGTGATCATGGCAGCCCCCTTGGTGCCGACGACATCGTCGAGGTGGAGAACGGGTCCGATGTCGAGCACCACTGGGGTGCTGAAACGGGCGAAGCGGACGAGTTGCACGCGGACGGCCTGAGCGTTGCGGTGTACCTCGAACTCGACCATGTCCTGATCGAATCCGTAGAAGACCTCGTCGAGTTCGCTGGGATCAGTCATGGTCTCGACCTGGAGACCCGCATCGCACAAAGCGTCACGAATCAGTTCCGAGGCGGCGGTGACGCCGCCTTCGGTATCAGTGAAAAGATCGATGTCCTCGGTGGGCCGGGTGCCCAAGCCATGGGCGATCAGCGCTTGACCGCCGGCGAGAGCGAAGCCGTGGCGAGCGGCCGCGGCGAGCGCGATGCGGATGACCTCGTGCTGGAAGGGATCGGGGACTTGCGGCATCAGGCGGCGATGCCCCGGACGCGAAGCACATGATGGCGTTCCTCCCAGGCGCGGCGGACGCCGCGAGGCAGGTGCAGCGTGGGCCAGATCCGCGTGAGGGTCGGGCCGTGCAACCAGATCCGCAGTTCCTCGGGACGGACGGCCTCCGCCAGCACCGTCTCGTACATCCAGGCCAACAAGCCGGGCTCGTCGAGGTCGACGTGCCGGTCGGGCTGCCAGAACAGACGGTGCGGCAGCTCAACGATCCCGGTGGTCGGTCCGTTCAGTTCACTCAAATCAGCCGCCACGATCGCCCGGCGTCCCGGGCGGGCCTCATAGGGTCTTCGCGATTTGTGAACGGAGCCGATCGGGTCCATGCCGTACAGGATAGTCGCTTTGACGTGCGGTGGGGCTCAGCGACGCCACCAACGCCACCGGCGGCGGGCGCGGGCCGCAGGCGGTGCGGGCGGCGCCGACTCGACCGGCGTCGCGGTCACGACAGGCTGCTGCCGGTCGGCCCGCCACCGCCGTACCGCCTCGTCGACGTTGACCGGGCGGACCACCACCCGAGGGCCGGTCGGGGCACGCAGCCAGGCCACCACCTCGGCGTTGAGTGCCGCCACGTACGACCGGACCGCGTCCTCGGTGGGCAGGTCGCGCAGCTCGGCGGGAAGTTGTTCGACGCGCCGGCGCAGTTGCAGCGGGGTGGGCAGCATCACATCGGACGGGATCTGCTCCCGCTCCATGAAGCTGCGGATCCACCAGCCCTCGTCGTAGGGCTGGTCATGCCCCGGGATCGGTTTGCCGGCGCCCGGCAGGTTGTCGAACTCGCCGCGCTCCTGCGCCGAGCGGATCTGCGCCTCGACCGCGGCCTCCCAGCCTGTCGTCACCGCCGTCACCTCCCGCTCCCACCGTATCCGCCGGTTCCCGACCACGGTCAGCGTCGCAGCGCGCGGACGTGTTCCCGGCGCGTAGTGTTCCGCCGACGGGAGGAGCGGCGACGTGCGTGACTGGCTGATCGGCCTCGGCGTGGCGACCGGGTGCCTGGCCGCGAGCTGGGCGGTGCTGGTGCTGGCGGCCCGGCGACTGCCACCCGGCCTGTTGCGTGACCTGGCCGCGTTCGTGCCCGACTGTCTGACCACGGTGCGGCGGCTGCGGCGGGACCCGCGCGTGCCGCGCCGGGCCCGGATCGCGATCGTCGTCGCCGGGGTGTGGCTGGCCAGCCCGATCGACCTGATCCCGGAGTTCCTGCCGGTGATCGGCCCGCTGGACGACATCGTCGTGGTGGCGCTCGCGTTGCGCTACGCCGGGCGGCAGGTGCCCCGGCAGGTGCTGCTCGACGCGTGGCCGGGCGAGCCGCGCCTGTTGCTGCGCCTGCTCGGCGCGGCCGCGCGGTGACGGCTCAGGACAGCCGGCGTACGTGCCGGTGGCCGTCGCGGGGAAACGGCGGGCGGGCCGGCAGCACCTCGACGAAGGCGTACCCGCTCTTCTCCGCGACCCGGCAGGAGGCCGGGTTGTCGACCTGGTGCAGCAGTTCCAGGCGGGTCAGGCCGCCGGCGGCGAAGCGGGCGGACGCCCAGCCGGTGACCGCGTCGACGGCCCGCGGCGCGACGCCCCGGCCACGGGCCGCAGCCGCGGTCCAGTAGCCGACCTCGGCGGCCGGCCGCCCGGGCTGGACGTCCTTGAGCACCACGCAGGCCACCAGGCGCTCCCCCGTCGGGGTGTCCTCCAGCACCGCGAAGCTGAACCGGCGCCCGGCGGCCCAGCCCTGCCGGGCCCGGCGCAGGAACGCGCGCGCCTCGGCGCGGGTGGTCACCGGGAAGCGGGTCCAGGCGCGCAGCACCGGATCCCGGTAGGCCTCCAGCAGCGCGTCGGCGTCGCCGTCGCGCCACGGTCGCAGGAGCAGGCCGGGCGCGGTCGGGGTGGCGGCGGCGGACAACAGGACGGACATCGTCCGAGTGTCGCGCGTCACCGGGGGTGAACGCGAGGCCGGCACGCGGTCAGCGCGGCGGTTCGCGCAGCACCGCCACGCCGCCGGGCCCGACGGTCACGTGCTCGTCGACCGGCTCGCCGGTGAGCAGCTCGTGCCCGGCCGAGGGCACCCGCTGCGGGCGGTCGGTGTGGTTGAGCAGGAACAGCCAACTCTGGTCGCCGTCGCGGCGGCGGACCGCCTCGACGCCGGGCGGCGCCGGGCAGGTCGGGGTGACGCCGGCGAGCCGGGCCGCCTCGACGAGCAGCCGGCGGTACGTGTCGTCGTCGGGTCGGGTGGAGACGTACCAGGTGCGGGCCGCGCCGACCCGGTGCCGGGTGACCGCCGGGCGGCCGTCGAGCACCCCACCGATGTACGCGGTGACCTGCTCCGCCCCGGTCAGGTGCACGGTCTCCGACCAGATCCGGCCGTACCCGCCGCTGGTCAGCGGCACCCGTTCGTCGTCGGCGAGCGGGTGAAACTCCTCCACCCGCACGCCGAGCAGGTCGCGGTAGGCGCCCGGGTAGCCGCCGAGGCGGACGCGGGCCTGTTCGTCGGCGACGCCGCTGAGCCAGGTGACCAGCAGGTGCCCGCCGGCGTGGACGTGTCGGCGTACCCAGTCGACGGTGGCGTCGGCGGCCAGGTAGAGCGCGGGCAGCACGAGCAGCCGGTGGCCGTCGAGCGGGTCGCCGGGCGTCACCAGGTCGGCGGTGAGGCCGGCGTGCCACAGCACCCGGTGCGCGGCGGCCACCTCGCCCGGGTGGTCGAGGCCGTCGCGGGGCATCCCCGGGTGGCGCAGCGCCCAGCCGCTGGCGGCGTCGTGAGCGATCGCCACGCGCGCCTCCACCTGCCCCGTCGCGGTGCCGGCGAGTCGGCCGAGCGCGGCGCCGAGGTCGGTGGCCTCCCGGAACACCCGGGTCTCCGCGCCGGCGTGCGACACCACCGCGGAGTGGAACCGTTCGGCGCCGCCGGCCGGGGCGCGCCACTGGAAGAACATCGCCCCGGCCGAGCCGCGGGCGACGTGCGCGAGGCTGTGCCGGGTCATCCGGCCCGGTTCCTTGGTGTGCATCCGCCCGGTGACGTGGATCTGGTTGGGCGCGCTCTCCATCAGCAGCCACGGCGCGGGCCGGCCGGCGCCGTGGCGGGCCCAGCCGCGGGCCAGGTCGGCGGTGAGCGCGGTCTGCTCCTCCGCGCCGCCGTCGATGCGGTCCGGGTAGTGGTCGACGGCCACCAGGTCCACCTCGCGCGCCCAGCGGGCGTGGTCGACCGGCACCCAGTCTCCGAGCACGAAGTTGGTGGTGACCGGCACCGCCGGGTTCGCCGCCCGAAGCAGGTCCCGCTGCTCGGTGTACGCGGACAGCAGCGTGTCCGACCAGAAGCGGCGGAAGTCGAGCAGCTGGCCGGGGTTGGCCAGGTACTGGGTGGCGCGGGGCACGCCGACCTGCGCCCAGTCGGTGTAGTGCTGTCCCCAGAAGCTGGTCACCCAGGCGTCGTTGAGCGCGTCGAGGTCGGCGTACCGGCCGGTGAGCCAGCGACGGAACGCCGTCTCGGCGTGGTCGCAGTGGCAGGTGGTGCCGTACTCGTTGTGCACGTGCCACAGGGCCAGCGCCGGGTGGTGGGCGTACCGGGTGGCCAGCACGTCGGCGATGGTCCGGGCCGCGGCGCGGTAGGCGGGCGCGGCGGCGCAGTAGGTGTCCCGGCTGCCGTGGTGCAGACGGACGCCGTCGGCGGTGACCGGCATGGCGTCCGGGTGGCGCGACGTGAACCAGGGTGGCGGGGAGGCGGTGGGGGTGGCCAGGGCGGCCCGGATGCCGGCGGTGTGCAGCAGGTCCAGCACCTCGTCCAGCCAGTCGAGGGTGTACCGGCCGGGGGCGGGTTCCAGGCGGGACCAGGCGAACACGCCCACGGTGACCAGGTTGACCCCGGCCGCGCGCATCAGGGCGACGTCCTGCGACCACACCGCCGGTGGCCACTGCTCCGGGTTCCAGTCTCCGCCGTAGCTCAGCCGACCGTCGCTCCACAACGCTTTAGTTGTCATCCCCGCCAAAGTAGGAAGAGGTGAGGATGAAAGTCAATGCGACAGATCATTGACAGTTAGTTGTGGCTCCCAAGAAACTTGCGGGGCCGCCCGTGTCGCCGCGAGGAGACGCCCATGCCGTACCGCCCGCCCCTGGTCCCGTACGAGACGTTCGTGGCCGACCCACCCGACCTGCCGGTGCGCGCCCCCGGCGAGGAGGGCGCCGACGACGTGCTGCGGGCCGAGGTGGCCACGGTCGACCCGCACGGGGTCACGCTCACCGCCACCTGCTCCTCCGGCCGCACGCTCGTCGCGCGCGTCGAGGCCGCCGGGGACGGGGTCATCCGGGTACGGCTCACCGACGACCTCTCGGTGCGCAGCCGCTCCGCCCGGGCGCTGACGCTGACCCGGCCCGTGCCGCACCCGGCCGAGGTCACCGTCGACGACGCGTACGCCCGGGTGGACGCCGGCGGCGTGCGCGCCGAGATCCGCCTCGACCCGTGGGGGCTGCGCTTCCTCGACGCCGACGGTCGGCTGCTGGTGGCCGCCGACGGCGGCACCCGGGACATCAGCGGCCGGCGGCGCACGCTGCCGCTCGGACGCTCCACCCTCGACGGCGACCCGGTCGCCTGGCACGAGAGCTTCGTCGCGCCCGGCGACGAACGGTTCGTCGGCTTCGGCGAGAAGTTCACACCGCTGGACAAGCGCGGCCAGCGACCGTTGATGTGGAACTTCGACGCGTTCGGCGGCGAGTCCGACAGGTCGCACAAGAACGTGCCGTTCTACCTGTCCGACCGCGGCTACGGCGTGCTCGTCGACAGCGGACTGCCGGTGCAGTTCGACGTCTGCGCCAGCACCCACAGCAGCGTGCAGCTCCTCGTCCCGGACGACCTGCTCGACTACTACGTGCTGGCCGGCCCGACACCGGCGGAGATCCTGGACCGGTTCGACGCGCTGACCGGCCGGCCGTACCTGCCGCCGCGCTGGGCGTTCGGGGCCTGGATCTCCTCCGGGTTCTTCCCCGACAGCGAGCAGCGGGTGCGCGAGCGGGCCCGCCTCATCCGGGAGCGGGACGTCCCGTGCGACGTGCTGCACCTGGACTGCTACTGGCAGGTCGCCGGCCGCTGGTCCGACCTGCGCTGGGACGAGCAGGCGTTCCCCGACCCGGCCGGCCTGCTCAAGGATCTCGCCGAGGCGGGCTTCCGGGTGTGCCTGTGGATGAACCCCTACCTGATGACCGACAGCCCGCTGTACGCCGAGGCCGAGGCCGCCGGCTACTTCCTGCGCCGCCCCGACGGCGACACGTACGTCGCGGACACCTGGCACGGCAGCTATCCGGTCTGCGCCATCGTGGACCTGACCAACCCGGCGGCGGTGCGGTGGTTCCAGGGCCTGCTGCGACCGCTGCTGGCCCAGGGCGTCGCGGTGTTCAAGACCGACTTCGCCGAGGGGGTGCCCGCCGACGCGGTGGCGCACAACGGCATGACCGGCGTCGAGCTGCACAACGTGTACGCGCTGCTGTTCAACGACGTGGTCGCCGACGTCACCGAGGAGGTCGCCGGGCACCGCACGGTGTGGGCGCGCTCGTCGTACCTGGGCGGGCAGCGGCACAGCGCACAGTGGAGCGGCGACGTCAACGCCACCTGGCCGGGCCTGGCCAGCACGCTGCGCGGCGGGCTGTCCCACGGGCTGTCCGGGGTGCCGTTCTGGAGCCACGACACCGGCGGCTTCCACGGCACGCCGGAGCCCGACCTGTACGTGCGCTGGACGCAGTTCGGCGCGCTGTCGCCACTGGTCCGGCTGCACGGCACCACCAGCCGGCTGCCGTGGGACTTCCCGCCGGAGGCGGAACGGCACGCGGTGGCGGCGCTGCGGCTGCGCTACCGGCTGTTGCCGTACCTGTGGTCGGCGGCGGTGGACGCGGCCCGCACCGGCAGTCCGATGCTGCGGGCGTTGCTCGTCGACACCCCGGACGACCCGACCGCCTGGGCCACCGACCTGCAGTACCGCCTCGGCGTCGACCTGCTGGTGGCGCCGGTGCTCGACCCGGGCGGGGAACGCACCGTCTATCTGCCCGTCGGCGACGACTGGCTGGACGCGGCGACCGGGCAGCACCACCCCGGCGGCCGGCACCTGCGGGTGCGGGCGCCGCTCGACCGGCTGCCGCTGTACGTACGGCGCGGCGCGCTGATCCCGACCGTTGCGCCCGCGCCCACCGTGGCCGAGGGCCCGTTCCGCGACGTCACGCTGGTGGCGTGGGGCGGGACCGACGGCGTGACGGTGGTCCGCGACGACGACGGCGACAGCACGGTCACCGCCGTCCGCGACGGCGACACGCTGCGGGTGCGCGTGGACGGGCCGTTGGACGTGCGCCGCGTCAGCGTGGTCGGCGCGGACGCGCCGCGCCGGGTCGTGCTCGACGGCGAGCCGATCCCGGTGACCCCGTTCGCGCCGTGGTTCGGCGGCTGAGCCGCCCGGCGGGCACCGTACCGATTTAGTTTAAGCTTTGGCCGAACCCGACGGACGGCGGCGCAGGAGGCGGACAGCACGTGATCAGCATCGACCGGTCGGTCCAGACGGCCGACCTCGGCGACGTGCGGGTCGCCAACCGGGCCGTGGTGCTGCGGCACGTGCAACGGCACGCGCCCTGCTCCCGCGCCGACGTCGCCGCCCGCACCGGCCTCAACAAGGCGACCGTCTCCAGCCTGGTCAGCGAGCTGATCGAGCACGGGCTGCTGCGCGAGACCGGGCTGACCGAGAACCGGGTGGGCCGCCCGGCCACCATGCTCGTGCTCGACGGCGCCCGCTACGTCGGGCTGGGCCTGCAGATCGGCGCCGACGAGCTGGTCGTGGTCGCCGCCGACCTGAGCGGCGAGCGGCTGCTCACCTGGCGACGCGCCTTCGCCGCCGCGCCCGCCGGCCCCGAGGAGACGGTACGCGCGCTCGCCGCGCTCACCCGACGGGCGGTCACCCGGGTCACCGGCGCCGGGCGCACGGTGCTCGGTCTCACCCTGGGCGTGCCCGGCCTGGTGGACGCCGACGGCGCTGTCCCGCTGGCCCCCGCGCTGGGCTGGCGCGGCGTGCCGCTCGCCGCCGAGCTGCGCCGCGCGCTACGCGACCCGGGTTTCCCGATCGGCGTGGACACCGACGCCAATCTCGCCGTCTCGGCGGAGCTGCGGCACGGCCCGTACGCCGGCACCGCCGACCTGATCCACCTCACCGGCGGGCTGGCGGTCGGCGCCGGCCTGGTCAGCGGCGGCCGGCTGCTGCGCGGTGGCCGGGGCTTCGCCGGCGAGATCGGCCACCTGCCGGTCCTGACCGACGGGCCTCGCACACCCGACGCGCCGGCGTGCCGGTGCGGGCGCCGGGGCTGCCTCGCGTCGCTGGCCGGCGTGGACGCCGTGGTGCGTCGCCTGCTGCCCGACGCCGCGCCGGACGCGCCGGTCACCGACTACCTGCCGGAGATCGACCGGATCCAGGCGCTCGCCCGCGCCGGCGACGAGTCGGTGCGCACCGGGCTCACCGAGATCGGCCGGCACCTCGGCCGCGCGGTGTCCGTCCTGGTCGACCTGCTCGACCCGGAGGTGGTCGTGGTGGGCGGCCACCTGGCGACGCTCGGGCCGTGGCTGCTGCCGGCCGCCCGCACCGAACTCGCCGCCGGCACGCTCGCGCCGCCGGCCGGGGTCCGGCTGGAGGCCAGCACGCTCGGCTCCGCCGCCAGCGCGTTGGGCGGCGCCACCGCCGCCCTGGCCACCGTGGAGGCCGGGCAACTACCCGCCGTCTGACCCTTGACCGCACCGGCCCCGGATGCCAACCTCGGTAGCGCCGCTTCCGGACCGGGCAATCCGTGGGCGGCCTGTTTTCCGGCGGTTGTCGAAGCGCTTCACCGCAGCTCCGGGCCGACCCGCCGGCCGACCACCCCAACCCTTTTTCTCGCGTGCGGGCCACCGTCCTCACCACCCGGCGATCGAAGCGCTTCGATCGCCGGGAGTGTGGCCCGCCCGCCCACCGGAGGCGCCCGCCATGACCGACCCCGTCCCCCACCGCGTCGACGACCTGCTCGCCCGCCTCACCGTCGGAGAGAAGCTCGGCCTGCTGCACCAGTGGCAGGCGCCCGTCCCCCGGCTCGGCCTGCCCGGGTTCCGCACCGGCACGGAGGCGCTGCACGGCGTCGCCTGGCTCGGCGAGGCCACCGTCTTCCCGCAGGCGCTCGGCCTGGCCGCGAGCTGGAACCCGGACCTGATCGCCGCCGTCGGCGCCGCCGTCGGCGACGAGGTCCGGGCCAAGCACCGCGCCGACCCCGACCGGGTCGGCCTCAACGTGTGGGCGCCGGTGGTCAACCCGCTGCGCGACCCACGGTGGGGACGCAACGAGGAAGGCTGGTCCGAGGACCCCTGGCTCACCGGCCGGCTCGCCACCGCCTACGCGTCCGGGCTACGCGGCGCGCACCCCACCCGGCTGCGGACCGCGCCGACGCTCAAGCACTTCCTCGGCTACAACAACGAGACCGACCGGGCGCTCACCTCCAACGACCTGCCGCCACGCGTACTGCACGAGTACGAGCTACCGGCCTTCCGCGCGCCGCTGGCCGCCGGCGCGGCGGTCGCCGTGATGGCGTCGTACAACCTGGTCGACGGCGTGCCGGCGCACCTGAGCCCGCTCATCGACGGCGAGCTGCGCGGCTGGGCCGACGACGAGGTGATGGTGGTCGGTGACGCCGGCGCGGTCGGCAACATCGCCGGGATGCAGGAGTACCTGCCCGACCACGTGGCCGGCTTCGCCGCCGCGCTGCGCGCCGGCGTGGACAGCTTCACCGAGGACGACGACGACCCCCGCCCCACCGTGGACCGGCTCACCGAGGCGCTGGCGCGCGGGCTGGTCACCGAGTCCGACGTGGACCGCGCGGTCCGGCGGATCCTGTCGGTCCGGCTGCGCCTGGGCGACCTGGACCCGCCCGGCCACGACCCGTACGGCGACGTGCCGGCCGACGTGGTCAACTGCCCGGCCCACCGGGAACTGGCCCGCGAGTCGGCCCGCCAGTCGGTCGTGCTGCTGTCCAACGACGGGCTGCTCCCGCTCGCGCCCGACCAGCGGGTCGCGGTGCTCGGCCCGCTCGCCGACACGGTGCTCACCGACTGGTACAGCGGCACCCTGCCGTACGCGGTCAGCGCGTTCGAGGGGCTGCTCGGACGGCTGCCCGAGGTCACCACACACCCGGGCGTCGACCGGATCACGCTGCGGGTCGGCGACCGGGCCGTCCGGTGCGTCGACGGCGGGGCGCTGACGCTCGCCGACGCGGCGCCCACCGAGTTCGACGTGGTCGACTGGGGGCAGGGCGTGGTGGCGCTGCGCGCGGCCCACCACGGCCGGTACGTGGGCGCGGACGACACCGGGGCGCTCGTCGACGACCGTCCCGGCCCCGGTGGCTGGGTGGTCCGGGAGACGTTCCGCCTGCGGCACCGCCCCGACGGCACCGTGCTGCTGCACCACCTCGCCACCGGCCGCGACGTCGGCGTCGACCCGGCCGGCCGGCTGAGCGTCTCCGTCGGCGAACCCGCCGCGTTCACGGTGGAGCTGCGCGTCGACGGCGCCGCCGAGGCCGCCGCGCTGGCCGCCGCCGCCGACGTGGCGGTGGTGGTGCTCGGCAACCACCCGATGGTCAACGGCCGGGAGACCGAGGACCGCGTCGACCTGGACCTGCCGACCGGCCAGCTCGAACTGCTGCGCGCCGTGCACGCCGCGAACCCGCGCACCGTGCTGGTGCTGACCAGCAGCTACCCGTACGCGGTGGGCTGGGCCCGGGAGCACCTGCCGGCGGTGCTGTGGAGCGCCCACGGCGGACAGGAGCACGGCCACGGGCTGGCCGACGTGCTGCTCGGCGACGCCGACCCGGGCGGACGGCTGACCCAGACCTGGTACGCCGACACCGCCGAGCTGCCCGACCTGCTCGACTACGACGTGATCGGCGCCGACGCCACCTACCTCTACCATCGGGGCGAACCGCTGTACCCGTTCGGCCACGGGCTCAGCTACGCCGAGTTCGACTACGCTGACCTCCGGTTGAGCACCGCCACGGCGCACACCGACGAGGAGGTGCAGGTGAGCGTCGAGGTCACCAACACGGGCCGCCGCCCGGGCGCCGAGGTGGTGCAGCTCTACACCCGGCAGCGGCGCTCCCGGGTCAAGCAGCCGCTGCGGCAGCTGCGCGACTTCGCCCGGGTCACCCTGGAGCCGGGGTGCACGGCCCGGGTGACGCTGCGGCTGCGTACCGCCGAGCTGGCCTGGTGGGACGCCACCCGCGGGGCCATGGTGGTGGAGGACGCGACCCACTCGCTGTTGGTGGGCCGCTCCGCCCGGGACATCCGGCTGGTGGGCGCGCTCGCCGTGCACGGCGGCGACACGGCGACCGCGGCGGCGGCGGAGCGCTCCGGGACGGCCCGGTGAGCGGCCGCGCGGCGGGCGAGCAGGTCACCATTGCCGACGTGGCCCGCCACGCCGGGGTGGCGGCGAGCACCGTGTCGTACGTGCTCAGCGGCAAGCGGACCATCTCGGCGGCCACCCGGGGGCGGGTGCTGGCCAGCGTCCGCGCGCTGGGCTACCACCCGAACGCCGGGGCGCGTGCCCTGGCCAGCCGCAAGGCCAACGTGATCGCGTTGGTGCTGCCGCTGCGTACCGGCATGCAGGTGCCGGTGGTGATGCGCTTCGCCACCGCGGTGGTCACCACCGCCCGCCGCCACGACCACGACGTGTTGCTGGTCACCGCCGACGAGGGGCCCGCCGGGCTGCACCGCATCGCCGGCAGCGCGCTCGTCGACGGCGTGCTGCTGATGGACGTGGAGCTGGAGGACTCCCGGGTGCCGCTGCTGCGGGAGCTGGCGTTGCCCGGCGTGCTGATCGGGCATCCGGCCGACAGCACCGGCCTGGCCTGCGTGGACCTGGACTTCCGCCGGGCCGGGGAGCTGTGCGTGGAGCATCTGGCCGCCGCCGGGCACCGGCGCGTCGCGCTGCTCGGCGCCCCGGCCGCCGTCTACGACCGGGGCACCGGCTTCGCCCACCGGACCCGGGCCGGCGTGACGGCCGCGGCCGGGCGGCTCGGCGTCGACGCGGTGACCCGGCCCTGCGAGGAAGGCCCGGCGGCGGTCCGCCGGGACCTGGCGGCGCTGCTCGCCGACCACCCCGACGTCACCGGCCTGGTGGTGCAGAACGAGTCGGCGGTCGGGCCGGTGCTGGCCGCGCTGCCGACGCTGGGCCGGCGGGTGCCGCAGGACGTCGCGGTGGTCGCGATCTGCCCCGACGAGCTGGCCGAACCGTCCGGGTTGACCTGCGTGCCGGTGCCGGCCGAAGAGGTGGGCCGGCAGGCGGTGACGTTGCTGATGCGGCGGCTGGGCGACGAGCCGGTGCCGGAGGTGACGCTGCTGGAACCGACGCTGACCGTACGCGACACCAGCCGGTGAGCCCGCCCTGGTCAGCCGCCCTCCAGCAGGAGCAGGAACCCCGGGTCGGGGTTCGCGATGACGCTCACGTTGGCCGCCACGACCAGCAGCGCGGCCACGGCCAGCACGGCCAGCAGCAGGCCGAGCCACCGGCGTGGCCGCCACGACCGCACCGCGAGGCCGGCCAGGGCGGCGGCCAGGAGGCCGACCAGCGCGCCCTTCACCACGTGCCACCGCACGTACTCGTCGAGCATCACGCCCAGCGGGGGCGACACCGGGCCGTGGTCGAGCTGGTCGCGGACCTGGGCCAGCAGAGCCAGTCGGGCGTCGTCGGGGCCGGCCGTCAGATGCGGCAGGAGCGTGCCGAACGGCGACACGGCCCCCTGGACGTTGGCGATCAGCAGCACCGCCGCGGCGAGCGCGAGCGCCCCGAGCGGCAGCCGGAACCGTCGGGTCCGGTAGGTCAGCGTCACCAGCACCGCGAGCAGCGGCACCGCGATCAGCACCCGGATCAGGTGGTAACGGAACTGGTGGTCGACGGCGTGTCGCAGGTCGGGCGGGAAGTCCGTGCCGCCCGCGGACCAGTAGGCGAGCAAGGCGCGCGGAAAGTCGTCGAGCCGGTCGGGGCCCAGCGCGAGCGGGGCGAGGAAGAACGCGGCGGCCAGCACGACGGCCATGGCGCGGAGCCCGACGTCACGACGCCGGGCGGTGGGGGTGGGCACGGGAACTCCTAGTCGGATCGGCTGCGCAGATAGGCGAGCACGGCGAGGACCCGCCGGTTGGTGTCGTCGCTCAGCGGCAGGTTCAGCTTGGTGAGGAGGTTGCCGATGTGCTTGGCGACACCGGCCTCGGTCAGGGACAGGATCCGGGCGGTGGCCGCGTTCGAGTGCCCCTGCGCGATCAGGCTGAGGACCTCGCGTTCGCGGGCCGTGAGCTGTCTGAGCGGGTCGCGGCGGCGTTGCATCAGTTGCCGGACGACCTCGGGGTCGATCACCGTGGCGCCGTCGGCCACCCGGCGCAGGTGCCCGGCGAACTCGGCCACGTCGCCGATGCGGTCCTTGAGCAGGTAGCCGATGGACCGGCCGGAACCCGAGGCGAGCAGCTCCCCGGCGTAGCTGTGCTGCACGTACTGGCTGAGGGCGACCACCGGAAGCCGGGGGTCCTCGGCGCGCAGCGAGACAGCGGCCCGTAACCCCTCGTCGGTGTGGTTCGGCGGCATCCGGACGTCGGTGACGACGAGGTCCGGGCGGTGCTCGTGGACGGCGGCCAGCAGCGCGGGGGCGTCCCCGACCGCGGCGGCGACCTCGATGCCGAACCGGGGCAGCATCGCGGTCAGCCCTTCCCGCAGCAGCACCGAGTCCTCCGCGATCACGACGCGCACGGCAGCTCCACAAGCAGGACCGTCGGGCCGCCGGGCGGGCTCGACATCAGCAGCCGGCCGCCGGCCGCGGCGGCCCGGTCGGCGAGCCCGGTCAGCCCGGATCCGCGCCCGGGGTCGGCGCCGCCGCCGCCCTCGTCGCGGACCTCGACCACCAGCCGCCCGGCCGCGCGCCGGACGGTGACGGTGACCTCGCTGGCGGCGGCGTGCTTCACCGCGTTGGCCAGGGCCTCGGAGATCGCCGCGTACGCGATCGCCTCGACCTCCGCCGGCAGACGGGCCGAGGCGACGTCGACGCGTACCTCCAGGCAACTCGCCGCGGCCAGTTCCTCCACCGCGGCGCGCAGGCCCAACTCCCGCAGGGTACGCGGGCTGATGCCGCGGATCAGGTTGCGCAGCTCGGCCATCAGCGTCTTGGCCTGCTCGTGCGCGACGGCCATCGCGGCAGCGGCCGGCGAGGACGGCGGCAGATCGAGCCGGGCCATCCCGATCTGCATGGTCAGGGCGACCAGGCGCTGCTGGGCGATGTCGTGCAGGTCCCGCTCGATGCGCAGCCGTTCGGCGTCGAACGCGTGCACCAGCCGGGTCCGGGACCGGGCCACCTCGATGAGTTCCTCGGACCGCTCCGGATACAGCAGCATCCGGGCCAGCGCGGCGTGCGCCCCGCCGCACAGCGCGGTCAGGTAGAGCAGGGCCGGGATCAGCAGCAGGCCGCCACCGGCGCGCGTGCCGATGCCGAGCAGCGAGTCGGCGACCGAGATCCGGTGTTGCACCGACACCGGCGTCGACACGACGAGCAGCCCGACGATGCCGAGCGCGCCGAGCCAGAGCGGTCCGACGACGCCGAGCAGGACCATGTAGGCCACGGCCCGCCAGGTGGCCGGGTCGGTGTAGAGCGCGCCGCGGGGCCCGGGCGGCGGTGGGGTGTCCCCGGCGAGCCGCAGCCGCCACCGCTCGGCCCGGGCCACGGCGAGCGCCACCTGCGGCCCCAGCAGCGCGAGCAGGCCCACCCCGATCAGCCCGAGGCAGGCCGCCACGATCAGGTAGCCGCTGGTCCGCCCGGCGTGCAGGAGCACGGCGGCCGAGACCAGCGGTGTCAGCGGCACCGCCAGCACGAGCCACAGCAGGCCGGCGGCGAGCGCCGTCGTGGCCGAGTAGGCGAACCCACGCCACGGCCAGGCCGAGACCAGGAACTGTCGCCTGGTCACCGCCCTGAGCAGCGTGTCTGTCATGTGACCAGGCTAGGGGGCGGTCGTCCGCCGCCGACAGCGCGCTGGGGCGACCCTCGGGGTAGACCTGGCACTACCGGCGGCGGTCCCGGGCGTGCCGGTCAGAGGCTGTCCGGGCGGCACAACGCCGGGTGGCGGTCGCCCGGCGCCGTGTACCAGGGCGCGGCGTCGTCGGTCAGCGCGGTGCCGATCCGCAGCCGGGCCCAGTCGTCCAGGTCGGGCAGCGCGTCGGGGGCGAACCAGGCCACCGCGAGAGACTCGTCGCCGTCGGCGGTGGGTGTCCCGCCGACGGCCCGGCAGCGGAACCAGACGTTGAGGTACTCGCAGACGTCGCCGTTCGGGTAGCGCACGGGGTGGGTGGCCACGCCGGCCAGCCGCACGATCGTCACCTCGACGCCGGTCTCCTCGCGGACCTCGCGCACCAGCGCGTCGGCGGGCTGCTCGCCCGGGTCGACGGTGCCGGCGGGCACCGACCAGCGGCCGTTGTCGCCGCGTCGGGCCAGCAGCACGCGTCCCGCGTCGTCGGTCACCACGGCGCTGATCCCGTAGAGCATGAGCAGGTCGTGGCCGACGTGTTGGCGCAGCCGGGCGATGTACGGCGACACGGGCATGGTGGGCAGGCTACCGGCCGTCCTGCCGGTGCCGGCGGACCATGCCGGCGGCCAGCGCCGCGTCGTCCAGGTCACCGGCGGCGACGCGCCCGGCGACGGTACGCCGCACCAGCCGGTCGGCCAGGCCCGGCGCGTGCCGGGCCATCGCCAGTTCCAGCCGGCCGCGTCGGGTGGTGGCCACGTCCCGGGGCGCGCGGCGGGCTGCCGCGGCGCGCAGGATCGCCGCGACCACGCCCTCGACCGGCTCCGGTCGGGACACGCCGCGCAGCGACAGGCCGGCCGCGACGGTGCTGTCGTGGATCGGGGAGTCGACCATGCTGGGGTAGACGACGGTGACCCCGACGTGGGTGCCGACCTCGTGGCGCAACGCGTCGGCGTACGCGACGAGCGCGCGTTTGCTCACCCCGTACGCGGCCGCGAGGGGCAACGGCAGCACGGCCATCCGGCTGGCCACGAAGATCACCCGACCGTGGGCGGCCTCCAGGGCGGGCAGCGCCGCGGCGGTGGTCCGCCACGCGGCGAGCAGGTTCACCTCGATCTGCCGGCGTACCACCTCGTCGGGGGGCAGCTCGGCGGGGGCGGGCCCGCCGACGCCGGCGTTGTTGATCAGCAGGTCGAGCCCGCCGAGCCGGGTGACGGCGGCGGCCACCGCGCCGGGGGTGGCCGCCGGGTCGGTCAGGTCGACGCCGAGCACCGGCGGCGTGGCGTCGACGTCGGCGCGCAGGTCCAGCCCGACCACGTGCGCGCCGGCGGCGGTCAGCGCGGCGCCGAGGTGTCGACCGAACGTGCCGTGGGCGCCGGTGACCAGCACCCGCCGGCCGGCCAGCGCGGTCACCGGGCCGCTCCGGCCCGGCGCCGTCCGGCGGTCAGCTCCCGGCGCAGCTCGGCCAGGTAGGCGTCGAAGTCGACGCGCATGTGCGGCCGGCGGTGTCCCCAGCGGGCGGTGGCGGCGTGCAGTTCGGCGCGGCAGACGGCGGCCTGCCGCGCCGGCGCCGGTGGTGTCCAGGTGCCGGCCAGGCGGGCGGCGACCAGTCGGGCCTGCGCCTCCAGCAGCGGGAACGCCGCGCCGGTGGACTGCATGAGCCCGACGAACGCCAGGCCGGGGGCGTCGAGGTGGAACACGTGCCGGTACAGCGGCAGCCGGTCGGCGCCGTCGCCGAGCAGGTCGGCGTCGAGGAACGGCACCGTCACCCGGTAGCCGGTGCACCACACCACCAGGTCGACGGCGTCGACGCGGCCGTCGGTGAACTCGACGCGGTCACCGGCGAAGCGGGCGATGCCGGGCCGGGCGTGGATGTCGCCGTGGGTGAGCCGGGACAGCAGCGCGTCGGAGAGCGTCGGGTGGTCCTGGAGGAAGCCGTGTGTCGGGGCGGGCAGTCCGTAGCGGGTGGGCGGGCCGACGACGGTGGTGAGCATGCGCTGGCTGATCCGTTGCCGCAGCCGCCAGGGCAGCCGGCGGGCCAGCGCCCCGTTGAGCGTGTCGGCGGGACGGCCGAGCAGGTACTTCGGCACCACCCAGACGCCGCGGCGCAGCGACAGCAGCGTGCGGGTGGCGGCGTACGAGGCGTCGACGGCGATGTCCATGGCCGAGTTGCCGCCGCCGACCACGAGGACCCGCCGGCCGGCGAGCTGGTCCGGCCCGCGGTAGTCGTGGCTGTGCAGGTGGTCGGCGGCGCACTCGCCCGGGTAGGGGTCGGGTCGGTGCGGCGTCCGGTTGTGCCCGTTGGCGACCACCACGGCCTCGACGTCGACCCGCACCGGGCCGTCCGGGCCGGTGGCGTGCACCCGCCAGCCGTCGCCGGCGCGGGTGACCCGGTCGACGGTGTGTCGCAGCCGCACCGCCGCGCGCAGGCCGAACCGGTCGGCGTAGTCGCCGAGGTAGCCGGCGACGCGGGTGTGGTCGGGGTAGTCGGGCCAGTCCGCCGGCATCGGGTGGTCGGCGAACTCGGTGCGGGCCTTGCTGGTGTTGAGGTGCAGCGTCCGGTAGGCCGGGGAGCCGGGCGCCCCGTACACCCAGAGGCCGCCGACGGTGTCGGCGGCCTCGAACGCGACCGCCGGCACGCCGGCGTCGGCCAGTGCCTTGAGCGTGGCCAGTCCGGCCGCGCCGGCGCCGACGACCGCCACCCTGGGTGCTGCCATGCCCGCCTCCATCAATCCAACGACTGATGGATAATCCCCGGCGGTGGGGCCCGGGTCAAGGGATGGCCGGCGGGTAGAGCCCGTCGAGGAGGCGGTGCACGAACACGCGGAACTCCCGCCGTTCCCGCGCCTCGGAGCCGGCGCCCGCGGCCAGCGCCACCACGTGCCCGTGCACCGCCCAGACCAGGCTGCGCACCGTCACGTGCGGGGCCGGCTCGACCAGCGCCCCGGCCGCCGACGCGGCGACGAGCAACTGTTCGACCTGTGCGTACAGCGGGGCGGCGTAGCGCCGGTCCAGCTCGGTGTGCCGCCGTGGCTCCAACCAGCGCCGCAACCACAACGCGGTGGTCTCCGGCCGGTCCTCCAGGAAATCCACGAACACGTCGACCAGGTCGTGCAGCGCGCGTACCGCGTCGGCCGGCCCGGCGGCCAGCGCGGCGCGGGCGCGGTCCCCGGCCGCCTCCACCGCCTCCCGTTCGGCGCTGAACACCCGCGCGAAGCAGGCGTCGTAGAGCTGCGCCTTGGTGCCGGTGTGGTGGGCGACGGTGGCCACGTCGACGCCGGCCGCGGCGGCCACGTCGCGCACGCTGACCGCGTCGAAGCCCCGCTCGGCGAACAGCGCGGTGGCGGCGGCGAGCACCAGCTCGCGGGTCGGTCGCTGGTCGTCACGGCGGGGCCGGCCCGGCCGGCGACGGGGCATGGTCATCCGGCCATTGTTCCCCCTACAATCCAGCATCCGTTGGATTGGGGTGGGCGTGCCCCGGAGCAGGAGGCGGCGATGACCGGGGTGGACCCGCGGCGCGACACCGGCGCGCTGCCCCGCGGCCCGCTGGTCGGGTTCGCCGCCGGCTCGCTGGGCATGGGCGTGTGGATCACCGTGCCGGGGCTGCTGCTGTTGTACTTCCTCACCGACGTCCTCGCGGTCGCGCCGTGGCTGGCCGGGCTGACGCTGCTGCTGCCGAAGGTCGCCGACGTGCTGCTGCACCCGTGGATCGGGCACCGCTGCGACGTCGAGCAGGCCCGCCGGGGCCACCGCCGGCGGCTGCTGCTGGCCGGCTGCGCGTTGCCGGCGGCGTTCGCCGCCCTGTTCGCGGTGCCCGGCGGCCTCACCGGCGCGCCCGCCGCGGCCTGGGTGGCGGTGTGCTTCGTGGCCGGCAACCTGCTGTTCGCCGCCTACCAGGTGCCCTACCTGGCCACCCCGGCGGACCTGCGGATCGGCTACCACGAGCGGACCCGGCTGATGGCGTTCCGGATGGTGGTGCTCACCCTCGGCATCCTGGTGTCCGGGCTGCTGGCACCGCTGCTGGCCGGCGGCGACGACGCCACCCGCGCCGGCTACCTGCGGATGGCCGGGGTGCTGGCGGCCGGGATGCTCGCCGCGATGCTGGTCGGGGTGGTGGGCATCGGCCGGCTGCGCCGCGCGGCGGGCGACCCGGCGCTGCGGCACGCCTCCGGCGGGTGGCGGGCGCTGGCGGCGAGCCTGCGGGACCGGCAGTTCCGCCGGCTGGCCGGCGCGTACCTGGCCATGTCGACCACCACCCACCTGGTGCTGGCCGGGGTGCCCTACTACGCGCGCTACGAGCTGGGCCGCGCCGGGCTGACCACGGTGCTGGTGGCGGCGTTCGTCGCGCCGGCGCTGCTGGTCACGCCGGCCTGGTCGGCGCTGGCCCGGCGGGTCGGCAAGCAGCGGGCCCTGCTGGCCGCGCAGGCCGCGTTCGCGGCCGGCTCGCTGGTGCTGGCTCTCGGCCGGGCCGCCGGCCTGCCGGTGCTGGTCGCCGCCGTGGCGGTGCTCGGGGTGGCGTTCGCCGGCATGCAGCTGCTGCCGTTCTCGATGCTGCCCGACGTGATCCGCGCGGCCGGCTCGTCCCGCGCCGGCACCTACACCGGCGTGTGGACCGCCACCGAGGCCACCGGCGCGGCGCTCGGCCCGTACGCGTACGCGTTGTGCCTGGCCGCCGGTGGGTTCGTCGCGTCGCGCGCCGGGGAGACCGTCACCCAGTCGGCGGGCGCCCTCGCGGCGCTGCGGTACGGCTTCGGGCTGCTGCCCGCCGCCGTGATGGTGGTGGCGGTGCTGCTGCAACGCCGCTACACCCTCGACGGCGCGGCCCGCGCCGACGCCGGCCACTAGACTTCGCCCCCGATGGACGCCACCTCACCTCCGACGGACGACGAACCCGCCACCGAGACCCGCCCCTGCGCCCACTGCGCCCGGGAGGTGCCGCAGCGTGTCGGCGCGGGTCGCCCGTTCCGCTACTGCCGGGACAACGACGGCGCCTGCCAGCGGGCCGCCCGCAACTCGCGGATGCGGCACCGCAACGCCCCCGGCCTGCCCGGGCAGGTGGCCCGCACCTGGGAGGCGGTGGAGCGGCTCGACCAGATCGTGGAGACGCTCACCGACGCGCTGCACGCCGAGCTGTCCCCCGCCGGCGTGGAACGGCAGCTCGCCGAGCTGCGCGCCGAAACGTCGGCGCAGGTCGCGGCCGCGCACGCGGAACGCGACGACGCCCGCCGCGACGCCGAGGACGCCGCCGCGTCGGCCGCCCGCGACCGGCAGGACGCGCGGGCCGCGCGCACCGACCGCGACGCGGCCCGACAGCGCGCCGACGCC
>NZ_PYPS01000021.1 GCF_003027925.1 Micromonospora sp. RP3T
ACCAGCGCCAATCCCGGCCTCCCCGAGTCCCGACGCCCCGCGGAGACGTCGGGCTCAGAGTGCCGAAACGGACCACTGTCGCAGATCACCTGGCGGACGCGTGTCGCACATCAGCCGACGGAGGACAATGGCCGAATGGCTCCATTGCCGATTTCCTCTGTTCTGGATCAAGGCACCGCGCTCCGCGCGCCGCGGGGCGGCAAGCCCGGCCGGCGGCAAGCCGCCCCGGCCGCCTACGGCGCCGGGGCGGTGAGCCACCGACAGCCGCCGGGACACCGCCCCCACGGTCGGGATCTCAGCTCAGCGCAAGTTCGTCCGGGAAGCGCTCGTGAAGCGCGGCAACCGCATGCTTCAGGCAGTAGTCGAGGCTGTGGCCGTCGACCCTGATCGCCGCACCATCGAGCCGCTGACCCGAGATCACCACGGTCCAGGGCTTGCGCTCCCGCTCCCCATCAATCTTGACCAGACCCATCTCCCCCAGGTGCTCCAGCAGCTCCGGCACGCACTCATCCCACCGCATCCACGAATGGGATCACCGAGGCCGCTACGGAAGCCAGCGGGTCGGCCTGATCGTGCGTCAGGGCTTCCGACTGCCGCGCCAGTCCAACCCCGGGACTGGCTTGCCACCGGATCACCGGGTCGCGGCACCAGCTCCACCGCCAGGACGTGCCCGACCTTCCCCCACAGCGGCCGGCCCCGCTCCGGAACCATCAAGCGCCGACCCCTCAGACGGCCGACAGCGGCACAGCGAGCCCGGCCCGAGATAGAGGTCAACTGAGCCGGCACTCAGGGCGTCTCCAGGGCGTCAGGGCGTTGTCAGGGCGTCAAACGCCGCCCAATGTTGACCATGAACGACCATCGACGCCCGGACATAGAACCAGCTCAGAGCCTTGATCGGGTCTCTGAGCTGGTGGGCGACGGACGAGTCGACCTGTACGCCGACTTCTGATCGGGTTGCCGGCATCGACGGGGGGTAGTTTCCTCCGGGTGCCGGAATGGTTGGAAGCGGGATTCTGGGGTCTGCTGGCCGGGTCCGCCCTGTTGATCGGGGCGGCCGTCGGGTTCTTCGCGCGGGTGCCGCGCCGGGCCACCGCGTCGGTGATGGCGTTCGGGGCGGGCGTGCTGCTCTCCGCCGTCTCGTTCGAGCTGATCGAGGAGGCGCACGAGCAGGGCGGCCTGCTGCCGGTGGCGATCGGCGCGGCGGTCGGCGCGCTCACCTACACCGGGGCGAACGTGCTGCTGGCCCGGCACGGGGCGCGGCACCGCAAGCGCTCTGACGACGAGCAGCCCTCCGAGCAGGAGCAGCCCGGTTCGGGTAACGCGATCGCGGTCGGCGCGCTGCTCGACGGCGTACCGGAATCGGTGGTGATCGGCGCGAGCCTGCTGGCCGGCGGCCCGGTCAGCTTCGTCACCGTGATCGCGGTCTTCCTCAGCAACGTGCCGGAGGGGTTGTCCAGCGCTGCCGGCATGCGGCAGGCCGGGCGGTCCCGGCGTTACGTGTTCGGGCTCTGGGCGGCCATCGCGCTGATCTCCGGCGCCGCGTCGCTGGCCGGGTACACGCTGCTCGGCGGCGCCCCGCCGGAGGTGCTGGCCACCATCACCGCGCTCGCCGCCGGCGCGATCCTGGCCATGATCACCGACACCATGGTCCCGGAGGCGTTCGAGGACGCCCACCTGCTGGTCGGCCTGATCACGGTGCTCGGCTTCCTGGTCGCGTTCGCCCTCTCGCACACCTGACCGGGCTTAGCCGCGGGTTAAGGATCGCCGACGGAGTCGTGCCGGGGCGGTCGGTCCACCTAGCATCGGCGGGTGCGCGTGAAGTCCGCTGTCTCCCTCCTCGTCCTCGCCCTGGCCACCGCCACGCTGCCCGGGTGCGGCGGCGAGCCGTCCGACCGGACCGCCCCGGCCGCCACCACCCCGGCCGGCACACCGTCCGGTGCCACCGATGCCACCGCCCCGGCCGCCCCGGCCGCCCCGCCGAGCGCCCGCGCCGGCCTCGGCACCGCCAAGCCGGGCCCCGGCCCGGCCGCTGTGGCGTTCCGTGCCGGCAACCCGGACGGGCGGGCCACCGTGCCGGCCGAGGCGCGGGCCGTGGACACCTCGCGTCCGACCCGTACCGTCGGCAGCGGCACGCCGGCGAGCTGCACCTCGGCGGCGGTGGTGAAGGCGGTGGCGGCCGGCGGCATCATCACGTTCGACTGCGGCCCGGCGCCGGTGACCATCACCATGAAGGCCACCGCCAAGGTGGTGAACGCGCACGGCCCGCGCATCGTGCTGGACGGCGGCGGCAAGGTCACGCTGAGCGGCGGCGGCAGCCGACGGATCCTCTACCTGAACACCTGCGACCCGGCGCAGGGCTTCACCACCTCGCACTGCCAGAACCAGGACCACCCGCAGCTCACCGTGCAGAACCTGACGTTCGCGAACGGCAACTCGACGGGCGAGCGGACCGAGGGCGGCGGGGGCGGCGCGATCTTCGTCCGTGGCGGCCGGGTCAAGGTGGTCAACTCCCGGTTCGTCGACAACCGCTGCGACCGTACCGGCCCGGATCTGGGTGGCGCCGCGCTGCGGGTGCTCAGCCAGTTCGAGAACAAGCCGGTGTACGTGGTGGGCAGCACGTTCACCGGCGGCGTGTGCGCCAACGGCGCGGCGTTGAGCAGCATCGGCGTCTCCTGGACGGTGCTGAACAGCGTCTTCCGCGACAACCAGGCGGTCGGCACCGGCGCGAACCCGGCCCGGGGCGGCACGCCGGGCGGCGGCAGCGGCGGCGCGATCTACTGCGACGGTAACGAGTTCGCGGTGAAGCTCGCCGGCACGGTCGTCGAGGACAACAGCGCCAACGAGGGCGGCGGCGCCATCTTCTTCGTCAGCAACAACCGCACCGGCACCCTGTCGATCACCAGCTCGACCCTGCGCCGCAACCCCAGCCGAGGCTTCGAGACGAAGCCCGGCATCTTCTTCCTCGGCGCCCGCCTCACCCAGGGCTGAAGGCCGGGCCCCCGCTTAACGCCTCCGGTAGAGAAGGGGCACCTTCTCACCCCGCTCATCAGTACGGGTTGGGGTGGCCGGGGAGGTGGCCCCTCGGCACGGCAGCCGCGCGGCCGGGGAGGGTGGGGTCCGTCGACAGGGGTGGGGAGTTCGTTCCCGACCTCGTCGACATGCCGGCGATCAGGTCCTTCAGGGCGGTCACCGTGTCGACCCGGGGCACCCAGCCGAGGTCCGTCTCGGCCCGCTGCGCGGACATCAGCGGGACGTTCAACGCCAGGTCGACCCAGCCGGTGTCGACCGGTTGCAGCCGGGCCCGCCAGGTCACCGCCGCCGCGGCGCGCAGCACCGGCACCGCCACCGGCACGGTCCAGCCGTGGAAGTGCCGCGCCACCAGCGCCGGCGTCAGCACCGGGTCGGTCGCCACGTTGAACGCGCCGCGCGCGTCGCCGAGGACCGCCCGGGCGTACGCGTCGGCCACGTCGTCGGCGTGCACCGCCTGCATCCGGAGCCGTTTGTGCGAGGGCACCAGCGGGATCCGGCCGTAGCGCAGCAGCCGCACCGGCACCAGCGGGCCGAGGAAGTAGCGGCTGATCTCGGTGCCGGCGTCACGCTGGAAGATCAGACCCGGCCGCAGCCGGACCACCCGCAGCTCGGGGTGCTCCCGTTGCACGTCGTCCAGCAGCGCCTCCACCTCGGCCTTGTCCCGGCTGTACGACGACGTCCGCACCCCGGTCGCCGGCCAGTTCTCGCTGACCGGATGGTCCTTCGGGCCGGGCGCGTAGGTGCCGACGGACGAGGCGTACACCAGGGCGGGAACGCCGGCCCGGACGGTGGCCTCGACGACCGCGCGGCTGCCGCCGACGTTGGTCCGGTAGAGCGTGCGCCGGTCGTGGCTGGGCTGGATCTGCCAGGCCAGGTGCACGACCGCCCGGGCCCCGGCGAAGATCCGGACCAGTTCGTCGGCCGCGCGGGGCGCGCCGATGTCGCAGGAGTGCCACTCGACGTCGTCGTACGGCTCACCGGCGTCCGGCCCGGGCAGCCGGCGGGCCACCCCGACCAGTTCCGCCCCCGACTCCTGCCGCAGCCGGCGCAGGACCGCCGTGCCCACGTTTCCGGTCGCCCCCACGATCACGATGCGCATGCCCGGTCCGGTACCCGCTGAACCGGACAGCAACCGCGCGGGAGCGTGACTTCCGGCCCGGGCGGGGTAGACCGCCCGGGCCGCGCCCGTCAGCGCCGGACGAGCGTGAAGCCGCCGGGCAGCACCTCCGCCGGCACCGTGCCACCCCGCACCCGGGTCCGGGAGCGCCGCACCCCCTGCGCGTCGTACGTCTCGACGCACGCCGTCCCCCCGCCCGGCACGGTGACCGGGACGGTCCGGGGCGTGCGGGCGGCACTGCGCAGCAGCGCCGTCGTCGATCCGGTGCCGGCGATCACGTACCGGGAGACGAGCGGTTCGAGCAGGACCGCGTCGACCACGGCGTCCCCGCCGGCCGCGACCGCGACCAGGTCGACGGCGTCGGCCGGCGCCTCCGCCGGGCCGCTCGGCGTCACCGGCAGCAGCGCGCCGGGGGCCGGCGAGGTCCCCTGCGCGCCGACCCGCCCGTGCCGGACGGTGCCCACGGTCCGCGCCCGGCCGTCGGGTGAGGCGGCGGACCACCGGGTGACGGCCCGGCTGCCCGGTCGCAACTCGACCACCGGCAGCACCAGCCGGGGCTGGTCGGCGGCCGGCAACCGCCAGCGGGCGGTCGCGCCGGCCGGCAGCAGGGCGTACGCGCCGCTGAACGCGGACTCGCCGGTCCACGTCGAGTCGGGGGTGACCACGTCCGCGCCGTCGGTCAGCGTGGCCTGTTCGGCCTCCACCACGGTCCCGCCTACCCGCGCCACGATCCGGCCCTGCCGGGCCAGCGCCGCCACCTCGGGGTGGGCGTCAAGCGCCAGCATGCTGAGCAGGCCGTGGATGGTCGACTCGGCGCCGGCGTTGCGGTTGACCGTCCCGTCGCCGGCGATGCCGTCGACGGTGCGCCCGGTAGCCGGGTCGTACCCGGGCACGCCGGCCGCGTTCGCGCCGAAGTACCAGGCGGCCGTCAGGCCGGCGAGCTGCCGGAACCCGTCGCGCCCGGTGGCGTCGGCGACGGCGAGCAGCGACTGCACGCGGGAGTCCACGCCGTAGGCGATCTGCGACCGGTCCGTCGGGGTGGGCTGCCGCCCGTTGTCCGGGCCGCCGGAGGTGAGCAGCCACGGCGTGAAGACGGCCGCGTCGGCCACCGCCGCCGGCAGCAGCCGCCGGTCACCGAGCACCCGCGCGGCGACGGCCAGCGCCGCCGGCATCTGCGAACCCCAGGCGTGCCACACCGAACGGGACAGCGCCCAGGGGCGGACCGCGCCGAACGGCCACTCCCGGACGTCCCCGTCGGCCAGTGCGGCGATGCCCTCGGCGAACCGGCTCAGCGCCCGCCGCGCCCCGGCACCGCCACCGGCCCGCACGTACGCGGCCAGCCCCAGCACGGCCTCCGCGGTGGCGTCCGCGCCGTCCGCGATCAGCCAGCCGGGCGTCCGCTCGCCGTCGACGACCTGCCACGTGCCGTACCGGACGAGCACCTGGCGGTCCAACGCGCCGACCGCGAGGTCGAGCCGCTCGCGCAGGAACGACGCGAACCCGGGGTCGGCGGTACGCCAGGCGGCGTACCCCTCGCCCAGCGCCCAGACGGTACGGGCCAGCCAGTACGACGGACCGCTGTCGGACGGGTCGGGCAGCTCGACCGGTTCGGCGCTCGGGTTCAGCGTGCCGTCGGGCTGCATCCAGAGCACCACGTTCCCGGCGTCCGGCCCGGTGGCGGTCTGGAGATAGGTCAGGCCCCGCAGCAGGGCGTACGAGGCGTCCCGGCTGGTGGTGGCGCCGGTGGACCGCCAGTGTCGCAGGTAGACAACGGCGGCGCGGGCGATGTCGTCGGCGTTGTAGGCGCCCTGCCCCCAGGTGTCCGTCGCCGGGTCGTACGCCCCGCCGCCGACGCGCCGGAACGTGCCGTCCGGGTTCGGTTCGGCGTACGTCCACAGCACCCCGACCGTCGGCGTGTCGGCGAGCCGGTACGTGGTGTGCCCGGCCTGCGCGGGCGGGGTGACCCGGTCGAGCAGGAAATCCAGGTGGGACAGGTTCGTCAACGGGTCGGCGGGAGCGGGGGCGGCCCCGGCGGGGGTGGGCTGCGCCAGCAGCGGTCCGGCCAGCGCGAGGCTGCCGCCCAGCAGGAGGGATCGGCGTTTCATGGGGGTCTCCTCGGGGCGTCAGGGGGTGTGGTCGAGCCGGGCGACGCCGATCTTCGTGTCCGCCATTCCGTAGAACACGAACCGCACGCCGTCGACCTCCTCGATCGCGGTGGGGAAGACGACGTTGGGCACGGTGCCGGCCTTCTCGTCCTCGGTGTCCGGCACGAGGATGGGCTCGGCGGTGCGGGCCAGCACCCGGGCCGGGTCGGCCGGGTCCAGCAGCATCGCCCCGGCGGCGTACTCGACGCGTTGGGTGGTCGGGTCCCAGCCGCTGGGGACGTGGCCGGTCACCCCGTGGTGGAGCAGCAGCCAGCCCTCCGGCACCCGCAGCGGCGGCGGGCCGGCCCCGATCTTCAGCGCCTCGTAGGGGAACTCGGACATGGCCACGCACCGGTGGTGCCGGGGCCGGGCCAGCGCGGTGATGTCGGCGTGCACCTCGTCCGCCGGCACGTACGAGATCCAGATGCCGGGGCGCTCGTCGGTGGTGCCGGCCGGCAGGTGCACGCCCTCGCCGGGGCGGAACCAGCCGAGGTCCCACATCGGCCGGTGCAGCATGGCGTAGCAGGGCCGGCCGTCCGGGCCGGGCACCGGTTCGGGGAAGAACACCGCGTCCTTGTTGGGGAACAGGTTGAGGTCGGTGTCCAGGTCGGGCTGGTAGGCGAACTGCACCGGCCCGAGCCGCCGCCAGGTGCGCAGGTCGGTGGAGACGGCCAACGCGAGGCGGGGGCCGAGCGGCCCGTACGCCACGTACGTCATCAGGTGCTGGCCGAGGTCCGGCACCCAGGTGGTGCGCGGGTCCTCCACCCCGGCGTTGTGCAGGCCGCGTTCCCAGCCCTCGTCCGGGGCCAGCACGACGCCGTGCCGGCGCACGCCGACCGGTACGCCGTCGCGCAGTTCCACCTCGGCGAGCCCGACGCGGGACACGTTGCCGTCGGCGACCAGCCGGGGCAGCAGGTGCAGCCGGCCGTCCGGGGTTCGGCCGCTCGCCGGGTTGAGCACGCCGGCGGCCTCGAACGGTTCGGCCGGGTCGGGCGCCATCAGCACGCCCAGCCGGGTCAGCGTGTACGGGACAGTGGTCGAGACAGGCATGTCAACCTTTCACACCGGAACCGATGTCGGTGGAGATGAAGTGTCGTTGGAAGGCCACGAAGAGGCCGACGGCCGGCGCGGCGAGCACACAGGCGCCGGCCAGCACCGCGCCGTACGGGTTGGCGGCGCGGGCCGCCACGTTGCTGATGTAGTTGGCCAGCGAGACCGCCAGCGGCTGCATGTCCGCCTGCTTGGTGATCAGGAACGGCCAGAGGAACTCGTTCCACGGCCCGATGAAGGTGAGCAGCACCGCGGTCAGCAGCGCGGGGCGGACCAGCGGCAACGCCACCGACCAGAGCACCCGCAGCTCGCCGGCGCCGTCGATGCGGGCGGCGGCGAACAGCTCGTCCGGCAGTTGCAGGAAGAACTGCCGGAAGACGAAGACCGCGGTGGTGTTGATCGCGAACGGCAGGATCATCCCGAGGTAGGAGTCGGCCAGCCCGTACCCGCGCACGATCAGCACGTAGAGCGGGATCAGCAGGAGCTGGAACGGGATCACCTGGACCAGCAGCACCAGCGCGAACAGCGTGCCCCGGCCGCGGAACCGCAGCCGGGCCAGCGCGTAGCCGGCGAGCACCCCGAAGACCACGGTGCCGAGGATGACGCCGCCGGTGAAGACGCCCGAGTTGATCAGCGAGCCGAGCAGGTCGACCCGGGAGTTGATGTCCCGGTAGTTGTCCAGGGTGAGCCCGGAGGTGGGGAACGCCCCGGCGACCGAGGTGTCCGGTTCGGCCTGGAGGCTGCCGATCAGCATGTAGTAGAAGGGGAAGAGGAACAGCAGGGCCCCGGCGAACAGCACCACGTGGCGCAGCAGCCCCGGCCACCGGGCGGTGGAGGTCGGTGTCACGTCAGTCCCTCTCGATCAGCCGGCGGTTGACCAACGAGATGAGCAGCACCCCGATCACCAGCAGCACACCGATGGCGGCGGCCACGTCCGGCTGGCCCTGCTGGATGCCGCGCTGGTACATCACCAGCACCGGCGAGGCGGACGCGCCGTTCGGGCCGCCCCCGCCGGTGAGCAGGTAGGGCTCGGTGAACAGGTTGGCGCCGGTGATGGTGGCCAGGATGACCACCAGGGCGGTCGCCGGGCGGACCGCCGGCACGGTCACCGACCGGAACCGCCGCCACCAGCCCGCGCCGTCGACCGACGCCGACTCGTACAGCTCCTTCGGCACGTTCTGGAGCGCGGCGAGGTAGAGCAGGATGAAGAAGCCGAGCTGCTTCCAGACCACGAACACCGCGATGACCGGCATCGCCAGACCGGCGTTCACCAGCCAGGACGGGTCGGGCGCCAGCGGGCCGAGCACGGAGTTGACCAGGCCGCCGGCGTTGAACAGGAACAACCACACCCCGACCACCGCCACACTGGCGGTCACGTACGGCACGTAGAACGCGACCCGTAGGAACGTCCGGGCGTGCACCACCCGGTTCAGCGCGATCGCCAGCAGCAGCGCCAGCACCGTGGTCAGCGGCACGTTGATGACCAGGAAGATCCCGATGTTGCCGAACGACTGGCGCACCGCGGGGTCGGCGAGCACCGCGCGGTAGTTGTCCAGCCCGACGAAGGGCCGGTCCACCACCGCACCGGGCGCGGCGAAGAAGTAGTCGTGGAAGCTCATCCAGATCGCGAACCCGAGCGGGTAGGCGAACACCACGGCGATGAAGACCGCGTACGGCGCGGCCAGCACCATGCCCACCGGGTGGCGGCCCAGCACGGCCGCCATCCGGCCCCGGCCGGCCGGTCTCGGGCTTCGCGCGGCGGCCCCGGGGGCGGGGGCCGCCGCGGTGTGGGCGGTGGACATCAGGAGCCGGCGGCGAGCTGGTCGACCTTGTCCGCGGCGGCGCCGAGAGCATCGGGCACCGGCTTCTTACCGAAGATCACCGACTCGGAGTACGCGTCGCGGAACGCCTGCCAGACGGCCACCGAGTTCGGCACGTTCGGCACCTCGACCGTTCGGGCCGCCTGGTCGGCGAACGCCTGGTAGGCCGGGTTCTTGGCGAAGTGGTCCGGGTAGGCGGCGGCCAGGTCGGTGCGCAGCGGCATCTGACCGGTCCTGGCCAGCAGCGCGCCGTCCTGCTCCTTGCTGGTGGCGAAGCGCATCACGTCCCAGGCGGTGGCGCGGTTCTTGCAGGCGGAGTACATGGCGACGTTCTTCGCGTCGCTGAACGTGCGGATCTGGTCGGCCGGCTTGCCGGTGGACGTCGGCACCGGCACCGCGCCCCACTTCACCTTGTCGCCGTACACCGAGATCGCCCACGGGCCGACGATGGCCATGGCGGCCTTGCCGTCGGCGAACGAGTCGCCGTTGTACTTCTCCTTCGGCGCGAGGCCCTCGGCGTAGAGCGTCTTCCAGAACTCCGCGACCCGCTGGCCCTCCGGCGAGTCGAACTGGGCCTTGCCCTGGTCGACGAGCTGCTTGCCACCGGTCTCGGCCGCGAACAGCGGGTAGAAGTCGAACCAGGACTGGAAGAACTCACTGGTCGGCGCCGGGTAGATGGCGGCCTGGGCGGCACCCGACGACTTGATCTTCCGGGCGGCGGCGAGGAACTCGTCGTACGTCGCCAGCGAGGGCTTCTCCGGGTCCAGGCCGGCCTTGGCGAAGACCGTCCTGTTGTAGAAGATCATCACCGGGTTGGACTTCCACGGCAGCTGGTAGAACTTGCCGTCCGGCGACTTGTACTGGTCCGCCGTCTGGCCGGTCCGCTCGGCGATGTAGGCGGCGCCACCGTCGAACGAGTCCAGGGCGACCAGGCCGCCCTGCTTCTGGAACTGCGGCACGGCCGCCGGCGCGGTGTTGAAGATCAGGCAGGGCGCGTTGCCGGCGGTGATGGCGGCCCCGATCACCTCCTCCGAGCTGGTGCCCGCCGGGATCTCCTGGGCGGTGATCTTCTGGTCGGCGTGCTCCGCGTTCCACGCCTCGACCATCGCCTTGCCCCAGGCCAGTTCCTCCTGGTTGTTGGAGAGCCAGATGTCGATCGGTCCACGGGCGGCGTTGGCCTCGGCGGCGTCGCCGCCACCGCCGCTGCCGTCGCAGCCCGCGGTGACGGCGAGCGCGGCGGTCAGCAGCAGGGCCGGAAGGGTACGTTTCATGTCTGCTCCGATCGGGACGGTGCGGGGGAACGACGCCGCTTGGCGGGCGGCGCCGGTGGTGGTGCGGTGGAGGCACGGAGAACGAGCTGCGCGGGCGGCGTGGGCACGTCGGCCACCGGCTCGCCGTCGATGAGTTCGAGCAGGACGTGCGCGGCGGCCCGCCCCCACTCGAACGGGTCGGTCCGCACGGTGGTCAGCGGCGGGCTGACGTAGCCGGCCAGCTCCGCGTCGTCGAACCCGGTCACGGAGAGCTGCCCGGGCACGTCGACACCGAGTTCCCGGGCCACCGCGAGCCCGGCGATGGCCATCAGGTCGTTGGCGTACACGATCGCGGTGGGCCGCTCGGCCCGGTCGAGCAGCACGCGGGTGGCCTGTGCGCCGCCGGCCGCCGAGAAGTCCGACGCGACGCAGAGGTCGGCGGGCAGGCCGGCGTCCGCCAGCGCCCGCTCCCAGGCCAGCCGGCGGACCCGGCCGTGCAGGAAGTGGTCCGGCCCGGCGACGTGCCCGATCCGGCGGTGCCCCAGCTCGACCAGGTGGGCGACCGCCGCGGCGATGCCCGGCCGGTCGTCGATCAGCAGCGCCGGCCAGCGGGTCGGCGCCATCGGGCGGGCGATCGTCACCGCCGGCAGGCCGAGCTGTTCCAACAGTGCGAGCCGTGGGTCGTCCACCCGCAGGTCGAGCAGGAAGACGCCGTCCACCCGGCCGTCGGCGGCCAGCTTCCGGTAGCCGGCCTCCTCGGCCGACTCCGGCACCACCTGGAGGACGAGCGCCTGACCCCGGTCGGACAGGGTCCGCTCCACCCCGGCGATGAAGGCGGGGAAGAACGGGTCCGCGCCGAGCAGCTCGGGCGGACGGGCGATCACCAGGCCGACCGCGAACGCCCGCGAGGCGGACAGCGCGCGGGCCCGGTGGCTCGGCTCCCAGCCGAGGGCGCGGGCGGCGGTGAGGATCCGCTCCCGTGTCTCGTCGGCCACGCCGGGGCGGCCGTTGAGCGCGAAGGACACCAGACCCTTCGATACGCCGGCCGCGCGGGCGACGTCGCGGATCGTCGGTCGACCTGGCCGGGTCACCGGCACCTCCTCGCGCTACTAAACCGGTTTAAGCAACGGAGGTTAGACCGGTTCCCGCGACTGCACAACAGGAGGCGGCAGATCGATGCGTGGGGCTCGACGGCAGGTCAGCGCGCTGATCGGCGGGCGGCAACAAAAGCTGGAGCCGTAGAACATCTGGTTCTACACTCGGTCCATGGAACGCATCGGTGTCCGGGAGCTGAACCAGAACACGAGCCAGGTGCTGGCTCGGGTGCGCGGCGGCGAGACCGTCGAGATCACCGACCGCGGGCACCCGATCGCCCGACTGGTTCCAGTAGGCGACGACAGGTCGGTGCTGGCCAAGTTGGTAGCCGCGGGGCGAGCCGTCGCCCCCACCGGCGGTGGCTCGGTGCCACTTCCACCGAAGCTCGGTGACGAGAACGTGGACGTGGCCGCCTCGCTCGCGGCGATGCGCGACGAGGAGCGCTGGTGATCTATCTCGACTCGGCTGCCGTCGTCAAGCTGGTTCGACATGAGGCGTGCAGCGCCGACCTCGTCTCCTGGCTCCACGAGCACGACGACGTGCCGCTGGTCTCCTCCGCCCTGGTCGAGGTGGAAGTGCCGAGAGCGCTGCGCCGATCGGCTCCCCAAGCCTTGATCGGAGTGCCGGCTGCCGTCGGACGGCTGTTCCGACTGGAGATCGACAGCACGATCCGTGCGACCGCAGCCGCGTTCGCCGAACCGACGCTCCGCAGCCTCGACGCCATCCACCTGGCCACCGCCCAAGTGCTGACCAACGAGTCCGGCACGACACTTACCGCCTTCGTCACCTACGATCGGCGGCTGCTCGACTGCGCCAAGGAAGCAGGACTACCGGTAGCAAGCCCCGGCCAAAGCTGACCCCCACATCCACCACCTGGCACCCAGGGTGGGCTTGACGTGGAGATGCTCCGCCTCCGACGCAGCCGTCCTCGCGGCCAAGGAGGACCTCAACCCCAGGGCCGGTGATCCGGTAGCCTGTGGCCCGACGGGCCGTTAGCTCAATTGGCAGAGCTGAGGACTTTTAATCCTTAGGTTCTGGGTTCGAGTCCCAGGCGGCCCACCTTGAGGTTGCATGCGAACCGTCGGGCCCTGACGAGGGGTGGCGGCTCAGTGGGCCGCTTCTACTTGTCGAGGTAGTGGCCGTGGCAGGCGGCGATCTCCAGGTCGCCGCCCCGAACGCGGTAGATGAGCCGATGTTCGTCGTTGATGCGGGGGACGACCATCCAGAGAGCGGGCCTTTCAGCAGTTCGGGCTTGCCGAGACCGGTCCCGTGTGGATCCCGTTGAACGTCGAGGATCAGTTTGCTGACGCGGCGGGCCATCTTCACGTCCCGGCGTAACCAGCCGTCGTAGTCCTCCCATGCGTTGGGGGTGAACACGATGCGCAGGCTCATGCGGCTTCCTTGCCGGGTTTCGGAGAGTGGGACCTCGAGTCGAGCGGATGCTCCTCGAGAAGGCCGGCGTCGGCCTGGGCGATGCTCTCCAGCAGTCGGCGGGCGTTCGAGGCGGAGCCAAGAACATGCAGCGTCTCGTTCATAGCGTTCCACTCGTCGAGCGAAACCATCACTACGGCCTTGCCGCCGCCGCGGGGGATGACACACTCCTCGGCATCATCGATCACCGCATCGACCACGGCGGCGAGGTTCTTGCGAACGTCACTGATCGTCAGCACCTTCATCTTGCCCCCAAGAGCAGAACGTACGACCAAACGTACGTCTCATGGTACGTCAAGGGTGCGACGGCCGAGAGGTCGACCAGGCGCCGGGCGTTGGCTCGGAGCCGCAGAGGCGTACGACGGGATGGTTGATCGTGATGTTCGCAATCTCAGGACGGCGGCAGCACATGGACCACGGCACGCGCGACGAGTTGCTCGACCACCTGGCCGAGGCCGTCGGGTCCGTCACCGGTACCCACCCGACGCGCGTCGCCGTCGACGGGCCGCCGGCCGCCGGCAAGACCACCCTCGCCGACGAGCTGGCCGTCGTCCTGCGCGAGCGGGGCCGCGACGTCATCCGCGCGACCGTCGACGACTTCCTGTTCCCCCGGGCGCTGCGCTATCCGCGCGGTGAGTTCTCGGCCGAGGGCTGCTACGTCGACGCCCACGATCGGGACTCACTGACCCGGGTGCTGCTGGATCCGCTCGGCCCGGGCGGCGACCGGCGCTTCCGCCCCGCCGTCTACGACTCCGCCACGGACACGGTGCTGTCTCCGCCGGTCACGACCGCCCCCGCCGACGCCGTGCTGGTCTTCGACGGCGTCTTCCTGCTGCGCCCGGAACTGCTCGACCGGTGGGACCTGCGCATCTTCGTGTCGACCGCACTCGACCGGACCGTGGAGCGGGCCGTGGTCCGGGCCGTGGTCCGGGATCACCAGGTGTCGTCCCGGGCGGAGGTCGAACGGCGCTGGCGCGAGCGGTATCTCCCCGCCCAGCAGCTCTACTTCGCCACGGCCCGTCCGACCGAGCACGCGGACATCGTCGTGCACAACGACGAACCACGGCAGCCGGTCTGGGAGAGCCGCGTCGGTCAGAGGCAAGATGGTGGCCGTGACCGCCGCACCCCGTCCCCCGCTGGCCACGCTGGAAGCGGTCCTGGAGCGCCTGACCTACGTCAACGAGGAGACCGGCTACACGGTGGCCCGGGTGGCCACCGCGCGGGGCAGTGACCTGCTGACCGTGGTCGGCGCGCTGTTGGGGGCGCAGCCCGGCGAGAGCCTGCGTCTGCACGGACGCTGGTCGTCGCATCCGCGCTACGGCCGGCAGTTCGAGGTCGACTCGTACACCACCGTGCTGCCCGCCACGATCCAGGGCATCCAGCGCTACCTCGGTTCGGGTCTGGTGAAGGGAATCGGGCCGGTGTTCGCCGAGCGGATCGTCGCGCACTTCGGCCTGGACACGTTGCGGGTCATCGAGGACGAGCCGGCCCGACTGGTCGAGGTGCCGGGGCTGGGCCCGAAGCGTACGGCGAAGATCACCGCCGCGTGGGAGGAGCAGAAGGCCATCAAGGAGGTGATGGTCTTCCTCCAGGGCGTCGGCGTGTCGACCTCGCTGGCGGTGCGGATCTACAAGCAGTACGGCGACGCCTCCGTCGACGTGGTCACCAAGGAGCCGTACCGGCTGGCCGCCGACGTGTGGGGCATCGGCTTCAAGACCGCCGACACGATCGCCCGGTCCGTGGGCATCCCGCACGACAGCCCGCAACGCGTGATGGCCGGCCTCCAGTACACGCTCTCCGAGGCCACCGACGACGGGCACTGCTACCTGCCCGAGCCGGTGCTGGTCGCGGACGCGACGAAGATCCTCGACGTGCCCGCCGACCTGGTGGCCCGCTGCCTCGACGACCTGGCGGCCGACGAGGGGGTCGTCCGCGAGGCGCTGCCCGGCGGGGACGGGGAACCGGTGCCGGCGGTCTACCTGGTGCCGTTCCACCGCGCCGAGCAGTCGCTCGCCACCTCGTTGACCCGGCTGCTGCGCGACCGGGCCGACCGGCTGCCCCACTTCCACGACGTCGACTGGGACAAGGCGCAGCGGTGGTTGCGGGCCCGCACCGGCAACGACCTCGCCGAGGAGCAGGAACAGGCCGTCCGGCTCGCGCTGACCTCGAAGGTCGCGGTGCTCACCGGCGGGCCGGGCTGCGGAAAGAGCTTCACCGTACGCTCGATCGTCGAGCTGGCCGCCGCGAAGAAGGCGAAGGTCACGCTCGTCGCGCCGACCGGCCGGGCCGCGAAGCGTCTCGCCGAGCTGACCGGCCATCCGGCCGCCACCGTGCACCGGCTGTTGCAGCTACGCCCCGGCGGTGACGCGTCCTACGACCGTGACAACCCGATCGACGTCGACCTGCTGGTGGTCGACGAGGCCAGCATGCTCGACCTCATTCTCGCCAACAAGCTCGTCAAGGCCGTCCCGCCCGGCGCGCACCTGCTGCTGGTCGGTGACGTCGACCAGCTTCCGTCGGTCGGTGCCGGTGAGGTGCTCCGCGACCTGCTCGCCGCCCCGTCGATTCCCCGGGTGCGGCTGACGCAGGTCTTCCGCCAGGCCGCCGAGTCCGGCGTCGTCACCAACGCGCACCGCATCAACGCCGGCCGCCCGCCCCTCCTCCAGGGGCTGCCGGACTTCTTCCTCTTCGCCTGCGACGACACCGAGGCCGCCGCCGCCCTGACCGTCGACGTCGCCTGCACCCGCGTCCCGGCCAGGTTCGGCCTGGACGCCCGCCGCGACATCCAGGTGCTCGCCCCCATGCACCGCGGCCCGGCCGGCGCCGGCGCGCTGAACACGCTGTTGCAGCAGAAACTCACCCCGTCCCGCGAGGGGCAGCCGGAACGGCGGATGGGTGGGCGGGTGTTCCGGATCGGCGACAAGGTCACTCAGATCCGCAACAACTACGACAAGGGTCAGGCGGGCGTCTTCAACGGCACGCTCGGCATCGTCACCGCTCTCTCCCCGGAGGACCAGACGCTCACCGTCCGCACCGACGAGGACGAGGACATCGCGTACGACTACGACGAGCTTGACGAACTCAGCCACGCGTACGCCATGACCATCCACCGTTCCCAGGGCTCGGAGTATCCGGCCGTGGTGATCCCGTTGACCACCAGCGCCTGGATGATGCTGCAACGCAATCTGCTCTACACCGCCGTCACCCGCGCCAAGCAACTGGTCGTCCTGGTCGGTTCCCGCCGCGCGCTCGCCGCCGCCGTCCGCACCGTCGGCGCCGGACGACGCCACACCGCCCTCAACCACCGCCTCGCATGACAGCCCGAACCGACGCCAACTGCATGCATAATGAATGCATGGTTGCTCTCCAGATTCGGGATGTGCCGGAAGAGGTGCGGGACGCCCTGGCAGCCCAGGCCAAGGCACGCGGGCAGTCACTCCAGGCGTACCTGCTGGAGCTGGTGGAGACGCAGGCCCTACGTCTCCGCAACACGGCGGCCCTTGATCGCTTCGCCGGCCGGTCGGACGGCACCCACTCCCTGCCGGGGGAGAGCGCCGACGAGTTGCACGAACAGCGGGAGCAGCGCGGTCGACGGGGAAGCACCGCGTGATAGTCGTGGATGCGTCGGTCCTGGCCGACGCGCTGGTCGATGACGGGCCGGTGGGTGACGCGGCGCGGGCCGAGCTGACCGGTGATCCGCACTGGGCCGCACCCGGTCACCTACTGGTCGAAGTCGTCTCCGTGATCAGAGGCAAGGTGCTCGGCGGAAAGCTCGGTCTCGCTCGGGCCCAGGAGGCGATCAACACGCTGCCGTCGTTGGTCGTCGACGAGGTGGGCGTCGGGATGCTGCTCGACCGGATGTGGCAGTTGAGGGTCAACGTGACGGCCTACGACGCGGCGTATGTCGCGGCGGCGGAGTTACTGGCCTGCCCCCTGGTCACCGGAGACGGTCGGCTCGCCAAGGCCAGCGGCGTCCGCTGCGAGATCCGGCTGCTCGCGGCGCCCCGACCGGCGTCGTCGGCCGGTGCCCGCTCAGGCCGGCACGTCGGCGAGTGAGTCCCGGCACGGACGTGTCGGGCGTCGTCGGGGCCGTCGCCGAGGACGCGACCGGTTTCGCCGCCGGCGACGAAGTCTTCGGGATGCTCCGCTTTCCCGGCTTCGACGGCAGCGCGTACGCCGGGGGTGTGATCGCGCCTGCGACGGACCTCGCCCGCAGGCCGGTCGATGTCGACCACGTGGCAGTACCTGATCGAGGTCGGACACGACCATCCGTCGCCGTTCCAGCCGTACCGGCATCGTCCGGTCCCCCGCACCCCCACCCCACTACTTCGATCTTGCACTTACTACCCGGTCGAACGGTGCATAAGCCGCGTTCTACAGGCCGAAAGTGCAAGATCGGAGTCCCCTCGGCGGGTGCTCACCCGTTGCCGGGCGTCACCTTTACCTTCCTAGGCGAATGCGATCGGCACCGAACATCTCGCGGGAGCCGTCGGCACGGAAGATCACGATGACCGGGATGCCCTCACCCATCTCCAGCTCGCGCCGCTCGGCAGGGGTCGGCATTCGGGCAGTGGCGGTGTCGCCCTTGCGCAGGGTCACCGTCTCGGTCGGCTCGACGGCGCGGACGAACGTGCCGCGCGGCGGTTCCACGATCACGAGCCCTTCCGACCGGAGCAGCGCTACTGCCTGCCGGACGCTCGTGCGGCTCAACCCATATTCCTGAGCCAACCGAAGTTCACTGGGCAGCGAAGCCCCCGGCGCGAGATCGCCAGACGTGATCCGGTCTCGCAGCAGGTCTGCGAGCTGCCGGAACACGGCACGATCCGCGCTAGGGTCGATCACGAACGTGACGCTACGTGTCCGACAGCTCTACATCTTATTGTATCTACAGTCCTACGTCGTTACAGTGACATGGGTTGCGGCTCGACTATCACCGGAGGTGGGAATGGGCAAGAAGAGCGCCGGCAAGCCCAGCAGGGGCGAGCAGATCGAGGCCGCCGAACGGGAGGCGGCGATACGCCGGCTGGTCGCCCAGGCCGAGGCGGACCGGATACCGGTCGAGGAGACGACCCGGGCCCGACCGGACCGACAGCCGCGTCATGGGCGGTGAGTCGCTGCCGATCGGTCGGCGGGTGGCCTACTGGCGGAGCCGGCGGCGGATGTCGCAGCAGGTGTTCGCCGACCGGCTCGGCAAGTCGAAGAGCTGGGTCGACAAGGTCGAGCGTGGCGCCCGTTCGCTCGACAAGGTGTCCACCATCGCGGACGTCGCCGCCGTCCTGCGGATCGACCGGGCAGTCCTGCTCGGGGCTGGCACCCGTGTCTCCGACGCGCCGACGCGGGCCGATGGCGTGGAGCGGATCCGGGCGGCGCTGTCGACGTACGAGATGGACGCCGGACGACGGGAGGCGCGGCCGGCGGGTCGACTCGCACGCGACGTCGGGTACGCCTGGACGACCTACCAGCACGCGCGCTACGCGAAGGTGGCGGACGCGCTGCCGGACCTGCTGGTCGGGGCGCAGCGCGGTCATGCCCGGGTGCCGGAGGCGGGGCGGGAGCCCCTGGTGGAGGCGTATCGGGTGACCGCGTCGTTGCTGCTGAAGCTGTGCGTGGGCGACCTGGCGTGGCTGGCCGCCGATCGGGCGATGACCGTCGCGGCCGGGGATCCGGTGCTGGTGGCAGCGGCGGCCGTGCAACTGGGGCAGGTGTTGCAGGCCACCGGCCGGGCCGGCTCGGCGGTGCCGGTGATGCGCGCCGCGGCGTACCGGATCGGCCTTGACGGCGACCCATCGGCGCACCTGGCGCTGTGCGGCACGCTGCTCGTGCAGGCCGCGCTGGCGGCGGCCCGCGCCGGTGACGAGCGTGCCGTGGCGGCCCGCTTCGCTGAGGCGGCCGAACTGGCGGAGCGAGTGGGCGACGAGCCTGATCAGTATCGGACGGCATTCGGTGCGGCAGCTGTCGTGTCGGCACGCATGCTGGCGGCGGTGGAGCTGGGCGACGTTGGCGCGGCGGCGGCCTGGCATCGGCGGGCCGTGGACTCCGACGGCTGGCGGTGGCTGCCCGTCGAGCATCGCGCGGCCCACCTGGTGGACGCGGCGCGCGGCCGTCTCCTGGCGGACGATCCGGCCGGGGCCGGCCGGCTGCTGGTGGCGGCCGACCGCATCGCTCCGGGCGAGGTGCGGTGCCGGCCGGTGGCCCGAGATCTGCTCGCCCGGGTGGCCCGGAGCCCGGACGCCCCGGCGACGGTCCTCCCACTGGCCGCCGTGCTCAGCACCCCGGAGGCATGACCGCAGCGCTTGCGTGACCGAGAGTAGACAGACCCCAACGGACCGTACCGGAGGTCTGCTCGCGACACTGCCCCCATCTAGGGTCGCTTTCACCCCTCCTGCTCCCGCGCGCGCGAGCGACAACGGCACTACCAGGTCTTTTGTCGACCTTTTTCGATCTTGACGACGCGACTGAGTCAAGATAACGACTTGGCATCAAGGCGAGCCGCGTTCTTGTCCCGGAGTTTGTTAGCCCCCTGTACTAACCGGGTGACGTGCATTGATACCTCCGGAGCAACGCCGCCCGAGCAGTCGGGACAGGCGGTGGGCACCCTTCGGCGAGACCAGGTGCCGGCCCGGGTCCGGAGCGGCGAGAAGGTGCGCCCGGAGCAGGCACGCGTGCACAACCGGGAACTGCTGCTGCGGATGCTGTACCGGGAAGGACCGCACAGCCGCGCGGATCTGGCGCGGCGTACCGGATTGACGCGGGTCTCCGTCTCGGACGTGGTGAGCGATCTCCTCGCCGACGACCTCGTGGTCGAGGTCGGCACGCGGGCCGGGACCCGGCCGGGCAAGCCGGCCATGATGCTCGAGTTCAACGAGCGCGCCTACCAGACCGTCGCCCTGGACCTGAGCCACTCGACGCTCTACCGGGGAGCCGTGCTCGACCTCGGCGGCACCGTGGTGGCCCGCCAGCAGGTCGAGATCGAGGGCAGCACCGGCGCCGACGCCCTGGCGAAGGTGACCAGTCTGGTCGAGGCGCTGCACCGGCAGGTGACCGCGCCGCTCCTCGGCATCGGCATCGGCACGCCGGGCATCGTGGACCTCGGCGGCGTCGTCCTCAGCGCACCCAACCTGGGCTGGCAGGACATCCACCTCCAGGCGCTGCTCAGTGAGCGTTTGGCCTGCCCGGTGGTGGTGTCCAACGACGCCAACGCCACCGCGCTCGCCGAACGCAGCTACGGCGAGAGCGCCGCGGACACGCTCCTCGTCCGGGTCGGCGTCGGCGTGGGGGCGGGTCTGCTGCTCGGCGGCACCCCGATCCTCGGCAGCCGGTTCGCGGCCGGCGAGATCGGTCACGTGGTCGTGGACGCCGGCAGCGAGCGGCCCTGCGTGTGCGGCAAGACCGGCTGCCTGGAGACCTGGCTGTCGACCCGGCGCATCCAGGAGGACCTGTCCGGGGCCCGCACCGACGCGGAGCGCGCCCGGGTGCTGACCGTCGCGGGCGAGGCGCTCGGCTCCGTGCTGGCGCCGATCGTGGCCGCGCTCAACATCTCCGAGATCGTCCTCAGCGGACCGCACCGGGTGCTGGAGGGGCCGCTGGCCACGGCCGCGATGGAGACCATCCGCCGACGCGCCCTGACCGAGGTCCACGGCGACATCGTCCTCCGGCTCTCCGAGCTGGGCGACGACATAGTTCTGCGCGGCGCGACCGCCATGGTCATGAGCCAACAGCTCGGAATCGCTTGACCCGACGCCGACCGGCGCTGGCTTTGCAGCAACAGAAGGGAACATAGTGCAACTACCCCGCACGCTGACGGCAGCGCTTGCCGCGGTCGCCCTCGCCCTCGCCCTCGCCGGTTGTAGCGGTGGCGGGCAGGCCAACGAGGCCGGCTCCGCCCAACTCGTCCTCGGCAACAACGGCGACGTCCTGACCTGGGACCCGGCGGAGATGAAGGAGGGCGCGGTCATCCACTACGCGGAGGCCGTCTACGACCCGCTGCTCCGCAAGACCGCCGACTCGAAGATCGAAGGCAACCTCGCCTCCGAGTACGCGTACAACGACGACCTCACCGAACTCACGCTGAAGCTGCGCGACGGCGTCACGTTCAGCGACGACACCGCGCTCGACGGCGAGGCGGTGAAGGTCAACATCGAGGCGCGGAAGAAGGGTGCCGGCAGCGCCTCCGAGGCGGCCCGGGCGATCGAACGCGTCGAGGTCGTGGACCCGAAGACCGTCCGCCTGCACCTCAGCGAGCCCAGTCCCGGCCTGCTCGCCGGCCTGGCGACGTACCTCGGTTACATGGTGAGCCCCAAGGCGCTCGCCGCGGGAAGCATCGCCACCACCCCGGTCGGCTCCGGCCCCTACCTGCTCGACGCCGGCGCGTCCGAGAAGGGCGTCAGCTACAAGTTCACGGCGCGTGAGGGCTACTGGAACCGCGAGGCGTTCCCGTTCGAGACCGTGGTGATCCGTCCGTACGAGGAGTTCACCGCCCGCTACAACGCGCTCACGACCGGCCAGATCCAGTTCATGTACGGGACCTCCGACATGGTGCCGAAGGCGAAGACCGACGGGCTCACCGTCAAGACGGTGCCCGGCGAGTGGCAGGGCATCATCCTCCAGGACCGGGCCGGCAAGGCGTCGGCGGCGCTCGGCGACGTGCGGGTGCGGCAGGCGATCAACCACGCGCTCGACCGCAAGGCCATCCTGGAGACCCACTACGGCGGGTTCGGCCAGGTCTCCACGCAGACGTTCAACCCGGCCAGCGAGGCGTGGGTGCCGGAGCTGAACGAGCGCTACCCGTACGACCCGGCGAAGGCGAAGGAACTGCTGGCGGCGGCGGGCTACGGCAACGGCTTCAAGATCAAGATTTCGTTCAGTGAGGGCTTCATGTCCCCGCTGGTGCCGATCGTCGCGCAGTACCTGTCCGACGTGGGCATCACGGTGGAGCAGGTGCCGGTCAACGGCTTCGCCAACGGCGGCCTGGAGACCCTGAAGGGCCAGCCGGCGTTCATGCTCTCCTTCTCCACCAACATCCCGGCCTGGACGGACGTGCTGAACAAGCTCACCCCGACGTCGCTGTGGAACAACTTCAAGTACACCGACGACACCGTCACCCGGCTGCTCAAGGAGATCCCCGCGGCGCAGGGCGACAAGCAGGCGGCGCTCTACAAGGAGCTGAACACCCACCTGGTGGAGCAGGCCTGGTTCGCCCCGATCGTCACGCAGGAGAACGTCTACCTGTTCAAGCCGGACATCGACGTGACCATGCAGCAGGCCCAGCTCATGCCGAGCCTGCGCTTCTTCGCCCCGGCCAGGTAACCGCCCGTCGATCCCCGGGTGGGCCGGTCACCACCGGCCCACCCGGTGGACCACCCCAGGTCAGCTAGGAGGTAGCAGGCATGTTGGGCTTCATCGGCCGGCGACTGGCCACGGGTCTGCTGTTGGCGTTCACGGTGGTGACGGGGATGTTCTTCTTCCTCATGCTCACCGGCTCCGACCCCGCCCGGGGCGCGCTCGGCCTCTACGCCACGGAGGAACAGGTCGCGGTCAAGCGGGCGCAACTCGGCCTCGACCGGCCGGTCGTCCAGCAGTACCTGGACTGGCTGGGCCACGTCGCGCGCGGCGACCTGGGTGTCTCGTCCGCGCAGAACGCCGACGTCATGGACCTCATCGTCTCGCGCCTGCCGGTCACCGTGTCCCTCGCGCTCGGCGCCGTCCTGGTGGCCGCCGTCCTGGGCGTCGTCCTCGGGCTGCTCGCGGCGACCCGGCCCGGGACGTTCGACCGCGCGCTCCAGGTGGTCATGGTGCTCGGCTTCAGCCTGCCGAACTTCTGGGTGGCGATCATCCTGGCGCTGGTCTTCGCCGTGCGGCTGGGCTGGTTCCCGGCCACCGGCTACGTCCACCTGGGCGACTCCCCCAGCGGCTGGCTCTGGTCCATCACGCTGCCGATCATCGCGCTGTCGATCGGGTCGATCGCCGCCATCGCCCAGCAACTGCGCAACTCCGTGATCACCGTCAACGGCCAGGCGTACGTCCGGACGCTCCGCAGCCGGGGCCTGTCGCAACGCCACATCCTGCTGGTGCACGTGCTGCGCAACGCGTCGCCGCCGGCGTTGACCATGCTCTCGTTGCAGTTCATCGCCGCGATGAGCGGCGCCGCCATCATCGAGCGGGTGTTCGGCCTCCAGGGCATCGGCGCGGTCGCCATCAACGCCTCGGGCAACAGCGACATCCCCGTCATCATGGGCGTCCTGCTCTTCACCGTGCTCGTCGTCGTGCTCGTCAACCTGACGGTCGACATCCTCTACGCCGCTTTGAATCCGAAGGTACGCAACGCATGAGCGCCGACACGACGGTCCGTGCGGGCCGTACCTCCAGAAGACTCCGCGCCTTCCTCGGCAACCCGATGGGCGTGGTGGCCGGCGCCGTGCTGCTCGCCATCGTCGCCGCGAGCGTCCTCGCCCCGCTCCTCGCCCCGCAGGATCCCAACCTGGTGGTGCTCTCCGAGGCGCTCCGGCCGCCGAGCGGTGACCACCCGCTGGGCACCGACGGGAACGGCCGGGACATCCTCAGCCGGCTGCTGTGGGGCGGTCGGGTGAGCCTCCAGGCCGGCGCGATCATGGTGACCGTCGCGCTGCTGTGCGGGATTCCCGCCGGCCTGCTCGCCGGCTACCGCGCGAAGTGGTTCGACGGGGTGTCGAGCTGGATCTTCAACATGCTGATGTCCCTGCCCGAGATCCTGATCATCATCGTGGTGATCGCCTCGCTCGGCAGCGGCCTCGCCCCCACGATGATCACGCTCGGGGTGCTCGCCTCACCGGACATCTTCCGGCTGACCCGCAGCGCCGTGATCGGCGTACGCGAGGAGCTGTACTTCGACGCCGCCCGCGTCGCCGGGCTGTCCGACGTCCGGATCATCTTCCGGCACGTGCTCTCCGTCGTGCTGGGTCCGGTGCTCGTGCGGTCCTCGTTCATCTTCGGCATGGCGATCATCGTGCAGTCCGGGCTGGAGTTCCTCGGCTTCGGCGACCCGCAGCGCCCGAGCTGGGGCGGCGAGCTGAGCAACGGCTTCCAGAGCTTCCAGCGCGCGCCCGAGCTGGTCATCGCGCCTGGCGTGGCGATCGGCGTCACGGTCATGGCACTGGTGCTTTTCGGCACCGCGCTCGCCGACTCGCTCGGCATCAGCCTGCGGCGCCGGACCAAGCGCCCGGCGCGCCCCGCCCGCACCGACGACACCCCCGTCGTGGACCGGGCCGAGACCGGCGACGCGCCGGCCGACCGGGCCGCGGTCGGCGACGCGCCGGTGCCCGCCGCACCGCCCGCCGGCGCCCTCCTGCGCGTCGAGGACCTGGCGGTCCGGTACGTGGCGGAGGACGGCACCACCAAGGAGGTGGTACGCGGCGTGTCGCTGCACGTCGCGCGCGGCGAGGTCCTCGGCCTGGTCGGGGAGTCCGGCTCGGGGAAGTCCCAGACGTCGTTCGCGATCCTCGGGCTCCTGCCGCCCGACGCCACCGTCTCCGCCCGGCAGCTCGCGCTGGACGGGCAGTCGCTCGTCGGGTTGCGCGAGAGCGAGCTGCGCAAGCTGCGTGGCACCCGGATGGCGTACGTGCCGCAGGAGCCGATGTCGAACCTCGACCCGTCCTTCACGATCGGCGCCCAGCTCACGAAACCGATGCGGCACCGGCTCGGCCTGTCCCGGAAGGCCGCGACCGCGCGGGCGCTCGACCTGCTGGACCGCGTCGGCATCCCCGACCCCCCGCGTACCCTCGCCGCCCACCCCCACCAGCTCAGCGGCGGCATGGCCCAGCGTGTGCTCATCGCCGGCGCCGTCTCCTGCGACCCGGAGCTGCTCATCGCCGACGAACCGACCACCGCGCTCGACGTCACGGTCCAGGCCGAGGTCCTCGAACTCCTCCGTGGCCTGCAACGCGAGCGCGACATGGGGCTCGTCCTGGTCACCCACAACCTGGGTGTGGTCGCCGACATCTGCGACCGGGTGGCGGTCATGCGCGACGGCCTCATCGTCGAGCAGCAGCCGGTCGCCGGTCTCTTCGCGAACCCGCGACACGAGTACACCCGCATGCTCCTGAACGCGACCCTCGAAGACGCGCCGCCCCGGCGGGAGCGCGGCGACCTCCAGGAGGTGGGGTCGTGAGCGTCCCCGACGACACCGGCACACCCCTGCTCGACATCCGCGACATCGACGTCGTCTACCGCGGCGCCGGCTGGCGGCGCCCGTCGTTCCACGCGCTGCACGCCGTCTCGATGCGGGTCGGCGCGGGCGAGACGGTCGGTCTGGTCGGCGAGTCCGGCTCCGGGAAGACCACGCTGGGCCGTGCCGTGCTGGGCCTCGCCCCGATCACCGGCGGCACTGTCACGTTCGACGGCGTCGACATCACCCACGCGCACCGGCGCGCCCGCCGCGCGTTGAGCCGCGACATCCAGGTCGTCTTCCAGGACCCGTACTCCTCGCTCAACCCGGCCATGACCGTGGAGACCATCCTCGCCGAGCCGTTGCGGGCCCAGGGCGTGGCCCGGGCCGAGGCCACCGCGCGGATCGGTGAGCTGCTGCACCAGATCGGCCTGGAGGCGGACGCCGGCCGCCGGTATCCGCGTGAGTTCTCCGGCGGGCAGCGGCAACGCATCGCCATCGCGCGCGCCTTGGCGCTGAAGCCCCGGCTCATCGTCTGCGACGAGCCGGTGAGCGCGCTCGACCTGTCCACCCAGGCCCGCATCCTCGACCTGCTCATCGACGTGCAGGAGAAGACCGGCGTCGCGTACCTCTTCATCTCCCACGACCTGTCGGTGGTCCGCTACGTCTGCCACCGGGTCGCGGTGATGCTCAAGGGCCGGATCGTCGAGACCGGCGACGGCGACGTGGTCACGTCCCGGCCGGAGCATCCCTACACCAACCGGCTCCTCATGGCGTCCCCCATTCCCGACCCGGTCCGCCAGGCCGAACGACGCCGCCGGTACGCCGCCCTCTAGGAAAAGGAAACATCGTGCAATTCGGCTTCAGCTCCTACTCCTTCTACCAGCACCTGCGCACCGGTCGGATGAGCCTCTTCGAGGTCATCGACTGGATCGCCGCCAGCGACGCCACCCACATGGAGATCGCGACCGTGTCGCTCTCCCCGGAGATCTCCAACGACACCTCCACGCTCGACCAGGACCCCGATCTCGTACGCGAGATCAAGACCCGCGCCGCCGACCAGGGCGTCACGCTGTCCAACCTGGTCGTCCCGGCCGACCTGCTCGGCGAGGACGCCGACCGGCACATGCAGCGGGTCAAGCGGCACCTCGACGTGGCCGCCGAGCTGGGCATCACGCTGTTCCGCCACGACGTCGCCAAGTGGGCGCACCGGGCCAGGGACATCGCCGAGTTCGAGGCGCTGATGCCACGCATGGTCGAGGCGTGCCAGGAGATCGCCCGGTACGCCGCGCAGTACGGCATCACCACCAGCGTGGAGAACCACGGGCTGCTGATGAACGGCGGCGAGCGGGTCCGCCGGCTCATCCACCTGGTCGACGAGCCGAACTTCAAGACCACGCTCGACGTCGGCAACTTCATGTCGGTGGACGACAACCCGGTGGTGGCGGTCGCCGGCAACGCCCCGTACGCCAGCATCGTGCACCTGAAGGACTTCTACGTCCGCTCGCAGTTCCCCGGCGACGGCTGGCACCACACCCCCGGCGGCACCTACCTGCTCGGCTCCATCGTCGGCTACGGCGACCTGGACATGCGCCGGATCGTGCGCGGCATCCTCGACGCCGGCTATGACGGTTTCGTCTCCATCGAGTTCGAGGGCATCGAGGAGTGCCTGATGGCGAACCCGATCGGCCTGGCCAACGCGAAGCGGCTCTTCGCCGAGGCTGCGGCATGAACGAACGCACCGAGCGAAGCGAGGGCCGTGAGGGCATGCCCGGTCGGCACGGCCTCATGAGTCGGCTCGGGGTGGGCGTGATCGGCGTCGGGAGCATCGCGGACATGCACCTGGGCGCGTACGCCGCCAACCCGGACGTCCACCTCGCCGGCGTGTTCGACGTCAACCAGGAGCGGAGCGCGCGGAAGGCGGAGACGTTCGGCGTGACCCGCGTGCACCCCACGCTCGACGACCTGCTCGCCGACCCGGAGATCGACGCGGTGAGCATCTGCACCTGGAACGACACCCACGCCCAGATCGCCACCGCGGCGCTGGACGCCGGCAAGCACGTCCTGGTGGAGAAGCCGTTGAGCCGTACCGCCGGGGAGGCAGAGGCGCTCGTCGACGCGGTCGCGCGCAACGACCGTCACCTCCAGGTCGGTTTCGTCAGGCGGTTCGGCGCGAACGCGCTGGTGCTCAGGTCGTTCGTCGACGCCGGGATGCTGGGCGACGTCTACCACGCGCGGGCGACCAACATCCGACGGCTGGGCAACCCGGGCGGCTGGTTCGCGGACAGCGCACGCTCCGGCGGGGGGCCGCTCATCGACATCGGCGTGCACGTCCTGGACCTCTGCTGGTACTTCATGGGCACCCCGAAGGCGGTCACCGTCAGCGCGGTCACCCACTCGCCGCTCGGCAACCGGGCGAACGTCACCTCGCTGTCGCGTTACAAGGTCGCCGACTACGACCCGACGCGCAGCGACGTGGAGGACTTCGCCGCCGCGCTGATCCGGTTCGACAACGGCGCGTCGTTGATGCTGGAGACCAGCTATTCCCTGCACGCGCTGGAGGACCGCCTCGAAGTGGCGGTCTTCGGCGAGCGTGGCGGCGCGGAACTCGAACCGGCGCTGCGCATCGCCACCGAGATGCAGGACACGGTGCTGAACATGGCACCCCAGATCGACAATCTGTCGTTCGACTTCGCCGAGGGCTTCGCCAACGAGATCGCGCACTTCGTCGCGCTCTGCCTCGGCGAGGCCGAGGAGGTCGCGCCCGTCTCGCACGGCGCGGAGGTGATGCGCATGCTCGACGGGATCTACGAGTCGGCGCGGACCGGTCGAGAGATCAGGCTCTCCTGACATGGCCGATACACGGGGACCGGTCCGGGTCGGCGTGGTGGGGTGTGGCAACGTCAGTTCCCGCTACCTCGCCAACCTGGCCGGTCAACCGGCCGTCACGGTCGCCGCCTGCGCCGACGCCGACCCGGCGCGGGCCCGGGCGCTCGCCGCCGCCCACCGGGTGCCGGCGGTGCTCCCGGTCGACGACCTGCTGGCCGATCCGGGTCTCGACCTGGTGCTCAACCTCACCCCGCCCCGGGCGCACGCCGAGGTGAGCCTGCGCGCGCTGGCGCACGGCAAGCACGTCTACACGGAGAAGCCGCTGGCCACCACCATGGCCGACGGTCGCCGCGTCCTCGACGCCGCGCGGGCCCGGTCGTTGCGGGTCGGCACCGCGCCGGACACGTTCCTGGGCGTCGGGGCGCGGACCTGCGCGGGGCTCGTCGCCCGGGGCGCGATCGGCACGCCGACCTCGGTGGCCGCCGCGATGATGAATCCCGGGCCGGAGCGGTTCCACCCGGAGCCCGAGTTCCTCTACCAGGAGGGCGCCGGCCCGCTGTTCGACATCGGGCCGTACTACCTCACGGTGCTGACCGCGCTGATGGGTCCCGTCGTCCGGGTGGGGGCGCTGGGCGGCACGGCCCGGGCGCAGCGGGAGGTGCTGACCGGGCCCCGTGCCGGCTCGACCTTCCGGGTGGAGACGCTCACCCACATCAACACCGTGCTGGAGTTCGCCGGCGGGGCGCTGGGCACGCTGGTGACCAGCTTCGACGTCGCGGCGACGCGTACGCCGCACCTGGAGATCCACGGCACCGAGGGCACCATCGTCGCCGCGCAGGCCAACTCGTGGGGTGGCCCGGTGCTGCTGAAGGGGCCGGGCACCGACTTCGTCGAGGTGCTCCCCGGCCCGCGCGGGTCCGACGGGTTCATGGGAATGGGGCTGGTGGACATGGCCGAGGCCATCCGGACCGGACGACCGGAGCAGGCGACGGGCAACCGAGGGCTGCACGTGCTGGAGGTGCTCACCGCCATCGCCGACACCGCCCGCGCCGGCGGCGGCTTCGCCACGATCGGTTCGACGCTGGAGACCGCCGGCTGAGCGGAGGCTTGCGCTGGAGCGAACTCCAGCGCCTAGCGTCGCCGCCATGGCACAGACGACAGGCATGGCACTGACGGCTCCCGGCGGAAGCTGGACGCCGTACACGTTCGAACGCCGGGCCCTGCGCCCGGACGACCTCGCGGTACGCGTCACCTGGTGCGGGGTCTGCCACACCGACCTGCACGCGGCCGAGGCACTGACCGCGGACGCCCCGCCGCTGGTGCCGGGGCACGAGTTCGTCGGCGAGGTCACGGCGCTGGGCAGCGAGGTGACCGGCTTCCGGGTGGGCGATCCGGTCGCGGTCGGCAACATCGTCGACTCGTGCGGCACCTGCGGCGCGTGCCGGGCCGGGGAGCAGCAGTTCTGCGTGGACTTCCCCACCCTGACCTACGGCGGTCGGGACCGGGTGGACGGCAGCGTGACGCTCGGCGGCTACGCGCGGGACTACGTTTTGCGGGAGTCGTTCGCGTACCCGCTGCCGGCGGGGTTGGACCCGGCCGGGGCGGCGCCGCTGATGTGCGCCGGGGCGACCGTGTTCGAGCCGCTGCGCCGCTGGGAGGTGGGCGCCGGGGACCGGGTCGGTGTGGTGGGGCTGGGCGGCCTCGGGCACCTGGCGGTCAAGTTCGCCAGGGCGCTGGGCGCGCGGGTGTCGGTGTTCACCACCTCGCCGGGCAAGGAGGCCGGGGCGCGTGAGCTGGGCGCCGACGAGGTGATCGTCTCCGGCGACGCGGCGGCGATGGCGGCGCAGGCCGGCCGGTTCGACTTCATCCTCGACACCGCGTCGGCCAAGCACGACCCGTCGCCCTACCTGCGGGCGCTGCGGATGGACGGCACGCTCTGCATGCTGGGCATCCCGGACCGGTACGAGCCGGAGGCGCTGGCGCTGCTGCTCGGCTACAAGCGGCTGGCGGCGTCCGGCAGCGCGGGCCGTCCGCGTACCCGGGAGATGCTGGAGTTCGCGGCCCGGCACGGCATCGTCGCTGACGTCGAGAAGGTGCCGGCGCGGGAGGTGGGTCGCGCGCTCGACCGGCTGGCCCGCAACGACGTGCGCTGGCGGTTCGTGCTGGACCTCTCCGACCTCGGGTGACCGACGTACGGTTGGCGGGTGAACGCTACCGCGACCGCTCTCGGCATCCGTGAGGTGTCGGAGCTGACCGGCATGAGTCTCGACACCCTGCGCTGGTACGAGCGTGAGGGCCTGATCCCGCTGGTGAAGCGCACCTCGGACGGCCGCCGCCGGTACGGGCCGGCGGCCGTCCGCTTCGTGCGACTGGTGCAGGCGCTGCGCCGCACCGGCATGCCGATCGCGGAGATCCGCCAGTTCGTGGCGCTCGGCCCCGGCACCCCGGAGCATTCCGCGCAGCGGCTGCGGATCCTTCAGGAGCAGGAGGAACGGCTGCACCGCCGCCGCGCGGAGCTGGACGAGGACCTGCGGGTGATGCGGCACAAGATGGCGGACTTCCGCGACCTGATGGCGCACGGGCGCACCTGCGAGGACGACGACCTGCCCGACGACTGCGGTGGCCCACCGTCGCCACGGTGAGCCACCGCCTGTCGGTCAGTTCGCGACGAGCCGGAACTGCTGGTTGGCCTGGCCGTTGCAGTCGTAGAGCTGGACCTGCTGGCCGTTGGCGGTGCCCCAGACGTCGAGGCAGCGGCCGGACTGCACGCCGCTGATGGTGCCGTTGGAGTTGACGTTCCACTGCTGGTTGGTCTGCCCGTTGCAGGCGTAGATCTGGACCGCCGCGCCGTTGCCGGAGCCGGCCGCGTCCAGACAGCGGCTGCCGCCGTAGATGGTCAGCTGCTTGCTGCCGGTGTACGTCCACTGCTGGTTGGTCTGACCGTGGCAGTCGTAGAGCTGCACCCGGGTGCCGTTTGTCTGCGACGAGTTGGGCACGTCGACGCACCGGCCGGACTGGCTGCCGACGATCCGGCTGGCGCCGCCGGACGGCGGCGGGGTGGTCGGCCCGGAGGTCGGCGTCGCGGTCGGCGAGGTCGTCGGCGAGGTCGTCGGCCCGGGGCCGGCGGCGTTGAGCGCGTTGAGGACCGAGGTGTACGCGGCCTTCTTGTTGCCGCCGCCGTCGAACAGCAGCGGGTTCTCGTTGGAGCGCCACGAGTCGCTGTCGCGCACGCCCCACACGGTGATGCCGATGCAGCGCGGCACGTTCAGGCACGCCTGGGTCAGACCCTGGTACTGCGAGGTCGACGAGTTGGTGACGTCGACCTCGGTGAGCGCCACGTCCACGCCGAGCGCGGCGAAGCTGGACAGCGTGGTCTGGAAGTTGCTCGGCAGCGAGCTGCCGCCGGTGAAGTGGGTCTGCAGACCGACGCAGTCGATCGGCACGCCCCGGGACTTGAAGTCCTGGATCATCCGGTAGACACCCTGCGTCTTTCCGTACGACCAGTTCTCGATGTTGTAGTCGTTGTAGCAGAGCTTGACCGACGGGTCGGCCGCCCGCGCGGTGCGGAACGCCACCTCGATCCAGTCGTTACCGGTGCCCTGCAGGTTCGAGTTGCGGCGGCTGCCGTCCTCGTTGAACGCCTCGTTCACCACGTCCCACGCGGCGAGCTTGCCCTTGTAGTGGGCCATCACCCCGTTGATGTGGTTGATCATCGCGTTGCGCAGCGTGCTGCCCTGCATGTTCTGCATCCAGCCGGGCTGCTGGGCGTGCCACGCCAGGGTGTGACCGCGCACCTTCAGGCCGCGCTGGGTGGCCCAGTTGTAGATCTGGTCACCGGAGTTGAAGTTGAACTGGTTCTGGTTCGGCTCCGTCGCGTCCGGCTTCATCTCGTTCTCGGCCGTGATCATGTTGAACTCACGCGCCGCGATGGCGCTGTACGTCGAGTCGTTCAGCCGGCTCGCCGCGATGGCGGTGCCGAAGTAGCGGCCCGACTGCGCGGCGGCGGCGCCGAGCGTGCTGGCGGCCTGGGCCGGGCCGGGCACCACGAGCGCGGCCCCGGCCAGGGCCAGCGAGCCGGCGGTGGCGGCCAGCAGCAGGCGGTAGGGGCCACGCCTCAGTAGACGTTTCATGACACTCCTCTACATATCGGGTGAGGATGCGCAAGGCTGTGTGCACGGACCGCGCACCTGGCGGGGACACCACCGGGACGGTGGTGCGCGGTCCGGGTCACCGACCCCGAAACTTCCGGAAGGCTACCGGTAACTTCACCGCAACATACTCGCGACATGTTGATCGGTCAACGTCAATGAGCGCAGAATCCAGCCCGGCGCAGTCGCCGAAACTTCCAGTCCCGGGCACCATGCCGTCAGGCGATGCGGGACCGGCCGAGATCCGTCAACTCGTCTGGATCACGGCTCGCACCGCGCCCGACGACGATCAGCCGAGCGCGGTGTACTGCGGCGGGAACCGCAGTTCCAGCTCGACCGTCTGCGCCTCTGCCCGGCTGACAGTTATCGGCTCGGGTCGTCCGGTCCGGTAACCCTGGGCAAAATCGACCCCGAGGTTCCGCAGCAGCTCGATGGTCTGCTCGTCCTGGACGTACTCGGCGGCGACTCGGATGCCGAGCGCCGCACAGAGCTTGACCAGCATGGACACCAGGGCCTGACTTGCCGGCGACCGGCAGAGGTCGACGATGAACGTCCCGTCGATCTTGACGAGGTCTACCGGAAGTTGTTTCAGATGGGTGAGCGTGCTGTAGCCGGTGCCGAAGTCGTCAAGTGCCAGGTGGCAGCCGACCTCTCTGATCCCCGTCGCGAAGGCCAGCGCCTCGTTCCGGTTCTCGATGAGGGCGGTCTCGGTGATTTCGAACGTCAGACACTCCGGCTTGACGCCGTGCCGGTCGATCGCCTCGGTCACGAAGGCGAGCAGCCCCGGGTCGGCGAGCGACCTGCCGGAGAGGTTGACCTGGTAGTGGGAGGTCTGGGCACCCCGGCCGATCAACTCAAGAGCGTGGTCGACGACCCACTTGTCCACCGTGAGGATCTCCCCGACCCGCTCGGCCATGTCGAGGAAGGCCCAGGGTGCGACCGGCTCACCGGTGTCACTCCGCACCCGCAGCAGGATCTCGTGGCGGGTGACCTGGTTGAGCTGGAGATCGACGATGGGCTGCGCGTAGAGGGCGAATCTGTTCGCCGAGACCGCGTGCCGCACCCGGGAACGACACCGGTCCGCCCGCTCGCCGTCGGCGACCGGCTGGTCGAGCACGGCGATGGAGGCTGCGTTGCGGCGGGCGTCGCGGGCCGCGTGCTCGCCGTCGACGAGCAGGTCGAATCCGCTCGCACTGATCCCGCCGCCGAAATGCACCACGCCCGCCGAGGTGTTGAGTCGCACCGTCTTCTGTCGGACGTTGAACAGATGGTTCCGGAACCGCTCGACGATCCGAGCCGCCAGGCGCTCGGCGTCGTCCCCGGCCGGCGCGAGGAGCACTCCCCACAGGCCGGAGCCGACCAGGCCCCCCGTCAGCTCGCTCCCGACGACCGTACGCAGGAGACCGGCGACCGCCGCGGTCAACTGGTCGCGGTCCTCGTCGGTGAGCGCCTCCGGCAGCCGGGTGGCGGGTTCGGTCGCCACGACGACGACGGCGCCACCGGTGGTGCGGCGGGCCCGATCGACCTTGTCGATGACGTAGCCGCGGGTCGCCAGCCCGGTGAGGGCGTCCCGCGCGGCCGGGTCGGCGCAGAGCATGCGGCTGCGGACGGCGAGCCGGCGGCGTTCCCGCCGGGCGAGTTCGAGCGTGGTGACGTCCTCACCGGTGGCGATGATTCCGGACGGCTCGCCCTGGCTGGTCGTGATCTCCAGGTGGCAGTGCACGTGGCGGATGCTGCCGCCGGGGCGGATCACCCGGAAGCCGACCTCGCCGGGACGCTTCCGCTCCCATACCGCCCGGACCGCCGCACGGACCCGCCCCGCGTCCCCGGGATGCACGAGGCCGAGAAGCGTGTCGGGGGTGAGCCGGAACGTTCCCGGCGCGTGCCCGAAGATCCGCGCCATCTCGTCCGACCAGAAGATCCGCCCCACGCCCTCGGTCCCACCGGCTGTCCAGGTGACGGTGCCCAACTTCGACAGTTGGGCGACGCGCGCGACCCGGGCCGCCTCGTCTGCGTCGCAGGTCAACGGGTCGACGAGGTCGGCGTCGACCAGGATCTTGTAGCCCTCGGCGAGGGAGACGTCGTACTGGCCTTGCGCGGCGCGCGCTACCCGCCGCGCCCGAGCGAGTTCCAGCGGGCTGGGCGTGGTCTCGGCCAGTGCCAGGATGTCATCGAGATCCACGGCTCACCCCCTGCCGCCGGTGGCCGTCCGGGCCGGTGTAGCCGGCCTCCTCGGCCAACTCGCGCAGCCCTCGCCGGGCGGCCACCTTGTAGGAGCGGACGCTGTTCTCGGTCAGCCCGAGGATGCGGGCGATCTCCTGGTTGGAGAATCCCTCCTGCGCCATCTGGAACACCTCGGCGTGCCGCGTCGGGAGCTGGTGCAACCAGCCTCGCAGCGTCTCCTGCGCCTCCCACACGTCGGCGATGTTCGAGCGCGGTACCGGCGGCAGGTCCTCCGGGGCCATGGCGGCCTCCCGCTGACACCGCTGGCGATCCTTCATGATCTTGAATCGGGCGGTCACCACGATCCAGCCGATCGGCCGGTCGTGGGCCCGCAGCTCGGACCACTTGACCCGCCCATGCAGGTACGCCTCGTTGAGCGCGTCCTCGACCACCTCGCGGTCCCGGCACGCCGACCTGAGGATCCGCTCCACCTGGTGGTAGGAGGCCTCGGCGAACGCGGCGAACTCCTGGTCGTGCGCGGCCTTCACGCGAGCGGCCTCAGCCTTCCGCGCCGTCTCGCGGTCGACCTGGTCCGTCGTCAGGGCGGCGGTGCCCTCGAACTCCATCACGCCGCCTCCTCGACGGCCTCAGCCTTCGCCACGCCGCGGCCACCCAGCTCCACCTCGCGGTGCCCGTCGCGGTCGCGCTCCACGATCCGCACCATGTCGTGGTCGGCCTCCGCGAGCCTGATCAACCAGGTGACCCGGGCTGTGGTACGTGTCGTCGCCTCGCGTTCCTCCTGCATGCGTGCCCGGTACGCGACCCACGCGCGCACCAGTCCGGCCACCGCCCCCGCGACGGCCACAGCCACGGCCATCACCTGATAGCCGGTGAGTGGTTCCGCCAGTGCTTCGTTCATCGTTCCCCTGCCCCCTTCGGTCGCCAATTACTATCCGTGGCGGACAGCGGATGTAGACGCGCAGGCGTCCACAATGTTCTCGAAGATCGATGATCAATGGTTCTGGCAGCGCATACAGCACAAAGTCATCTCGTCGAAACGCTACGCGAAGTGGTCATGACAATCCCATGGGGGCAATTTGCGCGTCGCTCTCCGTTACTCATGGCTACCGGTCAACCACCACGACGGCCCATCCCGCGCGCCCGGTCCAGCACCTCTTCGACAGTGAGCGGGCTGCGCGGGTGGTGGCTCAACGACAGCGGCGTGCGGATCTTCCGCGGCGCGGCGCCCTCGGCGGCGAGATAGAACTCGCCCACCGTCAGCCGGGAGATGTCCGGCACGTCGCCGCCCTTGGCCCGGGCCATCTCGCGAGCCGCCTCGATCTGGATGGGGCTGTTCATCAGGCCGTACACCTGGGTCGCCGCGTTGCCGGGGATGCGGTTGTGCAGACCCTTCGGCGCCTGCGTGGCGAAGATCAGTCCGAGCCCGTACTTGCGGGCCTGGGCGGCCAGCGCCAGCGTGCTCTGGGTGCAGGCGGTCATCGCCCCGGACGGGGCGAACGTCTGCGCCTCGTCCATCACGAGCAGCCCCAGCAGCGGCCGGTCACCGGCCGGGTGCTTCTTGATCCAGGCGAACAACGCCATCTGGAGCTGGTTGACGAAACTCTGGCGGACGTCGTCGGACGGCAACCCCACCAGGCTGACGACCGAGACCCGGGCCCGCTTGCCGGCGGCGGGGGTGAGCAGCACCCCGGGGTCCATCGGCGTGCCCTCGCCCCCGAAGAGCGGGTCGTTCACCATGGCGGCGGTGAGCGTCTGGGCGAGACCGAGACCGATCTTCTCGGCGTCCTCCAGGTCGATGATCCCGTCCGGCAGGTCGGCGAGCGTGTCGACGAGGCCCTTCAACCGGGAACCGCCACGCCGGCCGTAGTGCTCGACGGCCTTGCGCAACACCGCCAGCCCCAGGTGCGCCCGGGTGGCCCGGCCGGTGACCATGGCCCGGGGCGCGAGCGCCGCCACGGCCGCCTCGACGGCTTCGCCGAACTCGTCCGGGTCGTCGCGCACGCCGGTGAAATCGGGCAGCGGCTGGAAGCTCAACGGCCGGCCCGAGCTGCGGCGCGGCGTCCAGACCACCACGTCGGTGTGGGCCAGGTAGTCCGCCGCCCGGTCCGCGTCACCCGGCCGCCACTGCGGCGGCGGGTCGGGCCACGCCTCCCCGAGCCGGGCGAGGTCGTTGTTGGGGTCGAGCACGATGGCGGAGACACCCGCGAGGGCACACTCCTCGACGATGCGGCGGATGAGCACGGTCTTGCCCGACCCCGAGCCGGCGAAGATCGTGGCGTGTTTCCGGAGCGCTTCCAGGGCCAGCGGGACCGGCGCGTCGTCGTCGTACCCGCGGCCCACCACGAACGCCGGCCCGCTCGTGGCCGAGGGCGGCGTGGGCCGGGCCGCGGGCCGGGTCGGTGCGGGCACCGGTGGCGGGCCGTCGGCCGGCGTCCACCGGTCGACGTCCACCAGCGCGTGCCGCAGGAACGTCAGGTTCCGGGTCGGACGCCGATCGGCCAGCCAGCTTCGCAGGTCCATGGTGGTCTCGGCGAGCATCACCCGCAGCGCGGAGAGGGTCCGCAGGTCCTCGTCGTCCAGGCCGATCGTCCGGCCGCCCGCCGCGTGGAACGCGTCGACCGACTTCCGGGTGGCCGCGCTCGTCGACCATCCCCCGTTGCGCAGCAGGAACAGCTTGCGTTTCGCCAGGCCGGTGTCGAGAGCCGACGCCGTGCACGCCTTGCGGAGCCGGGCCAGCGCGGCGTTGCCGTGGTGGTTGTCGCTGATCGCCCGGAAACACCAGTGCACCTGGTCCTCGGTGTGCTCGTCGAGCGTCAGGCGCAGCCGGGCGTGCAGCGGCGGATCCGTGCTCGGCGGCGGATCGACGCTGAACGCCGCCCCGGCGTCCCCGCGTTCCAGGATCCAGGCGGTGAGCCCGGCGGTCAGCAGTGCCGGCATCTCCCGGTCCTCCGACGTCCGCGCGCGCGGCGCGACGAGATCGGCGGCCGCCCGCAGCTCGGCGAAGCGGGCGTCGTAACGGGCCGTCTCCTCGGTGGTGGTGGTCGCCGGGTCGGTCCCGGGCCCCCGGGATTCCGTGGCGGACGGCCCGCCGAGGTCGGTCATCTCCCGGACCTCGTCCTCGGCGAGGCAGGCCCGGATGTGCCCGTCGATCTCGATCAGCAACTGGCGCGGGGTGAACGAACCGGCGTCGGCGAAGGCACGCGGGGACACCGGCCACGAGGGGTACGGCGGGGCGAACCCGACCCCCCGGTAGCGCAGCGTGAACCGCTTCTCGATGATCGCCTGGGCCAGGCCGGCGTCGTCGATGCGGCGCAGCATCGGCGTCTCCCGGAACCGGTCGGCAACCGTGTCCGCGGCGGTGGACCGGATGATGGTCCACGAGTTCGGGATGCAGGCGAGCACGGTCAGTGTGCGCCGCGTCGTCTGGCGCAGCGACATCAGGCCGTCCGCCATCCGGGCCAGCGTCAGCGCCTGCTCCGAGCTCATCGCGGCGGCGCCCACCAGCGCCGGGTCGCTCTGGATCGCCAACTGGGCGATCAGCGTGTCGATCTGGTCGATCGCGACGACGGACGGGCCGGTGAGCGCCAGCAGCCAGGACAGGTCCTGCACGATCTGCTGGGCCGGGCGCGGTACCCGGCGCATGCCCCAGGCCGCGCGTTCGCCGGGCGCCATCTCCTCGCCGGAGAGGAAGTAGTTCTCCGCCACGTCGCGGTGGGTGATGTCCTCGGAGGCGCTCAACGCGAGCGCCCGCGCCGTCTCCTGGCAGGTACGGGCCGCGTGCCGGTCGAAGTCACCCAGCCCTTCCAGGAACGCGTCGAGTGCGACCCGGGTGAGTTCGGTGTCGCCCATCACCGCCCGGCGAGCCGTCCGCGGCGCGCCCACCAACGCCGACAGCCGCCGCAGCAGCAGCTTGAGCTGCGTCTCCGGGCTGCCGGGCACCGGCCGGGCCAGGCCGTCCAGCACCGCGGCGAGCACACCGTCCCAGAAACTCTCGGCATCGAGCAGGCCGACCAGGAAGAAGTAGCCGCCCCGCTGCTGCACCCGCTCGCGGATCACGCCCAGCAGGTGGGTCTTGCCGGCCCCCCGCTGGCCCTGGACGACCAGGCCGAGCGGGCTGCCGTGCGGATTCGACGCGGCCTCGTCCACGCCGGCGAGGACATCCTTGACGACCGGGAGGTGCAGGCCGTCGACGTGGAAGGGCAGCGGTCGCCACACGTCGTCGGGCACCGGCGCCCAGTCGAACCGCAGCGCTGCCAGCGCGGCCCGTTCCGCCTCGTCCATCACACGCCGATCGCCAGCAGGTGGTTCTCCTGGCCGCCGAGTCGCAGCGCCGCCGCGTGGTCCGCCTCGGTGAGCGTCTTCTGGTTCGACTCCGGTGCGAGGCTCACGCCGTCGCTCCGACTGAGCCCGCGCAGCGCCTCGTCCAGGTGCTCCCGGGACACGTCGGCGAAGAACGGACGCAGCCGGCGCAGGCTCACCCAGGCCCCCGGCACGTCGGCGAGCGCCCGGTAGGCGCTGACCACGCGCGCCTCCATCGACCCGGTCGGCCCGGCCGCCGGAGCGCGCACGTCGGTCAGCGCGAACAGCTCGGCCAGCGTGGCGCAACCGCTCCGCGCCAGGACGCGTTCACGCAGGTTGGTCTGGAGGGCGGCCAACGCGGCACCGAGCGCGGACGCGCCGCGCAGCGTGAAGGTGAGGTCGGTCTGCATGCGTACCCAGCCCTTGTCGTCGAGCTGGAGGGCGTACGTCGACCCGCTCCGACGGCTGGCGACGTACTGCAGGCGGGTGAGCTTGTCCCGCTGCGGCTTGCGTACGTCGAGCTGGTAACGGTCGCGGAGTTCGGTGTTCAACACCTCCCGTGCCTCGGCCATCAGCACGACGAGAATCGCGCTCTCGGATGCGGTCAGCTCATCGCCGGCCATGCTGCCGTCCTTCCGCCATGTCCCGGCGACGGGCCCGCAGATACGTACCGATCTGCTGGACCACGGCGCCGACGTCGTGGATCACCCGGGCGTTCGTGAAGCGCAGGACGGCGTAGCCGTCCAGTTGGAGCTGGACGTCGCGCTGCCGGTCGGCCTCGTAGTGGACCGGACGGCAGTGCTCCGGCCCGTCGATCTCCACCACGCACCGTTCGTCCGGCCACAGTAGATCGAGTCGCACCGGCGTGGCCAAGCCGTGCGACTGAAAGCTCTGGTTCCACCGTCGTCCGGCCGCCCAGCTCTCGGCGGCGAGTGCCGCCTCCAGCCGTTTCTCGACGTCGCTGCCCGGATGCGGCTTCCCCACCACCGTCCCGGTCCAGGCGGGCAGGGCGGGCGGCGGCCCGATGCGGAACTCCGGCAGCCCTTCCCCGCCGACCCCCACCAGCCAGACGGCCGGGCCGCCGTGCTGCCCGAGCCAGGTGGCCCCGGCCGCGACCACCGCGCCGTCGGCGGCCGCCGGTTCGACGAGCAACACCACCCGCCGCCGCCCGAACGCGCCGGCGACGAGGCGGGCCAGCGCCGCCGCCCGGGTACGCACCGGAAGCGGCGTGGTGGTGGCCCGCCGGCCGGTCACCGCGTAGCGGGCCAGGTCGGGCAGGAACGTGCCGGGATACCGCTCGCGGCGGGCCCGCGCGGTGGCCGCGGCCCGGACCGCCGCCAGCCCGACCGTGTCCGGGCGGACCCCCTCGGCGATCTCGGGCAGCCAGGCCGGCAACAACTCGACGGCGACCCGTTCGAGCCGGTCCAGTGTGGCGTGCACGACGTCTGCCGGCATGACGGGTCGAGTGGCCGGGCGGTGCACCACGGCGGCCAGGTCCGGGTGGTCGCGGGCGATCAGCATGGCCAGCGCGTCGGTGTCCGCGTCGGGCAGGGCGACGACGCGATCGGTCGGGACGTCGGCGAGGCTCCGGTTCGACAGCAGCGCCAGCCCCTCCCCACCGTCGACCGAGACGTCCCGGATCAGGGTACGAATCCGCTTCGGAGCACGCCAGGCTGTCGCTCTGACCGCAACCCGACAGTGCCCCGAACCTCACTGGGGTTCGGGGCTTCTTACTCCTGCTCGTCGAGATGAGGCCGGTACTCGCGGATCCAGGATTCGATGTCCTCGGTACGCCACACGCGCCCCGTCGCGAGCGTCTCGTACGGCTCCGGCCAGTCCGGGCGCTTCATCAACTGCTCCACGCGCTGACGGCTGACGCCCAGCCGGGTACGGATCTCGTACGCACCCATCAGACGGCGTCCCATGCTCGGGACGCTAGACACTCCCTCACTAGGGCATACCCTAGTTGGGCGAGGCCCCACTAGGGCCTTGACTAGAGGGTAGGGTTCGCACACCTAGGGGTGATGACCGGTCAATACACCGCTCCCGGGCAGGACCGCAGCCGCCGGGCAGTCCGTCCGCACGGGCCCATGCGACCCCTCTGGCGATGCCGGGTGTGCGCAGCACCGTGGCCGTGCCAGCCGGCCCGCCTCCTGCTGCTGATGGAATACCGGCGCGACCGGGTGGCCTTGTCGATGTACATGGCCGGCTGCCTGTTCGATGCCACTGCCGACCTGATGAAACTCAATGACAACCCGGGGCCGTCGCCGGTCGAGTTGTTCGAGCGGTTCCTCGCCTGGACGGCTCGCCGCACCCCGGGCAGCGACCGGTAGCGGCCCGGCCCGGAGACGATCCCCGGACCGGGCCGATCCCCCGTTCTTCAGCCGAGCGCGGCGGCGAACATGCCGGCCTCGTACGAGCCGCCCCGCTGGTGCACGATCACCGCGAACCGGTTCGCCGCGTTGATCAACCCGACCAGGCAGATCAGCGCCGCGACCTGGTCGTCGTCGTAGTGCTCACGCACCCGGGCCCAGGTCTCGTCGGACACCCCCTGGTGGGCGTCGGCGAGCCGGGTGCCCTCCTCGGCGAACGCCAGCGCGGCACGCTCCGCCTCGGTGAAGACCGTCGACTCGCGCCAGGCGGCGACCAGGTGCAGCCGGACCGCGCTCTCCCCGGCGGCGGTGGCCTCCTTGGTGTGCATGTCGATGCACCAGCCGCAGCCGTTGATCTGGCTGGCCCGCAGCGACACCAACTCCTGGGTGGAGTGCGGCAGCGGCGACTGCTGGATCGCCAGGCCCGCGTTGGCGAACCGCTTGAAGAAGTTGGCGGAGATCGGGTTGTCGAACAGGTTGAATCGGGTCTCCATGGTGTCGCCCTCTCCGGTGGCATGGCGTTCGGTCGGACACGAGATGCCGGCGGCGGGGGCGGCGTGACACCGTGGCCCGGTGACGACCGCCACAGCGGCACGGTGTCACATCGGGCCGGTGGCCGGCGTCTGGTGGGGAACGCAGTCGAGCAGCGGAGGAGCCAGCCATGGCGGACCCGGCCACCGAGGAGTTCCTCGCCCACCGGAACCTGCTCTTCACGGTCGCGTACGAGATGCTCGGCTCGGCCGCCGACGCCGAGGACGTGCTCCAGGAGACCTGGCTGCGGTGGGCCGGCGTCAACCTCGACGAGATCCGGGACCGACGCGCCTACCTGATCCGGATCACCACCCGCCAGGCACTGTCCCGGCTGCGCGCGCTCGGCCGGCGCAAGGAGTCGTACGTCGGGTCGTGGCTGCCCGAGCCGCTGCTGACCACCCCCGACGTGGCCGACGACGTGGCGCTGGCCGACAGCGTCTCGATGGCGATGCTGCTGGTGCTGGAGACGCTCGCGCCGACCGAGCGGGCCGTGTTCGTGCTGCGTGAGGTGTTCGACGTCGGGTACGACGAGATCGCCGAGACGGTCGACCGGACGCCGGCCACGGTGCGGCAGATCGCGCACCGGGCACGCGCCCACGTGGCGGCGCGCCGGCCGCGCCGTACCGTCTCCGCGGCCGAGACCCGGGACGCGCTCGACGCGTTCCGGCGGGCGGTCGAGACCGGCGACCTCCGGTCGTTGCTCGCGGTGCTCGCCGAGGACGTCGTGCTGGTTGGCGACGGCGGCGGGATCAGGCAGGCGATCCCGCGCCCGGTCGCCGGCGCCGACAAGGTGGCCCGCCTGCTGGCCGGCGGCTGGCGTCGGGTCGCCGAGGTGGCGTCGATGGTGCCGGCGCAGGTCAACGGCTACCCGGCGCTGCTCGTGCGGCTCGACGGCGAGCTGGACACGGTCGTGGCGGTACGCTTCGACGACGGCCTGATCACCGGGCTCTACGCGGTGCGCAACCCGGAGAAGCTGTCCCGGATGACCCGGGAGACGACGCTGAGCCGCCGTGCGACGATGCCCGGATGAGCAGCGACGCCTCCACCCGAGCCCGGATGAGCAGCGACGCCCCGCCCGACGTCACCGCCCTCGCCATCAACGTGGCCGTTCCGGAGGCGCTGCGCTGGACCGACACCCGGCGCGGCGAGGAGTTCACGCTGACCACTCTCAACATCCGGCTGCTGCCGGACGGCCGGCTCGCCGCCAAGGCGTACGGCCGACCCACGGCGGGTGGGCGCGGCGCGTACGTGTCGTTCCGGGTGCCGGACCGGCCGGAGCTGGCCGCGCTGGTGGCGGCGGCGGCCGACCGGGCGGCCGCGCTCTGGGCCGCCCACCGCGGCCTCGACTGAGCGTCACGCCGGGCGGTTCCGCTCCGCCCGGCGCACCACCTCCGGCGTCACCAGTCCCACCACCAGGAACACGCCGCCGAGCAGCAGCCAGCCGGGCGCGCCCCAGGTGATGCAGCACAACGCCAGCACGGTCGGCGCCACCACGTTCGCCAGGCCGGCGCCGAACCCGAACAGGCCCATGTACTGCCCCTGCGCATGTGCCGGGGCCAGGCTGAAGCGCAGCTCCATCGAGCCGGCGGTGTGCCACAGTTCGCCGACGGTGTGCACGCAGACGCCGAGCCCGATGCCGGCGACGGCGAGCCAGGTGGGCAGTGTGGCGGTCGCGGCGACGACCGCCATCCCGGCGAGGAAGGCGACCCCGGCCCGGCGTACGGCCCGACCGGCCGCGTCGCTGCTGTCCACGCCCCGGCTCGCCCGGACCTGGAGCAGCACCACGAGTGCGGTGTTGGCCAGGGCCGTCGCGCCGACCAGCCAGCGGGGCGCGTCGGTGTGCCCGACGATCCACAGCGGCAACGCGAAGAGCAGCACCTGGTGGTGGATCGACATCACGCCGTCCAGCACGGTGACGGCCACGTACCCCCGGTCGCGCAGGACCGCCCAGCGGTTGGTGCGGGGCGGCGCGGAAACCGGTGGCAGCGCCGGCAGGGCGGCGACCACGCTCGCGGCGGCGACGAAGCTGAGCGCGTTCGCCAGCACCAGCGCCAGGTAGGCCGGGCGGCTGTCGAACTGCACGGCGAACCCGGTCGCGATCGCGGCGCAACTGCCGGCCAGATTGGCGACCGAGCGCAGGTACGCGCGATATCTCGGCAGGTCGTCGCCGCCGATTCCGCGAACGAGTGGTCCCCGCGCGGCGCCCCCGGCGGAACGGGCCAGTTCACCGACGCAGAGCGCCACCAGGACCAGCCAGAAATTGCGGACGACAAGCAGCGCGCCCATCGCCGCGCCCTGGATCACGAGCATGCCCAGGTAGACCTCCCGGGGCCCGCGCCGGTCGGCGAGATGCCCCACCGGTACGCCCGCGAGCAGGCCGGCGCCGGCGGCGACGCCCATGCCGAGGCCGACCTGGGCCAGCGGCAGACCGACCACGCGGGTGAAGAACAGCGCGGCGGTGACCATGAAGACACCGCTGCCGATCATGTTGACGAACGTGGCCAGCGCGAGAATGCGCTGCGGTCGCGTTTGCGGCACGAGTCCTCGCCGGACCAGCGGCGGAACTCGCTTTTCGATTGTGGGCACAGTGGACACCGGTGACCTCCCCGTCAGATCAGCTCGGCGAATCTAACGAGAATTTCCGCCCGATCTGATCGGTTCGTCGGCCGATACCGCAGATGCCCGATGCTTGCTAACTTGGATGTCGTCGGGAGGTCAGCGACGCACGCCCACCCCGCCGTAGCCGTGCGACACCGCGGCCTGCGGCTCGCCGTCCGGCCGCCAGTCGGCCAGCCGGACCAGACCGGGCTCGACCAGGTCGTACCCGTCGAGGAAGCGGGCCACGTCGGCGTGGGTGCGGGGCACCAGCGGCGCGCTGCTGCGCCGGTAGACCTCGGTGCCGGCCCGCGCGGGCAGCGGCGGCGCGCCGTCCAGCGTCAGGTGCGACAACGCGAGCAGGCTGCCGGGCGCGGTGGCGTCGCGCAGCCGGGCCACGGCCGTCCACGGGTCGTCCGCGTCGGGCACGAAGTGCAGCACCGCGACCAGCAGCAGCGCCACCGGCTCACGGAGGTCGAGCGTCGCGCGCAGCGTCGGGTCGGCCAGCAGCTCGTCGGGCCGCCGCAGGTCACCGCGGACCACCACGGTGCGCCCGCCGTCGGTGGGCAGCAACCGCCTGGCGTACGCGACGGCCACCTCGTCGGTGTCCACGTAGACCACCCGGGCGTCCGGGTTCACCGCGCGGACCACCTCGTGCACGTTGCCCTGGGTGGGCAGCCCGGCGCCGACGTCGAGGAACTGGCGTACGCCCCGCTCGGCCGCCCACCGCACGGCCCGGCGCAGGAAGGCGCGGTTCGTCTGGGCCGCCACGCCGGTGTCCGGAAAGATCTTCAGGATCTCCTCCGCGGCGGCCCGGTCGGCCGCGAAATTGTGGCATCCGCCCAGGTAGTAGTCGTACATCCGGGCCACGTTGGGTCGCGTTTCAGCAGCCGTCACGCCCTGATGTGTAGCACCCTGGGCGACGAACCGCTGACCCGTTGTTCCCAGGAGGTACCGATGACCGATCGGCGGCAGACCGTGGAGGTCGACCCGGTGCTGTTCCGCGCCGTCTACGACTCACCCGCCTCACTCCCCGGGCGGCACCGGTGGACCACCCCCGAGTCGGACGTACGCCGGATGGAGCGGCTGCTGAACATCCCGGCGCACAGCATCGGCGCACCGCTGTGGGTCAGCGGCGACGAGCCGGACTGCCCGAAGTGCGGACGCCGGGTGACCTGGTACGACATCGTCTCGTCCGCGCTGCACGGGGTGCACGACACGGCGATGATCGCGCGGGTGGTGCTCGGCGAGCGGAAGTACGTCAACACCGAGGTGCCGGACGCGGTGCCCGGCGTCCACTGTGCCGACTGTCGCACCCCGATCACCGGGCTGCGCAGCTTCAAGTGCCACAACTGGGCGTACGCGTTCGAGGCGCTGGAGAAGATCGTCGAGCGGATGTCCGGCGTACCGGCCCAGCCGCCGGGTGACCGGGGCACGGGGTGTTAAGCGGGGCCCCTTCCTATACCGAAGGCGTTAACAAGGGGCCCCGCCTTACCTGCGGGCGCGCGCACGCCGAGCGTGGCCGATCACACGCCGCCGGTGGTGAGCACCAGCGTGGCGGCGGTGCCGAGGATGAGGAACGGCCCGAACGGCAGGTGACTGCGCCAGCGGACCCGCCGGGCGGCGAGCAGCACCAGCCCGGCCAGCGCGGCCAGGGTGACCGCGAGCACCAGCCCGGCCACCAGGACCGGCCAGCCGTACCAGCCGAGCAGCGCACCCGCGCCCAGGGCCAGCTTGGCGTCGCCGAGGCCGAAACCGCGCCGGCCGAACAGCACGGTGGTGGCCGCGAAGCCGGCGCCGAGCGCCAGCCCGGCCGCGACGGCCCGTACCCAGGGTGCCGGGCCGGGCCCGGCCAGCGCGGTCGCCCCGAGCAGCGCCGCGGTGCCGCCGGCGGCCGGCCAGGTCAGCCGGTCGGGCAGCCGGTGCGCCGCGGCGTCCACCAGCGCCATCGGCACCGCCCAGGCGAGCCACCAGGCCAGCGCCAGGCGCGCGCCGGGCAGCCCGCCGGCCAACGCCAGCACCGCGACGGCGACCGCGAGCGCCACCTCCGCCACGGCCGGTGGCACGCCGATCCGCGCCCGGCAGCCGGGGCAGCGGGCCGCCGGCCCGAGCGCCGGCCACGGCCGGTCCAGCCCGATCGGCGTGCCGCAGGCGTCGCACGCCGTCCGGTCCGGGCAGTCCGGCGGTACGGCGTAGCGGGCCACCGCCAGCCGGACCGGCGGCCCGACCGCGAGGGTGGCCAGCAGCCGGACGAGCGGGCGGCGGGTGACGGCCGGCGGGTCGGGGTGGCGGAGCCGTTCGGTGGTCATGCCGGCTCCCCCGTCCGGTCGCCGGTGGTTCCGCTGCGGAGCACGCAGAGTGACGGCACGTTGATCGTCGTGTGGCGGATGGCGCGGAAAATGGCGTCCGGCGGGGCCCCGGAGCGGCCGGTGCCGACGACGGGTGTCGGGCGTGGCCGACCGGCGGGACGGATCGGACGAGCGGGGTGCACCCCGCCCATACCGGTGGCGTGGCGGGCGGCCGGCGCGGGCGGGTGGACGGGTGCGGGTGAGCGCACACCGACTGTCGGGGAGGCCGGGGAGGACCCGCTCGTCACCGTCCGGAACGCCACCGGCCGCCACCACCCGTCTTCACTCAACGTGTTCACGTGAATTGCCTCTGTTGCATCGGCGGACGTCAGCCTATGCTCGCCCCTTGGGTACGACGCAACCCCCGCTCAATGGCGTCGGAGGCGGACCGGAGACAGCACTTCCACATTCCACGAAGATCAGCACAGGTAAATGCACACGGTGGCGGTCGAGGTCCGGTCCGACAGATCCGGGCGTGCTTCCGCATGCCCGGAGCGCTCCGCGCGACCGCACCGGGCCGGCACCGAGGAGGGCTCGGCGTTGCGCACATGGCAATCCCGCCGATGGGAAGGCGGCCTGCTCAGCCTCGTGCTGGCGGTCGGTGCCGCCGGCTGCGGCACCGGGCCCGAGGCGACCACCGGCCCGCTGACCGGCCGCGCCGCAGCGCCCGCCGCGCATTCCACCGCCGAGGAGAAAGCGGCCGAAAAAGCGGCACTCACCGCCTATTCCGGCTATCTCGCCGCGTCCCGGGCGGCGAGCGCCCGCAGCGATCCCGGCCATCCCGCCCTCGGCCGTTTTCTGGCCGACCCGCTGCTGACCCAGGTTCGGTTGGCAATTCGTGACGCGAAGGAGCACGGCGCGATGCGTACCGGAAAACTGGTTTCCACCCCCACGGTGGTCTCGGTCGACCTGGCCGCCGAAACGCCCACCGTCGAGATCCAGGACTGCCTGGACGCGACCGGCTACCGGCTGGTCTACGTCAAGAGCCGCAAGCCCGTGCCCGGCACCGACGGCGGCCGGTACCTGGCCACCGCGACCGCGGCCCGCTATCCCGACGGTCGCTGGCTGGTCAACGCCGGCGCCGCGCACCGGGACCAGCCGTGCTGACCTGGGGAGGAGGGAGCGTCCCGGCCGACCGGGTCGGGACGCCCCGCCGGTGGTTCGTCACCGGCCTGGTGGCGGTGCTGACGCTGGCCGGCTCCCCCGCCCGCGCCGCCGACCCGGGCGGCTCGTGCCCACCCGACCAGAACAACTGTGACGTCTGGGACGACGACCCGGGCGTCCCGGGCGGCGGCGGCGGGCCGGGCGGCGGCGGCAACGACGGCGGCGGCAGCGGCAGCGGCGGAGGCACCGCGAAGTGCCAGTGGAACGGCCGGGTCGTCGCCTGCTACGACGACGTGGCGGGCTGGTTCAACAACAGCGACGGCTGCTATTACAGGCTGAACGAGCCGCAACTGCCCGCGCCGGACGGCAAGCAGTGGTACACCGCCAGTTGCCAAGAAGGTGCCACCGGCCAGCAGGGCACCGTGCTGCTCGACGCGCCGCCGGGCGGCTACGGCACCCCGCCCGACCCGGAGGAGCTGGCCCGTCGCGCGCTGGCCTCGATCTCGCTGCTGCCGCCCCGGGCGGCGGTCGCGCCCCGGCGCAGCAAGGGGCCGGGGCTGGTTGGGCTGCCGGTCTGGATGTGGGCCAGCCCCGGCAACTCCTACTTCGGACCGCTGAGCGCCTCCGCCTCGGAGCGGGGCCTCACCGTCTCGATCACCGCGAAGGTGGGCAAGATCGTCTGGCACATGGGCGACGGCCTCGACGTCGAGTGCCGCGGGCCGGGCACGCCCTACAGCTCCAGCGGGCCGCACGCCGGCGCCCCCTCGCCCGACTGCGGCCTGGATGCCGGCTACCCGAAGGCCGGCACGTACCGGGTCTACGCCACCACGTTCTGGACCGTCGAGTGGTCGTCCAGCGGCGGGGAGAGCGGCGTGATCGACCAGAGCCGGGTCAGCGGTGTCGTCCCGGTGCAGATCAACGAACTCCAGGTGGTGACGCGATGAGTGTGGTGGCGGCCCGGAACGGGACCCCGGTGGAGGCGCCGGTGGCACCGCCCAAGGTGGTCCGGCAACGGCGCATCCGGCCCGGCCTGCTCGGCCTGGCCATCCTGCTGATCGCGCTCGGCGGGCTGGGCGCGGCGTTCGCGGTCACCTCGGTCCGGTCCACCGGCAGCTACCTGGCGGTCGCCCGACCGGTCGAGGTGGGCCAGCAGCTCACCGCCGACGACCTGGTGCCGGTCCGCGTCTCCGGCGGACGCGAGCTGCGGCCGGTGCCGGCCGACCGGATGAAGGAACTGCTCGGCCTGCGGGCCGCCGTGCGGCTCACCCCCGGCACGCTGCTCACCCCGGCCCAACTCACCGACGCCCCGCTGCTCGGCCCCGGCCAGCAGCAGATCGCGCTGGGACTGGCGGCCGACCAGGTGCCCGCCCGCGAACTGCACCCCGGCGACAAGGTGCTGCTGGTCAGCACGCCGACCGCCGGCACCAGCGGCTCCGACGCGGCCCGGGGCGGCGGCACCCGGTTCGCGGCCACCGTGATCGACACCGCCACGCCGGAGAGCGGTGACGTGGTGGTCTACCTGGCGCTGGCCGTCCGGGACGTGCCGGCGGTGGTGGTGCTGGCCGCGGACGACCGGATCGCGCTCGTGCTCACCGAGGCGGCCTGATGGCGATCATCGCCCTGGTGTCGGCGAAGGGTTCGCCCGGCGTCACCACCACCACCCTGGCCGCCGCGCTGAGCTGGCACCGCCGGCTCGTGCTGGCCGAGTGCGACCCGTCGGGTGGCTCCATCCTCGCCGGCTACCTGGGCGGCGCGCTCGACGGCCCGCGCGGCATCGGCGAGCTGGCCGTCGGTGAACTGCGCGACGGCAGCCTGGAGAGCACGTTCTGGTCCCAGCTCGTCGACCTGGACGCGCCCCGCCGCGAGCGGCTGCTGCTGCCCGGCGTGGTCGACCCGGCCCAGGCCGGCAGCGTGGTCCCGCTCTGGCAGCGCTTCGCCGACTACTTCACCGGGCTGGAACGCGGCGTGCCCCCCTACGACGTGCTGGTCGACTGCGGTCGGCTGGCGGTCGCCGGTCCACCCTGGCCGCTGCTGCGGGCCGCCGCGGTGGTGCTGCTGGTCACCCGCGCGCACCTGCCCGACCTCTCCGCCACCCGGGCCACGGTCCGGGCGATCGAACGGGACCTCACCGAGCACCGCGTCCCCCCGGGCAACCTGCGCCTACTGGTGGTCGGCGACGGGCACGGCACCAGCGAGATCAGCAAGGCGCTGCGACTGCCGGTGATCGCCCGCCTGCCGCACGACCCGCGTACCGCCGAGGTGCTCGGCCGCGGCGGCACCGTACGCGCCAACCGGCCGCTCATGCGCGCGGCCGGCGCGTTGGAGGTGCCGGTCCGGGCGCTGCTCGACCGGCGTCGGGCCCGGCTGTCCTGGCCCGGCGTGACCGCCGCCGCAGCGGTCAGCGCGCCGACCGCGCCGGGGGTGCCCGGTGCGGTTTGAGCCGGTCTCGCACGACCCGCGCGGGCAGCAACCCGGCGTCGTCTCCACGGTCCCGCCGCTGGCGCCGCCGAACGGACGGCACCACGTGGCCGGCCCGGCGCTCCCCGCCGCACCGGCCGCCCCGCCGCCCCGCCCCCGGGTCGACTTCGCGGTCGTCCGCGAGCTGCGCCGGGAACTGAGTGAACGACTCACCCACTGGCAGCGCGGCCGGGAGTTCGACGCCGACGCCGAGGAGGTCGAGCGGGCCCGACTGGCCGTCGCGGTGGTCTCCGCGTACGCCGACTCGGTGCGCCGGGCCGGCACACCGATGCCCGCCGACGCGGAACGGCTGCTGCTCGACCAGGTGACCGCCGAACTGGTCGGGCTGGGCCGGCTCCAGACGCTGCTCGTCGACGACACCATCGAGGAGGTGCACATCCTCGGCTGCGACCAGGTGCGCATCACCCGGCACGGCGGTGGCGTCGACTGGGCCGAGCCGATCGCCGAGACGGACGACGAACTGGTGGAGATCCTCCAGGCGGCGGCCCGCCGGGCCGGGGCCACCGAGCGGTCGCTCTCCACCTCCAAGCCCACGCTCGACCTGCAACTGCCCGACGGCAGCCGGCTCGCCGCGGTCTTCCTGGTCAGCCACCGCCCGTACGCGGTGATCCGCAAGCACAACACGCTGGACGTGAGCCTGGAGGACATCGCCGGCGGCCGTCCCGACCTGGACGAGATGATCGATCCGCTGCTGCGCGACTTCCTCCGCGCGTCCATGCGCGCCGGGTTGAACATCATGGTCGCCGGGCTGGCCGGGGCCGGCAAGACCACTGTCATCCGGGCGCTGATGGACGACATCCCGGCCGACGAACCGTACGTGCTGCTGGAGGAGAGCCGGGAACTGCTCCCGGCCCGGCGCGGACACAAGCACCGGGCGGTGATGAGCTTCGAGTCCCGGGAGGGGCACGGCGAACGCGGCGCGGACGGGCGACCGGCCGGTGAGGTGAGCATCGCCGACCTGATCCCGGTGTCGCTGCGGATGGGCGTGCTGCGGATCATCGTCGGCGAGGTGCGGTCCCGGGAGATCGTGCCGATGCTCCAGGCGATGACCACCAGTCGCGGGTCGATGTGCACCATCCACGCCCGTACCCCGGCCGGGGTGAGCGAGCGGATCATCGAGCTGGCGCTCTCCCACGGCCGGGAGATGACAGTCGACCAGGCCCGGCGGATGGCCGGCAACGCGCTCGACCTGATCGTCTACGTCACGGTCGAGGACGAGACCGCGATCGGTGGCCGCAAGCACCGCTTCGTCTCGCACGTCGAGGAGGTCATCGGCGTCGGCGAGGGCAACAGGATCACCACCACCACGGTCTTCGGTCCCGGGCCGGACGGCCGGGCGGTCCCCCGCCACCTGCCGGAGCGGATCCGCGACCAACTGCTGCGCGTCGGCTACGACTCGCGCCTGCTCACCCGGTTCGTGGAGGCCGGCGTCGGCGCCTGGCGTCGGCCCCGGCACACCCGCCTCGGGCGGCGGCCGAACGGAGGGCCGGCGTGACGCAGATCGAGCTGATCGCGCTGGTCTCCGGCGCGGCCTGCGTGGCCGGGCTGGTGCTGGCCGTGGTCGCGCTGGTCGGCACCCGCCGGCCACCGGGGTCGACGCCGGGCAGCGCCGGGCCGGGTCTGAGCCGGCTCTGGACCGGCGCCGGGGCCGGTCGTGCCGACCAGCGACGCCACCAGCTCCTGCTGGGCGGCGCGGTGGCCGCCGGCGCGTTGGCGTTCCTGCTCACCGGGCTGCCGGTGGTGGGCCTGCTGGTGGCGCTCGCGGTGCCCGGGGTGCCGTGGCTGTTCGCGGTCGGCCGGGCCGAGCAACGGGCCATCGCCCGGGTCGAGGCGGTCGGCGAGTGGACCCGGCGGCTCAAGGACATCTCGGCCACCGGGCAGGGGCTCCAGCAGGCCATCGTCGGCACCATCACCACCGCGCCGGAGGAGATCCAGGAGGAGGTACGCACGCTGGCCGCCCGCCTCCAGGCCGGCTGGCTGGCCAAGTCCGCGTTGCTGGCGTTCGCCGACGAGATCGCCGACCCGGTCGCCGACCAGGTGGTGGCCGCGCTGATCCTGCACCTCACCGACCGGGGCGAGCGCCTCGGCGACGTGCTCCGCTCGATCGCCGGCGCCGCGTCCGCCGAGGTGGCCACCCGGCGCGAGGTCGAGGCGAAGCGGACCCAGCCCCGGTTCGCGGTCCGCTTCCTGACCGGCATGACGCTCGCCACGCTGGCGTACGGGCTGGTGAACAGCGACTACATCCGCCCCTACGGCACGTTCACCGGGCAGCTCGTGATGGCGGTGCTCGGCGCGGCCTTCATCGGCCTGCTGGTCTGGGTCCGGTCGATGAGCCAGCCGCCCCGCCCGGCGCGTTTCCTGCCGGCGCCCGACCCGGAGGAGGCGATCGCGTAGTGGTCCTCAACTGGCAGCTCGCGGCGGCGGTGCTGGGCGGATCGGCGGTCGGCCTTGGCCTCTTCCTCGTGGTCCGCGAGGCGCTACCGGCCACCCCGGCGCTCGGCCCGGCGCTGCGCCGGCTGCACCAGCCGCCCGGTCAGGCCCCGACGGCCGGTGCGGGGCCGGACTGGCTCGGCGGCTTCGCCCGTTGGCTGCGCCCGCCGACCCGGCAGCTCGCCCTGCTCGACCAGACCCCCGAGCAGTACGCCCTGTCGGTGCTGCTCTCCGCGCTGATCGGGTTTGTCACGCCGGCGGTCCTCTCCGCCGTGCTCTTCCTGGGCGGGGTGTCCCTGCCGGTGGCCGTGCCGGTGCTGGCCAGCCTCGGGATGGCGCTGCTCGCCGGCCTGGTCGCGCACCGCTCGGTGCTGACCAGGGCGGACGCCGCCCGGGACGAGTTCCGCCAGGCGGTCTGCACCTACCTCGACCTGGTGGCGTTGCAACTCTCCGCCGCGCACGGCCCGGTGCAGTCGCTGGAACGCGCGGCGGCGGTCTGCGACGGCTGGGTGTTCGACCGGATCCGGGAGGCGTTGCGGCTCGCCCAGCTCCAGATGCACTCGCCGTGGGACGAGTTGCAGGAGCTGGCGGACCGGATCGGCATTCCGGAGCTGGGTGACGTGGGCGCCATCATGCGTTCCTCCGGCAGTGAGGGCGCCCAGGTGCACGAGACGTTGCGCTCCCGCGCCGACTCGCTGCGCGACCAGATCCGTACCGACAACCTGACCCGCGCCGAGGGGGTGACCAGCAAGTTGGACATTCCCGGCTCGCTGCTGGTCTTCGTCCTGCTCGGCTTCGCCGTCTATCCGTTCCTCGCCCGCCTGTGAACCCCACCCCCGAGAAGGAGCAAGGTCATGCAACTCCTCAGCACGTACGTCTACGCGGCGGTCCGGAGTCGCCTCGCCGAGCTGCGCCACCAGGCCGAGCGCGGCGACAGCCCGGTGCCGACCGCGGTGATCATCTTCGGTCTCGTCGCGGTGGCCGTCGTGGTCACCGGCCTCGCCCTGACCAAGGCGCGGGACTGGATGACCAGCATCCCGGACCACAAGGACCCGGTGGTGACGAAGTGACCTCCCGCCCCGCCCGTACGGCCCGGAGCCGACCGGCACCCGCCGGTCGGCCCGGTCCGCGCGGTCCGGGGCGGATCGCCGCCACGCTGCGCGCCCGCCTCGACGCGGGCGGGCGCGAGCGGGGCGCCAACCCGGTCGAGCTGGCCGTGATGATGCCGGCCATCCTGGTGCTGCTCTTCGGCTCGATCCAGGTCGGCGTCTGGTTCGTCGCCCGGTCCACCGCGCTCAACGCGGCGCAGACCGCTGTGAACGCGCAACGCACGTTCGACGCCGGGCCGGACGCCGGCCGGGCGCAGGCGATCACGTTCCTGCGCCGCTCCGGCGACTGGCTGGTCGGCTGGGACAGGAACGGCCCGACCTGCGTGGAGACCGCCGTCGACGTCACCTGCACGGTGCGCGGGCGTTCCCTGTCGGTCGTCCCGGGCGTCGACTTCGAGGTCACGCAGACCGCGCACGGCCCCGTCGAACGCTGGACCACGGGATGAGGCCGGCACCGCGGGACCGCGGTTCCGTCTCGATCGAGGTGGCGGTGCTCGCCCCCGCCTTCATCGGGCTGATGGTGCTCGCCGGGGTGGCCGGCCGGACCGCCGTCGCCGACGAGGCGGTGGAGTCCGCCGCGCACGACGCCGCCCGGGCCGCCTCCCTGGCGCGCGACGCCCGCGCCGGCGAGAAGGCCGCCGAGCAGGCGGCCCGCGACCAGCTCAACTGGTCCGGCCTGCGATGCACCGCCCCGCCGAGGCTGGACCTGAGCGGCTCGGTGGCCGGGCAGCAGACCACCTTCGCCACCGCGTACCGGAGCGCGGCCGGCGTGCCGGCGACCGTCACGGTGACGGTCACCTGCACCGTCTCCTTCGACGACCTGCGGGCGCCCGGCCTGCCCGGGGTGCCGGGCGGCAAGACGGTCGTGGCGCGCTTCACCTCGCCGCTGGACACCTACCGGAGCCGCGGATGACCGGCCGGCGCGGGGCGGAGAGCGGCCGGGTGAGCCTGTTCCTGGCCGTGGCGATGACCGGAGTGCTGGCCGTCGTCAGCCTCGCCTACGACGGCGCCGGGCAGCTCCGGACGCTGCAACGCGCCGACAACCTGGCCGCCGAGGCGGCTCGCAGCGGCGGTCAGATGATCGACCGCGCGAGCGCCATCGAGGGCGGTCCGAAGCGGATCGACCAGGTCGCCGCCCGCGCGGCCGTCGCCGACTACCTCAGCGCCGCGGGTGGGGTCGGTGGCCACGACGTCGACTTCCCCGTGGTCGGCCTCGAGACCCAGATCCGGGTACGCGTCCGGATCACCTACCGCCGGGACCTGATCGGGCTCTTCGGCGTGCAGAAGACCGCCACCGTCACCGGTGAGGCCACCGCTCGGGCGCTCACCGGACCGTAGGAAGGGAAGGCCGCCATGGGTGCACCCCGACGCTCCGCCGTCCACCGCGCCGGCCAGGTTCTCACCGGGCTCGGCGCTCTCGTCGTGCTCGTGGGGCTGCTGGCCGGCGGACCGGTCGCCCTGCTGGCCTTCGCCGGCAACCCGCTGCCCGACCACCTGCCCACCCTGGCCGAGGTGGGTACGGCGTTGACCAGCCGAGACGACGGGCAGCTCTTCCTGCGGGCGCTGGCCGTGGTGGGCTGGTTCGGCTGGGCCACGTTCGCGTTCTCGGTCGTGGTGGAACTGCTCGCGTCGGCGTTGCGCCGACCCGCGCCGAAGCTGCCCGGCATGCACCGCCAGCAGCGGGCCGCCGCCGCGCTGGTCGGCTCCGTGGCGCTGATCCTGGCGGCGAGCCCGGCCGCGGCCAGCGCCGCGACGCTGGCCGCGCCGCAACCGGTGGTCGCCGCGCCGGCCGTCACCACGGCGTACACCGCACCGCAGGTCGCGACGCCGACGCCTGCCGCACCGGACGCGACCGGCCCGGCGGTGTACCGGGTGGCGAAGGGCGACTACCTGGGCGAGGTGGCCGACCGTTACCTGGACGACTTCGACCGCTACCGGGAGCTGGCCCGGTTGAACCGGCTCGCCGACCCGGACCGGATCCGCCCCGGCCAGCTGCTCGAACTGCCCGGCGGCGCGGTGGACGAGGGGGCCCGCCGGCACGCCGCCGGCCGGCTGGTGGTGACGCCGGCGAAGCCCGCCCCGGCGAAGCCGGACGGGGGCGGTACGTCCGCGATGGCGCCGAAACCGAAGCCGAAGCCCGCGCCGCACACGCCGGCGCGGGACACCACGCCCACGGTGGAGGCGCCGGAGGGGCAGCCGCCGGCCATGGCGGCGGGCGCGTCCCGGGCCACGGCCGAGGAGGGCATCAACCGCCCGTTGGCCATCTCGGCGGTGCTGGCGGTGGCGAGCATCGTGGGTGCCCAGATCGGCGCCGTCCTCGGGCTGCGCCGCCGGCCGGTACCGGCCCGGGCGCTGGGCAGCCGCGCGCTGGGCAACGGCCGGCACCGCCGCGACTGACGCCCGTGCGTCACCGGCGCGACTGAGGCCGGTGCGCCGCAGGTCACCGGTTGCCGGATGCGCGGCCGGCGGCCGAACGGTGGGCACGCAGCCGGATGCGTTGCGGGTACGGCGGCCGGATCAGGGCAGCCGGGCCTCGACCCGGCCGGAGACCACGCGGGTGGGCAGCACGACCTGGTCGTTGGCGGCCGGGCCGTGCACCACCTCGCCGCCGTTGAGGCGGAACGCGCTGCCGTGCCACGGGCACACCACGCAGGCATGGCCGTCGATCTGCCGCACCTCGCCCTCACCGAGCGGGCCGCTCTGGTGCGGGCAGCGCTCCAGCATCACGGTGACGTCGTCACCGTGCCGGTAGAGGATCACCGAGACGTCGTCGATCTCCCTTGTGACCAGTTCGCGCTGCGGCAGGCTGTTCAGGTCGCCCACCGGGTGCCAGCCGTCGCCGATCAGGTGCAGGTCGGAGACGCTCTGGCTGACCTGGGCCCCCTGCTTGTAGGCGAGGTGCCCACCCAGGTACGCGCCGCCGCCGGCCGCGGACAGCCCCAGGTAGGCCAGCGCCCGGCCGAGGCCGTGCCGCCCGTTCAGCCGGGCCGCCAGCGAGCCGGCGTAGAGCGTGAGGCCGACGATGTTGGCCCCGGCGTGCACCAGCCCGATCCGCCGCTGGTCCCGGGAGAGCGCCGCCCAGTCGTTCCACCCGGCCACCGCCGCCGGCAACGCGCTGACCGTGCCGAGCCCGACCAACGCGGTGGCGGCCCGGCGCTGGCCGGGCAGCAGGTCCACCACGGCGGCGGAGATCCACGCGCCGACCGGGACCTGCACCATGGCGGGGTGCAGCGGATGGCCCAGCCAGACGCCGTGCAGCGCGTCCCGGACGCGTTGCGAGCGCAGCGTGCCCTGCACGACGCGCTGGACCCGGTCGCCGACCCGGTCGAGCCCTGCGGCCTGTTCAAGCTTCGTCAGTAGTTGGCGCACCTGTTCCGACTTCCCGGCAGCAGAGCCCCCAAACCGGACGCCGGCACTCCTCGCCTGCGAATTCGCGGAAAGAGTGCCCATCGCGCCTCGGATGGGCACTCTTTCCGCGAATTTGTGTGCCCGGTCGTCTGGTGGCGTGCCCGGCACCGTCGCGGGCATGCTGGGGTGGTGGGGGTACGCGTCGAGCACGCCGACGGCGTGACCACGGTGATTCTGGACCGGCCGGAGGCCCGTAACGCGGTGGACGGGCCGACCGCCCGGGCGCTTGCCGACGTGTTCCGCGCGTTCGACGCCGACCCGGACGCGGCGGTCGCCGTGCTCTGGGGCGCGGGCGGCACGTTCTGCTCGGGTGCCGACCTCAAGGCGATCGGCACGGCGCGCGGCAACCGGGTCGAGGCCGAGGGCGACGGTCCGATGGGTCCGACCCGGCTGCGCCTGTCCAAGCCGGTCGTCGCCGCGATCTCCGGGTACGCGGTGGCTGGCGGCCTGGAGCTGGCGCTCTGGTGCGACCTGCGGGTCGCCGAGTCGGACGCGACGCTCGGGGTGTTCTGCCGGCGGTGGGGGGTGCCGTTGATCGACGGCGGGACGGTCCGGCTGCCCCGGCTGATCGGGGAGAGCCGGGCGATGGACCTGATCCTCACCGGGCGGCCGGTGCCGGCCGACGAGGCGTACGCGATGGGGTTGGTGAACCGGTTGGTCCCGCCCGGTGCGGCCCGGGCGGAGGCCGAGCGGCTGGCCGGCGAGATCGCCCGGCACCCGCAGACCTGCCTGCGCAACGACCGGGCGGCGCTGCTCGACGGCGCCGGCCGGCCGGAGCCGGAGGCGCTCGCCGTGGAGTTGGCCTACGGCACGGAGTCGCTGGCGGTCGACGGGGTGCGTGGCGCCGGCCGGTTCGCCGCCGGTGCCGGCCGGCACGGTGCGCCGGCCGGCTGAGGCGTCACTTCAGGTTTCGCAACGCGTCCTCGATGGCCCGGTGGAACGTCGGATACGTGTAGATCATGTGCCGGAGCTGGCTGATCGGCACCGCCGCGTGCACGGCCACCAGCAGCGCGGAGAGCACCTCGCCGCCGGCCGGGCCGGCCGAGGTGGCACCGACCAGCACGCCCTGGTCCGCGTCGGCGATCAGCTTGATGAAGCCGGCGTTGCCGGTCTTGTGGATCCAGCCCCGGGTCGACGAGGTCAGGTCGGTGTAGCCGATCTGGACGTTGATGCCCCGGTCGCGGGCCTGCTGCTCGGTCAGGCCGACGGCGCCCACCTCGGGGTCGGTGAACGTGACCCGGGGCAGGGCCCGGTAGTCGGCCACCGGGACGCTGCCCGGCGCGACAGTGGACCCGCCCGCGCTCATCGCGCCGCCGACGGCGCTGACCACGCCGGCCGCGCCGCCGACCACGCTGGCGGTGCCGCTGGCGTCCGGCCCGCCCTTGGTGTGGCGCATGTGGTCGAGCACGTCGGCGACCACGATGCCGGCCTGGTACATGGCGATGTGGGTGAACGCGCCCTCGCCGGTGAGGTCGCCGACCGCCCAGATGCCCTCGGTGACGTGCATCCGGTCGTTGACCGGCAGGTAGCGCTGCGTGGCGTCGACGCCGACCGTGTCCAGCCCCAGCTCCTCCAGGTGCGCCCGGCGGCCGGTCACCACCAGCAGCTTCTCGCCGCGGAACGCCGCGCCGTCGGCGTGGACGGTGAACTCGTCGCCGTCGTGGCTGACCCGACCGGCCTTGACCCCGGTGCGGATCTCCACCCCGTCGGCACGCAGCGCGTCGGCGGCGAGCGCGGACGCCTCCGGTTCCTCGACGGCGAGCACCCGGTCGCCGGCCTCGACGACGGTGACCCGCACGCCGAACCGGGCGAACACCTGGGCCAGTTCCAGCCCGATCGCGCCGCCGCCGAGCACCAGCATCGTGCCCGGCAGCTCCTCGACCTCGATGGCCTGGTGGTTGGTCCAGTACGGCGTGTCGGCCAGCCCGTCGATCGGCGGGATCGAGGGCCGGGTGCCGGTGCCGAGCACCACCCCGTAGCGGGCCTCGAAGACCTGGTCGCCGACGCGTACCCGGTTCGGGCCGTCGAGCCGGCCGCTGCCGCGTACGAACCGGCCCCCCTTGCCGGTGAAGCGGTCCACCGCCGCCTTGTCGTCCCAGGTGTCGGTGGCCTCCTCCCGGATCCGCTTCGCCACCGGCGCCCAGTCGGGGCGCACCTGCGCGGACCCGGCCAGCTCGTTCACCCGGTGCGCCTCGGCCAACGCGTTGGCCGCCCGGATCATCATCTTGCTCGGCACGCACCCCCAGTAGGGGCACTCGCCACCGACCAGGTCCCGTTCGATGCCGACCACGTCGAGGCCGGCCTCGGCGAGCCGCTCGGCCACCTCCTCGCCGCCGACGCCGAGCCCGACCACGATCACGTCCACCAGTTCCGGCTCTGCCATCCCGTCAGCATTCCGCACCGCCGGGGTCGCCGACCACCGGACCCGACCGGAATTCCTCCGCCGGTAATGAGTGCGACGGCCTACCGTGGCCGGATGCACGCGCGTTTCGCCCCGGTCCGGGACTGCTTCCACGACCTCTTCGCCGCCTCTGCGCCGACCTGGCCGCGGCCGGGCTGGCCCGGTGCTACGCGGGTCTGCTCGCCGGCGGCGTCCTCGACGGGATCCGGCTGTTCGGTGCGGACCTGGTGGCCGAGGCGACCCGGGTGCAGTACGCCGGCCCGGATCTGGTGCTGGACCGGACCGCGCACTGGACGCTCGGCATGCAGTGGGAACCGGACGGCAGTTGGGGCATGGGCGGCATCGGCGGCAGCAGCGCCTGGGCCGATACCGCACGGGTGGACGAGCTGGCCGAGGCACTGAACACCTGCCTCTGACTGACTGCCACCGAGCGTGACGGTGGAGTGCTTTCACGCAGGGTGATACCCGGCGCGGGAGGACTCGTACCCCGGTTTTCGCCTTTGCTCTGCAGCCAATGGCGCAGCACCGCCTTGAACAGGAAGTTCAGCCGCCGCGCCGAAGCGGCGTGGCCGGGCGGACAGCGACGTTCCGTAACCGATGCGGATATGGCTGCAGAGCAAAGGGAACCGCGGCAGCGTCCGGTTGGACCGTTTGAGTCACGGTAGGTGACCGAGTCGTGCGCCGGGTCGGCTCAGCGCATCCAAACCGGGTCGCTGCCGGGGACGTCCAGCGGCGGCGGGTAGTCGAGGCCCCGACGGGTCTCGTCGGGCAGCCGCCACGGCTGGTGCACCGCCTTGCCCGCCACCGACTCCAGTTCCGGCACCCAGCGCCGCACGTACGCGCCGTCCGGGTCGTAGCGCTCGGCCTGCCGCACCGGGTTGAAGCCCCGATACGGCCGGGAGTCGTTGCCGGTGCCGGCCACCCACTGCCAGTTGCCGGAGTTGTTGACCCGGTCGCCGTCGAGCAGCCAGCGGAAGTAGACGTCCAGGCCCGGCCGCCAGTCCAGCCCGAGATGCTTGGTCAGGTAGCCGGCCGTGATCAGCCGGGCCCGGTTGTGCATCCAGCCCTGGGCGCGCATCTGCCGCATGCCGGCGTCCACGATCGGCATCCCGGTGCGCCCCTCGGTCCAGGCCGCCAGCGCGTGGCTGTCGTCCCGCCAGTCCTCCCGGGCGCCCCGCCGGTAGGCGGTGGTGGACAGGTCCGGGAAACCGGCGACGACCTGGTGGTAGAAGTCGCGCCAGCAGAGCTGCCGGACGAACGGCCCGTCGCGGTCGCCGGCCCGGTTCGCCACCGCCAGCGGGGAGACGCAACCCCATCGGAGGTACGGGCTGAGCCGGGAGGTGTCGTCGCCGGCCATGTCGTCGTGGATGTCGTCGTACCGGTCGAGGGTGGGCAGCCAGGCGGTGAGGCGGCGCCGGGCGACGCTCTCCCCGCCCTCGGCGGCGTCCGGGCTGTCGCCCTTCGGCGGTTCCGGCAGCCGGCCCGGGTCGACGCCGTCGGGCAGCCGGACCCGCTTCGGCGCGGCCAGTTCCTCCCGCGGTTTCACCCCCTGCCAGGCGCGGAAGTAAGGGCTGAACACCCGGTAGTGGTCGCCGCCGGTCGGCCGCAGCGCGCCCGGCTCGACGATGGTCAGCCCGGGGAAGAGCCGGAGGAACATCCGGTGCCGCTCGCACTCGGCACGCAGGCGGCGTTCCCGGCGGTGGGCGTACCGGGTCACGTCGGCGGAGAGCCCGATACCCTCGGCGCCGACCTGGCGCGCCAGCTTGACCGTCTCGGCTACCGGGTCGCCGCGTCGGACGACCAGGTCGCCGCCGCGTTTGCGCAGCGACTCGCGCAGCTCGGCCAGGCTCTGGTGGAGGAAGCGGGTGCGGTTCGGGGAGAGCTTCGCAAGCGTCGGGTCGAGCACGTAGAGCGGCACCACCCGGTCGAACGCCGAGACGGCCGCCGCGAGCGCCGGGTGGTCGTGCACCCGCAGGTCGCGGGTGAACAGCACGACGGCCGTACGCTCGGTCATCCGGCCAGGGCCGGGGTGAGCGCCGGGCCGGGCACCCGCACCGGCGTGCCGGTCGGGGTGAGCAGTGACCGGGCGGCCACCGCCATCCGCCGCCGCTGCGGCACCAGGGCCCGGCGGACGAAGACGTCGAAGTCCTGGGCGGCGACCTCGTCGAGGATGCCGCCGTAGAGCGCGTACGCGGTGCGCATGCACGCCTGCGAGGCGGGGTTGAGCAGCGGGATGCCGGGCGCGGCGGCGAGGTAGTGGGCCTGAGCGCGGGTCACCTCGTACTCGATCAGCTCGCGGATCGCCGGCGTGGTCCGCCGGGCGGCCTTCGCGGCGAGCAGGTCGTCGCGGGTGACGTCGAACTTGGCCAGGTCCTCGTCGGGCAGGTAGGTCCGGCCGCGGTCGAGGTCCTCGGCGACGTCCCGGATGAAGTTGGTGAGCTGGAACGCGAAGCCGAGCTGGCGGGCCGGTTCCCGGGCGGCGGCCGGATCGGAGCTGCCCAGGATCGGCAGCATCATGGTGCCGATGACGGCGGCCGAGCCCTCCATGTAGTCGAGCAGGTCGTCGTAGGTCGGGTACGACATCACCGTCAGGTCCATCGCCATGCTGCGCAGGAACGACGCGAAGTCGGCGCGGTCCAGGTCGAACACGGCGATGGTGTGCAGCACGGCGGGGAGCAGCGGGTCGTCGACCGACGCACCGTGCAGGCCGGCGACGAACCGGTCCGACCATTCGCGCAGCCTGGCGGCCCGCTCGGCGGGCGGCAGGTCCTCGGTGCGGTCGACGATCTCGTCGGCGTAGCGGGTGAAGCCGTACAGGGCGTGCACATGCCGCCGTTTCCAAGCGGGGAGCAGCCGGGTGGCGAGATAGTAGGTACGGCCGTGACGCCGGTGCAGCTCGCGGCAACGGTCATAGGCAGCGGTGAGATCCGTGTCCACCGGCCCTCCTCGGTTTCGACGCAGCAATCGACGCAACTCGTAACCCTAGGGTACGCTCCCTCACATGGCCAACGACGCAGTTGCGGGTAATGCGCTCCGCGTCGCGCCGGCACAGCCGGAAGCGACGGACGATCCGGTCCGCGGCGTACTGGCCGCGTTCACGAAAGACCTGGTCAGGGGCGTTGACGACACGTTGACGGCATTCCTGGCCGCCGAAGTCGACGCACTGACCGAGATCGACGCAGCCATGGGTGGTTTCGCCGCGACCGCACGCGACTGCGTGCTGGCCGGCGGCAAGCGGGTGCGTCCCACGTTCGCGTACTGGGGCTGGCGCGGGGTGGTCGGCGGCGACGCGCCGCTCGGCACGGTGCTGCCCGCCCTGTCCGCGCTGGAGCTGCTGCACGCGTTCGCGCTGGTGCACGACGACGTGATGGACGCCTCCGACACCCGGCGCGGCCGGCCCACCGCACACCGCGCCGCCGCCGCGCGGCACCGGGCCGCCGGACACACCGGTGATCCCGACCGGTACGGCGAGGCGGTGGCCGTGCTCATCGGCGACCTCTGCATGGTCTGGGCCGACCGGCTGATGGCACACACCACCGTGCCTGCGGACCGGCTGCTCGACGTGCGCCGCTGCTACGACCAGATGCGGGTGGAGACGGTCGCCGGGCAGTTCCTCGACGTGCTCGGCGAGAACGACGCGGCGAGCTGGTCGGTCGATCGGGCGCTGCGGGTGGCCCGCTACAAGACCGCCAGCTACACCGTCCAGCGACCGCTGCTCTTCGGCGCCTGCCTGGGCGGCGCAGACGCGGACGGTCCGCTGATCGCCGCGTACACCCGCTACGGGCTGGCCGTCGGCGAGGCGTTCCAGCTCCGCGACGACCTGCTCGGCGTCTACGGCGACCCGGCGACCACCGGCAAGCCGGCCGGGGACGACCTGCGCACCGGCAAGCCGACCGCGCTGCTGATGCTGGCCCGGCAGCTCGCCGACCCGGCGCAACGTCGCACGCTGGACCGGGCCGGCACGGTCGCCGACGCGTCCGAGGTGGCCCACCTGGCCGACCTGGTCCGGGACACCGGAGCTACGGCCCGGGTGGAGCTGATGATCGCCGAACGGGTGACCGAGGCGCTGGCCGCGCTCGACACCGCACCTATCGACGAGACCGCGCGCACCGCGCTGACCGGCCTCGCCACCGCCGCCACCGCGCGGCGGTCCTGATGGACACCTTCATGAGCACGAGCAAGGGAGCCGGAATGCGCACCGTGAACGGACGGACCGACCGGGTGGTCGTGGTCGGCGCCGGGCTGGGTGGGCTGGCCTGCGCGCTGCACCTGGCCGGCAGCGGCCGTCAGGTGACCGTGCTGGAACGCGAGCCGGTGCCCGGCGGACGCGCCGGCCGGCTCAGCGTCGACGGGTACGAGTTCGACACCGGGCCGACCGTGCTCACCATGCCCGACCTGATCGCCGAGGCGCTGGGCGCGGTGGGCGAGGAACTGGGCGACTGGCTCGACCTGACCCCGCTCGACCCGGCCTACCGGGCCTACTACCCGGACGGGTCGACGCTCGACGTCATCACCGACACCACCCGGATGGCCGCCGAGATCGCCAAGGTCTGCGGGCCCCGGGAGGCGGACGGCTACCTGCGCTTCGTCGACTACGCGCGCAACCTGTGGAAGTGGGAGCGGGCCGACTTCATCGAGCGCAACCTCGACGCGCCGACCGACCTGCTCACCGGCAACCTGCTGAAGCTGTTCGCCAACGGCGCGTTCCGGCGACTCCAAACGAAGATCAACCAGTTCTTCCGCGACCCGCGTACCCAGCGGATCTTCTCCTTCCAGGCGATGTACGCCGGCCTGTCGCCGCACGACGCGCTGGCGATCTACACGGTCATCGCGTACCTCGACTCGGTGGCCGGGGTCAGCTTCCCGCGCGGCGGCATCCACGCGGTCTCCCGCGGCATGGCCGGCGCGGCCGAGAAGCACGGCGTGCAGATCCGGTACGGCACCACGGTGACCCGGGTCGAGACCGCCCACGGCCGGGCCACCGGCGTGATCACCTCGGACGGTGAGTTCGTCCCGGCCGACGTGGTGGTGCTCAACCCGGACCTGCCCGTCGCCTACCAGGAACTGCTGCCGGAGAGCCGGCAGCGCAAGCTCACCTACTCGCCGTCCTGTGTGGTCCTGCACGTCGGTTCGACGCAGGGCTATGGCAAGATCGCCCACCACAACATCCACTTCGGACGCGCCTGGAAGGGCACGTTCGACGAGGTGATCCGGCGAGGCGAGCTGATGACCGACCCGTCGCTGCTGGTGACGAACCCGAGCCGCACCGACCCGTCGGTGGCCCCGGCCGGCCGGCACACCTACTACGTGCTGGCCCCGGTGCCGAACCTCGACCGGGCGCCGTTCGACTGGGCCGGCGACCTCACCGGGCGCTACGCCGACCAGCTCGTGGCCACGCTGGAGGAGCGCGGCTACGTCGGGTTCGGCGACGGCATCGAGGTGCTGCGTACCGTCACACCGGCCGACTGGGCCGCGCAGGGCATGGCCGCCGGCACCCCGTTCGCCGCCGCGCACAGCCTCTTCCAGACCGGTCCGTTCCGGCCGTCCAACCTGCACCGCACGCTGGGCAACGTGGTCTTCGTCGGCTCCGGGACCCAGCCCGGCGTGGGGGTGCCGATGGTGCTGATCAGCGGCAAGCTGGCCGCCTCCCGGATCACCGGGCACACCTCATGACCGGGCGGGAGAAGCACCTGGTCGAGCTGGTCGACGACGGTGGCCGGGTGATCGGCGAGACCACCGTCGCCACCGCCCACCAGCCGCCCGGCCGGCTGCACCGGGCCTTCTCGGTGCTGCTCGTCGACCCCGCCGGGCGGGTCCTGCTCCAGCGACGGTCCGCGGTCAAGACCCGGTTCCCGCTGCGTTGGGCGAACTCCTGCTGCGGGCACCCGCTGCCCGGCCAGTCGCTGGCCGACGCCGCCAACCGCCGGCTCGGTGAGGAGTTGGGCGTCGATCCGGTCGGCCTGACCGAGGTGGGGACGTACCTCTACTACGCCGAGGATCCGGCCACCGGCCGGGTCGAGTTCGAGTACGACCACGTGCTGCGCGCCGACGTGCCCGCCGACCTGCCCACCCGGCCCGACCCGGACGAGGTGGCCGAGTTGCGGTGGATGGATCCGGTCGCGGTGATCGCCGACCTCGACGCCGACCCGCGGGCGTACGCGCCCTGGCTCGGCGGCGTGGTGAACCGGCTCCTGCACCCGGCCGACCCGGCCCGGTCGGGCGGGCCCGCCGAATCGTCCCGGTCGGGCGTGCCCGCCGCCGAGGCACCGGAGCGGTCGGGTGGCCGATGAGGCGCTGAGCGCGGGGGCCGTCGCGCGCCGGTTGGGCGTGGCGGTCACCACGCTGCGCACCTGGCATCAGCGGTACGGCCTCGGCCCCAGTGAGCACGTGCCCGGTCACCACCGGCGCTACACGCCCGCCGACCTCGCCCGGCTGGAGATCATGCGGCGGCTCACCGTGGAGGGGGTGTCGCCCGCCGAGGCGGCCCGCTGGGCCCGGCAGTCGCCGGCCGTGCCGCCGCCGGAACGGCTCGGCCTGAAGGCCGGCGTCAGCACCGCCCGGGACGGCGGCGGGGCCACCATCCCGGTCGGGCGGGCCGGACCGGTCGCCCGTGGCCTGGCCCGGGCCGCCATGCGGCTGGATTCGGTGGCGATCGGACGCACCATCGCGGACTCGCTCGCGGCGGACGGCGTGGTGGCGACCTGGGAAGGGCTGCTCCGGCCGGTGCTCGCCGGCATCGGGGAGCGGCACGCCGCCACCTCCGGGCTGATCGAGGTGGAGCACCTGATGTCCCGGTGCGTCTCGGAGGCGTTCGCCTCGGTGGCGCGTGCGCACCCGGCCGTCGGACCGCCCCGGATCCTGCTCTCCTGCGCGGACGAGGAGCAGCACTCGCTCCCCCTGGAGGCGCTGGCCGCCGCGCTGGCCGAGATCGGTGTGAGCTATCGCATGCTCGGGGCCCGGGTACCGGCGCCCGCCCTGGTCGAGGCCGTCAACCGGACCGGGCCGGCGGCCGTGGTGGTCTGGTCGCACATCCGCGCCACCGCCGATCCGCACCAGCTCACCGCGCTGCTGGCCGCCCCGCGCCGGCCGCTGCTGGTGCTGGCCGCCGGGCCGGGCTGGCGGGCCGACTCGCTACCGGCGGGAGTGGTCCGCCCGGTCGACCTGGCCGAGGCGCTCTCGCTGGCCGTGGCCGTACGGGATTCGCTGGATCAGTCGACGGCGGGCTGAGGCCCCACTCCCGTTCCGGGGTGGCGTCCACTACGGTCGGAAAGTCCGTCTGACCCGACCCCCTCCGGGAGCGACAGATGCGTCCACGCACCCTGTTGGCGTTCGTCCTCGGCCTGGTGCTCCTCGTCACCGGCTGCGGCGGCCCGGGCAGGACCCCGCAACGGGTCACCGCCCAGCCGTCCGTGTCGGCCGCGCCGACGCCGACACCCAGTCCGAAGCCCCAGCCGAGCCGCACCACCCCGAAACCGAAGCCGACGCTGCGTCCACTGCCCAAGAAGCTCCCGACCGGGCTGCACCGACGCAGCGGGAGCCCGGGGGTGGCGCTCACCTTCGACGACGGGCCGGACCCCCGCTACACACCGCAGATCCTGGCCCAGCTCCGGGCGGCCCACGTCACCGCCACGTTCTGCCTGGTCGGCAAGCAGGCCAAGCGCTACCCGAACCTGGTGGCCCAGATCGTCCGCGAGGGTCACCAGCTCTGCAACCACAGTTGGCGGCACGACGTGGACCTCGGTCGGCGGCCGGCAGCCGAGATCCGGGCCGACCTGGAACGGACGAACCGGGCGATCCGCGCGGCCGTGCCCGAGGCGCCGATCACCTGGTTCCGCCAGCCGGGCGGCCGGTGGACCGCCGAGGAGCTGACCGTCGCCCGGAAACTGGGTCTGCGTCCGCTGCACTGGAGCGTCGACCCGCAGGACTGGGACCACCCGCCGGCGAAGAAGATCATCGCGCGGGTGGAGTCGGCCGCCCATCACGGTTCGGTCGTGCTGATGCACGACGCGGGCGGCGACCGAACCCAGACCATGGCCGCGTGCCGGCGTCTGATCCCCGATCTCAAGCGGCGGTACGGCATCGTCCGGCTCCGGTGACACCGCTGCTGAGCTGCGGCTTCGCTCGACGGTGTGCGGGCGGCCATACCGGTTTGGTCGTCCGAGGAGGGATGGCATATGCTTCTCCTGCCTCCGGCGGGGCCGGATGGGAGCAAGTCCGCTTGAAGTTGCGAGTGTGCAATGATGGCGGGGCCGCCCTCATCGTCTAGCGGCCCAGGACGCCGCCCTTTCAAGGCGGTAGCACGGGTTCGAATCCCGTTGGGGGCACGGTCCGGCTCGCGCCGGAGGCAACACCAGCAAGGTCCTGTGGAGCAGTTGGAGTGCTCGCCGCCCTGTCAAGGCGGAGGTCGCGGGTTCAAGTCCCGTCAGGACCGCAAGCGCTGACGCCGCGCACCTCATGCGCGGCGTTCTGCGTATCGGCTGTGCGATAGCATGTGCCGAGCACCACGGCCAGGTAGCTCAGTTGGTACGAGCGTCCGACTGAAAATCGGAAGGTCGGCGGTTCGACCCCGCCCCTGGCCACATAGCCTTTCGCCGGGCTACAGGAGCGCCGACCAGCGGAAACGCCGGTCGGCGTTTCGCTGTAAACACACCGATCCCGTCGCACGACTCGCGGATCTCCGTAGGAGATCTTGGAAGCTCCGGGCCCCTCCGAGGGCCATTTCCTTCCAAGATCTAGCGCAGCCCGCGCCGCAGGCGGTGCTTCGGGGACGGCCGGGCTGAGCGCGCGTTCACCGTCTCGGGCGATGCTGACCCATGCCGCCCTGGATCGCCTCCCAGACACTCCGGCCGGCCTGCCGCAACGTCTGCCCGGCCTGCCCGGCCAACTGGGCTGCCCCGGCACCGGGCGGTTGGCCCGCCGCGCCCGACCCGCCCGACCCGCCCGACCCGCCGGGCCCGGCCTCGCCGCCCGCCCCGCTCGACCCGCTCGACCCGCTCGACCCGCTCGACCCAGCTTCGCCGCCCGAACCACCCGAACCGCCCGACTTGCTCGGCCCGCCCGGACCGGCCTGCCCGCCCGATCTGGTCTCGCCGTCGGCCGGCGAGGCACGGGCGGCGGATGGCGGTCCGGTCCCCGGCCCGGCGTCACCTCCGGACCCGCCGTCATGCGCGGAGGCGACGCCTGCTTCGGCCCCCGAGAGGGCGGCCTCACCTTCCGCCTTCGACGTGGGCTCGCGCACCGATCCGGTCTCGGCCGGCCGAGCATTGCCGGCCGGCCATTCCGCTGCCGGGGCTGAGGATCCCGCCTCCGGCCCGCCCCCGGACGGTACCCGCGCACCCGGCCCGGAGGGGGTCCTCCGCTCGATCTGGCCGGCCTGGTCGAGCACCGCGCCGGTCTCGACCACCTCCTCCACGACCGGCCCGGCGACCCGGCCGGCGGCCCGGTGCACGTCGTCGACCGTCACTCCGACGGAACGGGCCAGCGCGTCGATCAGCTGCGGGTTGCGGTCGATCGTCGTCAGCGCCCGGTCCAGGATCTGCACCAGCTTCTCCAGCCGTACCTTGAGCAGGGCCTCGGCCCGGACGCCGGTGATGTCCAACTCGACGCCCTCCAGGTGCACCCGCACGCCCGCGTCGAGTTGGAGCAGGTTGGCCAGCCGGGCCCGCAGCGACAAATCCGCGTCGAGCCCGTCGACAGTGAGCCGGATCTCGTCGACCGACAACTCCGGCACGTCGAGCAGGACATCCGGCTCCGGCTCGGCCGCAGCCCGGGAGGCGGTCGGCTCCTCCCGGGGCCGTTCGGTGGCTCCGCTCTCGCTCATGCTCCGCTCCCCCATCGGCCGGTCCGGGCCAGCGGCGGTTACCCGGTTTCGGATCCGACATCCGCCGGTCGGTTCACGGTCGGGAACCGGCGTTCCCGCTGTCCGGAAGCAGCCGAAAGCAAAGCTGCACAGCGAGACATCAGCCGGTATGGTCCGGGCTTATGGGACAGGAGATGGCCGATCCGGATGAGGTCCGGCAGGAATCCGACCGTTTCTCCCTCCGCAGCAGCATCCTCGTCCCGGCATCCGGCGAGCGGGCGTACGCCGTCTTCACCGGCGCGCTGGCCGACTGGTGGGTGCGCGAATACACCTGGTCCGGACCGGAGGCGCTGGCCGGGCTCGGGGTCGAGCCGAGGGCCGGCGGCATGCTCTACGAGATCGGCCCGTACGGCTTCCGCAACGACTGGGGCCGCGTGCTGACCTGGGATCCGCCCCGCCGACTGGTCTTCACCTGGCAGATCGGGCCGGACCGGGTGCCGGTGCCGGACCCGGCCCGGGCCAGCGAGGTGGAGGTGCTCTTCCACCCGGAGGGCCCCGACTCGACCCGGGTGGACGTCGAGCACCGTTACTTCGACCGGCACGGCTCGGCCGCCGAGGGCTACCGCGAGGCGCTCACCGCCGGCTGGCACGAGCTGCTCTGCCGCTACCTGGCGACGGTCACCCGGGCCACCGACTGACCGACCCGCCGGGCGACCACGTGGCTCAGCCGGCGATGCCCCGGCTCGCGCCGCTGCCGGTCAGTCCGGTGTCGCCCAGGTCGGCCCGACGGCCCGCGGCGGCGCCCGAGCCGAACCCACCCCCGGCGAGCCGGCGGCGCGGGGCGGTACGCAGTCGCGGGTACGTCTCGGCGAGCCGGCGCTGGACGCGGTCGGAACGGTCGGCGAGCACCAGCGCCACCGACGGCACGCCGGCCTCGGCCTCGGCGGCGGCGCCGGCCTCGGTCGCGCGGAGCCGCTCGGCGACCACCTGGGCGAAGCCGGCCAGCCAGGTGCGTCGGAACGCGGCCGGGTGCTCCCCGACCGGCACAGCGGCCCCGGCCAGCCCGTGCGCCGCCTGGACCAGCAGCGAGGTGAAAAGCAGCTCGACCCGTTCCAGGTCGCTGGCGAAGCCGAACAGGTGCATGGCGAAGCCGTTGCCGTGGCGGCGGCGGACGCAGCGGCAGCGCAGCGGCTCGGCGACGGCGGCGAGCAGGCCGGCCTTGTCCCGGGCGTACGGGGCGACCACCTCGACCGTCCGGTCACCGACCGGGTCGACGGTCGGATCCCGGGCGGCGAGCAGCGCCCGGTCGACGCCGTACCGGGCGATCAACTCGGTGGCCTTGGCCATGAACGTGGCCGCCTCGGCGGGCGTGCAGGCCGGGTCCTCGGCCTGGGCGAGCAGCTTGCGGACCTTGCTGAGCATCGCCTCGGACATCAGTCAGGGTTACCACACCGAGGCGACGGCTGGTCAGTCCTCCCGGCTGCGCAGCGTGGCGATGGTCGAGCCGGCGAGCGTCAGCAGGCAGTCGGGCAGCAGGCCGTCGGCGGCTGCCGCACCGAACAGCGCCTCGCCGGTGTCGGCGTCGTCGTTGGCGTACGCGCTGACGAAGCGGGCCACCCAGCGGGTGTCGTAATCGGCCTGGTCGATGTCGGGGAAGTCGAGCGCGGCGGCGCCCGCCGGGGCGTCGTCGCCGAGCATGGTGGCGGCCAGGCACCAGGCCACCCCGTACGCACCGGCCAGCCCGGAACGGTCCACCACCGCGTCGAAGGCGCCGACCACACCGGCGCCGTCACCGGCCAGCGCCGAACGGAGCACGGCGGTCGCGTCGTCCAGCGTCTGCTGTGCGTCATCGGTCACCTGCGGAACAGTAACGCCGGGGGTCAAGCGGTGACGGGGAACCAGCATGTCGATCACCGAGAGTGATGCCCCCCAGTCGGGGTGCCGACGGAGCCCGGTCCACAGTCCCACGTGCCGCACCGGCACGCTAATGTGCGCAGCGGACCTTCGCCGGAGGAAGGACGACCATGCTTGGAAATCGCACGTCGCGCGCGGCCCTGTCCATGGCCTGCGCGGCGCTCCTGCTCGCTACCAGCGCCTGCGGGAGTGACGAGCCGAAGGACGCGGGCACCACCCAGGTCCGCCTCTACGGCACCGACGGCAACATGCAGAACTCCTTCGCCGCGGAACTCAAGGACCGGGCGAATCTCCTCAACGGCATGAAGGGCACCACCCCGCTCACGCCGCTGCCGGAGAGCTTCAAGGAGCGGCTTCGCAACGTCAACCCGAAGCTGACGGACTATCTCTACTCCGCCGAGTCGTACGACGCCGTGGTGATCAGCGCGCTGGCGGCCCAGCTCGCCGGCACCACCGCGCCGGCCGAGATCGCCAAGCAGATCGTCGGCGTGACCACCGGCGGCCAGCGCTGCGACGAGGTGGCCGTCTGCCTCCAGCTCGCCCGTGCCGGCCAGGACCTGGAGTACCGGGGGGTGTCGCTGACCCGGGCCGGTTTCACCGACAACGGAGAGCCGGCCACCGCGAGCTACGGCACGCTGCACTTCGACAACCAGCAGCTCGACGACGCGAAGACCGAGTTCGTCGGCGCCGGCGAGGAGTCCGGGGCGAGCACCAAGACCCCGCCGCGCGGCCGTAAGCCCCGCGCCGGCAAGGCGAAGGACGCGCCGCTGGTGCTCGGCGGCCTGCTGCCGAAGACCGGTGACCTGGCGTTGGCGTACCCGCCGATGGCCGCCGCGGTCACGCTCGCGGTCAACGAGATCAACGCCGGCGGCGGGGTGCTCGGCGAGCCGGTGAAGTTCGTCGAGGGCGACGACGGCACCAACCCGGCGGTGGCGAAGGCGACCGTGGCCACGCACGTCGCCCAGGGCATCCCGGTCATCATCGGCGCCGGCGCGTCCGGCATCTCCCGGGCGGTGCTGCCGGACGTGGTGGCCGCCGGGCGGATCCTCTTCTCGCCGTCGAACACGGACGCGGGGCTGAGCACCGTGGACGACAAGGGGCTCTACTTCCGCACCGCCCCGCCGGACAGCCTCCAGGGCCGCGCGCTGGCCGATGTGATGCTGCGGGACGGCCCCCGCAAGATCGTGCTGCTGGCCCGTAAGGACTCCTACGGCGAGGGCCTCCAGGAGAACGTGCGGGCCGAGCTGGAGAAGGCCGGGGTCGGGGCGGACCGGGTCAAGCTGCTGACCTACGTGCCACCGGACGACCCGAAGACGCCCGTCGACTTCACCGGCATCGCCGGGGACATCAAGAGCTTCGGCCCGGAGGCCGTGCTGGTGATCGGATTCGGCGAGTCGGCGACCGCGATCACCGCGCTGGCCGACGCCGGGGTGCAGATCCGGAACTGAGCCCGACGATCATCGAGGGCCGCGCCGGGACTTTCCGGTGCGGCCCTCGGCGTTCGCGGGTTCAGCGCGCCCGGCGTCGCTCCAGGAACTCGGTCATCCGCCGGTGCTTCTCCTCGTCCTCGAAGAGCACCGCCTGGCTCAGCAGGTCGAGCTGCGGGTGCGCGGCCGGCGGCGCGTCCACCGCCAGCTTGGTCAGCCGCAGCGCCAGCGCGGAGCCCTTGGCCATCTCGTCGAGCAGGCCGTGGGCGGTGGGCAGCAGCTCCGCCGGGTCGTCCACCACCCGGTTCACCAGGCCGATCCGCAGCGCCTCGTCGGCGTCCACCCGCCGGCCGGTGAAGAGCAGCTCCTTGGCCCGGGCCTCGCCGATCAACGCCGGCAGCCGGTAGGTCGCGCCGGCGCCGGCCAGAATGCCCAGCCGCACCTCGGGCTGACCGAAGACCGCCCGGCCCGTGCACACCCGAAGATCGCAGGCGTACGCCAGCTCGGCGCCGCCGCCCAGCGCCGGGCCGTCGACGGCCGCCACGGTGGGCATCGGCAGTGCCCGGATGCGCGCGAAGACGCCCTGGTTGATGGCGGCCAGCGCGTCCAGCCGGCCGCGTTCGCGGAGCTGCCCGATGTCGGCGCCGCCGGCGAAGATGCCCGCCGCCCCGCCGGTGAGCAGCATCAGCCGGGGATGCGCCTCCAACCCGGCGCAGACCGCGTGCAGCTCGCCGACCAGGTCGGCGTCGATCGCGTTGCGTTTCTCCGGCCGGTCCAGCGTGACGACGAGCCGGTCCGGCAGTTCCTCGATCCGCAGCCCGCTCATTGTTTGACGCCGCCTTCCCAGGTGTAGAAGCCCTGACCGGACTTCTTGCCCAGCCTGCCGGCGGCGACCATCTCCACCAGCAGCGGCGGCGGCGCGAAGCGGTCGCCGTACGCGGCCTGGAGCGTCCGCGCGATGTCGAGTCGGACGTCCAGCCCGACCAGGTCGGTCAGCTCCAGCGGGCCCACCGGGTGCCGGTAGCCGAGCACCATCGCCTTGTCGATGTCGGCCGGGGCGGCCACCCCGTCGGCCACCATCCGGATCGCCTCCAGGCCGAGCGTGACGCCGAGCCGGGAGGTGGCGAAGCCGGGCATGTCGCGTACCACGACGGGGTCCTTGCCCAGCCGGGCGGCGAGCGCGACGGCCGCTTCGGTGGTCTGCGGCGCGGTGGCCGCGCCGACCACGACCTCCAGCAGGGCCATCGCCCAGACCGGGTTGAAGAAGTGCAGCCCGAGGAAGTCCGCCGGGCGGTCCAGCCCGTCGGCCAGCTCGGCGATCGGGATGCTGGAGGTGTTGCTGCCGAGCAGCGCCGGCCGGCGGCCCTCGGCCTGGCGGAGCACGGCCCGCTTGAGGTCGAGGCGCTCCGGGACCGCCTCCACGATCACGTCCGGTCCCTCGGCCACCTCGGCCAGCCCGGCCCGCAGGGTCACCCGGACCCGGTTGGCGGTGGCCGCCTCGGCGGTCAGCTTGCCCCGCTGCACGGCGCGGTCCCACAGCTCGCCGAGCCGCCGGACCGCGTCGGCCCCCCGGTCGGGGTCCACCTCGACCAGTTCGACCGCGTACCCGGCGCCGGCCGCCACGTACGCGATGCCGAGACCCATGGTGCCGGCCCCGACGACCACAAAACGACCACTCATCGTCTCCCCTCGCCGCGGCGGTGGCGCGCGGGGTCTCCGCCGCGCCGGGCCGGCCGCTCGCTCGTCCCTGGATGCGACCCTATGCAGGGCGGACCCGCCGGGCATGCGTGGGGGCCGGCCGGATGGGGTAAAGACCGGCGTCAACGCCGAAGGAAGGAACGAGATGAGCCAGGCACCGGAGAGCGCGGAGCGCACCGAGACGGTCGAGACGCGCGGTGACGAGCGGGTGGACCTGCTTCGTGCGGACACCAACAACGACGGCAAGACCGACGTGTGGGTGGTGGACACCGACGGCGACGGCAAGGCCGACCTGTTCCAGTTCGACACCGACGGCGACGGCAAGGTGGACATCACCATGGTCGACATCGACGAGGACGGCACGCCGGACGAGGTGGTCGACGGCGACGGCGGCCTCCCCCCGGAGGAGACCACCCCCACCGTCCAGGTCTGAGATACAAGGAGGGGGCCCCTGTTAACGCCTGAGCGATAGCAGGGGCCCCCTCTTAACGTCTGAGCGCGAGTGTGGCGAGGTAGTACGGACGGTCGGTGTCGTCCACGTCGGTCAGTCGCCACGGGGAGCCGTGGACCAGCTCGGCGAACTCGTCGGGCGAGCACACCAGGTAGTCGAACCATTCGGTGCCGAGCAGCCGGTAGCGCAGCCGCAGCCGGAGCTGCCCGCCGAGCCGGCCGCGCCGCCGGTTCGCCTCGTGGTAGCCGGTGTGCACCGGATCGGTGGTGCCGTACGGGTCGGTGCCGTGCGCGATCACCCGCGCGCCGGGGCGGGCCAGCGCGGCGAGCGCGGCCAGCAGCGCGGGTGCGCGCTCGCGCCCCTCGAACAGGCCGAGGTTGTTGCCGAGCAGCAGGAACGTGTCGTAGCGCCGGCCGTCCGCGACGTGTTCGTCGACGGTGCCGTGTACCAGCTCGCGGACGCCCCGGTGGCGGCTGACGCGCAACGCGCCGAGCGAGGTGTCCAGCCCGGTGACCGACACGCCGCGCTCCTGGAGGTGCAGCGCGATCCGGCCGGCGCCGACGCCGACGTCGAGCACGTGCCCGTGCACCCGGTCGACCGCCCGGTGGTCGTGCGGCTGCCACTGCTGCGGCGGGTCCAGGTAGTGCCCGGCGGGCGCGCCGTTGACCAGCCCGTCGTCCCGTTCGATGATCTCGATGACCGGGCGTGGCAGCCGTCCACCGGCCATCGGCCGGGGGCCGACGCCGGTGGCCACCGCGTACGCGTCGCGGATCATCTCGCCGAACACGTCGCCGATCGTGGGCTCCCCGGTCATGGGTGCACGCTATCCGGGCTCGGTTCCGCCGTCGCAGCCGTATCCTGGGCGGCGTGACCGACCTGGACCGCCTGGCGGCGGAGAAGTACGTCCTGCTCACCACGTTCCGCAAGGACGGCCGGGCGGTGCCGACGCCGGTGTGGGCCGTGCGCGACGGCGACGCGTTGGCGGTGTGGACGGTGTCCGACTCCGGCAAGGTGAAACGGATCCGGCGGGACGGCCGGGTCACGGTGGCGCCGTGCGACGTGCGGGGCCGGCCGCACGGCGAGGCGGTGCCGGGGCACGCGACGATCGACGACCCGGAGAGCACGCGCCGGGTCCGTGGGCTGCTCAAGCGGAAGTACCGGCTGATCGGCCGGTTGAGCCTGCTGGGCAGCCGGTTGCGGCGGGGCGAGGGCGGCACGGTGGGGCTGCGGATCGTGCTGGACCCGACTGTCCCCGGACACGATTAAGGGCGGTGGCCCGTCGGCCGCCCGCCCCTGATCGGAAAGCTGTAAAACTCCGGTCGTCAGTCCCCCTGACGCTGCTGGGGGATCTGCCCCTGCAGCAAGGCCCGCACCTCCGACTCGCGGTAACGGCGGTGGCCGCCCAGGGTCCGGATGGCGCTGAGCTTGCCAGCCTTGGCCCACCGGGTCACCGTCTTCGGGTCGACACGGAACATCGACGCCACCTCGGCCGGTGTGAGTAGCGGCTCGGGTTCGTGCGTTCGCGATGCCATCGGGGTCACTCCTCCACATGTATAGACATCGGCCGGGGTCCCGCCGGCCGACGCGTCTCCCATGGTCCGGCTAGTCCCCGATGTCCGACATGGGCCGAACGGCTGAAGGTCCCTAGACGGACGGATGAACCATGCCCGATTTTTACGACTTTTACACTGCAGAAAGTACCTTAATAGGACTCATGATCACGGTTCGTGATGCGTCAATTACGAGACACTCTCGTAGTGCCCACCCGCGAAGGGGGCAAACCGGGTGTCAGTTGCAGCGTTCCAGGAGCTGCACCGCGCGCCAGCGGGCGACCAGCTTGTCGTACGCCGCCGAGGCCTCCTCGGCCTCGCCCCGGGACAACCCGGCGAGGCCCGCCGCGACCAGCTCGGTGGAGTCGTCGGCCGCCAGCGTCTCGTCCGGCAACAACTGCACCAGGCCGCCGTAGTCCAGCTCCACCACCGAACGCGGATGGAACTCCTCCAGCCAGCGGGCGGCCTCCTCGACCGCCTCGGTGATCGGCGCCTCACCGACCGACTTGCGCAGCACGGACAGCGCCCGGGACGAGCGGCGGCGGGCCTTGGAGATCTCCGTGCGGTAGCGCAGCGCGCGTCGTTCCGGCTCGGTGACCAGGTGCCGCTCACCGGCCTCGAACAGCACGAACCAGCGCAGCGGCACGCCCCACGTGGCGACCTGCTCGTGGACCCGGGGCACCCCGTGCTCCAGCACGCGCGCCCCGCTGCGCCAGTCCTCCACCACCGCCTTGGCCTGACCGGCCAGGACCGGCGGCACGAACGCGTCGGCGAGCACCGACGGCACCCCGTCGCGGGCGCTCAACGCCGCCTCGGCGACCCGGATCCGCAGGTTCCAGGGGCAGACCAGCAACGCGTCGTCGGATTCCAGCACGTACGCCTCGTCGGGCAGGTCGGGCAGCCGGGTCCAGCCCGCGCCGAGCGCCTCGATCACCGAGGTGCGCTGCCGGCCCGGTCCGTCCAGCGGGGCGATCGCCCGGCCCTCGCTGACGTATCGGCGCCAGTACGACTGCCGATCCCGGTCGAAGGCGGTCAGCGGCTCGTACACGCGCAGGTATGAAGCGAAGAGCGACGGCACGGCGCGATCCTCCCACGAGACGGGACCGTCCGTCGCCGTCGTCACACCGGCGGCGTGACGTGCGCGACAGTACGGTTCCGGCCGATATTAGGCTCAACGGCACCGGCACCATCCCGCCGGCGTGCCACCTCAGGTTCCGCGCCCCACAAGGGCGCACACCGACACAGGAGTCAGCCATGGGCGTATTCGCCAGCACCGACGACCCGTCATCCTCGGGTCACGAGCAGGTCGTGTTCTGCCAGGACAAGCAGTCCGGCCTGAAGGCGATCATCGGGATCTACTCCACCGCGCTGGGCCCCGCCCTCGGTGGCACCCGGTTCTACCCGTACGCCAGTGAGGCCGACGCCCTCGCCGACGTGCTCGACCTGTCGCGGGGCATGGCGTACAAGAGCGCCCTGGCGAACCTGGACCTGGGCGGCGGCAAGGCGGTCATCTGGGGCGACCCGGAGCAGCTCAAGAGCGAGGCGCTGCTGCGCGCGTACGGCCGCTTCGTGGAGTCGCTCAACGGCCGGTACTACACCGCGTGCGACGTCGGCACCGACGTCGGCGACATGGACACGATCGCCCGGGAGACCCGCTACGTCACCGGTCGCAGCGTGGCGCACGGCGGCGCGGGGGACTCCTCGGTCCTCACCGCCTGGGGCGTCTACCAGGGCATGCGGGCCGCCGCCGAGCACGTCTGGGGCAGCCCGACGCTGGCCGGCCGCCGGGTCGGCGTGGCCGGCCTGGGCAAGGTCGGCAAGTACCTGACCGCGCACCTGCTGTCCGACGGCGCGGAGGTCGTGGCGACCGACGTCAACCCGCGCGCCCAGGAGTGGGTACGCACCACCCACCCGCAGGTCACCCTGGTCGACGACACCGCCGCGCTGGTCGCGTCCGACATCGACGTGTACGCCCCGTGCGCGCTGGGCGGCGCGCTGAACGACGAGACCGTGCCGGTGCTACGGGCCAAGGTGGTCAGCGGCGCGGCGAACAACCAGCTCGCCCACCCGGGCATCGAGAAGGTGCTCGCCGACCGGGGCATCCTCTACACGCCGGACTACGTGGTCAACGCCGGCGGCGTGATCCAGGTCGCCGACGAGATCGAGGGCTTCAACTTCGAGCGGGCCAAGCAGCGTGCCACCCGGATCTTCGACACCACCCGGGAGATCCTGCGGCTCGCCGACGACGAGGGCGTTCCGCCGGCGGTGGCCGCGGACCGGCTCGCCGAGCGGCGGATGGCCGAGGTCGGCCGCCTGCGCACCATCCACCTGAGGTGAACCGGTGCCCGGGGGACGGGCGTCGGCCCACCCCCGGGCCGCACCCGGGTCCGACTTGGGCGTTAAGCTGATTTCGGTGTTTACGGAGCAGTTCGCCTGCTGTCACGGCCGGTCCCGGCATCCACTCCTTACCGGGTACACTGTGTGACGGCCGGAACACTGCGACGCGCAGGGCCGGTCGACGGTGACCCGAGGTGCCGAACGGTGGCATCCCCATGTACCGTAAGAGCCACGAGAGATGCCTGACGTCATCGGGGCCCGCCTTCGGGCTGCCCCGCATTCTGTGCGAGGGGGTCGAGCCATGGGGCGCGGCCGTGCTAAGGCCAAGCAGACGAAGGTGGCCCGGGAGTTGAAGTACCACTCCCCGAACACCGACCTAACCGCCTTGCAGCGTGAACTGGCGGGTAGTGGTAAGTCTGAGCACAACTTCGACGACGACTACAAAGAGTATGTCGACGACGATGACGAGGACCACGCGGACGACGATCCGGACCCCTGGGCCCGTCCGACCCGCTGACCTCCGGTCACATCTGAGCACGCGGTAGCCCCCGCGTGCTCACGTATGTGCTCAGCCGGAGCCGACGGAGCACCGACGATCAGGGACCTGCCGCACCGGGACGCCTCCCCGGCTGCGCCGGCAGGTCCTTGATCGCGGACCCGGCACTCAGCGCGGGCGGTTGTTCCAGTTGTAGAACGTCGGAATGTTCTCGAAGTGGTTCCACGCGCACACCGCGGTGCCGCCGTCCCCGCCCGGCGCCTCCGCCCGCAGCAGGCGTGCCGCCTCCGCCTCGTGGAGCAGCGCGGTCAGCCCCGCGGCAGCGTCCCGCACCCGGCCGGCGACCGTTTCCCGGTCGGTGTCACTGGTGATCTCGGGCATGCTCCAACACTCCCTCCAGTAGGCGGATCTTGCTGTTGCGGCAGTGCTCGGTCTCCGTACCGTCGAACCGCCCCTGCTCGAAGTAGCGGTTGGCGGCGTGGCCCCCGCCACAGAAACCGAAGTACGGACAGGACGCCCGGCACGCCTCCACGCCGGTGAGGAACTCGTCGACCCAGGGCGTCCGCCCGGCGCCGGCGAGGATCTCGCCCAGCGGGGTGACCAGCACGTTCCCGCTGCCGAAGTCGCCGTACCGGGGATCGGTGAAGCCGGCCAGCTCCGGCGAGAGCACCACCACCGAGCCGTCGTGGCCGACCGTCGGGATCGGGTCGAGCCGACGGGGCAGCAGCTCGTCCGCGGCACCGGCCAGCACCGCGCCGGCGTACCGCAGCGACCACTCCACCTCGCGCAGGTGGATCCGGGGATCCCGACGCCAGGCGGCGACCAGCTCGGCCCAGAACCCGGTCACCGCGACCGCGTCCCGCGCGTTCGTGCGGGTGTTGACCCCCTCGGTCTCCTCGATGTTCACGCCCAGCACCTCGCAGCCCAGGTCGAGGAAGTAGGCGTACAGCTCGGCCGCCAGGCCCGGCTCCGGCCGGGAGACCACCGCCAGGGCCGAGAACGGCAGCCCGTGCCGGCGCAACGCCGCCACCCCGGCCACGATCCGGTCGTACGCCGGCCGGCCGCCCCGGGTCACCCGCTCGGCGTTGCGCGCCCGCGGGCCGTCCACGCTCACGCTCACCCGCACCCGGTGCTCGGCGAAGAACGCGCACCAGGCGTCGTCGATCAGCGTGGCGTTTGTCTGCACGTGGTGCTCGACCTCCGCCCCGAACGGGGCCAGCAGCGCGGCCAGGTGCTCCCGGCCGGCCGCGAGCGGCTCCCCGCCGTGCCAGACCACCGAGCACCGCCCCCGGGCCGCCCACCGGTTCACCGACGCCGCCACCGCCTCGGCCACCGCCACCGACATCCGCCGGTCCGCCGCGCGCAGCGGCAGGTAGCAGTAGGCGCAGTCGAGGTTGCACAACGTGGTCGGCTGCATCACCACGTACGAGGGGACGGCGGCGATGCCGCGCATCCCTCCGGGCGTGCGTGCAGCCATCGAACCTCCCCCGCGCGCCGGAAAACCGAACCTTCAGGCTAGGCGGAGGCGGCCACTCGGGTGAACCCCCGATCAGGTGCCCGGCTGATCAGCGCAGGGTGACCAGCGCGATCAGCCCCGGGTGTGCTGCCCGACCATCTGCACGTTGCCGGAGCCCTCGATGATCTCGCCGGCCTGCCACGCGTCGACACCGCGACCGGTCAGGGTGGCCAGCGCCCGGTCGGCGTCCTCGGCGGCGACGATGGCGAACATGCCGACGCCCATGTTGAACGTCGACTCCATCTCCGGGTCCTCGATCCGGCCCTTGGACTGGATCAGGTCGAAGATCGGCTGCGGCTTCCAGGTCGACCGGTTGACCACCGCGTCGACGTGCTCCGGCAGCACCCGGACCAGGTTGCCCGGGATACCGCCGCCGGTCACGTGGGCCAGCGCCCGCACCTCGGCCTCGGCGATCAGCTTGAGGCAGTCCTGCGCGTAGATCTTGGTCGGGGTGAGCAGCTCCTCGCCAAGCGTGCGCTGGCGGCCGAAGTCCTCGATCACCACGTCCAGCCGCATCCGGCCGGCGCCCAGCAGCACGTGCCGGACCAGCGAGTAGCCGTTGGAGTGCAGGCCGGAGGAACGCATGGCGATCACCACGTCGCCCACCTCGACCCGCTCCGGGCGGAGGATCTCGCTCTCCTCCACCACGCCGACGCCGGTGGCCGAGATGTCGTACTCGTCCGGGCGCAGCACGCCGGGGTGCTCGGCGGTCTCGCCGCCCAGCAGCGCGCAGCCGGCGTACCGGCAGCCGTCGGCGATGCCGGCGCCGATCTCGGCGACCCGGTCCGGGACGACCTCGCCGGTGGCGATGTAGTCGAGCAGGAACAGCGGCTCGGCGCCGCAGGCGACCAGGTCGTCGACGACCATGGCGACCAGGTCGATGCCGACCGTGTCGTGGATGTCGAGCTGCTGGGCGATCACCAGCTTGGTGCCCACCCCGTCGGTGGAGGAGGCCAGGATCGGGCTCTTGTACTTCTTCGTGTCCAGCCGGAACAGGCCGGCGAAGCCGCCCAGGTCACCCATGACCTCCGGGCGCCGGGTCTGGCGGACCTTGGACTTGAGCAGCTCGACCGCGCGGTCCCCCGCCTCGATCGACACCCCGGCGTCGGCGTACGAGACCGAGCGTTTGCGCTGCGTGCGGCCGGACCCCGCCGACCAGGGCTGGCGGTCGCCGCCGGCGCCCGTCGGGCTGGATCCTGCGCCGCTGCGCTCGGACACGTGCGTCACGGTTCTCCCCTTTGTGGTTCCGCGGGGCCGGAACGCCGGACCCGCGTCGGTGGTGCTACGGGTGATGGGTCGGTGTGGCGACGAGCGGGCCGGTGGGCTCGGCCGCCTCGGCGACGACCCGGCGGCCCACTCCCTCGAGCACGTGCTTGCCGATCAGGTTCCCGGCCGGCAGTTCGATCGGGTACTCCCCATCGAAGCACGCCCGGCAGAGTCGGGTCTTCGGCTGCTCGGTCGCCGCGATGAGACCGGGCAGCGAGACGTAGCCCAGCGTGTCGGCGCCGATCGACCGCCGGATGCCGTCGTTGTCCAACCCGTTGGCCAGCAGCTCGGCCCGGGTGGCGAAGTCGATGCCGTAGAAGCAGGGCCAGCTGACCGGCGGCGAGGAGATCCGTACGTGCACCTCCAGCGCGCCCGCCTCGCGCAACAGCCGGACGATGGCCCGCTGGGTGGTGCCCCGGACGATCGAGTCGTCCACCACCACCAGCCGCTTGCCGCGGACGTTCTGCCGCAGCGGGTTCAGCTTGAGCCGGACGCCGAGCGCGCGCAGCGTCTGCGAGGGCTGGATGAACGTGCGCCCGACGTACGTGTTCTTCATCAGGCCCTGGCCGTAGGTGATGCCGGACTCCTCGGCGTAGCCGATGGCCGCCGGGGTGCCGGACTCCGGCACCGGGATCACCAGATCCGCCTCGACCGGGTGCTCCTTGGCGAGCTGGCGGCCGATCTGCACCCGCGCCGCGTGCACGTTCCGGCCGGCGATGGTGGCGTCCGGCCGGGCGATGTAGACGTACTCGAAGAGGCAGCCCTTGGGCTCCGGCGCGGCGAACCGGCTGGAGCGCAGCCCGTCCTCGTCGACGGCGATCAGCTCGCCCGGCTCCACCTCGCGGACCACGCTCGCGCCGACGATGTCCAGCGCGGCGGTCTCGCTCGCCACCACCCAGCCGCGCTCCAGCCGGCCGAGCACCAGCGGGCGCACGCCGTGCGGGTCACGCGCCGCGTAGAGCGTCGACTCGTCCATGAAGACGAAGCTGAACGCGCCGCGCAACTGCGGCAGCACCTCCAGCGCGGCCGCCTCGACCGAGAGGTCGGGCCGGCTGGCCAGCAGCATGGTGACCAGCGACGTGTCGTTGCTCGACCCGTCGGAGTCCAGGCCGCGGGCGGACACCTCGCGCTGCAACTCGGCGGTGTTGACCAGGTTGCCGTTGTGGGCCAGCGCGATCGTGGTGCCGGCGCTGGTGGCCCGGATCGTCGGCTGGGCGTTCTCCCAGGTGGAGCCGCCCGTGGTCGAGTAGCGCGCGTGCCCGATCGCGACGTGCCCGCGCAGGCTGGCCAGCGTCGGCTCGTCGAACACCTGGGCGACCAGGCCGAGATCCTTGTAGACCACCACACCGGAGCCGTCGCTGACCGCGATGCCCGCGGCCTCCTGGCCGCGGTGCTGGAGGGCGTAGAGCCCGAAATAGGTAAGGTTCGCGACTTCCTCGCCGGGCGCCCAGACACCGAAGACGCCGCACGCGTCCTGGGGGCCGGGTCGCTGGGGGTCAAGGTCGTGGCTCAGCCGGCCATCGCCTCGGGGCACCTGCCGCTCCCTCGTGCTGGGGGGTCTGGACTGGCCTGGCGGAGTCGGGGGGCAGCTCCGCACCGTGGGCCGGGACCGTCGTCGGCCACCAGTGTACGCGAACCCGCGTCGCCACCGACAGTCACGAGGTGCCCGCTGAGCGTGGCTCGGAACGCCGGTGCCGGACGGTTAAATCGGGAGGTACGCGGAGAGGTCGGCGCGGTTGCCGGAGACCCGGACGCGACCCTCGGTGACCGCCTCCGCCCAGCCGAGCCGGCCGGTGGCGATCGACAGCCAGGTGCCCGGGTCCATCTCCACCACGTTCGGCGGGGTGCCGCGGGTGTGTCGTGGCCCGGCCACGCACTGCACCGCACCGTAGGGTGGGACGCGCACCTCCACCGATCGGCCGGGCGCGCGCTCCGCGAGGGCGACCAAGAGCATCCGGACCGCCTCCCGGAGCACCGGCCGTTCGGGCGTACGCCCCTCGTCCAGTGCCGCCAGAGCGGTGAGCACCGAGTCGGAATAAGCGTGCGGAGAGGACACGACGGGACGATACGACCCGGCAGAAGGCGGCCCGACGCCGGCCCTGGGTAGAGATGATCCGGTCAGACAAGGCATAGTTGCCGACGGCGTAATTCGTACCGTGAGTGATCAACCCGGCCGGACCGGCCGGCGGGAAGATCAGACCCGGAAGGCGGTGGACGTGTCCACACACCGACGTGCCTGGAAGCATCGGGCCGGTGTGGTCGTAGCGCTGATCTTCGGCGCCCTGCTCACCGTCCCCGCCACACCCGCCCTCGCGGCCGACGTCAGCGTCTCGCCGGGCTCGGTCACGGTCAACGCCGGCAGCGACACCACAGTGACCGTCCGGGTCACCCCCGGCGAGGGTGACCAGAACGCGCAGATCGGCATCACCGGCCTGCCCTCCGGTGTCAGTTGCGTCTCCGGCTGCGGCCAGGTCAACTTCGCGCCGGGCAACCCGATGCCCAAGACGCAGCTGCTCACCATCCGCGCGAACGACAACGCCGGGGACGCCAACGGCTCGGTGACCGTGCAGGTGCAGCCGGACAAGTCCGACGCGGCGACCGGCAACTTCAACCTCACCGTCAAGGGCAAGGCCGCGCCGCCGCCGTCGCAGCAGCCGCAGACCGTCAAGACGGTTTCCGGCAAGGTGGTCGACTCCAACGGTGAGCCGATCTCCGGCGCGCTCGTCATGCTGCGCGACAGCGCCGGCAAGGAGCGCCGGACGAACACGAACGGCAGTGGCAACTTCAGTTTCGGCGGCTCCGCCGACAACCCGATCGCGCCGGGCCGCATCGACCTGGGCGCCTCCGCGGACGGTGCGACCCCGAGCGCCAAGTCGATCAACGCCAACGCCGGCCAGTCCGTGACCGGGCTGCGGATCAGCGTGGCGGTCAAGGCGTCGGCGAGTCCGAGCGCGACGCCCTCGGCCAGCGAGTCCGCCCCGCCGTCCGAGGAGGTCACCGATGAGGAGACCACCGACGGCCCGGCCACCGAGGCCCCGGCCGCCCAGCAGCCGACCGCCGGCGAGGACTCCGGCGGCTTCGGCAACTGGCTGCTGATTCTGCTCGGCGGCCTCTTCGTCGCCGTCGGCGTGGGCACCATCGTGCTGCTCTACATGCGGCGCAAGAACGACGAGGGCGACGGCGACGGTCCCGACGGGCCGGGCGCTCCGGGTGGCCCCGGCGGCGGTGCGGCGGGCGCGGTCCCCGCGGCCCACGGTGCCTACCGGGGCGTGGACGACCAGACCCGGGTGGTCAACGGCATGGGCGCCGGGCCGGCTCCGACCATGGTCGGGGGTGCCGCGATGAGCGAGGCGCCGACCATGCTCCAGCGACCGGTGGTGGACGACGTCCCGCCGGACCCGTACGGTGCGCCCCCCGGGCCCGCGTACGGCGTCGGGGCGGGACAGGCCGGCTACGGCTACGGCGACGACGCCCCCGGTCAGGGCGGCTACGGCTACGGCAACGCGCCCTCGTCGGGCGGCGGTTACGGCAACGGCCCGTCCTCCGGTGCCGGCTACGGCAGCCCCGACTACGCGGCCGGTGCTGCCGGGGCAGCCGGCTACGCCGCGGCCCAGGGCGGCGGCGGGTACGCAGGCGAACGTTTCGACGAGCCCACCGGCCGCTACACCGGCGACAGCACCCAGTACGCGCCGGCGGCCGACCCGTACCCGACCAGCACCTACCAGCCGGAGCAGGGTCGGGGCTACGACCAGCCCGGCCCGGGTCAGTACGGCCGGGGCGCGGAGCAGGCCGACGGCTACGGCGCCGGCGGTGGCTACGGGGCCGCGTCCGGCGGCTACGACGGCAACCCCGCCGGTGGATACGACGGCGGCCGGCAGCAGAACGGCTACGGCGACGCCCCGGGATACGGCGACAGCCGGCCGGGTGGCGGGTACGGTGACGCGCCCACCGGCGGCTACGGCGGTGCGCCGACGGGGGGTGGCTACGACAACGCCCCCGCCGGCGGCTACGGCGACGCCCCGGGCTCGGGCTACGGCGACAGCCGCCCGGGTGGCGGCTACGGCGACGCGCCCACCGGCGGCTACGACGGCGGCCGGCAGCAGCAGGGCGGCTACGGCGACGCCCCGGCCGGCGGCTACGGCAGCCACCAGGGTGGCGGCTACGACGGCCGGCAGCCGGGTGGCTACGACGGCGGCACGGCCGGCGCGGCCTACGGCAACGCCCCCGGTGGTTACGACGGCGGTCACCAGCAGGGCGGCTACGACCAGCAGGGCGGCTACGACCAGCGCGGCGGGTACGGCCAGCAGGGCGGATACGGTCAGGAGCCGCCGCAGCAGCGCGGTCCCGGCTACGACAGCAACCAGGCCGGCTACCCCGACGATCCGGCGCAGGCCGGTCGGGGCCGTGCGGACGGTACGTCGGATCGGGGCGGGCGACGCCTCGACTGGCTGGACGACTGACCCACTTTCTCCGCGCCACCGTGGCCGTCCGGCACTCGCCGGGCGGCCACGCTCGTCAGGTCACCGGAGCGTCGGTCCATCAGCCCAAGATCTTGGTACGGCACGGCCCCTCCGGGGCGCGGTCTCGTACCAAGATCTTCAGTCGCCGAAGGCGAGGAACTGTCAGGCGGGGGCGAAGTAGCCCTGGCGCAGCACCGGCACCACGTCGGAGACACCGATCTCGGCGGCGACCTCGACATCCTCGGCGAACCCGCCCTCGGCCAGCTCCCGGCCGGAGACGCAACCCCGCACCGCCGCCGGCACGTCGGGCGTGCTGGCGAGTGCCGCCAGCGCCATGGCCGCCTCCACCGAGAGGCCACCCGGCACGCCGGCCAGGGCGTCCAGCACGCAGGCGGCCCCGAGTTGGTCCTCCACGCTGGGACGCAGTGACCCGTCCGGCCAACGCTCACCGGCGGCCACCACGCCCACGGCGGCGTCGTTCGTGCCGTACCCCTGGTGGCGGAGCCATCGCCCGACGGCGCGTGCGTTACGCAGGCACGCCGCCACCACCGGCATGCCGGTGGCGCTCGCCGCGGCGCTGATCGCCGAGCCGTTGGGCGACGGCAGCACCAGGTCGGCGACCACGGGTGCGGTCCGCAGCGCCGCCGGGGAGAGCGACCACTGATGCTCCGGGGTCGTCTGCCGGCGGCCCACCGCGGCGACGGCGCCGATCCGGCGGGCGTACTCGGCCGCCTGCTCGCCCCACGGGAACGGGTGCACCCGGGAGCCCCGGCTCACCGCCACCTCCACGGCGGTGGTGAACGACAGAACGTCCACCACCACCAGGACGGCACAGACCCGGCCGAGTTCCGCCGCTCCGGTCAGACCCCAGTCGAATCGGGCGCCGGCACCGGGCTGCGTGAAGACGCCCACGTTCGTGACCTCAGCGCTGGCCCGGCTCACCGGAAGCCGGGCGGGCATCGCCCGGGGTGGGGTCGGACGGCGGCCCGGCGACCTCCGCCGGGGACGCCTCGGCCCGCGCCGTGGCCGGCCCGGCCGGCTCGTCGTCGGCGCGCGCCGGAGCGGACCCGCCGGACTGCGCCCCGGCCCGCGCCGGAACCGACCCGGAGGACCCGGTGTCGCCCCGCGACGGGTCGGCGGAGTCGGTGCCGGCCGCCGTCGCGGTCGGACCGGTCGGCGCGTCCCCGGCTTCGGGCGAGCGGGTCCCAGCTTCGGGCGAGCGGGCTCCGGCCTCGGGCGAGACCTCCCGGGCCGGGGCAGAGCCGGTGCCCGCGTCCGCCCGCGTCGGGCCGTCCGACGGTGCCGGCGCTTCCGCGTCCGGGGCCGTGCGGGCGATGGGCTCCGCGTCGCCCCGGGCCGGATCCACCCCCACCGGCTGCTCGGCGGTGGCCGGCAGCACGGTGGTGGTGCCGGTACGGGTCGCCGCAACTTCCACCCGCGGCGCCTCGGCGTCGCCGAACAGGCGCGGCAGCGTCGCGCCGTGCGCCTCACGCAGTTCGTCCAGGCCGATCCGGAACTGGCCGCGCACCTCCAGCGCGCCACCGGCCGGGTCGGTCACGCCGATGTACTCCCACGGCACCCCACGCTCGGCGCAGAGGGCGGTGAACGCCTTCTCGTGCCCGCGCGGCACCGACACCAGCACCCGGCCGGCGGACTCGCTGAACAGGAACACGAACGGCATCGAGCCGTCGGCGAAGTGCTCCGGCAGGGTGATCCGGGCGCCGACGCCGCGACGCAGGCTGGACTCGACCAGGCTCTGCGCCAGGCCACCGTCGGAGAGGTCGTGCGCCGAGCTGACGTGCCCCACCCGGGCCGCCTCGGCCAGCAGCTCGCCGAGCTGCCGCTCGCGGGCCAGGTCCACCTGCGGCGGAATCCCGCCCAGGTGCTCGTGGGTCACCCAGGCCCACTCCGAGCCGGACAGCTCGACGTGCGTCTCGCCCAGCAGGAAGAGCTGGTCGTGGTCGCCCGCCGGGCGCGGCACGAAGCCCATCGGCACCCGCGCGGCGACGTCGTCGAGGATGCCCAGCACGCCGACCACCGGGGTCGGGTGGATGGCCGCCGCGCCGGTCTGGTTGTAGAAGCTGACGTTGCCGCCGGTCACCGGGATGCCCAGCTCCAGGCAGCCGTCCGCCAGGCCGCGTACGGCCTCGGCGAACTGCCACATCACGCCCGGGTCCTCCGGCGAGCCGAAGTTGAGGCAGTTGGTCACCGCGATCGGCTTCGCGCCGGTCACCGCCACGTTCCGGTACGCCTCGGCCAGCGCCAGCTTCGTCCCGTGGTACGGGTCGAGGCGCGCGTACCGGCCGTTGCCGTCGACGGAGAGCGCGACACCGAGGCCGCTGCGCTCGTCGATCCGGATCACGCCGGAGTCCTCCGGCTGGGCGAGCACGGTGTTACCGAGCACGTACCTGTCGTACTGCTCGGTCACCCAGGTCTTGTCGGCCAGGTTGGGCGACGCGATCATGCGCAGCACGGTCTCCCGGAGCGCGTCCGGGGTGCTCGGCCGGGGCAGCGTCTCGGCCCGGTCGGCCTGGAGCAGGATCAGGTCGGCCGGCTCCCGCATCGGGCGGGCGTAGACCGGCCCGTCGTCGACGAGCGAGCCCGGCGGCACGTCCACCACGAGCTGGTCGCGCCAGGTGATGACCAGCCGGCCCGGCCGGCCGTCCGGCGACGGCGCGGTGACCTCGCCGATGGCGGTGGCCCAGACGCCCCACTTCTCGGCGGTCTTGAGCACCGCCTCCAGCTTCTCCGGCGTGACGACCAGCAGCATCCGCTCCTGGGACTCGCTGGCCAGGATCTCGTGCGGCTCCATCGAGGGCTCGCGCAGCGGCACCCGCTCCAGCCACACCCGCATGCCGGTGCCGGCGGAGGCGGCGGTCTCGGTCAGCGCACAGGTCAGGCCGGCGCCGCCGAGGTCCTGGATGCCGACGACCAGCTCGGCGTCGTACAGCTCCAGGCACGCCTCGATGAGCAGCTTCTCCATGAACGGGTCGCCCACCTGCACGGACGGGCGGCGCTGCTCGCTGCCCTCGTCGAAGGTGGCGCTGGCCAGCACCGACACGCCGCCGATGCCGTCGCGGCCGGTCCGGGCGCCCATCAGCACCACCACGTTGCCGGGGCCGGTGGCGTCCTTCTTCTGGAGCCGGTCGACCGGCAGCACGCCCAGGCAGAGCGCGTTGACCAGGGGGTTGCCCTGGTAGCAGGGGTCGAAGACCACCTCGCCGCCGATGTTGGGCAGGCCGAGGCAGTTGCCGTAGCCGCCGACGCCGGCCACCACGCCGGGCAGCACGCGGGCGGTGTCCGGGTGGTCGGCCGCGCCGAAGCGCAGCGGGTCCATCACGGCCACCGGGCGGGCGCCCATGGCGAGGATGTCGCGGACGATGCCGCCGACGCCGGTCGCCGCGCCCTGGTAGGGCTCGACGAAGCTCGGGTGGTTGTGCGACTCGACCTTGAAGGTCACCGCCAGCTCGTCGGAGACCCGGACCACGCCGGCGTTCTCCCCGATGCCGGCGAGCAGCCGGTCGCTCGGCGGCGCCTTCTCCCCGAACTGACGCAGGTGCACCTTGCTCGACTTGTAGGAGCAGTGCTCGCTCCACATGATCGAGTACATGGCCAGCTCGGCCTGGGTCGGCCGGCGGCCGAGGATCTGCCGGATCCGGTCGTACTCGTCGTCACGCAGGCCGAGTTCGGCGTACGGCTGAAGCTCCTCCGGCGTGCCGGCGGCCTGCGGCACGGTGTCCACGCCCGGCGCCCAGTCGTCGGTCGGGCCGACCTGCGGCGACACGCCCTGCGGCGCCCGCAGGCCCGGATCCGGATGGGTGGTCATGACGTCTCCTTGCTGCGCTCGCCGTCGGGACGGCGGGTGAGCCGACCGATGGTCACGCCGGGGCTCCCACCAGGTGCTTGAGCACCGAGGTGAAGAAGCCGAGGCCGTCCAGGGAGGGGCCGGTGAGCGCCTCCACCGCGTGCTCGGGGTGCGGCATGATGCCGACGACGTTGCCGGCCTCGTTGGTGATCGCGGCGATGTCGCGCTGTGATCCGTTGGGGTTGCCACCGACGTACCGGGCCACGACGCGACCCTCGGCCTCGAGCCGGTCCAGCGTGGCGGCGTCGGCGACGTAGCAGCCCTCGCCGTTCTTGACCGGGATGAGCACCTCCTGGCCCGGCTGGAACGTGTTGGTCCAGGCGGTGCCGGTGGCCTCGATCCGGAGGATCTGGTCCCGGTTGCGGAAGTGCAGGTGCTGGTTGCGGGTGAGCGCCCCGGGCAACAGATGCGCCTCGCAGAGGATCTGGAAGCCGTTGCAGATGCCCAGCACCGGCAGGCCGCCACGGGCGGCGTCCACGATCGTCTCCATCACCGGTGCGAACCGGGCGATGGCGCCACAGCGCAGGTAGTCGCCGTAGGAGAAGCCACCGGGCAGGACGACGGCGTCCACGCCGTGCAGGTCCGGGTCGCCGTGCCAGAGACGGACCGGCTCGGCGCCGGCGATCCGGACGGCCCGGGCCGCGTCCCCGTCGTCGAGCGAGCCGGGGAAGGTCACCACACCGACCCGGGCGGTCACGAGTGCGCGCCCGCGGTCTCGTCGGCCTCGACCACGCGGACCGTGAAGTCCTCGATGACCGGGTTGGCGAGCAGCTTGTCGGCGATCTCGCGGGCCCGGTCCAGGTCCGGTTCGCCGGTGAACTCGATCTCGATCCGCCTGCCGATCCGGACCGAGGCGACGTCACTGACGCCGAGCCGGGGCAGTGCGTTTGCGACGGCCTGGCCCTGCGGATCGAGGATCTCGGGCTTGAGCATGACGTCGACGACGACGCGAGGCACTGGGCACTCCTGACTGTGTACGCAGTTGGGTGCCGGCCCACAAACGGCCGAGCGCAGCCAGCCTACCTGGCAGATGCCGCCCGACCCGCACCGGCCGGGGCCAGTTCGAACGGTGGACGGCGGGACCCGGGAGACCGTTGCGCGTTCGTTGCGGCGTCGATACGTATTCGTTGCCCGCCGCGTCCGCCCGGAGCTGGGCGCAGCGGCTCCCACCAGGCATTTCACGTCTCACCGCCTGGTGGACCGGGCCGGCTTCCGACAGCCGGCCGCCTCGCCCACCGGCACGGCCCACCACATCGATCCAACTCTATTGGCATCTTGTGACGGGACTCGCCCCGGCCGTAGCATGCATCGTCAGATGTCGATGTTAGTGATCGATGTCTCCCGCCGGCCCACCCCGCCCGGCGGGCACCGATCCGCACCCGGGGATCCCGGGTGTCGCGCAGAAGGAGCCCCGACATGCGCCTCCGTCCCCTGCTCGCGGTGCTGACCACCGCGCTCGCCGGCGTGCTGGCCACCGCATCCGGCGCCGGTGCCGCACCAGCCGGTCCGCAGCCGATCATCGGCGGCAGCACCGTCTCGTCCGCGCCGTGGGCCGCGGCCGTCTTCAGCAACGGCTCGTTCACCTGCTCCGGCAGCGTCATCGCGTCCCAGTGGGTGCTCACCGCCCGGCACTGCGTCAGCGGCACCATGTCGGTACGGGTCGGCAGCGTCTACTACGCCTCGGGCGGCGTCACCCGCAGCGTGAGCGCCTCCTACACCCGCTACGACCTGGCGCTGCTCCGGCTCTCCAGCACGGTCGGCACCTCCGCCGTGTCGCTGGCCAGCAGCAACCCGCCGGTCGGCTCCACCAACTCGATCTACGGCTGGGGCATGACCTGCTACAGCGGCTGCGGCGCGTCGCCCCAGCTCAAGACCGCCAACGTCCAGGTGACCAGCACCAACGTCACCGACGCGTACGGCGGCCAGGCGATCCGGAGCACCCGGATCAACGGCAACGCGTGGCGGGGCGACTCGGGCGGCCCGCAGTTCTACAACGGCCGGCAGGTGGGCGTGGCCTCCACCGCCGACGGCTCCAGCATCCAGAACTACGGCAGCGTCGCGTACAACCGGTCCTGGATCACCTCCGTGGCCGGTGTCTGACGGTTGGCGTCGAAGCGGCGCGGATGGCCGGGACCCGCCCGACCGTCCGCGCCGCGCCGTTTTGCAGCATCCGATCGGGTGCCCACGGCACCCGAACGCCTCCGCCGGTGGCTGACAGCATCGAAACCGTGCTGGTCGTGACGACGGATCAACTGCCCGGCTACGAGATCCGCCAGATCCTCGGCGAAGTGGTCTCCTCGATGGCGAGGACCCGCAACCCGTACCGCGAGGGGGTCAAGAATCTACGCGGTGGCGCCTACGACCCGATGGCCCCGGACAACCTCACCCGGTGGCGGACCGACTCGGTGGCCCGACTGGGTGAGGAGGCCCAGCGGCTCGGCGCGAACGCGGTGATCGGGATGCGGTTCGACAGCCGCGACTGCGGCGAGATGTGGATGGAGATCTGCGCCTACGGCACCGCGGTGATCGTCGCGCCGAAGATGCCCGACGTCATGCCCCCCGACCAGCCGATGATCGCGGCCGAAACGGCCCACGACCCGGAGATCGCCAGCGCCCCCGGCGGCATCGCCGAGCCGGCCAGCGCCCCCAACCTCTCCACCGCCGCCGAAACCCCCACCGGCCCCTGACCCCGCGTCTCCCCGCCGTGCGTCTCGCCGCCGTCTTGTCGCTGCTGATTCACGGGAAGTGCGGCCATCGAGCGCGAGACAGCCACTCTTTCCGTGAATCAGCGGGCACCGGAGAAGGGGATCAGAGGATGGGGGGTGGGGAGTAGGCGGCAGCGTCGGGGTGGGACTGGACGATCTTGGTGACGCGGGCGATCACGTGGGACACCTGGGTCTCGGCGGCGCCGGTGAAGGTGTTGCGGTCGGCGACCAGGGCGTCGATGTCCGCGCGGGTCAGGTTCAGGCGGCCGTCGGCGGCCAGGCGGTCGAACAGGTCGTTCCCGGCCGCGCCCTGCTCCCGCATGGCCAGCGCCACGGCCACCGCGTGCTCCTTGATCACCTCGTGTGCGACCTCCCGGCCGACGCCTCGACGCACGGCGGCGACCAGGATCTTCGTGGTGGCCAGGAACGGCAGGAAGCGCTCCAGCTCCCGGTTGATCACCGCCGGGTACGGGCCGAACTCGTCCAGCACGGTCAGGAACGTCTGGAACAGGCCGTCGGCGGCGAAGAACGCGTCCGGCAGCGCCACCCGCCGCACCACGGAACAGGAGACGTCCCCCTCGTTCCACTGGTCACCGGCCAGCTCGCCGACCATCGACAGGTAACCCCGGATGATCACGGCGAAGCCGTTCACCCGCTCCGAGGAGCGGGTGTTCATCTTGTGCGGCATCGCGCTGGAGCCGACCTGCCCCGGCTTGAAGCCCTCGGTGACCAGCTCCTGCCCCACCATCAGCCGGATCGTGGTGGCCAGCGACGACGGCGCGGCGGCCACCTGCGCCAGCGCGGAGAGCACGTCGAAGTCCAGCGAACGCGGGTAGACCTGCCCGACGCTGTCCAGCACCCGGGCGAACCCCAGGTGCCCGGCCACCCGGCGCTCCAGCTCGGCCACCTTGTCGGCGTCGCCGTCGAAGAGGTCGAGCTGGTCGGCGGCGGTGCCCACCGGCCCCTTGATCCCGCGCAGCGGGTAGCGGTCGATCAGGTCCGTCAGCCGCTCGTACGCGATCAGCAACTCCTCCGCGGCGGACGCGAAGCGCTTGCCCAGCGTGGTGGCCTGCGCGGCGACATTGTGCGACCGGCCGGTCAGCACCAGGCCCGAGTATTCACCCGCGTGCCAGGCCAGTCGCGTCAGCGTGGCGACCACCCGGTCCCGGATCAGCTCCAGCGACGCCCGGATCTGGAGCTGCTCGACGTTCTCGGTGAGATCCCGGGAGGTCATCCCCTTGTGCACGTGCTCGTGCCCGGCGAGCGCGCTGAACTCCTCGATCCGGGCCTTCACGTCGTGCCGGGTGACCCGCTCGCGAGCGGCGATCGAGGCCAGGTCGACGTCGTCGACCACCCGCTCGTACGCCTCGACCACCCCGTCCGGCACCGGCACGCCGAGGTCCCGCTGGGCCCGGAGCACCGCCAGCCAGAGCCGGCGCTCCATCCGGACCTTCTCCTCCGGCGACCAGAGCGCGACCAGCTCGGGCGAGGCGTAACGGTTCGCGAGCACGTTCGGGATCGTCGTCACGTACCGCATTCTTTCGTACGCCCCGGAAGGCCGGCCACCAGGCCGGTCCCGGCGGCCGTTCCGGCGGGATGTCGACGATGCGACAGTCACGCTCCGGCGCGAATTCCACGGATATGCTGTCCGCCCTCCGTCAATGATCCTCGATCCGGGAAGGCGTCCCCGATGTCCCAACCCGTTACCGATGTCGACACTCTGCCCTTTCTGGTGTCCGTGGACGTGTCGGACGACCCGGACACCATGGGGTTGTTCCGAAGGGGCGAACGGGAGGTGGCGGTCCGGCACATCCCGATCGCCGTGCTCCGGGAGAGCGTCCGGCACACGGTGGCCGCGCTGCGCACGGTCTTCGACGAGGTGACCGAGGAGACCGGGCGGCTCCGGCTCGCCGAGGCGCAGTTCAGCTTCGAGGTGTCGGCCAAGGGCGGTCTCAACCTGGTCGGTACCACCGAGATCGGCTCCAAGGGCACGGTCACGCTGACGTTCCGGGAGTAGCCGTCGTGGCCGCCTTCCGCGCCCTCCTGCTCGGCGTCGCGGAGTACGACGACCCGCAGATCGTGCCGCTGCCCTTCGTCCCGAACGACATCGGTGCGCTGAGCGTGGCCCTGGAGGAGACCGGATACCGCGTCCGAACGCTCGACGGTGGTCGGCTCAGCCGGCCGAAGATCTATGCTGAGGTGGGCCAGTTCCTCGGCGACGCCCGCCCGAGCGACAACCTGCTCGTCTACCTCAGCGGGCACGGGGCCCACACCGAGGGCGTCGACTACCTGGTGCCGTCCGAGGCGGACCTGCGGATCCCGCTGCGGGAGTCGATGGTCCCGCTCAACTACTGGGCGGGTGCCCTCGAACGGAGCCGGGCCGGGCAGGTCGTCTTCGTGGTGGACGCCTGCCGGGAGGGGTTCGACCAGCAGTCCATGGCGCCGGAGGTGCAGCGGTGGAGCACCGGGCGGATCAACCACGTGGGGCAGCAGCGGATCGCCTTCCTGTTCGCCTGCGGGCCGGGGGAGAAGGCCCAGTTCGTGTCCGGCGCCACCGATTCCTTCAGCTTCTTCTCCCGGGCGTTGCAGCAGGTCCTCGCCGGCGGTGACACCGGCCGCACGCTCGACGACCTCGTCGTCGCGATCAACGCGCAGGTGCGGGACCTGACCGAGGCCCACGGCCGGCAGGTGCAGACCGCGCGTGTCAACCCCGCCGGCTCCGGCCTGTCGCCCTTCCCGCCGGCGGCCCGACGCGCGGCGCAGCGCTCGTTCGACTGGGTGGGCCAGGCACGGTCGCACCGCGCCTGGAGCCTCGTCTCACCTTCGCTCGGCGGCGAGGAGCTCCGGTCCGCGACCATCACCCTGGTCGAACATTTGCTCCGGCTCAGACGTGACGCGAGCCGGGAACTCACCCGGGACCCCTGGCATGAGCCCGGTCTCGCCACTCGCATGACCAGCCGGGTCGAGTTCCTGACCGGCCTCCTCGCGTCTCCCGCCGCCGCCCCGGCCGGCGAGCTGTGCCTCTCCGGCGCAGAAGCCGCACTGCTGGTCGCCGGCCCCTACCTGTACGACACGTTCTGGACGCTCCGCGCGGCCCGGACGGCAGGTGTCGATCCGGGCAACTGGGCGACGCCGGACCGCCCGGACGCCGACAGCGACTCCTATCGACGCTTCGCGCAGGGCTTCCCCCGGTTGTGGCGGCGCCTCAACGGCCAGGTGCGGGACGGTGAGACCGCCGCGGAGATCGGGTGGTGGTTGTTCCACAGGTGGATCGCCCGACGGTCGCTGACCAACTCCGACAGCGACGTCGCCGAGCTGCTTCCGCTCGGTCTGACCGCCCAGCACCTGCCTGCTGGAGTCTTCGAGCAGGCCCGGGTGGCCGAGCTGATCCGGAGCCTGCGCGGCGACCCGGGTTTTCTCGCACGGGTCGACCGGCCCGGGCGACTGGTGAGCCACCGTACGGTCTGCGCCGGTACCGCCGAAGAGCAACCGCTGCGGGAGCGTCTGGTCGCCTATCTCCTCTCCGCCGGCCGGGCCATGGCCGTCGAGGCCACCGCCCTTTCCGAGGTGGTGGTCGAGCACATGGGCATCAGCGACCCGGTATCGCCGGAAGAGCTGCGCTCCTCGATCGAGTCGGTGGAGTGGGAGTCGCGCGGTCCGGTACGGGTGCTCCGGACCACCTGCCCCCACCCGGCGATCGAGATCGCGTTGCGGGCTCACGTGGACTTCTTCGACGCACTGCTGGTCGAGATCCAGGACGCCGCCGCCGGGGACACCCACCTTCAACCGCTCTCCACCCTGCCGGCGCACGCATCGGCGGATCAGGTCCGGCCGAGTGAAGGGCCGGACGGACGGGCTTACCAGTCCGCCGGCGTGCGATTCCACCTCGCCGAGGACCGCATTCAGGAGCTCCTCATGGGCGAGCAGCTCTACGGCGACCCGCTCCTGGCGATCCGGGAGCTCTACCAGAATGCCCTGGACGCCTGCCGCCACCGCGCCGCCCGGACCGAGTACCTCCACCGCACCGGACGGTCGACGCCGGCGTGGGAGGGCCGGATCGAGTTCGTCCAGGGCCGGGACGAGCGGGGGCGCCCCTACCTGGAATGCACGGACAACGGCGTGGGCATGGGGGTACGCGAGCTGACCGGGGTGTTCTCGCAGGCCGGGACACGGTTCGTCGAGACCTCCGAGTTCGTGGAGGAGCAGTCCCGGTGGTCCCGTCTGGACCCACCGATCGACTTCTTCCCGAACAGCCGCTTCGGAGTCGGTGTGCTCAGCTACTTCATGCTGGCCGACGAAATCACGGTCGACACCTGCCGGTTCGACCAGGAGGGTCGCCCCGGAAACCGGCTCCGGGTGTCCATCGCCGGTCCGGGTAACCTCTTCCGGATCCGGGAGACCGGTCCGGGCCGGAGCGCGGGCACGACCGTCCGGCTGCATCTCCGCCGGGACACCGAGAGGCTTTCCTGCCTGGACTTCCTGCGCCAGGTCCTCTGGGTGGCCGAGTTCCGGACCACCGTGACGCAGGATGCCGAGATCGAGGTGTGGCTGCCGGGCCACCTGTCGATGCTCGATGTGCCAGGAGTCGGGGATCCGATGGAGACGGCGCCTCCGTCCGGACGAGGGCTGTCCACGGGGCCGACCCTGGTCAAGTCGGAGCCGCACCCGGTCTGGTGGTGCGACCGACAGGGTGCCGTGCTGGTGGATGGCATCTTCATCAGTCGATTCGATTTTGGTGCCGTGGTCAATCTGCACGGGCGGCGCGCACCGCGTCTCTCGGTGAACCGGAGGCAGATCCTGGACGACGTGTCGGAGGAGATGCGGAGTCTGCTGCGACAGGCCGCAGGCGTCGTCAGTACCCCCGGCAGCCCCTTGTTCACCCATGATTGGGTGTCGGGGTTGACCTATCACCAGCCGCTGGTGGCGGATGCGGTGGTCGAGCTGGCGATCGCGGCCGGCCGGACGAGCTGGCCCGGGAGCGGGCGCTCCGACGAGTTGGTCTACACCGGGTGCTATCCACCGGACGCCACGCTGAACGTCCTGCCGCCCGGTCGGGAACCAGGGCCCGTGCCACGTCCCGGGCCGGCATGGGGTCAGCCAATGGACACGATCGCCGCGTCGGTGGAAACCTGGCGACTGGTCGCCTGGATCGCCGCCGGCCTGCACGAGGGCGAGCTGGAGGTGACCCAGGGGCGAGTGATCCGCGCGCGGCCGAGCGACTCGCTGATCAGCGCCGACGGCCGCGGCGTTCCACCGCTCTCCCCGCGCCTGCCGATTCCCGTCAGTCACCTCATCACCGCTGCCGACAGCAGCGGTCTGTCCTGTCGGAGCGTGGCCGCACGACTTGTCGAACTCGGTTACCCGGCGCCGGCACACGATCTGCCGGACGCGACCAGCCCGACCGACCGGGCCATCCTGAGTGGGAACGCCGACGGCAGGCAACCCTGGCTGTACCCGGGCGAGCATGTGCCGGCGGGGCACCTGGCGACCGCGGCCGGCCGGGCGGGCATCACGGCCCGTGCCGCGGCCGCCCGGCTGCGCACGCTCGGCTTCGTCGTCCAGGAAGCGTCGCACGCCCTGGATCAGATCGATCTCACGATCACGAGCGCGAACCTGAACGAGGGCTGGCCCTGGCTGCGTCCGGAGAAAACCGTCTCCGCCGGCCGCGTCCACTTCACCGCCGCCATGGTCGGCATCTCGCCCGGCGAGGTGGTCAGCCGGCTACGACGGATCGGATACCGGGTCGAGGATGTTCCTCCCGGCGGTCCGCCCACCGAGGGGGACATCTGGTTGCTCTGGATCCGCGACGATCCGACTGGTTACGGCCCATACACGCCGCCCTCGCCACCACTCCCCGTTGGCGCACGCAACACGGCTCTGCCCTTGCGCGTCGCCGTCCATTCCCCCATCAGCCTGCTGGAGGCGGCCCTCCCCCTCCGCCCCGACGAGGTGCTCGCGGCGGCCGCCCGAAGTGGGTTGACCCCGCGCCAGGCCGCCGACCGGCTCCGGCAACTCGGTTACCGGCTCACCAGCGAGGACTTTCCGGATGCGGTGGATGTCGACGACCTCCGGCTTCTCAGCCGAGGTCTCGACGGGCGAAGGCCGTGGTTGGATTCGCAACAGGTCCCGCTGAACCATCTCTTCCGCGCGGCAGAGAGACTCCGGCTGACGCCTGCGGCGGTAGCGGCCCGGCTGGCGCGGTTCGGCTACGAGATCCCGGCGGTGTCGCTGCCGCAGACCCTCACGCTCACGGATCTGGCACTGTTCGGTGGTCGACCCAGCAGGCGCACGCCGTGGCCGGAGGAGCCGCTGGAGGAGCACACGATCGTCCCGCCGGGACACATCCTGCTCGCCGCCCAGCGCACCGGGCTCTCGCCGGCCCAGGTCACCGCGCGATATCGCCAGTTCGGCCTCACCGTCGGGTCCGGAATGCCGAACGACGGCACCAGTGCAACGGATCTGATCATCTTGAGCGCCGATCTGAACGGCGAGGATCCCTGGCTCGCCGTCGAGGCACCGGTGCCGGTCGGCCACGTCGTCACGGCGGCGCATCGCACCGGCCTGCGGCCGCGCCAGGTGGCCATACGGCTCGGGGAACTGGGCCACACCACATCGGAGCACTCCCTGCCCGACTACGTCTCGGCCGAGGACACCACGCTCGTCAGCCGCGATCTGAACGGTGAGCGGCCATGGGCAGATCCGGTCGAGCCGCTCTCCCTGGGACGCCTCGTGATGGCCACCGATGTCACAGGCCTCAGCCCGACCCGGGTGTCGCAGCGACTCGTCGAACTCGGCTTCCGGGGCTTCGACGAGTGGCACACGGACGCCACGATCGGCCTTCCCGAGGGTGCTACCGTCCGGCTCGTCCCGGTGCCGGTCACGGCGCGGGACGGCCGGTGAGCGCGCGCCAGAGCCCGTCGCCCGCCTCCTCCTCGGTGTCGAAGCGCTGCCGGACGTCGTACGTCCCGCGCTCGTAGGCGCCGATCTCCCAGCCGCCGGCGCGGGCGCGGCGCAGGAACCAGAAGTCGGGCGGGACCGGCACGTGTTCGTGCACGTCCTCCAGCGCGAACGCGTCCGGGGACAGCCCGGCCGCCAGCAGCGCGGCGCGTACCTGGTGCCGGTCCACGCCCGACCTCCCGTCTCGTGTCAGGATCTGGCCGTGGCCTGCGCTCACGCCCCGGCGGTCAGATCCTCTTCCACCAGGAAACCGTTGTCGAGCAGCCACTGCACGGTCAGCGTGGCCCCGGCCTGCGGCAGGTACGCGGGGTTGAGCTGGAACTGGGTGCCCATGCCCGGCTGGGCGAACCACGACGCGATCGGGCCGGAGTCGACAGTGAACGGCTTGACCACGCAGTAGACGTGGTAGTTGGCCAGCGGCGCGTTCACCGGGGTGTTCAGGCTCTGCGGGGTCAGCGCGCGCGAGCTGAACGGCGTGCCGAGCGGGGCGAGGAACGCGCCACCGGTGAAGCCGAAGCGGTCGAGCCGGTAGCCGGCCAGCAGCGTCTGGGCCTGCTTGATCGGGCGGCCGTCGGGGGCGATGACGAACCCGTTGGCCGGCGGGAAGACGTACGCCGCCGGGGTCCCGGTGGTGTACTGCGCCAGGAACTCGCTCTCGGTCAGCGCCCCGAACCGCTGGTAGCCGGCGAGCAGCGGCCCGACCGGCGAGGCGGTGGGCAGCGTGGCCGGGCCGAGCATCGGGTTGTTGTCGTAGAACTCGGTGGTCGGCGGCGCGGTGGGCGGGGTGCCCGGCCGGCAGAGGCTCTGCGTGGGCGGGGGTTGCGGTCGTTCGGACGTGTCGCCGGCCGGGGCGAGGGCGACCGTCCGGGCGGCGAGCGTGGTGGTGGCGACCGCACCGACCGGTTGGGCGGCGCCGGGTACGAGAACGAATGCCGCCCCGGAGATGAGCGCGAGCAACCAATGACGTCTTTTCACCGAAAACCTCCAGTTTGAGATGGATCAGCGCGACCCATCCTGAAGGTTTCTCGGTATCAACGTGAGGTTTTGTCCGGTTGGCTACCTGATCGGGCTATCGCCCGCCTTCCGTACTCCTCGATCGTTACGTCCGCCGGGACCCATGGGGCGGGCACCTCCGGCGAGGATCATTGCGGCCCGGTCCGGGCCGCTCACTCCTCGACGGGGATTCCAGATGCGCAGACCCTCCCTCGCCGGGCTCGCCGCGGCCACGCTCGCCGGCGGCTCCCTGCTGGCGCTCACCACGCCCGCCCAGGCGGCGGACACCACCCGCTACGTCCGTCAGACCTCGACCGCCTGTTCCGACACCGGTCCCGGCACCCTGGCCGAGCCGTTCTGCTCGATCGGTCCCGCGGTGGCGGGAGTGGAGGCCGGGCAGACCGTCGACATCGGCGCGGGCACCTACGACGAGCGGGTCACCGTCGCCCGCTCCGGCACGCCCGACCAGCCGATCACCATCGTCGCCAGCGGCGTCGTCACGCTCAGCGGCCCGACCGCCGGCGTGACCGTCGACGGCCAGCACGATGTCGTGGTGCAGAACATCCGGGTGACCAAGGCGACCGACCTGCCCGCCCTCGATCTCCGCAATGCCTCGGGGATCACGGTCAACGGCGGCAGCCTCGTCATGGCGGACACCGCCACGGTGCCGATCGTCCGGCTCTCGGGCGTGAGCCGGACCGCCCTCACCCAGATCAAGGCCAACGGCAAGAAGCCCGACACCGGCGTGAGCATGGACGCGGCGACCACGGGCGTCGTCGTCCGCTCCGTCACGCTGGCCGGCTGGTCGACCTACGACGTCGCCGACCAGACCGTCGGCATCCGGATCGACGGGCCCGGGAACACGGTTCTGAACAGCACCGTCGGCGGGTTCACCGGAGCGGGGATCGCGATCGGTCCGGCGGCGGCGGACACCGTCGTCGCCAACACCCAGGTTCAGGGCGGCTCAGGACTGGGCATCCACGTCCGCGGCGCGGCCCGGACGGCAATCACCAACAACCACGTCCGCGACCACTGCCGCGACGGCATCCGGGTGGACGGAGACGCCACCGGCGTCTCCGTGCAGAACAACCTCATGTCCTCCAACGGAGTCACCAGCCGGGCCTACTGCGACCCGGCCGACCCGATGGGTGTGGAGATCGGCGTCTTCGACGCCGCCGCCGGCCGCACCGTGGTGGACTACAACAACACCTACCACTACGGCTCGCCCTCCGCCACGGCCTACTCCTGGAACGGCACCCGGATGGGCGTGCAGGCGTTCCGAACCGTGTCCGGTCAGGCAGTCCACGACCTGGACACGCCGAACACCTACGAGGCGGAGGACTCCGCGAACTCCGCGGCGCCCGGCTTCCAGGCCACCGACCGCGCCGGCAACCCCCGTGCCGACAATCCGGGCCGGCCCAACACCGGCGCCGGGCCGACGCCGTGGGCCGACCGTGGGGTGACCGAGTTCCTCGGCAGTCCGCTCGCGTTGGTCGACGCGAAGCTGGATCTCGGCACCCGCACCGTCACGGTCGACGCCTCCCTGTCGCGCCCCGGATACCAGCCGATCTCCACGTACGTCTTCGACTTCGGCGACGGCACGGTGGTCACCTCGGACCGCCCGGTCGCCTCGCACGCCTACGCGGCCACCGGCGACTACACGGTCACGGTGACGGTCTCCGGCGCCGACAGGCAGAGCAACAGCGCCGCGCAGAACATCAGTGTGCTGCGGCGGACCGGCACGATCGGTCTGCTCGCCCTGGTCAACCTGCGCTACGCGTCGGCCACTCCCGGGCGGGTCCTGACGGCCGACAAGGCCGTGCTGGCCGCCGACGAGCAGTTCGACGTGGCCGACGCGGGCAACGGGCGGGTCGCCGTGCTGTCCCGGGCGGTCGGGCGGTACCTGGTCAACAGCGGCGCCGTCCTGCCCAACAGCACGGCGGTCACCGACGAGCAGACCTTCGACCTGGTCACCAACGCCGACGGCACGATCAGCCTGCGCTGGGCCGGCCGGGCGTACGTGAGCGTCGACGGGAGCGGCCAACTGATCGCCAACGCCACCGCGATCGCCACCCGGGAGAAGTTCTACCGGGTCAACGTCGCCGACGCGAACCGCACGCTGAAGGCCGCCGTCAACGGCCGGTACGTCAGTGCGGAGAGCGCCGGCGCGAAACCGCTGATCGCCAACCGCACCACCGCCGGGCCGTGGGAGACGTTCGACCTGGCCGACCTCGGATCGGGTCAGGTCGGCGTCTTCGCGCACGCCAACAACCGCTTCGTCTGCGCGGACAACGTCGGCCTCAACCCGCTGATCGCCAACCGCACCAGCGCGGGCGCCTGGGAGAAGTTCACAGTGGCCCGCAACGCGGACGGCACCACCAGCCTCAAGGCGACGATCAACAGCCGCTGGGTCAGCGCCGACAACGTCGGTACCAATCCGCTCGTCGCGAACCGCGCCACCATCGGTCTCTGGGAGAAGTTCACCGTCGGCGGCTGACCCGTCCCCGACCCACGACGCCCGCCCGGCTCACGCCGGGTGGGCGTCGCCCGTTCAGCGCTCCAGGATCGCGGTCACGCCCTGCCCACCGGCCGCGCAGATGGAGATCAAGCCGCGTCCGCTCCCCTTCCGGTCGAGCAGCTTGGCCAGCGACGCGACGATCCGGCCACCGGTGGCGGCGAACGGGTGCCCGGCGGCCAGAGAGGAGCCGTTGACGTTCAACCTGGCCCGGTCGATCGGGCCGAGCGGCGCGTCCAGGCCGAGGCGTTCCTTGCAGAACTCCGGCGACTCCCAGGCGGCCAGGGTGGCCAGCACCTGCGAGGCGAACGCCTCGTGGATCTCGTAGAAGTCGAAGTCCTGGAGCGTGAGGCCGGCGCGCGACAGCATTCGGGGCACCGCGTACGCGGGGGCCATCAGCAGCCCCTCGTCGCCGTGCACGAAGTCGACCGCGGCCGTCTCGGACCAGGCGAACCAGGCGAGCACCGGCAGGTTGTGCGCCCGCGCCCACTCCTCCGAGGCCAGCAGCACTGTCGACGCGCCGTCGGTGAGCGGCGAGGAGTTGCCGGCGGTCATGGTCGCCCGGTCGGCGTCCGGGCCGGTGGTGCCGAAGATCGGCTTGAGCGAGCCGAGTTTCTCCAGGGAGGTGTCCGGGCGGAGGTTCTGGTCTCGGGTCAACCCCAGGTAGGGGGTGATCAGGTCGTCGAAGAACCCGTCCTCGTACGCGGCGGCGAGCCGCTGGTGCGAGCGGAGCGCCAACTCGTCCTGGGCGGCTCGGTCGATGTTCCAGCGCAGCGCGCTCCGGGCGGCGTGCTCGCCCATGGACAGTCCGGTACGCGGCTCGGCGTTGCGCGGGATCTCCGGCTTGAACGGCTGGAGCGGGCGCAGCTTCGTGGCCAGCCTGAGCCGCTCGCCGAGGGTCCGGGCGGAGTTGAGCTGGATCAGCGTGCGGCGCAGGTCCTCGTTGACCGCCAGCGGCGCGTCCGAGGTGGTGTCCACGCCCCCGGCGATGCCGGCGTCGATCTGCCCGAGGGCGATCTTGTTGGCGACGCCGATGGCGGCCTCCAGCCCGGTGCCGCACGCCTGCTGGACGTCGTACGCCGGGGTGCGCGGGTCGAGTCGGGAGCCGAGCACCACCTCGCGGGTGAGGTTGAAGTCCCGGGAGTGCTTCAGCACCGCGCCGGCCGCCACCTCGCCGAGCCGCTCGCCGGCCAGCCCGAACCGGGCGACCAGCCCGTCGAGCGCCGCGCCGAGCATGTCGGCGTTGGACGCGTGCGCGTAACGCGAGTTGGAGCGGGCGAAGGGGATGCGGTTGCCGCCGACCACCGCGACCCGCCGGACACTCTGCACGATCGGCCTCCTCGAAGGTGTTGCCCGTACCCTACTCACCAGTAGGCTACGCCCATGACCGACAGGTACGCGAGCTTCGTCCAGACGGGGGCCGGTCGCGCGCTGGTCAAGCGCCTCGGGCTGCCCGACCCGCCCCGACTGCGCCGGCACACGCCGGGCGACCCGCTCGTCCCCGGGCCGGTCCTGCTCGGCTCCTCGACCGGCGGCCAGCTCACCGAGCCGGTCCGGCAACGCCTGACCGCCGCCGGGGTCGAGCTGGCCGACCCGGCCGCCACCGCCGCCGACAGCCGCTTCGCCGCCCTGGTGTACGACGCCAGCGGCATCACCGACTCCACCGAGCTGCGCCAGCTCTACGACTTCTTCCACCCGCAGGCCCGGTCGCTGCTGCCCAGCGGTCGGGTGATCGTGCTGGGCACGCCGCCGGCCGAGTGCGACTCGCCCCGGGAGGCGACCGCCCAGCGCGCGTTGGAGGGGCTGACCCGCAGCGTCGGCAAGGAGTTCGGCCGGGGCGTCACCGCCCAACTCGTGTACGTCACCCGGCACCGCGACCCCAGCACCCCGGTGAGCCTGGAGTCCACGCTGCGCTTCCTGCTCTCCGGTCGCTCCGCGTACGTCTCGGGTCAGGTCGTCCGGGTCGGCGTCGGCACCGCCGTCGCGCCGGCCGACTGGGACCGGCCGCTGGACGGGCAGGTGGTGCTGGTCACCGGCGCGGCCCGGGGCATCGGCGCGGCGCTGGCGAAGGTGCTGGCCCGCGACGGCGCCCGGGTGGTGGCGCTGGACGTCCCGTCAGCCGGCGACGAGTTGGCCGCGGTGGCCAACGACGTCGGCGGCAGCGCCGTGCAGCTCGACCTGACCGCGCCGGACGCGCCGGCCCGACTGGCCGAGCACCTGGCGTCCCGGCACGGTCGGGTCGACGTGGTGGTGCACAACGCGGGCATCACCCGGGACAGGACGCTCGGCCGGATGGACGCCGACCGCTGGGACTCGGTGATCGACGTGAACCTGTCCAGCCAGGAACGGATCAACGACGTGCTGCTGGAACGCGACCTGATCCCGACCGGCGGGCGGATCGTCGCGGTCTCCTCGATCGCCGGGATCGCCGGCAACCGGGGGCAGACCAACTACGCGACCAGCAAGGCCGGCGTGATCGGCCTGGTCGACTCGCTCTCCCCGGTGCTGCGCGAGCGCGGGATCAGCCTGAACGCGGTCGCGCCCGGGTTCATCGAGACCCGGTTGACCGCGCGCATCCCGCTGACCATCCGGGAGGCGGGTCGCCGGATGAACAGCATGGCCCAGGGCGGCCTGCCGGTGGACGTGGCCGAGACGATCGGCTGGCTCTCCTGGCCGGCTACCGGCGCGGTCAGCGGCAACGTGGTCCGGGTCTGCGGCCAGAGCCTGCTGGGGGCGTGATGGCACCCCACCACCACGACCGCGAGGACCTGACCCTCCCCGACCTGATCGAGGGCCCCACCCGGGACCTCACCTCGGCCCGCGCCGCCGCGCTGGCCCGCTCCGGCGATCATGAGGTTGACGGCACTTCCGGAGATCCACGAGGCCGCCAACCTCATGATCAACGCGGCGGGGGGTCGGGTGGACGGCGGCGTGTCGAGCTGGGGCGGCTGCCGGCGGCCGGTGGGCTGTACCGGCGGGCGCTGCTGGGGGCGGTGCCCGGTCTGGGCCGGGGGCGGGGGCGGGAGCTGCCGGCCGTCGAGCTGACCGTCGCCGGGGTGCCGGTGGATCCGGCGCACCTGGCCGCCTACGACCGGGTCTGCGGGTTCCGGCTGACCGACCGGCTGCCGGCCACGTACCTGCACGTGCTCGGGTTCCCGCTGTCGCTGCGGCTGATGACCGCCGCCGACTTCCCGATCCCGCTCACCGGTGTGGTGCACGTGGCCAACCGGATCACCGTGCACCGACCGGTCCGGGTCGGCGAGACCGTCGACTTCCACACGTACGCGGAGAATCTGCGTCCGCACGAGCGGGGCCGGCAGCTCGACGTGGTGCTGGTCGGCTCGATCGACGGCACGGAGGTGTGGCGCGGCGTGTCGACGTACCTCGGGAAGGAGCGTGCGGCCGGCGGTGGCCCGCGGCGCGACCGGGGTGACCGCCCGACGCCGCCGGCCTCGTCGGCGCAGTGGCGGGTGACGCCGCGGGTGGGCACGGACTACGCGCGGGTCTCCGGCGACCACAACCCGATCCACACCTCGAAGCTGGGCGCGCGGCTGTTCGGCTTCCCGCGCCCGATCGCGCACGGCATGTGGAGCAAGGCACGCTGCCTGGCCGCGTTGGACGCCCGGCTGCCGGACGCGTACTCAGTGGACGTGGCGTTCAAGCTGCCGGTGCCGCTGCCGTCCACGGTGGCGTTCCGGGCCGCCGCCGACGGCGCGGGTTGGGACTTCGGGCTGCACGGCGCACGGGACGGGCGACCGCACCTGGTCGGCACCGTCCGCTGAGGAGAGGGGGCTTGCCGGCCCCCTCTCTCGTGCGTTAAGTTGTTCTCAGATTGAGTTGTTCTCAACCTGAGAGAGTGAGCGCCGTGAACGAGCAGGACTTCCTCGCCGGATACGACCCCCGCGACTACCCGGCGGTCGCGGTCACCGTCGACGTGGTGGCGCTGACCATCCGCGAGGACGCGCTCCACCTGCTGCTGATCCGCCGGGGCGCGCCGCCGTACGAGGGGCACTGGGCGCTGCCCGGCGGCTTCGTCCACCCCGACGAGGACCTGGCCGCCGGCGCGCGACGCGAACTGGCCGAGGAGACCGGGCTCGGCGGCGAACGGCTGCGCCGGGTGCACCTGGAGCAGCTCGGCAGCTACGGCGCACCCGACCGGGACCCGCGCATGCGGGTGGTCTCCGTCGCCCACCTGGCGTTCGCGCCCGACCTGCCCGACCCGGTCGCCGACAGCGACGCCGACGAGGCGATCTGGCTGCCGGTCACGGCGCTGACCAGCCGGCAGCTCGCCTTCGACCACGGCCGGATCATCGACGACGGGTTGGAGCGGGCCCGGTCCAAGCTGGAGTACACGCCGCTGGCCACCCGGTTCCTCGCGCCCGAGTTCACCGTCACCGAGCTGCGTGCGGTCTACGAGACGGTCTGGGGCCACCCGCTGCACGCCGGCAACTTCCACCGCAAGGTGCTCTCCGTGCCGGGCTTCGTGGAGAGCACCGGCGCCAGCACCGAACGCGGCGGCGCACGCGGCGGCCCCCGCGCCAAGCTCTACCGCCCCGGCGACGCCCGCCTCCTGCACCCCGCCCTGCTGCGCCCCGCCCGCGAGGAATCCATCCGATGAGGTGCAAGGAAGGGGCCCCGCTTAACGCCTCCGGTAGAGGCGGGGCCCCTGCTTATCACCGGCAGCTCAAGGCGCCGCAGCACCCGAGCGACAACGACCTGATGGCCCGCGAGGCACGCGCGCTGCGACGGATCGCCGCGCGGGGCGACGCCCGCCACCTGGCGTACGTGCCCCGGCTGGTCGACTCCTACCCGGTGCGTGACCCGTCGACCGGCGCGGAACTGCTGGTCAATGAGTTGGAGACGGTCCCCGGGCTGCACAGCCTGGAGGACGTGCGGCGGGCGTACCCCGATGGGGTCGACCCCCGCGACGCGGCCTGGATGTGGCGACGGCTGCTGGTCGCGCTCGGCCTGGCCCACTCCGCCGGCGTGGTGCACGGCGCGGTGCTCCCCCGGAACGTGCTGATCGAGCCGGACGCGCACGGCCTGGTGCTCGTCGACTGGTGCTTCTCCACCGAGCCCGGCGGGCTGGTGCCGGCCCTGGTCACCGGCATGGCCGACTGGTACCCGCCGGAGGTCACCGGGAAGCGGCCCTGCGGCCCCGGCACCGACATCGCGCTGGCGGCCCGCTGCCTGGACTGGCTGATGGCCGACCGCGCGCCACGCGAGCTGCGCGCGTTCGCGGCCGGCTGCCGGCAACCCGCGCTGACCGCCCGGCCGGACGACGCCTGGCGGCTGCTCCGCGAACTCGACGAGGTGTTGGAGCGGCTTTACGGGCCGCGCACCTTCCGACCCTTCACCCTCAACCCCTAGGGAGGCTGCCATGGGCAGCGGAATCTGGTCCACCGACGTGTACGACGCCGCCGACCGTTACCGGCGCCGGACCGGCAAGAGCGCGTTCTCCTACAGCGACAGCGGGGCCCGGCAGGTGCACCCCGCACTCGACCCGCGCGACGCGACGCGGGAGAGCCGCGACTCCGCCGAGCACCCGCAGTCGACGCCGATCGCGGTGCTCTTCGACGTCACCGGCTCGATGGGACACGTGCCCCGGGTGCTCCAACGCAAGCTGCCGCAACTGCTCGGCCTGCTGACCCGCCAGGGGTACGCCCGCGACCCGCAGGTCCTGTTCGGCGCGATCGGCGACGCCACCTGCGACCGGGTGCCGCTCCAGATCGGGCAGTTCGAGTCCGACAACCGGATGGACGACGACCTCGGCCGGATCGTGCTGGAAGGCGGCGGGGGCGGCCAGATGATGGAGTCGTACGAGCTGGCGCTGCACTTCATGGCCCGGCACACGGCCACCGACAGCTGGGAGAAGCGGGGCCGACGCGGCTACCTGTTCATCATCGGCGACGAGCTGGCGTACCCCCGGGTGAAGGCGCGTGAGGTGGCCCGGCTGATCGGCGGTGGCCTGGCCGAGGACCTGCCGATCCGGCAGGTGGTGGACGAGGTGACCGCGCGGTGGGACACCTACTACCTGCTCCCGGCCGGCAGCCACTACGCCGGAAACCGCAAGGTGCTCGACTTCTGGCGCGGCCTGCTCGGGCAGAACGCGGTCGAACTGGACGACCTGGACGCGGTCTGCGAGACCATCGCGCTCACCGTCGGCCTCGGCGAACAGGCCATCGACCTGGACGCCGGGCTGAGCGACCTGGACCGGCACGGTTCGACCGCCACCCGGACCGTCTCCCGGGCGCTCGCCGGGCTCGGCGGCGGCCGGCGCGCGGTCGCGGCGCTGCCGTTCGCCCCGACCGACGGCGGGAACGGGGTCACCCGGCTGTGAACCACGTGCTGGTGGTCGACCTCGGCTACGGCGACGCCGGGAAGGGCACCGTCGTCGACGCGCTCTGCGCGACCCGGCCGGTGCACACCGTGGTCCGCTTCAACGGCGGCGCGCAGGCGGCGCACAACGTGGTGCTGCGCGACGGGCGGGCGCACACGTTCGCGCAGTTCGGCGCCGGCACGTTCCGTCCCGGGGTGCGGACGCACCTGGCGCGGCACGTGGTGGTCGATCCGCTGGCACTGGCCGCCGAGGCCGACCACCTGGCGTCGGTCGGCGTGCCCGACGCGTTCGACCGGCTGACCGTCGACGGGGAGGCGTTGCTGGCCACCCCGTACCACCGGGCCGCCAACCGGGCCCGGGAGATCGCCCGGGGAGCCGACCGGCACGGCTCCTGCGGGCTCGGGGTGGGCGAGGCGGTCGCGTACGGCCTCGCCCACCCCGACGAGGCGCCCCGGGTCGCGGACTGCGGCCGGCCGGCGGTGCTGCGCCGCCGGCTCACCGCGCTGCGCGACCGGCTCACCGCCGAGCTGGGGGCGCTGGACGCGCCGCCGGTCGACGACTGCCTGCCCGCGTACGCGGCGTTCGCCGACCGGGTGGCGATCGTCGACCGGAGTTGGCTCGCCGGGGCGCTGCGCGCCGGCACCTGCGTGTTCGAGGGCGCGCAGGGCGTGCTGCTGGACGAGTGGCACGGCTTCCACCCGTACACGACGTGGAGCACCACGACGTTCGCCAACGCCGAGACGCTGCTCGCCGAGGCCGGGATGGCCGGGACCGCGCAGCGGCTCGGGGTGCTGCGGGTGACCACCACCCGGCACGGCCCCGGCCCACTCGTCACCGAGGACCCGGCGCTGCCGTTCACCGACCCGCGCAACCCGACGAACGAATGGCAGGGCCGGTTCCGGTTCGGGCACTTCGACGCCGTCGCCCACCGGTACGCCCTCGACGTGGCGGGCGGCGTGGACGGGCTGGCGCTCACCCACCTCGACCTGGCCGGCCCTCGCCTGCGCATGTGCCGGCGGTACGCGGACGGGCTCGACCGGCTCGTGCCCGGCCCACCCGGCGACCTGGACCGGCAGGCGGCGTTGACCACCCGGCTGATGCGGGCCCGGCCGGTGCTGGACGAGGCGCCGGCCGACTGGCCGGCGACGGTGTCGGAGGCGCTCCGCGCCCCCGTGCTGCTGACGTCGCACGGCCCCACCGCCGAGGAGAAGGAGGGGCCCCTTGTTAACGCATTTTGTATAGGAAGGGCCCCCGCTTAACGCCCAGCGTCGAGCATGGGGGCATGGGGGACGTGCTCGACCTGCTGCACCAGACGGTGACCTCGCCGTGGGTGTACCTGGTGATCGTCGCGGTCACCGCAGTCGACGCGTTCTTCCCGGCGGTGCCGGGCGAGACGGTGGTGATCACCGCCGGCGTGTTCGCGGCGAGCGGCGAGCCGAACCTGGTGGCGGTGATCGTGACCGCCGCGCTCGGCGCGCTGGTCGGCGACCACGTCTCGTACGCCATCGGGCGCGGCGGGGGCGCGCACCGGCTGGCCCGGTTGCCCGCCGACAGCCGGCGGCGGGCGAGTTCCGAGTGGGCCCGCCGGGCGGTCGACAGGCGTGGCGGGATGATCCTGACCACCGCGCGCTACGTGCCCGGCGGCCGCACCGCGGTCACGCTCACCATGGGCGCGGTCCGCTATCCGCTGCGCTCGTTCCTGCTCTACGACGCGCTGGCGTGCGGCACCTGGGGGATCTACTGCGGGCTGCTCGGCTACTTCGGCGGGCTGGCGTTCGAGCACAACCCGGTCACCGGGCTGCTCGCCGGCATCGGCATCTCGGTGGCGGTCACCGGCCTGTTCGAGGCCGCCCGCTGGGCCCGTCGCCGGGCGCGCGCCCGGGCCGCGGCGCGACGCGGCGCGGGTTGTTAAGCGGGGGCCCCGCCTATACCGGAAGCGTTAACCGGGGCCCCCTCCTTACACCCCACCCGGGCGCCAGGTGATGCCGCGTAGGAGTTGGTCGGCGCCCAGCCAGGCGACGTTCATCATGCGGGTGGCGGTCTTCTCGGCGTCGGCCTCGGGGTGGTCGGCCAGCCAGTCGGCGAGCGACTCGGACGCGCCCACCAGCGCGTACGCCACCACCTCCAGGTCGGTGGCGCCGACCTCACGGCCGGAGGCGCGCAGCGCGTGGTCGAGCATGCCGGCGACCACGTCGACCAGTCGGCCGCGCATGGTGGCCAGCTCGGCGGCGAACGGCTGGGAGCCCCGGGCCTGCCGGTAGAGCACCGCCCAGCCGTCCCGGTGCGCGCCGACGAAGCCGAAGAACGCGCGCAGCCCGCGCCAGAGCCGCTCGTCGGCCGGCAGGTCGGGGGCGGCGGCGCCGGCGATGGCCTCCATCATCCGGGTGCCCTCGCGGTGCAGGCAGGCGACGAAGAGTTCCTCCTTGGTGCCGAGGTAGGCGTAGACCATCGGCTTGGAGATGCCGGCGTCGTCGGCGATCTCGTCCATGCTGGCGGCGTGGAAGCCGCGTCGGGAGAAGACCTTGACCGCCGCGTCGAGCATCTGCTGCTCGCGTACGGCGCGGGGAAGGCGCTTGAACGTCGGTGTGCTGGACACCCTTGCGAGCATACCTACTCGTGCGTAGGGTTACGCGGGAGTAGCCAAAGTCGAGAGGTGCGTCCCATGAGTGACTTCGACCCGGCCAACTTCGCGAACGTCGGCCCGAAGGAGTTCGCGCAGCTGGTCAAGTCCACGCCGGACGACAAGATCGCCGAGATCATGTCCGGTGACGCGCGCGGCAAGATCCTCAGCGAGGTCTTCAACCGGATGCCCACGCTGTTCCGGGCCGACCGCGCCGGCTCCACCAACGCGGTCATCCACTGGAACATCACCGGTCGTCCGGACGGCGGCACCGACACGTACGAGATCGTCATCGAGAACGGCACCTGCACCGTCTCGGACACCCCGACCCGGGACCCGAAGCTCAGCCTCACCATGGGCCCGGTCGAGTTCCTGAAGATCGTCTCCGGCGGTGCCAACCCGGTGATGATGTTCATGACCGGCAAGCTCAAGGCCAAGGGTGACCTGGGCCTGGCGGCCAACATCGCCAACCTGTTCGACATCCCCAAGGCCTGACCATGGCCGAGTTCTCGCTCGACCTGAACGAGGAACAGCGGGACCTTCGCGACTGGGTGCACGGCTTCGCCGCCGAGGTCGTGCGCCCGGCCGCGGCCGAGTGGGACGCCCGGGAGGAGACTCCCTGGCCGGTCATCCAGGAGGCGGCGAAGGTCGGCCTGTACGGGTTCGAGTTCCTCGCCACCTGCTGGGCCGACCCCACCGGCCTCTCCCTGCCGATCGCCAGCGAGGAGCTCTTCTGGGGCGACGCCGGCATCGGCCTGAGCATCTTCGGCACCGCCCTCGCGGTCGCCGGCATCTACGGCGCCGGCACCCCGGACCAGCTCGTCGAGTGGGTGCCGCAGTGCTTCGGCGACACCGACTCCCCGGCCGTCGCCGCGTTCTGCACCACCGAGCCGGAGGCCGGCTCCGACGTCGGGTCGATGCGGACCCGCGCCGTCTACCACGAGGCCACCGACGAGTGGGTGCTCAACGGCCAGAAGGCGTACGCCACCAACGGCGGCATCGCAGGAGTGCACGTGGTCACCGCCTCCGTCGCGCCGGAGCTGGGCTCGCGCGGGCAGGCCGCGTTCGTCGTACCGCCGGGCACGCCCGGCCTCAGCGCCACCCGTAAGCTGCGCAAGCTCGGGCTGCGCGCCTCGCACACCGCCGACGTCTTCCTCGACGACGTCCGGGTGCCGGGCCGCTGCCTGCTCGGGGGCAAGGACGCCCTCGACGAGCGGTTGGCCCGGGCCCGCGCCGGCCAACGCGCCTCCGGCCAGGCGGCGATGCGCACGTTCGAGCTGTCCCGGCCGACCGTCGGCGCGCAGGCGCTCGGCGTGGCCCGGGCCGCGTACGAGTACGCGCTCGACTACGCCAAGGAACGGGTGCAGTTCGGGCGACCGATCATCGAGAACCAGGCGGTCGCGTTCGCGCTCGCCGACATGCGGATGGAGATCGACGCCGCCCGGCTGCTGGTCTGGCGGGCGTCCTGGATGGGCCGCAACAACCGGCCGTTCACCGCCGGTGAGAGCTCGATGTCGAAGCTCAAGGCCGGTGAGGTGGCCGTCTCGGTGACCGACAAGGCGGTCCAGCTCCTCGGCGGCGCGGGCTTCCTGCGCGACCACCCGGTCGAGCGGTGGTACCGGGACGCCAAGATCTACACCATCTTCGAGGGCACCTCCGAGATCCAGCGGCTGGTCATCTCCCGGGCCATCTCCGGGATGCAGATTCGCTGATCGCCGCCGGACCCCGGCCCGCGACGGCACGCCGTGCCGGGCGCGCCGACGCGCGGCCGGGGTCCACCCGGTCGCCGTCGGCGCCGTCGCGGGCCGGGCCCCCTCGCGCGACCTACCAGGTCGGATGCATGATCGGGAGACCTCGAACGCGAAGGAGGTTGCGCCGTGGACCTGCCGTTCATCGTCGCCACGCTGACCCGACGCGGACTGCTCACCCCGGGTCGCCCGATCCGGGTGGCCTCGCAACTGAACGCGCTGCGCCGGTGGGGCTGGAGCCTCGCCGGGGAGCTGCGCCAGGCCGCCGCCCGCGACCCCGGTCGGGTCGCCGTGGTGGACGAGCACGGCGCCGCGCTGACCTACCAGGAGTTGCTGGACCGCTCGGAGCGGTTGGCCCGGTCACTGCGCTCCGGCCTCGGCGTGCGGGCCGGCGACCGGGTGGGGCTGCTCTGCCGCAACCACCACGGGCTGATCGAGGCGATAGTCGCGTCGATGCTGCTCGGCGCGGACGCCGTCCTGGTCAACACCGGCCTCTCCGCGGCCCAACTGGTCACCGTCGCCGACGAGCAGGGCCTGCGCGTGCTGGTGCACGACGCCGAATTCGCCGACCGGGTGCTCGGCCTCCCGACCGAACTGCACCGGGTCGACGAGCGACGGCAGGAGGAGCTGATCGCCGGCGCGGTGCCCGGCGACCGGCTCCAGCCGCCGGAACGCGACGGCCGGACCATCGTGCTGACCTCCGGCACCACCGGCACGCCCAAGGGTGCCCGCCGGCCCACCCCGCACGGCTTCGGCCCGCTGGTGTCCATCATCGACCGGATTCCGCTGCACGCGCGGGACGTCGTCATGATCGCCGCCCCGATCTTCCACACCTGGGGGTACGCCGCCCTCCAGGTCTCGTTCGCGCTGCGCGCCACGGTCGTGCTGCACCGCCGCTTCGACCCGGCCGCCACGCTGGCCGCGCTGGCCGACCAGCCGTGCGACGCGCTCTTCGCCGTACCGGTGATGCTGCAACGGCTGATGGAGGTCGCGCCGCCGTCGCACCGGCCGCCGCTCAAGGTGGTCGCGGCCAGCGGCTCCGCGCTGCCGGGCAACCTGGCCACGGCGTTCATGGACCGCTACGGCGACGTGCTGTACAACCTGTACGGCTCGACCGAGGTCTCCTGGGCGTCCATCGCCGGCCCGGCCGAGCTGCGCGCCGCGCCCACCACGGCCGGCCGGCCGCCGCACGGCACCCGGCTGGAGATCGTGGACGAGGCGGGCCGGCCGGTCCGGGACGGTCGGGTCGGCCGGATCTTCGTCGGCAACGAGATGCTCTTCGAGGGCTACACGTCGGGCGCCGGCCGGGAGAGCCGCGACGGGCTGCTCGACACCGGCGACCTGGGCCGGCTGAGCCCGGAGGGTCTGCTCTTCGTGGACGGGCGGGCCGACGACATGATCGTCTCGGGTGGCGAGAACGTCTTTCCCTCCGAGGTGGAGGATCTGATCGCCCGGTTGCCGCAGGTCCGCGAGGTGGCCGTGCTCGGCGTGCCGGACCCGGAGTACGGGCAGCGGCTGGCCGCGTTCCTGGCGCTGCGCCCCGGCGAGACGCTCGACCCGGAGGCGGTCCGTGAGTACGTCCGGCGCTACCTGGCCCGCTTCTCGGTGCCCCGCGACGTGATCTTCGTCAAGTACCTCCCCCGCAACGCCACCGGCAAGGTGCTGAGTCGGGAACTACGCCGGTACTTCGGCTGATCGGCTGACCACAGAGGACGGAGCATGGTGCTACCTTTGCCCGCGTTTCAGTGGGTGAACGGGGAAAAACACCATGGTCCGACTCCGCCGACGAACCGCGCTCGGCCTCCTCCTCGGCGGCGCGTCCGCCTCCGCGCTCGGCCCCCTCGAACCGGTGCGCGGCGAGCACCGCGAGAGCCCTCCGGTCCCCCGGCAGCTCCCGCCGGTCGAGATCGAGAACCGCGCGGCCGGCGCGCCCTGGTGGCCGGCGGACGGCGGCCGGGCCGCCGACGACCGGCGACGTCAGATCCAGGGGTACGCCTCGACGACGAGCGTCGCCCCCGGCGAGACGATCGACTTCCACGTCGCGGTCGAGCCGGCCGGCCCGTTCCGGATCACCGTGCACCGGATCGGTTGGTACGCCGGCACCGGTGCCCGCACGCTGCTGACCAGCCCCGAGCTGGCCGGCGAGCCGCAGCCGGTGCCACCCGCCGACCCGGACACCGGTGCGCTCGACTGCCGGTGGCCGCGCTCCTGGCGCCTGCGCGTGCCCGAGGGCTGGGCCTCCGGCCTCTACCAGGCGGTCTTCACCTCGGCCGCCGGCTGGCGGGCGGCCACCCCCTTCGTGGTACGCGACGACCGGCGGGCCGCCGCGCTCTGCGTGGTGCTGCCGGTGACCACCTGGCAGGCGTACAACCAGTGGCCCCGCGACCGGCGGGCCGGCCGGAGCCTCTACAACGGCTACCGCCCGAACGGCCGACGCGGCCCCGAGCTGCGGGCCCGGGCGGTCTCCTTCGACCGCCCGTACGCCGGCGCGGGCCTGCCCACCCAGGCCGACCGCGACCAGGACGCGATCCGGTGGCTGGAACGCAACAGCTACGACGTCAGCTACGCGACCAGTTTCGACCTGCACTCCGGCCGCCTCGACCCGGCCCGGCACCGGGGCCTGGTGTTCTGCGGGCACGACGAGTACTGGTCGGCGGAGATGCGCCGGGCCGTGGAGGCCGGGCTGGCCGGCGGCACCAGCCTCGCCTTCTTCGGCGCGAACAGCGTCTACTGGCACGTACGCGTGGCCGCCGCCGCGGACGGCCGCCCGGACCGCCTGGTCGAGTGCGTCAAGACCCGCCCCGACCCGGGCGAGGACGCCGCCGGCCCGACTGTCACCTGGCGCGACCTCGACCGGCCGGAGCAGGCGCTGCTCGGCGTGCAGTACAACGGCATCGTGCTGACCCCGCAGCCGCTCGTGGTGCGCTCGGCCGACCACTGGGTGTGGGCCGGCACCGGCGTGGCCGACGGGGACCGCATCCCCGGCGTGGTGGCCGGCGAGGCGGACGGCCTGAACGCGGGCGTCCCCCGCCCCGACGGGACGATGCTCAGCTCGTCGCCGTACCCGGCGCAGCAGGGTGGCCGGCGGCTCCAGGGCACCCACGTGCACGAGACGCCGCAGGGCGCGGTCGTGTTCGCCACCGGCACGCTCGGCTGGACCATGGCGCTGGACCGGCGCGGCCACCGCGATACACGGATCGAGCGGGCCACCGCCAACGTGCTCGACCGGATGGTCGCCCGGGACCGGTCCGCGCCCGCCTGACGGCCACCTACGGGACTTCCACCCAGGACCGACCACGGGTGCGGTGCGGTGATCGGCGCGGCGCTCGCCATGCTGCCGCCCGCGCCCCCGGTCAGCCCGGGATCGTGATCCGGCCGTCCACCGCCGCCGCCGCGATGTCGGTGCGGTGGTGGGCGCCGGCCAGCTCGACGCCGCGTACCAGCGCGTAGGCGGCGTCGCGCGCGGCGGCCAGGTCCGGGCCGGTGGCCGTACCGCAGAGGACCCGGCCGCCCGCGGAGCGCAACGTGCCGTCGGCGTCGCGGCGGGTGCCGGCGTGGATGATCCCGGCGCGGTCCGCGCCGGTGATCACATCCCCGGTACGCGGGCCCGCCGGGTAGCCCTCGGCCGCGACCACGACGGTGACCGCCGCGCCGTCGCGCCACCGCAGCGGCGGGTGCGCGCCCAGCGTGCCGGTGGCGGCGGCGTGCAGCAGCCCGGCCAGCGGCGTCTCCAGCAGGGCGAGCACCACCTGCGTCTCCGGGTCGCCGAAGCGCGCGTTGAACTCGATCACGCGAGGACCCTTCGCGGTGATCGCCAGGCCCACGTAGAGCAGGCCGGCGAACGGGGTGCCCCGGCGGCGCAACTCGGCCAGCGTCGGGTGCACCACGTCACGCATCACGTCGTCGACCAGGCCCGCCGGCGCCCACGGCAGCGGCGCGTACGCGCCCATGCCGCCGGTGTTCGGCCCGGTGTCGCCGTCGCCGACGCGCTTGAAGTCCTGCGCCGGCAGCAACGGCAGCGCCGCCTCGCCGTCGGTGACCACGAAGAGCGAGACCTCGGGACCGTCGAGGAACTCCTCGATCACCGCCCGGCCGCACTCGGCGGCGTGCCGCTCGGCGACCGCCCGGTCGTCGGTGACCACCACGCCCTTGCCGGCGGCGAGCCCGTCGTCCTTCACCACGTAGGGCGCGCCGAAATCGTCCAGCGCCCGCGCCACCTCGGCCGCGTCGACGCAGGTGTACGCGCGGGCGGTCGGCACGCCGGCGGCGGTCATCACGTCCTTCGCGAACGTCTTCGAGCCCTCCAGCCGGGCCGCTTGCGCGCCGGGGCCGAACACCGCGATGCCCTTGGCGCGTACCGCGTCGGCGACGCCGGCCACCAGCGGCGCCTCCGGACCGATGATCACCAGGTCGGCCGCCGTCTCGACGGCGAGCGCCGCCACCGCGGCCGGATCGGTGGGGGTCACCTCCCGCAGCGCGGCGACCTCCTCGATCCCCGGATTCCCCGGTGCCGCGACAAGCGCCTCCACGGCCGGATCGCGAACCAACCCGAGCGCGAGCGCATGCTCCCGCCCCCCACCACCCACAAGAAGAACCCGCACGACCGGCATCCTACTGACCCCACCACCCCACCCCGTTGATCAAGGAGTTCGCGTCTCATTTCCGGCCCTACGTGACGCGAACTCCTTGATCAACGGGAGCGACGGAGGGCGCGTGCGACGGTGTGGGGGATGTAGTCGGGGCGGAGAGTGTCTTGCCAGGTGAAGCGAAGGACCGTCCAGCCGGCGTTGGCCAGGCGGTTCTGTCGGGCGCGGTCCTCGTAGATCGCCCGGAGTGACCCGTGTACGGCCCGGCCGTCCGCCTCGGCGATGACGCGGGCGGCGCGCCAGCCCAGGTCACCCACGCCGAGCAGGTAACCGTCGTCGTCGCGGACCTCCACCTGCAACACGTCGGGCGGCACGCCGCCGTCCACGCACCGCAGTCGGACCCGCGTCTCCAGGGGTGACTGGGCCCGACCGTCCGACTCGGCCAGGTGACGTCGGGCCGCCACGGCACCCCGCCGCCGGGCGATGAGCGCCGCGATCAGCGACAGATCCGACTCGTCGATCAGTTCCTGGTTGAGCGCCGAGTCGACGACGCACACCGCGGGGTAACGATCGGCGCGGAGGACCACATCCGCCACTGTGCGGGCGGGAGTCGTGACCGCGACGCCATCGGTGGTGCAAACGGCGTCAGGGCCAAGGGTGAGCTGGTGCACCACCAGATCGGGGTCGGTCGGACGCTGCGGACGCGGACGGTCCGGGGGCACCGACACGTGGACCGCCGGCGTGGCACGCAGGCCGCCGATGCGGTGCAGTTCGGCGGCGGTGTCCAGCACGGCGACCGCACCGGCACCTAGGCTCTCCACGGCAGCCCGGATCCTGGCCCGCCGGAGCGACGCGACGTCCACCTGCGGCACCGGCACGAAACAGCCACGAGCGACCCGGATCCACCGCCCGGACCGAGCGAGATGACGCACCTGGTCCCGACTGAAACCCAGAGCGAGGGCCTGTGCGGCCGTCACCACCCCGCCCTGCCGAGCAGCCACCCGCCCCAACGTCACACGATCACCCACCACCCCAGGCTGCCCCCGAACCACCCCCGCCAGAACCCCTGTGGACAAACCTGTGGACAACCGCCACGCCAGGGCGTCGTCGATCAAGAAGTTTGCGTCAGGATCAGCTCGGATCCTGACGCAAACTTCTTGATCAACACGGTGGGGGTGGGGTGGGGTGGGGGGTTAGTCCTTGTCGCCTCTGGCGAGGTGGCCCGTTCCGGGCTGAAAATCGTGTCGGTCGCTCGCTGACGTCGTCGCTCCTTGGTCCGTGTGAGGTCGTGGGTTAGTCGGACGCTGGTAGCCGCGT
>NZ_PYPS01000022.1 GCF_003027925.1 Micromonospora sp. RP3T
CGCTCCCCACCCCCACCCCCCGGTCCCGCCGCCGCCCCACCCCCCGCCCCTCCCGGTGAGGTGGGGGTTTTGGTGGGGGTGGGGCGGGTAGGCGGCGGCACGGGTCGACGCGATCGGGGGGCGGATCGATGGGATATCGGGCACGCGACGGCGAGGAACCCGTCGACCCGGCGCACGCCGAAGACGCCGCCGGTCAGGCTCGCCTGGTGCAGGTGGCGGCGGACACGGACGTGCCGGCCCCCACCCCGGACACGCCGGCGCCGGACGAGGTGACCGAGGACGACGGGTCCGGGATGGCCGGCGGAGCGTCCGGCAGCAGCTCGGGCGGCTCGTCGATGCCGACCCACCCCGACGCGGCCCGCTGAACGTTTGCCATCCCCGCGGGCGGGCAGGAGTGCGACATGACCAGTGAAGAGTCCTTCGGCCGCGCCGCCGGCGACGAACCCGACGGCGCCACCGCCTACGAGGCGTCCCTACGCCCGCCGGGCGAATCCCTGCACACCACGAACGACACCGGCGACGACTTCGCCGACCTGCCTGCCGAGGACCGCCGCTCGGCGCAGGACACGAGCCGCGCCGGCTACGACGTCGACGCGGTCTCCGGCACCGGCGACCCGGCCGACGAGCCGGAGGAGATCGAGGAGGGCCGGCCGCTGCGCTGAGCCGCGCGCGGGGCGGCCGGTGCGCCGGCCGCCCGCGCCTCGGTCATCCCCCGGTTGGCCAGCGCGTCGGCGCGTTCGTTCTCCGGGTGCCCGTTGTGGCCCTTCACCCACAGCCAGGTGACGTCGTGGCGCGCGCAGGCGGCCTCCAACCGCTGCCACAGGTCGGCGTTCTTCACCGGCTGTTTCGCCGCGGTGCGCCAACCGTTGCGCTTCCACCCGTCCACCCAGCCGGTGATGCCGTTGCGCACGTAGGTGCTGTCGGTGTGCAGCCGCACCGTGACCGGCCGCGTGAGGCTCTCCAACGCCCGGATCGCGGCGGTCAGCTCCATCCGGTTGTTGGTCGTCGGGGTGGCCTCGCCGCCGCACAGCTCCCGCTCGTGCCCGCCCCAGCGCAGCAGCGCGCCCCAGCCGCCCGGCCCGGGGTTGCCGCTGCACGCGCCGTCGGTCCAGATCTCCACGACCCGGCCGCTCTCCGCCTCCACCATGCCGGCAACCTACCCGGTACGCCGCCCGACCCGACCGCCCGACCCGCGTTCCCGGGTCCGGCGGGGCCACCCGCGGCGCGGTCGCCCGACTAGCGTGCGGAGCCATGACCGCACCCCTGGAGTTCGGCACCCTGTGCAACTTCCGAGACCTCGGCGGCTGGCGGACCGACGACGGTCACACCGTGGCCCGCGGCCGGCTCTACCGCTCCGACTCCCTGGCCAAACTCGCCGGCGACGACCTGGCCCGGTTCGCGGCGCTCGGCGTCCGCACCGTGATCGACCTGCGCTACCCGTGGGAGATCGCCGACCACGGCCGGGCACCGGAGAGCCTCGGCGTCACCTGGCACAACCTGAGCATCGAGCACCGCACCTACGTCCAGGCCGACATCGACCCCGACGTGGACCCGTGGCGCTACCTGGCCGACCGGTACGCCGAGGTGGCCGAGGACGGCGTGGTCGAGCTGCGCCGGGCGGTGGAGGTGATCGCCCACGACGCGCACCCGCTGGTGTTCCACTGCGCGTCCGGCAAGGACCGCACCGGGCTGCTGGCCGCGCTGGTGCTCGCCCTGCTCGGCGTGGACACCGACCAGATCGCGGCGGACTTCGCGCGCACCGAACACGCCACCGGGCGGCTGGTCGCCGAGTGGCGCGAGCGCAACGGCGGCGCGACGCCACGCTGGCCCGCGTACGGGCGGGCGCCCGAGGCGCTCATCCGGCTGGTGCTGGCCGAACTGACCACGGCGCACGGCTCGGTCCACGGCTACGTCACCGGACGGCTCGGGGTCGGCGAGGAGACCATCGCCGCGCTGCGCGCCCGGCTGCTCACCGACGACGAAAAACCGCACGACGGCGACGCGGCGCTCTGGCAGGCTCGCTGATCGTGGACAGTCGCTGGGACGGCCTGCGGGCCGAGGTGCGCGCCGCGCTCGACGACCTCGTGACCTCCGGGCGGGAGGCCGGCGTGCAGGTGGCCGCGTACCTCGACGGCGCGCCGATCGTCGAGGAGCAGGCCGGCCTCGCCGACACCGCCACCGGCCGGCCGATGACCGCCGACACGCCGGTGCACGCGGTCTCCACCGGCAAGGGCCTCACCGCCACCGTGGTGCACGTGCTGGCCGAGCAGGGCCGGCTCGACGAGGACCTGCCCCTGGCCCGGGTGTGGCCGGAGTTCGCCCGGCACGGCAAGGACGGCATCACGCTGCGGCACGTGCTCACCCACACCGCCGGCCTGCCCGCGCTGCCCGCCGACGTCACCCCCGCCGACTTCACCGACTGGTCCCGGATGTGCGACCTGCTCGCCGACGCGACACCACTGTGGGCCCCTGGCGAGCGGCTGGCGTACCACGCGTGGACGTGGGGCTGGCTGCTCGGCGAGGTGGTCCGCCGGGTCACCGGCAGACCGGTCTCCCAGGTGCTCGCCGAGGAGGTGGCCGGGCCGCTCGGCGTGACCCGGGAACTGTTCCTCGGCGTACCCGACGCGGAGCTGCCCCGGCTGGCCCGGCTGGAGGACGCCGGCCTGTCCGCGCTGATGACCTGGGCCGGCGCGCATCTGCCGCACTTCGACGCGGTCGCCCCGCCCGCGGTCCGCCCGGACACCACGACCGGCAGCGACCCCGACGTGCTGCGCGCCGACGTGCCCTCGGTCGGCACCATGAGCGCCCGCGCGGTCGCCCGGATGTACGCGGCGCTGCTCGGCCCCGTCGACGGCGTCCGACTGATCTCCGCCGAGCGGCTACGCGCGGTGTCCGCGCCGGCCGTCCGCGCCCAGGAGTGGGTGTTCCGGCAGGAGAGCACGTTCGGGCTCGGCTACGCGGTCGACGACGACGGCTCGTTCGGCACCGCCGGCAGCGGCGGCAGCCTCGCGTTCGCGTACCCGGAACTGGGGTTGACCGTGGCGGCGGTCCGCAACCGGCTCGGCGCCGGCGACGGCGACCCGATGGAACGGCTACGAGCGCTGGTGCGCGACCGGGTCGCCGAGACCCTGAGCGGGGCGCAGACGGGCCCGTAGCCGCCCGGCGGCGTCGCCGAGCACCGCACCGGTCATCGGCAGCAACGGGCTGGACCGCATCACCGCCAGATCCTCGGCCGGCGTGGTCGCGCCGTCGAGGAACCGCAGCACCCGCTCCGCCGGATTGCGGTCGAACAGCCGCTCGAAGAACTCCACCCCGGCCACGTGCCCCCGGTCCAGCGCGCGCAACGCCACCGCGTCCATCCACCGGTGCCGACCCGGGTACGCCGGCAGCGGCACCGGCGGCCGGCCCGCCGCCACCGCCCGGGCCACCTGGTCGGCCTGGCGCAGCATCGCGGAGAACGTGAACCCGGTGGACGGGCGCGTCGCCCCGCCGGCGGTGCCCAACCGCACCACCCGGCGGCTCGGCCGGACCACGAACGGGCCGTCCGTCATCGGGATCACCCCGTTCTCCACCTCCCGCACCCGCAACGCGCCCAGATCCAGCCCGAGCAGCCCGGCGTAGCCGCGCAGCGCCGCATCGTAGCCGGCGTCGTCGAGCACCGCCGGCCCGAACTCGGTGTACTCGACGAGCGCGAACCGGTCGTCGACCGGCAACACGTACCCGAACGACACGCCGCGGGCCGGCTGCGGCGTGCGGAAGTCCATCAGCACCGCCCGACCCGGATCGAAGGTCGGCCGCTCCGCCGCCAACCACCAGCCCCGGAAGTGCTGCAACCAGCTCGTCCGACCCGGCCGCGACGGCGGGCGCGGCCGGGAGTCCAGCACCCAACCGGCGCGCACCAACGCCCGCCCCGACGGGTCGCACACGGTCACCCGCTCCCCGTCGTCACGCAGCTCCCCCGCCGGCGCGGCGATCCGGACCGCGCCCAGCCGCCGCTCCGCCTCGGCAGCCCGGTCGTAGACCGGGGCGGAGCGGACCATGGCGTACCGCAGCGGGGCCAGCGGCAGGACGCGGCGGCCCGCCGCGGTGACCACCTCCACCCGCGACCAGCTCGCGCTCAACAGCGGTTCCAGGTCACCGCCCGGCGTGCCCCAGAACGCCCAGGTGCGGTCCTGGCCCCGCTTGCGGACCGGGTCGACCACCGCGACCCGCACGCCGGTCACCCCGTGCCGGTCCAGGGCAGCCAGGACCAGCGACGCGGCGCCGCCGCCGCCGACCAGCGCGAGGTCGACGTCGACCGGGGAGGATGCGGGCATCCGCCCACGCTGTCACACCGACGGGCAGCGCCGTCGGGGACCCCGCCGCCCGACGCCGCCGCGCCGCGTAGATTCGGCGGCATGACGCTGCGGGTGGGACTGCTCGGGTACGGCACGGCTGGGCGGGTGTTCCACGCCCCGCTCATCGCCGCCACTCCCGGCCTGCGGCTGGACGCGGTGGTGACCCGCGACCCGCAGCGCCGCGCGCAGGCCCAGGCCGACCACCCCGACGCCCGGGTCGTCGACGACGCGGACCACCTGTGGCGGGCGGCCGACCAGCTCGACCTGGTGGTGGTGGCCGCGCCGAACCGGCAGCACGTGCCGCTGGCCCGGGCCGCGGTGGCCGCCGGGCTACCGGTCGTGGTGGACAAGCCGCTCGCCCCGACCGGTGAACAGGGCCGGGCGCTGCTGGCCGACGCCGAAACCGCCGGCGTGCCGCTCACCGTGTTCCAGAACCGACGCTGGGACGGCGACTACCGCACCGTGTGCCGGCTGGTCGAGGCCGGCGAGCTGGGCCGGGTCACCCGGTTCGAGTCACGGTTCGAACGGTGGCGGCCCACGATCAAGCCGGGCTGGCGGGAGAGCGGCGCGCCCGACGACGCCGGCGGCGCGCTGTTCGACCTCGGCGCCCACCTCATCGACCAGGCGGTCCAGCTGTTCGGGCCGGTGGCACACGTCTACGCCGAGGTGGACCGGCGGCGGCCCGGCGCCGAGGTGGACGACGACGCGTTCGTCGCGCTCACCCACACCGGCGGCGTACGCTCGCACCTCTGGACGGGCGCGGTCACCGCGCAGTCCGGCCCCCGCTTCCGGGTGCTCGGCGACCGGGCCGCCTACACGAGCTGGGGCCTGGACCCGCAGGAGGCGGCGCTGCGCGCCGGCCGGCGACCCGACGAACCCGGCTGGGGCGAGGTCGACCCGCAGCGCTACGGACGGCTCGGCGCCGACGACGACCTGCGGGCCGTACCCACCGAACCGGGCCGCTACCCGGAGTTCTACGCCCAGGTGGCGACCGCGCTGCGCGACGGCACACCGATGCCGGTCGACCCGGCCGACGCGGTCGCCGTGGTCGAACTGATCGAGCTGGCGCACGAGGCCGCCGCGCAGAACCTCACGCTGCCGGTCCCCCCGCTGCGCTGACCGCCGGCCCGGGCGCCTCCGGGGCCGGCTCGGCGTACGCGGCGGCCACCGTCGCCCGGTCGAACACCCGCCACGTCGCGGCGATCACCACCACCGCCACCACGAACCCCACCCAGTACGGGGCGGTGATCCCGAACCGCGCCGCCACCACGCCGCCCAACAACGCGCCGACACAGTTGCCGCCCGCCGCGAGGAACAACGTCGTGCTGCCCACCCGGCCCATCAACGCCGGCGGGGTGAGCCGCTGCCGCAGCGAGTTCGCCACGATGTTCCACAACGCGCTGTGCACGCCGAACGCGAACAACGCGAACCCGACCACCGCCGCGCTGCGCGACGCCGCCAACGCCAGATGCAGACCGGCCTCCACCAGCAGACCCACCCGCACCGTCCAGGTGGCGCTCAGCGCGGCGATCAACCGGTCGCCGAGCACCGAACCGAGCAGCCCACCCACCGCCATGCAGGTGAACAACACGCCGTACCCGACCGGGCCGAGACCGAGCCGCTCGGTCGCCAGCAACACCAGCACCGCTACCGCGGCGGTCAGCGTGACGTTCAGCAACCCGATCAGCAGCGCCATGGTCCGCAGCAGCCGCTGCGACGACAACCAACGGAACCCCTCCGCCACCTCCGCCCGCACCGAACGCGTCCCGGCCGGCGCCGGCGCGCCCCGGTACGAACCGGCGAGCAGACCCACCAGCACGGCGCTGAGCGCGTACGTGCCGGCGTTCAGCGCGAACGGCACGGCCGCCGCCAACACGAACAGGAACCCGCCCAGCGGGCCGGCGACCATGTTCTGCATCACCTGGGCGCCGCCGCTCAACCACCCGTTCGCCCGCTCCAGCCGGGCCCGCGGCACCACCGCCGGCAGCACCGCCTGCGCCGCGGTACGGAACACCACCTCACCGGTGTTCACCACGAACAACACCACGTAGAGCAGCGCCACCCCGGCCCGACCGGCCAGCATCGCCGCGGCCAACGCGACGAGCGCGCCGACGCGTACCCAGTCGATGAGCACCATCAGCCGACGCCGGTCCACCCGGTCGGCCAGCACGCCGCCGGGCAGCGCGAACAGCAGCCACGGCAACCACGACACCGCCGCGCCCGCGGCGACCACCAGCGGATCGTCGGTCCGCGACGCCACGTACAGCGGGGCGGCCACCGTGGCCGTGCCGCTGCCCAACGCCGACAGCGTGCTCGCGGCCCACAGTCGGGCGAAGCGTCCGTCCAGCCGTTCCCCCGTCACGAAGCCGCAAGCTACCAGCGACGAGCCGCCCCGCCCAGCGGTTTAAGGCCGGGCCCCTTGTTAACGCCTCCGGTAGAGAAGGGGCCCCACCTCACACGTCGGCGTGCTCTCGTTACGACGCGGGCCGGTCGGGGTACCTGCGGGCGACGACCGGGCCGGCCCGGCGGACCCGACCGGTGCGACCAAGGTGAGGTACGAACATGCGGAACTGGGTGCGGGCCGCCGCCGGGCGGGTACGCCGGGACTGGGTGTCGGTGGTCGAGGCGACCGTGGCCGCCACCGTCGCCTGGGTCCTCGCCTCCCGGGTGATCGGTCACCCCGATCCGTTCTTCGCCCCGTCCGCCGCGCTGGTGGTGCTCGGCGAGACCCGGGGCAAGCGACTGCGGCAGACCGTCGAGATCCTGCTCGGGGTGGCCGCCGGCATCCTGGTGGCCGACGTCGTCGTGCAGGCACTCGGCCCGACCACCACCACCGTGTTCCTGGTGCTGGGCTGCACCCTCGGGCTGATGGTGGTGCTCGGCGCGAGCACCACGCTGACCGTACAGGCCGCCGTCTCGGCGTTGTACCTGGTCGTGGTGGCCGCGCCGAAGGGCAGTCTGATGCCGTTCCGGTTCGTCGACGCGCTGATCGGCGGCGCGGTGGCGATCGCGGCCAGCCAGTTGATCGTGGCCCGGGACCCGCTCGCGCCGCTGGTGGCCGAGGCCCGGCAGACCTTCGCCGACCTGGCCGACCTGCTCGACCGTGTCAACGACGCGCTGCGCCGGTGCGACGAGGACGCCGCCCGGGCGGCGCTGGAGCGGGCCCGCCAGGTGGACGACTGCGTGGATCGGCTGCGCGAGGCGGTGGCGGCGACCGGTGAGACGTTGCGGCTGCGGGTCCGCCGCCGCCGGCACATCGGCCAGGTCCGGGAGGTCGAGGCCACCACCCGGCAACTCGACTACGCCGCGCGCAACATCCGGGTGCTGGCCCGCGCCGGCGTGCACCTGACCCGGCTGCACACCGCCACCCCACCCGAGTTGGCCCTGGCGATGAACGAACTCGCCGACGCGCTCCGCGCCGCCGGCGAGGCCATGGTGCACAGCCTGACCGGCGACGACGACGCGCCCGGATGCGCGGAACGGGCCGACGCCGCCGCCCTGGAGGCGGTCCGGATCGCCGCGCAGTTGTTCGAGTCCCAGCCGCCCCTGCCACTCATCATGATCATCGGGCAGATCCGGGCCACCGCCATCGACCTGCTACGCGCGGTCGGCACCGACGACCCGGTCCTCGGCCGGGTCGACGAGGCCCTCGGCCTGCCGGAGTCATCCACCCCGCCGGGTGCCTGCGGTCCGCCTGCGCCGCGCGCCGACCCCGGGACGACGCCGACCACAGTGGCGGCCTGACAGCGGAGCGGGCGCTGCCGGGGCCGGCCGCGTCCCGCTCAGCTCAGTCGGCCTCGTCGAGGGTGGGGATCGGCAGCGCGACCGGGTCGCCGGGACCGCCCACCGGAACCGAGTGCGGCGGCGCCGGCCGGACCACCGCCGGTCGCCGCGAGTACAGCCGCCCCTGGCCGGCCGGACCGTTGCGGCGGGACACCTCGACCGCCACCATCCGGATCGGCGCGGGCGGCGCGGTGAACCCGGGCACACCCCAGCGCAACCAGATCGGGACCCGCCCGGCCCCGGCCTCGGCCAGCAGCTTCTCCACGGTCCGTCGACGATCGGTGTGGTCGACCTCGACGACGACCGGCGGACGGTCCGGCCGGGCGCATGCGACGTCGAGCACCGACTGCCGCCCGGACAGCGGCGGCGGCAACGGCACCACGCTCGCCGCCCGACGGTAGACCCGCCACCCCTCGCCGGTCGCCCACTCGGCCACGGCGTCGACCAGCCGGGCGGTCACCTGGTCGGTGGTCAGATCCACGAAGGTCAGCCCGTCGAGTCGGTGCGCGAGGGACGCGGCCACCCGCTCGCCGTCCAGCCCCAGATCCATGCCCGCAGGCTAGCGTGCGACCGACCCGCCGACCCCTGCGGAGCGCACCCCCGGGAACCGGCCGACGTCCACCACCTGATCCGCCAGGTCACCGGGTGTTGAGGCGGGCGGCCTGGCGGATCAGGTGGTCACGCTCGGCCAGATTGGTCGCCCGACGAGCGGCCTCGGCGTAGAGGCGCGCCGCCGTCGACCGGTCACCGTCGCGTTCGTGCAGGTACGCGGCCACCGCCGCGTGCCGGGGCAGCGCCTCGTCCAGCGCCGCGAGCGCGGCCAGCCCGGCCCGCGGACCGTCCGCCTCGCCGACGGCGACCGCCCGGTTGAGCCGGGCCACCGGGCTGTCGGTCAGGCGCACCAGCTCGTCGTACCATTCCACGATCTGCACCCAGTCGGTCTCCGCCGCGGTGGGCGCGTCGGCGTGCAGCGCCGCGACGGCGGCCTGGGCCTGGAACTCACCCAGCCGGTCGCGGGCCAACGCCGCCTGGAGGATCCGCACCCCCTCGGCGATCAGGCCGGTGTCCCAGCGGCGGCGGTCCTGCGCGGCCAGCGGCACCAGACCGCCGTCGGGCGTGGTCCGGCTGGCCCGACGGGCGTGGTGCAGCAGCATGAGGGCGAGCAGCCCGGCGACCTCGGGATGGTCGATGGCGGCGGCGAGCTGTCGGGTGAGCCGGACCGCCTCGGCCGCCAGGTCGACGTCGCCGGAGTAGCCCTCGTTGAACACCAGGTAGAGCACGCGCAGCACGGTGGCGACATCACCGGGCTGGTCGAACCGGACGCCGGACACGGTGCGCTTCGCGCGGCTGATCCGCTGCGCCATGGTCGCCTCGGGTACCAGGTAGGCCCGGGCGATCTGCCGGGTGGTGAGCCCGCCGACCGCGCGCAGGGTGAGCGCCACCGCGGACGACGGGGTCAGCGACGGATGCGCGCAGAGGAAGTAGAGCCGGAGCGTGTCGTCGGCCCCGGGCACCGGCCCGGGCGCCGGCTCCTCGTCGACGGCGTCCTCGCGCCGACGCCGGGCGGCGTCGGCGCGGGCCGTGTCGAGGAACCGGCGCCAGGCCACGGTGACCAGCCATGCCTTCGGCTCGCGCGGCGGGTCCACCGGCCAGACCCGGAGCGCTTCGACCAGGGCGTCCTGCACGGCGTCCTCGGCCGTCGCGAAGTCGGCTCCGCGGCGGACGAGGACGCCGAGGACGCCCGGGATGAGGCTGCGCGGCAGCACCTCGTCCATCGGTCGGCTCACTCCGTGATGGTGGGCGGCGAGGTCAGGAACGGGCGCAGCTCCAGCCACTCGCGGATCGGCTCGCCGCCCTGCCCCGGCGCGGCGGACAACTCCGCGGCCAGGTCGAGGGCGCGTTCGTGGCTGTCCACGTCGATCACCATCCAGCCGGCGATGAGGTCCTTCGTCTCGGCGAACGGACCGTCGGTGACCGGTGGGCGACCCTCGCCGTCGTAGCGCACGAACGTGCCCTCCGGGGCGAGCGCCTGCGAGTCGACGAACTCGCCGGTCTCCTCGAGGCGGGCCGCGAAGTCCTTCATGTACCGCACGTGCGCGGTCACCTCCGCCGGCGTCCACCGGTCCAGCAGCGGCATGTCGGTGACCGGGGTCGGGCCGCCACGGTAGTGCTTCAGCAGCAGGTACTTCGCCATGATGGGTCTCCTCGGTGCGGGTGCGGCCCATTCTGGCCGCGTTCACCCCGGGGACGGAGCCGGTCGCCGGTTCTCGACATCGGGGTCGGAAACGTTCCGTCCGCGATGCTGCTCGCCATGCGCCTGCCGGTTCCCGAGCCCGGAGCCGCCGTCGACCCGGCCGCACTCCTCCTCACCTGTCTCGACTTCTACCGCGACACGGTCGCCGACCGGCTCGCCGGGCTCGACGACGGGGCGGTCCGGCGCCCATGGGTGCCCTCCGGCTGGACACCTGTGGAACTGGCCCGGCACCTGAGCTTCATGGAGCGCCGCTGGCTGGTCTGGGGATTCCTCTCAGTGAACGGGTGATGGCCGTGCCGGGCGTCACCCGGCGTAGGGCATCCTAGGATCCTGGATTACGATCGGGTCGGGGTCGCCCACCCCCGTGCCGGCGACCCCGACCCGACGCTCAGCCGGCGGCGGTCCGCCGCAGCCCGGGCACCAGCACGGCGGCGGCCACCAGGTGCAGCGCCACCAGGGTCACCGTCGCGGGCCCACCCGCTCCGCCGCCCAGCGGACCGAGCAGGGACAGCAGCAGCACCAGCGCCGCGACCGCGGTCCAGACGGTCCGGGCCCGCCCGGTGAAGCGTTCCAGCAGGGCCAGCAACGCCCAACCGGCCAGGCCGGCGAGCAGTGTGCTGACCGCGACGGCGAACGGCGTGACATGCTGCTCGCCGCCGCCGCTGCGCGCCACCAGCTCCACCCCGGCCAGCGGCACCGCGACGACCCAGCCCAGCAGCGTGGCGACGGTGGCGGCGAGCACGGTGAGCAGCCGGTCACGGCGACGGGCCGGACGGACGCCGGCGTTCGGGATCGTGGTCTCCATCGGTGCGTACCTCCCGGTCTGATCTCCTGGCGGAAACGCTAGGTCCGGCCGGGCACCGCGCGGATCACGCCGGAGAGCGGTTCCCGTCTCCGTCCCGAGACCCAGCGCCCCGCCGCATCTCCGTCTCCCGGCCGATGAACGGCGGTGGGCCGACGGCCTAGCATCCGGGGCATGAGGTGCCCGTCCCGGTCCCGGTCCGTGCTGCTGATGATCGACGGCGGCATCGCCGCCGTCGTGCTCGGCGTGTCGCTGCTCGTGCTGCTGACGTCGGACACCCGCCCGACCACGCCGGGCGGTGTCGCCGTCGCGGTCGGGCTCGCCGCGTGGCAGGCCAGCTGTCTGCTGTGGATCCGCTACCGACCCGGGTACGCGCTCGCGATGGCCGCGGCGGCCGGCGTGGGCCTGGAGGCGCTCTGCCCGGCGCTGGGCTGGCTCGGGCTGGTGGCCGCGCCGCTGTCCTACGTGGCCCGGCTGCGACCGCCCCGGTTCTCGCTCGTCGCGCTCGGCCTGCTGCTGGCGCCCACCCCGTGGAAGCTGGTCACCGGTGACTGGCGGGACCTGCTGCTCGCGGTGACGGCGCTCGGCCTGAGCTGGTCGGTCGGCGAGTTGCTGCGCGCCCGGGAACAACGGCGCTGCGAGTGGGAGCGGCAGGTCCGCGCACGGGAACGCGAGCGGATCTCCCGCGAGCTGCACGACGTGGTCGCCCATCACGTGGCGGTGATCGCCGTGCAGGCCGTCGCCGCCGAGGACGTCTTCGACGAACAGCCGGCGCAGGCGCGCGCCGCGCTCGGGTCCATCCACACGGCGGCCCGGTCCGCGCTCACCGAGCTGCGCGCCATGCTGCACGCGTTGACCGCCGACGACGGGACCGACCCGAACGGGCCGCAGCCCGGGCTGGCCCAACTCGACGCGCTGGTCGAGGCCGTGCGGGCGGTGGGGTTGCCGGTGACGCTGCGCCGGGCGGGCGACTGCGGGAAGCTGCCCGGCGGGGTGCAGCTCTCGGCGTACCGGATCGTGCAGGAGTCGCTGACCAACGCGCTGCGGCACGGGCACGCCACCCGGGCCGACGTCGACGTCCGGTACGACGACGGGGTGCTGCGGCTCGAGGTGGTCAACGACGGCTCGCCGCCGGCCCGACGGCCCGGGACCACGGGTGGACGCGGCATCGTCGGCATGCGGGAGCGGGCCCGGCTGCTCGGCGGCACCCTCGACGCCGGCCCGCTGCCGACCGGCGGTTACCGGGTGCACGCGCGACTGCCGGTCGGCGCGGTCCGGTGAGCGCGAGGAGCGAGCCGGGCCTGCGAGCCCCGCAGTCGCGAACGAAGAAGACCCGGTGAGCGCGAGGAGCGAGCCGGGCCTGCGAGCCCCGCAGTCGCGAACGAAGAAGACCCGGTGAGCGCGAGGAGCGAGCCGGGCCTGCGAGCCCCGCAGTCGCGAACGAAGAAGTCCCGGTGAGCGCGAGGAGCGAGCCGGGGTCGCGAGCAGGAGGAGACCCGGTGACCGTGCGCGTGGTGGTCGTGGACGACCAGGAGCTGATCCGCGCCGGGCTGCGTACGGTGCTCGACGCGCGAGCCGACCTGACCGTGGTCGGCGAGGCCGCGGACGGCGTGGAGGCGGTGGCGGTGGTGACCCGGACCCGGCCCGACGTGGTGCTGATGGACGTGCGGATGCCCCGGCGGGACGGCATCGCCGCCACCCGGGAGCTGGTGGCCGCCGGCAGTCCGGCCCGGATCGTCATGCTCACCACGTTCGACGTCGACGAGCACGTCTACGCCGCGCTACGCGCCGGGGCGAGCGCCTTCCTGCTCAAGGACACCCGCCCGGCGGACCTCGCCGAGGCGGTACGGGTGGTGGCCCGGGGCGAGGCGTTGCTGGCGCCGACGGTGACCCGGCGGCTGCTGGACCGGTTCGCCGACCGGCTGCCCGGTCCGGCGCCCACCGCCGAGCGGGCCCTCGCCGCGTTGACCGCCCGTGAGGTGGAGGTGCTCACGCTGACCGCCCGTGCGCTGTCCAACGCTGAGATCGCCGAGCGGTTGCATGTGAGCACCGCGACCGTGAAGACCCATGTCTCCGCGATCCTCACCAAGCTGGGCCTGCGGGACCGGATCCAGGCGGTGGTTCTCGCGTACGACGTCGGGCTGGTCCGGCCGGCCGGCTGAGCCGCGCCGGGCGCGCGGCGGCGCTCACCTCGCTCGGCGGGCGCGGCGTTCTGTCCGCCTCGGCGCCGCGTGTGAGGGCATGTCCGCCGTCCGGTGGCGGGAGGGGGGACACCGGACGGCAACGAAGATTTCTCAATTACCCCCAGTGATCGCCTCAACCCTCCTAGTGTTGGCCACACCGGTGCTCGTCACGGAGTTGGCCACCCGAACGACGTCCCACGCAGACAGCGGACGAAAAGTGAGGGAAGACGCGGATGAAGGCACAGTCAATTCTCGGATCGGCGGCGGTCGGCGTGGGTCTCGGCGCACTGCTGCTCCCGGCCGCCGCGCTGGCGGACACCAGAGTCTCACCCGCCACCACCCCGGTCGGCGGCACGGTGGTGCTCACCTCGACGTGCAACCCGAAGGCCGGTGACGCGATCTTCCGGGTCACCGGGCCGGACCGGGATCAGAACGTCAGGTCCACCACGGCCGCGGCGGGCGGCGGGCTGAGCGCGGAACTGTTCACCGCCGGGTTCACGCTCGGCACGTACACGGTGGCCACGACCTGCGGCGACGGCAGCGACGGCGGCAGCGCCACGTTCACCGTCACCCCGATCGGCGGCGCGCAGGCCGGCGCCGGCGGCCGGGACGGCGACACCGGAGTGCTGGTCGCGGGCGGCGCGCTGGCCGCCGGCGCGGTCGCCGGCGGGGCGTACGTCCTGGTCCGTCGCCGGCGCCGGGCCGGTGTCACCGCCTGACAGCTCGTCGAGTGGGTCGCCCGCGCCGGTCCGTCCGGCGCGGGCCCCGCGTCCTCGCCGGACGGAGGTAGGACCCTGTCCCCAGCAGAGCGTCGGGCGGGTGGGCCGTCGCGGGCCCGCACCGCCGCCGTCGTCACCGCCGTCACCCTGGCCGGGGCCACCGGCGTCGGGCTGCTCTCGGCCGGGCTCGGTAGCACCTCGGCGTCGCCGCCCCAACCGGGCGCGTCCGCCGCGCCGGCCACCGAGCGCCCCGGTTCCGCCGGTCCGGCGCTCCCCCGCGCGGCACCGCTGCGGGTGGTCATCCCCCGCATCGGCGTCGACGCCGAGATCGTCGCGGTGGCCACCGACGACGACGGCGCGCTGGAGGTGCCGCCGCTGGAGCACCCGGAGGTCGCCGGCTGGTACCGGCCGGGTCCGGCGCCCGGGCAGGCCGGCAACGCGGTGCTGGTCGGGCACGTCGACTCCACCCGCGGGCCGGCGGTCTTCTTCGACCTCGGTCGGCTGCGTCCCGGCGACACCGTCCGGGTGGTGCGGGCCGACGGCCGGACCGTGGCGTTCACCGTGGACGGTGTCGGCGCGTACCCGAAGGCGCGTTTCCCCACCGAGCGGGTGTACGGCGGCGGCGCGGCGGCCCGGCTGCGGCTGATCACCTGCGGCGGTCGGTTCGACCCGCGCACCGGCAGCTACCCCGACAACATCGTGGTCTTCGCCACCGCCGCCGGTTGACCCGGGCCGGGCCCCACCGCCACACCGCCGGGCCGTACGGTAGGCCGTCGGTTTCCCGGCGGGCGGAGGTGTGCGGTGGACCGGATCCGGTGGCGGGAACGGCTGCCCGGCCTCGTCGGGCGCCTGCTCGGACGCGACCGTCCGGTGGCCGGGAAGCGTCCACGCCGGACCAACCCGGACGCGGTGGTCGACTGCGCGGTATACGTCGCCGGGCGGCGGGAGCCGGGCCGGCCGCACTACGCCGACGCGTACGCCCGGGCTCGCCACGGCCGCCGCGCGTTCGTCTGGCTCGGGTTGCACGAGCCGGGCGCGGCGGTGATGGCCGCGGTCGGCCGGACGTTCGGTCTCGACGAGGCGTCGGTGGAGCAGGCGCTCGCCGACGGGCACCGGCCCACCGTGCGGCGCCTCGGCGACGTGACGCTGCTGGTGCTGCGCAGCGCCGGCTACGTCGAGCACGGTGAGCTGACCGCCACCTCGGAGGTGGTCGACACCGGGGACGTGCTGGTGTTCCTCGGCGACCGCTTCGCGCTGACCGTCCGGCACGGCGCCACCGGCGCGCTCGCCCCGGTACGCGAGGCGGTGCAGCGCCGCCCCGACATGCTGGCCCAGGGCCCCTGGGCGGTGGCGTACGCGGTCTGCGCCCGGATGGTCGAGCTGTACGGGGAGGTCGCCGAGCACCTGGAACGTGATCTGGAACGGGTCGAGGAGAGCGTCTTCGCCCGCGAGCACGGCGCCGACATCCAGCACCTCTACCAGCTCAAACGGGAGGTGGTCGAGTTCAAGCGGGCGGTGCTGCCGTTGAGTGCCCCGCTGCGCGCGCTGCTGGACCCGTCCGACGCCGGCCCGCCGACCGCGCTGCGGTCCCGCTTCGTCGCGGTGGCCGACGACCTGGCCCGGGTGGTCGAGCGGATCGGCGCCTACGACGAGTTGCTCACCTCGCTGGTCCAGTCCCGGCTGGCGCAGCTCGCGGTGGAGCAGAACGACGACATGCGCAAAATCGCATCGTGGGCGGCGATCGCCGCCTCGCAGACCGCGGTGGCCGGCGTGTACGGGATGAACTTCGCGCACATGCCGGAGCTGCACTGGCGGTACGGCTACGGTGGCGCGCTGCTGCTCATGGCGACGCTGGCGGTGACGCTGCACCGGTTGTTCCGCCGCTCCGGCTGGCTCTGACCGGCCGTATTCACCGCCGTTCGGGCGGCGTACCGCGCTCGGCCGCGACCCGGAGCAGGCCGGTGAGACCCTCCTCGAACAGCAGGTCGTCGCTCCACCGGCCGTCGTCGAGGTGACCGGAGGCGGTCAGCGTCGGATAGGCCTCGGCGCTCGCGGCCACGTGGGCGCGGGCGGCGGCCCGCGCGTCGGGGTGCGCGCTCCGGCGCCAGGTGGCCTCGGTCAGCGACGCGCCGATGACGTAGTTGGCCAGCATCCGGGTGACCACCGCGAGCTGCCGGCCGTGACAACCGCCGCGCACCAGCGTGGCCTGGAGGAACTCGGTGCGGGCCAGCACGTTGGGGCCGAGCATCGGCCGACCGACCAGCCCCGGCGCCCAGGGGTGGTCGAGCATCGCGGCGCGCCACGCGCGGACGAGAGCCCGGACGTCGTCCCGCCAGTCGTCGCTGACCGGCGGGACCGGCACCTCGCCGAAGATCCGGTCGACGGCCAGGTCCAGGACGTCGTCCCGGGTCCGCACGTGCCAGTAGAGCGCGGTGGGCGTCACGTCGAGGCGCTCCGCGAGGCGACGCATCGTCAGGCCGTCGACGTCGTGCCGGTCCAGGAGGGAGACCGCCGCGTCCACGATGTGCTCCCGGGTCAGCGGCGGTCTGCGGCGCGCCCGGGTCGGCTCCGTCCGGAGCCACACCGGCGGCTGGGTGGCGGTCATGACGCCATCATAAACAGTGGACAGCCAACTTAACGGCGGTAAATTGGCTGAAGACGAAACGAGGAGGTCCGCCATGCCTCTGCTGCGCGTCCAGCTCGACACCGACCCGACCATCGCCCGCCGCGTGCTGCTCCTGCACCGCCAGGGCAAGGCCCATCACGAGTCGCGGGAGGCGGCCCGGCAGCAGGTGTGGCGTCAGGGCCGCACCCCCGCCGGCGAGCCGGTCTTCGTCGGCGTCACCAACGGCCGCCGCCACCTGCGGTTGCTCTACGACGTCGAGGTCTACCCCGACACCGTGCCGTGAGCGTCGTCGCGGGCGTTCGTCAGCCGGACAGGTCGGCCAGCTCGGCGTCGAGCAGCTCGGCCAGCCGGGCCACCCGACCCGGATCCGACTCCGCGGTGATGGCGCGGCTGGGCATCTCCACGGTCATCAGCAGATAGAGGTGCAGCCGGTAGAGGCCGAGCCGCCGCCGCACCGCCGCGTCGAACGGGAACGGCGCCACCGCCCGGTACGCCCGCACCAGCGGGTCGTCCGGCTCGTCCTCGGCGCGGCGGAACAGCAGCGGCGACACCAGGTCCAGCAGCGGATCGCCCCACAGGTGCCGCTCCCCGTCGACCAGGCCGCTGAGCCGGGGCGCGCCGTCCGGCCCGTCCACAGCCAGCACGTTGCCGGCCCAGCCGTCGACGTGCAGCAGCGCCGGGCGGCGGACCGCGTCGAGGGCGTCCGCGTGCCGAGCGACCAGCTCCCGGATCCGGGAGCTGGGCAACGGCACCGCCCAGTCGGCTGCGTCGGCGAGCAGGTCGTCCACCATCGCGAGATACGCGCCCCGCCAGGTGGGGGCGCCGGCGCGCCCGCCGTCGTAGCCGAACCGGTCGCCGGGAACGGCGTGCAACGCGGCCAACGCGCGGCCGACCTCCGCCCGCAGCGGCGCGACGTCCGCGCCGGCCCGGGTCAGGTCCCACAGGGTACGGCCGGGCAGGCGCGCGGTGAGCAGCCAGTCGCCCAGCTCGGGGTGGCGGCCGTGGTGCAGCAGCGGCGGCACCGGCACCGTGGGCGCGCGGCCGGCCACCAGCCGCAGGTAGCGCGCCTCCGCCCCGATCATGTCGCGCTCGTAGCGCAGCAATGGCACGCCCGGCGGTGGGCCGACCTTCAGCACCACGTCCCGCCCGTCGGTGAGGCGTACCCACCAGACCGCGGCGAACCCGCCGCCGGTCAGCGGACCGCAGGCCGCGACCTCACCGGCCGGCCCGAGCGAGACGGTCAGATAGCGGCCGACCTGCTCCGGGTCGAGGTCGCGCCGGGTCGGGCTGCCACTCATGGTGCCTCGGACCCTAGTGCGCCGCTCCAGCCCCCGCTGCCCCGCGCCCCCTCCGGCGGGCAAGGAGGGGCCCCCGCTTAACGCGTCCGGTAGAGAAGGGCGCCCCGCTTGACCTGCCGGCGTTGAGCGGGCCCCTGCTTGCACCTCTCGGCGGCGGGCGAGAATCGTGGGATGGGGAAACGGAGCACGGCCTGCCCGTGCGGGTCAGGCCAGCCGTACGAGGACTGTTGCGCCCCGGTGCACCGGGGTGTCGCGGCGGCGGCCACCGCCGAGGCGTTGATGCGGTCCCGGTTCAGCGCGTTCGCGCTCGGCGACGCCGACTACCTGCGGCACAGTTGGCACTCACGCACCCGGCCCGATCGGCTGGGGCTGGACCCGGGCACCCGGTGGACCCGGCTGGAGGTGGTGGAGACCCGGGAGGGCGGCCTGTTCGACAGCACCGGCACGGTCCGGTTCCGGGCCCACTACCGGGAGGGCGGTCATCCCGGCGTGCTCACCGAGCACAGCCGCTTCGCCCGGGAGGACGGCCGCTGGGTCTACGTCGACGCGCTGCCCGGGTGACGATGCCGGCGCGCCGGCCCACGCGTGTTAAGCGGGGCCCCCTGTTATGCAGAATGCGATAACAGGGGGCCCCTCCTTACACCTCAGGCGAGGGAGCGGGCCGCGGCGACGACGGCGTGCACGCCGATGCCGGCGCGGTCGAGCTGCTGGGTCGGGGTGCCGGAGCCGGGCAGTCCGCGTACCGCGAGGTGCTGGACGCGCACCGGGTCGGCCCGGTCCGCCAGCGCCTCCAGCACGGCGGACCCGAGGCCGCCCTCCGGATAGTGGTCCTCGACCACCACGAGCCGGCCGCCGGTGTCCCGCGCGGTCTCCAGCAGGCGTTCCCGGTCGACCGGCTTGATCGAGTAGAGGTCGACGACCCGGGCGTCGATCCCCTCCCGGGTCAGCTCGTCGGCGGCGGCCAGACAGACGTGCACGGTGACGCCGGTGCCGAGCAGCGCCACGTCGACGCCGTCGCGTACCACCCGGCTGCCGCCGATCGGGAACGCCTCGCCGTGCTCGTAGAGCACCGGGTACGCGCCGCGGGTGGTGCGCAGGTAGTTGACGCCCGGCCGGTCCGGCAACTGGGCGACCAGCGCCGCGCAGGAGACCGCGTCGGACGGGCTCAGCACCGTGGAGCCGGGGACCGCGCGCAGCGCGGCGATGTCCTCCAGCCCCATCTGGGAGGGCCCGTCCGGGCCGATCTCCACGCCGGCGTGCGAGCCGACCAGGGCGATGTCGGCGCGGGAGACGCCGGCCATCCGGATGAAGTCGTAGGCGCGTGACCAGAACGCGGCGAACGTGGCCGCGAACGGTCGCCGGCCGCGGACCGCCAGGCCCACGGCGGCGGCGACGAGCTGCTGCTCGGCGATGAACATCTGGAAGAACCGGTCGGGGTACGCGTCGGCGAAGCGCTCGGCCCGGGTGGAGTCGGCGACCTCGCCGTCGAGCGCGACCACGTCCGGCCGGGCGGCGCCGAGCGCGCGCAGCGCGTCCCCGTACGCGTCCCGGGTGGCGACCTTCGCGCCGCGCTCGTAGCGGGGCAGGTCGGGTTGTCCGGGCTCGGCCCCGGTGGCGCGCGGCGCGGCGGGCGGGCGTGGCCCGGTGACCCGGATCCGGGTCGGCCCGCCGAGCGCCCGCACCGCCCGGTCGGCCAGCTCGGGGTCGAGCGCCTTGCCGTGCCAGGACGGGTCGTCCTCGACCTCGGGCACGCCCTTGCCCTTGACGGTGCGGGCCAGCACCACGGTCGGGCCGGTGGCGTCGCGGGCCTGCCGGTACGCGTCGTCGACCGCGCCGAGGTCGTGGCCGTCGACGACGATCGCCCGGCAGCCGAACGCCTCGACCCGCCGACGGTAGGTGTCCAGGTCCCACTCCAGTTCGGTCGGGCCGCGCTGGCCGAACCGGTTGACGTCGACGATCGCGGTGAGGTTGCGCAGGCCGTAGTGGCCGGCCTTGTCCAGCGCCTCCCAGACCGAGCCCTCGGCCGTCTCGCTGTCGCCGCAGAGCACCCAGACGTGGGCGGTCGACCGGTCGAGGTACTGGGCGGCGAGCGCCACGCCCACCCCGACCGGCAGGCCCTGGCCGAGCGAGCCGGTGGCGACGTCCACCCAGGGCAGGACCGGGGTGGGGTGGCCCTGGAGACGCGAACCGGCGCGGCGGTACGTCTCCAGCAGCTCCTGCTCGCTGATCGCTCCGACGGCCCGGAACACCGCGTACAGCAGTGGCGAGGCGTGGCCCTTGGAGAAGATCAGATGGTCGTTGCCGGGGTTGCCCGGGTAGGACCAGTCGTAGCGCAGGTGCCGGGCGACCAGCACGGCGAGCAGGTCGGCGGCGGAGAGGCTGGAGGTGGGGTGGCCGGAGCCGGCCATGGTGCTGCACCGGATCGCGTCCACCCGTAGCTGGGCCGCCAGCTCCGCCAGCCCGCTGAGGTCCTCGTCGCGCAGCGTGCGCTCTGCTTCCAGGGTCACCGCAATCGTCTCCCGCGGTCGGTCGGGTCCGCCACTCACCGTAGTGGCGAATGCGGCTATTGTTCCTTTTTCCAGCGAGTCACCCCTCGTCCGGTGAGCAACCAGAACGCCACCCCCAGATACGGCAGCACGGCCACCGCGAACGCGGCCGGGTTGCCGAGCGCACCGGCGAGCAGGCCGTACCCGGCGTAGCAGGCGACTGTGGTCAGGTCGGTGGCCATGCCGGCCAGCGAGGTGACAGTGGCCCGGGCGTCGCCGGTGATCCGCGCCTGCAACCGTGCGTCGGCGAGCACGGTGGCGAGCTGGAACGCGGCGAACGCGACTGCCAGCAGCGGGAACCCGGCCGGGTGGCGCAGCAACGCCCCGGCCGCCGTCGCCACCGCCGCGACCACCAGCAGGCCGGCGTACCCGCGGTGCGACAGCCGCTCGCCCAGCGGGGCCAGCAGCCCGCCCACGCTCATCCCGCCCCACAGCAGCAGGAGCAGCAGCGGCACGGCCGCCTCGGTGACGCCGGTGTCGCGGGCCAGCAGTCCGGTGTACTCGTCGAGTCCGCCCCAGATCGCCGCCACGGCGGCGACCAGCAGCACGGCGGTGCGGACCGCGCGGTCGGCCCGCACCTCGGCCAGCCCGCCGCGCAGGCTCTCCCGCCAGCCGGGTTCGTCGTCGGCCGCGTCCCCGCCGGGGGCCGCCTCCTCCGGGCCGACGCCGGAGGCGCTCTCCCCCGGGCCGGCGCCGGCCGGCACCGGTCGGTCGGCTGCCGGCGCGGTGACCGGCGCCCGGCGCTCCGGCAGGCGCGCCGCGACGGCGGCGGCGAGCAGGCAGGTCAGCACGCTCGCCGCGCCGACCGCGAGGTAGCCGCCGAGCGCGAACACCGGTCCGGCGATTACCCCGGAGCCGACCGCGCCGAGCACCTCGGCGGTGCGGGCGCGACCGATCAGGCGGGCGTACCGGTCGGCCGCGCCGAGACGGTCCAGCTCCGTGAAGACCAACGCCTCCAGCGCGCCGGAGCGCAGTGCGCCGCCCGCGCCCCAGAGCAGGAAGCCGACGGCGAACGCCGGGTACGACGGCAGCAGCACCCAGAGCGCGAAGCCGGCGGCGGTGAGCAGCGGCGCCAGGCAGAGCAGCAGCCGCCGGGACAGCGCGTCGGCCCACGCGCCGGACGGGATCTCCAGCAGGATGCCGGCGGTCGACCAGAGGACGAACAGCGAGGAGATCTGCCCGACCGACAGCCCGGTGTCGGCGAACAGCAGGACGTAGAGCGGGTACAGCAGGACGAGGTCGGTGAGGAACGCGTAGCCGTAGAGCGTCGCCGCCAGTCGGCGGGTCGCGGGCACGCGGGCAGGAGCGACGAGCATGGGGCCTTCCCACGGGACGTGACGGACACCGGTCGGAGTGCACGGTGTCCGCGGCGGCCCGCGGCCTCGTCGGTCAGGCGGGGATCACCATCGCCAGGTCATGCCACGATCCTAACCGGACGACGCGTTCGACGAACACGGGGAGCTGCGCCCGCCCCGAGCGGCCGGCGGCGAGGCCGCGCCCCCGGCTGAACACGCGCCGGGGCGGGACCCGCATCGGATCCCGCCCCGGTCGTACGCTCGGCTCAGCGGCGGAACTTGTCCACGTCGGCCGACGGGATGACCATCGTCGCCTCGCTGTCCGCCGCCTGCTCGGCGGTCGGCTGGCGCGGCGCGGCCGGCGGCGTGCGCCCGGAGTCGCCGAGCGGCGGGATCACCTGGGTGGCGTCCTCGGCGCCCGGGGCCGGCACCGGCTGGGTCGGCTCGGCGGCACCCGCGTACGTCGGCACCGGCTGGGTCGGCTCGGCATCCCGGGACACCGGCTGGGTGCGGTCCGCCTCGGCGTCCCCGGCAACCGGCTGGGTCAGCTCGACCTCGCGGTACGGGTCGGTGGTGGCGAGCCGGGCCTCGACGTCACGCCGGCCGGCCTGGTAGGCGCGCGCGTGGGTGGCGATGGTCCGGGACTCCTCCTCGGCCCGGGTCAGCCAGCTCTCCCAGCGGCTCTGCATCGGCCGGACCAGACCGCCACCGACGCCCACCACCAGGATGCCGCCGACGGTGGCGAGCACCGCGATCAGCACCGGCGTGGTCACCGCGGTGGCGACGCCGATCTGGTTGAGCGCGGCGATCACCCCGAGGCCGAGGATGAACACCGAGGCGAGGTTGGCCAGCACCCGGCCGTAGGAGAGGCCGCCGAGCGCGCTGGAGATGATGTCCTTCACCGCGCGGGCGATGGCCGCGGCCACCACCACGATGACGATCGCGACGAACGCCCGCGGCAGCCAGGCGACCACCATGGCGATCAGGTCGGAGATCGGGTTGGGCCCCCAGATGCCGAACGCGAGCTGGAGCGTGACCAGCAGCACCGCGTAGTAGGCCAGCTTGGCGACGATGTCGCTGGCGTCGTACTTCGAGCGGGCCAGCGCGGTCTTGATGCCGCCGCGCTCGACCGCCCGGTCGAAGTGCACCCGCTCCAGGACCTTGTCCACTAGCTTCAGCACCGCCTTGGCGATCAGCCAGCCGGCGACCAGGATCGCGACGAACGCGACCGCCTTGGGCAGGAAGAGCATCACCGAACGGAACGCGTCGCCCACCGCGTCACCGAAGTTGTCTGTCATCGAAGGGCCTCCACGCATGGGTTCAGGTTCATCCCGGGTCGGCCTACCCTGGGCGGCGCGCGGGGAAACGCTCAGCCGCCGGGGCAGCGGTAGCTGACCCGCGTGCCGGCCTGCACCGGCGTCGGTTCGACGATGTTGACGGTGGCCGTCCCGGTGGTGGCGCCGACGCCGCTGAACGTCCACCTGAGGGTGAGCGTCGCGGTCCGCTGGCCGCTGCCGACCCGTTCGGCGAGCAGCGCGCCGGGCGGCGCGTCGGAACGGAACCACTGGTAGCGGATCGTGCCGGCGCGCCCGTTGGTGCGTACCGTGGCGACGACGTCGACGGTCACGTCGCAGGCCACCCCGGCCGGTCGGGGCACCGCCACCGCTACCTGTTCGACCTCCAACGGTCGCAGCCGCTGCCACAGGTAGAGCCCGACGGTCACCAGCAACGCGGCGGTGAGCAGCGTGGACAGCACCGAGACGACGCGACGCCAGACCGGGCGCGGCGGGCGGGCCGGCGGCACGGCCGGCCAGGCCGGGGCCGGCGGCGGCGTCGCCGGCACGCCCGGGCCGAAGCGCAGCTCGCCGCCGGGCGGGGGCCCTGGAACGCCGCTCACCGGCCGCGCGTCCACAGTCGTCTCCCGGTACGCCCCCGCCGTCGCCCCCGCCGTCGGCCCGACCGGTCCGGCGGTCGTCGACCGGTACCCGGCGGTCGGCTGCCCACCGGCCGACCACGGCCCGGTCCGGTGCACGGCCGACGCCGTGCCACCGACGGTGCCACCGCCGAAGTGCACGGTCGGCTCCCCGCCGCCAGCAGTGCCACCGCCGAAGTGCACGGTCGGCTCCCCGCCGCCAGCAGTGCCACCGCCGAAGTGCACGGTCGGCTCGCCGTCGACCGGCCGGGATATCGCCGGGCCGGCAAGGTGTGCCGTCGCGTCGGCGGCCGCGGGCGGGCGCGCGAGGTGCGCGGTCGGCTGCCCGGCGGGGTCGACGTTCAGGGGCGCGGTGGCGTCCGCGTCGACCGGCGGCCGGGGCGGGACGAGGTGGACGGTGGGCTCGTCCCGGGCCGGGTCGGCGGGCCGGGCTCGGGTGGGCAGCGCCTCGGTGGGCTCCTCCGGCCGGGTCACGCCGGCCGTCCCCGGTCCGGGCCACGGTGCGGGGCAGCGGGCACGTCGTCCTCCTAGCCGGGGGTGCAGTAGTTGTAGAGGGTCACGTACACCGGGGACGCCGAGGTGGCCGCGTTGCCGGCGGCGTCGACGGCGGTGACCTCGATCGGGATGCGGGTGCTCTGCCTCGGCGCGGCCAGCGGGCCGAGCGGGCCGGTGAACACGCCGCGTCCGGCGGCGGCCATCCGGACCGTGCCGGTGGCGCCCCCGAGCAGGTAGCGGAACGTGACCGTCAGGGCGGCCGGGCCGCTGCGGTCGTCGGTGACGGTGACGGTGACGGTGACGGTGCTGCTCTGCACCCCGTACGGGCAGCCCTTCGGTTCGAGCTGGCCCGGGTCGACCGTCACCCCACCGACGGCCGGCGCGGTGACGTCCGGCGGGGGCGGCGGCGCGGTGCGGCGCGACGGGGTGGAGGCCGGCGCGCTGGTGCGTACCGTTGGCCGGGTCGGCGATCGCGTGCCGTCAGGGGTGGCGGACGGCGTGCCCGTCGGCGGATCGGGCGGGACGGACGGCGCGGGCGACACGGTGGCGGTGCTGTCCGGTGTGGCGGTGTCCGTCGGCTCCGGCGCGGCCGGGCCGGTGGGGCCGGCGCCGGCCGGCGACAGGCCGGCGGGCGCCTTGGCGGCCGACGTCTCGCGGGCGGCGTAGCTGTAGCCGGCGCCACCGACCAGCACGGCGGCGACCACGGCGCCGGTCGCCAGCAGAACGCGCTTGCGTCCCCGTTGGAACAGGCGGCCCCGGCCGATCGTGGCGCCGAGCGCGGTGCCGGCCACCGCGGTGGCGCCCCCCGCCCGGTCGGGGAACGGCCACAGCGCGGCCAGCAGGGCGGCCCGCCGGGCCAGCTCGCGCAGCCCGCGCTCCTCCCAGTCGGGCCCGTATCCGATGCCGGCCACCCGGTCCAGCAGTTCCAGGAAGACCGCGGCCGGTTGCGGCCGGTCGTCGGGGCGCTTGGCCATGCCGTGGCGGAGCAGCTCGTGCACCGGCACGGGCGCCGGGTCGGTGGGGATCGGCGCGCTGGCGTGCTGGTCGCGCAGGGAGAGCAGGCCGGGTCCCTGGTACGGGGGCCGCCCGGTGAGGCACTCGAAGAACGTGGCGGTCGCGGCGTAGATGTCGCAGGCCGGGCTGGCCGGGGCGCCGGTCCACTGCTCCGGCGCCATGTAGCGGGGCGTGCCGGAGACCGTGGTGTCACTGCCCCGACCGATCGGCATGGCGATCCCGAAGTCGGCGAGCTTACTCAGCCCGGCACCGGAGACGAGCACGTTCTCCGGCTTGTAGTCGCGGTGCACGACGCCGTGGGCGTGGGCGGCGGCGAGCCCGGCGAGCGAGCCCTTCAGCACACAGAGCGCCGCCTCGGGCGTGGTCGGGCCGTGTGCGCGCAGCATCTGCCGCAACGACACGCCGTCGACCAGTTCCATCACGATGGCCGCGCCGTGCGGGGACTCGACGTACTCGTAGAGCCGGCTGACGTGCGGGTCGTCGACCTCGCCGAGCAGCCGGGCCTCGTCGCGGAAGGCGGCCCGGAACGAGGAGTCGGCGCCGAGATCGCGGACCAGGTACTTGATCGCGACCGGGGTGCCGGTGCTGTCGTGGGTGGCCAGCACGACACTGCCGGACGCCCCGGAGCCGAGCGTGCGAACCGGCGTGTAGCCGGACAGCTGCCAGCCGCTCATGCGACCCACTCCAGGGCGTTCCAGGGGCGGATGTCGGTGGCCGCCTCGCTGGTCATTCTGGTCGCATCGCGGCTGCCGGCCATCGGCGCAACGGATGCTTCCGCGCACCGGACGGCGATCCCGGATCCGGCCGCGGGCGACGGATGGTCGGTAACGGACACACCGTCAGTGCTAGCAGACACCGGCAAGCGTCAGCCGGTCGGTCGCTCCCGGTCAGCGGCACGCCCCAGCGCCACCATCCGCTGGGTCTCCTCGCGGCGCCGGACCAGCAGCGCGCCGGCCAGGAACGTGACCGGCGGAGCGAGCGCCAGCATCGCCCACTGCACGCCGACCAGCGGGATCACATGTCCCATGTGGGCGGTGGACGCCGCCCAGCCGGACAACGCGCCGTCGATCACCAGGACGAGGGCGGCCACCGGTGCCAGCAGCACCACGACCCGCCGCCGTACCGCCGCCGCCAGGGTGAGCACGGCCACGCTGACCGCGAGGGCGGCCCCGGCGAGACCGGCGTGGTAGAGCCACATGGCCGCCTCGCCGGTGGTGCTCAGGCCGAGGAAGCTCTCATAGGTGACCAGATCGGTGAACACGCGCGGACGGGTCGCCCGGTTCAGTTCCAGCAGTCCGGCCCCCACGATCGGGCCGGTCGTCAGCGCGGCGAGCCGGCGCGGACCCAGCACGCGTACCGCCCGGCGTGACGGTGCGGGCAGGGTGAGCGCGGCGGCGGCGATCACCGCGAGAGTGAACTGCGGGAGCGTGTCGACGACGTACCCGGGTTGGTCGACCGCGCCGGGGCCGACCAACAGCAGCCATCCGGCGACACCGGCCCAGGCCAGGACCGCGGCGACCCGGCGCGGCCCGACCGCGGCGGCCATCGCGACCGCCACCCAACCGGCCACCCGTAGCCAGTCGACCGCGTCCGGCCGGGCGGGCGGCAGCGGCGGCGGCAGCGACGGATCCACCACGAGCTGGTCCAGCACGTTCTTCCCGGCGGCGGCGGCGAGCACCACGGCCACCAGCAGACCGGTGACGGCGGCGGCGTCGGCCCAGGCCGGCGCGGTGAACCCCCGTGCGCCCACCCGCAGCCGGGCCCGCAGCCCCGCCCCCACCAGGTCGACCGTGTCGGCGAGGCCGGGACGGGTCTGCCCCGGTCGCGCGCCGGCCAGCAGCACGGCCAGCATCTCCTCCTCGTACACCCGGCGGTGCGCCCAGGGATGGACGGCCAGCAGCCGACGGTAGCGGCGCTCCAGCTCGGCGCTCGCGCGGTGCTCACCGGGCATGCCCGCACCGCCCTCACCGCGCTCGGTGCGCTCGGTCATGCGGTGCCGATCGGGCACGCCCTCACGGCCCTCGCTGCGCTCGGTGCGCTCGGTCATGCGGTGCCGCCTTCGGGCAGCAGGCCGGCGGCGCGCAGGCGGCGGCCGGCGGTGTCGGCGTGCCGGCGCAGCCGGTCCACCTCGTCGGCGAGCCTCGTCGCGCCCAGCGCGGTGAGCCGGTAATAGCGGCGCAGCCGGGACTGCACCACCTCCTCCCGATCCACCTCGATCAGACCGTCGGACCGCAGCCGGTCCAGCGCGGCGTAGAGCGTGCCGGCCCGCAACCGGATCCGGCCGTCGGAGATGCGGAGCACGTCCTCGACGACCGCGTAGCCGTGCCGGGGTTCCTCGGCCAACGCGGTGAGGATCAGGAACGTCGGTTCACGCAACGGCGGCTCATTCACCCCGTCAGCATATACCGTTCACCGGCATATACGGCTCGGGTGCGGTGGTTCGGGTGGGGTGGTCAGAAGCGGCGGGTTGGGGGGACGCCGCCGGGTGGGGGGCGGCGCAGCAGCCAGAGCGGGTTGCTCGCCGCGACGACGGCACCCTCGCGGTCGCGGACCTGGGTGCGCAGGTACGCGCCGGTGCCCACCCGCACCGGCAGGTCGTGCCAGCCCTGGCGGAGCTGACGCCACGGCACCTGTCCGGTCCGGATCGCGGGCGTCGGATCCGCGACGCCCGCGGAGTCGACGTCGCCGGTGACCACCTCCAGGGCGGCCCCGGCCGGCAGGTCGGTGGCGCGTACCCGCACCGTCACGGTGTCGTCGGCGACGGTGGGCAACGCGCCCATGGCGCTGCGACCGCCCAGCTCCAGGTCCAGCGCGCCCCGGTAGGCGGCCAGGTCGGCGAACCACGCCTGCCCGGCGCGCAGCGCCGCGACCAGGTCGTCCCGGCGGGTGGAACCGGCCCAGACGGAGGTGATCCACCGGTCCCGCCCGGCCCGCCAGTCGGTGCCGTCGTGGTCGTCGGTGACGCCGACGGCGGTCAACGGGATCGCGTTACGGGCCGCCACGTCGTACGCCCAGAGGTGGTCCTCGACCGGGGTCCGTCCGATCTCGATCAGGTCGACGCCGAGCCCGCGCCGCGCCACCAGCAGCCGGGCCAGTGAGTCACGCCGCTCCACGTCCAGCGGATGGTTCCAGCAGACCACGCCACCGTGGGCGTGCAGGAACTCCACCATCCGTCCGGTCGCGTCGACGTCGTTGTCCCGCACCGGCGGGGACGGGAAGCGGGGCAGCGTGCCGTCGCCACCGAACCAGTTGAGGTGGCGCACCATGGACACCTCGTACGCCCGGTGGTGGGTCACCTCCGGATACGCCCCGGCGTAGCCGCTCAGCACCTCGGCGCGCAGCTCCTCGCCGGCCTGCCCGGCGCGGCGGGCCCGGTCGAAGACCAGCCGGTCGACCAGGTACGCGCCCCGCGCGCCGCCGGTGACGGCGACGCCGAGGCGCAGCCCGCGCAGCGAGTTGTCGCCGGCCACCAGGTCGGGCCAGAGTCGCCGGACGTCGGCGAGCAGGTCGAGCGTGTGCCGCCGCCAGACGCCGGCCGGGGCGGGCCGGTCGACCGTGCCGTGCCGGCCGTCGACGGTGTGCCGGGCCGCGTCGGTGCCGCCGATCCGGTAGCGCAGCACCAGCTGCCCGGCGGGCCGGCCGGGCCCGGCCGGGTGGTGGGACAACGCGATCTCGACGGTCAGCGTGGCGTCCGGCCCGGTCGACTCGGGTCGCACGTCGAGGTGGAGCGTGGTGTCGGTGATGTTCCCGGTGTGCGTCCAGTTCCACGCCTTGCCGGCGTACCAGTGGGTGCCGGCACCGGCGGCGGTGAGGCGCAACGCGCGGCCGGGTCCGTCGGCGGCGTCCGGGACGGCGACGAAGTCGGCGGACGAGTCGGTGAGCCGCCCCTCGGTGGCCGGGTGCCAGGTCCAGGCGAGCCCGCCCTCCGGCTCCTCCGGCCCGTCGAAGTGCACGACGCGGCGGTGGTCGTGCGCGGCCACCCGGAAGTCGTGGTCGGTCCACCAGAGCACGTCGACGGCGTTGCGGCGGGCCTGGTCGAGGTGGGCGGCGTAGCTGGCGACACCCTCGCTGAACGAGGCGTGCAGGTGCATGGCCATGCTGACCGGCCGGCGTCCGTTCGGGACCGAGGGCGCCCGGTCGCGACCGAGCACCAGCCCCACCGGTACGCCGACCCCGGCGACCACCAACCCGCCCGCGGCGGCGAGCACCCCACGCCGATCCAGTCCCCGCACACGCCCTCCCCGACCCCGCCCGCGCCCCAGCGTAGAGGTGATGGCATTTGTCCTCTGGCGCGGCGCGGCATGGTGGCAATATTCTTCGACTCGCGCGCTTACCTTGGAGTTCCTTTACATCACCCGGCATCGGTCGGGTCATCGAGGAGATGCCATGCACTTCGACCACCCCGAGCTGGACCGCCGCACGCTGCTGCGGGCCGGCCTCGGCGCCGCCGCGGTCGCGGTCGTCGGGAGCGAACTCGCGTTTCCGGCCGCCGCGCAGGCCGCGCCGGGCGCGGACCTCGACTGGATCATCAGCTGCGACGAGTGGGCCGCCCGCCCGCCGGCCGACCCGCTGTCGGTCAGCGCGATCCCGACCAACAAGATCATCGTGCACCACATGGCGTTCCCGAACGTCACCGACTACTCCGAGGAACACGCCAAGCAGCTCGCCCGTGACTGCCAGGACCTGCACATGGACGGCAACGGCTGGTCGGACACCGGGCAGCACTTCACGGTGAGCCGGGGCGGTCACGTCCTGGAGGGACGCCACGGCAGCCTGGAGCGGCTGCAGGCCGGCGACCGGCAGATGATCGCCGCGCACTGCCCGGGTGAGAACGGCCGCGCGATCGGCATCGAGAACGAGGGCACCTACGTCACCGAGACGCCGCCGGAGGAGCTGCTCGACGGCCTGGTCCGGCTCTGCACCGCGATCTGCCGGCAGTACGGGCTGCACGCGCACGACATCTTCGGCCACTGGGACTTCCGCGCCACCCAGTGCCCGGGCGCGATGTTCTACCGGGAGTTCCCCCGGCTGCGCCGCGAGGTCTTCCGCAAGCTCGGCACCCGGCTGGGTGACGTACCGGCGCGCCGCTGGCCGGACATCTGGCGCTTCGTCGGCGGCCCGGTCGTCCAGGTCGCGCAGTACCTGCTCACGTTCCGCGGCTACGCCGTGCCGGTCACCGGCGTGTTCGACGCCGCCACCGTGGCGGCGGTGCAGGACTGGCAGGCCCGCAACGGGATCCCGGTCGACGTGGACGCCACGCTCACGGCGCCGACCTGGGAGACGCTCGCCCCGGAGCTGGACCAGCACGACACCGGCGTTCCGGTGGTCGCGGCGCAGTTCATGCTCGCCGCCAAGGGCTACGCGGAGGTGCTCCCGACCGGCGAGTACGACCACGTGACCCGCAGCGCGGTGAAGGACCTGCAACGCCTGCACGGGTTGCCGCCCACCGGCAAGCTCAGCACCAGCACCTGGTGCGCGCTGGTGGGGGGTGTGGTGCGCCAGTCGTTCCACAAGGGCTGACGGTCGCACCGGCGGGGAGCACGGTGGGGGGTGGCAACGGCGCCGCCCCCCACCGTCGCGTCCGGACCCCGCGCCTGGAGCGAAACGTCGGCATTCGCGGCTGGTGAACAACGGGTATCCCGGACGGCGGTCCGCCGCCGATCATTGCCCGGAGATAGATGTGAGTCATTCTCACCTCCGGGTGGAACGCCCGGGCGCGGAGGGCGAGACGTCGGCAACCGGCAGCCGGGCGTACCGAAGGCCCGACTCCGCGTCCCCGGAGGATCGCCATGCCCCGACCCCCACTCCGTGCCCGGCTCGCGGCGCTCACCGCCGCCGCCCTGACCGCGAGCGTGCTGACCGTCACCCCGCCCTCACCGGCGCTGGCGGCCACCACGTTCGCCGCCAACGACTACTGCCTCGGCCAGTGCGCCGACATCCTGCCTCCCGGGCAGAACGGCAACGCCACGCTCGTCGCCATCCTGGCCCACCAGACGCTCGGCACCCGCCCGGCGCACTCCAGCGACCAGCTCGACGAGTACGCCAACCTGGTCTACAACTACGCCGGGCTGACCGACGAGCAGATCGCCCAGTTCTACAACGACTCCTCGTTCGGCATCCCCGCCGCGCAGGTCGAGAGCACCGTCTCGCCGCGCTCGGACGTCACCATCGTGCGGGACAAGGCCACCGGCGTCCCGCACGTCACCGGCACCACCCGCGGCGGCACCATGTTCGGCGCCGGCTACGCCGGGGCCCAGGACCGGCTCTGGGTGATGGACCTGCTGCGGCACGTCGGCCGCGGCAACGTCACCTCGTTCGCCGGCGGCGCCCCCGGCAACCGGGAGCTGGAGCAGAGCGTCTGGGCCAACTCGCCCTACACCGAGGCGGACCTCCAGGCCCAGGTGGACGCGCTGCGGCAGAAGGGCGCCCGGGGCCAGCAGCTCTACACCGACGTGGTCGACTACATCGCCGGCATCAACGCCTACATCGACAAGTCGATCGCCGACGACAACTACCCCGGCGAGTACGTGCTCGCCGGCGCCGGCAAGCCGAAGCACTTCACCATGACCGACCTGATCGCCACCGCCGGCGTGATCGGCGGCCTGTTCGGCGGCGGGGGTGGCAGCGAGATCCAGTCCGCGCTGGTCCGGGTCGCCGCCCGCGCCAAGTACGGCGCCACCGAGGGCGACAAGGTCTGGGCGGCGTTCCGCTCGCAGAACGACCCGGAGACCGTGCTCACGCTGCACGACGGGCAGAGCTTCCCGTACGGGGCCACGCCGCCGGGGGCGACCAGCGCGGTGCTCCCCGACGCCGGTTCGGTGGTCGCCGAGCCGCTCGCCTACGACGCCACCGGCGGGGCCGCCGCCCGCACCGGCGCCAGCACCGCCACCAAGGACCTGCTCGGCGGCCTGGCCAACCTGCGCGCGCACGGTATGTCCAACGCGGTCGTGGTCTCCGGCCGGCACACCACCACCGGCAACCCGGTCGCCGTGTTCGGGCCGCAGACCGGCTACTTCGCGCCGCAACTGCTGATGCTCCAGGAGTTGCAGGGCCCCGGGATCAGCGCGCGCGGCGCCGCGTTCGCCGGGCTCAACCTCTACGTGCTGCTCGGTCGCGGCCAGGACTACGCGTGGAGCGCCACCTCCGCCTCGCAGGACCTGACCGACACGTACGCGGTGCCGCTGTGCACCACCGACGGCAGCGCGCCGACGCTGCGCACCAACCGCTACCTGTACCACGGGCAGTGCCTCGCGATGGAGACGCTGGAGCAGCGCAACTCCTGGTCGCCGACGCTCGCCGACTCCACCCCGGCCGGCTCGTACACGCTGCGCGCGTCGCGCACGAAGTACGGGCTGGTCGCGTACCGGGGGCTGGTGAACGGGCAGCCGACCGCGTTCACCAAGCTGCGCTCCACCTACCGGCACGAGGCCGACTCGGCGATCGGCTTCCAGGCGTTCAACGACCCGTCGGCGATGGGCAGCGCGGCGGCGTTCCAGGCGTCCGCGGCCAGCGTCGGGTACGCGTTCAACTGGTTCTACGTCAACTCGACCGAGGCGGCGTACTACAACTCCGGCGCGAACCCGGTCCGGTCGTCGGTCACCGACCCGAACCTGCCGACGAAGGCCGAACCGGCGTACGAGTGGGCCGGCTGGAACCCGGACACCAACGACGCCAGCTACGCCCCGGCGTCGGCGCACCCGCAGTCGGTCAACCAGGACTACTACGTGAGCTGGAACAACAAGCAGGCCCGTGACTTCGGGGCGGCGGACGGCAACTTCAGCTTCGGCTCCGTACACCGGGGTCAGTTGCTGGACGGCCCGGTGCGCGCCGCGATCGCCCAGCGCAAGCTCGGCCGCGCCGACGTCGTGAAGATCATGGCGGACGCGGCGGTGACCGACCTGCGCGGCCAGCAGGTCCTCGGCGACCTGCTGCGGGTGCTGGACAGCGCGCCGGTCACCGACCCGGCGCTGGCCGACGCGGTCGGCAAGCTGCGGGCCTGGCAGCAGGCCGGCAGCCGGCGGGTGGAGACGTCGCCCGGCTCGAAGGTCTACCAGCACGCCGACGCCATCCGGATCTTCGACGCCTGGTGGCCGCTGCTGGCCTCGGCCGAGTTCCGGCCCGGCCTCGGGCCGGACCTGTACGCCGCACTGGTGGACGCCATCGAGGTCAACGAGGCGCCCTCCGGCGGCCAGAACGGCGGGCGCGACGGCGCGGCGAGCTGGGCGTTGCAGGGCCAGGCGCACAAGGGCTCGTCGTTCCAGTACGGCTGGTGGGGCTACGTCGACAAGGACGTGCGCACCGTGCTCGGCGACCCGGTGGCCGGCGGGCTGGGGCGTGCGTACTGCGGCAACGGCGACCTCGGCGCCTGCCGGACGGCGCTGCTCGGCGCGCTCGGCCAGGCCGCCGCCGTGCCCGCCACCACTGTCTACCCGGGCGACAAGTCCTGCGGCGCCGGCGACCAGTGGTGCGCCGACTCGATCGCCCAGTCCGGGCTCGGCGGCATCACCCACCCGCTGATCGCCTGGCAGAACCGCCCCACCTACCAGCAGGTCGTCTCGTTCCCGGCGCGCCGGGGCGACGACGTCACCAACCTGGCCCAGGGGCGCCCGGCCAGCGCGTCGAGCACCCAGTTCCTGACCAGCTACACGCCGGACAAGGCGGTCGACGGCAGCCTGGGCAGCCGGTGGGCCAGCAGCTACAACGACAACCAGTGGCTGCGCGTCGACCTCGGCGCGGCCCGCACCGTGAGCCGGGCGGTGCTGCGCTGGGAGTCCGCGTACGGCACGTCGTACCGGGTGGAGGTGTCCGGCGACGGCAGCTCCTGGACGCCGGTGTTCGCCACCACCACCGGCAACGGCGGCGTCGACAACGTCACCTTCGCCCCGGTCAGCGCCCGCTACGTACGGGTGTACGGGGTCAAGCGGGCCACCTCGTACGGCTTCTCGCTCTACGAGTTCGAGGTCTACGGGCGGTGACGACGGTGACCGGCCGGTGGGATCCTCCGCCGGCCGGTCGCCACTTCCTCGCAGGTCAGCACCCGTCCATCGAACAGGTGTGCGAAGATGGTCGAGTGTCGGGCGAGGCCACCATCCTGCATGCCGACCTGGACGCGTTCTACGCCTCGGTCGAGCAACGCGACGACAGCCGGCTGCGCGGCCGGCCGGTCATCGTCGGCGGCGGCGTGGTGCTCGCGTGCAGCTACGAGGCGAAGGCGCGGGGCGTGCACAGCGCCATGGGCGGCCGGCAGGCGCGGCGGCTGTGCCCGGAGGCGATCGTGGTGCCACCCCGGATGGCCGCGTACACGGCCGCCAGCCGGGCCGTGTTCGAGATCTTCCGGCACACCACCCCGCTGGTCGAGGGCATCAGCATCGACGAGGCGTTCCTCGACGTCGGCGGGCTGCGGCGGCTGGTCGGGCCACCCGCCGGCATCGCGGCCGAGCTGCGCGACCGGGTCCGCCGCGAGGTCGGCCTGCCGATCACGGTCGGCGTGGCCCGCACGAAGTTCCTGGCCAAGGTGGCCAGCGGGGTGGCCAAGCCGGACGGCCTGCTGGTCGTCGAGCCGGCGCGGGAGCTGGCCTTCCTGCACCCGTTGCCGGTCGAGCGGCTGTGGGGCGTCGGCCCGATCACCGCCGCGAAACTGCGCGAGCGCGGCATCCATACGGTCGGGCAGGTGGCCCGGCTCGACGAGCCGACCCTGGTGTCGCTGCTCGGCGGCGGCGCCGGCCGGCACCTGCACGCCCTCGCCCACAACCGCGACCCGCGCGCGGTGCAGGTGGGCCGCCGCCGTTCCTCGATGGGCGCGCAGCACGCGCTGAGCCGCGAGCCGCACTCCCCCGCCGAGCTGGACGCGGTCCTGGCCGGCCTGGTCGACCGCGTGACCGGGCGGATGCGCGACGCCCGGCGCACCGGCCGCACGGTGACGCTACGGTTGCGCTTCGCCGACTACACCCGGGCCACCCGTTCGCACACGCTGGACAAGCCGACCGCGCAGACCGCCCCGCTGCGGGCCACCGCCCGGGCGCTGCTGCGCGCCGCGTTGCCGCAGATCGAGCAGCGCGGCATCACCCTGCTGGGCGTCTCGGTGGCCAACCTCGACGCCGGGCACACCCAGCTCACCCTGCCGTTCACCGCCCAGCCGGGGCCGGCGCTGGACGCCGCCGTCGACGCCGTCCGGGACCGCTTCGGCGCACGGGCACTGACCCGTGGCGTGCTGCTCGGCCGCGACCCGGGCGTGGAGATGCCCCGCCTGCCCGACTGAGCGTCTCCTCCCCCGGGAGGAGACGCGGCTCGGACCGGTGGCCGCGACCGCGACCCCCGGTCGGGCGCGACCACGGTCGCCGACCGCGAGCATCTACAGACATGACTACCGTACGGAACCGGGCGGCCGGCTGGCCCCGCCCCCTGCTGCTCCTCGTGTCCATGATGACGGCGCTGACCGTCGTCGCCGCGATCGGCCTCATCACCGACCCCCGCGTGCTCACCGGCGCGCCGGTCTGGCTCAAGCCGCTGAAGTTCTCGGTCTCGCTCGCGCTCTACGGCGGCACCCTGGCCTGGATGCTCTCCCTGCTGCCCCGACGCAGCCGGCTCGCCGAACGGACGGTCACCGTGATCGTGGCCGCGGCGGTGCTGGAGATGGTCCTCATCGTCGTCCAGGTGCTGCGCGGCACCACCAGCCACTTCAACACCGGCACGCCGCTGGACGCGGTGCTGTACAACGTCATGGGCACGGCCATCACGGCGCTGTTCCTGGCCCAGGTCGTGCTCGCGGTCGTCCTGACGCGCCGGCCGCTGCCGGACCGCGCGGGCGGATACGCGATCCGGGCCGGGCTCGCGGTGTCGCTGCTCGGCATGCTGGTCGCGTTCCCGATGCTGACCCAGCACCCGGACGGCACGCCCGCCGGCATCACCGGGGCGCACAGCGTCGGCGTGCCGGACGGCGGCCCGGGGCTGCCGGTGGTCGGCTGGAGCACCACCGGCGGCGACCTGCGGGTCGGTCACTTCATCGGGCTGCACGCGTTGCAGGCGCTGCCGTTGCTGGCGATCCTGCTCGACCGGTTCCTCGGCGCCCGCCTGGACGAGCTGGTCCGGGCCCGGCTGGTGCTGGTCGGCGGGTTCGCCTACGCCGGACTGACGCTGCTGGCCACCGTGCAGGCGCTGCGCGGCCAGCCGCTGCTGCGGCCGGACGAGATCACGCTGACCGCGGCGGGAGTGCTGGTGGCCGCCACCGCGGCGGCCACCGGCCTGGTCCTGGCACGCCGGTCCGACCACGCCACGGCGGTGCTGGTCTGATGGCCGCCACGCTGTTCGGGCTGACGTTCGCCCTCGCCGCGCCGTTCTGGGCGCTGATGATCGTGGCGCCCCGCTGGTCGTGGACCGCGCGGATCGTCGACTCGCCGTTGATCGTGGCGCCGGTCCTGCTGATCTACGCGATCCTGGTACTGCCGGCGCTCGGCACGGTGCTGCCGGTGGTGGCCCTGCCCAACCTGGACGGCGTCCGGGACCTGCTCGGCACCGACAACGGCGCGGCGGCGGCCTGGGCCCACATGATCGGCTTCGACCTGTTCGTCGGGCGGTGGATCTGGCGCGACGGCCGGGAGCGGGGCATCCCGGCGCTGCTCACCGCGCCGGTGCTGGTGCTCACCATCCTGCTGGGCCCGCTCGGGCTGGCCGTCCACCTCGGACTGCGGGCCGGGTGGCGGCGGCGGACCGTGGTGGTGGCCCCGGCCGCGCCGGTTGCCTAGGCTGACGTCGTGGGCTGGGTGGGTCGACTGCTCGACGCAAGTGACACGCTCGCGCGGCGGCTGCTGCTGAATCTCGCCGGCGTCGGCTACCTGGTGGTCGGCGTGCACGGCCGGCCCGGGCCGACGACGACGCAGTGGATCCTCGCGCTCGGCGCGTTCGTCCTGGCGCTGCTGTGTCACCGCCGGCCGCTGCTGAACCTGCTGCTCCAGTCGGCCCTGCTGGCGGTCGCGTTCCCGCTCGTCGACGACGTGATGATCAACCAGGTCGGGGCGAGCTGGGCGCTGCTGGAGCTGACCATGCGGGCCACCCGGCCCCGCACGTTCTGGCTGGCCGCCGGGCTGCTGGCCGCCGTCGACCTGACCGGCCTGATCGGCGACCCGCTCCGGCAGGCGCTCGCCGGTCTGCTCGGCCTCGCCGTCACCGTCGGGCTCCCGCTGCTGATCGGCCTGGTCGTGCGGACCACCCGGGAACTCGGCCGGCAGGCCGAGGAACGGGCCGTGGCGGAGCAGCGCCGACGCGAGTCGGAGAGCCGGGCCGCGCGCGCCGACGAGCGGGCCGCGATCGCCCGGGAACTGCACGACGTGATCGCCCACCACGTCGCGTCGATGGTGCTGCGGGTCGGGGTGGCCCGGCACGTGCTGCCGGACCTCGACCCGCGGGTCGGCCCGGTCTTCGACGACGTGCACCGCACCGGCACGGCCGCGCTGACCGACCTGCGCCGGCTGGTCGCGGTGCTGCGCGACCCGGACGGCGTCCGCGGTGACGCGGCACTGACCGCGATCGATCCGGCGGCGCTGCCGGCGGCGATCGGCGTGGCGGTGGACCGGGCCCGGCAGGCCGGGGTCACCGTGGAGGCCGATGTGGACCCGGCGATCGGCACAGTGGACGCGGTCCGCGGCCAGGCGGTGCTGCGACTGACCCAGGAGGCGTTGACGAACGTGGCGAAACACGCCGGCGCGACGGCCCGGGCCCGACTGACCGTGTCGGTGGTCGACGGGGCGGTGCACTGGGCGGTCTCCGACGACGGGCGCGGCGCGGCGCCGACCGTGGTGCCGGTCGGCGGCGGCCACGGCATCGTCGGGATGCGGGAACGGGTCGAGGTGCTCGGCGGGCGGCTGGAGGCCGGGCCGACCGGCGACGGTTGGCGGGTGCGGACGGTGCTGCCGCCGGGCGGCGCCCCGGACCGGCCCGCCCGGGTGGCGCCGCGGTCGCGGCCGGCCGCGCCGGAGCCGGCGTGATCCGCGTGCTGCTGGCCGACGACCAGCACCTGATCCGCGCCGGCCTGCGGATGCTCTGCGACGCCCAGCCCGACCTGGAGGTCGTCGGCGAGGTGGACAACGGCCGCGACGCGATCGCCGCCGCCGCCCGGCTGCGGCCGGACGTGGTGGTCATGGACCTGCGGATGCCGGGCGTCGACGGGATCACCGCGACCAGCCGGATCCTCGCCGACCGGCCGGCCACCCGGATCATGGTGCTCACCACGTTCGGCGACGACGACCACCTCCATCCCGCGTTGACCGCCGGCGCCTGCGGCTTCCTGCTCAAGGACGCGCCCCCGGCCGACCTGCTCGACGGCCTCCGCCGGGCCGCCGCCGGGGACAGCCCGTTCAGCCCGGAGGTGCTGCGCCGGCTGGTCCAGCGGGCGGTGCACGCCCGCACCGGCACGCCCCGGCGGTCGGCCGGGCTGACCGCCCGCGAGCAGGACGTGCTCGACCTGGTCGCGGAGGGGTTGGCCAACACCGAGATCGCGGAGCGGCTGCACATCGGCGTGACCACGGTGAAGACCCACATCACCAGCCTGATGGCGAAGACCGGCAGCCCCAACCGGGTCCGCCTGGCGCTGTGGGCGCGCGGCGGCTGAGCGGTCACTCCTCGATCGCGCCGCCGACCGCCCGCAGGTGCGCCCGGAACGTCAGCGTCGGGTCCGCCGCCCGGGCGGTCAGGTAGTCGTCGAACCCGACCTGCGCCCGCAGCGACCGGCCGGCGCGGATCCGGTCGGCCTGCCGCCGCTCGGTGTCCCGGATGGACCCGGCCAGGTCGAACAGCTCCCCGGCCCGGTCGGCCGGCACGAAGAGCACACCGTCGTCGTCGGCCAGCACCAGATCACCGTCGTCGACCGTCCACGGCCCGACCCGCGCCGCGTCCAACGCGCCGGCCGGTCGTGGGTCCAGCTCCAGCGGTCCGCTCGCCGTGGCGCCGAGGCTGAACACCGGCAGCCCGACGACGGTGAGGTCCGCGGTGTCCCGGTGCGCGCCCCACACCACGAGGCCGGCCAGGCCGGCGGCCCGCGCCTCCCACGCCACCAGGTCCCCGACGCAGGCCCGGTCGGTGCGACCGCCGTCGTCGACCACCAGCACGTCCCCCGGCTCGGCCCGGTCGATCGCCTCCAGGAAGACGTCGACGCTGCCGGCGTGCCGGGCCGGCCGGACCCGCCCGGCCAGGCGCCGCCCGGCCAGCACCGGGCGTACGGCGGCCGGGGCGCAGCGGACCGCGACGCCGGCCCGCAGGCAGGCGTCGGCGACGTGGGCGGTGGTCAGCGCGGCGAACGGCCCCGCCGGGGCGGTGTGGTCGGCGTCCATGGGCCGACGCTAGCCAGCCGGGGACGGGGATGGCAGGTGCCAGTTGCGCGCCGGTGGCCTGTGCCCGCGCCGGTGGCGGCCGGTCAGGGGGCGGCGAGCCGCGCCACGCCGTCTCCGGTGAGGTCGGCCAGCGCCACCCGGCGGCCGGTCAGCGCGAGCAGCAGCGCGGCGCCGGGGCCCCGCACCACCGGCCCGGCCCCGGCCGACCAGCCCAGGTCGGTCGCCTCGACGCGTAGGCCGGCGACCCGCCCACGGTCGACGAACCCGACCGCCCGGCCACCGGTGAGGAAGTCCAGCGAGATGCGCAGCCGCTCCGGGTCCAGGTCGGCGGGGAGGCCGAGTGGCCGACGCATGTCCTGCCCGTGCACCTGGAGGCCGGTGAGCTGGCCGGGCCAGCCGACCACCGGCAGGCGGAACCGGTGGTCGGCGTGCTCCCGCAACGCGGCGGCCAGCTCGGCCGGCGGGCGCCGGGCCACCCGCCGGGCCAGCCGCGCGTTCGCCACGTGCGGCCGGAGCCCGGCGCCCACCAGCAGTGGCAGCAGGTGCCACGGCGTGGAGACCAGCGGTGACACCAGGTGACCGGCGACCTCCCGGACGGTCCACGCCTGGCAGAGGCTGGGCGTGTCCAACTGGGCCGGGGTGAGCGAGTCGATCAGGTCGGCCGTGCGGCGCCGCTCGGCGGCGATCATCGGCAACAAGTGGGTCTCCACCACCCCATTGTGGCCGCCCCGACCGGCCGGGTCAGCCCGGGAAAGTGCGGTCCAGCAGGTCGAACAGAGCCGCCCAGTGCCGCTCGGTGGCCTGTTCGTCGTACATCGGCGTGTCCGCCTGCGTGTAGCCGTGGCGGGCGCCCCGGTAGACCTCCGAGCGGTAGGTGACGCCGGCCGCGTCCAGCGCCTGCTCCAGCGTGGCGATCTGCTCGGCGGTCATCGACGCGTCCTGGTCGGCGTGACCGAAGTAGAGTTCGCCGGTCACCGCGCCGACGCCCCGGTGCGGGCTGTCGGGCGCGTCGCTGACCACGTGACCGGCGTGGAACGCGGCCACCGCGGCGATCCGGTCCGGGTGGGCCTCGATCGCCCGCAGCGCGTTCGTGCCGCCCATGCAGTAGCCGGTGATCGCCGCCGGGCCGGGCGCGACGTCCGGCTGGGCGGCGAGGAAGTCGAGGTAGGCGGCGGTGTCCCGGGCCACCGCGTCCGGCGTCAGCGCGGCCATCAGCGGGCCGAGCCGGGCGAACAGCTCGGCGCGCCGGTCGGCGTCGGCCAGCGCGGACGTGTCGACCGGCGCGGCGGGGCCGGCGCGGTGGAACAGGTTGGGCACCAGCACCACGTATCCCCGGTCGGCGATGGTCGCGGCCATCTCGGCCAGCCGGGGCCGCAGCCCGAACGCGTCCATGAACAGCAGCACGCCCGGGAACGGGCCGCCGGAGTCCGGCCGGAGCAGATAGGCGTCCGCCGTCCCGTCGGGGGTGGGCACGTCCACGATCGTCGGCTGCACGGTCCGAACCTCCTCGCTGCGGTTTCCGCGTCGCACGCTACTCCCGGCGTCGGCGGCCGGCACGTCGAGGCCGGGCCGGTTCAGTGGTCCGGGCTGTCCGCGGGCGCCATCAGCCGCAGCGCGTTCGGGTCGAGGCCGATGCGCACCGGCGTCCGCCCGTACGGTTCGCCGTCGACCTCGATGCGGGCCGGCGGGTCGGTCTCCAGCCACAGCTGACGCACGGCCAGGAACGGCTCGTCGCGCAGCGTGCGACGCCGGCCGGCCGCCGCGTTGCGGGCCGTGTCGCGCAGCAGCCCGCGTCGGCTCGGCCCACCGACCGGGTACGCGACCAGCAGCCGGTCGTCGGCGTTGGCGTCGGCGGTGATCGGCCGGCCGGCGTGGAAGCCGCCGTTGGCCACGTACACCTGGTGGGTGCGGAAGGCGTGGTCCCGGCCCTCGGCGCGGACCGTCACGCGCAGCGGGCGGTGCCGGGTCAGCAGCCCCAGCGCGGTCAGCGGATAGGCGAGCCGGCCCACGGCGCGCTTCAGCCGGGGCGGCGCGGTCAGCATGATGTCGGCGGACAGCCCGATCCCGACGTGGTTGGTGAACCGGGTGTCGCCGATCAGGCCGAGGTCGACGTCGATCACCTTGCCGTCGGTGAGCACGGCGATCGCCGCGTCGAGGTCGAGCGGGACGCCGACGGTGCGGGCGAAGTTGTTCGTGGTGCCCAGCGGCAGCAGGCCCAGGGCGACGTCGCGGTGGGCGAGCAGCCGGGCCGCCGCGCCGACCGTGCCGTCGCCGCCGCCGGTGACCAGCAGGTCCGGGCCCAGGTCGGCGGCCTCGGCGAGCACCCGGTCCAGCTCGCCGGGCCGGTCCACCGGGTACGCGCCGAGCAGCGTGAACCCGGCCGCGCGCAGGCGCGCGTGGACGGTGTCGTAGAGCCGGCGGCCCCGACGGGAGTGGGCATTGACCACCAACGCCGCCCGCCGTCGTTCCCGGATCGCCGTGGACAGCTCCTGTTTGGTCCGCACGGGTGCGACCCTATCCGCCGACGCCGGTGTCCGGCCTCTCGGCGAGCTGGTCGAGGTGCGCGGCGAGCAGGTCGCGGATCCGGGCCGGCGGCATCCGGTCGGGATGCAGCAACGCGTGCAGCGTGAGGCCGTCGAGCAGGGCGTGCAGCCGGGCGGCGGTGGCCGCGTCGGCCGGGTCCGCGCCGGTGAGCAGCGTGACGGCGAGTTCGGCGGCTCGGCGTACGCCGTCGTCGGCCTCGGTCATCCGCTCGCGGGCGGCGGGGTCGACAGGCACCCGGGCGGCGAGCGACAGCCACACCTCGGCCTCCCGCGCCCGTTGCCGGTCCAGCGGGAGCAGTTCCTCGAGCATCCGTTGGGCGACGTCACGGGGTGTGCCGCTCCAGTGTGCGGCGGTGAACCGCTCGGTCGCCTCGGCCATCACGTGTTCCATGGCGAAGAGCAGCAGCTCGGTCTGGGTGGCGAAGTAGTGCCGCAGCGCGCTGGGCGACCAGCCGGCCTCGGCGGCGATGCTGCGCACCGTGGCGGCGCCGACGCCGTCGCGGTAGACGACCCGCCACATCGCCGCGGCCAGCTCGGCGCGGCGGGCGTCATGGTCGACGATCTTGGGCACGGCCCCTCCGGCGGCGGGTGGACGACTGTTGCTACGGTTGTTGTCGCACAGCGTACTAAAACCTGGAGGCCACGTGCTCATCGGAGTGATCATCGCCTGCGAGGTGGCGTTCTGGCTCTTCCTGGTCGCCGGGCTGGTCGCCCGCTACCCGCTGCGGCGGCCCCGCCTGGGTGCCGCGCTGCTGCTCGCGGTGCCCGCCGTCGACCTCGTGCTGCTGGCCGCCACGATGATCGACCTGCGCGGCGGGGGCACCGCCACGTTCGCGCACGGCCTCGCCGCCGCGTACCTGGGCTTCTCCGTCGCCTTCGGGCACAGCATGGTGCGCTGGGCCGACGAGCGGTTCGCCCACCGGTTCGCCGGCGGCCCGCCGCCGCGCCGGGCCCCCCGCCACGGCTGGGCCCGGGCCCGACACGAGTGGCGGGAGTGGGGCAAGGGCATGCTCGGCTGGGCGGTCGCCTGCGCCGTGCTGCTCGGCGGCGTCGCGCTGGTCGGCGACGCCGAGCGGACCGGGGAGCTGTGGGCCTGGGCCGGCCGGCTCACCCTGGCCATGGCGGCCTGGCTGGTGTTCTGGCCGGTCGCCTACACAGTGTTCCCCAAGCGGGCGCCCCGCGACGCCTGACGCTCACCCCTTGCGGCCGGTGGACGCGATGCCCTCGACGAACCACCTTCCTCAGTCGGCGGGCGCGTCGGGCCAGGCGGCCCGGACCAGCGCCGGCAGCACCTCGCCGGCCGACCCCCGCAGGTTGACCGCGCAGACCGCGTCCAGTGGCGTCGGCACCGGGTTGACCTGCACCACCGGCGCGCCGAGGCGGGCCGCCACCAGCGGGATCTCCGCGGCGGGGTGGACCAGGGCCGAGGTGCCGACGGTGAGCAGCAGGTCGCAGCGGGACGCCGCCTCGACCGCCGCCGCCAACGCCGCCTCGGGCAGCGCCTCACCGAACCACACCACGCCGGGCCGGACCGGCGCGGCGCAGTCGGCACAGGCCGGCGGGTCGAGCGGCCCGGCCGGCTCCCCCGCGTCGTCGGGCAGCGGCGCCGGCCGGGCGCACCCGGAGCAGCGGGGCGCGAACAGGCTGCCGTGCAGGCGGACCGGGGCGACGGCGCCGCCCCGGTCGTGCAGGTCGTCGACGTTCTGCGTGACCACCACGGTGTCCGGCAGCCGCGCCTGGATAGCGGCCACCGCCCGGTGCCCCGGGTTCGGCGCGGCACGGCGCACCCCGTGCCGCCGGCCCTCGTACCAGCCCCAGACCAGGGCCGGGTCGGCGTGGAACGCGGCCGGAGTCGCCAACTGCGCCGGGTCGAAGCGCTGCCAGAGGCCGACCTGCGCGTCCCGGAACGTCGGCACGCCGCTCTCGGCAGACATGCCGGCGCCGGTGAACACCACCGGCCGGGTCGCGGCGGCCAGCAGCCGGGCCGCCGCGGCGAGGTCGCCGGCGCTCACCCGTCCACCGTCAACAGGACGCCCACCCGGTCGCCCAGCTCGATCCGCTCCGCGCGGCGCACCGCCACCTTGAGCGGCAGCACGTAGCGGCCGTCCCTGGGCCACAGCGACGTCCGCCAGCCGGTGGCGCCGATCCGGACGCCGACCGGGACCATGCCCCAGCCGTAGCTGACCGAGGCGGCGGCGGCCGCCAACGCCGCGCACTGCTCGTCGGGCACGGTGACGAAGTGGTAGGGCGCCGGGCCGCGCCAGAACCAGACCTCGCCGCTGAACGCCAGCTCCATCCGGTCAGGATAGGGACGGGGTACGACGCGCCCGGCCCGGCGGGGGTGGGGCCAGCTCCACCCGACAACCGGGGTCTGGAGGGCTGGGCCGGCCGGCCGCCGCCTGGCTAGCGTCAGCCCATGACCGAGGACCGACCGTCGTACCTGGCCGGGGCGTTGCGCCGACGCCGCTACCTGCGCTCCGCCTGGCCGTGGCGGGCCCTGGCGTACGCCGTGACCACCCTGCCGGTCGCCGGCGTGCCGGCGGTGGCGGCGGGCGTGCTCGCCGCGCCGCTGCTGCTGGTGGTGAGCGCGCTGCGGCAGGGCCGGCCGGTCGACGTCCCGGCCCTGGTCGTTCTCACTCTGGTGTCGCTGGCCGGGCTCGCCGTCGCCCCGCTGGTCGGCGCGCCGGTGGCGGCGGTCGAGCGGTGGCGGCTCGGCCTGGTCGACGGCCGGCCGGTACGCGCGCCGGGTCGGCGTGGCCCGGCCGCCCGCTGGACCGGCGCCGCCGCCTGGCGGGAGGTCGCGTACGCCGGCTGGCTGGGCACCGTGGTGCCGGTGGCGTACGGCACGTTCGCGCTGCTGGTGCTCCTCGACGCGGCGCTCGTCGCCGGCCCGTGGCTGGCCGGCGGCGAGGACCGGATCGTGCTGGTCTGGGCCACCGTCGACTCCCCGGCCGGAGCGGTCCCGTACGCGGTCGCCGGGGTGCTCGCCGTGCCGGCCCTGGTCTACCTGGCCGGTCTGCTGGTCGCGGGGCAGGCGGCGGTGGCCCGGTGGCTGCTCGACGACGCGCCCGACGCCACCGCACTGCGCGAGGTGACCCGGTCCCGGGCCCGCCTGATGGGCGCGTACGAGGCGGAACGCCGCCGCGTCGAGCGGGACGTGCACGACGGCGCGCAGCCGCGGCTGACCAGCCTCACGCTCCAGCTCGGGCTGGCCCGCCTCGACGTGCCGGACGACTCGCCGGCGGCGCGACCGCTGGACCTTGCGCACGAGCAGGCCAAGGAGCTGATGGTGACGCTGCGCGGCATCGTGCAGGGCCTCCGCCCGCCGCAGCTCACCGAGCTGGGGCTGGCCCGCGCGGTCGGCGACCTGGCGGCCCGCTCGGTGGTCCCGGTCACCGTCCGCGCGGAGCTGCCCCACCCGGTGCCGGAGCTGGTCGAGACCACCGCCTGGTACGTGGTCTCCGAGGCGCTCGGCAACGTGGCCCGGCACGCCCACGCGACGCACGCGGTGGTGCGGTTGACCCGGACCGGTCACCTGCTGGTGGTGGAGGTCGAGGACGACGGCCGGGGCGGCGCCGACCCGGCGCGGGGCACCGGCCTGACCGGGCTCGCCGACCGGGTGGCCGCGGTGGACGGCAGGTTGCTGCTGGCCAGCCCGGCGGGCGGGCCTACCCTCGTGCGGGTGGAGCTGCCGTGCCGTCCGTGATCCGGGTCGTCCTCGCCGAGGACGAGGTCCTGCTCCGGGAGGGTCTGGTCGGCCTGCTGACCCGGTTCGGGTTCGCGGTGGCCGCCGCTGTCGGTTCCGCCCCGGCGCTGCTCGACGCCGTCCGCACGCACCGGCCCGAGCTGCTGGTGACCGACATCCGGATGCCCCCGGAGCACCGGGACGACGGCCTGCACGCGGCGGTCACGCTGCGCGCGGAGCGGCCGGATCTCGCGGTTGTGGTGCTGAGCCAGCACGTGCAGAGCGGGTACGCGGCGGCGCTGCTGGACAGCGGCGACGGGCGGCGGGTCGGCTACCTGCTCAAGGACCGGGTGGCCGACGTCGCCGAGTTCGCCGACACGCTGCGCCGGGTGGCCGCCGGCGGCACCGCGGTCGACCCGGACGTGGTGCGGCACCTGCTGCGCCGCCCCCGCGACCCGCTCGACGCGCTCTCCCGCCGCGAGCGGGAGGTGCTGGGGCTGGTCGCGGAGGGGCACTCCAACGGCGCGATCGCGGCCCGGCTGCACGTGACCGAGGCGGCGGTCGGCAAGCACGTCGGCAACATCCTGGCCAAGCTGGACCTGCCGCCGGACCAGGACACCCACCGCCGGGTGCTGGCCGTGCTCGCCTACCTGCGCGCCGAGGGTTGACGGGCTACCGCTCCGGGCCGCCGGTCTCGGTCAGGGCGCCGTCGGTCAGCCGCAGCCACCGGTCCACCCCGAGGTCGGCCAGGAACCGCGGGTCGTGGCTGACCACCAGCAGCGCTCCCCGGTAGCCGCCGAGCGCACCCGCCAGCTGGGCGACGCTGTCCAGGTCGAGGTTGTTGGTGGGTTCGTCGAGCAGCAGCAGCTGCGGCGCCGGCTCGGCGTTCAGCACGCAGGCCAGGGTGGCGCGCAGCAGCTCGCCGCCGGAGAGCACGCGGACCGGCAGGTGCACCCGGTCGCCCCGGAACAGGAACCGGGCCAGCAGGTTCATCCGCTCCGCGTCGGCCAGGCCGGGCGCGAAGGCGGCCAGGTTCTCCGCGACCGTACGCGCCGGGTCGAGCAGATCCAGCCGCTGCGACAGGTACGCCACCCGCCCCTCGACCCGGGTGGCGGTCCCGGCGGTCGGCTGCTGGTCGCCGCTGACCAGGCGCAGCAGCGTGGACTTGCCAGCGCCGTTCGCGCCGGTGAGCGCGATCCGCTCCGGCCCCCGGAGGGTCAGGTCGACGCCGTCGAACACCTGACGGCCGGCGTACTCGGCGCGCAGCCGCTCGCCGTGGAAGACGGTCCGGCCGGCCGGCACGGCAGTGTCGGGCAGGTCGATCACGATCTTGTCGTCCTGACGGGCGGACCGGCTGGCCTGGTCCAGCCGGTGCTGCGCGTCACCGACGCGGGCGGCGTGCGTCTCGGCGGCCCGGCCGGCGGAGACCTGGGCGTCCCGTTTCAGGCCACCGGCGACGATCCGGGCCAGCCCGGCGTCGGGCAGGTTGCGGGCGGCCGTGGCGGCGCGGCGGGCGGCGCGTTCCCGGGCCTGCTGGAGTTCGCGCTTCTGCCGCTTGAGGTCCTGCTCGGCGCCGCGGACCTGCCGCTGGGCCACCTCGCGCTCGGCGCGCACGGCCTGCTCGTACGCGGTGAAGTCGCCGCCGTGCCAGCGGAGCCCGTCGGGGGTCAGCGCGGCGATGCGGTCCATCTCGTCCAGCAGCGCCCGGTCGTGGCTGGCCACCAGCAGGCAGCCGGTCCATCCGCGCAGGACCGCCGTCAACCGCTCCCGGGCCGCCTCGTCGAGGTTGTTCGTCGGCTCGTCGAGCAGCAGCACGTCCGGACGCCGCAGCAGTTGCCCGACCAGCCCCAGGGAGATCACCTGACCGCCGCTGAGCGTGCCCAGCCGACGATCCAGGGCCAGCCCGCCGAGGCCGAGGCGGTCCAGCTCGGCGTGGGTGCGCTCCTCGACGTCCCAGTCGTCGCCGACGGCGGTGAAGTGTTCCTCGCGGGCGTCGCCGGCCTCGATGGCGTGCAGCGCGGCGACGGCCCGGTCGACGCCGAGGACCTGGGCGACGGTCTGGTCGACGGCGAAGGGCAGGTGCTGGGGCAGGTAGCCGAGCACGCCCCGGACGGTGACCGCGCCGGCCGTCGGGCGCAGCTCGCCGGCGATGAGCCGCAGCAGGGTGGTCTTGCCGCTGCCGTTGGGCGCCACCAGGCCGGTACGGCCGCCGGGCACGGAGAAGGTCAGGTCGGTGAGGACCGGTGTGTCGTCCGGCCAGGAGAAGAAGAGCGCGGAGCTGACGACGTAGGCGTCGGACATGATCAACCTCAGGAGGGAGAGCCGCGGGCGCGGTGCGCCGGCGTGGACAGGGGACGACGAAGGAGGCCGCGGCGACGGCGCGGGATGCGCGCGTCGGCGGCCGTCCGGGGCTCTCACCCGGAGATGTCGTCGTCACCTGCCATGACCACTCCGATCCTCGACGGAGGAGGTAAACCCTAGCTCACCGGCGGGCCGTCCGGGGCCCGCCGGTGGCGCCGGTCAGGCCGGCCAGGCGTGACCGATCCCGTCGAGCAGCAGAACCACCCCGTCGGTGGCCGCCTCCCGGTCCCGGGAGATCGCCTGGTACTCCGGCGAGGCGGACCAGCGCTCGAAGTCCTCCCGGCTGTCGAAGGACATGAGCACCACCTTGTCGTGCGGCCAGTCGCCCTCCACCACGCGGGGGGCGGTGTCGGCGGCGAGCAGCCGGCCGCCGTGCCGGGCCAGCACCGGGAGGAAGGCGGCGACGTAGCGGTCGTAGCGTGCCCGGTCGTGGACGGTGAGCTGGGCGAGGGCGTAGACGGTCACCGGGTCAGGCTACCGATCGGTAGACGCACCCGATGCCCTCCGTCGGGCCGGCGGTGCGCGGCGACCAACGTCCCGTTTTGTCCGACCGATCGGCGTTGACCTGCGGATACTGGGGACAACGCCTGTCGCATCCGGGAGGGAAGGTGCACGGGATGACCGATCAGGGACATCCACCGGGCCGGCCCGGCGGCCCGGGCACGTGTCCCGTTCCGGCCATGGACGCCGTGCCCGCCTCGGTGTGGCAGGTGCGGGTCCGTACCCGGGTCGACGAGTTGTGCCAGCAACTGTCCGTACTGGGGCCGGCCGCTCCGGAACAGGCCGCCGCGCTGTGCGCCCAACTGTCCGGCGTGGCGGCGACGCTCGGCCGCAGCGGGCCCGTCGAGTGGCTGCGCGGCGCCACCGTGGAGTACGCGTGGCAGACCGTCCACGCGGTGGAGCGGGCCATGGTGGACCTGCGGACACCGACCGAGCTGATCGGCCTGCTGCCGGCGTACCAGGGGGCGGCGGCACGGTTCCTGCGCGCTGACGACAGGGTGTTCACCGACCTCGACCCGGTCCGCGACGCGGCGACACCCGAACTGCTGCGGGCCCGGGTGCAGGCGCTGCTGGTGCGGTACCACTCGGTGTCCGACGACTTCCACGAGTCGGTGCGGCGGCTGCGCAACCGGATGCTGGGGCTGTCGATGTCCGCGCTGACGGCAGAGGCGCTGCTGGTGCTGGTGCAGTGGCGCAACCCCGACCCGCAACTGATCCGGACGCCGACCGACACCGGCGGCGTCCCGCCCTGGCGGCTGCTGTTCTTCGTGCTGCTCGCCGGCGCGCTCGGGGCGTTCGTCAGCGCGTTGCCGTCGATGATCACGTCCCGCTCCGGCGGGCTGCCCTACCGGTTGCCGTTCCAGCAGGGGCTGCTGAAGCTGGCGGTCGGCCCGCTGGTGGCGGTGGTCGGCATCATGCTCGTCGTCGGCGGTCTGGCGAACACCACTGTGGACAGCACCGCCGCGCTGCTGGGCCTGGCCATCGTGTTCGGCGCCGGCCAGCAGGCGGTCACCGCGTTCGCCGACCGGCGGGCTGGCGAGCTGTTGGGGCCGGTGACCAGGGATCGGGGCGTCCGGCCTGGGTAGCCTGGACCCATGATCTTCATCACCGCCAAGTTCCGGGTCCGGCCGTCCGACGCCGACCGCTGGCCGCGGATCGCGGCCGACTTCACCGAGGCGACCCGGGCCGAACCCGGCTGCCTGTGGTTCGACTGGTCCCGCAGCCTGGCCGACCCCACCGAGTACGTGCTGGTCGAGGCGTTCCGCGACGACGAGGCCGGTGCCGCGCACGTGCAGTCGGCACACTTCCGCGAAGCCCAGCGCACGCTGCCGCCGCACCTGGTCGAGACGCCGCGGGTCGTCAACGCGACGGTGCCGCAGCAGGACTGGTCGCGCCTCGGCGAGATGGCCGTGCCGGGCGACGACTGACCCGGGCGCCCGCCGGGCCGGGCGGTCGGTCGGCGCCCGCCCGGCCCGCGCCGGTCACGGGATGCTGAGGCCGTACGCCGCGAGGATCTCCAGGATCGGCTGGTAGTAGCTGGTGCCGCCACTCGTGCAGTTGCCGCTGCCGCCGGAGAGGATCCCGAGCACCGTGCCGGTCGCCGCCACGTAGAGCGGGCCGCCGCTGTCCCCCGGCTCGGCGCAGATGTTCGTGCGGATCAGCCCGGTGACGCTGCCCTCGGCGTAGTTGACTGTCGCGTTCAGCCCGGTGACCGCGCCGCAGCGGACGCCGGTGGTGGCGCCGCTGCGGCAGACCGCCTGCCCGACGTACGCGTTGCCGGCGGCGGAGATGGTCACCTGGCCCGGGTAGGTGTACACGGCACTGGGATGGGTGACCGTGCCGGTGTAGCGGACCACGCCGTAGTCGTTGCCGGGGAAGCTGCTGCCGGTCCGGCTGCCCAGCACCGTGGTGCGGGCGCTGTCGGCGTACCAGGTGGCGCCGAGCGTGGTGCAGTGTCCGGCGGTGACGAAGTACCAGGCGCTGCTGCTGCGGACGTTCACGCCGAGCGAGCAGCGCCCGCCGCCGCTGTAGATCGCCTGGCCGCCGGCGATGAGCGGGCGCAGCCGGCCGGGCTCGTGCCGCAGCACCGCGCCGGATCGGGTGGCGACGCGGCGTACCGCGGCCAGCGCGGCCCCGCGTACCGTGTCGTCGACGGTGACGGCCAGGCGGCCGGTGGCCGGGTCGTGGCCCCAGGCGGTGCCGACGGTGCGCAGCTCGGCGAGCGTCGACGGCGCCGGTGGCGGTGTCGACGCGGCGGCACGGGCGGCGGCCGGGGTGGCGGCCAGCAGGGCGGTGAGGACGAGGACGACGAGCGACGGTCGGCGCATCCGGAGAATCCTTCCATTGGTGGAAGTCGATTCCGTTCAGCATCGACCCCGGCCCGCCGGCGTTCAAGCGCCGCGCCGTCGTCCGGTGCCGGACAGCGGCGCGACCGGGTCGCCCCGGCACGCCCGGCGCCGAAACTTCCGGAGCTGGCACCCCGGTCGGCCGACCGCCCGACCCGTGTCTTCACGCCGTCGGCCGCCGGCTGCGCCGGCAAACTCGGGGATCGACGGCGTTAAGTTTTCGGAACGGTTCCGGTAGGCTGCGGCCAGAGATCTGCTTCGATCGACCCACGGTGGCGGGGAGTCTCTCCCCATCCCGCGCGGCCTCCGGGCGGCCGCGCACGAGCCGACACCGTGACGGGCGGTGGTCGGGGCGACCTCCCCTTCGCCCAAGCTAGGAAAGGCTTTCACATGGACAAGGTGCTCGCCCGCGACAGCGGAAGCGCGGCAGCCCGGTCGCGTCCGCGTGCCGCGGTGGTGTCGATCGTGGCCGGAGCCGCGGCCGTCGCCGCGACGATCGCGGTGGCGACCAGCGCCAGCGCCGGCACGACGCTCGGCGCGTCGGCGGCGGAACAGGGCCGCTACTTCGGCACCGCGGTGGCCGCGTTCAAGCTGTCCGACAGCACGTACGTCGGCATCCTGAACCGCGAGTTCAACATGGTCACGCCGGAGAACGAGATGAAGTGGGACGCCACCGAGCCGTCCCAGAACCAGTTCAACTACACCAGCGCCGACCGGATCGTGGCGCACGCCCAGGCCAACGGCATGCGGGTGCGCGGGCACGCGCTGGCCTGGTACGCGCAGCAGCCGGGCTGGGCGCAGAACCTGTCCGGCACCGCGCTGCGCAACGCCATGGTCAACCACATCACCCAGGTCGCCACGCACTACAAGGGCAAGATCTACGCCTGGGACGTGGTCAACGAGGCGTACGCCGACAGCGGCGGCGGTCGGCGTGACTCCAACCTCCAGCGCACCGGCAACGACTGGATCGAGGTGGCGTTCCGCACCGCCCGCGCCGCCGACCCGGGCGCCAAGCTCTGCTACAACGACTACAACACCGACAACTGGACCTGGGCCAAGACGCAGGGCGTCTACAACATGGTCAAGGACTTCAAGGCCCGCGGTGTGCCGATCGACTGCGTCGGCTTCCAGTCGCACTTCAACAGCGGCTCGCCCTACCCGAGCAACTACCGCACCACGCTGCAGAACTTCGCCGACCTCGGCGTCGACGTGCAGATCACCGAGCTGGACATCGAGGGGTCCGGCAGCGCCCAGGCCACCACGTACGGCAACGTGGTCAAGGACTGCCTGGCCGTGGCGCGCTGCAACGGCATCACGGTCTGGGGCATCCGCGACAGCGACTCGTGGCGGGCCAGCGGCACGCCGCTGCTGTTCGACGGCAACGGCAACAAGAAGGCGGCGTACACGTCGGTGCTCAACGCGCTGAACGCCGGTGGCACCACGCCGCCGACCAGCACGCCGCCGACCACGACGCCGCCGACGAGCACGCCGCCCACCACCACGCCGCCCACGTCGGAGCCGCCGTCGACGCCCCCGCCGGCCGGCGCCTGCACCGCCACGCTGACCACGAACCAGTGGCAGGGCGGCTTCGTCACCACCGTGCGGGTCACCGCCGGGGGCAGCCCGCTCAACGGATGGTCGGTGTCGGTGACGCTGCCCGCCGGCTCGTCGGTCACCAACGCGTGGAGCGCGCAGGCCAGCGGCTCCAGCGGTGCGGTGACGTTCCGCAACGTCGACTACAACCGCCAGGTCGGTGCCGGCGGCAGCACCGAGTTCGGGTTCCAGGGGACGGGCACCGCCCCCGCCGGCACCGCGAGCTGCACCGCCGGCTGATCCCTCCCGCTATCCCCCTCTTTCACGGAAAGAGTGGCTGTCCGGGCCCGGACAGCCACTCTTTCCGTGAATCGGGCGCGGGCGGGGCGGGACCGGGTGTCGACGCGACGGTCAGTCCTCCAGTTCGGGGCCGAGCAGTCGCAGCTCCTCGATGTCGGTGGCCGCCTGGAGTTCCCGCAGTACCGACTCGTCGATCTGGTTGGTGTTGCGCAGCCGGGTCACCGCCTGACGCTTGCGGTCCAGCATCGCCAATTGGAGTCGTCGGGCCAGCTCCCGCTCCCGGTCCGTCGCCTCGTCGCGCGGGTTGCGGACGTCGTCCAGGTGGTCCTGGTAACTGGCGCGGAGCCGCTCCACGGTGTCCGGCGCGACGCCCAGCTCCGCGGCGGTTCCGGGCAGCGCCTCCAGCACCGCCTCGGTGGCCCGGATCCGGGCCACCCGCATCTCGTCCGCGCGTTCCCGGTCACCGGTCAGCCCGGCCCAGCCCACGACCGCGGGCAACGTGGTGCCCTGCACCACCATGATCAGCACGATCACCACCACGGTGACGAAGATGATCAGGTCACGTTCGCGCACCGGCGTGCCGTCGTGCGTGGCCACCGGCACGGCCAGCGCCGCCGCGAGCGAGACCGCGCCCCGGAACCCGGCCCAGCCCGCCGCGGTCCGCATCCGGGCGTCGAAGTGGCGCGACCGCCGCGCCTGGCGCCGGTCCACCCGTTGCAGCGCCGAGACCGACAGGTGCACCCAGGCCAGCCGGGTGACCACGACGACCAGCGCCACCAGCACCGCGATGCCGAACGACGCCGCCGGCGAGTGGCTGGTGATGCTGCGCAGCGAACGCGGCACCTGCATGCCGAGCAGCACGAACAGGCTGCCGTTGATCATGAAGGTGGAGAGGTCCCAGAACGCGTACGCGGTGACCCGGGAGCGGGCCCGGATCACCCGGGGGCCCGCCCACGACAGCAGCAGGCCGGAGACGACCACCGCGAGCACGCCGCTGGCGTGCACCGCGTCGGCGAGCAGGAACGCGACGAACGGGGTCATGATGCTCAGCCCGCCCTCGCGCATCGCGTCGTCGACGTGTTTGCGGATCAGCACGACCAGCCCGCCGACGAGCAGCCCGGCGGCGACCCCGCCCAGCGACTTGCCGACGAACTGCCCGGTCAACGACAGCGCCCCGGGCACCTTCCCGCCCGCGATCACGCCCACCGCCACCGCGAACAGCACCAGCGCCGTACCGTCGTTGACCAGGCTCTCCGCGCGCAGCGTGGTGAGGATGCCCCGCGGCATCCGCTTGGCCAGGCCGGCGACGGCGGCGGCGTCGGTGGGCGCCAGGACCGCGCCGAGCACCCAGGCGGCGGCCGGTTCCACCCCGAGGGCCCGGGTGACGTACGCGACCGCGACCATCGTGATGATCACCAGGGCGACGGCCAGCAGCACGATCACCGCGAGGTTGGCCCGGATCTCCCGGAGGCTGATCACCAGGCTCTCCCGGTAGAGGATCGCCGGCAGGAACAGCACCAGCACCACCTCGGGTTCGAGGACCACGTTCTCGAACGGGGGCAGCAGGCCGAGCAGCGCGCCCATGGCGATCAGCAGCACCGGCGGCGCGACGCTGTACCGGCCGCCGATCGTGGTGCCGACGAGCACGGTGGCGCCGAGCACCCCGATCAGCACGAGTGCGTCCACGCCGTACCCCCGTCGCCGTCCGCCGCCACCACCGTGCCGCACGTCGCGGGCCGGGTGGGGCGGAACGGGCCGATCGCTACTCGAAGCGGGACGGATCGCCGGCGCCCCGGCGCAGGATCTCCGGCTCCGGGCCGGACAGGTCGACCACGGTGGTCGGTTCGAGCCCGCAGTCCCCGGCGTCGACCACGGCCTCGACCAGGTGGTCGAGGCGTTCCTTGATCTCCCAGCCCTGGGTCATCGGCTCCGTCTCACCGGGCAGCAGCAGGGTGCTGGAGAGCAACGGCTCGCCCAGCTCGGCGAGCAGCGCCTGGGTGACGGTGTGCTTCGGCACCCGCGCGCCGACCACCCGCCGGCGCGGGTCCTGCAACCGGCGCGGCACCTCCGAGGTGGCCGGCAACAGGAACGTGTAACTGCCCGGGATCACGGACTTGACCTGCCGGAAGACCGCGTTGCTGAGCTTGACGAACTGACCGAGCTGGGCGAAGTCCGCGCACACCAGCGTGAACGGGTGCCGCTCGTCGAGCCGCCGGATCTCCCGGATCCGCTCTACGCCGGCCCGGTTGCCGAGCCGGCAGCCGAGCGCGTAGCAGGAGTCGGTCGGGTAGACGATCACGCCGTCGGACCGGAGCAGGTCCACCACCTGCCGGATGACCCGGGGTTGGGGGTTGTCCGGATGCAGGTCGTAGTACCGCGCCACGCCGGCCAGCCTATGCCCCGTCCCGATCATCCGCAGGTTTGCCGGGGGCCGGTTCCGGAAACAGGTGGGGGCCGTTCACCACAGGGGGGATCGACCATGTCCGAATCCAGCACCGACCGCGCCGCCGCCCGTCCGGCGGAGGTGACCGACCCACTGCTGTGGGATCTGTCCGTCGCGGTGGCCGACGCGCACCAGCCGGACGCGGAGCGGGCGTGCGCCAGCCCGAGCTGCGCCGGCGCGGCCTGGCCGTGCGCCGCCTGGGACACCGCACAGGCGGGGCTGAGCGCCGCCCGCCCCCGCTCGTCCGCCACCGCCGCCCCACCCACCACCACCCCCCAGCGCCTGGCCCCCGCCGCCTGACCCGCCCCAGGCCCGCAAATTCACGGAAAGAGTGGCTATCCGGTGCCGGATAGCCACTCTTTCCGTGAAAAAGGGGACGCTCGCGGGGGTGTGGGTGAGACGTGAGCGGAGCCGGGAGAGCGCTCTCTTGGGCAACAAAACATTGACGGACGCGTAACCGGAACCTAATCTCGCTTCTCAAGAGAGCGCTCTCTCACCCATCGGACCACCATCCGGACACCACCTTCTCCTCTGAAGGGGACCTCCATGACACTCCCCCTGCGGGACGTCTCCCCCGGCGCCGCACCGCCGCCGACCCCTCACCCGTCCACTCCCCGGCGTCGCCGGGCGATCGCCCTCGCCACCGTGTCCCTGCTGGCGGCCGGCCTGCTCGGGGTCGTGGTCGGCGGTGGCGGCACCGCCACCGCCGGCACCGTCGGCGCGGGCAGCTACACCGAGACGCTGCCGCCCGGGGCCGTGCTGCCCAAGGGCTGCGGCACGGTCAGCACCAACCCCCGCATCTTCGCCACCGCCGACGCGCCGGCCGGCGCGATCCCCACCAACGACTGGTGGTCCTCGCTGATCTGGAAGCGCAACAACTGCGGGACCAGCGAGAACCTCCAGGCCCACCCGCTGGCGTTCAAGGCCGAGAACAACGGGCTCGGGCTGTCCTACACCACCACGCCGGCGATCAGCGGCACCACGACCGGGGTCGGCGAGTACCACTACCCGTACACCGAGGACGTCCGCGTCGGGGTGGCCGGGCTGGCCGCGCCGGTGGTCAAGGCCGCCGACTGGACCGACTGGACCGTCACCGCCGACTGGAGCGACGGCAACCGCAGCATGCGGGCCACCATCGGCCACGGCCTGCCGTTCAGCTACTACACCGTCACCGGCGGCGGCGCCGCGCAGCTCACCGCCACCGCGACGCCGACCGTGTGGCGCAACTCCGGCGCCACCATCGGCTTCACCGTCAACGGCCACGACTACGTCGCGTACGGGCCGACCGGGTCGACCTGGACCGTCAACGGCGCCGGCATCAGCTCCACGCTGGCCGGCAAGGGCTACTTCTCGGTGGCGGTGCTGCCCGGCGGCGCGGACAAGGCCGCCCTGGCCGACACCTACGGCCGGTACGCCCACGCGCACGTCACCGGCACCCGGATGAGCTACGCCTACGACCCGGCGACCGGCTCGGTGCGCACCACGTACGCGTTCACCACCACGCCCCGCGAGGGCACCGAGACGAAGACGGTGGTGGCGCTCTACCCGCACCAGTGGCGCAGCCTCACCGGCGCCACCCCGATCACCCCGACGTACGTCTCGCCCCGCGGCGCCATGCGGGTGCTCGCCGGCGTGCCGTCGTTCACCACCGGCATGCGCTTCACCGGTGTGCTGCCCGAGGTGCCGGCCGTCGGCGACGCCGCCGGCGCGGACCTGAGCACGGTCACCAACTACCTCAACGCCGAGCTGGCCAACCCGGAGGGGATCAGCGGCAAGGACACCTACTGGGCCGGCAAGGGCCTCGGCCGGGCCGCCCGGATCGCCGAGATCGCCGACCAGCTCGGGCTCACCACGGTCCGCGACGCGGCCGTGGCGGCCATGAAGACGCGGCTCACCAACTGGCTCACCGCCGGCTCCGGCGAGACCGGCCAGCTCTTCTACTACGACCGCAACTGGGGCACGCTGATCGGCTACCCCGCCTCGTACGGCTCCGACGAGGACCTCAACGACCACCACTTCCACTACGGCTACTTCGTCGCCGCGGCGGCCACGGTGGCCAAGTTCGACCCCGGCTGGGCCGACAACACCCGCTACGGCGGCATGGTCGACCTGCTCATCCGCGACGCCAACAACTACGACCGGGCCGACGGGCGCTTCCCGTACCTGCGGGACTTCGACATCTACGCCGGCCACGACTGGGCCTCCGGCCTGGCGCCGTTCTTCGCCGGCAACAACCAGGAGTCCTCCTCGGAGGGGATGAACTTCGCCAACGCCCTGATCCAGTGGGGACAGGCCACCGGCAACACCGCCGTCCGGGACGCCGGCGTCTACCTGTGGACCACGCAGTCGGCGGCCATCTCGGAATACTGGTTCGACGTGCACGACGAGAACTTCCCGGCCGGCTTCGGTCACAAGACCGTCGGCATGGTGTGGGGCGACGGCGGCGCGTACGCCACCTGGTTCTCCTCCGCGCCGGAGATGATCCAGGGCATCAACATGCTGCCGATCACCGGCGGACACCTGTACCTGGGCGACCACCCCGAGTACGTCAAGGCCAACTACGCCGAGCTGCTCACCAACAAGAACGGTCCGCCGACGGTGTGGCAGGACATCATCTGGGAGTTCCTGGCGCTCGGCGACGGCGACGAGGCGTTGCGCAACTTCCGGGCCAACAGCACGTTCGCCAGCGAGGAGGGCGAGAGCAAGGCGCACACGTTCCACTGGATCCGCAACCTGGCCGCGCTCGGCAACGTGGACACCACGGTCACCGCGAACCACCCGCTGGCCAAGGTGTTCCGCAAGGGCACCGCACGCACCTACGTGGCGTCGAACATCACCGCCGCGCCGCTGACCGTCACGTTCTCCGACGGCACCCGGCTCACCGTGCCGGCCGGGAAGACCGCCACCTCCGGGGCGTACACCTGGAGCGGCGGCAGCGCCACCGGCGGCGTGACCGTGCCGACCGGTCCCCCGCCGACCGGCACGCCGACGCCGGACCCGACCACCCCGACCCCGGACCCGACCACGCCGACGCCCACCCCGACCACCGCCAGCCCGACGCCGACCAGCCCGAGCCCCAGCCCGAGCCCGAGCACCTCGACGCCGACGCTGGAGCCGACCCGCTACCTGGCCGCCGGCGGCGGGCTGGACGGCACCGCCGGCCCGGCCGGCACGGTCACCGTCGCCGCCGCGAACGGCAACCACGACGGGACGCCGACCAGCCCGCAGGTCTTCACCGCCACCGGGCTGACCGGCACCTACACCGGCGGGACCACCGCCTTCGACCTGGGCGTCGACGCCGGCATCGCGGTCGGCAACGGCGTCCAGGCCCGGATCTCGTACGACCTGACCGGTGACGGCAGCTTCGACCGGGTGGAGACCTACCGGTACTTCGCCACCGACCCGATCGTCGGGTTGGAGCGCTACCGCCAGACCCAGGGCCTGGCCTCGGCCACCGGCACGCTGGGCAACCTGGCCGGTGGCACGGTGAAGGTCGAGGTCTGGAACGCCATCGGCAACAACCCCACCACGGTCGGCACCGGCGACCGCTCGACGATCACCCTGCCCTACTCCCGGTGACCGTGGACCGGCGCCCCGACCCCTCGACGGGTCGGGGCGCCGGCCGTCACGGCCAGCGGCTGGCGGTGGCCTCGAACAGCTCCGGGTCGCTGGCCACCGGGATGACACAGACGAGGTGACCGCCGGGGGCGCGCAGCACGTGGCAGTCCTGCCAGCGGGAGACCGGAGTGGCGCCCAGCGCCCGCAACCGCTCGACCTCGGCGGGCACGTCGTCGGTCTCGATGTCGAGGTGGTGCCGGGGCGTGTCGTCCACTGCCTGCACGGCGGTGACCAGGCCCGGCACCACGTCGGCCAGACCGGTGAACTCGGGCTCCGCCGGATCGGTGCGCGCCTCGGCGCCGAGCGCGGCGGACCAGAACGCGGTGACCTCCCCGGCCGACTCCTTCGGTGCGTCGATGATCAGGGCGTACAGGCGGGACCGATGCATCGCCCGAGCCTAGCCACGGTCACCGATCCCGGCAGCCCCGCCGGATCAGGCGGTCGCCTCGGCCAGCAGCTCCAGCAGGTGCCGGTAGGGCTGCCCGGTGGCCCGCGTCAGGCCGATCTCGCAGGTGCGGTTCACCGAGGCGTACCCGTCGAACGGGCGGGCCGTGACGGCGGCGGCCTCGGCGCGGGTCGCCGACGCGGTCAGCTCCGGGTGCAGCAGCCCCCGGTCGCCGGCGAAGCCGCAGCACTGCCAGCCCTCCGGGACCACCACCTCGTCGGCGACCGCCCGGGCCACCGTGAGCACCGCGTCGTCCAGGCCCAGCCGGACCGACGAGCAGGTCGGGTGCAGCGCCAGCGAGCCGAGCCGGCGGCGCACGGTCAGCCGCGGCAGCAGCGTGGTGGCCGTGAACTCCACCGCGTCGACCACGCGGAGCCCGCCGGCGTCGGCGAGCAGCCGGTCGAAGCCCTCGGTGCAGGAGGCGGCGTCGCTGACCACCGGCAGCGCGCCGTCCCGGCTGGCCGCCCGCAGCACCGTCGGCACCCGGTCCCGCACCGTCCGCCACCCGTCGGTGAGCCCCTTGGACGACCAGGGGGTGCCGCAGCACAGGTCGCCGACGCCGGCCGGCACGAGCAGGCGTACGCCGGCCCGGTCGGCGAGCGCGCGCAGCGCGTCGGCCACGCCGGTCCCGCCCTCGGCGGGTGCGAACAGCGTGCCGAGGCAGGACGGGACGAAGACCGCGTCCGGCTCGTCGGCCGGGTGCGGCCGGCGGGGCGTGCCGCCGCGCGGCAGGTCCCGCCGCCACTGCGGCACCCGCTCGGCGCCCAGCACGGCGCGGGCCGCCCGGGTGGCCGCCTCGGGCAGCACCGGCGGCAACGTGCCGGCCAGGTCCAGCCCACGGGCCATGCCCCGGGTGGTGACGCCCCAACGGCGGGCCGCGCCCCGCCAGCCGGCCCGCGCCGCCCGGCCCTGCTCCTCGGCGCGCAGTCTTTTGACCAGGTCACCGGTGTTGATCAGCACCGGGCAGGCGGTGGCGCACATGCCGTCCACGGCGCACGTCTGCACCGCGTCGTAGTCGTACGCGTCGGTCAACTCCCGGGCCAGCGCGGCGTCGCCGGCGGCCTCGGCGGCGGCGATCTCCCGGCGCAACACGATGCGCTGCCGGGGCGTGGTGGTCAGGTCGCGGCTCGGGCAGACCGGCTCGCAGTAGCCGCACTCGACGCAGCGGTCCACCTCCTCCTCGACGGTCGGCACGGTCTTCAGGTGCCGCAGGTGCACCGTCGGGTCGTCGCTGAGCAGCACGCCCGGGTTGAGCACCCCGTGCGGGTCGCAGAGCGTCTTCAGCTCCCGCATCACGTCGTACAGCTCGTCGCCGAACTGACGGCGCACGTACGGGGCCATCACCCGGCCGGTGCCGTGCTCGGCCTTGAGCGTGCCGCCGTGACCCAGCACCAGGTCGACCAGTTCCTCGGTGAAGTCGGCGTAGCGGGCCGGGGCAGTGCCGTCGGTGAACCGCTCGTTGAGCATGAAGTGCAGGTTGCCGTCCTTGGCGTGCCCGAAGATCACGCTGTCGGCGTAGCGGTGGTGGTCGAACAGGTCGGCCAGCGCCGCGCAGGTGTCGGCGAGCGCCGCCACCGGCACCGCGATGTCCTCCAGCAGCGCGGTGGTGCCGGACGGGCGGGCGCCGGCCACCGCCGCGTACAGCCCCTTGCGGATGTGCCACAGCGCGGCCCGGGCGGCGGGCTCGCCGCTGAGCCGGGCCGGGGTGGTCAGCGGCAGGTCGGCCAGCACCGGCCCGGCGGCGGCGACCCGGTCGGCCAGCGCGTCCGGCGCGGACTCCTGCCACTCCACCAGCAACGCGGCGTGCCCGCGTACGGCCAGGGCGCGCAGCGCGGCGTCCGCCTTCGGGTCGCGCTGGGCCACCCGCAGCGCGACGGCGTCGAGCAGTTCGACCGCCGCCGGCCCGGCGGCCACCAGCGCCGGCATGGCGGCCATCGCCGCGTCGAGGGAGTCGAAGACGAGCAGGCCGGTCGCGGCGTGCCGGTGCGCGGGTACGGTGCGGAACGTCGCGGACGCGACGAACGCGAGCGTGCCCTCGCTGCCCACCACCAGCCGGGTGAGCAGGTCGGCCGCGTCGTCGTGGTCGAGGAACGCGTTGACGCCGTACCCCATGGTGTTCTTCATGGCGAACTGGGCGCGGACCCGGCGCACCGAGTCGGGGTTGTCGCGGACCCGGTCGCGCAGCCGGAGCAGGCCGGCGTGCAGCGCCGGCTCGGTGGCGCGCAACCGGGCGTCGGCGTCCGGGGCGCCGGTGTCCAGCACGGTGCCGCTGGGCAGCACCAGCACCAGCGACTCCAACGTGCGGTAGGTGTTGGCCTCGGTGCCGCAGGTCATGCCGCTGGAGTTGTTGGCGACCACGCCGCCGACCGTGCAGGCGGACTCGCTGGCCGGGTCCGGGCCGAGTTTGCGGCCGTGCGGCGCGAGCCGCGCGTTGACCTGCCGCAGCACCACGCCCGGCTGCACCCGCACCCGCCGCCCGTCGTCGAGCACGGTCAGGTCGCGGAAGTGCCGGCGGACGTCGACGAGCAGCCGGTCGGTGACCGCCTGGCCGCTGAGGCTGGTGCCGCCGGAGCGGAACGTCAGCGGGGTGCCGGTGCGGCGGCTGTGCGTCAGTAGCGCGGCGACCTGGCCGGCGTCGGCCGGGGTGGCCACCGCGCCGGGGTGCAGCAGGTAGTGCGAGGCGTCGTGGGCCAGCCGCAGCCGGTCCGCGGCCCGGGTGCTCACCCCGCCGGGCACCGCCGCCGCCAGCCCGGCCCGGACCGACGCGCTCAACTCTCCCATGATCACCGACCTCCCGACCCCACCCTAGTCCCGTCCCCGGTCCGCCCCGGTCGGTCGGGCGGCGATCATGAGGTTGGCGGCGACGAACCGGACGGCGGCGCCCGCAACCTCATGATCGCCGGGGGTCGCCGTCGGCGGTGAGGCGGGACAGGACGCGGCGCTGGAACGCACGGGCGGCCGGGCCGGTCGGGGGCGGGGCGCCGCGGCGGGCGGCGATCGACGCCCGGATCACCGCGGCGTCCGGGTCGGTGGCGGCCACCCGCAGGCCGGCGTCGACCTTGCCCAGCCAGACCCCGTCGCGGTGGCGCACCAGCGCGCGGCAGGCACCGAGCACCGCGTCCTCGGCGCCCGGCGCCGGCCCGTCGCCGGGCGGCGTGGGCCGCGCCAGCCACCAGCGCAGCGCGTCCACCAGCAACGCCCGCAGCGCCGCCGGGGACGGGTCGGCGAAGACGTCGGCGGCGGGCGCGCCGAGCAGGACCAGGCCGGACTGGTGCAGGATGCTGCGGTCCAGCGCGTACCAGAACCGCCCGTCGGCGGCGGGCCGGTCGGCCGGGTCGAACGTGGCCCGGAACGCCATGGCGGCGCCGGTGTTCAGCTCCACCTCGAAGCCCGGCTCGGGCGTGCCGGAGGCGGCCACGTCCCGCCGGTGGACGACCAGCTCCAGGCCGCGCGCCGGGCAGGGCAGCGCCTCGTGCCGCAGCCGGTCCACCAGCGCCCGCTTCGCGGCGGCCGGGACCGGGCCGGCAACCAGCACCGCCACGTCCACGTCGCTCCGCCCCGGCTGGTAGGCGCCCAGCCCGACCGAACCGGCCGCGTACGCGCCGGTCAGGTCGTCGCCGAGCACGCCGCGGGCCCGCTCGACCAGGTCGGCGAGGTAGTCGCGGACGTCGTCACGCATGCCGGCATCCTGCCCGGGGCGGTCACCGGCGCCCACGGCCGGGTCAGTCCACCGGCTCCGGGCAGCAGACCGTCAGCCCGCCCGGCACCACCTTGACCTTCAGCCGTTTCGCCGTCCCCCGCGCGCCGCCGTCCAGCTCGTACGTCTTCGGCGCGGCGAACCGTACGGTGATCTTCCGACCCCGGGTGATCCGCACGAACGGCGACTCGTCGGAGCGCCCGGCGGCCATCCGCCCCAGCGTCCGGGCCCAGTCCACGGCGCCGCTGGCGGTGGCGACGCCCACCTCGAGCGCGCCGTCGTCGGGCCGGGCGTCGTCGAAGGCCGGGATTCCGCCGGTGATGGTGCCGACGTTGCCGAACAGCACGCAGCTCGCCTCGCCGTCGAACCAGTCGGCGCCGTCCACCCGGACGCGGGTGCGCACGCACTCGCCGCGCACGTGCCGCAGCCCGGTCCAGACGTAGGCGACCCGGCCGAGCCGGCTCTTGAGCCGGCGGTCCGCGTCGCGGATCAGGTCGCCGTCGAACCCGGCGCCGGCCATCACCGCGAAGTGCTCCCCGTTGATCCGGCCGAGGTCCAGCCGGCGACGCGGGCCGTGCAACGCGACCCGGACCGCCTCGGGCAGGTCGGCGGGGATGCCGAGGTTGACGGCGAAGAGGTTGGCGGTGCCGGCGGGCAGGATGCCCATCGGCACGTCGGTGCCGGCCAGCGCGTCGGCACAGCGCTGCACCATGCCGTCGCCGCCCCAGACCAGCACCAGCTCCGCGCCCTCGTCGAGGGCGGCGCGGACCCGCTTCGGCGCCTTGCGGCTCTTCGGCACCTCGTACCAGAGCAGCCGACCGACGCCGGCGCCGACGAGGCGGGCGCGCAACTCGTCCAGGCCGCCGCCGAAGGTCTTCTTCCGGTGTGCCACGACCGCGATCACGCCCGTGCGGGCCGGGCGGTCGGTGGTGCTCGTTCTCATGGCGTCCTCGTACCCGGAGCGCGCCCGGCCCACGCCTGCCGCCGGGACCGGCCCGACCGCACGTCCACGCTGAATCTATGTGCACAGATTGCGTAGAGCGGCAATCCTCGCATCTCAGACCGGCCACCATCCACGGACGACAATGTTCACCCTGATCAGGGGCTATTGAAGATCATGGCTTCCTGAATTCGCGTCGACGGCCGACTGTCCGGCAGGTGTCGGTTGCCCCGGTCACCCATTGCTCCCGGCTCGCGCGCCGTGTGATTGTGCACCCAACGAGCCGCCGACCCCCGACGGCCCGGACGGTCGATCTGTCGACCCGGAGCCACGCCGGCAGCTCCGGTGACCGACCGTCACCCCGCCTCGCACCATCGCGCCGCCCGTCCCCACCGGGCTCCGTGCGGCGCGCCTAGGAACAGGAGCACACCCTCTTGAAGCTCTCACCCCGCCTCGCCGCGCTCACCGGCGCGGCCGCGGCCGGCGTGCTGGCCGCCGGCACCGCCGCGGCCGTGCAGGCCGCGCCCCCCGGGCCCGCCGCCCCGAACCCCGCCCAGGCCCGCGCGACAGCCGCCGACTCGGCCCGCGCGCTGGTCGCGAACCGTCCCGCCTACCTGCAGGCCAGTTCCGACGACGCGTTCGTGCAGCAGCCCGTGATCTCCTCCGAGGGCACCCAGTACGTGCCCTACGAGCGGACCTACCGGGGCCTGCCGGTGGTCGGCGGCGACTTCGTGCTCGCCACCGACGCCGCCGGCAACCTGAAGTACGCCTCGGTCGCCCAGCAGCGGCCGATCGGCGCGCTCGCCACCACCCCCAAGCTGACCTCGGCCGCCGGCGCGAAGACGGCGCGCGCCCAGCTCAAGACCGTCAGCGCGGTCGAGGGCACCACGCTCGTGGTCTACACGCTCGGCGCCAGCCCGACGCTGGCCTGGGAGACCACCGTGCGCGGCACCGGCGCGGACGGCGCCAGCCGGCTCACCGTGGACGTCGACGCCCGCACCGGCGCGGTGCTGCGCAAGCAGGAGCACATCGTCGCGGGCACCGGCACCGGCGCCTGGAACGGGCCCAGCCCGCTGACGCTGAACACCACCCAGTCGGGCAGCACGTACACCATGAAGGACCCGACCGTCACCAACCTCAGCTGCCAGGACGCCGCGAACAACACCACGTTCAGCGGCACCGACGACGCCTGGGGCAACGGCACCGCCACCAACAAGGAGACCGGCTGCGTCGACGCGCTGTTCTCCGCCCAGACCGAGCACAAGATGCTCAGCCAGTGGCTGGGCCGCAACGGCGCCGACGGCAACGGCGGCTACTGGCCGATCCGGGTGGGCCTGAACGACCAGAACGCCTACTACGACGGCACCCAGGTCCAGATCGGCAAGAACACCGCCGGCCAGTGGATCGGCTCGCTCGACGTGGTGGCCCACGAGATCGGCCACGGCATCGACGACCACACCCCCGGTGGCATCTCCGGCGGCGGCACCCAGGAGTTCGTGGCGGACACGTTCGGCGCGGCCACCGAGTGGTTCGCCAACGAGCCGTCCAGCTACGACGCGCCGGACTTCCTGGTCGGCGAGAAGATCAACCTGGTCGGCTCCGGCCCGATCCGGAACATGTACAACCCGGGTGCGCTCGGCGACCCGAACTGCTACTCCAGCAGCGTTCCGGGTGGCGAGGTGCACGCCTCCGCCGGGCCGGGCAACCACTGGTTCTACCTGCTGGCCAACGGCAACAGCCCGACCAACGGGCAGCCGTCCAGCTCGACCTGCAACGGCGGCAGCGTGACCGGCCTGGGCATCCAGAAGGCCATCAAGATCATGTACAACGCGATGCTGCTGAAGACCTCGTCCTCGTCGTACCTGAAGTACCGCACCTGGACGCTGCAGGCGGCGAAGAACCTCTACCCGAGCAGCTGCACCGAGTTCAACACCGTCAAGGCGGCCTGGGACGCGGTCAGCGTGCCGGCACAGTCGGGTGACCCGACCTGCTCCGGCGGCGGCACCCCGACGCCCACGCCGACCACCTCCACCCCGCCGTCGGGCGGCTGCTCCGGCAACAAGCTGGCCAACCCCGGCTTCGAGTCGGGCAACGTGAACTGGAGCGCCTCGTCCGGCGTCATCACCACCGACAGCGGCCAGGCCGCGCACGGCGGCTCGTACAAGGCGTGGCTCGACGGCTACGGCTCCTCGCACACCGACACGCTCAGCCAGTCGGTCAGCATCCCGGCCGGCTGCCGGGCCACACTGAGCTTCTGGCTGCACATCGACAGCGCGGAGTCCACCACGAGCACCGCGTACGACAAGCTGACCGTCAAGGCCGGCAGCACCACGCTGGCGACCTACTCCAACCTGAACAAGGCCACCGGCTACGTGCAGCGGTCCTTCGACATCTCGTCGCTGGCCGGCACCACCGCCACCATCTCGTTCAGCGGCGTGGAGGACGCCTCCCTCCAGACGTCCTTCGTCGTCGACGACACCGCGGTCAACCTGAGCTGACCGCAGCGCGAGCGGCCGGTCGTCCTCCTCGGAGACGGCCGGCCGCTCCGTCGTCTCCGGTGACCGGCCCGCCGCCGATCAGGCGGGACGGGCGGATGGACGGGGCGGGGCGCTGACCGCCGATCAGGCCGGACGGACGGACGAGCGGCACGGGTCAGGCCGGACGGATGGACGAGGCGGGGCGCTGACCGCCGATCAGACCGGGCGTGCGGCGCGGGACGCGGCGGCGCGGTCGCGGCGGATCCGCGCGGCCACCTCGTGCATCGTCGCGCTGAACAGCTCCGCCTGGTCCGGCAGCCCGCCGAGCCGGGCGGCGAGCGCGTCGGCGTCCGCCCGGGCCGAGGCGCTGACCTGAGCGTCCAACTCGGCGAGCGCGGCGTTGACGGCGGCGACGACGTGCCCGCAGAGCGCCTCCAGCGGCTCGCCGGCCAGCTCCGGGTCGACCGCGACGGAATCCAGCCGGCCACCCTGGACGGCGACCGCCCGGACCCGGCCGCCGGCCGCGGCGCCCTCGGCCCGCAGCAGGTCACCCGGCTCGCCGTCGGCGTGCACGGTGGCCCGGGACCGCATCGCGGCCAACGCCTGCTGCGTGCGGGTCAGCAGCTCGTCGAGGCTCGCGGCGGCCGAGAACGCATCGTTGGTCATATCCGCGCTTTCTTCACGTCTTAGCCAAGCACCCGTGACCATAGCAACCGACGACGACGGAACCCGACCATCCGCCACCTCGGCCGGTCACCGGCGCCCCGAGCAGCACGGACGCCGACGGCCCGGCGTGTCGCGGGACGGCGGACGCCGGGCGGGCGGCGGCGCTACCGTGGGCGGGACCGGACAAGATCGCGCGAGGAGCGGGTGGATGACCGACCACGGACCCGAGCTGGCCTTCGGCAGCTTCCTCACGCCGGCCGCCGGGCAGCCCGAGCAGGTGGTGGCGCTCGCCACGCTCTGCGAGCGGGCCGGGCTGGACCTGGTCACCTTCCAGGACCATCCCTACCTGCCGGCCTTCCTGGACACCTGGACGCTGATGTCGTACGTGGCCGCCGCCACCGACCGGATCCGCCTGGCCGGCAACGTGCTCAACCTGCCGCTGCGCCAACCGGTGGTGCTGGCGCGCAGCGTCGCCAGCCTGGACCTGCTCACCGGCGGCCGGGTCGAACTGGGGCTCGGCGCGGGCGCGTTCTGGGACGGGATCGAGGCGGCCGGCGGGCGGCGGCTCTCCCCCGGCGCGGCGGTCGACGCACTCGACGAGGCGATCCGGGTCGTCCGCGAGGTGTGGGACACCGATCGGCGCGACATGATCCGCCTGCCCGGCGAGCACTACCGGGTGGTCGGGGCGAAACGCGGGCCGGCCCCGGCGCATCCGGTGGGCATCTGGGTGGGCGCGTACAAGCCGCGGATGCTGCGGCTGGTCGGCCGCGCCGCGGACGGCTGGCTGCCGTCGCTGTCGTACCTGCCGAACGGGCCGGAGGACCTGCCGGCGCTCAACGCGCTCGTCGACGACGGCGCGCGGGCCGCCGGCCGGGACCCGGGCGCGATCCGCCGGATGCTCAACGTGACCGGCACGTTCGCCCGCTCGTCCACCGGCTTCCTCGCCGGCCCGCCGGAGCAGTGGGTGGAGGAGCTGGCCGGGCTCACGCTGACGCACGGCATCACCACGTTCATCCTCGCCGCCGACGAGCCCCGCGCCATCCAACTGTTCGCGCAGGAGGTGGCGCCGGCGGTGCGGGAGCTGGTCGCGGCCGAGCGCACCACGCCCGGCAGCGGCGCCCGGGCCGTCGCCGGGGAGCAGGCCGCGACCGGCGGTCCGACCACGCTCGCGGTCACCCCCACCCCTGACCCGGGGGTACGCCTGAGCGCGCGCCGCCCCTGGGACGAGTCGACCCGGCCGGCCGCCCCGCCGGCGCCGGCCGGTCAGGTCTACCCGGCCGGTGGGCAGGCGGCCGGGCAGCACCTGGTGGACGTGCACGACCACCTGCGTCGGGAGCTGGCCCAGGTGCGCGACCTGCTCGACCAGGTCCGGCGCGGCGCGGTCTCGCCCGGTGGAGCGCGGGCCGCGCTGAACGAGATGACCATGCGGCAGAACAACTGGACGCTTGGCGCCTACTGCGCGGCCTACTGCACGGTGGTGACCCAGCACCACGGGCTGGAGGACGCCTCCATCTTTCCGCACCTGCGCCGGGCCGACGCCGGGCTGGCGCCGGTGCTGGACCGCCTGGCGGAGGAACACGTGGTGATCCACGACGTGGTGGAGAGCGTGGACCGGGCGCTGGTGGAACTGATCCGCTCCCCCGGCGACTTCACCGAACTACAGGACGCGGTGGACCTGCTCACCGACACGCTGCTGTCGCACCTGTCGTACGAGGAGCACCAGATCGTCGAGCCGCTGGCCCGCCACGGCTTCTTCCCCGGTCAGGTCTGACCGGCGGGCCCGGCCCGCACTAGAGCAGGTAGGGCGTGCAGTGGCCCCGGTTGCCGGTGACCTCGCTGAAGTTGTCCCAGGACATCCAGCCGTAGGTCTCCGTGCCCGCGACCCGGGTGTAGACCCAGAAGTTGCCGTACTCGTTGATGACCTGGCACCAGATGTAGAGCTTGGTGCCCTTGCCGAGGTAGGCGACGTTGAAGCAGTCGGAGTAGGGGGCGGTCTTGAGGTTGTAGCCCCCCTTCAGGATGCCGTACCCGTCGTCGACGTTCTGGTAGGCGGGCGAGCCACAGAAGTGGCTGGCCTGGGCGGGCGAGGCGACGGTGAGCCCCAGGGTCGTGGTGAGCAGGACGGCCGACGCGATCGCGGCCGCTGTGCGGAACAGGCGCATGACACTGATCCCCCGTGGATGAGACGACATGACCCGACCATCTTCCCATCGACGTAGATCGTTATCCCGCCCCTGTCATGAAGGGGACGAAAGGCCGACGGCGATGTTAAGCGGGGGCCCCTCCTATCGCGTAGGCGATAAGAAGGGCCCCCTCCTTGCATCTAGAGGCCGCGGGCGAGGCGGTCGGCGAGGATCCGGGTGAAGCGCGCCGGGTCGGCGAGGTCGCCACCCTCGGCGAGCAGCGCCATGCCGTACAGCAGCTCGGCGGTCTCGGTCAGCGCGGCACTGTCGCCGCCCTCGCCGTGCGCCTTGCGCAGCCCGGTGACCAGCGGGTGGGTCGGGTTCAGCTCCAGGATGCGCTTGACCTGGGGCACCTCCTGGCCCATCGCCCGGTACATCTTCTCCAGCGTCGGCGTCATGTCGTACGCGTCGCCCACCACGCAGGCCGGCGACGTGGTCAGCCGGGTGGACAGGCGCACCTCCTTGACGCTGTCGGCGAGCGCGCCGCCGAGGAAGGTGAGCAGCTCGGCGTACTCCTGCCGTTCCGCCTCGGCCTTCTCCTTCTCCTCCTCGGTCTCCAGGTCGACCTGACCCTTGGCCACCGAGCGCAGCGTCTTGGAGTCGTACGCGCCGACGCGCTCGACCCACACCTCGTCCACCGGATCGGTGAGGATCAGCACCTCGTAGCCCTTGGCCCGGAACGCCTCCAGGTGCGGGGAGTTCTCGATGGTGGCCCGGTTGTCGCCGGTGGCGTAGTAGATCTCGGTCTGGCCGTCCTTCATCCGCTCCACGTAGTCGCGCAGCGTGGTCAGCTCGGCCGGGTCGTGGGTGGAGGCGGCGCGGACCAGGTCGAGCAACGCGTCGGTGTTGTCCGCGTCCTCCAGCAGGCCCTCCTTGACCACCGGCCCGAACTCGGTCCAGAACGTGCGGTACGACTCGGCCGGCAGGCCCTTGAGCGTGGCGAGCACCTTCTTGACCAGCCGCCGCCGCACGGCGCTGATCTGCCGGTCCTGCTGGAGGATCTCGCGGGAGATGTTCAGCGACAGGTCGTGCGCGTCCACCACGCCCTTGACGAAGCGCAGGTAGTTCGGGATCAGCGCCTCGCAGTCGTCCATGATGAACACGCGCTTGACGTAGAGCTGCACGCCGCGCCGGCCCTGCGGGGAGAACAGGTCGACCGGGGCGTGCGAGGGCAGGAAGAGCAACGCCTCGTACTCGAACGTGCCCTCGCCGCGCATGTGGATGGTTTCCAGGGGGTCCGCCCAGTCGTGCGCGACGTGCCGGTAGAACTCCTTGTACTCCGCCTCGTCGACCTCGTCCCGGGACCGCGCCCAGAGCGCCTTCATCGAGTTGAGCGTCTGCTCCTCGCGGGTGGTGTCGCCGTCCTCGCCGGGCTTGTCGACGGTCATCCGGATCGGCCAGGCGATGAAGTCGGAGTAGCGCTTGACGATCTCCCGGATGGTCCGCTCGGCGGCGTAGTCGTGCAGGTTGTCCTCGGCGTCGACCGGCTTGAGGTGCAGCGTGACCGAGGTGCCCTGCGGTGCCTCCTCGACCGTCTCCACCGAGTAGGTGCCCTCGCCGGTGGACTCCCACCGGGTGCCACCGGTCTGCCCGGCGCGGCGGGTCAGCAGCGTCACCCGGTCGGCGACCATGAAGGTGGCGTAGAAGCCGACGCCGAACTGGCCGATCAGCTCCTGCGAGGCGGCGGCGTCCTTCGACTCGCGCAGCTTGCGCAGCATCTCGGCGGTGCCGGACTTGGCGATGGTGCCGATCAGCGCCACCACCTCGTCGCGGGACATGCCGATGCCGTTGTCCCGCACGGTCAGCGTGCGGGCCTCGGCGTCGGTCTCGATCTCGATGTGCAGGTCGGACGTGTCGGCCGACAACTCCTTGTCGACAAGCGACTCCAGCCGCAGCTTGTCCAGCGCGTCGGACGCGTTCGAGATGAGTTCACGCAGGAAGACGTCCTTGTTCGAGTAGATCGAGTGCACCATCAGCTGCAACAGCTGACGCGCCTCGGCCTGGAACTCCAACGTCTCGACCCGGTCGCTCACACCGACTCCCTTCACCGTGGCGGTCCTACCGCGAAAAGGATACGAGGCGTGACCGCGACGGTACCCACCGGCCGGGCCGGCCCGGGAAATCAAACTGGTCCAACCAGTTGACGGGTTGATGTGTCCGGGGCCACACTGCTGGCCATGGCCTTCACCCCCGCGCCGCGCGCCTCGGTCTCCGACCACGTCTTCGGCCAGCTCCGCGACGCCATCGTGGCCGGGCGCCACCGGCCCGACGAGACGCTGCCCGGCGAGCGGGAGCTGGCCGCCGCGTTCGCGGTGAACCGGCACGCGGTGCGCGAGGCGCTGCGCCGGCTGCAACAGCTCGGCCTGGTCCGGGTCAGCCAGGGCGGCGCGACCCGGGTGCTCGACTGGCGGGTGCACGCCGGGCTCGACCTGGCGTTGTCGCTGGCCCGCTCCGGCGACGTACTCCCGGTCGAGACGCTGGTGCGCGACATGCTGGAGATGCGGGCCTGCGTCGGCGTCGACGCGGCCCGGCTCTGCGCCGAACGCGGCGACGAGGCGGTGGTCGCCGCGCTGGTCCGGGCCGCCGAGGAGTACGGCGCGCTCGCGCCGGACCTGGACCGGATGGCCGAGGCGAACATCCGCATCTGGCGGCTGGTGGTGCGGGGCAGCGGCAACACCGCCTACCAGTTGGCCTTCAACAGCCTGGTCGCCGGCACGTTCGCGGTCGGTGACGTCCCCCCGGACGCCCGCGCCGCCGAGCTGCTCGACGTCGCCGGACACCGCCGGCTCGCCGCGGCGGTCGCGTCCGGCCGGGGCGAGGCGGCGGCCCGGCAGGCCCGGGCGCTGCTGACCGCCCCGGTCACCCCCATCCCCACCACCGGAAGGGAAGCGCGCGCATGATCCCCGCCGTGCTGTACGCCGTCCCGGCGTTCCTGCTGCTGATCGTGATCGAGGCGGCCTCCTACCGCTTCCTGCCCGACGACGAGGAACGCGGCTACGAGCTGCGCGACACCACCACCAGCCTGTCGATGGGGCTGGGCAGCCAACTCATCGGCTTCCCGTGGAAGCTGCTCACGGTCGGCCTCTACGCGGCGCTGTGGACGGTCGCGCCGGTGCACCTGTCCCCCGGCGACTGGTGGACCTGGGCGATCGTCTTCTTCGCCGACGACCTGGCCTACTACTGGTTCCACCGGTCCCACCACGAGGTGCGGGTGCTCTGGGCCAGCCACGTGGTCCATCACTCCAGCGTCCACTACAACCTCTCCACCGCGCTGCGGCAGAGCTGGACGCCGATGACCTCGCTGCCGTTCTGGCTGCCGCTGGCGTTGCTCGGCATCCCGCCGTGGATGATCTTCCTCCAGCAGTCGATCAGCCTGCTCTACCAGTTCTTCCTGCACACCGAGCGGGTGGGCCGGCTGCCCCGGCCGATCGAGTGGGTGTTCAACACCCCGTCGCACCACCGGGTCCACCACGGCTCGAACACCGAGTACCTGGACCGCAACTACGGCGGCATCCTGATCGTGTGGGACCGGCTGTTCGGCAGCTTCGCGCCGGAGCGGGCCGCGGTGCGCTACGGGCTGACGAAGAACATCGGCACCTACAACCCGCTGCGGGTGGCGACGCACGAGTTCGCCGCGATCTGGTCCGACGTCCGCCGGGCCACCTGCTGGCGGCACCGGCTCGGCTATCTGCTCGGCCGTCCCGGCTGGCAGCCGGCCCGGTGAGGCGTTCCTGGCTGACCCTGTTCGGGCTCGTCGCCGCGGTCGAGCTGGTCGGGGTGGCGCTCGACTCGACGGTGCTCCAGTGGCTGGCCAAGCCGCTGCTGGCGCCGGTGCTGCTGGCGTACCTCTGGCGGTGCAGGCGCCGGTGGGACGCGGTGGCGACCGGGCTGGTCGCCGCCACCGCCGGGGACGTGGCGCTGCTCGTGCCCGGCCGGGCCGCGTTCCTGGCCGGCATGGGGTTCTTCCTGGTCGCGCAGCTCGCCTTCCTGACCGGCTTCCGGCGTCACGGCCGAGCGCCGGTGCCCGCGTGGGCCGGCTACCTGGTCGCCTGGGCGGCCGGGAACGCGCTGCTGTGGGGCACGCTGGGGCCGCTGCGGCTGCCGGTGCTCGGCTACAGCCTGGCGCTGTGCCTGATGGCCGCCGCCGCGACCGGGGTGTCCGCGCGGGTCGCGGCCGGCGGCGCGTTCTTCCTCGTCTCCGACCTGCTCATCGGCGTGGGCGCGGCCGGCGTCGAGCTGCCCGGTGCGGGCCTGCTGGTGATGGGCACCTACTGCGCCGCGCTGCTGCTGATCACCACCGGCTGGGTGGCGGCCCGCGCCGACGCGCCCCGCGTGCCGGTGGCGGTCCCCGCCTGACCGGTGGCGGTGCGCGCGGGCCGCGCGCACCGCCACCGGCGCGGTCAGCGGATCCGGACCGGGGCGGAGAGCAGCTCGTTGTCCGCCGGGAGCGCATCCCGGTGGTCGCGCAGCTCGGCCCTCGCCCGGAACGTGACCTTGCCGGCCGCAGCGTCCTCCGGCGTCACCGTGTACGCGAACGAGAACGACGTGCTCCCGCTCCGCGCCGGCACCGGGCGGGTGTCGACCCCCACCTCCTCGTACCCGAACGGGCCGCTGCGGTGGAGCCGGACGTCGACGTTCTCGTCGTAACGGGTGTTCCGCACGTCGACGGTGACGCCGACGCGCTGCCCGGCGCGGGCGGTCGAGGGGGTGTTCAGCTTGACGACCGCCACGTCGTGGGTTCGGACCACCGACGTGTGGGTGGCCGAGGCGGTGCGCCCGTCGACAGTGCGCGCGGTCAACCGCACCTGGTGGTCGCCGTCGCCGGTGAAGCGGTGGCGGGGGTACTGCTCGGTCGAGGTGGTGCCGTCGCCGAAGTCCCAGCGCAGCGAACCCAGGTCGATGCCCAGGCCGGCCGGGTCGTACAGGCGGGGCCAGAACGCGACCTCGTCGAAGACGGTCCACTCCACCGGGGCGACGTCGAAGTCGACCTCCGGCGCCGGCGCCACGTCCAGCCGGAACGTGGTCTGCTCGACGTGGTTGGCGCCGATCCGGAACAGGTAGGTGGTGCCGGCCCGCGCGGGGAACGTCACCGGCGTCCCCGCGTAGGTGGGCCGGCAGGAGACCTCCGTGAGAGCGTCGAGGGAGTCGCCCGTGTAGACCGCGACTCCGAGATGGTCCGGCCCGGTGCCGGCGGTCACCAGCCGGTCCACGGTCGGGGTGTACGAGTACCAGACCGTCCGGTCGGTCTCGAAGCAGGACGACGGCTCGCCCTCCTGCACGGTGGCGGCGCTGAGGTCCTGGACGCCCACGAACGGCAGCGCGCCGACCGGCGACGCGCCGGCCAGGTTGTCGTTGACCGGCGGATCGACGGCGGCTGACGCCGACGTCGCGGACGCCGCCAGTAGTGCGATCACGCCCGGCACCGCGACAGCGAGTCGGGCGAGTTGACTGTTGAGCACGTTTCCTCCCAGGGCCCCGTGTCCCTTGTGGATGTGACCGGGCCACGGTAGGCGTCCGCGTCCTAACGCCGGGCTAACGGAGGCTCCTCCTCCGCCTAAGCCCCACGCCCCCGCCCCACCCCGCGCCGCACGCGCTGATTCACGGAAAGGGCGGCCATCGCGGGTGGAATAGCCGCAGTTTCCGTGAATCGGGCCCGGCGGGGGCGGGCGGACGGGGCGGCGGGCTGGGTATTCTGCCGGCGTGGCCAGGGAGAACGGGCGCAAGGCGATCGCCTCGAACAAGAAGGCGCGGCACGACTACGACATCCTCAAGACCTACGAGGCGGGCATCGTGCTGGCCGGCACCGAGGTGAAGTCGCTGCGCGAGGGGCGGGTGTCGCTCGTCGACGCGTTCGCCCAGGAGCGCGACGGCGAGCTGTGGCTCTACGGGCTGCACATCGCCGAGTACGGCTTCGGCACCTGGACGAACCACGCGCCCCGGCGCACCCGCAAGTTGCTGCTGCACCGGGTGGAGATCGCCCGGATCCTGGAGAAGCTGCGCGACGGTGGGGTCACGCTGGTGCCGCTGTCGATGTATTTCGCCGACGGCTGGGCCAAGGTCGAGCTGGGCCTGGCCCGGGGGCGTCGGTCATACGACAAGCGTCAGGCGCTCGCCGAGCGGGACGCCAAGCGGGAGATCGCCCGGGAGATGGGGCGGCGGCTCAAGGGCCGGACGACGACGCGCCGGACGTGACGCTCCCGCGGGTCGCGGTCAGCTCCTGACCGCTACGTCGGGAAGGCTGGCCGGGACCCGAGGAGAAGGAGAGCCGCGATGGGCCTCGACGTGCAATTCACCTTCGACTGCGCCGACCCGGCCGCACTGGCCACGTTCTGGGCCGAGGCGCTCGACTACCGGGTGCAGGGGCCGCCGGACGGCTTCGACTCGTGGGAGGCGGCGCTGACCGCGTTCGGCGTGCCGCCGGAGCGGCACGGCGACGCCTCGGCCGTGGTCGACCCCGAGGGCACCGGGCCACGGCTGTTCTTCCAGCGGGTGCCGGAGCCGAAGCGGGGCAAGAACCGGGTGCACCTCGACGTCCGGGCCGCGCCCGGGCTGACCGGAGCGGCCCGGATGGCGGCGCTGGAGACGGCGGCCGACCGGCTGGTGGCGCTCGGGGCGACCCGGGTGGCCCGGCACGAGCCCGTTCCGCCGCTGGACGCCGGGCACCTGGTGCTGGCCGATCCGGAGGGCAACGAGTTCTGCCTCGACTAGTACAAGACATCTTGTACTTCATCTCTTGTCGGTCTAGCGTGGCGGCATGGCGGACCAGCCGAACCACGTGCACCTGACCGACCCGCGGGCCATGCGGGCGCTGGCCCATCCCACCCGGCTGCGGCTGCTGGGCGAGCTGCGCCTGCGTGGCCCGCAGACCGTGGGCATGTTGAGCGAGCGCACCGGCGAGGCGGTCGGCTCGGTCAGCTACCACGTCGGCAAGCTGGCCGAGCACGGCTTCGTGACCGAGGCCTCCGACCTGGCCCGCGACCGCCGTGAACGGTGGTGGCGGGCGGCGCACGCCACCACCGACTGGGACCCGGTCGAGCTGCTCGACGACCCGGAACGCCGGCTCGCCGGCGACCTGCTGCGCCGCGCCGCGATGGAGCGGTACGTGGCCCGCTACCAGGCCTACCTGGAGTCGGAGGCGAGCCTCGACCTGGCCTGGGTGCGCGGCACCACCAGCAGCGACACGGTGCTGCACCTGACCCCCGACGAGCTGGGCGAGCTGCGCGACGAGCTGTCCGAGCTGGGCCGACGCTGGCAGGCGCGCGGCACGCCCGGCCGGCCGGGCGCGGAGATGGTCACGCTGATCTGGCAGGCCTACCGGGGGCCGCAGTGACCCGGGACCGCCGGCCGCTGGTCGGGCTGCTGGTCGGGCACGCCGTCTCGCTGACCGGCAACGTGCTGACGCTCATCGCGCTGCCGCTCTACGTGCTCGCCGAGACCGGCTCGCCGGCGGCCACCGGGCTGGCCGGCGCGTTCGCCACCGCACCGGTGGTGCTCGGCGGCGCGTTCGGCGGCGTGCTTGTCGACCGGATCGGGTACCGCCGGTCCAGCGTGCTGGCCGACGTGGTCTCCGGCGTGACGGTCGCCGCCGTGCCGCTGCTGCACTCCACCGTCGGCCTGCCGTTCCCGGCGCTGCTGGCGCTGGTCTTCGTCAGCGGGCTGCTGGACACGCCGGGCCAGACCGCCCGCACCGCGTTGCTGCCGGAGGCGGCGACCGCGGCCGGGGTGCCGATCGAACGGGCGATCGGCTGGCACGAGGCGACGTCGCGGGGCGCGCGCATGATCGGGGCTCCGGTGGCCGGTCTGCTGGTCGGCGTGCTGGGCGCACTGCCGGTGCTGGCCGTGGACGCGGCCACATTCGCCGTCTCGGCGCTGGTCGTGACGCTGCTGGTGCCGCGCGGCCTGCGCCCCTCCACCGAGGAGGCCGAGCCGGAGACCGGCGGCTACTGGCGACAGTTCGCCGCCGGGCTGCGCTTCCTGGCCCGGGAGCCGCTGCTGCGCGCCATGGTGCTGCTGGTGCTGGTCACGAACCTGTTCGACGCGGCCAAGAGCAACGTGCTGCTACCGGTGGTGGCCAATCGCGACCTGGGCGGGCCGGCCGCGTTCGGCCTGCTGGTCGGCGTCATGGGCGGCGGCGCGCTGATCGGCTCGTTGGTGTTCAGCGCGATCGGGCACCGGCTGCCCCGCCGGGCCACGTTCGTCACCGCGTACGCGATCTGCGGCGCGCCGCCGCTGTGGGCCCTCGCCGCCGCGCCGCCGCTGCCGGTGGTGGTCGCGATCGTCGCGGTGGCCGGGCTGGCCGCCGGCGCGCTCAACCCGCTGATGGGCGCGGTGGAGTTGGAACGGGTGCCGGCGGCCATGCGGGCCCGGGTGTACGGGGTGATCGGCGCCGGCGCCTGGGCGGCGATGCCATTGGGCGCGTTGGGCGCCGGGCTGGCCGCCGACCGGTTCGGCACCACGCCCACGCTGGTCATCATGGGCACCTGCTACCTGCTGGTGGTGCTGACCCCGCTGCTCGGCGGCCCATGGCGCGGGATGCGCCGACCGGCGCCGACGCCGCGGCGTGCCGTGCCGGAGGAAGCGCTCTCTTGACAACGGGTGGCTTCGTTCATACCTTCATCGAAGGTTATCTCTATAGTTTGTTTACCGTTCCGCGGGGCCGGCCACCCGGACGGTAGGCGGACCCACCACCGCAGGAGGCACCCCCGTGCGCAGCATCCGTACCCTCGCCGCCCTGGCGATGGCGGCGGTCGGCCTCACGGCCGCCCTCACCACCGTCCCGACCACCCCGGCGATGGCCGCCCCCGGCGCGGTCACCTGGTCCGACGACTTCACCGGCCCGGCCGGCGCCGCCCCCGACGCGAGCAAGTGGCGTTACGACATCGGCGGCGGCGGTTGGGGCAACAACGAGTTGCAGTACTACACCAACAGCACCCGCAACGCCGCGCTCGACGGCAACGGCAACCTGGTCATCACCGCCCGCAAGGAGAACCCGGCCGGCTACGGCTGCTGGTACGGAAGCTGCCAGTACACCTCGGCCCGGCTGCTCACCAACGGCACGTTCGCCCAGGCGTACGGCCGGTTCGAGGCGCGCATCAAGATCCCGCGCGGGCAGGGGCTGTGGCCGGCGTTCTGGATGCTCGGCAACGACATCGGCAGCAACCCGTGGCCCAACAGCGGCGAGATCGACATCATGGAGAACGTCGGCTACGCCCCGTCCACGGTGTGGGGCACGCTGCACGGACCGGGCTACTCCGGCGCCAACGGCATCGGGGCGTCCACCTCGCTGCCGAACGGCCAGGCGCTCGCCGACGCGTTCCACACCTTCGCCGTCGACTGGGCCCCCGACTCGATCACCTGGTACCTCGACGGCGTGGCCTACTCCCGCAAGACGCCGGCCGACGCGGGCGGCAACCGCTGGGTCTTCGACCACCCGTTCTTCATGATCATGAACGTGGCGGTCGGCGGAAACTGGCCCGGCTCGCCGGACGGCTCCACCACGTTCCCGCAGACCATGACCGTCGACTACGTCCGCGTGCAGGCCTGGGACACCGGCGGCGGGGGCACCGGCGGGCCGATCGTCGGGTACGGCGACAAGTGCGTCGACGTCGCCAGCGCGAGCACCGCCAACGGCACCGCCGTGCAGCTCTGGACCTGTAACGGCACCGCCGCCCAGCGCTGGACCTGGAACGCCGACGGCTCGGTGCGCGCGCTCGGCAAGTGCCTCGACGTGGCCTCCGGGTCCACCGCCAACGGCGCCAAGGTGCAGCTCTACGACTGCAACGGCACCGGCGCGCAGAAATGGGTGTTCAGCGCCGCCGGTGACATCGTCAACCCGCAGGCCAACAAGTGCCTGGACGCCACCGGCAACAGCTCGGCCGACGGCACCCGGTTGCAGATCTGGGAGTGCGGCGGCACCGCCAACCAGAAGTGGCGGCGCTGACCGGCCGGTGAGCCGGGGCGGGCGGCGCCCACCGTCCGCCCCGGCGCCCGCCCCGCCGGTACGATGACGCGGCGCCATCCCACCCCTCTTCCGAGACGGCGACGCCATGAGCGGGTTCACCACCGGAACCGTCCCCACCGCCCGGCTGCTCCTGCTGCCGCTGGCCGTCGCGCACGCCGAGGAGATGGCCGCCGTGCTCGCCGACCCGGCGTTGCACACCTTCATCGGCGGCAGCCCCGCCGACCCGGCGGCGCTGCGCGCCCGCTACGAGCGGCTGGTCGCCGGCTCCCCCGACCCGGGCGAGTCGTGGTGCAACTGGGTCATCCAGCTCCGCGACGACGGCCCGCTGGCCGGGTTCGTCCAGGCGACCGTCACCGCACCCGAGGGGCCGCGCCGGCACGCGGCCACGGCGAGCGCCCGGGCGGTCGGGCACCGGCACCGCGACGACACCGAACCGGTCGTCGCCGGGCCGGTCGCGGAGATCGCCTGGGTGGTGGGCACGCCCTGGCAGGGGCGCGGCATCGCCACCGAGGCCGCCCGGGGAATGGCCGGCTGGCTCGGGCGACGCGGTGTGCGTACCCTCGTGGCCCACATCCATCCCGACCACCGCGCGTCGGCGGCGGTGGCCACCGCCTGCGGCCTGGCCCCGACGGACGGGTGGCACGACGGCGAGGTCCGCTGGACGGGCCCGGCGGGGGCGGTCAGAAGGGGGCGTCGACGGCCAGCCGGCGGACCTGGGTGAGGTAGGGGTCCAGTTCGCCGACCTCGAAGCGGCAGGTGCCGATGACGTGCCAGAACTGGCCGCCCGGGTCGCCGTCCAGCTTGTAGCGGCCGTCCGGGCTGACCGCCGCCCAGCCGTCCGGCAGACCGATCAGCGTGGTCCGCAACTGGGCGTGCTCCGGGTCGGCCACGTCCCACAGCCGGACCGTGCCGTCGTCGCCGGCGCTGGCCAGCAGGCTGCTGTCCGGGCTGAAGTGCACCGACCAGACCCGCCGGGTGTGCGCGGCGAGGGTGCCGTGCAGCCGCCCGGTGCCCGGGTCCCAGAGCCGGATCACCAGGTCGTCGCCAGCGGTGGCGAGCAGGTTGCCGTCCGGACTGAACGCGCACGACCAGAGCCGGCCGGTGTGCTCGGTGAGCACCGTGCGCGCCTCCCCGGTGGCCACGTCCCACACCACCGCGGTGCCGTCGTTGCCGGCGCTGGCCAGCAGCGTTCCCTCGCTGTTGAAGCCGATCGAGTAGACCCGGTCGGTGTGGTGCTCCAGGGTCAGCCGGCAGGTGGCGGTGGCCGCGTCCCACAGCCGGACCGTCTGGTCGTCGCAGCCGGTGGCGATGGTCTCGCCGTCCGGGCTGAACGCCACCGTGCGGACCCGGCCCCGGTGCGGGGTGAGCGTGGCGAAGTGCCGGCCGGTGCGGCGGTACCAGAGGCGGACCGTGTCGTCGTCGTTCGCGGTGGCCAGGGCGTCGCCGTCGGGGCTGAACGCGACCGCCCAGACGTGGTCGGTGTCCACGTTGAGTTCCCGCTCGTCCGCGCCGGTGTCGGTGTTCCACAGGTGCACGCCGCCGTCGCCGCTGGGCGTGGCGACCAGCGGCTCGTCCGGGCAGAAGACCACCGAGAGCAGGCGGTCGGCGGGGGTGGCGAGCTGCCGCAGCAGGCGGCCGGTGCGCGGCTCCCAGAGCCGGACCACGCCGTCGTTGCCGCAGGCGGCCAACACCTCCCCGTCGTCGCGGAAGGAGAGCGCGGTGACCCGCCGGCCGTGCCCGCGCAGCGTGTGCTGGAGCTGCCCGCTGCGCACGTCCCACAGCCGGGTGGTGCCGTCGTTGCTGCTGGTCGCCACCTGGTTCTGGTCCGGCCGCCAGACCACCGGCCACACCGAGCCGCGGTGCCGGGTCAACTCGTGCCGTACCTGGCCGTCGGCGGTGTCCCAGAGCTGGATCGCGCCGTCGCTGGCGGCGGTGGCGAGCAGGCTGCCGTCACCGTTGAACCGGACGCTGTAGATCGCGCCGCGCTGCCGGCCGAGCACCCGGACCGGCCGGCCGGTCTCGGTCTCCCACAGCCGCAGCGCGCCGTGCGTGTCGCCGGTGGCCATCAGCGTGCCGTCGGGGCTGATGTCCAGCGCGTACACGTCGGCCTCGTGGCCGCGCGGCTGCCGCAGCAGCTCGCCGTCGGTGGCCCGGCGCACCCAGACCCGGCCGTGCTGCCCGACGGCGGCCAGCAGCCGGCCGTCCGGCGAGTGCACCACCCGGTAGACCACCTCCGGCTCCCGCACCTCGAACGCGAGCCGGCCGGTGTGGATGTCCCAGCCGCGGACCGCGCCGGCGCTGTCCACCACCACCACCCGCCGGCCGTCCGGACTGAACGAGGTGCCCCAGATCGGCGCGTCGTGCCCCGGCCACTCGTGGCGCAGCCGGGCGGTGCGGGTGTCGAAGAGCCGGACCACGCCGGCCGCGTCGCCGACCACCAGCCGGCCCCGCCGCTCGTCGGTGAGCAGCGGCCACACCCAGCCCGCGAAGACGTCCTCGATGACGTGCCGCACGTCGCCGTGGTCGGCGTCCCACAGCCGTACGGTCAGGTCGGCCGCGCCGGTGACGAGCTGGTGCGAGGCGGCGTCGTAGCGCACCGCGTACACCCGGGACCGGTGCCCCTGGAGCGTGCGCACCGGCAGCCCGGTGGCCGTGTCGCAGAGCAGCACGCCACCGTCGTCGCTGCCCACCGCCAGCACCGCGCCGTCCGGGCTGTACGCCACCGGCACCGGCAGCCGGCCCACCTCGAAGCCGTACCCGACGCCCACCGCGGGCGGCGCCAGCCCGGGCGCGACCGGCCGGCCCGGCGCGACGACCGCGCCACGCAGCTCCGGCGCGCGCAGCAACGCCGGGTCGGCGCTCACGTCGATCAGCGCGGTGCGGTGCCAGCTACTGCCGCCGATCCGCGCGCCACGCAGGTCGGCCCGGAACAGCCGCGCGCCGGCCAGCTCCGCGCCACGCAGGTCCGCCCCGGCGAGCCGCGCCTGGTCCAGCCGCGCGCCACGCAGCCTGGCGTGCTCCAGCCGCGCCTCGGTCAGGTTCGTCGCCACCAGCCGGGTGTCGGTGAGGTCCGCGCCGGTCAGGTCCGCGCCGGCGAGTTCCCGGTGCGACAGGTCCTCGCCGCGCAGCACCGCGCCGCGCAGGTCGGCCCGGTCGGGCAGGCGCAGCCGGGCGGACAGCCGCAGCGCGTTCGCGCGCAGCGTCTCGCCGGCCGACTCGTCGCCGAGCACCCGGGCCGTCCACGCGGTGCAGCGGGCCGGGTCGGCGAGGTCGCCGAGGAACTCCACGGCCAGCGCGGACAGCGACCGGACCGCCAGCGCGGTCGGCTCCTCACCCCGGTTGAGCTGCTCGGCGACGCCGTCGGCGACCAGCCACTCCATCACCGAGGTGTGGATGAAGCCGAACAGCCCGTCGTCGGTGCGGACCAGCAGGCTGCCCGCGCCGACCGCGTGCGCGGCCTGCGGGCCGGACAGCCGCGACTCGGCCCGCCCGGCGAGCTGGCCGGTGGACTCGGTCAGCTCGGCGAGCCGCAGGTAGGACTCGCCGCTCTCCCAGAGCTGGAACGCCAACCGGCTCACCGCCTGCCACAGCTCCGGCCGGCGCAGGCTGACCGGGGCCCCCGGGATGCCCTGGGTGCGCCGCTCCTCGAAGTCCAGCCAGGACTCCAGGATCTCCCGGTAGAGCGCGGCGGCGCTGAACGTGCCGCCGGCGCCGGCCACCGCGGCCAGCCGCCCCTCGTCCAGGTTGGCGATGAACCCGAGCATGCGCGGGTTACGGGACAGGCCGAGCAGATCCTTGACGCCGGCCAGCAGGCTCATCCGCTCGCGGGCGGCGGCCTCGTCGCCGTCGTAGCGGTGCCGCAGGAACGCCTCGATCTGGCCGGGGGTGAAGTCCTCCACCGCCAGCACCCGGCGGTGCGGCAGCAGCCCGACCCGCTCGCCCAACGCGGTCAGCACCTGCGAGTTGGTCTTGAAGTGCTGGGTCCGGCTGCTCACCACGATCTTCGCCGCGCCCTCGGCGGCCTGGAGCAGCGTCTCCAGGTGGTCGGCCGCCCGGTCGTAGGTCACCCGGGCCACCAGTTCGTCGAACCCGTCGAAGAGCAGCACGATCCGGCCCTGCCGCAGCATGTACCGGAACGCCTTGAGGTCGATCACCTGCTCACCGTGGTTGGCCAGGTGCGCGGCGACCAGGCCGTCCACCGAGTGTGCCTTGTCCAACGCGCGCAGCTCGACCAGGATCGGGATCAGGTCCGGTGCGGCGGTCGGCAGCCGGCGGGCCACCTCCCGCAGCGCGAACGTCTTGCCCCGGCCGAAGTCGCCGAGCACCAGCACGAACCGGCCGTCCGGGGCGGAGACGGTCTCCAGCAGCTCGTCCACCACGTCCTCGCGGACCCGCTGGTCCGCGCCGACCAGGTGGCGGTAGCGCTGGGGGACGTACTGCCCGGGCGGGTAGAGCCGGTCGGCCTGGAGCCGGGCGGTCTGCGCGGCCACGTAGTCGCGCAGGTCCAGCAGGCCCTGGAACTCGGTCAGGTGCAGCACGCGTACGCCGCGCCGCTGCGCCTCCTCGGCCAGCCCGCGCGGCACCCGGTCGCCGTCGTAGACCAGCTCGGACCCGATGTCCGGGTCGGTGGCGTGCACCCGACGGGCGAACCGGTCCACGTCGTCCGGCCCCGGCGTGCCCACGTGCGCGCCGACCCGCTGCTGCCGGACCACCCCGTCGGAGCGGTAGCTGACGTACAGGTGCGGCGGGTCGCCCTCGACGCGCCGCACCACCACCCGGTCGTAGCGGGCCTCGCACACCTCGGCGAGCCGGTCCAGCAGCCGCTCCACCGGCGCCGCCGGCGTCGCCGCCGCGGCCGGCGCCCCGCCCTGGGTGGCGCCCTCCACCAGGGTCGGTCGCCTCGGGTCGGGCACCTGGGCCGGGCCGGCCGCGCCGAACGTGGCCTCGGCGCGAGGCCAGCTCACCGCCGTCGACTCGCCGACGTCCAGGCGGTCGTCGCGGCCCAGCACCCAGCGGGTCATCCCGTCCGCGCCGAGCCGCAGCACCTGCGCCCGACCGTCGCGCGGCGCGGCGGCCAGCGGCACCACCGGGTCGACCCGGCCGGCCGGCGCCGCGTCGGAGATCAGCAGGTTGAGCATCGGGCCGACCAGCCGGTTGACCGAGCCGCGGTCGCGCAGCGACACCCGGTCCGGCGGGGCCTCGTCGGCGTACGGGCTGCGCGGGCCGGGGGCGTGCGCCATCGCGCCCAGCCGCAGCCAGCCGGACTGCTGGTAGTGGCGCAGCCGCTGGGCGAACCAGCTCGACTGGGCCTCGCCGAGGAAGCCGTAGCGGTCCTCCTCGCGGTGGGTGATGGCGATGGTGGAGTTCAGCCCGGCCACCACCACCCGCAGGTCGGGGATTCCGAACAGCGTCCAGGGCTGTTCGCTGTCGAAGAGCCGGTCGTCGAGCCCCTGGTAGAGGTCGTCGAAGAGCCGCGCGTAGTGCCGCCACTTGGGCCAGTAGGGCGGTTGCGGGTCGACGTCGTCGGCCTCGCAGGTGGCGAAGTACGCCCGGCAGGCGGCCATCGTCACGTCCCGTGGGCCGGGCACCACCACGAGGCGGTGCGGTTCCAGGCCGAGCAGCACCCGCAGCCCGGTGAGGAAGCTCAACGCGTCGGAGAACTCGCGCGGGCTGCCCGACTCGGTCAGGTTGCCGGCCACCACCAGCAGGTCGGGTCGGGGCACCCCGTCGTTCATCAGCAGCGTCAGGTCACCCATCAGGTGCTCCTGCACCTCGCCGGGGGTGACCGGGGCGCCGGGGTCGAGCACGCCGCGGCCGAACCGGGGCCCGGCCACCTGGAGCACCGTGACGGTGTCGCGCGCTGTCGGCGGCGCCACCGCGGCCGGCGGGAACGGCGGCGGGTTGATCGGGGTACGCCGGGGGCGGCGCTGCGCGGGCGCCCCCGCGGCGGGCGCGGCGAGCAGCCCGGCCGGATCGTCCGGGTGGTGCGGGAACGCCGGTTGCCGCATCGGCTTGGCCCGACCGTCGAGCGCCTCCCGGATCCGGTCCAGCACCCGGGCGCGCGCCTGCGCCGGGTCGTCCACGCCGACCAGGTCGACGTAGGTGATGGTGGCGAGCAGGCCGTCGATCGGGCAGTCCTCGACCCGCACGGTGACCAGCTTGTTGCCGGTGCCGTCCGGATCGGCGCGCAACGCCGCCTGCCACTCCAGCTTGCCGTACGTGGAGTGCAGGTAACGTTCGGACAGCACCGCCACCACCACCTCGGCCTCGCGGACCCCGCGGTCCATGAAGTCGATGAAGTTGGTGCCGGCCACGAAGTCCCACGCCTGGATCATCGTGCGGTAGCCGGCGGTCTCGAACTCCCACGCCAGCCACGTCGCCCAGCGTTCGTCGGCCGGCGAGTAGCTGATGAAGAAGTCGATGGGGCGGTCGGACCGGGTGGGGTGCGCGCCTACAGCCACGTGGTCATTATGACCACCGACGGTCAACAGATCGACACCCTCGGGCAGCTCGGTATGCCGCCCCGCGTCGGGCCGGACCGGTCGGGGCGGATGTGCGAGGATCGTCGTTCGTGGAGACCGTCGGCGATCCGCCGTCCGCCGCGCCGGACCGATCCCGTCGGAGCCGGCTGCACGTGCTCGACTGGATCGCGATCGGGCTGGCCGTGGTCGGTGTGCTCTGCGTGCTCTCCGGCCTGCTCCCGCGCGCCGACGCCGAGGCCACCGTACGCCGGATCGTGCCCATTCTGATCTTTCTCGGCACGGTGGTGGTGCTGGCCGAGCTGACCGCGGTGGCCGGCGTGTTCGACGCGCTCGCCGCCCGGGTGGCGATCACCGCGCGGGGCAGCTTCCGGGCGCTGTTCTGGCTCTGCGTCGGTTTCGCCTCGGTCACCACCGTCGCGCTCAACCTGGACACCACCGCGGTGCTGCTGACGCCGGTGATGATCGCGCTGGCCCGGACGCTGAACGTGCCGCCGACGCCGCTGGCCATGACCACGGTCTGGCTGGCCAACACCGCGAGCCTGCTGCTGCCGGTGTCCAACCTGACCAACATCCTGGCCAGCGACCGGATCGGCCTGGCCCCGGTGCCGTGGGCGGCCCGGATGTGGTGGCCGCAGCTCGTCGCCATCGCGGTCACCATGCTGCTGCTGTGGTGGTGGTACTGGCGACCGGCCCGCGCCGGGGCCGACCCGTTCGTCCCGCCGCCGCCGTACGTGGCGCCGGACCGGCTGCTCTACCGCACCGCGCTGGCCGCCTGCCTGCTCTTCGTCGGCGGCGTCCTGGCCGGGGTGGAGATCGGCGTCGCCTCCGGGGTGGCCGCCGCGATCGTCGTGGCCGGCTTCGCGGCACGCGCCCGGCACCGGCTGCGGCCGGCGCTGGTGCCGTGGCGGCTGCTGGTGTTCGTCACCGGCCTGTTCCTGGTGGTACAGACCATCGGCCGGCACGGCCTGGACGGCGTGATGGGCGCGCTGATCGGTGCCGATCCGGGCGCGGAGGGGGCGCTGCGGGCGGGCGCGGTCGGCGCGCTGTTCAGCAACGTGGTCAACAACCTGCCCGCGTACGTGGCCGGCGAGGCGGTGATCGCCGCCGACCGGCACACCCAACTGCTGGCGCTGCTGATCGGCACGAACGTGGGTCCGCTGGCCACGCCGTGGGCGTCGCTGGCCACGCTGATCTGGTACGAGCGGTGCCGGGCGGCCGGCGTGGCGGTGCCGCTGGGCCGGTTCGTGGCGACCAGCGCCGCGCTGGCCGCTCTCGCCACGGCGGGCACGGTGGCCGCGCTGCTGATCGGCCCCGGCGCCTGACCCGTCCCTCTCCTCCGGCGGCCCGCCCGGCCCGCTCGGCCCGGTGCTGCCCGGCTCGGTGCTGCCCGGCCGTTCGGACGGCCTCGGCCCGCTCGGGCGACTGAAGAGATACACGGCGTCACCGTGGGTAACGACGGGGAACAGTGCATGCGGTACCAGCGATATACCGCAGAGGCATAATTATGCCTCTGCGGTATATCGCTTCACCGGACGATGCCGAGGCGTCGCGACACGCCGGCCAGCCGCTGAGCACCCGCAGCCAGTGGAACCGCTCGCCCTGCCGGGCAGCACCGGGCATACCCCCGCCAGCCCGGGTCGCCTCGCGGTCAGCGTCCACGGTGGCGCAGCCGACGGACCGCATAGAGCAGCGCGCTCGCGGCGAACAGCACGGCGCTGACCGCCAGCCAGCGTCGCAGCAGCGGTTCGGGCGTCAGCCCGGTGGCCGCCGAGTACGTGCCGTCCCCCAGCCCGAGCACGCCCGGCAGATAGACCAGCAGCAGAAGCCCCGAGCCGAGCGCCGGCACCCGCACGTGGTTGCGCACCGCCGGGCCGGCGCGCCGCAGCAGCCGGTCGAGGGTCGCGTACGCCGGGAACAGCACCAGGTCGTGGGCGACCACCGCGCCGACGAACCAGAGCAGCATCCGCCCCGCGGTCGGCTCGCCGGCCAGCCGCAGCGCGATCCAGCCGGTCACCGCGAAGCAACCGACCAGGAGCGCCAGGTGCCACCACGCCGCGCCGTACGCCCGCCGCAGCTCAGCCATCGAACTCGATCCCCTCGACCCACTTGGTGCAGTGCACGCCGGGCAGCGCCGGCACGATGATCCGGGCCGGGAAGCCGTGGTCCGGGCTCAGGTCGACGCCGTTGACCCGCAACGCGAGCAGCGCGTCCGGGTCGCTGACCTGGCCGCCGTGCAGGGTGGCCCGGCTGAACAGCCCGCCGCGTTCCAGCGAACGGACCCGTGCCGTGGCCGGCTCCGCGGCGCCGACCAGCGCGGCGAGGTCCCGCAGGCGTACCCCGGTCCAGGTCTGCGACGTCGACCAGCCCTCCACGCAGGCGATCGGCAGCGTGGCGGTGTGCTGCGGCAGCGCGAGCAGCCGGTCGCGGTCGAGCGTTTCCGTCCGGTCGCCGGCGCGCACCGTCAGCCGCCAGCCCGACCCGGTCCGGTCCGGCGTGACGCCGGCCGCGGCGGCGGTGCGGTTGACCGGGAAACCGGTCGGCCCGTCGCCGATCCGCCGGCCGCGCGGCAGCAGCAGCGCGGTCCCCCGCAACGCGTCCACGCCCTGCCCCACGGTCAGCGCGGCCAGCAGCAACGCGCCGCCGCCGGCCAGCGCCAGCACGCCGCGCCGGCTCATCGTCGCCGGGCCGGGGCGGCGGGCCACCAGGCCGTCCGGGTCCGCCGGCTCCGGCCGGGTCCGGGCCAGCGGGGTACGCGCGAAGCCCGGCCCGCGCAGCGCGGTCACCAGCCGGGGCAGCTTGACGGCCACGTGCACCACCAGCGCCACCGTGAAGATCCAGGCGCCGTACCAGTGCGCGGTGTAGAAGTCGAAGCCGAACAGGTACGTGTACTGCACGTTGAGCAGCCCGGTGGCGCTCTGGAACAGGATGCCGCCGACCAGCAGCAGCAACGACAGCCGTTCCAGCACCTGCGCGACGGAACGGGCGGGTGGCCAGGCGAACAGCTTCGGCACCACCGACCAGAGCTTGGCCAGCACCACCGGCACCAGCACGATCCCGAGCGTCACGTGCAGCCCCTGGGTGACCCGGAACAGCCACGCCGGCCGGGTCGGCCAGTCGAACACCGGCGGGTGCAGCCACCCCACGTCCCGGGGGAACGCCTGGTCGAAGCGGGGGCCGTAGGCGATCCAGTCGAGCAGCCCGGTGACGATCACCAGCGGCAGGGTGGCCAGCAGCACGGCGCCCAGCACGGAGGTCAGCCACGGTCCGCGTACCGGGCTGCGCCAGGCGCGGTCGACCGCGTCGACGCCCGGGGGACGGTGCCGGTCCAGGGCGCGCCAGAGCCGGGCCGGCGCGGCGTACGCCGGCTCGACCGGCGGTGGGGCGTCGGTGGTCACGCGATGGGACGCTAGACGCCGCCGGCGGCCCGCGACGGCGTTTGCCGCATTACCGAAGCCTTACCGCCGTCGTCCCTTACGGACCGCTGACGTCGGACGTGAACCGGCCGCCGACCCGGCCCGGGTGCCCTAGCGTGGGCCGGTATGCGGGTACTGCTCACCGGCGCGGCCGGCTTCATCGGATCGCAGATCGCCGACCTGCTGGCGGCCGAGGGCCACGAGCCGGTCTGCCTGGACGCGCTGCTGCCGCAGGCACACGGCGGCTCGCTGCCGGAGTGGTCCCGGCGGCACGACCCGACCGTCGGCGACGTCCGTGACGCCGGACTGCTGGACCGGCTGCTGTCCGGCGTGGACGCGGTCTGCCACCAGGCGGCCATGGTCGGGCACGGGCTCGACCCGTCCGACGCGCCGGACTACGCCGGGCACAACGACCTCGGCACGGCGGTGCTGCTGGCCGCCATGCACCGCGCCGGGGTACGCCGGCTGGTGCTGGCCAGCTCGATGGTGGTCTACGGCGAGGGGCGCTACACCTGTGCCCGGCACGGCGTGGTGCGTCCCGCCCCGCGCCGCGCCGCCGATCTGGCCGCCGGCCGCTACGACCCGACCTGCCCCGGCTGCGGCGACCCGCTCACCCCGGCGCTGGTGCCCGAGGACGCGCCGCTGGAGCCGCGCAGCACGTACGCGGCCAGCAAACTCGCCCAGGAGCACTACGCCGCGGCGTGGGCCCGGCAGACCGGCGGCGGCGTGTGGGCGCTGCGCTACCACAACGTCTACGGTCCCCGGATGCCCCGCGACACCCCGTACGCCGGGGTGGCCTCGCTGTTCCGCTCGGCGCTGGCCGCCGGTCGCGCCCCGGTGGTGCTGGAGGACGGCCGGCAGCGGCGGGACTTCGTGCACGTCACGGACGTGGCGCGGGCGAACCTGCTGGCGTTGACCGCGCCGCCGCCGGACGGCCTGGTGCCGGTGAACGTCTGCTCCGGCGAGCCGCACACCGTGGGCGACCTGGCGACCGCGCTGGCCGAGGCCATGGGCGGCCCGTCGCCGGAGATCGCCGGCGGCGCGCGGGCGGCCGACGTCCGGCACGTGGTGGCCGACCCGACCCGCGCCCGCGACCTGCTCGGCTACACCGCCCGGGTCACCTTCACCGACGGCGTCAAGGCCTTCGCCACCGATCCGCTCCGCTCCCCCGCCGCCCTCTCCCCCCAACCCGCCTGACCGGCCTGCCCTCCGGCGCGGGTTGGGGTCAGGAGACGGTGAGGAGGAGGTGGTTGACGAGGAGGGCGGTCACGGCCTGGGCGGCGAGCCAGCGGCGGTGGGTCGATGGGGGCAGGTGCGCGGCGGCGACGAGCAGCAAGACCACGAACGGCAGCCAGATCCGCTCCACCTCGGCCTTGCTCATCCCCGACAGGTCGGCGGCGGCCACCACCAGCGCGGCGGCGGCCGGTAGCAGCACCGTCGGCCCGAGCCCGACCAGCCGCCCGGTCCACCCGGTCCACCCGGTCCGTCCTGTCCACCCGGTCCGTCCGGTCCACCCGGGGCGGTGAATGCCGGCCGGGCCGGTCGCGAGCCAGGCGGCGCGCGCCGCGACGACGGTCCGGCGCAGTGCCGGCCCGAGCACCGGCCCGGCGGAGAGCAGCAGCGCGGCCAGGTTCGCCCACACCCAGTACGCGTACGGGCGGTCGGCCGCCCAGCCCTGGTAGTAGCGCTCGACGACCCGGTCGTACCCCTCCCACCAGCGGAAACCGGAGAGCACGAACAGCGCCGTGACGGCCGCGACGCCGGCGGTCGCGGCGAGCAGGGCGGCCCGGCGGCGGTCGGGCCGCAACGCCAACACGGTCACCGCCAGCGCGCCGACCAGCACGAACCCGTACGACAGGTGCAGCGCGAAGCCGAGCAGCAGACCGCCGGCCAGCGCGGCGAGCGGTCCGCGTACCGCCAGCAGCGCGAGCCCGGCGGCGACCACGCCGGTGAACACCGCGTCTCCGGAGGCACCCAGCCAGACCGCGCCGGGCAGCAGCACCAGGAACGGCAGCACGGCCCGGGCCGCGTCGGCGGCGCCCAACGCGCGCAGCGTGACCGGCACGGAGACCACCACTGTCGCGCCGACCAGCACGCAGCACAGCGCGGCGGCGGCGCCCCCGCCCAGCCCGACCCGGTCCAGCCAGACGAAGACCAGCAGCGCGCCCGGCGGATGCCCGGCGGTGTGGGTGGACCAGGAGTCGGGCTGGAAGTCCACGATGCGGTCGGTGAAGCCGGCCAGCATGCGGGGAACGTCGGTCACCCCGGGCACCTCGTGCAGGTACTCCGCCTGCGGTGTCAACCGTCGCGTCAGCCCGGCCGTCCAGCCGTCCACCAGGGCCAGCGCCAGCGTCCACGCCACCGCGGCCAGCCAGCCGACGGCCAGCAGCGGCCCCCATCGGGCGGTCCGGGCCCAGCGCAGTCCCGGTCCGAGCACGACGAGCGCGACGAACGCCGCGAGCGGCGTACCCCAACCGGCGTGCGGACGCCAGGTGGCGTAGAGCGGCGCCGCGTCGGCGTGCAGGCCCACGCCACGCCGGTTGAGCACCAGGCCGACCACGACGGCGGCGGCGAGCAGCGCCGCCTCGACCGCGACCACGACCAGGTCGCCCCGGTGCGGGGAGCCGGTCCGGTCCGCGGCGGGGTCGCGACGCAGGGTGGGTGCGGATCTCATGACGACCGCACGGTACGGGGGGCCGGGGCGGGCCGGGACCGCAACCGCCGGCCCGTCACGGGATGGTAAGAAATGCCTGCTCGTAACGGTTCCGTAAGCACGATCGAGGGCTCGTCCGGGTGGCGGTCGGCCTAGCGTCGGCGGCATGCGGACACAGATCGACGTGGTGCTGCCGTGCCTGGACGAGGCCGCCGCCCTGCCCGGCGTGCTGAACGCGCTACCGCCGGGCTACCGGGCGATCGTGGTGGACAACGGCTCCCGGGACGGCTCGCCCGAGGTGGCGGCCCGGCACGGCGCCCGGGTGGTACGCGAACCGCGTCGCGGTTACGGCGCGGCCGTGCACACCGGGCTGGAGGCCGCCGGGACGGAGCTGGTCTGCGTCCTGGACGCGGACGGCTCGTTCGACCCGGCGGAGCTGCCGGCGCTCGTCGCCCCGGTCGCGGCCGGCACGGCCGACCTGGCGGTGGGACGTCGCCGGCCGGTGTCGGCCGGCGCCTGGCCGTGGCACGCGCGGGCCGGGACCGCGCTGGTCGCCGCGCTGCTCCGGCAGCGTGGGGTGCCGCTGCGTGACCTCAGCCCGATCCGGGTGGCCCGCCGCGAGTCGTTGCTGGCGCTCGGCGTCACCGACCGGGCGTTCGGCTATCCGTTGGAGCTGATGATCCGGGCGGCGGCGGCCGGCTGGCGGATCCACGAGCACGACGTCCGCTACGCCCCGCGCGCCGCCGGCACGAAGTCCAAGGTGTCCGGCTCGGTACGCGGCACGGTCCGGGCCACCCGTGACTTCCTCACCGTGCTGCGCAGTGTGGACGGCCGACGGTGACCGTCCTGCTGGTGGTGGCGAAGGCCCCGGTGCCGGGGGCGGTGAAGACGCGGCTCTGCCCACCGGCCACCCCGGCGCAGGCGGCCCGGATCGCCGCCGCCGCGCTGCGCGACACGCTGGACGCGGTCGCCGCCACCGAAGGCGTGACGCCGGTGCTGGCGCTGGCCGGGCACCTCGCCGACGCCGAGGACGGCGCGGACCTCGCCACCACGGTCGCCGGCTGGCCGGTGCTGCCGCAGCGGGGCGACGGCCTCGCCGAGCGGCTGGCCCACGCGCACGCCGACGTGGCGCACGCGTACCCGGGGCGGCCGGTGCTCCAGATCGGCATGGACACCCCGCAGGTGACGCCGGTGCTGCTCGCCGACGGCGTACGCCGGTTGGCCGCGCCCGGTGTCGACGCGGTGCTCGGCCCGGCGGCGGACGGCGGCTGGTGGGCACTGGGGTTGCGTGACCCGCGTCGGGCGGCGGCGCTGCGCGCGGTGCCGATGTCCACCGCCGAGACCGGGCGGCTCACCTACGCGGCGTTGTGCGACGCGGGCCTGCGGGTGGGTGCCCTGCCCACGCTGCGCGACGTGGACGACTGGGTCGACGCCCGCGCGGTGGCCCGGGGCGCGCCCGACGGCCGGTTCGCCCGCGAGGTGGCCGCGCTGCGACCCGCCCTGGTGGCGGTGTCGCCCGATCGTCGACCGAAGGCGGTTCGATGAGCGCCGGCCCCGCGAGCGCGACAACCGGGCCGGGCCTGCGGGCCCGCCAGTCGCCGACCGGGACCGGCCCGGCGAGCGCGACCGGTGTGGACGCCTTCGGCATCGCGCTGCGCGAGCGCGTCGGCAGTCACTGGCTGGTGCAGGCCGACGGGGTTCGCCGGCGGCTGCCGGTGGAACGGTGGCACGGCCCGGCGGAAGCGGCGACCGCCGCGGTGGTGGCCCGCTGCCACGGCCCGGCGTTGGACCTGGGGTGCGGGCCGGGCCGGCTCACCGCGGCGCTCGCCCGGGCCGGTCTGGCCGCGCTCGGCGTCGACGTCTGCCCGCGGGCGGTGGCGTTGACCCGGGCGCGCGGCGCGGTCGCGGTGCGCGCCGACCTGTTCGACCCGCTGCCGGCCGAGGGCCGGTGGCGGCACGTGGTGCTGTTGGACGGCAACATCGGCATCGGCGGCGACCCGGCGCGGCTGCTGCGGCGGTGCCGGGAGCTGCTGCACCCGGACGGCACCGTGCTGGTCGAGGTGGACCCGCCCGGCAGCGGCGCCTGGCAGGGCCGGGCGCACGTGGTCTCCGGCCGGCGGCGAGGGCCCAGTTTCGGCTGGGCGCGGCTGGACACCCGGGCGGTGCACGGCCCGGCCACGGCCGCCGGGCTGTCCGTGCGGGACCTGCGCTCGGCGGGCGGCCGGTGGTTCGCCGAGCTGGCCGTGGCCTGACCGCCGATCCCCGCGCGGTGGAGCGGCGCTACGGCCGCTCATGCGCCGCCCGTCAGCTGGTACGGGGCGGGAGGTTGTTGACGCGTCTGCTGGCCGCGATGGCTGGTTGATGCTCGACGGCCCATCTGGCCAGGCCCGACAGCGGCTCCAACAGGGATCTGCCGAGGGGTGTGAGGCGGTACTCGACACTGGGCGGGATCGTCGCGAAGACCTTCCGGTGGACCAGTCCGTCCTTCTCCAACCCGCGCAGCGTACGGGTGAGCATGCGCTGACTGATGGCCTCGATGCCGCGGCGAAGTTCGTTGAACCGATGCGGTCGCTGCCCGAGCAGGACCACCACGAGCACTGTCCACTTGTCCCCGATGCGGCGCAGGACGTCGGTCACCGGGCACTGATCGTGCTCGTCCCCGGGCACCGGGCTCGGCAACGGGGTGTCGAGTGGGGCAGGCACACCGGTGTTCGCTGCTGACATCAAACTGCCTTCTTCCGCGATCCAGCGGGGTTACCGATGATGGGGGTACTTACCAAGAGTAACCAGGGAGAAGAGATGGCCACCCATCACGACGGCGCCGGCCCCGATGCGGCAGCGCGGGGCCGGACCGTTGTCGTCACCGGAGGCAGCGACGGCATGGGACGAGGCATCGTGCTCGGCCGCGCGGCACGCGGCGACCGGGTCCTCGCGATCGGGAGCAACCCGGCCAAGGGCGAGTCCCTGCTCGCCGAGGCCACGGCGTCCGAGGCCGGTGACCGGGTCGAGTTCCTGGCCGCCGACCTCAGCACGATCGCCGGCAACCAGGCGGTGATCGATCATGTCGCGGCCACCTACCGGACCGTCGACGGCTTGGTGCTGGCGGCGAACCGCCAGTCTCCTCAGCGCGTCGAGACCAGCGACGGATTCGAATCGACCTTCGCTCTCTACTACCTGAGCCGCTACCTCCTGGGCCACGGCCTGATGCCCGCGCTGTCGATCGCTTCACAGCCGGTGATTGTCAACATCGCCGGCGTCGGACTCACCTCCGGAAAGATCAACTGGGACGATCTGCAACTGCGGACCCGATATCGCACCATCGCGGCGCAACTCCAGGCAGCACGTGCCAACGATCTCCTGGGAGTGGCGATGGCGGGCCGGTTCGGTGAGCGGGTTCCCTACGTTCTCTACCACCCCGGGTTCACCCGCAGCGGCGATTCCGTGATGGAGCAGGTCAACCCCCTGGTTCGTACCGTCATCAAGACTCTCGCCTCGGTTGCCGCCCGGCCCGTGGCACGGGCGGTCGCACCGGTGCACGAGTTTCTCGACTCGCCACCCACGGCCCCGTTGACGGCAGTCGACCGCGGCAGGCCCGTGCCGCTCGACCTGAAGACCCTCGACCCCGTCGCAGCGCGACGCCTCGCCGACGTGACCGAACAGATCCTGGCCGCGGCCGATCCGACACGGGTCACGCGCAGGGACGGCACCCGGTGAGCCGGGCTGGCACACCCGGCGGCGGCACGTGGCAGGGGCAGGCGCGCGTGGTCTCCGGCCGGCGCCTGGGGCCCAGCTTCGGCTGGGCCGACTGGACACCCGGGCGGCGCACGGCCCCCGGCCACGGCCGCCGGGCTGTCCGAGCGGGACCTGCATCCGACGGGCGGCGAGTGGTTCGCCGAGCTGGCCGTGGCCTGAACGCCGGTTCCGGCACGGTGGAAAACCGCTGCGGTCGCTCATGCGCCATCCGCTAGCGTGCCCGCATGACCGCCACCCTGCACTTCTGCACCGATCCGGGAGAGTTCCTCGAGGCTGCCGGCGGCCACCTGGCCGCGGAGCCGGTGGTCAACACCGTGGTCGCCACCGTGGCGCACCGGATGGCGGCCCGCCGGGCCGAGGGGGACGAGGTGCCGGCGGACGATTGGTGGCTGGTGGTCCGGGACGCCTCGGGCGCGGTGGTCGGCGCGGGGATGCGTACCGCGCCGTTCCCGCCGCGTCCGCCGTTCCTGCTGCCGATGCCGGCGGAGGCGGCCGTCGCGTTGGCCCGGGCCTGGCACGAACGCGGCGAGACGGTGTCGGCGATCAACGGCGCACTGCCGGCCGCGCGGGACTGCGCCGCCGAGGTGGCGCGGCTCGGCGGCGGCCGGGTCGAGGTGGCCCAGCACACCCGGCTGCACGAACTCGACGCGCTGGTGCCTCCCACGCCGGCGGCCGGCGCGTTGACGGTCGCCGGAGAGGACCACGTCGACCTGGTCGAGGCCTGGTTCGGCGCGTTCCTGGCGGACGCCGACGAGCAGGCGGGCCGACCACGCGGTGCCAGTGCCCACGAGGCACCCGACCGGGCCGACCTGCTCCACCGCATCAGGGGCGGCCGGGTCTGGTTCTGGACCGACGAGGCGGGCCGGCCGGTGCACCTGACCGCCGCGAATCCCCCGGCTTTCGGTGTCGCCCGGGTGGGACCGGTCTACACGCCACCGGAGCAGCGCGGGCGGGGATGGGCCGGCAACGCGGTCGCGGAGGTCAGCCGGCGGCTGCGGGCCGACGGCAGCCGGGTGTGTCTCTTCACCGACCAGGCGAACCCGACGTCGAACCGGCTCTACGCCCGCCTCGGCTTCCGGCCGCTGGTCGACATGGCCAACCTGGTGGTGGCCCCCTGACGCCGCTCAGTCGGCGAGGCCGAGCGCGGCCAGCCGGTGCGGGTCGGCGATCACGTCCACGGCGGCGATCCGGCCGCCGGTGACCGTGAACGCCATCACCGACAGCGGTCGGCCGCCGGCGCCGACCAGCACGCCGGCGGCGCCGTTGACCAGCACCGGCCGGGCGTACGGGAAGAGCCGGCCGAACGTGGTGGCCTGGGCGGCGACCTCGGTCGCGCCGGTGAGCACGGTGGTGTGCCGGGCGCGGGCGGTCCCGCCGTCGGAGCGGAGCACCACGTCCGGGTGCAGCACCGCGATCAGCGCCTCGAAGTCGCCCTCGCGGGCGGCGGTCAGGAACGCGTCCACCACCGCCCGTTGGCGGGCCAGGTCCGGGTCCGGGGCGGGCGCCCGGCCGCGTACCCGACGCCGGGCCCGACTGGCGAGCTGCCGGGCCGCCGTCGGTGAGCGGCCGACAAGTGGGGCGATCTCGTCGAACGGCACCCCGAACATGTCGTGCAGCACGAACGCGAGCCGCTCGGTCGGGTTGAGCGTGTCCAGCACCACCAGCAGCGCGAGCCCCACCGAGTCGGCGAGCACCACGGCGTGGGCCGGGTCCGCGTCCGGCGGCGTCTCGACGATCGGGTCGGGCAGGCGTACGTCCAGCGGATCCTCCCGGCGGGCGGCACGGGAGCGCAGCGTGTTCAGGCTGATCCGGGCCACCACCGTGGTCAGCCACGCGTCCAGGTTGTCGATCGTGTCGACGTCGGCGCGCGCCAGCCGCAGCCAGGTCTCCTGCACGGCGTCCTCGGCCTCGGTCAGCGAGCCGAGCAGCCGGTAGGCCACCGCGCGCAGGCGGGGCCGTTCCCGCTCGAACCGCGCCGCCGGTCCGGTGGTCCCGTCCATCGTGGCCTCCCTCTCGCTCACCGTTGCGACCCGGGACGCCCCGACGATGTGACGACAGGTGACGCCGGTCACATCGGTCACGTCGGACGGTCTCCCCGGGTCGGTACGGCAACCGACCCGTGGAGGACGATCATGCAGGCACCCATCCTGGTCACCGGCGGCACCGGCACGCTCGGCCGGCACGTCGTACCGCTGCTGCGCGCGGCCGGCCACCCGGTCCGGGTGCTCAGCCGCCGCGGCGGCGCACCGGGCGACGGTGTCACCCACGTGACCGCCGACCTGCTCGCCGACAGCGACCTCGAACCGGCGGTACGCGGCGCGGCGACCGTGCTGCACCTCGCCGGCGGCGCCAAGGGCGACGACCGGGCGACCGCCAACCTGGTCCGCGCCGCCCGGCGCGCCGACGTGACGCACCTGGTGCACGTCTCCGTCATCGGCGCGGACCGGGTGCCGCTGGCCTGGCTGCGGTCCAAGCACGACGCCGAACGCGCGGTCGCCGACTCCGGCCTGCCGTGGACGGTGCTGCGCGCCGCGCAGTTCCACGACCTGGTGCTGACCATGCTGACCACGATGACGAAGCTGCCGATGGTGCCGGTCCCCGGTGGCCTGCGGCTGCAACCGGTGGACGCCGCCGAGGTGGCCGCGCGGCTGGTCGACCTGACGCTCGGCGCGCCCGCCGGCCTGGTGCCCGATCTGGCCGGCCCGGCCACGCACGGCCTCGACGAGCTGCTGGCCGGCTACCTGGCGGCCACCGGGCGGCGCCGGTTGCGACTGCCGGTGCGGCTGCCCGGGCGGGCCGGGCGGGTGTACCGGGAGGGGGCGAACCTGGCCCGGCCGGGCGCGACCCGGGGCGTGCGGACCTGGGACGAGTTCCTGGCCGGGCGACTGCGGTCCGGCGCGGGTCAGCCCTGACGGGCCGGCGGGTGGAACTGCTCGAACATGACCTCGTAGCCGTCCGGATCGAGCCCGTAGAAGATGCGCGCCCAGCCCACGTCCTCCGGCTCCAGCGTCACCGGCAGCCCTTCGTCGCGCCAGAGCGCGTACGTGGCGTCCAGGTCCGGAGTGGGCACGGTGAGCACCACACCGAGACCGGGCGGACCGTCCTTGGTGGCGCGTTCCCGCTCGGCGTTGTGGTGCCCGTGCCGGTGCAGGTCGGACAGGATCAGCCAGGTGTGGCCGAACGTGAGGTAGCGCAGGTGCGGCTGGTCGGGTTGCGGGATCTGCCGGAAGCCGAGTCGCTGGTAGAGCCGGTGCGAGCGGTCCAGGTCGCGGACCCGGAGACCGAGCTTGAGCTGTCTGGCGGCCATCGGCGCGACGCTACCGGATTCCGCTGGCGCCCCGGTTCACCAGCCGACCGTGCCGAGGCTGATCGGGGTGAGCTGGCGGACCTGCGGCTCGATCCACTGCGCCGCGGTGACCAGTTTGACCAGCCGGTCGATCGTCTCCGGTGGGCCGGCGACGAAACTGCGCCGGTCGGCCGGGCAACCGTAGCGGTCGTCGAACGGGCCGCCGTCGAGCGCGCGTACCACCATGCCGGCCTCGGCGGCCAGCAGCAGCCCGGCCGGCAGGTCGACCGCCTCCGGGCGGTAGCCGACGATGCCGTCGATGTCGCCCCGGGCCAGCATCACCCAGGACAGCAGCGGCGCCCACAGTTGCAGCACCCGGCGGGCGGTGGTGTCGAGGACGACCTTCAACGCCCGGGCGGTGCTGTCGTCGCGGCGTACGCCGTGGCCCTGGGTCCAGGCCAGCACCGGCGCGGCCGGCACCGGCCGGTGGGCGGTACGCAGCGGACGGCCGGCCGGGTCCGCACCGTGCACGAACGCGCCGTGTCCGCGCAGCGCGGACCAGGTCCGGCCGGTGACCGGGTCGTGCACCACGCCGAGCACCGGCGAGCCGCGTTCACACAACGCGATGCCCACCACGTACGCCGGCAGGCCGATCGCCACGTTGTTGGTGCCGTCGAGCGGGTCGACCAGCCACGCCCAGGTGGTGTCCGGGGCGTACTCGCCGCCCTCCTCGGCGATCACCCCGTGCTCCGGCCAGCGGGCCCGGATCCGGTCGACGATCAACCGCTCGGCGGCCAGGTCGAGGTCGGTGACCAGGTCACCGGAGTCGTCCTTGGCCCGGGCGTGCACCTCGCCCCGGATGCCCCGGCGCAGCAGTCGGCCGGCCGCCCGGGCGGCGTCCACCGCGAACCGGTGCGCGTCGCGCAGGTCGGGCCCGCCTCTGTTCGGCTCCACGTCCACGGCTCCTCCAGCCAGTCAGCCCCGTGCCACCAGTCGCGCGATCTCCCGCGCCATCCGCGCGGTCTCCGCCGCGTCGCAGCGGTCCCGGCGGACCCGGTGGCTGCGCCCGTCCACCGCGCCGAGGCTCAGGTCGCACGCGCCGGGTGTGGTCCGGCCGAGCGCCACGGTCACCGCGGGCATGCCGGCGGCCACCTCCGAGGTGTGGAAGCCACCGGCGCGCAGCGCGTACGAGTCGCCGGCGGTGTGCGTCTCCACGGTGGCGGTCATCGCGGTGACCAGACGGTCGGTGGCGGCCACCTCGTCGACCTCGCCGAGGCTGTGCACCTCGTAGATCCGCCAGGAGGGGTCGGCGGGCGCGTCGGTGACGTCGATCAGCTCGTTGCGGACCGTGCCGTGCAGCACGTGGCTGAGCAGGTCCCAGCTGTGCGAGTGCATGGCCGAGGTGGTGGGGCGCACCGGCGGCGGGTCGGCCGGCCAGGCGTGCACGCAGATCCCGTCGGGGCCGTCGCGCTCCACCGGCAGGCAGGTGAAGCCGAGCGGGTGCCGGACCGCCCGCAGTGGTCGCCGCCCGTCGGCGACGTCGGCGAGCACGTGCAGCACCCAGTCGCGCAGCAGCTCCGGCCGGGTGCCCCGGTCGATCTCGCGGGCCAGGTCGGCGTAGCTGGTCATGCGTACGGGTTCCTCGCCTGGAGGGCCTTGCGCACGATCTCGCCGACCTCCCGGTCCCCGAAGGACCGGGGCAGCGTCAGCCCGAGCGCGGCGAGCAGCCGGCGGACCTGTTCGACGGACGGCTCGTCGTCGAGGCGCACCTGCCCGGCGGACTCGATCGGCACCCGGCGGCTCTGCCGGCGGCTGTAGTCGAGTTCGATGTTGAACCGGTTGTAGTAGACCTCGCCACGGTCGATGCGCAGCGCCGGCGTCTGCGGGTTCTCCTGGGTGATGACCACACAGGAGGAGGAGAGGTCGTAGCGGAACGTGGTCATCTGCGCGGAGAGCCGGATGTCGACGGTGAGCAGGCCGGAGCGTTGCATGTGCCAGCAGGCGGCGAGCACCGTCGCGTACGACTCCTTGCGGGTGCGGTCGACCGTCCACGGTTCCTTCGGCTCGGTCGGCTCGTCGGCTTCCAGGCTGCGCCGGAACCACGCGTACCGCTCGCAGACCTCCTCGTCGGTCGGGTCGATGATCTCGATGGCGAGGCTGAGCGTGGCGTTGCGGCGGCGGGCGTGTTTCAGGCACTCGGGCAGCGTGACGGCGCGCAGGTAGGTGCCGGTGCCGCCCTTGAAGTGCCACTGGTCGGTGTGCTGCCGGGCCTCGTCGAGCGCCTGGCCGACCTCGCTGCCGTGCAGCACCCGGACCATGGAGGCGCTCTGGATCGCCTCCCGGGAGCGGGTCAGCGCGCCCTCCGGGCCGGTGAGCGCGGCCATCGGCGGGACGAGGTCGGTGAGCCGGGCCCGGACGTCCACCATGACCTGCCGGACCTCCTGCTCGGCGGTCCGGCGACGCAGCCGGTCGCGCAGCACCGCCTGGGCGAGCAGGCCGAGGACCAGCAGGATGGCGCTGTTGACCACGTCCTGGCTGACGGTGTTGGTCAGGCCGAGGACGGCGACCGTGACGGCCAGCAGCAGACCGATGAACGCGTCGAGATTGCTGACGACCCAGCCGAGCAGGCGCGCCATGACATCCCCCGGTCGACGACGGAGCCTCCATGATAGCCCTTTGTCAATGCGCGATCACGCCCCGTTTCGCCGGTGGCGGCGGTGTGCCGCGTCGCCGGGCGGCGCAGATCAGCGACCCGCCGAGACCCGGCGCGGCCCGGGCCAGCCACCGCGAGGCGATCCAGCGTCCGCCCGGCAGCCGCCAGCCGACCTCGTTGGAGCGCATCGCCAGCGGGAGGAACCCGGCGCGACGCAGCGTGCGCCGCAGCAGCGACGCGGTGAACGGGCGGATGTGCAGCCAGAGGTAGGGATGCAGCGGGTCGACCTGGCGCGGCGCCCGGCCGGCGAGGAAGGCCAGCCGGTCCTGCACCGGGGCCAGGTTGGGGGTGGTGAGCACCAACAGGCCGTCCGGAGCCAGCACGCGGTGGCACTCCCGCAGCAACGCCAGCGGGTCGTAGACGTGTTCGATCAGCTCGCCGGCGAGCAGCCCGGCGAAGCTGCCCGCCCGGAACGGCAGGCCCCGGGTGGCGTCCAGGCAGACCGGCAGCGCCGGCCCGCCGGCCGCCCGCCGGGCGGTGCCCAGCGCCGTCTCGGCCATGTCGGCCAGCACGAGCGGGCCGGGCAGCGCGGCCGGGTCGAGCATGCCGCGCGACCCGCAGCCCAGCTCCAGCACCGGTCCGTCGCCGGTCACCCCGTCGGCCATCAGCCGGGCCGCGACGGCGCGGCGCACCCGGTGGTACGGGTCGTCGACGTACCCGTCGACCTGCGCGCCGTCGTGGTAGCTGTGATGGTTGGCGTGCCGGCCGTGCGCCTGCGCGCGGTGCGCCGAAGTCCCGGTCGGCGGCTCGGCCATCGCACCCTCCACAGCGGTCGCCGGCCCCGTCGGCGGCGTCCACCCCAAGCCTCGCACCGCGCGCGCCCGGTTGCCGGGATCTTCACCCCGGATACACCGACGCGGCGGCCGTGGTCCGGCCGCCGCGTCGTCCGGGCGGGTCAGATGGCCCGCGCCCAGTCCACCCGGGAGGAGTCGTCGTACTCGTCGCCGGGGATCCACCACGGCTCGCCGAAGCCGCTGGTGAAGACGATGATGTTGCCGCCGTCGGGTTCCGGGTTGGTGGGCGGCACCGACAGCGCCGCGCAGTAGCGCCCGTCCGGGGAGAACACCGGCGACTGGAAGAAGCGCGGTTCGTCGGTGAGCCGCTTCAGACCGGTGCCGTCGACGCGCACCGAGCCGAGCGAGCCGCCGAAGACGTCGACGTCGCGGGTCCAGTGGTTGCTCACGAACACCACCCGGCCGGTGTCCGGGGTGAAGACCGGCCAGCCGAACAACTCGCCCGGGTCGGGCTGGTAGATCCGCCGCACCTTGCCGGTGGCCAGCTCCAGGGTCCGCAGTTGGCGCCCCTCGGACCGGCTCGACCACTCCATCACGATCAGCGAGCCGTCGCGGGACCAGTTCGGTCGCGCCATGTCGTGGCCCGCGACGAGGACGCGGCGAGCGCCGGTGGCCACGTTCACCGCGATCAACGTGGACCGGTCGACAAGCAGCGCGATCTCGGTGCCGTCCGGGGACCAGGTCGGCCACTCGTAGTGGACGCCGAACGGATCGGTGATCAGCGTGCGACTCTCCCCGGTGACCCGGTCGTGGACGTCGAGGGTGGGGTCGAAGGCGGGGCCGGGCTTCTGACCGAGGACGGCCAGGTGGCGGCCGTCCGGTGAGGCGGTCGCGGCGTTGCCCTGGGAGAGCAGCACCTGCGGGGTGGTCCGGCCGGGGTTGATCTGGAGCACGCCGGGGCCGGTGACGATCCACGGCCCGTTCACCACGTCGGCGGCGGCCGGCGCACCGGCGACCAGCCCTCCGGCCAGGCCGGTCGCGGCGGCGGCGCCGGTGAGCGCGGCGGCGCGCAGCAGGGCACGACGGTTCATCGCGCTCATGCGGGCACCTCCGTGGTGAGCGCCCGGGCCCAGTCCAGCCGGGAGGAGTCGTCGTACTCGTCGCCGGGGATCCACCACGGCTCACCGAAGCCGCTGGTGGAGACGATGATGTTGCCGCCGTCGGGCTCGGTGTTCTCCGGCGGGATGGACAGCGCCGCGCAGTACCGGCCGTCCGGGGAGAAGACCGGCGACAGGTAGAACCGCGGTTGGTCGGTGAGCTGCTTCAACCCGGTGCCGCCGAGCCGCACCGACGCCAGGGACTGGTTGTAGGTGTCCCGGTCGGGATACCAGCGGGTGGTGCAGAACACCACGCGCTGGGAGTCGGGCGTGAACACCGGCCCGCTGACCCGCTCTCCCGCCTGCGGCGCGTAGAGCCGCCGGACGGTGCCGGTCGCCAGCTCCAGCACCCGCAACTGCCAGCCCTCGGAGCGGCTGAGCCAGTGCAGGACGATCATGGAGCCGTCGCGGGACCAGTCCGGGTCCCGCATGACGTGCCCCTGGGCCAGCACCCGGGCGGCGCCGGTCGCCACGTCGACCGCGATCAGCGTGTCGTCCTGCGCGCCGGTGACCAGGGCGATCTCCCGGCCGTCCGGCGACCAGGTGGGCGCGCCGTAGTGCACCCCGAACGGGTCGGCGAGCAGCGTGCGCCGCTGCCCGGTGACCCGGTCGTACACCGCCACATACGGCTCCAGCGTGCCGTCGCCGGACCGGGCGGTGTTCACCCAGGCCACGTACCGGCCGTCCGGTGAGGTCTTGGCGTTGTCGCCGTCCTCCAGCAGCCACCGCGGGGTGGTGCGGCCCGGGTCGACCTGGCGCACGCCCCAGCCGACGCTGACCAGCCACGGCCCGTTGACGATCTCGGCGGCGGCGGCCGGTGTCGCGGCGGCCGTCCCGCCGGCCAGCCCGGTCGCGGCGGCGGCGCCGGTCAGCGCGGCGGCGCGCAGCAGGGTACGACGAGTCAACTCGATCATGTGAAATCCCCCGTGGTAGACATCGCTCCACCCTCCTGACCGGACGAACGCGCCGGGATCGGGCGAGCGGACCGTTCACCGTCGGCCACTCGGTCAGGACCCGGAGTGAGCGGCGTTGACGCCCGGTACCCTCGCCCCGGTGACCTCCGACGCGTTGCGCCGCGCCCTGACCGAACCGGGCGACCCGCCGCTGCTCCCGCTGCCCGGGGTGGCGGTCGAGCTGCTGGCCGCCCTGTCCGCGCCGCCCCGGCTCGGCGCGCACCTGCGGCTGGTGCACGACGTCGCCTGGCACCTCACCGCCGCGTTCGCCGAACGTTTCGCCGCGGTGCCGTTCGACCGGCAGGCGGTGCTCTTCGGTGCCGCGGTGCACGACCTCGGCAAGGTCGAGCACCCGGCCGAGCTGACCGGTCCCGGCTCCGCGCACGAGGAGGCGGGCTACCAGTTGCTGCTGCGCTTCGGCGTGCCCGAGGAGCGGGCCCGCTTCGCGGTCACCCACGCCGCCTGGCACTCCCCCGGCGTGCAGTTGGAGGATCTGCTGGTCAGCCTCGCCGACAAGGTGTGGAAGGGCCGCCGGGTCACCGACCTGGAGCAGCTCGTGGTGGACCGGCTCGCCGACATCACCGGGCAGGCGCCCTGGCAGACGTTCCTGGACCTCGACGACGTGCTCGCCGACCTGGCCGCCGGCGCGGACCACCGGCTCGCCTTCCAGGCCGAGCATCCGGTGCACGACTGACCCTGAACCGATTGACTTTCGATAGCTTCCGAGCGATAGTCGATTCATGGTGACTACCGAGCGTGCGGTGACCGCACTGCGTGCCTTCCTCGTCCTGCTGTTCGGCATTCTGCTGCTGTTCCAGACCATGTCGTTGCCGGGCCAGTTCGCGCACCTGGCCCGGGAGGATCCGGAGATGGCGTACCTGCGCTGGCCGGCCACCGCCGTGACCGTGTTCTGGGTCCTCTGCGTGCAGGTGGTGATCGTGTGCACCTGGCAGCTGCTCACCCTGGTCCGCACCGACCGCATCTTCACCGAGGCGTCCCTGGCCTGGGTCGACGGGATCGTCTGGGCCGTCGCCGCCGCCTGGGCGAGCCTGGTCGCCGTCTTCGGATACGTCGGGTTCCACGCGGACGACCCGGGGCTGCCGCTGCTGCTGTTCCTGCTCACCACCGGCGTCAGCGTGCTCGGGCTGCTGATGGTGGTGATGCGCGCGCTGCTGCGGCAGGCCACCACGCTGCGCACCGACATGGAAGCGGTGATCTGATGCCCATCGTCGTCCGCATCGACGTCGAGCTGGCCAAACGCAAGATGAGCGTCGGCGAGTTCGCCGAGCGGGTCGGGCTCACCCCGGCCAACGTCGCGGTGCTGAAGAACGGCCGCGCCAAGGCCGTCCGCTTCAGCACCCTGGAGGCCATGTGCCGGGTCCTCGACTGCCAACCCGGCGACCTGCTCGAATGGGTCGCCGACGGGGAGGAGGCATGAGACACGCACTCACCGCCCTGGCGGTCCTCGCCGTCGCGCTCGGCGTCGCCGGCTTCGGGTACGGGGAAGTCGACGACTCCCCCGGCCTCCAGCTCCTGTCCGCGCTGCTCGTCATCGGCGCGGTCGCCGTCGCCGTGCGCGTCGCCCGGCGTACCCGGTAGGGCCGGCGCCCCCTCGACGCCGGCCCCGCCGGTCAACCCTTCACGCAGACGACCTGCTTGAGGTGGGCGACCACCTCGACCAGGTCCTCCTGCTGGGCCATCACCTCGGTGATGTCCTTGTAGGCGGCCGGGATCTCGTCGACCACACCGGCGTCCTTGCGGCACTCCACGCCGGCGGTCTGCGCGGCCAGGTCGGCCGTGCTGAACGTCCGCTTCGCCTGCCCCCGCGACATCCGCCGCCCCGCGCCGTGCGACGCCGAGCAGTACGCGTCGAGGTTGCCCTTGCCCCGCACGACGTACGAGCCGGTGCCCATCGAGCCGGGAATGATGCCCAGGTCGCCGTCGCCGGCCCGGATCGCACCCTTCCGCGTCACCAGCACCTCCACCCCGTCGTACCGCTCCTCCGCCACGTAGTTGTGGTGGCAGGAGATCGGCTCGTCGTAGCCGACCCGCGGGAACGCGTCCCGGACCACCTGGCAGAGCAGCGCCAGCATGACCGCCCGGTTGCGCCGCGCGTACTCCTGCGCCCACCACAGGTCCCGGCGGTAGGCGTCCATCTCAGGCGTGCCGGACAGGAACACCGCCAGGTCACGGTCGGGCAGGTCGGTGTTGTGCGGCAGGCCGCGCGCCACCGCCATGTGCCGCTCGGCCAGCTCCTTGCCGATGTTGCGGGAACCGGAGTGCAGCATCAGCCAGACCCGGCCGTCGTCCGGGCCGCCCTGCTCCAGGCATACCTCGATGAAGTGGTTGCCGCCGCCGAGCGTGCCGAGCTGCCGCTGGGCCCGCGTCTCGAGCTGCGCCACCCTCCGGTCGAGCGTGCCGAACCGACGCCAGAAGTCGACCCAGCCGGCCTGCTCCAGACCCCGGACCCGACGCGGGTCGACCGCGTCGTCGCGCATCGCGAACCCGACCGGGATCGCCGCCTCGATCGCCGACCGCAGCGGCCCGAGGTCGTCGGGCAGGTCGGCGGCGGTGAGCGAGGTGCGCACCGCGGACATGCCGCAGCCGATGTCCACGCCGACCGCGGCCGGCGAGACGGCCTGCCGCATCGCGATGACCGAGCCGACCGTCGCGCCCTTGCCGAAGTGCACGTCCGGCATCACCGCGACGCCCTGCACCCAGGGCAGCGCGCCGATGTTACGCAGCTGCCGGGCCGCCTGCGCCTCGATCGCGTACGGATCGGTCCAGACCCGGACCGGCGCCCGGGTACCGGCCAGGGGGGTGAAACCCATGATCGTCTCCTTGTTCGTGGGATGTGGGCCGTACGGGACTCGAACCCGTAGCCTCCCGGGTGAGAACCGGGTGAGCTGCCCATTTGCTCCAACGGCCCGTGCCGGGACGGACGTCCCGGGCGGTGCTGGTGTCCGTGCCGGAGCGCGCCCCGGACACGGAGAACCGCCCGGCTCCGGTCTGGGGCGGGCGGTTCGCGCGGATCGTCGCGTCGGCGCTAGACGCGCCACCACCCCGGTCGCCACCGCTGTTCCCGGCGGCCACCGCGGCCCGGCTCGGGCAGCAGGGCACCGGCGCGCGGCACGGGCCGCTCGGCTCGGGTGCGATTCCGCTGCGACACGGGGCTCTCCTTGCGGCTGGAACCGGTTGAGGTTGCCCGTTCACGGTACGACCGCGGCATGCGGCCGGCAACGCGATATTCACGAGGGCGTTGATCGACACCACTTCGCCGAAGTAGCGGCATGGCCAGCCGCGTGATGCCACCACGTCGGCGTAGCGGAGTCGATCCCGCCTGCGCGGGACGTCACGCACAGCTCAGACCGGTGTACGGTCCGAAGTGGCCGCTCATCCGTCCGCGCGTCGAGGGGCGGTCGGTCGTTGCGGCAGCGGGAGGTGGCATGGCTGAACCCACCGTCGGGGAGCGTCTCGCCGGACTTCGTCGCGAGTCGCGGCTGACGCAGGAGCAGCTCGCCGAGCGTTCCGGGGTCAGTGTCGAGGTGATCCGGAAGCTGGAGCAGGGCAGCCGGGGCACGGCTCGCCTCGACACGCTGCATGCGCTCGCGCGGGCCCTTGGTGTGTCGACGTCCGCGTTGCTCGGTGACGCGTCGCAGGCAGCCGCGCGTGGCGAGCCGGGTCACCGGTCGCTGTCGCTGGCCGAGATCCGCCGGGTCATCGCCCCGCTCCGGGGAATCGACGGTGCTCCGTTCGTGGTGCCGTCGAGCGAGCCACCCGGCCTCCACACGTTGCGCGGGAATCTGCACGCCGCCGATCGGGTCTACAACGCCGGCGACTACGCCATGGCGTTACGGGTGGTGCCGCCGCTAGTGGTCAACGTGCGGGCGGCGGTCGATCTCGTCGGCGAGGAGCGTCAGGCCGAGGCGCACGACCTGCTCGCCCGCACGTATCACCTGGCCGGCGGTCTGCTGATCCAGCTTCGGGCCGACGACCTGGCGCAGACCGCGCTCTCGGGGGCCCTCGACGCCGCGCAGCGCTCCGGAGACCGGGTGGTCGCGGCCACCGTCATCCGGACGATGTGCTGGTCGCTGATGCGTCAAGGCCGGATCAGCGAGGCGGCCGACTTGGCGGTGGCCACCGCCGACGAGGTGGAACCTCGGCTGTCCCGGGCGACACCGGGCGATCTGGCCGCGTGGGGGTGGTTGCTGCTGAGCGCCGCCGCCGCGCGGTCCCGGGACAACCGGCCGGACGAGGTGACCGACCTTATCGGGGTCGCCGCTGCCGCCGCGGTACGGATCGGTGATCGGGTACCGGCGGCGGATCAGTTGATGCTGGTCGGCGGATTCGACAGCGCCAAGGTGCAGATGCAGCGGGCGGAAGCGGCAGCCGTGGCCGGCGAGGCGGATCGGGTGCTGGAGCTGTCCGCGACGGTGCCGCCGGGGCCCACTCTCAGCACATCGGCGTGGCGACGGCATCGGCTGGACCTGGCATGGGCGTACGCGGATCTGCGGCGTTACGGGAAAGCGACAGCGGTGTTGACGCAGTTGCGCGACACGGCGCCGACCTGGCTGCGGCAGCAGCGGTACGCGCGGGACATCGTGGACACCATCGCCACCGGACGCCGCCGGGCGATGACGGACGAGTTGGCTGCCCTGGCCGAGCTGATGGGTTGTGCGCGGTGACTGGTACACCGTGTCCGAGTGGATGACTTCACGATCTTCGGATCGCACCTTCCGCACCTTTTTGATTACCCTCAGTCACGCCAGCCTGTGGCGGTGTGGCGCGCGACGCGCCACCGCCGATGGAGGTGGCGATGCAGAAGCGTGGCGACAAGCCGGCAGTCGACCGGGGTGAGCAGATCCAGGCCGCCGAGCGGGAGGCGGCGCGGCAGCGGCTGCTCGCGCAGGCCGAGGCGGACCGGATACCGGTCGAGGAGACGACCCGGGCGGTGCCGGACCGGCGGCATGACCGGCGGTGACGTGCCGGTCGGCCGCCGCGTCGCGCAGTGGCGGGTCCGGCGTCGGATGACCCAGCAGATGCTGGCCGACCGGTTGGGCAAGTCGAAGAGCTGGGTCGACAAGGTCGAACGCGGCGTACGCGCCCTGGACCGCTTCTCCGTCATCCAGGATGTCGCCCGGGTGCTGCGGGTGGAACCGGCGACGCTGCTCGGCCGGGAGGATCCGCCGCCGGCCCTTGGCGACGAGGGGGTGGACGGGGTACGCGCGGCGCTGGCCCGCTACGACCTGTTCCCGGCCGGTTCCGGCCACCGGGATTCGACGTCCACGGACGAGCTGGGCCGACGGGTGGATCATGCGTGGTCGGCGTACCGGCACGCGCGCTATCCGCAGGTGCTGCGCCTGGTGCCGGAACTGCTCGACGCGACCCGGGCCGCGTACGCCGGGGACGGGGACGGCGCCGGCGGGCTGCTGGTGCGGGCGTACCGGATCACCGCGTCGGTGCTGGTGAAACTCGGCGAGCCGGATCTGGCCTGGCTGGCCGCCGATCGGGCGGTGACGGTGGCCGCCGGTGAGCCGAGGTGGACGGCGGTCGCGGCGGTGCCGCTCGGGCAGGCGCTGCGCGCCACGGGGCGGGGGCGGCTGGCGACGACGGTGACGATCGCCGCCGCGAACCGGACCGGTGCCCCGGCGGCGCGCGACGCGTCGCCCGGCGGAGCGGCCCTGGCCGGGACGCTGTGGGTCGAGGCGGCGCTCGCGGCGGCGTCCTGCGGCGACGCGCGCAGCGCGGCGGAGTGGCTGGGGGTGGCCGCCGGGATCGCCGGGCGGGCCGACGACCGGCTCGACCCCCACCTCGATGGGTTCGGGCCGGCTGCCGTGCAGGTGGCACACGTGGCGGTGGCTGTCGAACTCGGCGACGGCGCCGAGGCGGTCACCCGGCACGAGACGGCGATCCGGTCGGAGGGCTGGCGGTGGTTGCCCGTCGAGCACCGCGCCGCGCACCTGGTCGACGCCGCGCGGGCGTACCTCCAGATCGGTGACCTGCTGCGGGCGGGCCGGGCCCTGACCGAGGCCGACCGGCTCGCGCCGGCCGAGGTCCGGATGCGGCCGGCGGCGCGTACCGTGCTGGCCGAGGTGGCGCGCGGCGGACCCGCGCCGGCCGGCGTGGCGCACCTGGCGACGGCGGTCGGCCTCACCCGCTGACGCGGGCCGGGCCACCGGCCCTAGCCGGCCTGGGCCACCGGGTGGCGCTTGATCTCCTCCATGAAGGGGAAACGGGCGGTGAGGTCGGTGAGCGTCGTGCCGGACCGCCAGGCGTCGGCCACCTGGGCGACCTGGAGCAGGTCGGTGGCGTCCCCCCGGGCCTGCACGTCGCCGTCGACCCGCAGGTCGATCATGAAGTAGCGGGCCTGGGCGCCGAGGCTGACGCAGACCACGCCCCGCTCGGAGGTCAGCTCGGCGCAGGTGAACCGGCTGCGGCCCTGCTCGGGAGCGCTGACCCGCCCGACGTCGAGCTGGTGGGCGGTCGCGGTCTGCGCGAGCGCGGGAGCCAGACCGCCGGGCTCGACCAGATCCGGGTAGAGGCGCACACCCAGTGCCGCCGAGACGTCGCTCATGACTGACTCCCACTTCCTCGTGACAGAGACCAGCAACGCGCAGGTTACGAACACGTTTCCGGCACGCATGCCCATCCTGTCCCGCGCGAAGGGCCCGCGGCAATAGGAACGGTCAATCCGCCCCCATCGGGCCACCGGTACGCTGCCGGCTCATGGCGCGGATACGGTGTGACTTCTTCTCCGAGACGCTCGGCCTGGGCACCTCGATGACGGTGCTGCTGCCCGACCGGGGCGCGACCGGGATCGGCATGGCCGGCGCGGCCGGCGACGGAGATCCGCCGGTGCTGTACCTGCTGCACGGCCTCAGCGACGACGACACGGCGTGGACCCGGCGGTCGTCGATCGAACGGTACGCCGCCCCGCTGGGGCTGGCCGTGGTGATGCCGCAGGCGCAGCGCAGTTTCTACTGCGACGAGGCGCACGGCAACCGGTACTGGTCGTTCCTCAGCGAGGAACTGCCCGAGGTGTGCCGGTCGTTCTTCCGGCTCTCCACCCGCCGGGAGGACACGTTCGTGGCCGGCCTGTCGATGGGCGGCTACGGCGCGGTGAAGTGGGCGCTGCGCCACCCGGACCGGTTCGCGGCGGCGGCCAGCCTCTCCGGCGCGCTCGACGTGGTGCACCGCCGGCACCACCCGTCCAGCCCCCTCGACCCGGCGGTGTGGCACACCGTCTGGGGCGACGGCCCGGCGCCGGACGGAGACGACACGGTGGCGCTGCTGGAGCGCGCCGGCGACGACCTGCCCGCGCTCTACGTCGCCTGCGGCACCGAGGACTTCCTGTACGAGGACAACGTCCGGTTCGTCGACACCGCCCGGCGGCGCGGCCTGCCGCTCACCGTCCACTTCACCCCCGGCGACCACGACTGGCCCTACTGGGACACGCAGATCGCCAACGTGCTCACCTGGCTGCCGCTGCGCGGTAAGGCGGGGGCCCCGGTTAACGCCTCCGGTAGCGGAGGGGGCCCCGCTTAACACCACTCAGCGGGTGAGCACCACCTTGAGCGCGCCGGTCTCACCGGTGGTGATGGACCTCGGCCCCGCGCGCCGTGATCGTGGTGTTAAGCGGGGCCCCCGCCTCTACCGAAGGCGTTAACGGGGGCCCCCGCCTTACACGCCGACGGTGCCGTCGACGGCTTCGCGGAGCAGGTCGGCGTGGCCGTTGTGCCGGGCGTACTCGTGGATCATGTGCAGCATCACCAGGCGCAGCGAGACGTCCTCGCCCCAGCGGGCCTGGTGGCCGGTCACGTCGAGCGACTCGGCCGCGAGCTCGATCCGCCGGGCGTGCGCGACCTCGCGCTGCCACGCCTCGAACGCCTCCGCGCGGTCGGCGTCGCGCGCGTCGTACGCCGCCTGGTAGTCGTCGGTTTCCGACCAGACCAGCGGCATGTCCTCGGCGGCGATGACGCGCCGGAACCAGGCGCGTTCCACCTCGGCCAGGTGCCGGACCAGGCCGAGCAGGGACAGCGTGGACGGCGGCGAGGACTGCCGGCGCAACTGCTCGTCGGTCAGCCCCTCGCACTTGCGGGCCAGCGTGGCGCGGTGGAAGTCGAGGAACGCGCGCAGCGTCTCCCGCTCGCCGGCCCGCAGCGGCGGGCCGATCCGTTCGATGGTCACCGGGGACGTCCTTCCGGGGCGGGGTCGGTCCCCCGGAGCCTAACCGTCGTGGATCATGAGGCAACCGGGTTACCGCAGCGAGGAGCGGGCCACCGGGAAGTCGAACCAGGTGTCCGGGTACGGCTCGTCCACGTACCGGTAGTGCCACCACTCGCGCGGGTAGTTCTCGAATCCCTGCGCCGTCATCAGTTCCTTCAGCAGGGCCCGGTTCCGGCGGGCGGCGTCGGTGAGCCCTCCGGCGGCGGTGTGGGCGCGCGGGTCGAAGCAGTCGAACCCGGTGCCCATGTCGACCGAGTCGTCGGCGAAGCGCCGGCCGGTGGGCGCGGTGCAGGGCAGCAGCGGCTGGCCGGGCGCGTAGCCGGGCTGCGTGGGGGTGGGCACCGGGACCAGGGTCAGGTCGAGCGTGCTGCCCCGGCTGTGCGCGGTGGGCGCGCCCAGGTAGCCGTCGGCGAAGAGCCGGTCCTTCGGCACGTCGGGGTAGAACTCCGCCTTCATCTGTTGCTCCTGCGGGCGCTTCGCCCAGGCGACGAACTCGTTCACGGCCCGCTGCGGGCGGTAGCAGTCGTACACCTTCAGGCTGTGGCCGCGGTCGAGCGCGGCGGCCTGCACCCGACTCAGCGCCGCCGCGGCCCGGCGGGTGAGCAGGCAGAGCGGCTCGGGGTAGCCGTCGATCGGCCGGCCGACGAAGTTGTGCGCGCCGGCGTACCGGATGTCGGTGCGCACGCCCGCGTCGACGGTGGCCAGGTCGACGATGTCGGCCGGGGCACGGGGGCCGGTCGGGGTGGCCGACGGCGTCGGGCGCGGCGCGGGTCGCTGGCAGCCGGCGGCGAGGGCCGTGACCACCACGACCAGGAGCATTGCCGTACGTCTGCGCACGCTGCCGTGTCTACCACGGGGTAAGGAGGGGCCCCTTGTTAACAGACGTCTGTTAACAAGGGGCCCCTCCTTACCCCAGCGTCGCGTGGAGGAAGTCGACAGCGGCGGCGTCGTCGTCGATGCCGCCCGCCTCGTGGCCGTTGAAGCGCCAGACCGTCAGCTCCTTCTCGCCCCGGTAGTCGTGGTACGCGGCGTAGACCGTCGACGGCGGGACGATCTCGTCCATCAGCGCGACGGAGAAGCGGGCCGGCACGTCGGCACGCCTGGCGAACGCGACCCCGTCGACGTAGCCGAGCGTGTGGAACACCTGCTCCGCCCGGTCCCGGTGCACGGCCAGGTAGTCCCGGATCTCGCGGAACGGCGCCGAGTCGGTGAGCCCCACGGCGCGGGGGATGTCGCAGAGGAACGGCACGTGCGCCACCGCCGCGCGCACCCCGGGGGCCAGCGCGGCGGCGGCCAGCGCGGCGGCCCCGCCCTGGCTGTGGCCCAGCACGGCGATCCGGGTCGGGTCGACGCCCGGCAGCTCGCGGGCCGCGTCGACGGCCCGGACCGCGTCGGTCAGGAAGCGCCGGTAGTAGTAGCGGCGGGGCTCCTCCACGCCCCGGGTGGCCATGCCGGGCGCCTGCGGCCCGGCCGCCGCGACGTCCGGGGTGTCGCCACGGCTCCACCCCGAGCCCTGGCCGCGGGTGTCCATCTGGAGGTGGGCGAAGCCGGCGGCGGACCAGAGCAGGTTCTCCAACGGGTGGCCGCGTCCGCCGCCGTAGCCGACGTACTGCACCACGGTCGGCGGCGGCGTGGACGCGGCGCGGGGCACCCGCAGCCAGGCCCGGACCGGCTGCCCGGCGAACCCGGGAAAGGTCACGTCGAAGACGTCCGCCGCCGTCAGCGGGGTCGGCACCGGGGTCGCGGTCACCGGGTCGCCGCAGGAGCGGGCCTCGGCCAGCGTCTCGGCCCAGAAGGCGTCGAAGTCGGCGGGTTCGCGCAGGTCGCTGCGGTGCTGGCGGAGCTCGGCCTCGGTCAGGTCGGTGAACACGCCTGGGCTTCCTCGTCGGCTCGGCGGGGCGCGTCGCGGCACGGTCGCCGACGCGTTTCCGGAAGGTTTCCGCAAGTTGTCCGAACGCTAGGGCCGGGTCGATCTGTCGTCAAGCCCTCGGCGTACGGCAAGATGTCCGTGGGGCGGAACGGTTTTCCGGTCGGTCCGGCAGCCGGCGAAGGGAACACGGGTGAGCGCGGACGACGAGCGCAGGGTGACCATCACCGCGATCGCACGGGAGGCCGGTGTCTCCGTGCCCACCGTGTCGCGGGTGCTCAACGGGCGTTCCGACGTCGCGCCGGACACCCGGGAGCGGGTCGAGGAGCTGCTGCGCCACCACGGCTACCGACGCCGCAACAGCCGCACGGTACGCCGGGCGGACCTGGTCGACCTGGTCTTCAACGACCTGGACAGCCCCTGGGCCGTGGAGATCATCCGCGGGGTGGAGGACGTCGGCCACGCCGCCGGGGTGGGCATCGTCGTCTCGGCCGTGCACCGCGAGTCCAGCTCCACCCGGCAGTGGCTGCACAACCTGCGCGCCCGCGCCTCCGACGGGGTGATCGTGGTGACCTCGCACCTGAGCCCGGCGGTGCACGCGCAACTGCGCCGGCTCAACGTGCCGGTGGTGGTGGTCGACCCGGACGCCGGCGTGGCCGGGACGGACGTGCCGGCGATCGGCGCCACCAACTGGACCGGCGGCCTGTCCGCCACCGAGCACCTGCTGAGCCTTGGCCATCAGCGGATCGGGTTCGTCGCCGGCCCGCCGCACCTGCTGTGCAGCCGGGCCCGGCTGGACGGCTACCGGGCCGCGCTGGCCGCCGCCGGCGTACCGGCCGACGACCGGCTGGTGCACCCCGGCGACTTCTACCACGCCGCCGGCTACACGGCCGGCGGCGCGCTGCTCGACCTCGACGACCCGCCCACCGCGATCTTCGCGGCCAGCGACCAGATGGCCTTCGGCGTCTACGAGGCGGTGCGCCGCCGCGGCCTGCGGGTCGCCGACGACGTCTCCGTGGTCGGCTTCGACGACCTGCCCGAGGCGCGGTGGGCCTCGCCGCCGCTGACCACCGTGCGCCAGCCGCTGGTGGAGATGGGCCGCCTCGCGGCCCGCACCGTGCTGCGCCTGGCCCAGGGTGAGGAGATCGAGTCGCCCCGGATCGAACTGGCCACCGAACTGGTGGTGCGGGACAGCACCGCGGCCCCCGCCGGCCACTGACCAGCCGGACTTTTCAGTCGCCTTCCGGAATTTCCGGCTTCCGCAGGCCGGGCGCGGCCGACAGTGCCACCGCCGCGGCGTGCCGACGGCGACGGGCCAGCAGCACCGCTCCCCCGGCCACCACCACCGCGCCCACCGTGAGCGGCACGCCGACGCCCGACCCGGTGCCGGGCCGCGCCGCGCCGCCGCCCAGGTCGGCGTGCCCGGCCAGCGCCGACGCGGCCCCGGTGGCGGGCGTCGGCGAGCGGTCCAGCTCGCCCGGCTCCACCAGGCGGCCGACCGCCGCGTCCCGGGGCAGCCCGAATCCCCAGTCCAGCAGCGCCGCGCCCTGCTGCCAGCCCCGCTGGGTGGGGATCTCCGCGCCGAGCAGCGTCACCACCAGCCGGCGCCCGCCGCGCTCGGCCGCGCCGACGTACGTGTGCCGGGCCAGATCGGTGAAGCCGGTCTTGCCACCGAGCGCGCCCGGATAGTGGTCCAGCAGCATGTTGTCGTTCTGGATCTGGAACGCCTTCTCGTGCAGCGCCGGCTGGGCCGGCACCTGCGCGGTACGGGTGGCGGTGTAACGCCGGAAGGCCGGCTCGCGGAAGCACGCCCGGGCGATCAACGCCAGGTCGTACGCGCTGGTGAACTGCCCCGGGCCGTCCAGCCCGGACGGCGTGACCGCGTGCGTCTGCCGGGCGCCGAGCCGATGCGCCTCGTCGTTCATCGCGCGGACGCCGCCGGCCAGCCCGTCCGGGCCGCCCCCGAGCCGGGCCAGCGCGTTTGCGGCCTCGTTGCCCGACTTCAGCAGCAGGCCCAGCCAGATCGTCCCGATCCGGTAGCGCCCGCCCTCGGCCAGCCCCACCGCCGAGCTGCCCGGCTCGATCGCCAGGTCACCGGCCGTCATGGTGACCTCCCGGTCCGGGTCCAGCCGGGGCAGCATGGTGGCGGCCAGCAGCAGCTTCTGCACGCTGGCCGGGACGCCGTACTCGTGCGGGCCGCAGCCGCCGAGCACCGCGCCGGTGTCCAGGTCGGCGACCAGCCACGAGGTCGCGGTCACCGGCGGCGGCGTCGCGGTCGCCGCGGCCGGCACCACGAGTCCGGTGGTGTCCAGCGCCGCGCCGCCGACGGACCGGGCGGCCGGGTCGGGTGGCGGCGGGGCCTGCGGCGGACGGGTCGCCGGAGCCGGCACGTTCGGGCAGGGCGGCGCCCCACCCGGCAGCCGGCGGGCCGGCCCGCCGGTCCGGGTCGCCGCCACGGCGGGTGTCACCGGCGTCGACAGGGGCAGGAGCAGGGCGGCGGCCAGCGCCACGGACGGTCCCCAGGTCCTCATGTCCCGCACGCTAGCCACGCCGACCCGAACGGGTCGCCGGCTCCGGGATTCGCGTCCCGACGGCGGTGTGGTGGCGTAGGGTCCCGCCCCCGCAGTCAGCGCGCCGCGAGCCCGTGACCGCCGAGCGGGCCGACCCGCCACCCCCGGTGGCGGCACTCCGCGAGCAGTCCGGGCAGCGCGGCGAGCCCGGCCCGCCAGGCGCCCGGCGCGGCGGCGCAGGAGGAGTCGTGCAGCAGGACCGTGCCGCCGCCGCGCAATCCGGCCAGGACGCGGCGGCGGACGCCGTCCCCGGTCGCCGAGGCGGTCCAGTCCCGCCCCCAGCAACTCCACAGCACCGGCCGCAGACGCAGTCGCCGGGCGGCGACCAGGGCCGCGCCGGTGAGCACCCCGTACGGCGGGCGCAGGAACGCCGGCGGCCGGCCGGTCACGTCCACCACCAGGTCGTACGCGCGGGTCAGGTCGCGGACGGTGCCGGCCGGCCCGCGCAGCAGCAGGTTGTCGTGCGCCCAGCCGTGCAGCGCCACCTCGTGTCCGGCCGCCACCAGCCGGCGGCCCAGGTCCGGTCGGCGCCGCAGCATCACGCCGAGCACGAAGAACGTGGCCCGGACCCGGTGCGCGGCCAGCACGTCCAGGAAGTGGGGCGTCGACTCCGGGTCCGGGCCGTCGTCGAAGGTCAGCGCGACCCGGTCGGGTGACCCGAGGCCGTGCAGACCGGGCAGCAGGCGCTGCCGGAGGGCCGGGAGCGTGGTGACCGCCGGCGCCGCGTGGGCCAGCGGCAGCGCCACCGCCGCGGCCAGGGCGGCCGTCCTCACCGCAGCCCGCCGGTGGACTGGAGCAGCGCGGCGACGACGGCCACCGCGTCGCCGACCGGGTCCAGCAGCGGCCGGCGCCCCGCGCCGGCCGGACCGGCCGGG